>JBBPIE010000002.1:0-126707 GCA_038040485.1 Candidatus Onstottus arcticum
CCCCTCTGACCATCGCGCCTTTCGGGCGCACATCCCACCAACGCAGTTGGTGGATGGTTCATACTCGGCCTACCGGAGGGAAACGCTCCCCTCCCTTTGCCACTTAGAGGCTTCAACTCTCGCGCCGCCTCGCGGCCGCGAGGCGGCGCGAGAGTTGAAGCCGAGGGAGCGGAGAATTCGCCGGTGCCGTTGTAGGCTGAGTGTGAAAAATCCACCAACTGAGTTGGTGGGATTGCCCTTACTCCCGTGCAGCCGACTCTTTCGGCAGCCTGCCAAAACAACTCACAACCAAGGACGCCAAGAAAGATTCACTATGATCACTCTCGCAGGAAAGATCGCGCTCATCACCGGAGCTTCGCGGGGTATCGGAGCGGCAACCGCCATCAAGTTCGCCAAAGCCGGCGCGCAAGGAATCGTCATCAACTACATTCGCGACCGGCAGGCCGCCGCAGAGATTTCCAACAAATGCAAAAGCCTCGGCACTGAAGCCATCACTGTTCGCGCCGACGTCTCGCGGGTCTCGGCCGCGCGCAAGCTCGTGCGCGCGACAGTAGAACGCTTCGGTGGACTCGACATCCTCGTAGCCAACGCCGGCATCTGGAAAGAAGCAGCCATCGAGGACATGACCGAAGCGCAGTGGGATGAAACGATCGACGCTAACCTGAAATCGATCTACGCCTGTTGCGCGGAGGCGGCGCGAGTGATGCTCCCGAATCGCCGAGGGACGATGATCCTTGTTTCATCAACAGCCGGGCAGCGCGGTGAAGCGTTTCACTCTCACTACGCGGCGACAAAGGGAGCGATTATCGCGATGACCAAGTCGCTTGCAGCGGAGCTTGGGTCTCGCGGAATCACCGTCAACTGCGTCGCGCCGGGATGGGTTGCGACTGATATGACCACCGAAGCTTTGACCGATCCGAAAGAGCGCCGAAAGGTTCGCGAGCTGATACCGCTGGGCCGCGTCGCCACCGCTGACGAGATCGCCGGCCCAATTCTGTTTCTGGCTTCTGAGCTTGCCAGCCATATCACCGGCGAGGTTTTGAACGTGAATGGCGGGTCAGTGCTTTGTGGTTAGGGGCCAGTATTTTGGACACACCATTAGGACTCAAGGGACGGAAAAGACTCAAAGGACGGACGAGACTCGAATGATTGTCAACAACGGGCAGAGTCGAATTCCTCTTCTATACTCCTTGCTCTTTGCTCTTTGCTCTTAGCGCTTTGCCCTTCGCCCCTTGCTCTTCACTCGACTCCGCTCACAGCTCCCAGCGTTTCTCCTATCTCAGTGTTCAACACAAGGTCCGCAAGATAATCCAGATCGGTCGGATCGCGATTGATTATCACCAGCCGCGCGCCGCATTGTTTCGCAAGAACCGGAAAGCCCGCGGCCGGGTAGACCACCAACGACGAACCGACCGCCAGAAACAAGTCGCACTGCTCGGTTTCGAGCTTGGCGCGCCGCATCGCTTCGACCGGCATCGGTTGACCAAACGAAATCGTAGCGGTCTTTATGAAACCGCCACAGTCGCACTCGGGCGGCTGCTCGGCGACGCTGAACGCACTGAGTATCGGCGCAAGCTCATACCGGCGCTCGCAGCTCAGACAGACAGCATAGGTGCTGTTGCCGTGCAGCTCGATCACGCTCCGGTCGGGAACTCCCGAGAGCTGATGCAAGCCGTCGATGTTCTGGGTGATGACGCTCGCAACCTTCCCCTTTTCCGCGAGGTGAGCGATCGCTCGATGCCCGCGATTTGGTTGAGCCTGTTTGAACGCGTCTTCGAAGGCGAGCTTCCGACGCCAGGCTTCCCGGCGCATGTCCTCCCACGCGAGAAAGTCTTTGAAGTAGATCGGTTGGTTGTTGGACCAGAACCCGCCAGGGCTGCGGAAGTCGGGAATGCCCGATTCGGTGCTTATGCCGGCGCCGGTGAACGCGACAACTCGCTGACTCGCCTTAAGCAGCTTGTTCAGTTCGTCGATCAATCGCGGCGCCCTTTACCGGGTTTTATCATTTCGCGATACCGACCCATCCTCTCGTAGCGTAGTCGCTGAAGGTGAAAGCCAGTAGGATCGCAAGCCAGAAGAATCCGGCGGCCACAAACACCCACGTCAGCTTCGAGCTGTATCGCACGTGCATGAAGTAGAGCACGACAAGCGTTCCCTTCAAGACCGCTATCGACAACGCAACCACCGCGTTCCACGCGCCGAGATCGAAAGTCGCAACCCACACCGTCGCCGCCGTCAGAACCAGCAATGCACCAAAGATGATGAAGTAGATTTTCCTTGAGACTACGTGCTCTGACATGCCGCCCCTTTCAATGAGGATGAATGTGCGCGCCCAATAGGTAAAGCAGCGGAAAGAGGAAAATCCAGACAATGTCTACAAAGTGCCAGTACAAACCCGATATCTCCACCGGCGAGTGATACTCAGGCGTAAATCTCCCACGCCTCGCCATCCAGACAAGAACCGTCATTATTCCGATGCCGATGACCATATGCAGCGCATGCACTCCGGTCATCGCGAAATAGATGTAGTAAAACATCTCGACCTGCTTCGGATCGCCGGCTTGCTCTTCCCACCTGAACCCAAAGAACGGGCCGGGGATGTGGTGCGTGACGTACTTGTCGTGGTACTCGATCGCTTTCACGACAAGAAAAGCGAAGCCCAGAACGATTGTCAGAACCAGAAACCCTATCAGCTTCGCGCGATCGCCGGTTTGCGAATAGTAGACCGCCAGCGCCATCGTCAAGCTGCTGAAGATCAAAACCGCGGTGTTGAACGCGCCGAGCTTCCAGTCGAGATGAGAACTGGCCGCTGCAAACGAGCCGGGAAACTTCGTGCGATAGAGAATGTAAGCGAGAAACAACCCGCCAAAGAACATGATCTCGGTGATCAGGAAGGCCCACATCCCGAGCGTGCCCGCTTCGCGCTGCTGTTCCATGTTGTCGAAATGGTGCGCAAGCCCGACCTGATGTGTTGTGTGACTCTCTGCCAAATGCGCTCCTAGTTGAAACTGAAAAGGGAGGATAGAAGATTGAGGATAGAGGATTGAGGATAGTCTGGCCTCGATCGTCTATCCTCTATCCTCTATCTTCCATCATCACTCCTCTCCTCACCTCTAGCTTTCAGTGCCCGTTATACCGACGACCTCCGGTTCTTCGTGCGGATTGAAGTCATAAGCTTCCCAAGTCACGACGGGCGTCTCCGCAAAATTCTCGGTCGGCGGCGGCGACGAAGTCCGCCACTCCAATCCAAACGCGCCCCAGGGGTTCGCCGACGCGTGAGGCCCGTACCTCATAGACCATACGAAGTACACCATCGGTATCAAATAACCCATTCCCAGAATCGAAGCGCCCGCGGTCGACATCACGTTCAGCACTTGAAACTCCTCCGGGTAAGCGTAGTACCTTCTCGGCATACCCATGTACCCGGCGAGAAACTGCGGAAAGAACGTCAGGTTGAACCCGACGAATATGACCAGCGCCGCGAACCGAGCCCATCCTTCCGGATACATCCGGCCCGTGATCTTCGGCCACCAATAGTGCAGCCCGCCAAGAAATCCCATGATCGTCCCGCCTACCATGATGTAGTGGAAATGCGCGACCACGAAGTACGTGTCGTGAACGTGCACGTCGACGCCCAGCGCCGCAAGAAACAACCCCGTCATTCCCCCGATGATAAAAAACCCGATAAAGCCAAACGCGTAGAGGATCGGCGTGTTGTACGAGATCGAGCCCTTGTACAGGGTCGCCGTCCAGTTGAACACCTTCACCGCCGACGGAACCGCAACTGCGTAGCTCAAGAACGAAAAGACCAACCCGGCATAAACCGACTGCGTGCTGACGAACATATGGTGGCCCCACACCAAAAACCCAAACACGGCAATAGCCATGCTCGCGAAAGCCACGAACTTGTACCCGAAGATGTTCTTCCTGGTCATGTTCGCGACCAGCTCGCTTATCACGCCCATCGCCGGCAGCACCATGATGTAGACGGCCGGATGCGAGTAAAACCAAAACAGATGCTGAAACAACACCGGGTCGCCGCCAAGCGCCGGATCAAAAATTCCCACATGCGCGACTCGCTCGAGCGCAAGCAGCAGCACCGTTATGGCTATGACCGGCGTGCCAAGAATCATGATCAAGCTTGTCGCGTAGTGCGACCAGATGAACAGCGGGAGCCTGAACCATGTCAGCCCCGGCGCTCGCATCGTATGGATTGTGACGATGAAATTCAGGCCGGTCAGGATCGACGAGAAGCCGGTAACGAACACGCCGAGACCTGTCAGGATCACGTTGCTGTTCGAATACGTCGAGCTGTACGGCGTGTAGAAGGTCCAGCCGGTATCGACTCCGCCGGCGACGATCGCTATCACAGTCAACAACGCGCCTACATTATAGATATACCAGCTCAAGAGATTGAGCTTCGGAAAAGCAAGGTCCCTCGCTCCGATCATCAGCGGGACCAGGAAATTTCCAAGCACTGCGGGGATCGCCGGTATCAGAAAGAAAAAGACCATCACGACGCCGTGCATCGTGAACAGCCGGTTGTAAGTCTCAGCCTGAAAAACGTCGCCCTTCGGCGTGAGCAGCTCGATCCTGATCAACACCGCAAACAAGCCGCCGAGAAAAAAGAAGAAGGTCACCGACGCCAGATAAAGCAACGCGATGCGCTTGTGATCCACCGTCAGCAGCCACGAGCGGACGCCGTAGGTTGCGTTCACATAATGAGTGCGAGGTGGAACTACTGTTCCGACGCTTTCCATAATAAGTCTGACCTAGTGCCGCGGCGCGGTCCCGGGGGCTGGCTGCGCCGGCCTCGGTGACCCGGCGGGCATCGCAGCGCCGCCCGATCCTTCACTTCCCTGCTTACCCGATAACGACTTGATATAAGCTGCAAGCTCCAACAACTGCTCTTCGGTCACCTGCCCCTGGAACGTTGGCATTATCGGCTGATATCCGGCTACGACTTTTGCGCGCGGATTTAGTATCGACTCGCGAACATAAGCTTCATCGGCCGTGACGGTGCTTCCGTCCTGAAGCTTTACCGTCTTACCGAACACTCCTTCGAGCGCGGGCCCGCGTCCGGTCCCGTCGGTCTTATGACAAGTGTTGCAAGCGAGTTGCTGAAACAACTTCTCGCCGGAAGAAGCGAGAGAGCCGCCGCTCGCCCCTCCGCTCAGCCAGTCCTGGTACTCGGGTGCTTCCATCACGTCGATCCAGCCAATCATTCCCGAGTGGCTCGTTCCGCAGTACTCGGCGCAGAACAAGTGATAGCGGCCCGGCTTGGTCGCTTCGAACCAGACGGTGCTGTACTTGCCCGGAACGACGTCCATCTTCACGCGAAACGCAGGCACGAAGAAACTATGAATCACGTCCTCGGTGGTCATCATCAATCTGACCTTGCGGCCAACCGGGATATGAAGCTCGTTGATCTCACGATGGCCGTCGAGGTGCTGAAACTTCCACATCCATTGCTTTGCCACAACGTAGATGTCGAGCGCTTCGGCGGGCGGGCGATACATCGTGTAATAAATGTTCGCTCCCCAGACAAATATCCCCATCGAAACGATGAACGGGATAACCGTCCAAACAACCTCGAGGCGCATCGAGCCTTTGACGCCGCGAGGTATCTCATTCTCGTGGCGCCGCCTGTACTTGACCGCGAAGTACAAAATCACCAGCGAGAGGAGCACGCCAAAGAAGATGGTCAGAGCCCAGAGAAAACCGTACAGAGCATCCACCTCTCCCGCAAAAGTCGACGCCTGGTCCGGTGAGAATGGGACGGTCAACTGCATTCGCTAAACGCCTCCTCCCAGTCCGGCCCGCCGCCGCATCGTCGTTCTGCGCCGCATCCAAAACAGCATTGCCACGAATCCGATCATCGTAGCCGCTCCGCCGAGCCTGATCATATTCATCACAACCGGCCCGTACTTCCCCGCCGCCGGATCGTAGTGGTAGCAGTAGAGCAAGAGCTTATCAACGGGCGACCCGATCTTGTTCTCAGAAGCTTCGATCAATCCCAGCTTCAAGTCTCGCGGCGCATACTCGATGCCGTAGAAGTACCGCGCGAGCCTTCCTTGCGGAGTGGCGAGCATGATTCCGCTGGCGTGCGCGAACTGGTTCGTCGCCGGATCGTACCGGAAGCGAAATCCAATGGCCGCCGCGAGCTTGTCGATCTCGTGTTTTTCGCCAGTCAGAAAGTGCCAGCCGTCCGCCGAGCCCGGACGCTTGTACCACTTGATGTAAGTCTCTTTCTTGTCGCGCGCAAGCTCCGGTCCCTCTCGCGGGTCGAAGCTTACGGTGACGACTTCGAACTCTTTGCCGATGTCGAAGGAAAGCGTGTCCATCGAGCCGGTCAACCCGTTGAGCACTTGATTGCAGAGCATCGGACAGTTGAAATACACGAGCGATAACACGACTGGCCGCTTGCCGAAGTAGTCGCCCAGGCGGACAGACGCGCCGCTTTCATCCTTGAAGACAAGATCGAGCGGAAGCTGTTCATCGAGCTTTTGGTCGATGCCGACGCCTTCGAGCAAACGGGGTTTGCCGTCGGAGGTGGTCTCGCTGGTCATCGGCGGCGGCCCCTGTCCCCACGCCTGCGCGAAGACTGGACCGCACAGTGTCAAAAGCAAAAGGCAAAAGGCAACGCCTCGCGCGGCAAACGAGCCGCCGACTGCTTCACCTTGCCATCTTGTTTCTGGCGTGACGCTCACTTTGTTCCTTCTCCGGGCCTTGGCTCTTCGTCTTTCGCGACACGCTTCTGTCTCGTTGGCAATCCTCGCTTTAACAAAAGCTTTTTCGCTTCATCGATCGGGATTCGCACGACGCCGTTCTTTTCATCGACCCAACTGTAGCTGTTCAGCTTCTCGCTCTCTTCTCGTCTAACGCGCTCCATCTCGACAAGCGGGTCGTCGTTCAGATCCGGACCTTCTCTGCCTTCGACCTGTTCAATCCTTGACGGCGCAAGCTGAACCCGCGGCTCGGGTGCGATTCGCTCCCGCTCACTCGCAAGCGGCGACGGCTTGCCCTCGGCTTTCTCGACTCGCGATTCCAAAATCCTTACCAGCCCGCCCATCAACAAGAAGATGATCGCAGTCGAGACCGCCAGGCTTGAGAGAAACCAGACGATCGGCCGGATGTTCAAGTCGCTGGACTCAGCGCCGGCACTCGATCGGTTGTTGTGTTTATCCGTCATTGCTTCTAGTGTCCGCTCGCATGGCTGAACGCCCTCTCGATGTCCGGATCGCGCATGGGCAGCAGCGGCCGATTCCCGAGCTGTTGCAGGAAGACCGACAGCCAGATTCCTCCGATACCAAAAGCCATAGCCACATCCATCCAATGAATCGCAAAGCCTCCGCCACGCACTTCGGGGACGATCATCCAGATCGAGTCAACAAAGCGCATGACAATGACGAGGCTCGCCACTATGACCAACCTTCGCGAGTGGCGCTTCAGATCGCGCGATAACAGCAACACAAACGGCAGCGCGAAGTGAAGCAGAACCAGCGCGAGGCCGACGTACTTCCACGATGACTGAAGCCTCCGCACGTACCACGGTATTTCTTCCGGAAGATTGCCCGACCAGATGATCAGGAACTGCGAGAACGCGAAATACGCCCACAGCATCAAGAACGCCAGCATTAGCTTGCCAAGATCGTGCAGATGACCCGGCTGAATCACTTCGGACATCGGTTTGCGCGACGCGAGCAGCACGATCACCGCTATCACGAACGCCATCGCCGAAAGGCCTTGCCCGCCCATGAACAGTATCCCGAAGATAGTCGAGAACCACTCCGGCTGAAGCGACATCACCCAATCGACCGACGCGAATGTCACAGTCAACCCGTAAAGCAGGAGCCCCGGCCCGCACAGGTTCTGCATCTTGCTCGTTAGCGCGCGCTCGCCGGTCTTGTCCTGTTCGAGCGACCACTTGTTGAGCAATCGCGACACTGCAAACCAGACCACGAAGTAAAAGGCCGCGCGCGCGATGAAGAAGGTGATGTTCAAATACGCGCTCTTGTGTTTGAGCGCCTCGCTGGCTGCTACCTCCTCGGGTCGAGCCCAAATGTACAATGAGTGCACACCCAGGATGATCGGAATAAACAGCAGCGCAAAGAGGGGGAACGTCCTGGTGGCAGACTCCAACACTCGTCTGATTACCAGTCCCCACGCGCCCCCGGACATGTGTTGCACCATCAGAATTGCAAAGCACCCAAGCGTGATTCCGATCCAGAAGACGAATGAAAGCAAGTAAGAGCGGAAGAATTGGTCGCGCAAGCTTGCGCTGATCGCGGCAGGCAAAGCGCACAACGCGAGCCCCACAACGCCCACGATGAGCGCCCGCCGCCTGACGCGATCCATTTCCGGAGGAGCCTTTTCGAAACCCTCGGTCATCAGCGGTGTTCTCCTCGATCTTCCCCTGGGAGCGCAGGCGTCCCGCCTGCATGACCCCCTCTCTTGCCGTCTGCTCCGCTCGAAAGTTTGTCGCGCTGATCCGCCGGAACGTCCGCGAGTGTGCCGCGCGCGCTGAGCTGCAAAGCGCGAATGTAGGCTACGATCTTCCAGCGGTCCTCTGGTGGAATCTGCGAGGCGTAGTCAGGCATCGTGCCGAATCCGTTCGTGATCACATCGAAGAAGTAACCGGGCGGCGCTTGCCGAAGCCGCTCTTCGTCGTAGGAAGGCGGCCGTCGAAAGCCACGGCGCACGATCATCCCGTTGCCTTCGCCGGTCGATCCGTGACACAGCGAGCAGTAGATGTTGAACCGCTCCTGCCCGCGGTCGAGGTCCGCTGCGGTGATCTCGATCGGGAACTCGGTGACAAAGCCTTGATAGGTTTGCAGCGCGCCGGACGCTGATGATTGTCCAGCGGCTGACGCTTGCCCAGTCGCCGGTGCCGCAGGTGCTGAGGTTGAAGTCGCGCCAGCTACTTTGCCTGTGTAGAACTCGACATCGTCCTTTAGTTGATCTCGCGCGACAGTGCCTTCGACAAGCGGCCTCGCGGAACGCTCATCTTTTATCGCGCCGAATGAATCAACGGGTCGTAGCGGCCGGTACTTCGGCTGATCGTGCATGTCCTGGCGACAGCCTGGTGTGAGAACCAATGCCAGTAGAAGAACCGCGTACGAGGATAGAGGATAGAGGATAGAGGATCGAGCATCGAGGATCGAGGACCGACGCTCGTTCATCAAAATCCGTTTTCGAAAAGACAATGCCTTCATATTCATTGCCTTGAAGCGGTCCTGCAGAAATCACCGGCCCGCAAAATCATACGGTTTAGCATGGCGCCGATGTGCTGCCACGCAACATCGAGCTCGCGATGTTGTGACGGCGTTAGGTAGTCGCAATCGAGCGCGTGGTCTAGCCAAGCTTGAGTCTCCATCGCCTCGCCGAGCGACTCGTTGACCTTGTTGATGAATGCCGGTTGATACCGTCGCCGGGCCCATCCCTCAGCGAGAATCGCATTCACCGCTCGAGACGAGCGGCGAATCTGATCGATCAGCGAATACCTCTCTTCGCGAGGGAACCCTTGTGTTACCACGAAGATTTTCTTCGCCTGTTCGCGAGCGACCTTATACACGTCCAAGTCCCTAAAGCTTTGGATCATTGCCATCTTTCACTCCACTTTCCCCACGACTTTTTAGACGAGGTTGCGATCCTCTATCCTCTATCCTCCATCCTCTATCCTCTATCCTCCATCCTCTATCCTCTATCCTCTATCCTCCATCCTCTATCCTCTATCCTCTCAGAACTCAACATCGCTCACCAAAACTGGCTCCAAGCCTTCGAGAAATTTCCTCGTTGCTTTCGCATCAAACTTTGGATCGCGCGACTCGATGCAGAGGAAAAACCGGTTCCTCGTAGCCTGGTCGAACCCCTCAACGTTGAACACCGGATGATAAGGCTCCGGTAACCCGTTCAACGCAAGCATCCCGAACACCGCCGCAAAACCCGCGACCAGAATCGTGCACTCGAAAGTCACCGGGATGAACGACGGCCAGCTATCGAGCGGGCGCCCCCCGACGTTCATCGGATAAGCAATCGCTGACGCCCAATAGCAAAGCGTAAGGCCGCCTATGCAACCGATTATGCCGCCGATCAGCACGATGAGCGGAAGCTTGCTCTTGCGAAAGTCGATCGCCTCCCAGAGTTCCTCGATCGGAAACGGACTGTACGCGTCGAGCTTGCGGTAGCCGGCCTCGTGCGCGCTTCGAGCCGCCGCCACAACTTTCGTCGGATCGTCAAACTCAGCCATCAAACCGTAGATCTTTGGCTTCTCTTTCATTACCCCGCTTTGTGCTGCTATTCGGCTCGGCAAATCAGCGAGCGCTTCCTTCTATCACGCTCTTGGTCCTCGTCCTGGTTGGCCTCGATACGCTGTAATTGCTCGACGTATTCCGCAGGGAGGCCGTGTTCCCTGGCGCCCTCGATTAAGAACCTCGTGTACCACGAGTACGGGCGCAAGAGCGGATCTGCACTTGGCTTGCGCGCCACAAAAACCCAGGCGTCTGGCAACGCAACGTCACTAATGTGAACTGGCATCTGCTCTCGACGGTATCCCACTTCTCCCCTGTCAAGAACCTTCAGATCCTCTTCTGGGATCGTATAGAGGACGCCCCACACATCCGCATCAGTATGGGGCTCCACGTTGGCTTTTCCAGAGCCATCATCGCTCTTTTTGTTGAATCGCAATTGATAGTCTCGGAGCATTGCAGGGCGGCCAGGGCCTTCAGGGCGCACCTCGTAGGAACGCAATTGTCCTGAACACATGTTTGAGCCGTACGCGAATACATTTGCACTCATTAGACTCTCCGTTGGTCGTCTAAGAACACCTACCCTTCGCTTTCCTTCACTTCTGCCTGCGGCAGTATCCCTCTGATCTCGAAGATCGAAATCATCGGCAGAAAGCGAACAAACAGAAACATCAAGCTAAGAAACAATCCGATCGTCCCGAGGAACATCGACCAGTCCCACTTCGTCGCCTGGTACATTCCCCACGACGAAGGCAAAAAGTCGCGCTGCAAGCTCACTACTATGATGATGAACCGCTCGAGCCACATTCCTACGCTCACGATCAGCGACACGACGAACACCGCTGCTATCGAGTGCCGCACACGCTTGAGCCAAAGCAACTGCGGCGCTACCACGTTGCAGAAAATCAATGTCCAGTACTGCGCCGCGTAAGGCCCAAAGAACCGATTCTTGATCATGAATTCTTCATAGGTGTTCGAGCTGTACCACGCTGTGAAGGTCTCCATCATATAGCCGTAAGCCACGATCAATCCGGTCGCAAGCATGATCTTGGACATGTTCCGGATGTGGCGCATCGTGATGTAGTCTTCGAGTCCGTACAGCTTCCTGAGCGGAATCGCCAGCAACAACACCATCGCAAATCCCGCGTAGATCGCGCCCGCCACGAAGTAGGGCGGGAAGATCGTCGCGTGCCAGCCGGGAATGACCCCGACCGCAAAGTCGAAGCTCACAATGGTGTGAACCGAAATGACCAGCGGCGTCGCAATCCCCGCCAACAACAGAGTCGTCGTCTCGTAGCGATGCCAATGACGCGCCGACCCGCGCCAGCCCATCGCCAGCATCCCGTAGACGATCTTTGCCGCCTGGTTCTTCGATTTATCGCGAAGCGTCGCAAGGTCCGGGATCAACCCAACAAACCAGAACAGGGCGGAGATCGAAGCGTAAGTGGATATCGCGAACACGTCCCAGATCAGCGGGCTTCGAAACTGCGGCCACAATCCCATCGTGTTCGGAACCGGGAACATCCAATACGCAAGCCACGGCCGCCCGGTGTGAAGGAGGGGGAACAATCCGGCGCTTGCGACTGCAAACAGCGTCATCGCTTCTGCAAACCGGTTGATCGAAGTCCGCCACTGCTGGCGCAACAAAAGCAGGATCGCCGAGATCAGAGTTCCCGCGTGACCGATGCCAATCCACCACACGAAGTTGATGATGTCCCACGCCCAGCCTACCGGAATGTTGTTGCCCCAGATCCCGATGCCGGTCAGCACCAGATAGCCGATCGTGTAGAACAGCAGCATCGCCAGCGAGAACGAAACGCCGGCGCCGACAAACCACCACAACGGAGTACGCTTGCTCAGCGCGATCGTGCTGATCTTGTCGGTCACCGACGCGAACGTAAGCCCTTCGCCGAGAACCGACGGCGGACTGATTGTTCTATCCGGTGTGATCGACTTTGAGTCGTCCTGCATCGCTAAGCGTGCTCCAATTCCGGATTCGGGTTTCGCACGACGCCCAGATAAGTGGTGCGCGGTTTTGTGTTCAGCTCGCCCAGCAAGCTGTAGTTCCGCTCTTCCTTCTTCAACTTCGAGACGCGGCTCGCGGGATCGTTGATGTTGCCAAACACAATCGCTTGAGTCGGGCAAGCCGCTTCGCAAGCGGTCGCGATCTCGCCGTCACGCACTTGCCTGTCTTCCTTTTGCGATTCGATCTTGGCCTTCTGGATTCGCTGCACGCAGTAGGTGCACTTCTCCATAACGCCGCGGCTCCGCACCGACACGTCCGGGTTGCGCATCATCTTCAAGCTCGCGGTGTAGAAATCCTGGTACAGCAAGAAGTTGAACCGGCGCACTTTGTACGGGCAGTTGTTTGAGCAGTAGCGAGTCCCAACGCAGCGGTTGTACACCATGTCGTTCAAGCCTTCCGAGCTGTGAACGGTGGCTGCGACCGGACACACCAACTCACACGGCGCGTCTTCGCATTGCTGACAAAGCACGGGCTGAAAGTAAGTCTCGGGGTTGTTCTCGCTGCCCTTGTAGTAGCTGTCGATGCGAAGCCAGTGCATCTCGCGGCTGCGCGCTACCTGTTCCTTGCCGACAACCGGGATGTTGTTCTCAGCCTGACAAGCGACCACGCAAGCCGAACAGCCAATGCACGAACTCATGTCGATCGACATTCCCCACGCATAGTCTTTGTACTCCCACTTGGGAAACAGCGACCCGGCGCCGTGTTCTTCGCGCGTGTGTTCGGGCGCAAGCGTCGGATTCTTCTTCAACTCGGCAAGCGAGCCCGAGCGAACGATGTCGCGGGCTTTCAAGTCTTCGGTATCGATCGCGTGATGAATCTGAGTCGCGGCGAGCGTGTAGGTGGTTCCGGTCTTTGTGATTTGAAGCCCCGATCCAAACCACGGCGCGTCCGAAGTGCGAATCGCATAAGCGTTGAACCCGGCATCGTTGCCGACTCGCCCGGCCTTTGTGCGCCCGTAGCCGAGATGGACGGTCACTGAATCGTCGGGTTGACCGGGCAAAATGTACACCGGCGCCCTGACCTTGCGGCCTTGATACTCGAGCTCGACTTCGTCCGCGATGATGTCGCCGCCAATGTTACCGATTTTGTTTGTCGCAAGCCCGTTCACATCTTTGCCAACACCAAGCCGAGAAGCAGTCGCGGGACTGATGATCGCGGCATTGTCCCAGGTGAGCTTGCTCAGCGGCTTGGGTAGTTCTTGAAGCCAGCCGTTGTTTGCGAAGCGCCCGTCAAAGACAGTCGGGTCCGCGCGAAACACAATCTCCAGTCCAGGCTTGGAGGGTGGCGGTTGAGTGAATTGGGTGAGGTCCGGCAATGGAGTAGAAAAGGCGGACCTCGAATTGAGGATCCCTGTCGGCGCGAAGGGCTTGATTGGCGCGGCGGTTTTTCCGACCACGCCGTCGTGAAGCGATTTGCGCCAGAAAGCTTCGAAGCCCCCCGTTGCGCTTTGAGGCGCCTGACCGCTGGTTGCCGGTTGCGCGCTCGATCCGGACCCGCTCGCTGTCTTTTGCGCCGTTGCCGCTTGAGCTTTGATGGGCGGAGGCTGACCACCCGCGGCGTATCGCTTCATCCAGTAATCGCGGACTATGTCGTAACTGGCTCTCTCCGGCTCGTTCATAAACGCCGCAAGAACTTCGTGCGCGGTCTTGCCTGAGTAGAGCGGCGCGATCAGCGGCTGAATGATACTGACCGTCCCGTCAAACGCGCGCGCGTCGCTCCACGATTCGAGGTAGTGAGCTTCGGGAACATGCCACTGACAAAGCTCCGACGTTTCGTCGTTATAGAGACTAAGGTGAATGCGAAGTTTGACCTTCCTGATTCGTTCGCCGAAGTCCAAATCGGCGTGCGCGTCATAGACTGGGTTTCCGCCGACGATAAGCAGCAGATCGACCTTGCCCGCTTCCATATCGTTCGCAAGCTCTCGAAGCGACGAGTTGCCGTCGACTGGGTTTGCTTCAACGGGATCGGTGTAAATGACCGTCTTGCCGATATTGCCAAGGGCCCCGTTCATCACGTGAGCAATCGAGTGCACGTTGGCCGGTTGTGAATCGCCTGCCACTACTATGCTCGAGCCACGATGTTTGTCGAGGTCATTCGCGATCGCTTCTGCCCACTTCTCCCCTTCGGGCTTATTTGAAGCACCAGGCTGGCCCGTTCCGAGTTTCCCGAAGATCTCGCGGGCGACTCCCTCGACTTCGCTTGCCCGAACCGGCAAGCGGTGATCGGCGATCGAGCCAGTGCTGGTCACGCAACTCTCGACTACGTACAGCCGGTTCATCTCATGCTTCTCTTCGCTTAGCCGCCGCTTGTTCGCAAAGTCACGCGCATACCTAACCGAACCGGGCCCACTCGCAAGGAAGTCCGAATCCAGCGAAAGCACGACGTCTGCTTTGTCGAAGTGATAAACCGTGTTGGCGTACTGACCGAACGCGAGCTTCGCGCCTTCCCGAACGTTGTCGCGTCCGGCCGGATCGTACTGGTGCCACTTCGCTGTTGGGATCGTCGCAAGTAGGGTCTTGATTTGATATTCAAGCGTCGGCGACGTCACGGTCTCGGTCAGAATTCGCAGCCCTCCACCGCCCGCCAACGGCTGAGAAGCGGGCGACGGCTGAGAAGCGAGCGCTCTCTGAGCTTCGACCTGCGGGCGAATCGCTCCCAGAAACGCAGACCACGTCGAGATCTCTCCCAGATTCGTCAGCGACTGCGAGCGGTCGGGGTCGTATAATCCGAGCACCGAAGCTTGCGAGTAGACGTCGGTAGCGCCCAGGCTGGCCGGATGATCCTTGTTGCCTTCGATCTTTGTGGGCCGGCCTTCGTGGCTTTCGGCAAGCAAACCGATCGCATAACCAGCCAGCGGCATCGCCGTCGCAAAGAACAGCGGGCGGCCTGGAACGATCTCCTCCGGCTGACGCACGTAAGGCAGGATTTGCTCGGCCGGCTGACGCGTGCACGCCGCGAATCCTGCAAGCGCGAGCGACGCTCCCATCAGCTTCAGGAACTTTCGCCGCCCGGCCGGATCGTTCCATTCCGTCGCGTTCTCGGGGAACTCACGATGAAGCACTTCCTGAAATTCTTCGGAGTCTGCAAGCTCTTCAAGACTGCGCCAGTAGTGCTTGCCGCGCTTGGCTTCCAGTCTCGCGCTGATTGCGGCGATACGGGAGGCGGGCTGAGGATCGAGGATGGAGGATGGAGGATTGAGGATGGAGGATTGCGGATTGAGGATTGAGGATCGAGGATCGAGAGTCGAGGATTGGGGGTCGGGGTTCGGGGTTCGGGGATCGGGGATCGAGGATTGAGGATCGAGAGGTGCTTGCCCCCCATCCTCGAATGACGGCTTTGCGATACGCCTCAGTTGAACCAGCTCTCCCATCGCTATCTTCTATCCTCTATCTTCGATCCTCAATCCTCAATCCGAAATCCGCAATCCGCAATTCGCCGCAATCCTCTATCCTCGCTCCTCTACCTATGACACGTGCTGCAACTCGTCATCGCCTCGGTGCTTTTGATCGCGTACTCCTTCGAAAGCCTCGGGCCTTCGATCTCCTGATTCCACTTCTCATCCTTGTTTGGAGTATTGTCTTCGCTCTGGTTCCAGACCGCTGGCGGCCAGTCCATCGTGAACACTTCCTTCTTTGGCCGGATGAATTGCTCCGGATTGCGATGACACGCCATGCACCACTCCATATTGAGCGACGCTACCTGATAGGTGAGCGGCATCAGGTCGACTCGGCCGTGACACGTCGAACAGCCCACTCCTCTGTTCACGTGAATGCTGTGATTGAAGTAGACGAAGTCCGGAAGATCGTGCACGCGAGTCCACCGGATCGACTTGCCGGTGCGCCAGCTCTCGCGGACGGGTTCCAGGTACGGACTGTCCGCCCAGATTTGAGTGTGACAGTTCATGCAGGTCCGAGTCGGAGGTATTCCCGCGAAGGCAGTCTTCTCAACCGTGGTGTGGCAATAGCGGCAATCGATGCCGTCGTCACCGACGTGGTGTTTGTGGCTGAACTGAACCGGCTGCTCGCGAGGAAAGAAGGCCTGAGTGTAGTAAGAAGACCTGTTGAACTCCAACAACAGCCAGAGAATTATCCCGACAAGAAATATCGCGCCGTAGATCGTGAACTTTGATATGTAGTTGGTGCTGCGACGAAAGATCTGGCTCATAGTCTCCCAAGCTCCGAAGCGGAGTCAGAAAACAAAGATGCACCGCGCGGCAGCGAAAACCTCAACCGGCTGCCGTCCCGGTGTTGCACTCAAAGATTCGAAGAGCTTAGTACGTGGGATCTCGGTGTGATATTGAATCACTCAAAACAGGAAAGGGCAAATCAGATTTTGGGATGATGTCTCCGCCGCCAAAGTTGCGACGGCGAACTTCGCTGTGTATACTAAGGCGTCATTCAAAGATCAGTTTTGATCGGTGAAAAGTGAATGACGAGTTAAGTTTGCCGCTATAGTGTAAGTGGTTAACACGCCGCCCTCTCAAGGCGGAGACTACGGGTTCGAGTCCCGTTAGCGGTACTTCAAAAGGTAGAGCCGCTCCCTTCCGAGCCGCTCTACCTTTCGCGTTTCCGGTCACGACGAACTCAGTCCCGGCCCCCCGGATACATATGACGCCGATCTACTGTCAGGAGTGCTCGCGCGCAAACGGCGCCTCTGCCAAACGCTGCATCTGGTGCGGCGTTCCGATCGTCGATCGCGGCGCCCCCGAAGAATTTGCGGCGACTAAGATCGAGATCGACTACCTCGACGGCATTGAACGGCTGGACGGCGCCGCGACGGTTCGATTGGTTATCAACCGCGATGGAATCGAAGTCAGCGAGACCGTTCCCGGCAGCCGAACCTTTAAGATTCCAGCAGCCTCAATCATCGAAGCAAACGTCGTCGACGGCAGCACGGTCACCGAAGGCAAACGAATTCGTTCAGGGTGGTGGTGGCTGGCGCTCGGGCCTTTCGCTGTTTTCGTACCGGGCAAGAAGACTCCCGACACGAAGAATCACGACTACCTCCTAACGATCAAGTACAAGCAAGGAAGCGAAACGCGGACCGCCGTGTTTCATCGCGAAGACCGCGCTGGCTTGCCGGTTGTTGAAGGGCTGGCGCGAATAGTAAGTGCGTTGGTACGGCTGCGCGACGAAGTATCAAAGCGCTGAGAGCCAGGCATGCAGAAGATTCGGAATGGCGTGCGGTTGAAGAGTTGGTTGCGACGAAGTGCGTCCGAGAAGTTGTAGAACCCTACGGCTTTTTCAACGAAGCTTTGAAAGTTAGCGTGTAACTCCAGGGGTGTTCATCGCTGGGGTTGTCGTCAGCGCTCTTACCGGTGATGCTGTCTTCTTCCACCGTAAATTCACCTCCCGGTCCACCTCCCAGCGAGATAGAAGTATTCTCGAGCGCGAGATGATGCGGGCTACGGGATAGGATGTGCTTCTGCGCGTCGATCAACAAATACATTCCCTGCACTTCGATTTCCGGCAGGCCCCGCATGCTTAGCGTCATCTTGCTGAAACAGTCGTCGAGATCCTTTCCGAGTTTTCGAAGGCCTTCCACCACTTCCTTTGGAACGGGTTTATCAGTCACGATGACCTGAACGTCTTGAGTCGTCTTATCAAACATTCCGGGCACTCGAAGCGCGTAGGCATACGCGAGCTGTACGGACTGACCTTTGACAGTCAAGGTCCCACTCGCTGTGCCTGTTTCAGTCGCAGGTGCCGGCTCGGCTGCCTCTGGGGTGTCCTTTTTTGCAGTCGAAGCGTCCTTCGGGGCCGATTCATTCTTGGCGTTGCATGCCGCCAAAAAGAGTAAACCCGCGATCCAGACTCGGACTGGTCTTTTGTTCATTGGAGTCTCCTGGGAGCGCGGCCGTCCCAGCATCAATGCAGTATCACGCCTTCTTCCAATGCTTCTTCGCCCACTTGTTCGTCGATCTTGTTCTGGCCCTCTTGAAGCGTCTGGTTCTCGACTGCCCGGTTCTCGAGTGCCCGGCTTCGAGGTTCGATCTCGCGGCTGAAGTACTGAACGAACGCCTCGATCACAGCGGGATCAAAGTAGGTTCCCGACCTCAAGGTCAGCTCGACCAAAGCGCAGGCGGGAGTCATCGGCTCGTTGTAGCAACGTTGCTCGGTGAGGGCGTCATACGCGTCCGCAACCGCGATGATGCGGCTTCCGATCGGTATGTCCGCGCCCCTCAGTCCCTCCGGATAACCAGTACCATCCCACCGCTCGTGATGAGGCGCGGCGACCGAGGGAATGTCGGCAAGGTCTTCCGGGAATCGAATCTTCGATAGCAGCTTGAACGTGTGAACCGGGTGCTCTTTGATATGCTCGTACTCTTTGTCGGTCAGCCCGGCCGGCTTCAGCAAAACGTCGTCGCGAATTCCGATCTTGCCGTAGTCGTGCAACAACCCGGCGTAATAAGTGACGCGAACATCCGCCGGGTTCAGCCCCACAACACGCGCAAGTCCCGCCGCGACCGCCGCCACCCTCGCCGAGTGACCCGCGGTGTTGTCGTCGCGCGCATCAAGGGACGCTGCCAGTGTCCGGATAAAACTCTCGAGCGAGCGGCGCTGCTCTTCAAGCAGAAACAGATTCTCCATCGCCAGCCCCGCTTGTCTAGCAACGGCGGCAAGAAATTCGAGCGTTTCATCGTCGAACGAGCGGTCGCTGGTCAGGTTGTCGACGTAGCAGACTCCCCAGACGCGCGTCTTCGATCCCATCGGCGCGCACATGACCGACCGAATCGACTGGAAGCGAACCGAAGCGCCCTCCGCGAAGCGCTCATCGCTGCGCGCATCGAGGCTCAGCACCGCCACGTTGTCATCGTAAGCCATACGGGTGATGCTGCGGCTCGGCGCGATCAGCTTGCCAGTGTCGCTTGACGCAACCACCTTGAGCGAGTCGCGCTCGCGGTCGTGCAACAGCACAGCACACCGCTCCGCTTCGAGTGTGCGCACGAGAAACGCTGCCAGCTTATCGCTGAGATCTTGAGACGACTGCGCGCCGAGTATCTCGCTTGTGAATTCGTAAAGAGAACGAAGCCGGTCAACGGTCTCGCGAGTCAGATCGCCTGAATTCGGCAGCCTGGCTGTGTTGATAAAGCGCGTTTCCTCCGGCGTGACAACTCGCACCGGCGTCAGCTTAGCGCCGCTGTCTTCTGCTTTTTCCGGACGGCCCTCTGCCGCCTCGCCCAGATGAAACAGAAGCTCGACGCCGTGGCCTCGGCCGAGCCGTATGCGATCGCCTTCTTCCAGCCGGCGCGTCTTCATCTGCTGGCCGTTCACATAGGTGCCCGAAGTGCTGTCGAGATCCCGAAGCTGATACACGCCGCGATCCGCCGTTATTTCGGCGTGGTGCCGCGAGACGTACGGGTTGTCGATAGTCAGATCGCTGTCGGGATCACGGCCGATTCGAAACGAGCTTCCGCCGATTGTGCGAGTCTGCTCCTCGCCTTCGGCGCTGTAGATGAGTGTGGCTGAATTGCCCATTACTCCCCCTTTTTTACGCGGCAACTCCGCGCAAGGCGAGCGGCTAGTAGCCTCGCGTTTCGCAGGCGCCCGAGTTGACGCAGGGACGATCAGGCTTCCATGAAACACGTCTTAGGGGCGGAAGCGTTCGAGCTTGTCTTCGGCAGTTCGAACTTTTCGAGTCCTGGATGGGACGCGATGCCCGAGATGGGCTGAGACCAGTTCGTTACGGGCGCGAGCGGCGTTTCGTTCCGACTCCCCTGGCCGAGCACAACTACGACAACCGGATCGACGCTCGAGTAAGGCCGCGAATCCTTTTCCGATGTAGCGCTCGACTGCGACGGTAAGCGGGCGCCAGCCTCGAGCCGTTCGAGCACTGACGCAAGCACTCTGCGCGCGATGTCATCGTTGGATTCGGTCATTGGTTTCTTCCTGAAATGCCGTCAGCAACAATCCTCGTTTTGACACTAGTACTCGGTAATGACGATTTTGATGAAACACCTGTATGGGCGTCCCTCCGTGGCCGCCCCTCCGCACGCAGGAACAGTGTCGTGATCGAGGGGCGCCCACGGAGGGACGCCCGTACAAGTTCATCATCTTTCGAAGTCGATCACATCGACAACACCAACTATCGCCGAGTCAATCGCCGCGCCGGGACTTCCAGTCGACGAAGTGGACGCCGACCAGCCTTCCCGCACCACCACTACGGTGTCGCCCACTCCCGCGTCGACCGAGTCCAAGGCGAGCATCTCTTCGCCGGCTTGCGAACCATCCGTTTCGATTGGCCGCACAACCAGTATCCGCGCGCCTTCGTAGCGGTGATCCTTTTGAGTTGCGACTATGTTGCCAACCACTAGCGCGAGAATCATACGATTTTGGATTTTAGATTTTGGATTTTGGATTGAAGAGATTGAATCGCGTGGAACGCCGCAACTTAATCCAAAATCCAAAATCTAAAATCCAAAATTCATAACTCCATGTTCACCGAGTCCACTATCCCCACGATCGTGCAGTCTGTCGGCACTTCGGAAGGCATGAACGGAAACGAAGCTTCTTTCCCGCGGCACCAGAACACGATCTCCCCCTTGCCCGCGCCGACCGAGTCGATCGCCACCATCGGCTTTCCCGATTCCTGTAACTGCCCGTCCAGCGGCTGAATGACGAGAATCTTGCGGCCTTCCAGAGACTCGCACTTGACCGTCGCCACTACTGTCCCAAGGACCCTGGCAAGTTGCACTGATTCGCCTTTCGTTGGAATAAGGGATAAAGACGCTACCAGAGTGCTCTCCGCCCAAACTCTTGTCAAGAATGAAGAGTCTTGTCCCACTCTGTGTGTGTTGCTTGACGGGCAAAACCGCCAAGCCGCCAAGAACGCCAAGAGCAGCTACAAGGACTCAACGAGAATCTTGGCGTTCTTTGCGGCTTGGCGGTTTGTCATTTTGCTGTCAAGACAGTCAACACTGAATTTAGGACAGCACCGAATGAAGCGCATACTCGATCAACGAGTAGCAGGGCCCTCTTCAAGAATTTGGCTGCCTACTGTTTCGCGTCAAAAAAATACAGAAGATCCACCGACGCAACCTCACCGCCCAGTTGCCTCAACATCGTCGTCACCTGCCCCCGATGATAAGAGGAATGGTTCACGAGGTGCTGCATCAAGTGGCCTAGCGGGTACGCCCACTGCTCGCCCTTCATGTTTGTGTATCCAATCACCTCGGCAAGGCCTTCGTCAGTCAGCTTCCCTATGAACTCTATCTGGTCCTGCTCCACTTCCTTCATCTTTGCAGTCAGCGAAGCTACATCGGGAAACTCTGCCGGGTCGAACAGCGATTTTGGCGAAGTCCCCAGCCATCGCTTGAGCCATATCCATTCCGCCCCAACAATGTGAGCGAGCGTGTCACGCACTGAGTGATGACTGCTTTGCATGTCTTTGGTGAACTGCCCTTCGGTCAGCTTTGCCGCGCAACCGAACACCAACTCATTGGCCCATCGATCGTATTGGTACAGCAACTCGATATCTTGTCGGTTCATCGTTCTCTCCTATTTGATCTCACCACGGCTGGCCAGATAGGCGCGATTGATCACAACTGGATCAACCGGGCGATCCGTACCTCTCACAACCGGCGCCCGGCCTATCGTATCGGCCACGTTCATCCCCTCGATGATTCTTCCAAAGATCGTGTACACGCCGTCGAATCTGGGCTCATCGGCAAGACAGATAAAGAACTGGCTCGCGGCAGTGTCCGGTTCCTTGGGCTTGTGCGACGCCGAAACCGAGCCCCGGTCATGTGTGAGGTTCGGTGAAATCTCGGCGCGAATAGTCTTTTGCCCGGGCACGCCCAGACCCCAGGTTGCCGGCTCGCCCTTTATTGAGTTCGGATCGCCGCCCTGAATTGCGATCGGTTTTCCCTGGTCCCTCGCTAACTGATGGATTTTGGTTTCGTCAAAAAAACCACTTCGAAACAACGCCTTGAAAGTCGCAACGTGGTTCGGCGCAGCATCAGGCAGGAACTCGATCACGATGCGCCCGTAGCTCGTCTCGAGCACCGCTACCTCGTCCGGCGAGCCCACGTCCGGGCGACACGAGATCGACCACGTCGCAGCCAAGAGCAAAACGCAACTAAGTATTCTGTTCTTCATCAATCCCCGCGCGAGCATTGCCTGGGCAGGCAACAAATCATGCGCTGTCTTTTACTCGCCTGAAGAGCCATCAAGCAATTGCTTCAACACGTCGTTGACGACCTTTGGATTGGCGCGGCCACCGCTCATCTTCATCACCTGGCCCACGAAAAAGCCAATCAGAGAAGTCTTCCCCGCTCGGTATTGCTCGACCTGTTTCGGGTTGCCGCCGATGGTCTTCTCGGCAAGCGTCCGAAGCTCGCCTTCGTCTGACAATTGCGACCCGCCCGCTTCGCGCACAATTTCGTCAGCCGGCTTGCCCGAGCGGTACATCTCGATCATCACGTCCTTGGCCATCTTGCCGCTGATCGACCCGCCGTCGATAAGCTTGATCATTCCGCCAAGCGACCCGGGCGAAACCGGGGCCTCCGCAATCTCGACGCCGGCTTTCTTCAACTCGCGTAGCAGTTCATTGAGAATCCAATTCGCAGCCGCTTTCGGATTCTCGCAAACCCGTGCCGTCTCTTCGAAGTACTCGGCCAGCGCGCGCGCCTCGATCAACTGACTCGCGTCGTCGAAAGACAGGCCATACTCATGAATAACCCGCTGGCGCCGCGCCTCGGGTAGTTCGGGCATCTCGGAGCGAAGCCGCTCGACGAATGCTTCATCAACGCAGAGCGGTAGCAAGTCGGGCTCAGGGAAATATCGATAGTCGTGAGCCTCTTCCTTCGAGCGCATCGCATAAGTTTTTGATTCGCGTTCGTTCCACAGGCGCGTCTCCTGAACGACCTTCTCGCCGGCCTCGATGGCCTCGATCTGGCGTTCGACCTCGTAGTCGATCGCCTTCTGTAGGAACCGAAACGAATTCAGGTTCTTCAACTCGACCCTCGTGCCGAACTTCTCCGCGCCGCGCAACCGCACCGAAACATTAGCGTCACAGCGCAAGCTTCCCTCTTCCATGTTCCCGTCGCACACGTCTATGAACTGAAGCGTGCGCCGGACGGAGTGCATGTAGTCGTAAGCCTCCCACGACGAACGAAAGTCCGGCTCGGAGACAATCTCCGCGAGCGGAACTCCGCTGCGGTTTAGATCGACGTAAGACTTCGTCGTGTCGGACATTCCTTCGTGAAGCGACTTGCCGGCGTCTTCTTCGATGTGAAGCCGCGTTATGCGAAACCGCTTGTTCCGCCACTCGATCACGTGGCCGGACTCGTTGCGTTCCGCCGTCGGTATCTCGACCCAGCCGTGTTCCGAAAACGGGCGGTCGTATTGAGAGATTTGATAACCTTTGGGAAGATCGGGATAGAAGTAGTTCTTCCGCGAGAAGATCGACTCGTGGTTGATCTCAAGGTTTAACGCAAGCGCCGCGCGGCCCGCCATATCGACCACTTTTCGGTTCAACACCGGCAGCGCTCCAGGCAACCCGAGGCACACCGGACAGGTGTTCGCGTTGGGCTCGCCGCCAAACTTAGTCGAGCACGCGCAAAAGATTTTCGAGTCGGTCTTGAGTTGCGCGTGAATCTCAAGCCCGATCACTACTTCGTATTTCTCGTTCATCAGGTTTGCCCGCGGGCGGGTTGAGGAGGAGTATAGCATCGCGCAACAGCGAGCCGCCAAGTCTGGCAAAGCTCAATCAGAACCGCACTGATTTGCGATGTTTTATGCTAATATTCCGGCGCGAGATACTACAATGATCCCAGATGTAGCATAGACTTTAGTCTGTGTCCCTAAACGAATCGGACACAGACTAAAGTCTATGCTACGACAGGTTCACTCATATGAGCACCAAAGCAAGAGCTACAATCGAGGACCTTTACAGTTTACCTGGTCACGCCAAGGCGGAAATCGTGGATGGGGAGATCTTACTGATGTCACCAACAGGGGAAATGCCCAACCGCGCCGGCGGATCTATTTACATTAGCCTGCGTCAGCACGAAGGGAAGACGCCAGGACGTGCATATACTGACAACGTCGGATTCCTGGTCGATCTACCTAACCGAGAGTCATTCAGTCCGGATGCCGCCTGGTACGTTGGCCCTACTAATGGAATGAAGTTCCTCCAAGGTGCGCCTGTTTTCGCGGTAGAAGTGAGAAGCGAATACGACTACGGCCCGGCTGCTGAACGCGCGATGGCTGAAAAGCGGGCGGACTACTTTGCAGCGGGAACTCAAGTTGTTTGGGATGTTGATCTACTCTCTCCCGAAGTTATCAAGTGCTATGACGCCAACACGCCGGAGACTCCAAGAGTCTTTCGTCGCGGTGAAATCGCCGATGCTGAACCCGCCGTGCCTGGCTGGAAAATGCCGGTGGATGAACTCTTCAACTAGGATTAACCATCCACGAGCGCGTACTCGCTCAGTCGTCTCCTCGCGAGCTTGTTCGTACGCAAGACCGCCTGGGGTGCGGCGGATTTGAGTTTGCCAAACAGCTTGAGCATTTCGCTGGCTCTGCTCAATGCTTGATGCATCTTCGCGAAACTCATAGGCCGGGTGATCTCGAGGTCTACATTTGATATCGCGATCTCCGAGAACGCTCCCTTCACTTTCAGACTCATCCCGCCAATCAAATCCGCATTCAGCTCGATCTCGCGCACGCCGTCCCACGGGATGAACCGACGTTCGCGGCCTTTGCGGGTTTCTCTGATTCCGTCGTCGCTCACTTCTATCGCGGTGTCGGCCTCACGCCTGAATGCCCAGAGCATCACCGCATAGAACGACCACATCATCAGCACCGGAACAAACGCCATTATCGGAAAGATGATCTGCTCCAGGACGTCTTCGAGATCGGATTCAGTGAGGATCGCCAACACCGCGCCCATCCCCCCGTACACCAGCGTGAGCACCACCACCACCTGCCAGTAGGCTCTGGTGTAAAAGTAGCTGCCTTGCTTTTTGATCGACGCCGACTCCACGACCTCGAGGCTCCTTCTAGCGCGAAGTTTTCTCATTATACCAGCAACGAATCCCCGGATGCTTGATTTGGAGTGCGCGTCAGGTTTTTGCGTTTGAATCCCGGAACGGGATGCCGGAGTAAAGCCACGGGTGAGTCCGCGAACCCGTGGGCGACGCCAACCCATACACGGTGAACCCTCGAAGAGGGTGACGGCCAAAGCCAAGTACCAGACGAGAGTCGATGTCCTGACATCCTCGACAACGGGGCTTCTCTACCAGGTGCTCGTCCATCAAGGGCCGCCACCCGCTTCGCGGGTTCCTGATGCACCTTCGGCATGTCTCCACGGGTTCGCGGACTCACCCGTGGCTATATTCCTCCACCCTTTCAGGGTTGGGGATTTCCTACGCGCGGAACCATTGAGGTCTCCAAAAAGCTAATCTTGATGCAACGCGAGCGCAAAAACCTGACGCGCACCAACCAAGCGACAACATCGTCAGACTCTGCTATGATCCTCGTTTCGCTCAGGTGCGATCAGGAGGACATGGTGGAAGCACTACAGGACAAGGAAGAAACACGCGAGGACACAGCGGAAGCACGACAGGACATCCGGAACATCGCGATCATCGCGCACGTCGATCACGGCAAGACCACGCTGGTCGATGCAATGCTCAAGCAGTCGGGACTGTTTCGAGCTAACGAGACAACCGTCGAGCGAATGATGGACTCGATGGACCTCGAACGCGAACGCGGCATTACGATCATGGCCAAGAACGCTTCGGTCCACTATGGCGGCGTCAAGATCAATATCGTCGACACCCCGGGTCACTCGGACTTTGGGGGCGAGGTCGAACGCGTGCTCAAGATGGTAGACGGAGTGATGCTGCTGGTTGACGCCAGCGAAGGCCCGCTTCCGCAGACGCGCTACGTGCTGTCGAAAGCATTGGAGCAGGCGCTTCCCGCCGTCGTCGTCATCAACAAAATCGATCGTCAGGACGCCCGCGCCGAAGAAGTCGTCAGCGAAGTGTTCGACTTATTCATCGACCTCGACGCAACCGACGACCAATCCGGCTTTCCTATCATCTATACAGTCGCGCGGGACGGCGTCGCCAAACGCGAGCTTGCGGATGAGAGCCAGGACTTGCGTCCGCTGTTCGACGAGATTCTGCGAACGATCCCGCCGCCGGCTGCGCCGCTCGACGCCGTGCTGCAGATGCTGGTAGCTAACCTGGACTACAACGACTATGTCGGCCGGCTGGCGATCGGACGCATCTTCGCGGGCGCGGTCGCGGTCGGCGATCAGGTCTCCATCTGCAAGCTCGACGGGCGAATCGAGAAGACTCGCGTCACCAAACTCTATGCGTTTGAGGGCATGAAGCAGGTCCCCATCGAGCGCGCCGAAGCCGGCGAGATAGTCGCGATTGCCGGCATCGAAGACATCTACATCGGCGAGACCGTCTCTTCGGCGGACGACCCGAAGCCTTTGCCGAAGATCACCGTCGATGAACCGACCATAGCGATGATGTTCAGCGTGAACACCTCGCCGTTTGCGGGCCGGGATGGCAAGTACGTCACTTCTCGAAAGATCAGAGAGCGGCTGGATAAGGAGACGCTTTCCAACGTCGCGATCCGCGTAGAAGAAACCGACTCGATGGATACGTTCAAAGTATCCGGACGCGGCGAGCTTCAGCTTGCGATTCTTATCGAGATGATGCGCCGCGAAGGATACGAGCTTCAGGTGTCGAAGCCCGAAGTCATCACCCGCACGCTGGACGGCCGTAAGCTTGAACCGATTGAGCTGACCGTCATTGATTGCCCCGAGACTTTTATCGGCGTGGTCACCGAAGCGCTCGGGCGGCGAAAAGGCCGGATGACCAAGATGGTCAATCACGGCACGGGCCGGGTGCGCATGGAATTCGAGATGCCGTCGCGCGGATTGATCGGCTTCCGAAGCGAGTTTCTAACCGACACCAAGGGCACGGGCTTGCTGAACACGATCTTTCTGCGATGGGACGAATGGCAGGGGACGATCTCGCAGCGAGTCAGCGGCGCGCTTGTCGCAGACCGGCCGGGACAGGCAACTACCTACTCGCTGTTCAACCTGCAGGAGCGCGGCGAGTTGTTCGTGCGCCCGAACGCGGAAGTCTACGAAGGCATGGTCGTCGGCGAGAACGCGCGCGACGTCGATCTTGATGTGAACGTGGTCAAGGAAAAGAAGCTGACCAACATGCGAGCCTCCTCAGCGGACGACGCAATGCGCCTGGTTCCCTTTCGCGAGTTGTCGCTCGAACAAGCTTTGGAGTTCATCCGCGAAGATGAGTTTGTCGAAGTGACTCCTTCTTCGATTCGAATGCGCAAAAAGATTCTGCCTTCGAATCAAAGACCAAAGGGCCGGGCGGTTTAGTTCTCTCTGCGTCCGGCTCTGCGTCTCAGCGTCTCTGCGGTTAGGAGCTCTCGAAACCCAACACTCCTCGAGTTTACTAACCTTCGAAGCCCAGAACCTTCCGCCTGATCCCGTCTTTCAGCACAGGAACGTTGAAGTTGATCAACAACCCAACCGTCCAGCCACCCAGCCTGAGGTAGGTAATTAGTTGGGCTTCAAACACCGGTGCAAGAACCGGCACCGACTTCAACTCGACAGCGACTTTGCCCGCGACCACCAAGTCTACCGTGTAGCCTTTGCTCAGCTTTACTCCTTTGTACTCAAGCGGCATGTCTCGCTGCCGTTCGAAGGGGATGCCTCGAAGCGTCAACTCGTGGGAGAGGCACTCCTCGTACGCTGACTCGAGCAATCCTGGGCCGAGTGCTCGATGGACTTCTATCGCTGCACCGATGATTTCGTGAGTGAGTTGGTTGATGGTCAAAATGCATAACCTTTCCCCACGATTGTTGATGTTCTTCAAACGATCCCTTCCCGATGATCTTCTAACCGCAGAGACGCTGAGACGCAGAGACGGACGCAGAGACTAGCTGAGATCTTTTGGAATCACGACATGACGCATCAGCCGCGAGATCAGGTTCTTGCGGCGCTCGACTTTGCGCCGGTGGGTGGAAGGGTTGTAAGCCCCGTTCGGGCTCGGAATGATAGCCGACAAAAACGCCGCTTGCTCAGCGCTCAATGAAGCAGCCGACGTGTTGAAGTACTTGCGCGCCGCCGCTTCGGCGCCGTAGACGCCATCGCCCCACTCGATCACGTTCAAGTAGATCTCGAGTATCCGCCGCTTGCCGAGCACCATCTCCATCTCCCAAGTGATCAACGCCTCGTGAAGCTTGCGAACCGGGTTCTTGGATGTCGAGAGAAAAAGATTCTTCGCAAGCTGCTGGCTGATCGTCGAAGCGCCTCGCTTGAAGCGGCCCTCGTTCCAGTCCTTCTCGAGAGCCTTCTTCATCTCGTCCCAGTCGAAACCCGCGTGATCGAAGAAGCGCGAGTCTTCACCCGCAAGCACTGCCCTAACCAGGTTCTGAGAGATTCGATCGTACGGCACCCAGGTTTGCTCACGGCGCGGTTCTTCCCCACGTGCCGAGGCCTCGCTCGCGCGCTGCTCCATCATTGCCGTAGCGCCTGGGTTTGCGCTTCGGTATCGGACTACTTGAAAGAGAATTATCAGGTGATAGACGACAGCAAGAGCAACCAGCGAAAGAACGATGATCTTAGCCCACCACCGCCATCGCGGCGGCGGAGCTTTTGCGGCTCTGTTCGCCTTCCTTGCCGCGCGAGTTCGAACCATCGTTTTACCTGACCGGGTTCAAGCGCTTCCAGATAAAGTAGGCGGGGATTCCTGCAAGCACGATCGTGAACACCATCAACGCGCCGCTCCATTCGTGCGGGTTGGGCCCGCCGGCAAACCTCGCGGCGTAGTATCGTAGGTCGCTCCACAAGGCGTTCCCGACCAGAAGCAACACCGCGAGGATGAACAGCGCGGGCGTTACCGGATAACCGAGCGTGCGGTACTTGCGCGGCAAATCAGGCCGCTTCCTTCTAAGCGCGTACACCGCCGCGACTCCGCCTGCGTAAAACGGCCAGATGCCGAGCACGAACGTGTCGGCCAACTGTTCGAAGCTTCGAACCAGCACAAACACAACTGCAAGCGTCGCCGCAAGCGAGATCGCAACATACGGGGTCTTGAAGCGCGGATGCACCGAAGCGATTTTCTTGAAGAACAACCCTTCGTCCGCCATCGCAAAAAAGATTCTAGGCCCGGTCATCATCGACCCATTCAGCGTCCCAAACGCAGAGATCATCACAGCGATCGAAATCAGATTCACGCCCGCGTCGCCGATGATGCGGTACGCTGCGTCGGCGGCTACAAGCTTCGAACCCGCGATCTGATCTATCGAGAGCAAGTGAAGGTAGGCAGAATTGGCGAGCATATAGATCGTAATCACCGCAAGCGTGCCGCCGATTAGCGCGAGCGGCAGGAACCGCTCGGGCCGTTTAACTTCGCCGCTCATAAAAGTCACGTCCGCCCACCCGTCGTAGACCCACAGCAGCGAGATGAACGCCAACCCGAATAACGCGATCAGCGACGGCGCGCCGGAGAACAGCGATTCAACCAGCAAGCCGTCACCGCCTGCTGCGTTGATCTGATTGACGATCTCAGGCGTCGGTCTGAAGTTCACCCCGCGAGTTTCGACGAGTTCGCGAACGCGGCTTGCAGCTACGCCGCCGCCAAGCAACGTCACGACTTCGTTCTTAGAAAGCGCCGGGCCGTCGGTTGTGATCTTGTCCGCGCTCGGAGCGGCAGGCAATGCCTGCGCGGGAGCGTCATGCTTGGCGCCGATCAAGAACGCCGCCAATACGAGCAGGACCAACGCCGCGTATTTTGTGCCCGTCGTCAGGTTCTGAACCGCAGCGCCCAGGTTTACTCCGAGGATGTTGAATATCGCCGTGAGCAGAATCGCTCCGGCAGCAACGTAATGAACTGCCTGCGGGTCGTTCTTGCCCAGCAGCCTTAGGAAGTATTCAGCGAACACAGTCGAGATCGCGCCAAGCGCCGAAGCGCGAATGATCACCAACTCAGACCAGCCAAACAAGAACGCCGGTAACCGCCCGAAGCCTTCGCGCAAGAACACAAACACTCCGCCAGTGTGAGGCAAGGCACCCGCGAGTTCGGCCAGCGTCAGCGCGCCGCACAACGAGAAGAACCCGCCCAGCACCCACAGCAACAAGTACAAGCTCTCGTCTGGAACTTTGGTCGCGATGCCGGCAGGTGAACGAAAGATGCCGGTGCCGATGGTCGAGCCAACCAGAACCGCAATTGCGCTGATCAACCCGAGCCGCCGCGGAAGCGCAGTTCGACTCCGAGTCTCAGCAGCCGGCTCGTTGTTCTGGTGTGTCGAGGTCTCCAAGTTGAGGGGAGATTAAAGCTCGCTCCGATAATCGTCAAGGCAGGACACACACGTCGCCGCGCGGCAACCACATAGTTCTTTGCAAAGAAAATCAAGCACGCGTTCGGCAACTTCACTAGTGATAGAAAGCCGGCTCGCGGCTTCGTCGATCGAGCGGTACTCACGAAATGCGTCCGCGACTCGAGTCCACACTTCACGATGTTCGAGCACATCGCGCCACCCCGCCGTGACTCGCCAATCCGGCACGTCGAGGCTGATCTGGCCGTCACACAACGGGCACAAAGTGCTAATCGCTTCTAGCGCTTGAGCCATGATCTAACCGTCAGGAACAACACGACCAGTCCGGCGAACAAGGCGACCGACATCGCAAAGACTGAGTATTGATGAAGGTCGTTGAACTGGAGTCGAAGCGGATCAGTCGGCGGGACATCATCAATCAGTCCGCCCATGGACTTGCGAAGAGCAACCATCGCAGGCGAAATCCAGAAGCGCGAAGCCGCAGCCGCGAGCGTCATCACGCCGATCAGCGCGAGCCGGATCGCCTTGGTCAACGGAGTCGCGCGTCTCGCGCGCCAGCCCACGGCTTGAAGCAGAATCAGCAAGGGGCCGATGATCAAGCCGAGCGTTTCGACTTTTGTGATCGAGCTGGTGACCATCACACCTGCCAGTTCGCGCGAAGGCAGCACCGCAAAAGCGCTCGGCGCGACTGCAAAGCTGAAGAACATCATCGAGCCAAGCCAGACCGTCAGCAGCAAGACTTCGATGAAAGCAACGATCTGATGAGCGAGCCCCAAACGGGCTACGGAAGCCAGTCCTGCGCTTTGTGGGTTTGCGGTGTTAACTGCCATCAACTCTCCACCGCGACGCGCTCCGGCGTCGCTGTGTGTTCAATCTCGGATGCAATCGGATTGCTATCCAGAAACCGCTCGGCATCTATCGCCGACATGCATCCCGTGCCCGCGGCGGTCACTGCCTGGCGATACACCGAGTCCTGCGCATCCCCGCAAGCGAACACGCCGGGGACGTTCGTTGCAGTCGAGCGGCCATCGGTCCTCAGGTAGCCTACGTCATCCATATCAAGCTGGCCTTTAAACAAATCAGTGTTCGGCTCATGCCCGATCGCGATAAACACTCCTTCGCTCGGAAACACTCGTTCCTCGCTCGTTTTCAAGTTCCTCAGCCGCACGCCGGTCACGCCCGTTTCAGGAGTGCCGAGTATCTCCTCAACCGCCGTGTCCCAGATGAACTCAATCTTGTCGTTCTTGAACGCCTTGTCCTGCATGATCTTCGAGGCTCGCAGTCCATCGCGCCGGTGAATCACGGTCACCTTCGTCGCGAACTTCGTGAGAAACGTAGCCTCTTCCATCGCCGTGTCGCCGCCACCCACGACGACCAACGGTTTGCCTTTGAAAAAGAACCCGTCGCACGTCGCACATGCCGAAACACCGTAGCCGCCCAGGCCTTGCGGCGCGGGCGCTTCACCAGGAATGCCGAGCCACTTCGCCGAGGCGCCCGACGCAATGATAAGTGTGTCGGCTTTGATGTTGTGGTCTTCAGTCTCGAGGGTGAATGGCCGCCGGCTCAAATCAGCCTTGCTGACCCACGTAACCATGAACTCCGTGCCGAAGCGTTTCGCCTGCTCGCGAAACTCTTCCATCAGCGCCGGCCCAAGAATTCCTCTAGCAAAACCGGGATAGTTTTCGACGTCGGTCGTTATCATCAACTGGCCGCCCGGCTGAGGGCCTTCAACGACGAGCGGTTTCAGGTTCGCTCGCGCGGCGTAAATCGCCGCAGTCAAACCAGCCGGCCCAGAACCGAGAATCACGACCTCCTTATGAATCGTTTCTTTCGACATACGTGCTCGCAAGACTCCTTTCAGATGTCATTTGTCATTTGTCATTTGTCATTTGTCATTTGTCATTTGTCATTTGCAAGTTCAACTGCCTTGTATCAACTTTCTAGTATCAACTGCCGACTCCCAACTAACAACTGGCGACTGACAAATGACAAATGACAAATGACAAATGACAAATGACAAATGACAACCGCGATCTATTTTGAAGCGGCGCGATTCAGCACAAAATTAGCCATCAGACGCACCCCGAAGCCGGTTGCGCCGCGTGCCATGTAGGGCTTCTCGTGTTCAGTCCAGGCGGTGCCCGCGATATCCAGATGCGCCCACGGCAAGTCCCCCACAAAATGTTTCAGAAACCAACCGCCGGTGATCGAGCCTGCGGTCCGGTTTCCCACGTTCTTGATATCCGCTATCTCGCTGCAAATCATCTCGCCATACTCGTCGTCGAACGGCAACTGCCAGACACGTTCGCCGCACTTTTCGCCTGCGCTAATCAACTCGTCGATCAACCTCTGGTCAGTCCCCATTGCGGCGGCGCGAACTTCACCTAACGCGACTACACAGGCACCCGTCAGAGTTGCAGCATCGACGACCACTTGCGCGCCGCGGCTGATCGCATACGTGATGGCGTCGCAGAGAACCAACCGGCCTTCTGCATCGGTGTTGACGACTTCGATGGTTTTGCCGCTCAAGCTCCTGACAACGTCACCCGGCTTCACCGCGCGGCCCGACGGCAGGTTCTCAGATGCCGGTATCAGACCAATCACGCGGGCCTTAGGCTTAAGCCGCGCAAGCGATTGCATTGCACCGATGACCGCAGCCCCGCCGCCCATGTCGTACTTCATATCTTCCATCTTGTCGGCCGGCTTGATAGAGATGCCGCCCGAGTCAAAGGTAATTCCCTTTCCGACCAGCGCAATCAACTCGGGGCCGGGAGCGCCGGCATCGGGCGCGCCGCCATCGGGTTCATAGGAAATAACAATCAACTGCGCCGGTTCCTGACTTCCTCGCGAAACGGCGAGCAGCGCGCCCATGCCGAGACGTTTCATCTCGTCTTCGCCGAGCACCTCGCACCCAAGGCCTTCGCGCTCTGCCATCTCCTGTGCTTTGCGAGCCAGTTCCGTCGGAGTCATCAAATTGCCGGGTTCAAACCCCAGGCGGCGCGCGAAGTTTGTAGCTTCGGCCATCGTCGAGCCGGCTTCAATCGCCCGATCAACCGCCGGGCCAACGGCCCGCTCGCCGACAAGGACAAGCTCCTCGACCTCGCTCTTCGGCTTGTCGTTTGATCTGTGCAAGCCGCAACTCATCTGGCCCATCATCGCGCCTTCGACGATGGATTGAGCGCACACCGCATCATCGACTTTCCCGCTCAACAAGAAGGCCACCGAGCGCGCACCTCGATCCGTGAGAGTTCGGATCGCCGCGCCCGCGAGCCGCTGTACGCGCAGCGTGTCTAACCCGTCAGCCGCCCCGCCTCCGTACAAAAGCAGCCGCCTGCCAGCGTCGCGAACCATGACCCACCTGTCGCGCTTGCCATCCAACTCGCCCGAGTCGAAGACGCGAGTGACTGCTCCGCCCGTCAGCTGATCGAGGGCAGCGAGCGCTCCTTCGCGCGGCGTCTCCCCTTCGAACACCGGAACGACAAGCACATCCTCCGTGATATCACTCAACTTCTTTGCACTTGAAGTGATCTTCATCGAGATCTACGGCTCCTTCTCGCTTGATCGGCTCACTGAATCGCTCGGCAACACACCGGGCGCGGGGAGATTCCGGCAGAAACTAGAGCGAACGAATGACGGCCTCGGTGAACTCGATCGTTGTAGCCTGGCCGCCAAGGTCGCGCGTCAACATCTTGCCTTCTGCAAGCACGTGATACAGCGCGCGCTGAACTTGCTCAGCCATCTCGCGTTCGCCGAGATGTCTAAGCATCAATACCGCACTCAGAAGCAGTGCCGTGGGATTCGCGATGCCGCGGCCGGCTATTGTCGGCGCCGCGCCGTGAACCGCCTCAAAGACAGCAATCTCTTCGCCGATGTTCGCCCCCGGAGCCACGCCTAGTCCGCCGACCAAACCCGCGCCAAGATCCGAGACGATGTCACCGTACAGGTTCTCCAGCAGCAAGACGTCAAACTGATTTGGATTCATCACGAGCTGCATGCAGGTGTTGTCCACGATCATGTCATCGGCTTCAATGTCTGGGTACTCGCTCGCTACTTCGCGAAAGCAGTTCAGAAAGAGCCCGTCGGACAGCTTCATTATGTTGGCTTTGTGGATCGCGGTGATTCGCTTGCGGCCTTCTCGCTTTGCGTACTCGAAGGCGAATCGCGCAATACGAAGCGAAGCGCGCGCAGTGATGATCTTCAAGCTCTCGACCACGCCCGGCACGACTTCGTGCTCTAGCCCCGAGTAAAGATCTTCGGTGTTCTCGCGCACGATGATCAGATCGACGTTCTCGTAGCGTGTCGGCACTCCTTCAAGCGACCTGACCGGCCGAAGGTTTGCGTACAGATCGAGTTCCTTTCGCAGTCTGACATTCGAGCTGACGAAGCCTCCGCCGATCGGAGTAGTGACCGGGCCCTTGAGCGCGACCTTGTTTCGCTTGATCGAATCAAGCATGTCTTTTGGGAGCGGGTCGCCGTAGCGGGAGAGAGCTTCGGCGCCGACGACGAACGACTCCCATTCGGCTTGAAGCCCGGCGGCTCGCAGAACGGAGACGGTCGCCCCGGTAACTTCGGGGCCTATTCCGTCGCCGGTCATTAGCGTGATCTTGTGCTTCATCTTGGTGTGATCTGATGCTTCGTTCAGATTCCGTTCGCATAGTCGCCCTCACCGGGCCGGTCACAAGCGGGTAATGATACAAGAGCGATTGAGAGAACCACAACCCACGCGTTCATTGACAAAGCCGGAGCGCGCTCTTAGCCTTAGACTTCGACCACCGGCCTCTTCTTGATCGAGGGCTTTTACTGTTATCACGACCGAGGACGAAACGAATGTACGAAGTGATGATCGAAGAAGAATTCTCAGCAGCTCACGCCTTGCGGGGTTACCGTGGCAAGTGCGAAAACCTTCACGGCCACAACTGGAAAGTCGAAGTCTACGTTCGTGGAGAACAGCTTGATCAGGTAGGCATGCTAGTGGACTTCAAAGAACTCAAAGCCGCAACCCGCCGCGTGATGAAGTACCTCGACCATCAAAACCTCAACGACCTTCAGCCGTTTGACGTTGAGATCAATCCGTCATCCGAACATCTCGCTGGATTCATCCTTCACAAAGTCTCTGAAGAAATCAGCGACGATCGCGTGAAGGTCTACAAGGTGCGTGTTTGGGAGACTCCGTCGACCTGCGCGACTTATGAAGTGAAGAGCCTGTGAGTTAGTACCCACTTTGACGGCGCTTGTCGCAGAGAAGGTCCGCGCGGTCATTTACGATAGGTTGCACGAAGTTGTCCAGAAAGGTGTCTATCATCAGTCAAACTCTTTCCCAGGCTCTCTGGAATTCTTTTGCATTAGACTAGCAAGTTTTCTCGTCACTAGTTATTGTGAAGCCGTCTGCGTCCGCAGCCTGTGATACTCGACGGTTGCGTCGCCGGCGTCCGCTGAACTCACTAAACCAAGGAGGATTCTCTCATGGGATGTACAGCATTCTCTGTTGATCTGTTGGTCGTGACGCCGGATCAACTGCGCCGGATCGACCTGCTTCTGTCCAAAGCGTGTAATGACGACGGCACTGTAGTCTGGACGATGAACTTTGGCCTGCAGGAAAGAAAGAAAACCACCGATCCGTTCGCCGACGTGGTAAAGCTTGCAGTCGTCATCAAACCGGCTCTGCACGACAAAGCAGAAGCCACCGCGAAAAAAGGTCTGGACGCGGGTCAGACCAGCTCCGCATTTGTTGCTGGCGATACCGCCAAGTTGATGAAGCAAGGCAAGGTATCGAAGAGGCGCGCCCAATCGGACGCGACAGACGTGATTGCTTCCCGCGGTGCCTAACTCCCCGGAGGCTGATCCCTTGGGGTGCGACATGTCCCTAGCTGACGATCTTCTTGTCGTTGTGCGTCATCCGCTGGTTCGGTTGATGCTCGCCGTCATGGCGCTCGCGTCACCGGCGGCCGCTCAAGAGTGTTCGCACCCCAAGGATTGGAGCTTCTACTCACACGGCGACTTCACCGTGCGGGTAGTGCGCATCGAGAGCCCTATCGACTTCTTGCACGCGGTCGCCCGGACTCTCGATGCCATCAAGCCCACTCTTCCGCTTCAACCGGGCTCGGTCTTTTCAGCAACTCGCGCCAGCGAGGGACGCGCAATCATCCACGAACGCCTGGTTGCTGCCGACAAGGACTTGGAGCAATCCTTCAGACTGCTAGTGGTCATCGGTCGGATCGAGAACTGCGTTGAGACGGGCTCGGCGCGGCAGCTCGATCTGGTCTACAGCGCTTTCACCACCAACTACAACGCTTACCTGAGCCATTCAATAGAACTCAAGCAGTCCGAGATCGAGCGCCCCGCAACTACCGCAGCTACGAGCAACGCGACCGGCTCACTATTGGTCAAACCGTTCTTTGGCTACAACCGAACAAGCCAGCTCTTCGGAGGCGCGCAAGCAACCGCCCGCATGCCGGCAGGCATTTTCGATTTTTTGCGGCTGGCCGCTGCCGGTTCCACTTCGGCCAACGTCGAAGAACTCGAGCTTGTCGGTTCGCGAGCTCCTGGATTCCTCAGCAGTCTCGAGTATCGTCTTGGCTACAAGCATTCTGATATCCCCGCAGGTAACAACCGGCTTCGCGAGGGCAAACTGCGCGCGCAGCTCTCCGGATCAACACAGCCGCTCGGAAGCGGCAAGGTAGTCGTGCGTTTCGGTGCCTCACTCGAGGGCGGCAACCTGCAAAGCGCACAAGACCCGGGAGGCGGTGCAGGTATCGTCGTGCAAAGTTCTGGCTACGGCGCGCTAAAGGCCTACATTGGCGCAACCGGAAGCGCGGGCCGCTATTCATTCTCGGGTTCTTACGGTCTTCAAGCCGGAACACTCGGAGCTTCGACGTCAGTGGCCTTCGTGAAACACGTCGTTGATCTCTCATCGACCGCGTCGTTTCTACCGAAGGAAACGACTGGAGCTGGTTTCCACAAACCCCTCAACATCGAAGCGAGGGTCGCTGGAGGCCTGATTCAAAGACTGGACAAGGTGCCGGTTGCCGAGCGCTTTTTTGGCGGCAACGAGACTCAAAACTTCATCGCCGGCGACACCTGGCAGATTCGCGGCGGGCCGTTCATCCGTAGCATTCCGCAGAACCGATTGAACGGAACGAACACGGCCGCGCCCGTCGGGGGCTCGAGCTTCTACTCGGTGAACCTCACCTTTTCGAGACCAGTATGGGGCCGTCCGATTATTCCGAAGGAGATGGCGGAAGATCCTGAATTCTTCCCGGCGGTCGAAGCGGCAAAAGCAACCGCGCGACAGGCGTTGATCGCGACCCGCAAGAACGGTCTGCCGGCGTTCACACGGGTCATCGATCATCTTTCGACGCTCAACCCGGACCTGAAGCAAATCGACGCCATTGTCAAAGCTGTGCCATCGGATGCGCCCGAGGACCTCGCCGACGCAGCCGCCGACGTTCAGGACGACCTGGCAATCATCGGCGAAATCCTGAACGATCAATCCACCCTGCCTAGCAAGCTAGACGGCTTTATCAAAGTTGACCGTTCAACGATCACCAAGCTGCTTGAGCACCTCGACAGCCTAAGCGAGGCGCTCAACGACGCGGGCCAGACCGTCCCAGGCGGCCAGATCAAGATTGCTCGGGACTCGCTGGCGACAAAGAAGGCATCGTTTGTTGCCGAGCTGAATCAAGTCGACTTCAGCGAAGCTACGCGGCTCGCGGATCAAGATATGCAGTCGATCGATTCGGTCTTGCGGACATTCCTTCACGAACTGAACCTGGTATCAGTGAGTCCGGTCGCGATCTTTGACGCGGCTCGGATCTGGCCCGATAGATTTGGGACTCGATACGGGATCGGCGGCGGCGTGAGACTGAGCCTTGTGAACTTCAACGTGACTTTGGGTTATGCGGTAAACCCAACACCTCGCCTTCAAGAAGGCCGCGGCGCATTTTTCTTCTCGATGGATGTCACTGATTTGTTTCGGTGAATGCGTCTACTCATCTCGTGGGTATGGTGATGAGAGGCTAGCGAACCCCGACCTCGAACGCGGCAGCGTATTTCAAGCCGTGTCGCTGGCGTCTCAAGTCGTGTTGCTGCTTGTTGGTTTGGTCCGAGACCCCGCTAGTTTGCCTTCCGAATACAGCGCCTCGTCAGTGACGAGACCGTCTGAGATCTCGGGACAACGCTAACGCAGACAGCGCGTCGCTCCCACTCCCATGCTCCCCGCGGCTTTCATTACTCGGACACCGCTCGGTTCCCACTGTTCAACGACAACAGTCCTCCCTCGGGCCGCGCCATGTGATGTTTTGCCAGGAACATCATTACTGGTTGAGACAAGATTGAAAGCACGCGCCGATGCACGCTCGGAAAGAGACGGAAACTGCGGCGACGGTGCTTATCGGCCCGAGAACACTGTTAGTGACAAGAGACAGTCGATTGGAGGATCGCTATGACTGAAGCTGCGCGCAAAGAACGAAACCGGCAGCGACTTACCGAGTGCTTTCCCAAATTCGCCGCGAGATTGGAAGCCGTAATCAAAGCGATGGAGGACCAGGGCTTTCGGCAGCGTATCCAGGACGCACATCGCACAATTGCCGACCAACGCAAGGCGTTCGACGGCGGCTTTTCGAGGGTGCTGTTTGGATTCCACAACGTCACCGGCAAAGAGGATAAACCGGAGGCGCTTGCAGTCGATCTTCTGGATGACGACCGGCCTCTCTCTCCTAACCGCGAATACTTGATCCGGCTAGCCGCGACCGCGCAAGCGCAAGGCTTACAGACCGGGATCTTCTTCGGTTTGCCTCAAGCACTTCGCCGAGGCCTAAGCGAGGCGATTGCCAGCCTGGACTTCAACCCTGCGATAAAGATCGGATTCGATCCGACGCACGTCGAGGTCAAGGGTATCTCGATTGCCGAAGCAAAAGCCGGCAAGCGCCCGGGGTAGATTGTTGAGGATTAACGCGCCAGCTCTACCAAAAGATGGCCCAAGTGCTGTTTTTGACGCAGTGAAGTGCTTGCGAACATTAAAGTGGCTACCTTTACGCTATACAACCGGCATTGCGTCGCCAGCAACAACGCTTCTCACCCTTGCTAACTAAAGGAGATCCCAATGAGATACACGCTCCACCTAGTCGTCAGTAGATCCATGAGGCTCCGCCTTATCGCTATGACTATCCTCATTTCGGTTGCAGGGTCGGCTTGGTCGGCCGCAGCGAGCTACGGTTCAAATTCGCGCGGGACTCGGATTGCGGACGAGCCGAAATTCGATATAGCCAAGAAATCATTTACCTTGGTGCTCAACACCGACAATGATCGCGTTACGCTAGAAGTGTCTCCGTCATCCATTGATAAAAGCAAACTCACATTCAAGGAGAAAGACAACAAAGGCATAGCGACATTCGATCCTCAAACTCTAGTCGTAACGGCCAAGACTATTGGCAACACCGAGCTTACAATTGCCTATAGCGGCGACAATCCAGTTACAACGCAAACCGTTAGTGTCATTGTCGAGCGCAGAGTAAAAGAGATCGATCTAATCAACCCTGCTCTTCAATCCGGCGAATCACTCGTCCTCATCCAAGGTCGTGAACAACCTGTCGAAGTACTACTCAGAGACAGGGACAAGAAGGAGATAAAAGACGCCACTGTGCGCCTGACGAGTGATACGAAATCGGTCGAAGTGACCAAAAAGGATGGGAAAGACATCCTAGTTGCAAAAAGCAAAGGCACAGCTACGGTAAAGATTCTTGCTGCCGATAAGACGGGATTAGAACCTGGTCCAGAGCCTAAACGAGAGATCAAAGTAGAGGTCAAAGAAGCAATCAGAGAGATCGTTGTTACGCCGAACCAGATCAATGCAAGGGAGGCACAGGAATACCCACTCAGTATCGAGTTGAAAGGGGTGGATGAGGGAAATTATCGAGTGCCTGCGAGACCATTCAAGTGGATATCGAGCAATACTGCTTTGGTAGAAGTGCTACCCGACGGCAAATTGAAAGTGAATGTAAGTCCGGTGGAACTCTCAGCCAAAGAGAGGGTAACAGTCACCATCTATTCTGACGAGGGGATCGCGGGTACCGAACCCAAAACTACAGTAATCGTTGTGGTTTATCCGCGAGGAGGCTCAATCACCTTTGAAGCTCAGACTTCAATTGTAAACCCTGGCGGCGGTAATACCACCATCAAAGCGATAGTTCATGATAAGAATGGAACCCCGAATCCAAGCAAGACCGTAACGTGGAGCTTGGTCGATGAAACAACAGCCAACAACTATATCGCCCTGAGCGCGCAGGGTAACACGGTCACGGTTACGGGCCTCGACAAGCCTGAGGAGCTCCCGCCTGCCGCTGCTGGTTCTAAGCCGCCAAAGCGGGCCACCTCATTCAAAATAAGAGCGACGTATCAACCGCCAGGAGAGCAACCCATAGTGGGCGAGTTCCTGATAAGGGTTGTTGAAGGAACTACCTTCTCGCCGCTCAATGTTAAGCTGGCGATAATGGATGATCAGACTGCGGCGGACCTTTATGGAAAGGTAACCGCCAACGAGTATTTCATCACCCAGGTGCGCATCTATAACAACCTTAAGAACGAGTCAAATGGCAAGTTTATCGGAGCTTCTATCTTAGCTTTCAGCGCCTCAATTGAAGTATCTGTGGCGCTCGAAAAGAAGTTCGATAGGAAATCTGGAAGTGTGGTAGCCAACGGACGAGATGACGATAAATGGCAACCCCTCACTGATGCGGACCTAAAAGGAATTATGCAACCGGTAGGAAATGGAACATCTGGTAACTTGCCGGTTGACCCTCCGTTCAAGGACTTGCCCTGCCAAAGTACAACTACATACCGCCCGTACACTTTTGAGATGATGGTCAACACCGTTGATCGAAGGGATGAGCGAAGCTTACGCAGTAGAATATTTCAGGGCCTTAATAGTGCCGGAACCGTATTCTCGTTTGTCACAGCCGTAGCCCAACCAGGACCTAACAGCGATTTGCCGCTCGGCCTGGAGAAATACTCGAATCTATTCATTCCGGGCCTTGAGAAACTCTGGCCAAGCTTAAAAGAAGCGCACCGTCAAAACATCGTGTCGCAAACGATGAAGACAATTGAAGAGGTCCCTTTTGGCTCTGACCTTTCTCGGGTTCTTTTCCTTCCCAAGAAGCCCTTTCGAGGCTTACTCCAAGGGCGGCTGGTGCGCATCAGCCAAATCTGCCCTTACTTCTTTAGGGTAGAGGTAGCAGTCATCGAGAAAGGGGGGAAATCGACGGTTACTCAAGGGGCGCCTCCACAGTAAGTGGAGTCGGATAATTCATTTGTGTGCGTGACTCTTGCTGTGAGCTGTTAATAGGTACTGATCTCCACTCGCGACCGTAGTTTTGATCTGGAGAGGCAGAAGTTCAAAGCGCGATAACTTCGACCGGGGTGGAGTCGGCCCGTTCACTTGCCTTTGAACTCAGGCTTGCGCTTTTCGATGAAGGCTCTCACTCCCTCTTCTTTGTCGTCGCTCGAAAAGCACAGCGCAAACAGATCGACCTCTGAATCAAGCCCCTCGCGGAGATTCATTCGAGCCGCGTTCTTCACCGAAGCCTTCGCCATCGCAAGGGCTACGGGACTCAGCTCGGCGATCCTGCCCGCAAGCTCCATTGTCTTTGCTTCAAGCTCTTCTGGCGCGAAGACTTGGTTTACCAGGCCCAGCGCCAGAGCTTCTTCAGCGGAGATCATATCGCCTGTAAGAATCAGCTCCATCGACTTCCCTTCTCCGATCAAACGCGTGAGCCGCTGCGTGCCGCCGCCGCCCGGGATGATGCCGAGCTTGATTTCTGGCTGGCCGAGCTTCGCCTTCGTCGAAGCGATACGGATATCGCACGCGAGGGCAAGTTCGCAGCCGCCGCCCAACGCGAAACCGTTGATCATCGCGATGACCGGCTTGGGAAAGTCTTCGACCGAGTCGAACGCACGGCGGCCTTTCATCACTGCGCGTTGTTTGATCGCAGTCATTCCTGCGAACTCGTTTATGTCGGCGCCCGCGATGAACGCCTTTTCGCCCGCCCCGGTGATGACGACGACCCGCACCTCGTCGTCGCTTGCAAGCTGATCAAACGCGTCAAGGATCTCGTTGCGCGTTGCGATGTTCAGCGCGTTCAGTTTGTCCGGGCGGTTGATTGTCACGATCGCGACTCGCCCGCGCTTTTCGATTAATACATTTTCAAGTGCCATTCGTTTCTCCGATTAAAAATCAACCACAAAGTCACTAAGTCACAAAGGATCCCTTCCCTGGGTCTTAGTGTCTTGGTGCCTTTGTGGTTGAGTCTCTCTTACTCCCCTGTAAATTCGGGCTTTCGCTTTTCACGAAATGCCCGAATACCTTCGCGATGATCCTTGCTCTTGACCAGCACGCTTTGTGCGAGGGCTTCAAGCATGCGGCCCGTTTGAAAATCACTGTTGACCGAGTGCCACAAGATTCGCTTTGCAAGCCCAAGCGCTTCGGGTGCGCGTGTTAACAAATGCTCGGCCAAATTGCGTGTGTGGCTAAGCAACTCGTTATGCGGGACTACTCGATTGACGAGACCTATGCGCTCGGCTTCGACCGCGCCGATCATCTCGCCGGTGAAGATTAGCTCTTTGGCCTTGCCGTAACCGATCAGCTTTACGAGCCTTGAACAGCCGCCGGCTCCGGGTATCAAGCCGATGTTGTTCTCGCGAAAGCCGAACTTCGCCTGGTCGGATGCTACGCGAATGTCGCACGACAGCGTGATCTGAAGGCCGGCTCCGGTGCAGGGCCCGTTGATCGCGGCCAACACGGGTTTCTCGATCAACTCGAGCTCGTCAAAGAATTGTGTAAGGCGATGGTTTTCCGCGCGGAACTTTCTTGTGCTCCACTCGCGTTCGAAGTACTCGATGTCGCCGCCCGCGGAAAAGGCGCGACCCGCCCCGGTGAATATCACGACGCCGATCTCTTCGTTTGTTTGAAGCTCGGTGAACAAGCGCGTGAAGTCATCGCGCATTTCTTCATTGATTGCGTTGAGCCTCTCGGGCCTGTTGAACGTGATTGTGGCGATCCGATCAGCGAGGTCGAAGGTGATAGCCTTGTAGTCCATCTTGTTGCACGGGCGGTCCTCCGTGGCCGCCCCTCGATGCAAAAGCGAAGGCAATCCGGCGTGAGAAGGGGCGGCCACGGAGAGCCACCCGTACAACTGCCGAACGTTATTTCGTAACGGGAACCGGCGCTTTGGTACTCACCACGACCGACTTCGTTTCGGTGTAGTAGTCGAGCGCCTCGGTGCCGTGCTCTTTTCCCAAACCGCTTTGCTTGAAACCGCCAAACGGCAGTTCGTCATAGATAACCTGAGCCGAGTTGATCCATGTGTAGCCTGCTTCGATCCGCTCAGCCGCGCGAGTCGCGCGATTCAGGTCATTTGTCCAAATTGAAGAGCCCAATCCGAAAATCGAGTCGTTAGCCTTCTCAATCGCTTCATCGAGGCTGCTGACGCGAAATATCGGCAACGCCGGACCGAAGACTTCTTCGGACGCGACGCGCGCATCTTCCGGCACGTCCGCCAAAAGCGTCGGCGCGAAGAAGTGTCCGCTGTCGAACCCATCTCCACGCAAGCGCTCTCCTCCGACCAGCACCCGCGCGCCGCGATCGACCGCGTCTTGTACCTGAGCTTCGATCTCGTCGCGCTGGCTCGCGCTGTGTAACGGGCCGACGATCGTGCCTTCAGTCAAACCGTGTCCGACCTTGATCTTCTTCACACGTGCAACAAGTTGCTCGGTGAACCGGTCGGCGATCGAGTCGAACAGATAGAGCCGTTTTATCGCAAGACACGCCTGGCCACAGTTAAAGAAGCGGCCGGTTGCCGCTGCTTTCACAGCGTCGTCGATGTCGGCGTCATCGCACACGATCATCGGGTCCGAGCCGCCCAGTTCGAGCGTAACGCGCTTGATCCCCTGCGCCGCCGAAGCCATCACGCGGCGGCCAACTTCAGTTGAGCCTGTGAAGCCGATCTTGCGAACCTTGGGGTTGGTAACGATCTCTTCGCCTACAACTGATCCCTGGCCGGTGACAACATTCAGCACTCCTTTGGGCAAGCCGGCTTCGAGAAACAAACCGACAACTCGCAAATCGGTGAGGGGCGTCGTCTCAGCGGGCTTGATCACCATCGTGTTGCCTGCGAGCAGCGCCGGACCGATCTTGTTTCCCATCAGCGAGACCGGAAAATTCCATGGGACGATAGCGCCGACTACTCCGAGAGGCCGCTTGAGGATCAGCCCGTACGAGTTCTCGCTTATCTGCGGGATGTAACCGCCTCGAATGTTCTTGCCGAGCCCGGCGTAGTATTCGATGGTGTGAGCGAAACGCCGAATCTCGAGTATGGCTTCGCGGATCGGTTTGCCTTGCTCTTTGGTGAGAACCGTCGCGAGTTCCTTCTCGTGCATTCGAAACAGCTCGACCGAGCGGCGGAGCACGTCGGCTCGTTTCGCTTGAGGGAACTCGCTCCAAAGCAGGAACGCCTCGTGGGCGACGTCGATGGCCTCGCGGGCGTCTTCAGTGGTCGCGCGCGGCGCGGTATCTACAGCTTCGCCGGTCGCCGGATTGAGAACTTCAATGAAATTGCCGTTGCGCGAGTTGACCCACTCGCCGCCTATGAGCATTTGTGCCATCTTCAGATCTCCGTCACGAATAGCCGAACTACTCGGTCACCGGCATGCGCTCGAACAACGTAGAAACAGCGCACGAGAATCCAGGCAGCAGCGGCGACCCGAGTGTATCCTGCTCGAGCAAGGTCGTCACTAGCTCCAAGTGTGCGCTGTCGCGCCGGTAGACCTCGATCTGCCGTGCCTGCCAACTGACGATCCAGTACTCGACGACGCCACGCCGTGAATAGAGCTTGAGCTTGGCTTCGCGATCTCGCCTTTCGTTCGTGGTGCCGGGTGAGAGCACCTCGATTACAAGCTCCGGAGCAGCATGAAACTTGCCATCCGCTTGAACAACCGCGCGCATGCGCCCACCACTGACCCACACCAAATCGGGAGCAACATCATCGTCTTCAGCGAAGATGATTCCCGGAGCGAAGAACACCTCTCCGAGACCGGTTGTCTCGCTCCAGGCGTCGAGCTTAGAGAAAATCCGGCCGCAGAGGTGCTGATGATTCAGGTGGGGCTGCTTCGACATATGCAAGTCTCCATCAATTATCTCGTAGCGTTTGCCGTCCTCGGGCATCACTGCCAGATCAGCAGATGTCCATCGCATCGTGGTCGACATTTTGTGCTCTCCCTTCCGCCAGCTCCAGTGTTCTTGCCGCTTGGAGCTGATGTCATTCTGTCACCGCGTGATCACAACACCCTTCGGCTCGAGATAATAGTCCAGCGCCTCGGGACCATGTTCCCGCCCGAAGCCGCTTGCTTTCACTCCGCCAAACGGCAGCTCGTCGTAGCCGTAGTGCAGCGAGTTCACCCACACATTTCCAGCTTGAATCTTATCAATAGCCGTTTCGATGTTGTCGAGGTTTTTGGTCCAGATCGAAGACCCCAGCCCGTAGATCGAGCTGTTAGCTTTTTCGATCGCTTCGTCGAGCGTCGAGACCCGGAAGATCGGAAGCAGCGGACCGAACGTTTCTTCCTGCATTGCCCGCGAGTCTTCAGCAACGTTGGTCAGTATGGTCGGCAGATAGTAGTTACCCTTCTCGTACTGAGCGCCCTCGGGCCTCGCGCCGCCGAGCAAGACTTTCGCGCCGCGATCAATCGCGTCTTTCACCTGCGCTTCTATCTCGTCGCGCTGAGCGGCCGTGTGAAGCGGCCCCATTCGAATCTTTGGCTTCTCAGCTCGCGTCATTCCGTCGCCCACTTCGTAGCGCGCCACTTTGCTGACCAGGCTCTCGACAAACGCGTCATACACACTGTCGAAAATGTACAGCCGCTTTACTGCCAGACATGCCTGTCCCGCATTCCAAAAGCGCCCGACCATCGCGCCGGTCACCGCCTTCGCAATGTCCGCATCGTCGCACACGATCATCGGGTCCGACCCGCCAAGCTCGAGGGTCACGCGTTTGAAGGCGCCGCAAGCTACTTCGGCGACATGCTTACCCGTTGACGATTCACCGGTGAACGCAATGCGCCGGACCTTTTTGTTCTTGAGCAACTCTTCGCCGACTACGCTCCCCGGGCCGGTGATTACATTCAGAACCCCCTTCGGAAGACCCGCCTGATTCATCAACTCGATGATGCGAATTGTGGTAAGCGGAGTCGTGGAAGCGGGCTTCACAACGACGGTATTGCCTGCGGCGAGCGCGGGCCCGACTTTGGTGCCCATCAACGTAAGCGGGAAATTCCACGGCACGATCGCGCCGCAAACGCCGAGCGGTTTATGCACCACCATCCCATAAGCGTTCTTGGCCGGCAGCGGGACGTGCGCGCCACGCACCTTTGAAGCTAGCCCGGCATAGAAATGCAACCCGTGATCGAAATGTTCGAGTTCGCCGCTCGCTTCCTGAAACGGTTTGCCCTGCTCGCGACAGAGCAGCTCGGCAAGACTCTTACGCTCGGTGACGACCAACTCGGCGGCTTTGAACAGAAGCTTGCCGCGATCTTCTGCTGACGTATGCGACCACTCGTCAAACGCTGCCTCCGCGGCATCAATCGCCCGGCGAGCGTCTTCCTCGTTTCCCTTCGGCGCGGTGTCGACGACTTCGCCGTTAGCCGGATTCCTTACTTCATAAGTCGCTCCGCTTATCGCGTCAACCGACTCTCCTGAAATTAACATCTTAGCCATATGATTCTCCTATTAGTCCGTAGTCAGTAGTCAGTAGTCCGTAGTCAGTAGTCAGTAGTCCGTAGTTCGTGGTCCGCATCCTCAACCGACTTCGACTCTCTCAACAATGAACTACTGACTACGGACTACTGACTACGGACTACTGACTACCTTCCCTTAAATTGAGCCTGGCGCTTCTTCGCGTAGGCGTCGAGCCCTTCCTGAGCGTCTTCGCTTTCGAAGAGCTGCTGTAATAACTCTCGCTCTACTGCAAGCGCCTCCGCCAGCGGCAACTCGAGCCCGGTCTGCACCGAGCGCTTTATCAACCCGACTGCCTTGCTCGCTTTCGCAGGCGGCACGAATTGCTTCGCGTACTCGATCACCTTCTCGAAAAAGTCTTCTTCATCGAAGACGTGATTCACCAGACCGATTTGATGAGCTTCCTCAACTGAGATCGTGCGGCCGGTCGTAAGAAGCTCAAGCGCTTTGCCCTTGCCAATGACTCGAGGCAGCCGCTGCGTGCCGCCCATGCCCGGCAACAAGCCCAGGTTTATTTCCGGCACCCCAAGCATCCCGGGCCCTTTCTTCGCGATTCGCATATCACATGCAAGCGCGATTTCCAGACCGCCGCCAACCGCGTGACCGTTGATCGCGGCGATAATCAGCTTTTGAGTGTTCTCCATCCGCAGCAGCGTTTCGTTGCCATGCAAGCTGAAGAAGTATCGGAACTGCGGCGTTGCCGACAAGAGCATCTTGATGTTCGCGCCGGCGCAGAAGAACTTGTCTCCCGCCCCGCGTATCACCACGACGTGCACCTCTTCGTCGAGCCGGGCTTCGAGGATCGCGTCGTCCAGGTCGCGCATCATCTCGTGAGTGTAAGTGTTCGCCGGCGGATCATTCAGCTCGATGGTTGCAACGCCGCCCTCGACGCTGTAGTTGATCAGCTTGTTCTCCATCGCTTCTCTAGTCATTTAGATCCCTCACTGCCAGATCGAGACGCTTCGATCCAGATGATCCTCGCGGCCCGTCTCAAGCGTCTTTGCCTCGACGGTCTTGTCGCCCAGCAAGCCCGACAGAAAAATTCGCGTGATGTTGTTCGACAAACCCGCCACGTCCACGTCCTTGCGCGGGTCGTACCAGTTGTAGATCCAGTTCATCATCCCAAAAAGCGAGAAGGTCGCGACTCTCAAATCGACGCCGCTTACTCGATGCTCGCGTGCGATCTCCTCGAGCAGTGCCATAACCAGATCAACGTATTGACGCTTTTTCGAGTTGACCTTCTTGAACAAGTCGCCGCCAATTGAGTTCGCTTCGTGTGAGAGAACTTTCATCTCATTCATGTTGTGCACGAAGTAATGAAGATGGTTCTCGATCAGCAGCTTCAGGCGGTGAACCGGATCTTCGATGCCCTCGATCAGCTTATGACAATCGTCGATCACGGTGCTGAAGCAATAATCCTGAATCAGAAACAGCAACTCGTCCTTGCTTCTGAAGTAGTAGTACAGCCCCGACAGACTCATCTCCGTTGCGCGGGCGATGTCCCGGATGCTGGTCGAGTGATAGCCCTTTTCTGCAAAGATGGCGGCTGAGGTCTTCAGCACGTGGACAAGCTTTTGATCGTACTTTGACTGCGGTTCACTCGGCATAAGCTACAGCGTTGATTGAGCGACTTCGAACAAGTGTTCGATGATAGGAGGCGCTGAGTGGGTTCGTCAAGCGAAGCGTCGAAAAACCTGGTTTTCCAACACCACAGTCCTCCATTTTGACTCGGTCGGTTCGGGCCGGTTAGCCGAGAATGTCATCAACGCTGAGCGTAAGGCCTGGCACGGTCGGAGACACCAGAGTCTTGCCACGCTTGAGACGGTGGACTTTCTGGTACTTCCCGTTCTTTGGCTCCGAGTGCACCTCGATCAGATCCTTTGGAAGGACAACCAACCATGCCTCAGGTATCCCCGCGCGAGCGTACAGCGGTAGCTTCACGTTGCGGTCATAGTCGGCAGACGTGTCAGACACTTCGATGACGAGAAGCACGTCAGGAGGCGTGGGGTGAGACTTGCGGTAATAGTCGGCGCGCGGCTTGAGTAACGAGATGTCCGGCTCGGGTTCTGAGTACTCGTCAATGCGTATCGGCCCCTGGACCCGGACGATCGCAACTCGACCTACTTTGTCAGCAAGACGTGAACTCAACTCATCTACACACCCCTGATGGTTGCTGCCGATCGGGCTCATCTCAACGACCTCCCCTTCGATCAACTCAACATGATCGCCTGCGGAAAAGAGGCCAGCATCGGCCATCCGGTAGTAGTCGTCAACGTTGAAGTATCGCTTCCGAAGTTGGACTGACATTGATTCCTCGTCAGTTGATTACCACGCCCGCAACCCAGACTCAACTGTTCGGGATCATAGCACGAAACGCATGTTCGCGGTCGATTGGAGCACTAAACTCTCTTGGGTCTATCGCTGCGCAACCATTCAAGGACCAGGTTTTTCCAATGGTCGCGTTGACTCGTGCCTTCCTCAGGCAGGATCAGCCCAGAATGTCGTCAACACTGAATTTGAGTCCGGGCACGGTGGGAGAGACCAATATCTTGCCTCGTTTCAGACGCAGGATCTTCTGATACTTCCCGTCCTTCGGGTTCGAATAAACCTCGATCGTGTCATCAGGCAGAATCAACAACCATGCTTCAGGTATACCGGCTCGTGCGTACAGAGGGAGCTTTACGGTTCGGTCATACTCCACCGATGTGTCGCACACCTCGATGACCACCAGCACGTCGGTTGGAACCAGATGTGAGTTGGAATAGAAATCGGCGCGAGGTTTCAGCAGTGCGAGGTCGGGCTGCGGCTCCGAGAAATCATCGATGCCAATAGGGTTTTGCACGCTGACTATAGCCAGTTCGCCGACAGTCCGGTTGAGTAGTTTGTTTAGCCGGTTCACACATCCGGCGTGACGCTTGCCTATGGGACTCATATCAACAACCTCTCCCTTGATTAGCTCGACGCGGTCATCGGGTGAGAAGAGACCGACCTCAGTCATCCGGTAATATTCGGCTACGCTGAAGTAATGCTTCTTGATTTGAACTGACATGGTTCCTGATCCGATAATCAGCAGGTAGAAACCGGCAGCCTAATCGCCGCTTCCCTTCTGTTTCACATTGAAGGTGCGACCCGCGACCGTGATCGTGCCTTTGCGGGCTGCTCCGGTGCTGTTCTTCGCAACCGAGTAGTTCACCGAACCGTTACCGATGCCGCTCGTGGTAGAGGTCAGCGTTATCCAACTCGCGTTGCTTGAAGCATTCCAGATGCATTCTGGGCCGGCCGTGATTGTCACCGCGCCCGAGCCTCCGCTCATGTTGATGAGACTTGCCGCAGGACTGATCGAGTTGGTGCAGGTGCCCGGCGCGACACCAGACTGAATGATCGTGAACGTCCGCTGAGCGATGGTCAGGGTCCCGATTCGGAAGTGCCCGGTCGAATTTTCTCTGAGTTCGTAAGTAACCAGACCGGAGCCGGTGGCGCCGGCCCCCGAAGTAAGGACGATCCAGTTTTGATTGGCGATGGCGGTCCATTGAGTCGTGATCGTTGGAGCGTTGACGGCCACCGCGCCTCTTGCATTGCGTCTCTCGCCGACCGCGCTCGACGGCGCAATCGTCGTCAGCGCCAGGTCCACCGCGCCTTTGACGTCAAGCCTTCCATAGCCAAACACATTGTTGGGCACGCCGCTGCTGCTGCACAAAGCAGATGAGATATGGGCCGCTGAGTCTTTCAAGATGCCCTCGATGGTCGAGACTTGCCCGATCCGGTTCGGATCTGCGGAGAGTAGCAGCGCTACCCCGCCGGCCACATGCGGGCACGCCATCGAAGTCCCGCTGAAGTTCCCATTGTAGCCATTCACCGGAACGCTCGACCGAGTGAAGGTGCCGGGAGCAACGATGTCGGGCTTTTGACGATTGCTGGCGTCGATAGTCACCGGACCGCGGCTACTAAAACTGGCAATGAAGTCGGTACTCGTCGTCAGCGCGCCGACCGTTATGACTTCGGGAAAAAACGAAGGAGCGTCTCGAACAGTCGAACAACTCGAGCCTGAATTCCCCGCAGAGACGACGGTGACGATGCCTGCCGCACGGTTAGCTTGAATCGCGGATTGAATGGTCACCCACGTCAAGGAAGTACAGCCCTCGGAGGGCGGGCAGCCCCACGAGTGCGTTGTCACGTGCGGAGCTTTGCTCGGGTCGCCCTGCGCCGGCGTTCCGCCGACCGGATAGGGCGCGAGGAAAAACTGAAAGCATTCGGCGTAGGTGGTTGGCGTCCCGTTGCCCTGATCCATGTTGCGGCACCCGATCCATTTGGCTCCCGGAGCCATCCCGATCTGATTCGTGCCGCCGTCATCTCCAATGGCCGTTCCCATCGTGTGCGTGCCGTGACTGTTGTCATCGCACGGCTGCAGCGAGTTCCCAACGCAAGGCCCCGCGCTCGAATGAATGCTGTCGTGCCAGTTGTAGTCGTGATTTGCAGTCGCGCCATTCCAGCCGCGATAGTGAGGCTTTAACGCAGGATGGTCCCACTGATAGCCCGTGTCTGCGCCGCCAACGACGATGCCCTGACCCGTGTAGCCCAGCGCCCAGACCTGCGGCGCGTTGGTGTAGTTGATTCCAGGCTCAACCGCTTCGATTGCAGCGGGAGTGACCTTCTCCTGAGGAGCGGGCTGAGGGAGATTGTTATGAATAACCGGATTGCCGTCGATCCGCGCAACATCAGCCCGCGCTGCAAGCGCCGCCGCGACATCGATCTTGCCCTTCACCCAGATCATGTTGACGATGTAGTACGACCGATGCTCGACACCGTTAGCCTCTAGCCAATCGAGAATCGGACGTTGCGTCGCCCGCGCCTTCTCATAAAGCGTCTTGTAGACGAACCAGCCTTTTTCTTCCTTTGTCGTTAGTTTTTCGGCGGCGCTCAAGTCAGCTTGATCGGCGAGGACGACAAGAAACTCGGCCTCTTTGCCGTCGGCGGTGTGTTCGAGCACCCAGGTCGCGATCTTAGCCGACGTCAACCGGTTGGGTTGCTGCAAACCGGCCGCGCTCGAGTGCGCCGACGCGAACATAGAAGCGACAAGGACCAAAATGGCCAGCAGGCGGAACTTCATCGAATAACTTCCTCTCGGGAGATCGCCGGGACCTCTAAACGACTGTCAACTAAACGACTGTCAACAATTCGGGTATACAGGACTGGAACAACCGAGTCAACGGTTAGTTCCTCGAAGCGCGATCCTTAACTGCGGCTGCCTCGAGTGTCGGAATTTCAATCTTAGCCGCGATTCTGCAGTGCGTCAGTGTCAGTAGCTCGACCGTAAGGGAGAGCTCTCCCTTACGGTCGAGCTACTGACACTCACTCACACGTGCGATTCATAACCCAAGCTTCGGCCAGAGTTGATCGATCCTGCGCCGCACCTCTTCGCTCATCCGAAGCTCGCGGGGCCACGGCCTATCGAACCCCTCGGTCTTCCACTTGCGAGTCGCGTCGATTCCCATCTTCGACCCAAAGTTCGGCAGCCGCGCCGAGTGATCCAACTGATCGACCGGCCCGAGCATGAACTGAATGTCGCGCTCCGGATCGATGTTATTCAAGACTCGCCACGTCACCTCGTTCAAGTCGCGCACGTTGGTATCGTCATCCACAACCACGACGCACTTGGTGAACATCGCTTGCGGCAGCGACCAGATGCCGTTCATAACCTTGCGCGCGTTTCCAGGATAGTTCTTCTTGATCGACACGATCATCAGGTTGTGGAACACACCCGCAAACGGCATGTGATAATCGACCACCTCCGAGAACTGCCGCTGCATCAGCGGGAGAAAGATTCGTTCGATCGCTTCGCCCATCCAGCAGTCTTCCATCGGCGGCTTGCCGACGATCGTCGTCTGATAGATCGGGTCCTTGCGATGAGTTAGGCATGTGACGTGAAAGATCGGAAACTCGTCTTCAAGCGAGTAGTAACCGGTGTGATCGCCAAACGGGCCTTCAGTCCTAAGCTCAGATGTATCGACGTAGCCTTCAAGCACGATCTCAGCGTTAGCCGGCACTTCGACGTCGACCGTTTCGCAGCGGACCATCTCGACCGGCTTCTCGCGCAGGAACCCGGCGATCATCATTTCATCAAGGTCCTCGGGCAACGGCATGATCGCCGAGAAAACCGTCACAGGATCGGCCCCTATGGCCACTCCTACCTCGAGTCGTCCGCCGCCCTCGCGCTTCAAGTTTCGAAAGTGCTGCGCGCCGTGTTTGTGAATCTGCCAGTGCATGCCGGTGGTCTTTTCGTCGTATACCTGCATGCGATACATGCCGCAGTTGCGCTTGCCAGTCTCGGGGTTCTTTGTGAACACCAGCGGCATGGTGATGAAGCGCCCGCCGTCTTCGGGCCAGCACTTGATTACCGGCAGATCGAGCAGCGAGAACTTCCCTTCCAAAAGCACGCGTTCTTTGCACGGGCCATCTTTCACGACCTTCGGGAACATCTTTGCGAGGTCGGCGAGGCGCGGCACCATCTTGATCTTTTCGATCAAGCCTTGCGGTGACTTCACGTCGGTCAGCTCAAGGATGCGTTCAGCTACCTCGCTGTAGTCCTTGATGCCCAGCGCCATCAACATTCGGTCGCGGCTGCCCAGCGCGTTTATCAGAAGCGGCATCCGGTGGCCGCGAACGTTCTCGAACAACAACGCGGGCCCGCCCGCTTTTGAGACGCGGTCGGTGATCTCTGAGATCTCAAGCTCGGGATCGACCTCCGCGCGAATGCGGCGAAGCTGGCCTGCTTTTTCAAGCGTGCGAATGAACTCTCTCAGATCTTCGAATGCCATAGGTTTGCTGGATTGTTAGAAGTGCAGAGCGTAACACGCGCACTGGCCCAAGACAAATTCTGGGTAGTGTCCTAAAGTTGTGTTGCTCGTTTGTCGGCGAATCGACCAACCGCCAAGACGCCAAGAGCGCCAAGATTCTCAACGGATTCTTGGTCTGACCTTGGCGTCCTTGGCGTCTTGGCGGTTTTCCAATCGAGCAACACACAAATAGGACACTACCAAATTCTGAGGGTGTCTGGAGCGCCTGAATACCTCCGCGTCTCTCGCCTGTGAGTCAAGTATCACAAGGCCTTGGTAGAAACCTCAGCTTTGAGATATATTCTGCGGCCAATGCTGCGCCAAAGCTGGCTTATCGACTGAAAGGAGAATCAATCATGCAGATGAGTGCACACGGTCTCGAACTGCTGGAACAATGGGAAGGGTTCAAGGCTAACGTCTATAAAGATTCAGCCGGGCTGCCGACTATCGGTGTCGGCCACCTTCTTACCAAGTCCGAGTTGAGTTCGGGCAAAATCGTGATCAATGGTTCGCCCGTCCAGTACTCCGGTGGTTTGACTGACCAACAGGTGCTCGACCTGCTGAGTCAAGACGTCAACCCGGCCGGGAACGCGGTTAGCAGCAACGTGAAAGTCGCGCTCAATCAGAATCAGTTTGATGCGCTGGTCTCGTTCACGTTCAACGTCGGCGTCGGAGCTTTCACAAGCAGCACTTTGCTGAAGGTGCTCAATCAAGGTCAATACGATCAAGTTCCGACTCAATTGCTTCGCTGGACTCGTGCCGGCGGCCAGGTCGTGCAAGGACTCGTCAACCGGCGGCAAAATGAAATCAACCTGTGGAATACTCCGGTCTAAGCTCAACTGTCCGTGAGAGGCACGGAGCGCGTAGCCAAGAGCGCACACGAGACGGACGCGTGCCTGTTTTGTTAAGATCGCTTTTGGCGATTTTCTTACGGGAGGTGGAATAACAATGTCAGATCACTATCACGGCGAAAACGATCTCAAACTTCTCAAGGACATGAAGCAACTGGCGCCCGAAGACTTCACGGCGTGGTTGAACCTCAACAGCATAGTCGGGCGAGACGGCGCGATCCCGGTCAAGTACCGCGAGCTGATCGCCATTGCGGTCGCATGCACGACTCAGTGTCCGTACTGCATCGAAGCGCACTCCAAAGCCGCAAAAGCCGCAGGGGCTTCGCGCGCGGAAATCGTCGAAGCGGCTTTCGTTGCGGCGGCGCTTCGCGCTGGTGGCGCGGCTACTCACGGCGCAATGGCGCTCAAGTTCTTCGACCAGGACTAGAGAAGACATCGCTATGCAGAACCAGTTGGATCTCACTCTCGCGAAATTCTCCGCGTAAGATCTCCGCGTCTCGGCGCCTCTGCGGTTAGCAGCACTTCGACGCTTGCTAACCGCGGAGGCGCTGAGACGCTGAGGGGTGCGCAGAGAAAACATTCAAGTCGCGATGCTTGCTGAAAAATCCCGACTTTCCCGAGTCCGCTGCAATCCAAACGAAGACACGACTGAAACTTGTTGACCTTTTCAGAGTGTCCTCCAGCGGCCGGGGTTGTTGATCCGGTCGCGCAAGCTGAGGCCGCGGCGATCGGTAAACCTACCATCCGCACTCGCGCCACCGAGACCCGCGGCCCAGCTCTTTCGCCTTTCACTATCACAGCTAAAATTGGTTTTCTCGAGGCGGACCGGTACTGACCTGTCTTCACCGCGAGTCTAAGATTAAGGATGCAGATTATCTGCTTGTCAGGGCTTTGATTTGCTGAGGTAGGCCCTCCAGCTTTTCTATTCTTCTCTCGTTCTTTCCTACCCAGGATTTCACGTACTCGAGCTTCTGAGCGCGATCGGGGAGAAAGTCGGTGGGCTTCTCAAGGTAGTAAGAATACAACTCCGGTTCGCCGATGATAATGAGGAATGCGGCAAGAAGCTCAGGGGAATCTCGTTTTTCAAGACCTTCAATTATGAACGGAAGGGCGAACACGCCATAACGTCTGATCTGGAGAAGCTTCTTAGGATCGATTACTTCAGATCTCCTCGCTTCATCACGATATGTCCATGTGGCTTCGAGCAACTCGGTCGTTCTCAAGAACGTCTTTGAATCCCACTCTTCAATAAAGCGATCCCGGTAACGTGGCGTTGCTGCGACGGTGTTCTCATCCCCGCCGACAGAAAAGAGCCTGATCCCGCTCACTCGATTCAAAAGCCACATCAATCGGTAAAGGCGGAAGTTGTCCTTCTCGTTCCTCATCTCTTCGACAAGAAGCGGCGTCAAGTTCGGACCTATCAGAAGCAGATCTGCGACGGCCCTCCGCAACTCAGCGGGCACATTGGCAGTACTCACCCAATGAGGCTCAGTCAGCGCTGGGTAGGAATCGACAGCGCGGCGCCATCGCTCATACGCAGCTCGGTAATCCAAAGAGTTCGGCTGCGGGGTCTGCGCCGAATTGGGTGCCGCGCTGCCTATGAGAGTCCAGCAGAGTGTGAGAAGCACGAATGCGCGTCGCATACTAGTTGCCTCCTGCGTCATCCTTATGAGAGTCAGCTTGGCACAAGTTCGCTCGTGCGACCAGCGTTAGTAAGCTAGACTCGATGGTAAGAACACGGAGGCATTTCATCGATGACAAACCGTATTTCGAAGAGGACGGCAATACTCCTTGCGGCGATTGGCACAAGTCTGGTTCTTTCCCACAGCTCTCTATCATTCGCTCCAGTAGAGCGGCTCGCGGCAGCGCCTCCGGCCGCCGGCGCTACTTACAGAATCGACGCCGGTCAGAGCCGGTTCATGGTTAAGGCCTTCGCAGGCGGATTTCTGTCCGCGTTTGCGCACGACCACAACATCGCAATTCGCGAGTTCAGCGGCGAAGTGCAGTTCACCTTCGGGACGGTCGAGCCCGCGTCGCTTCAACTCAAGATCAAATCTGCTTCGCTCGCGGTGACTGATAAGGTGAGCGCAAGCGACCGTCAAAAGATCGAAGGGACTATGCGCGATGAAGTCCTCGAAACCGGCAAGTACCCTGAGATCGTTTTTAAGAGCAGCAGTGTCTCGGCGTCGAAGACCGGCGACGGACAGTATCAGGCCAGGATCGCCGGCGAGTTGACGCTTCACGGCGTGACGCGGCCGCTGACGATCACTGCCGAACTCGAATTTGGAGGTTCGGTCTTGCGGGCGCGCGGCGGCTTCTCGTTGAAGCAAAGCAGCTTCGAGATCAAACCGGTTTCGGTTGCAGGTGGAAGTGTGAAAGTTAAGGACGAGCTGAAGTTTACTTTTGATATCGTTGCGAAGCCGGGGTGATGTGTGGGTTTCTGGTTTCTGGTTTCTGGTTTCTGGTTTCTAGTTTCTGGTTCCGATCTGCCGCTATCGCACGAACCAGAAACCAGAAACCAGAAACCAGAAACCAATCACGCATCACTCGCCCCGAGCCAATCTTCCCAGCGCCCCGCCCGGATGCCATTGCGCGTACTGCTCGCGGGTCAAACCCTTGTGAGCTTCCAGCGCCACCGAAAGAGCACACAACACATAAAGCTTAGCCAGAATGCTCGCCCTCGGCACCAGGTTTAACTCGCCGCCTTCGTTGTCTACTCCGGCATAAAGCAACACGTCCGCCTTGTCCGCAAGCTCTGACTCGCGATTGCCCGACACGCCGATGATCTTGATGCCGAGCCCGAACAACGTGTCGACAGCGCTCATCAACTCAGGCGTCGTGCCGCTGTTCGAGATCGCGATCGTCACGTCCGGCGCGCACACCTGGCCCGCTGAACCGTGAACGCATTCAGTCGCGTGCAGGAAGTAAGCCGGTGTGCCTGTGCTTGAAAGCAGCGAAGCGATGTAGCGCGCGACGTGTTCGCTCTTTCCGATGCCAGTTACGTGAACTCGCCCGCCGCGCGATTCGCAGTCGAGAATCAAGTCCGCCGCGCGTTCGATCGCTCCGGCTTCGGCGCGCGTTCGGAGCGCAGCAATTTCTTCAAGTGCGAGTTCAAAGAAGCTCTCAACCGCCTGAATCGGACTCGGCTTGTTAGCAACCGAATCCGGCGCGCACCGCTCCGAGCCGGCGTTGACGGCGGTTTCAACCGAGACTGCCTTTGATGTTGTCGCGTTGATCGCTTCTAGATCAGGCCTGGTCGCCATAGCACTCCGTGAGCGGATGCTTAGAATATTGCCCGCAAAGGCTGAGAGTCAAGGCGCGATAGCCAACACGGACTGATGATCCGTGACACGTGATTCGTGATTCGTGATTCGTGATACGTGATTCGTGATCCGTGTTCGGTGATCCGTGATGCGTGATCCGTGATCCGTGACACGTGATTCGTGATTCGTGATTCGTGTTCGGTGATTTCGGGTTGGCAACGACCTGTCACGCATCACGGATCACGCATCACGCATCACGGATCACGCATCACGGATCACGAATCACGAATCACGCATCACGCATCACGGATCACGCATCACTTTTCAGTGTCTGCCACCTCAGAGTATCTCGCGTTCGTTGCCCACCCGCCGGGTTATTCGCTCTCGATCAAGGAACTCGAGCAAGGGGATCGCGTGCTTGCGCGAGAGCCCGCCGGTCATCGCTTTGAATACCGCAACGTCCATCTTCGGGTTGATCGGCTTCTGCGCTCGAACGCGCGACTTCAAGTCCTCGATCGCAACGACGTGAAAGACCATGTCGCCGACTCTGAGAATGCGATGTTCGGCGGCGAGTAAGGTGTAGAGCTTTCGCGCCAGGTCGATCGGCACACGAATGCCGGCGGCTGCTTCTTCAAGCGTTACGGCTTGCAGTCCAGCCGCCTTGAAAGCGGCTTCCAGATTCTGTTTAGCGGTCACGTCCGCGCCGGTGAGGGCCGGCCGGTGCGAGGCCAGCCGCAGCGAATCACGCTCAGCGGCAACCGCGCCCTCGTCGACAAGGCGGGCGATCACGGCGCGAAAGACCTCTGGCTTGACGTCGCCAAAGACCCGCTCGCGCACCTCCTCACGGCCTGCGCCGAGAGACAGCGGCTCGCGCCTGTGATGCGCGGCGAGCAGTTCGACTACACCCAAGCCAAGCGAGCGGTAGCTCTCGCCGGAGATAAGCAGGAGCGGCGAGGCCGTCACTTCGATGATACGGCCTTCGCGGGCAAGCTCCCTCGCGTGAGCGGCGATCTGTTCGTCGGTAGCTCCCGTTCGCGCGGCCAGCTCCCCCGCCGACATCGCTCGCGCGCCTGACATCTCGACGAACAACGCGATCTGCTCGGCCAGTTCGGCGCGTTCGAGTTGTTCGAGCCTGGCGCGAGGCCCCTCGTCTCGGATCCGATGCTTCTCAGGAAGCGCGTCAATAATCACACCGCCGCCGATGGTCACTTGCGGCGAGTAGCTGCGGATGATGAACCGGTCGCCCGGCAGCGCCGCGATCGGTTCCTCCAATCGAAGCTGAACGATTGCACTGTTGCCGGGAACCAGGGTTCCGGGTTCGGGGTCCGGGGTTTGGGGTTCGGGGTTTAGGGTTTGGGGTTCCGGGTTCTGCTCTTCGATTACCTGGTTCAACTCCGAACTGTGAACCCCAGACTCCAAACCCTGAACCCTAAACCCTGAACCTTGAAGTATAACGACCCGCGCCATCACCTCCGCAGTGCCATGGTGCAAACGCACGCGCGCACGTTGCACAAGCGGCCGGGGCGCCGTCTTGAGCAGGTCAAGCCTTGCGTCGATCATCGACGTAGCTCGCAACCGCCCTGCCGGCGCCAGCGCGCTTCCCCGCTGAGCCTGCTCGACATTGACACCTTGTAGGTTGATCGCCGTCCGTTGGCCCGCCAACGCCAGGTCCGCGTCCTTTCCATGCACCTGGACGTTACGAATCCGAGTCTTGACGCCGCCGGGTAAGACCTCGACCTCGTCACCGGTCTTCAGCTCGCCGGCAATTAGAGTTCCAGTCACGACCGTCCCAAAGCCTTTGATCGAGAACGCGCGGTCAATCGGAAGACGTGGCACTGCTCGTGTAGCCTTGGCCTCGACGGCTGAGGCGAGTTCCACAAGAGCGCGCTTGAGTTCCTCAACCCCAGCGCCGGTTCGCGAGCTGACCGGAACGATGGGCGCGCCTTCAAGGAACGAGCCGCGCACGAAGTCTTCGACTTCCCCGCGCGCAAGCTCCAGCAGTTCTTCGTCCACCAGATCCGATTTGGTAAGAGCGACCAGGCCGGACTTGATCCGCAGCAAGCGGCAGATGTCAAAGTGCTCGCGCGTCTGAGGCATCACCGACTCGTCAGCGGCTACGACCAGCATTACCAGGTCCAGCCCGTGAGCGCCCGCAAGCATGTTCTTAACGAAGCGCTCGTGGCCGGGCACATCAACAAACCCGAACCGGTAGTCCCCGATGGCCAGGTCGGCGAACCCGATGTCGATGGTTATGCCGCGTTGTTTTTCTTCCTTGAGCCGGTCGGCGTCAACGCCGGTGAGCGCTTTTACGAGCGCGGTCTTTCCGTGATCGATGTGCCCGGCGGTTCCGACGATGATGTGCTTCATCTCTTTTTGACTCTGATGTTCAGATATACAGGAGGCCTCAAGGCAGCGTCAAAACGAATCATCGGTAGCCCGCGAACCGCTTGTACCTTTGCCAGCAATGGTTGATATAATGCGCGCGTTCACTCCGCTTCGGCCCACAAGGCAGCGTTGACGCTGCCGGCGCAACCTGATCAGACAGTAAGATTGAAGACCAAGCTCAACGGTGAAGCAAAGAAGTAAACACCGCGCCGCTTGGAGCGCGGGGGATCTTCAGTGGGGGATTCTTCGGATTCGCTCGATTAGATCGCTCGTCGATGAGCCTTCCACGTACGGCAGCGAAACAACTTTTCCGCCGGCGGCTTCGACCTCTTTCCGGCCGATGATTTGATCCAGAGGCCAGTCACCGCCTTTCACCAGCACATCGGGAAGTAATCGCGCGATTAAGTCTCGCGGCGTGTCTTCGTCAAACACGACAACGCAGTCAACCGCTTCAAGCGCCCCGATCACTTCGGCCCGCTCATTCGCGTCCAGGATTGGTCTGCCCTCGCCTTTCAGCGCGCGCACCGACCGGTCGCTGTTCAACCCAACGATCAACGCTTCGCCAAGCCCGCGGGCCTCAGTGAGATAGCGAACGTGCCCGGGATGAAGCAGGTCGAAGCAGCCGTTCGTGAACACGACACGCTTTCCGTCGCGCCGCATCTGTTCGCGCCTCGCCACCAATGAATCGATCGTTAGGAGCTTAGTCATTGCTCTTTCGTAGCGGTATCACTCTCAGTCGTCGCAGGCCAGAAGCGGTCCTACGCAACAAAAGGCAGTGAGCTTTTTCGCTCGCTGCCTCTTTTCAGCCATTGTTGTCCTGTTGCGCCGTCAATCTACCAGCGAGTTATCTCTATGTCTGGACCTGCCGAAGTGCCGCAAGCGACGTTGCCGCTTATGTGGTTGAAGTGCGCTCCGTACCAGACCACAATGTCGGCACCGTTGGTCGATTCTCCGTTGACGAATTGCGCCAGGTTGACTTGCGTCACGCAACTGCCCCCGCCGGTCGTGCAGTTCACTCCGTCGTCCAACTCGCTTGGCGCATGGCCCGCCAGTACCCAAACATCCCCTCGGCCGTACTTGTCGTAGTTCCCGTCCCACGGTCCCGGCCTCAACAAAACTGACTCGCTTGTCACCTTGTTGGAAATAGTAAACGTCTGATTGAGACGGTCGACGCGCGACAACATAGCTTCGGCCTTGACGAGCTCGCTGCCGCCGGGCAAGTCGTTGAAGACCACGTTGTTTGCCGCCGTGTTGATGTCAAAATCCAGCCGCCAGTAAACATGGTGATTGTGGATGTTGCAAACACAGCCGTTTGTTGCCGCGCCAAATCCGAACCGAGGCTTGATGACGCCGCTATCGGTCAGAGTCCAGCGGCTTATGTAGCGATACCAACTGGCTTCAAGCTCGCTGACCAGCGTCACTTCTTCCTTATTGTCGTACACCGCAACCCCGCGGAAGTTTCCGGCGTCAACGCCCGACTCCAGAATAGTTTGCGGAGCGATGGTGCACATTCGAATCCCCGGCGCCACGTCCGTTCCGGTAGCGGCAAAGTTCCCTTCATCATATTGCCAATCGCGATATGGTCCGCACGCATTGCCGTTGTATTGAACGTTGAGGATGGGCGCATGAGCGCGAGTCAGCAGTCGCTTCCCTCGATAGTTTACATCCCTCAGTTCGACCGCCGAGCAGCGCAACCCCGAGGAAGCCGATGGCCTTACGACAGTCAGGTTCCATATCTCGACGCCATCCCGGCTGATAGTGACATTAAACTGGCCGGCAGTGCCTCGCGTAGTCGTGCCCTGACCGGCACCGGGCAGTCCGCAAACGGTCGGGCTCGCCACGGCCGCGGGCGGCGCATGGTTCGGAAACCGCACCACTTTCTTCGCGATCAAGTCAACGCCGACTATCTGGTTTTCGTACTTGATCCCTTTAGGCATCAACCCGACTGTCACGGTTCGATTCACTTTGCCAACTGGAGCGTCCCCCGAAACCACCGGCGGCATCGATCGATACGGCGAGAGTCCGCCGCTCCTGAGAACCGGACCCAGCTCCGGGTCTCGACCGACTATTTCAACGGCGGCGTCGAACTCAGCGCCGTCGCGATCAGGCTGGTCCACCAACGGCTCGACGCTCAAGTCTTTGCCCTCAAGGCGACCGCTGCACACAAACGCTCGGTTGTTGGTGTAGTCGAATAACGTAGCCTTGAAGTCATCCTCCGGTTCATTCGCCGAAGATTCAGTCAACTGGAAGGAGATCATTCGCGACTCAGCGCCTTTGAGGAGTTGTTTCACCGTGGGGTGCTTAACGATGCGAGCCTTCACGGCGTCGATGGTCTCTTGAGTAGGACCGATCGGAGTTATCTTTATGGTGTGACCCCCCTCTTGGGGACTGGCTGGCTCGAATACAAAAGTCCTGTAAGATCCGCTTGCTTTGATTGAAACCGCCGCCGGAGAGAAGCTCCCGCAAATCAAAGCACACAAGCCAACAAGCGCGAACAGCCTTCTTCGCATGATCATTTCCTCCGGGAAGACATTAATTCGGTGGTGCAACAGGGCCTAGCTCAAGAGCAGATAGGTATCATGGCGCGACCGCCGAGGTCAAGGATTCACTCGTTCGGTTGCTCTTTTTCGTTTGCTGGCGTTCGTTAGCTCGGGAGAATAACTTCGGCGCGCAGCTAGACCGCCGTGGATTGACAGCATCCTCGTCCTATACTTAAATGCATCTAGTTGGGCGTATTACGATGCGCGAGAAGTTACCCGTTGACACAGATGAGATCGACGACGAACTGGAACTCCAAGATGAGGAGCTCCAAAAACAGATTTCGTAGGGATACGACGCGTACTGGCGCGGCGAGACCAAGGACCTCGACACACTTGATAGTTGATTGCTTGACAATCCCAGCGACCCTGAGCTTACCTATGCGTAGAGACTTAGGGAGGCAAACATGAGTGATGATAGCCAAGGGATGAATACTCAACCTATGGCTGAGGCAGTCCTAGAGAGATTGCAACTGCTAGAGACCAGGCTGGAAAATAGGCTGCTGCAAACCTCGGGTGCAGCCGCTGCACAGGTAGAGCAGTTGATTGGCGGTCTGCGTGCCGAGATGAACGAGAACTTTTCTCGCGTAAGGGATGAGATCGCAATCCTCGGTGAGGATACGCTGAAGACCCGCGCCGCCCAGCGTGAGTTGTTCCGCCGTATAGAGCAGTTGGAGTCCAAGGCTTCTTGACGCGCTCCTCTTAGAATCAAACTTCTTCAACACCCCTCGCTCGTAGTTGGAACCCGCGTACAATTGCTTAGCGTTTGAAGACCCCAGGGAAGTTAAACTCAACCTCACTCGACCACAAAGCTAAGGAGTTGTATACCCTAGACGTGACGCCGCGCCTTCTACTACTATTGGCTGATCTGAGTTGCAACTTTATCGAGAAAGAAAGGGAGAGTGGTCGAAGATGAACGAACCAACGCAGCTTGAAGAATATATACGGGAGTCACAGAAGTTCTCGCACGCAGCACACAAACTCATAGAGGATAGCAATCAGGTAAACTATTACAAGCTGGGCGAAGCGTGCAAATCGCATCAGCGCGTCACTGCAAATGCGTGCGCGTTTGCGCTGGAAGTCACTGAAACGCGGGACCGGGATCTCGCCGAAAAACATAGATCGCAGCTTAAACAATACATCAACGAGAGAACGGGTCCGCTGCCGTCGATCACGGAGGAGAAGGAGCCCAACATAGATATACACGCATTGAAACTGCTGCAGGCGAAGCCTGAGCTAGTTCGTCAGTTCGAACAGACACCCGATCTGGAGATCTGTCTAGCTGAGTTGGCCAGCACGCTCGAGAAGTGGTACGCGCTTTACAGAAAACTTTACAGCTTTGTCTTCACCTATGGCCTTCCATAGCCGCGCCTACGAAGTCGTTCCGTACGAGCTTGGCCGTCGTGGCACGAAGCCGAGCCCGAGCCAACGTAGTTTTACGAAGTGAAAGGCGCGCCACATAACTCGACTGATATCGTTGGGGCAAGCCGTATTATGGAGCGCTGCGTGGGTTCATTCACTCCTGCTGGCCGAAATGAATATTGAGACATTCCAGCTCCTTCTACCTGCAAACAAAACAACACCGTGCGTTGACACTCTTCAAACGGCATTCCTATAATCGCATCCTCTGAACGAACGCAACGGAGAGTTGATGACCGAGCCGCCGCGCGACGAATCCGATTCCAACGACCAGCAACAAGAGCGGCGACATTCGCTCGAAGAGATCGCTCGGCTAGGCATCCAGGTTTACCCTCACAAGTTCGATCGGACTCACACCATCAGTCGGGTCGTCGAGCAGTTCACGCCGAAGACCGGTGAAGAACTGGAAGCATCTCGCCCTGTTGTTTGCGCGGCGGGGCGCATCCACGCGATCAACAAAATGGGCAAGGCCGCCTTCATTCGGTTCTCGGACGGCGCGGACGTTCTTCAGATCTACATCAAGTCGAACGAAGTTGATGAGCGCACGTGGTCGCTGTTCAAACTGCTTGACCTGGGGGACTTCATCGGAGTCGAAGGGCGGATGTTTCGCACGCGAACCGGCGAGCTCTCGATACACGCACACTCGCTAGCTTTCTTGGCCAAGGCGCTCGTGCCGCCTCCGGACAAGTACTACGGTCTGCACGATATCGAGATTCGCTACCGCCAACGCTACGCCGATCTGATCGCGAATCGAGAAGTGCGGCGAGTCTTCGAGAAGCGCGCTCAGGTGATCCGGCTGATCCGCTCGTTCTTCGACGCGCGCGGCTACATCGAGGTTGAAACGCCAATGCTGACGCCGCTGCCAACCGGCGCAGCAGCGCGTCCGTTTGTGACTCATCACAACGCCCTGGACATCGACTTGTATGCGCGAATCGCGCCCGAGCTTTATTTGAAGCGGCTGATAGTCGGCGGGTTCGAAAAGGTCTACGAGATAAATCGCAACTTCCGCAACGAAGGAATCGACCGCTCGCACAACCCCGAGTTCACGATGCTCGAGTTCTACGAGGCGTATTCGGACTTCGAGAACCTGGTGGAGCTGACCGAGTCGCTGATCTCCGGACTGGTTGACGAGGTCTGCGGCCAAAGCGTGGTTACTTATGGCGAGCAGGAGATCGACTTCACGCGGCCGTGGAAACGGTTCACCATGCGCGAGGCGATCGCGCACTTCTGGGAAGGAGACGGGCCGCCGACGCTTCAGGAGCTTTCGACAAAGGAGGGCGCGCTCGGCTGCGTCGAACGATCCAGCAATTCTGACCTAAAGTCTCATCTCCCACATCTGAGATCGCTCGGCTACGGCTACTTGCTTGGCGAAGTGTTCGAGCACGTCGCAGAAGCTCGGTTGATCAACCCGACGTTCATCACCGAGTTCCCGACTGAGTTGTCGCCGCTCTCAAAACAAAGCGAGTCCGACTCGGCGTTCGTGGATCGTTTTGAGTTGTTCATCTCGGGGATGGAAATCGCTAACGCGTTCTGTGAGATCAATGACCCCAAAGACCAGCAGGCGCGGTTTGAAGCTCAAATGAACCTTAGGCAGTCTGGCGACGACGAAGCGATGCTGATCGACGAGGACTATATTCGCGCGTTGTCTTACGGGATGCCGCCGACTGCCGGTGAAGGAATCGGCATCGACCGGCTTGTGATGATCTTGACTGACTCGCGATCGATCCGCGACGTGATTCTGTTTCCGCACATGCGGCCGGAAAGGGCAAAGGGCGAAGATCAAAGCGCTAAGGGCGAAGATCAAAGCGCAAAGGGCGAAGAGCAAAGCGCAAAGCGCTAAGAGCCGCCATTCGCTGATTGCACTTTGCTTTGCGCTTTGCGCTTTGCCCTTAGCGCTTGGCTCTTTGCGCTTTGCCCTTAGCGCTTGGCTCTTTGCGCTTCGCCCTTAGCTCACGATGCCTTACGAACTCTTCATTGCCCTCCGCTATCTGCGCGCCAGACGAAAGCAGGTGATGATCTCGGTTATTACGGTCATCGCTATTTCGGCAGTGGCCGCGGGAGTGGCGTCGCTGATCATCGTGCTCGGGATGATGACCGGCTTCAGGCAGGAGTTTCAAACCAAGATTCTTTCCGGCACAGCGCACCTCAACCTCACTCACAAGAGCCGCCGTCCTATCGAGAACTATCACGAACTCGTCGCAAAGCTTCTAGCGGTGCCACACATCCGCGCGGCTTCGGCAACGCTTTATCAGAGAGTGCTGATCCAGGGGCAGAAGGACACCACTGGCGCCATTCTGAAAGGCGTCGATATGAGCGCGCCTCCCGAAGCGAACGAAGTGTTTCAGTTCACCGTCGAAGGCAACGCCCGATCGCTCGCCGAACCTGAAATCGACCCGGACACCGAGGCTAAGGTCGATCAAATCGTGCTCGGCCGCGAGCTGGCGGAAACGATTGGTCTGAAGGTCGGCGATGTCGCGACGATTATTTCGCCGGAAGGACATCTGACGCCGGTCGGGCTCGCGCCGCGGTATCGGGACTTCAAGGTTGCGGGTATCTTCGCATCAGGTTTGAGCGACTACGACGAGACGTGGGCGTACATTTCGCTCGACGCGGCGCAGCGGCTTTCGGGCGCCGACGATGTAGCCGAAGTGATCCAGATGAAAGTGGACAACGTCGACGCGGTAAAGCAGATCGGCCGCGACGTTCTCGCTCGAGTGGGCGATGACTTTGACGTGCAGGATTGGCAGCAACTAAACGCGCCGATCTACAGCGCTTTGAGCTACGAGAAGTATCTGTCGGGCATCGCGCTGTTGATCGTCATCGGCATCGCCGCACTCAACATCATCACCGTGCTGATCATGATCGTGATGGAAAAGCACCGCGACATAGCGATCCTGAAGTCGATGGGCGCGACCAACCGCAGCGTCATGTACTTGTTCATGATCCAGGGGTTGTTGATAGGCGTCGTAGGAATGGCAGTTGGTGTCCTGGCCGGCGCGAGCTTCTGTTATTTTGCGAACGCACACCGGTGGATCAAGCTTCCCTCCGGCGCGTACGCTCTCGACTACTTGCCGTTTCACCCAAGCGCGCCGGACATAGTTCTGGTTGCCTTTGTGACGATCGTGATCAGCTTTCTCTCGACTGTTTATCCAGCCTGGAGCGCCGCGCGGCTCGATCCGGTGGAGGCGCTGCGTTATGAATAACACGATCAACGCCGCGGAGAACCAAGGACGCGTAGACGCGTCGCCCACGTTACCGGTGTCCGCTTCGCCGCGTCGCTCTGAAACCGGCCCGCTTGTAGTCGCCGAACGTCTGGGAAAGTCCTACGAATCGGGCGGAAACCGAGTCGTGGTGTTCGAGGATTTGAGTCTCGAGATACGAGAGGGCGAGATGGTTGCGGTAGTCGGGCCATCGGGCGCTGGAAAATCAACTCTGTTACATCTATTAGGAGGATTGGATCGGCCGAGTGCGGGCAGCGTAAAAGTCGCTACGTTTGACATCTTCAAACTTGCTGATGTAGACTTGGCGCGGTTTCGGAACCGGGAGATTGGTTTCATCTTCCAATTCCATCACCTGCTGCCCGAGTTCACTGCACTTGAAAACGCGATGATGCCGCTGCTGATCAGCCGGATGCCGCACAGTCCGGCAACGGAGCGGGCCACGGACGTGCTTCGAAGCGTCGGTCTTGAAAACCGGTCGACGCATCGGCCGGGTGAGTTGTCCGGCGGCGAGCAAGCGCGAGTGGCGCTTGCACGTGCGCTTGCCGGGCGGCCCCGACTGCTGCTGGCCGACGAGCCCACGGGTGATCTCGACAGCAAGACGAGTGAAAGCATTCATAGCCTTCTCAAGGAGATCCACGCGTTGCACAACCTGACATCGGTAATCGTCACTCACAACGAACGCCTGGCTTCGATCTGCGACCGCGTGCTGCACCTTGAGGATGGACAACTGCGAAACGGATGATTGCAATTTTGGATTTTAGATTTTGGATTTTAGATTAGCGGAGGCGGCTTGATTCGAATGGCGCACACAAGTAGCTCCGCGATCTACAATCCAAAATCCAAAATCTAAAATCCAAAATCTGAGAGCGTATATGTTCGAACGTTACACCGAGAAGGCTCGCCGCGTTATCTTCTTCGCAAGGTATGAAGCAAGCCAGTTCGGCGCCCAGGCAATCGAATCCGAACATATCCTCCTCGGCCTTCTTCGCGAAGACAAACAGCTCACGCAGAAGTTCTTCCGCACTCCACACTCGACCGTCGAATCAATCCGAAAAGAGATAGAAGGACGCACTCCGCTGCGCGACAAAGTGTCGGCGTCCGTGGACCTGCCGCTGTCGTCGAGCGCGAAGCGCGTTTTGAGCTACGCAGCCGATGAGAGCGAGCGGCTTCAGCATCGCCACATCGGAACTGAACACTTGCTGCTTGGAATCCTTCGCGAAGAAAAATCCCCGGCCTGTGAAATCCTTTACGAACGCGGACTCCGGCTGAGCCAGATACGCGACGACCTTACGCGAGGCCAGCAGAATGATCGCTCTTCGTCGCAGAAGAAAGACGCGCCGCACCTGGCCGAGTTCAGTCGCGATCTGACCGAGGCGGCAGGAAACGACCAACTCGACCCGCTGATTGGCCGCGAAAGTGAGATCGAGCGGCTCATCCAGATACTGTGCCGCAGGACGAAGAACAACCCGGTCTTGATCGGCGAGCCGGGCGTCGGCAAAACGGCCATCGTTGAAGGCCTCGCCCAGCGAATCGTGGCCGGCGAAGTTCCCCCGTTCCTGCGCGACAAACGAATCCTTGCGCTCGACCTGTCGCTGGTAGTGGCAGGCACAAAGTATCGCGGCCAGTTTGAAGAACGGCTGAAGACGATTATGCGCGAGTTGATCGACAACCCGCACTACATCATCTTTATCGACGAGCTGCACACCCTCGTGGGCGCAGGATCCGCGGAAGGCTCGCTTGATGCGGCTAACATCCTGAAGCCTGCGCTTTCCCGGGGCGAGATCCAGTGCGTAGGCGCGACCACGCCGGCCGAGTTTCGAAAGACGATCGAAAAGGACCGCTCGCTCGAGCGTCGCTTCCAGGCCATCAAGGTCCCGCCTCCGAGCGAGGAGGAGACGATCAAGATTCTGGAAGGCATCAAAGACCGATACGAGCTGTTTCATCAGATTCGCTACACCGACGACGCGATTGAGACCGCTGTCTATCAATCGCATCGATACATTCCGGATCGGTTCCTTCCCGACAAGGCGATCGACATCGTCGACGAAGCCGGCGCCCGCGTTAAGCTCCGCGAAGCTCACCTTCCAGCCGAGATACTCGATTGCCAGCGCAAGCTTCGAAGACACACGGCGAACTTTGAACGCGCGACAGCCGAACGCGACTTCGAGCGCGCGAAGATCTTCAAGCAAAAGGAACAGGAGGAGCTTGACCGGCTCACGACGCTTCGCGAGTCACACAACCTTGTCGCCGAGCACTTCCCCAACGTCACCAAGGACGACATCGAAGACGTCATCTCGCGTTGGACCGGCATACCGATCACCTCAATCAAGGAAGAAGAAACAACAAAGCTGCTCCGCATTGAAGACGAGCTTCACAAGCGCATCATCAATCAAGACCGTGCAATTTCAGCTTTGTCGCGAGCGATTCGCCGCAGCCGCGCAGGGCTCAAGAACCCGAATCGACCCGTTGGCTCGTTCCTGTTTCTCGGACCAACCGGCGTTGGCAAGACCGAAGTCGCGCGGTCGCTTGCAGACTTCTTGTTCGGCTCCGAGCGCGCCCTGATTCGCTTCGATATGTCCGAGTACATGGAGAAGCACTCGGTGTCGAAGCTGATCGGCAGCCCGCCGGGCTACGTCGGACACGAAGAGGGCGGGCAGATGACCGAAAAGATCAAGCGCAATCCATACTCGGTCCTGCTGCTGGACGAAGTGGAAAAGGCGCACCCAGATCTGTTCAACATCCTGCTTCAGGTCCTTGAAGACGGCACGCTGACTGACTCGCTCGGCAATTCGGTTGATTTCAAGAACACGATCCTTATTATGACTTCGAACATCGGCGCCCGGTTCATCCAGAAGCGAGGTCATATGGGCTTCCAGGCGTCTTCGCGCACCCAGCAAGCGACGGTCGAGGAAGGCGTGATGCAAGCGGTCAAGCAAACGTTCAATCCAGAGTTCGTTAACCGGCTGGACGAGATCATCGTGTTCGAGCCGCTCACCGACGCCGATCTTTTCGAGATCGTAGGGCTGCTTATCGCTCAACTGAACCGAACGCTGATCCGCCGAAAGCTTCAAGTGCAAATGACCGCTGATGCGAAGCACTGGATCGTCGAGAAGACCTGCACCGACCGAACGTACGGGGCGCGTCCGCTGCGGCGCGCGTTGCAAAAACACGTCGAGGATCCCTTGTCCGATGCCCTCATCGGCGGGCGTTTCACCGAGGCGTCCATCGTTGAAGTCTATTTAGAGGGCGAGTCGCTTCAGTACCGTCCGGTCGAGCTCGAGGAAATGAGCGAGCCGGTTCTTGTGCAGTAAGCACCTCCCCGCACCCTCATGTCCTTCGGATGACCGAAGCAAATTCCGAAATCCTAAATCGAAAATCTCAAATTCCCCGGGTTTGGCTTGCCCCACCACTTTTGTTACAATAACCCGTCAAACTTGCGTTCTACTTTTGGTGAGGACGATACGGCCGGCTTTCAAGCCTTGGCGCTGCGCTCAACGAGGGGTCAGCAATGAGTTTAGTCAGCGCGTGCCTAACGCCGCAGTTACCGGAAATGGAGCAACCTTTCGGTCGACTAGCTTGCGGGCGCGAGCCGGGTGAGTTCAGAACAGCCTCGGGATTTCCAGGGAGTGTGCAACCCAGTTATGAGTAAGCGAGTTCTTTGTTTGATCGCGTTGATCGCGGCCGCAATTGGGACCTGGCCGACCAGTGGGCGGGGGCTTCGGCCGCTTGCTCTGGCCAGCCAGCAGCAAACCGTTCTTGTCGAGCAGGTCATCATCCGGGGAAACCGGCGAATCCCTGAATCCACAGTCAAGATTTGGATAGGCACTCGCGAGGGCGATCCATACAATCCCGTGCAGCTTGACCGCGACGTTCGCGCGCTCTACGCGCAGGGCCATTTCGAAGATGTGAAGATTTTTGCGGAGGAAGGCACTCGCGGCGGAAAGATTATCACGTTTGAGGTGAAGGAGCGGCCGCTGCTCCTCGACATCAAGTACGAAGGCCTGAAGTCAGTCCAGCAGTCTACCGTGCTGGAAGAGTTTCGGAAGCGGTCCGTAGGTCTTTCGAAAGAGTCCCAGTACGACGCGGTCAAGGCAAAGCGCGCGGCGGCCGTGATCAAAGAGTTGCTCGCCAACGAAGGCCGGCCCGAAGCTAAAGTCGAACCGGTGATTGAGCAAATTTCGGCGACGGCGGTCGGACTCACGTTCAAGATTGAAGAGGGGCCCAGGTTCCGAGTCGCCAAAATCGAGTTTGAAGGTAACAAGGTCTTTTCCAGCTCTCACCTCAGGAAGCATATGAAGCTGGTGAAGGAGGTGGGCCTGCTGACCACCTTCAGTTCGAAAGACATTTACCACAAGGAAAAGTTCGAAGCCGACCTCGATCGCCTTCGCGTGCTGGTGTATGCGGACGAGGGTTATTTGAAGGCGAAGTTCGGAGAGCCGCGAGTCGAGGAGGTGGGCGATGTCGGCAACTGGATGCCGATCATCGGGCACAAGGGCCGCGGCTTGAAAATCGTTATTCCGATCGAGGAAGGGCGGCAGTACCGAGCCGGCCAGGTGAAGGTGGAAGACAATACTGAGTTCACCGCCGAGGAAATCAAGGGAATCGTCGGGCTCAAGCCCGGAGACCTGGTGAAGGGCTACAGCACGGTTCAGAAGGGTCTCGAGAATCTGAAGAAGCTTTACGGTTCGCGCGGTTACATCCAGTTCAACTCGGGGTTCGTGCCTGACTTTCATGACGACCCAAACGACCTGGCAAAGGGAATAGTGGACGTGACGTTCACGATGGAAGAAGGCAAGCAGTTCACTTTGCGCCGCCTTGAATTCATCGGTAACACCTTTACCCGCGACAATGTCATGCGGCGCGAAGTATTGCTGAACGAAGGCGAGCGTTACAACGAGCAGTTGTGGGACTTGAGCATCCTGCGTTTGAACCAGCTCGGATACTTCAATCAGGTCAAGAAAGAGGATGCGACCATCAACACCAACGAGCGCGAGGGCCAGGTCGATCTGACCCTCAAGGTTGAGGAAAAGGGACGCCAGCAGATCAGCTTCACCGGGGGAGTCTCGGGAGTCGGCGGTTCTTACATCGGGCTCGATTATTCGACGAACAACCTGCTGGGCTACGGGGAAACTCTATCGGTATCGATAGCGACCGGCAATCTCCAGAAGGTAATCAACCTCGGCTTTAACGAGCCTTACCTCAAGGGCAGGCCGATCAGTGTTGGCTTCAATATCTTCTATCAAAACTACAAGTTCTTTGGGCAAGGGTTTGGCGCGATCACGAATCAGAACCAAGTGCAGAACTTCAGTGGGCAGTCGCTCTTCACGCAAAAGACCCAGGGAGCTTCGATAAGCACCTCGGCGCCGCTCAGTTATTTCGCCAAGCGGCTTCGCATGGGCCGTTTCGTCAGGCTCGGCTTGTCTTATTCCTTCCGAACCACCGACATCCTGGACCCGGACGTCAATGCGGACGGCGATCCGAGCAACGACATCCTTGTGACGTTCCGGCAGAGCGGGGTGACGCAATCAACGGTCACTCCATCAATTTCTTACAATACGTTGAACGGGTCGCTGGACCCAACAAAAGGCAAATCGATAACGCTGGGGTTCTCCGCGTCAGGCGGACCGCTTGGGGGCAAGGTACGAACACTGGAGCCAACGATCGAGTTCAAAATGTTCCAGCCACTGTTAGCCGGCCGGGAAAACACGGCCAGGCTGGACCCGCTAAAGACCAGGACACTTGGCTTCCGAGCGCTGTTTTCTCATATAGGATCATTTGGAACGCCGTTTCAATCAAACTCGCTGTCGTTCATCGGCGGTACGCCGCTGTTCGCGCGCTTCTTCCTCGGCGGCGAAGAAACGATTCGCGGATACAGCATCCGGGGTATCTCGCCCACTGCTCCGGTTTTTTCCACGTTTTCGACGCAGAACATTATCGCGAGGGACATTCTGGGTAATGAGCTGAAGGTCAAGTCGCCCGACAATGCACATTCAGGAACGATTGCGCCGAGCGTGATAGAACTATTCGAGGTGACCGACGTGCCGGATTTGGGCGTCGGCTTGTTTCCGGCATTCATCGGCGGAGATACGCAGCTATTGTTCAACGTTGAGTATCGCATTCCGATCATCGGACCGGTCTCGTTCGCGCCTTTCTTCGACATCGGCTCGGTCTTCAATCTGCGTAGCCTGGATGATCAATTCGAGCGCTCGGAATTTGTACCCAACCAACCGCTTGGCCTTGTGACCCTAAACCCGCGCGGGGAGATCGCCACCGACAGAGAGATAAGAAAAGCGAGACCACCAGAGAGTAACGAGGCCGTGCCGCCGGGATTCACTCAAGTCGTCATCAGCGGTGACAGACAGACGGCGCGGCGGGCGGCCCTCTCGCAAACCGTCGCCGGCATCTTCGACAACTACCGGTACAGCATGGGCGGCGAGATTCGCGTGCAGGTCCCGGTGATCAACGTGCCGTTCCGATTGATCTTCGCATTGAATCCGAACGCGAGGACCGACAATCAGTTTTTCTACGAACAGAAGAAAGCGATCCGGTTCTCAGTCGGACGCACTTTCTAGAAGGACGCCGCTTGCAGCATCGACGACGGTGGCATTGCACCAAGCACGGAGGCAAATTCAGACACGTCACTTGTCGCTGTTGTTAAGTCGCTGGTGACTGGTATCATAACCTTTCCCAGGTAGCGGCTGACTCTGGCGGTCAGCCCGCCACAATACCAACAGACAGGAGCACCTATGTTGAAGATTAAGTTTGCTGCGCTGGCAGCAATTCTGATGGCCTCGGCGGCGGGGCTGGCATCGGCACAGAACGCCACTCAAGCGGGGGTGGGCGGCGCGATTCCGGACGGCAAGATTGCCGTGATCAACACCGAGGCTTTCAGGGCCGCCATCCTCGAGTTGAAGCTCAAATACGATCAGGTTGAGAACCAGTTCAAGGACCGCTATCAGAAGCTTCAACTTGTCGAGACGCAGTTAAAACAGATGGAGAATGATATCAAGACGAAGCGTGACAGCCTGGCGGCGGATAAGCTGCAGGAAATGCAGGCCGCCTATGAGGACCTGAAAAGGCGCGGAACGCGCGACTTCGAAGACTTGAAGGCGGACTACGAACGGACTGTCGATACCTCGACCAAGCCGGTCCGTGACAAACTGTTTGCGTTTCTCAACACGTATGCCACGCAACGTGGCATCGTTGTAATCTTCAATCTGGCGGGCGCCGCGCAGAGCGGGACTCTGGCGTTCTGGAATCCGGGCGCCGACGTAACCGACGATTTCATCGCTGAATACAACAAGGCCAATCCGGTTTCGGGCGCGGTCGCGCCGGCGGCTCCCCAGCCCGGAGCGCAGCCAGCGACCGCCCCGGCGAAGCCGCCTGTCAAAAAACCATAAACGGCGAGAGGAGTCAGTGATGAGATACTTCAAACTAGCGCTAGCAGCGGTCGCACTCGCCACGCTCGGCATCGCCGCTTCTGCCCAGGTGCAATCAGGATTGACGCCGCAAGCGGCCGCCAAGCCTGCGGCTCTTCCAAAAGGAAAACTTGCGGTCGTCAACACGGCGATGTTTCAGGCACAGGTTTTCGAGTTCAAGTCCAGGATCGAAGCTCTCAACCGCCAGTTCGAGCCTCGCGTGAAAGACGTTCAGGGGCTTGCCGACAGAATCACCGCGCTCGAAGCGACGGTCAAAGCACAAGCCTCAACTATTACCCCGGCCAGGATGGCCGAGCAGGCCGAACAGATCGAATCGATGAAGAAGGACTACCAACGCAAAGCGGAAGACCTTCAAGCCGATGCCAACCGCGCACGCGACAAGGCGTTTGAGCCCATACAAGCCAAGCTTGGCAAGTTTGCCGAGCAGTATACGGCTGCGCGCGGCATTACACTGCTTATCGATCTTGCTAACTCGGTTCAGTCGGGAACTCTACTCTGGTATGACCCGCGCACGGATGTCAGTCAGGACTTCATCAACGAATACAACAAGGCCAACCCGGCCCCTGCCGCCCCGCCCGCGAACACCAAACCATAAGCCGCGGAGAGGAACGAAACCAGAGCGAGGGTGAGCGAAAACCGCTCGCCCTCGCTTTTTTCTTTTTGTTGCGATCAGAGGCTACTGGTAGGAATCGAGCTTGCCGAGCCCGTGCTGTTCTTCGTCTTTGGTGCGAAGAAGGTCGAGAATCAGCGCCGTGTTGCTTGTAGCCTGAATCGTTCGGTTGTATACCGCATTCGACTTCTCGAACTCGAACGACCCGTCGGCCGCGCCTGCTAGATTGCCGAGCGCCTTGCGACCCATGTCTGTGCCCGATTTCGAGCCGATCACCTGGCCTTCGTCAAAGTGAATCTCTCCGGTTGCAGCAGTAGATGTGACAGTCAATGCCCCGCTCAGTTTGCTGTTCTCGATGATTTGAACGATGTCGAACAGGCTCACCTCCGCGAGGTTGCCTGAAAGGATCTTTTGCGAACGAAGCTGGGCCGGCTCCGTTCTGCGAGCCGCGCGCAGCGGGCCGGTCACTGAAACTCTTGGGTCGAGCCGCTTAGCTTCAACCAGTCGCTCATTAGCCTTCTCAACGTCGCCGGTCGAAATGTGCAGGCTCGCGAGCGCCAAACAGTGCTGCGCAGCCTGGTCGCGCATGCCCGCGTCGACCAATATCTCACGCAGCTTGTCACGAAGACCGACGTGACGCGGCGCGCTGTCGATCGCCCGCTCCAGTGTTTCAATCGCGCGACTGATCATCCGGTACTTGACCAGCAACTCGGCATCGATGATCGCGCTCTCCGGATCGAGCTCACCCGTGTTGTTTCTCATCATCTCGATGTATATCCCACTCGCCGGACAGTTTACCATCGACCACTGTTCGTGACTATAGTCGGCTACTCGCCGCTGACCACACATATCCCGGCCTGATCGGCCCTCTCGACAAGCTGTTTCTTGTCAATCAGCAGCGTCTTGTTCGGCGTGACGTGAATCGCGGTAGCTCCGGCGCGACACATCGCCTCGATGGTTGGCACGCCGATGACCGGCACGTCGAATCGCATGTCCTGATCGGGCTTGGCTGCCTTGACCACGACAAACGGCCGGCCGCCGGTTATCTCTCCCGCCCGAGATATCACGGCGTCGCTTCCTTCCATCGCCTCAATCGCGACAACCGCTCGATCTTTTACGCAAAGAGTCTGGCCCAGATCGAGCCGGCCGATCGCGCGCGCCACTTCGAGACCGTAATCGAAGTCAGCGCGTTCCTCCTTGTTCGGATTGCGACGAGTGAGCGGTCCCTCGCGAGCCAGCAACGATTCCAGGAATGTAGTGGACTCGACAAGCGTGATTCCCTCGCCCGCCAGCTCGTCCGCAACCGCGCCGATCAAGCTGTCAGTGTTCTTCGTTGAGAGCCGCGTGAGCATCTTGACCATTCGCAGATCGGGCAGCGCGTTCAGCCGGAAGATTTGGTGGTGTTTCACCTGGCCGGCCATGATCGCGTGAGTAACCTGCTCGCGCTTGAAGAAGCGAATAAGGCGGCCAAGTTGCCCGACGCCCATCCATTCGATCTGTCCGGCGTGACCTTCGATTTCAGGGGCAGTCTCTTCCTTGATCGCCGCGACGACCATCTCGATTCCCAGCTCGCGCGCCCCTTCGAGCACGAGAAACGGGAACCGTCCGTTGCCTGCTATCAAGCCGTACTTCATAACGGTCAGTAGCATAGACTTTAGTCTGTGTGCCCTGGCATTCGAACAATCACCAATCCACACAGACTAAAGTCTATGCTACCTCTAGAACTCCACCCACGCTCCTGTCTGAGTTTCCTTCGCCTTGCTATACAGGAAGGCCGCCGACGCCAGATCTTCGATCGCGAGCCCCAGCGACTTGAATAACGTTATCTCGTCCGCTGAAGTCCTGCCCGGATGTTTGCCGATCAACAACTCTCCGATCTCCGCGCGAATATGGTCTGGCCCGATCGCGCCTTCCCGCATCGCAAACAAGTAGTCACCGCCTTCGTTCAATGTTGACTCGCGCCGGTCCACGAACAGACTCGCCTCCGCCATTGTCGGTGTGTCAACTTCTCGAGTTGTGGGAATGCTCGACCCGACAACATTCAAATGAGCGCCGGCCGAAATCCATTCGCGTTTCAAGATTGGCCCGTTCGCGGTGGTCGCGGTGACTATCAAGTCGGCGTCCCGCACGGCGGCTTCAACGCTTTCGACGGGCTCGATCGGAAACGAGTAGCGCGACGAGAGATCGTCCACAAATCGCCGCGCGTGATCAAGCGTCAGACTGGCAACTCTTGCGCGCCTGATCGCCCGCACGCAGGACATTGCTTCGAGGTGCGCGCGAGCTTGCACGCCCGAGCCGATGATCGCAAGCTCGCTCGCATCTTTGCGCGCAAGCAGTTTTGTAGCAACGCCTGACACCGCCGCCGTTCTGATCGCAGTGATCGCTGAAGCGTTCATCAATGCCAGCAGTTCTCCGGTTTCAGCGCTGAACAGCATCACGCCGCCTTGATGTGAGTCCAAACCTCGCGCCGGATTCCCCGCGAAGAAGCACACGGCCTTCAAACCATAAGCAGTCCGCTCTCCGCCCCGATAGGACGGCATCAGTGCCATATCGCCCGTTGCGCCGGGCGGTTGAATGATCATTCGCAGCGGCTGATGAGCTTCGCCTCTGGCAAGCCCCGCGAGCGCGTCTTCCATAACCGGGATGCACTCGCGGACCGGCATCAACTCATCTACCTCGGAGTGATTGAGAATTACTATTTTCATCGTTACTATTCGCGCCCAGACTGGCAGCAAATCATGTTGTACCGGATTAAATACGAGGCGTCCTTGCGTACCATCCCTACTTCGTAACTCCTCGTTGGGAACTCTCGATGAACTCGACCAGATAATCGACTTCCTCCGAGCCGCTCAGCTCGCGCTTGATCGCTTCGAGTGCCTGAGTTGTGTTGAGCTTTGCTGCAAGCAGAAGCCGGAACGCGTGCGCGATTCGTTTGATCGCATCGGCCGAAAAGCCTCGCCGCTTCAACCCAAGCGTGTTCTGTCCGTAGCATCGCGCGTGATTGCCCACCGTGCGCGCATACGGCAACGCATCTTTCACTACCGCCGAAAATGCTCCGATAAACGCGTGCCGGCCGACCCGGCAGAACTGATGGACTCCCGAGTAGGCTCCCAACGTGACGTAGTCCTCGACTATCACGTGCCCTGCCAGAGTAGCTCCATTGCCGAAGATCACGCGGTCGCCGATTCGGCAGTCGTGCGCGATGTGAGCCTGCGCCATGAACAGATTGTCCGAGCCGATCTCGGTCAGGTTACCGCCGCCTTCCGTCCCGCGATGCAACGTCACATACTCGCGAAAGACGTTGCGCTCACCCGCGCGCAGAAAGCTTCGTTCGCCTCGATACTTCAGGTCATGCGGCGGCTGCCCGGCGGAGACGAATGGAAAGAAGGTACAACCCCGGCCAAACTCGGATGGGCCTTCGATGACACAGTGGCTGGCGACTTGAACTTCGTCGTGCAAGGTCACGTCATCGCCGATAATCGAGTACGGTCCGATTGAAACGTCCCGCCCGAGTTCCGCCTTTGGGCTGATAACGGCTGTCGGGTGAATTAACAAAGGCGAGACTCCATCATCTTTCGAGAGGTGTGAAGGCCGCGCTGTTGAGCTGCTCGCTGCGCTCGACGACTGATCGATCGACAAGCGCTGAAGAGATTTCCGCTTCGGCCGCCATTTCGCCATCCACATAAGCTTCGCCGCGCAGCTTGATGTAGCGCGACCGAAGCCGCAGCACTGTGAGTTCGAGCCTGAGCTGGTCGCCGGGAACTACCGGGCGGCGGAACTTGGCGCCGTCGATTCCGGTGAAGAAGACGAGTTTCGATTCGCGATCGGGTAAGTTTGCCAGCATCATCACACCAGCCGTTTGAGCCATCGCTTCGACGATCAACACTCCGGGCATGACTGGCGCTCCGGGAAAATGGCCCGCGAAGAACGGCTCGTTGAGCGTGACGTTCTTTATCCCGACGACTCTCTTTCCGGGGTCGTATTCGATGATGCGATCGACGAGCAAGAATGGGTAGCGATGCGGCAAGATTGCTTGAATCTGAGTTATGTCCAGTAGAGTTTCCATATCTAAAGCGATCGTGCTAGCAAGCGGCATATGAAAGCGCAGCACCAATGTCCTCCGCTGATATTCCGTATTCCGTTTCAACTTCTTCTTTGGTCATGCCTCCGGCCAGCGACCCTATCACTACCGATACCGGCACTCTGGTGCCCGCTATGACGGGTGTCCCGTGAACAACATCCGGGGTGACGCTTATGCGAGGAGCGATTTCCATACTACTCTTCCTCCTTGTCGTCTCGAGACGCGATGGCCGCTTCGAGGCGATGCAGCCGCTCAGCCAATTCGGGGAGCTTCGAGTATAACACCTGCGAACGACGCCACGAATTGTAGTCTTGACCCATCCCCGCAATCACTGAGCCAGCCCGCACGTTTTTGGTGACACCCGCCTGCCCGATCACCGTCACTCCGTCGCCTATCGTGATGTGATGGTTTGTCCCCGCTTGTCCCGCAAACACGCAGCCTCGTCCAACGATGGTTCCGCCCGCAAAGCCAACCTGAGCCGCTACCACCGTGTCTTCTCCTATCTCGCAGCCGTGCCCGACCTGGATTAGGTTGTCGAGCTTTACTCCGCGGCGGAGAATCGTGTCTCCGAACGGGCCTCGATCTATCGCGCAGCTAGCTCCTATCTCGCAGTCGTCTTCGATGATGACGCGTCCGAGCTGAAGCAACTTGAGTTGATGGCCGTCTTCGTCAGGCACGAAACTGAAGCCGTCCGCGCCGACTACCGTCCCGGAGTGAATGATTACTCGCCGGCCGATCTCGCAGCCTTCATAAACCGAAACGTTCGGATGAATCACCGTGTCGTCGCCGATAAGGCAGTTTTTGCCGATCACCACGCCAGGGTGGAGAGTGACCCGATCGCCGACAACCGAGTCCCGCCCGATGGTTACTCGCGGATGGATCGAGAGGTCTGCGCCAAGACGGCTACGCTCACCAAGCGTCAGGTCTTCGCTGACTCCGGTGGCACGATAGTCGACGCGATGAAGAGCCTCGATCGCTCGAGCAAAGGCAAGCTTCGGGTTTGCGGCGACCAACAAGTTGCACTTCGCATCATCAATAACACTCGCGACTATGACAGCCGTCGCCATTGATTCATTGATACGCGCGCGATAAGCCGCATCCACCGCAAGCGTCACATCGCCCTCGCCCGCGAGTTCGAACGACCGCGCCCGCCCGACAAGGGCGTTAGCGTCGCCGACCAGTTCGGCTCTGATGATCTTCGCCAGCTCACCAAGGGTTTTCATCGGGGTTAAAAGGGAGGCTCGGGCAGCGGCCTCATTCAGCAAGTTTGAAGTTTCACATAACGTCATTTCACCGCGCAAGCAACGCTCGGAAGAGGCTGTTCAACTCGTACCACGTTCGCAAGACTCATCACTGTGATTCAACACTGAAGAAAACGAAAGTATTGCTTGACGCGAAGAAATGTCAGGCGTATCATCGGGCCGTCTTTTGTTCCAGTCCTAAGGGCGTCGAGCCCAAGAATAATTGCAAACTGAACCTTAGTTCTAAGTGGGATCAATGAGCGTCTCTTCGCTTTGCTGTCTAACCCGGCAGTGAAGGTGATGTGCGCTTCAGTTCACAGGAGGTCCCCATGAATTCCCACTCTCGGTTCCGGGCTCGTGCGTCCGGGGTCTTACGCGGTTTCTTAGTTGCCCGATCCTCAACGTTAACCAATCCGTTTCGTGGGCGCCTATTCAGAAAGCTCATTTGTTTGGTTCTGCTGATCAACCTTCTAATTTGGCCTACTTCTGGCGTGGCGCATGACCTTGGGGAGCTAGCTTCATCTGCAGTCCGTTCGTGCAGTGTAACAGTCAATTCCAGCTCTCTGCGGGTAGCATCATACTTGATTCGATTACTCTTCGGGTCCCCAACCGCGCGACAAAGAGAGACCACCGCGGATCGAACGTCGTTGGTGAGAACCATAAACATCACACCCGCGAGGATCGTTGGATATACCGGCCAGCGCCTCAAGTTCAGTGCTGTCGGCACCAACGCAGATGGTAAAACGATTCAAGGGGTGCAGTTTAACTGGTCCGCGTCTGACGTGGAAAAGGTGGAAATTGACACCTCCGGGATGGCGTCGCTTAACATCCCGGGATTGGTCTGGGTGACTGCCGCGACCGTGAATGCTTCAGCGAGAGTCCCGATCCTGATCAGGCCCGGCCAGCGACCCGAGCAAAGCGATAGAGAATGGCAATTGGACCAGGAACAACTTCGGCCTGACGGCAGCGTGGTCGGAGCAAACGGCACCGGTGTTGGCGGTTTGCTGGGTTCAGCTATCGAGCGCCTCCTTCCCACGGCCCATGCGCAAAGCATCGGTGCTGACGGCGGCGACTTTCTCTATGATGAATTGTGGTCGGAGCCTCGCAATCTCGTCGGCTCGCCGCGCAATCGCACTATGACGGCATCTGCGATCGGCGGAGTCCTACCCGAGGGCAGCAACTTCGAGTTCTCGGTGCCGCTCTACGGTTTGTCTGGCAGAGGCGTGCCGGCGGGAATCGCCCTCAACTACAACAGCCGCATTTGGTCGCGCCACGGGAGCGCCGTGACCTTTAACGCAATCAACTCATGGCCCTATTTGGGTTTCAGCTTGAGCTTCGGGCGCATCGTCACTTATGGCCCAAGCGGAACAACCAAATTCGTGCTGATTGACGAGGATGGCACGCGTCATTATCTGGGCAGCGGACCCATTGGATCAACCGGTACTTATCAGACAAACGACGGCTCGCACATTACCTACGTCGGCAATGGCACAGGCGGCGGTTGGCTCTACTACAACAATGGGGTGAAGATGGGCGTCGTCATGACCAACAACCGGTTGATGGTCGTGTGCATTCAGGATGCCAACGGCAACTTCATCGGCATTACCTACGCCAGCCAATCATATCCGGCGTACTCCTGTCCGAGCGGCAACGGCTACCTCTGGTACCAAGCGATTGATTACATAACCGATTCGCTGGGTCGAGTGATCCAGTTTCACTACGACGCCTGCAACAATCTGAGTTCCATAGACGTGCCGGGTTACGGGGGCACTGCTCAGAATCCGGTTACAACGACCATTGCGCGCTTCGACTACACGAGTGCCTTACCTTCAACCAGCTTCAGCGGGCTGACGGTGGAAAATGTTCCTACTGCCGGAGGGTATCAGAATGGATATGTGCCACTCTTGAAACACGTTTACTTCCCAGCAACTAATACAGGGTACAAGTTCACCTATTCGGCGTATGGGATGATCACCACCACAAGTCTGCGTAGGGCTATGACCTACAACTCAGGTACCGGAGCCATTAGCGACGGCACAGAGAAGGCTTACGTGACATTCAACTATCCCACGACAGCCAGCTCGCTGACGGACGCGCCAAGCTTCAGTCAGTGGACGCAGTCCCCGGCGGCGACGTCAGGCGGTACGGCGACGACCAGCTTCGCGTTGAACCCCGGATTCGGTAGCACCAAGAGCTATTCGATCACCAACCCGGATTCCTCGACCATGATACTGACTCGCTCGACGGCCACGGGTACGGCTAATGGTCTGCTAACGCAGACGGAATGCAAAACGAGCGGCGGTACTTCGATGGCTAAGTCGGTCATAAGCTATACGACGGATGGCGGCGGACAGCCGCAAATGGCGAACGTCATCAGCTATGACGACGCGTCAAACCAGACGAAGGTAGATTTTGACTATGATAGCTATGGCAACGTCACCAACACACGCGAGTACGGGTTACAGCAAAGCGGCTCTTGGGTCGTGCGACGGCGCTCGCGAACCGTCTACAAGACTGACACGAGCTATGTGAATGCGTACCTGCGTAGCCTGGCCATCGAAAGCGATGTTTACGATGCGCAGCTTGACACCAATGACGCCAACGACGTGTTGGTCGCGAAGGCGACATATACCTATGACGACTACAATGCAATGGGTGGCATTGAGAACTATGGGGGGACGACCTATGCGCTTGGCCACATGCCGGGTTATGACTCGAGCTATACTTTGCGCGGCAACGTCACTGGAGTGACGCAATACACGGACGTAAGTGCGCCCACCTCAATCACGCACCTTCGGAGGATCGACATCTTCGGCAACACGGTCAAGGAAGAGCTATCGTGTTGTAATCAGCAAACCATAAACACCGATGATGCTAACGGATTCGCGATGCCGGTGACGATTGTCAAAGGCGACCCATCAGGAACAACGTTGACTACGCAGTACACCTCCGACTTCAACAGCTCGTTGCAGTTGGACGTAATGGATCCCAGCAGCCTGCAGACGACGGTGTATTCGAGAGATGCGGCCCTCCGGCCAACCCAGATCAACTTGCCAACGGGGGCGATGGCGACTGCGAGCTACAACGACAGCACGATGAGCGTGAGCGGCAGCAAGATATATGACGACGGCGGAACGCAGAAGACCGTGACTGAGACGACCGACTACGATGGCTGGGGCCGAGTGATTCATCAGATAGATGCCAACGGCGCCCAGGTCAATACAAGCTACGACAACATCGGGCGCGTCGCCAGCACTACTAATCCGTTCACGGCAGGGGGGTCACCGACGTACTCGACCAGCTATAGCTACGATGTGTTGGGGCGAGCGACTACCGTGACGCTACCAGACAGTCAGACGGTGACGACTGGTTATAACGGCCCTACCGTGACTGTGACCGATCAAGTGAACCGAAAGACACAGCGACAATTCGACGGGCTGGGCCGATTGGTGACCGTCAACGAGCAAGATTCGTCGGGGAACCTAACACAGGCGACCAACTACACATACGACTATCTGAACGCTCTGACGCAGGTGGATCAGGGCGGGCAACTTCGTAAGTACAAGTACGATTCCCTGTCGCGGCTACTATACGAGAAGATTCCCGAACAAACGGCTTCAATCAACGACGGCACGGGCACGTACTGGACCAGCAAGTACACTTATACCGACTACCATGCGGTCGCAACGCGCACTGACGCGCGAGGGGTGGTAACCAGTTACTCCTATGATTCGCTCCATCGGCTTACGCAGGTTAGCTACAACACTGTCTCGGGTGTGACGACTGCCCCGGCGGTCTATTACACATATGATTACGACGCCAACTACAACATAACGGCACCGGGACAGTTAGTCCGCGCTCAGGTAGGCAGCGCATATGAACAGTATTACACGGTTGATGCTTATATGCGGCCGGCAAGCACAATTCGTAAGCTCTACACACCAGGTACGCGCACGTATACGACCAGCTATAGCCTTAATGAAGCGAGCCAGATGACGCAATTGACTCATCCTTCTGGATTGGCTATCGCGATTAGCTACGACAGCACGGGTCGGATGAGCTGTTTGCAGAACGCGTCGACTCAGGCCAATTACCTGAGCGGTGTCAGCCGTAATCTTGCTAGCCAGGTTACCAGCGACACGTTGGGCAATGGCGTGACCGAGCAATTTGGATATGACGCGGTGCGCATACAGATGACCTCGCAGAAGGCTGGGACCACATCCCCTTATACAAATCGCATGGACTTGACCTACAGTTACAGCGCTAGCAGCGGGCAAATGGGCGTCGGCAGCACGGCTGGAAATGCCAGGCAGTTGATGAGCGTAAGCGGGACGATCAACTCAACCACTGAGAGCGCCAGCTACACGTACGACAACTACTCCAGATTGGTGACTAGCAGTCAAACGAGCAACGGGAGCAGCGCGCAGAGACGATTTGCTTATGATAAATGGGGCAACCGGACCGGTGTGTGGGATGCGACGAGTGGCGGCAACCAAATACAGAGCATTAGCCTACAGCAGACCAACAATATCCCCTCCAATCGGATCAATAGTGTCACCACGACGGGCACGCTCAATTACACATATGACGCGGCAGGCAATGTGACCAATGACGGGGTCCACAGCTACACCTACGATAGTGAGAATCGAGTGGTGAGCGTGGACTCAGGCGCGACCGCGACGTACGCGTATGATCATCAGAACCGACGCTACAAAAAGACCGTGGGCAGCACTGTAACGCATTATGTATGGGAAGGTGCACAGGTTATAGCGGAACACAATGGCAGCACAGGCGCGGTCTTAATTGATTACATCATGACCCGGGATCGGATGGTTGCAAAGGTAGAAAGCGGAACGACAAGATACCTCCTTGGCGACCGTCTAAGCGTGCGGTTAATCCTGGACGGGAGTGGGAATGTTGTCGGACGTCAGGCCCACTTACCCTATGGCGAAGACTTCGCTGAGAGCGGTACGCAGCAGAAGCATCATTTCACAAGCTACGAAAGAGACGGGGAAAGCGGACAGGACTACGCGATCAACAGGAATCACAGCCCCAGCGTTGGCAGGTTCGGCTCGGTAGATAAGCTCAGGGGCAATATGTTCAATCCGAATCGGCTAAACCGTTATTCCTATGTAATGGATGACCCTGTGAATCGAGTAGACCCGCTTGGCCTGGAATTGATAGAATTAGATGAAATCACAGTATGGGCCGGAGCGCTAGATAAGAATCCAGACAATGCGTCACTTGCTGGTGCGCCTTTTCCGGAGCTACCAATAGTGCCTGAACAGCTTCCTGGAGGTCAGGACCCCCCGGGAGGTTTAGGGGGCGGAGTGCCCAGTGGCGATCCAATACCGCCTCCGCCACCGCCAAAAATCACGGGCCTCGTTGATCTGATTTATTACTGGGATGGTATTCGAGATTGGATAAATTCCAAAGGGAAATGTGGGGCGAAGCTTGGGCCCTATATGGCGCGATTAAATGCGCTGGTTCACTCAACAATTCTCGACCTTCGGAACACCGCATCGCACCCCCGTCTGCTCCGAACTCCTACTCCCTGGCTTTCTCCTTCGGGCGGAAGTAACACCGTTGGTGATGACTTCAATAGAGGCGCCATTGCCGTCACCATCTTGAGTGCCGAAAACGGGGGAGTCGGCGCTTTGCTTGACGTTGATATTTATTTTAGTAGCGCGTTCTTTGCTTCAGATGCAGAATGGCAGGCAATGACGTTCATGCACGAGCTACTTCACGTCGTCTTACGGGACGATGACGCTGAGTTGCAGAGGGACCTTCAGACTGGCGGTAGGGGCGTGACCGCGTGGATCGAGCAGGGTTGTCCATGAATTGGGCGTCATGACAAAAGGGTAAGGGTACCGCCAGATGGGTTTGGGAAGCACTTAGACAGCTAGTGCTCGATTCGAGGGGATTCTTTATGATCATGATAAGGAGAGTCGTAGTGCCAATCGTCATTCTGTCGCTTGTGGTTGTGACCACATCTCAAGAAAGGAAAGCGATAGAAAATGGGCGGTCGAGCGAAACTAGCTCAATAGATGGATTGCACTTTTGCGCATTGATCTTGAACGAGTTCTATGACAAGAGTCAGTCCGAGCGGATTGTCGACGTCATTATGCCAGCAAGTGACGTTAACGAAGACAACCTACATCTCTTATTCAAGAATCTGTCAGGACGATTCCCCAACGATCCGATTCTCAAGGTGTGGGTGCGTACGGACGTGACACAACTGGGCACACTTGCAACGGGCCGCGGCGGAAGCGGGGCCCCAGAGGGTAGGAGGGTTCTTCAACTTGGCTATTATAAGAGAACTAGCACGTTGGAGCTCTTCAGCTATAACCCGACCTACCCCATGCCGGGCGAAAAAACAGTCATCATCAGGGGTAAGGAAGATTGACACGTAGATGGTTAATCTTATTACAATACCCGGATCAAGAACAGCACTATGCCGCTCAGGCTAATGGGTCGCTTTGCAAGGTTATCCGTTTGGAGGGGAAAACGGCATGTATTTTCTCTTGCATGAGATGATGCATAATGTCGTGACTAATACGGGACCTGACCATGATCTGGATCATGCGCTCGCTAACGCGCTGAACATAACAAAGGGCCCGAATGAAACTTGGTCAGATGCTGTCTCTCGATTTTTCAACAGCAAGTGCACTCAAAAAACGCCATGAAAACACAAACCAGTCTCCTAATACTCAGCAGCGTCATCGGTCTTGTCGGAATCGGCGGGTCGGTGGCAGATAGCTCAGGTTTAAGAAATCAGAAAATTGCTGGGGAAGATCGTCCACAATCAAAATTCCGTTACGTGATTCTCTACGACTCGGTGGATCCCAATCTTTCTCAGCGCTACGTCGAGGTACTCTTGGACGAGTCGGCCTTCCGCGAAGAGACGCTGAAAGAGCTCTTTGCACTGGTATCCAAGAGGTATCGAAGACCGGAGTGGATGTTTGTTCGCGTTGCCACCAGCCTAAGGCAGGTCGCCACACCAGAAGAACGCGATTGGCCGAATATTTCCGAGTCTAGAGTAGTTCCAGAACCGGATCCCCATCCCAGCGCGATCCTGCTAAGACAAGACGGGAATGAACTGATTCGATATACGCCTAGCCCGCCAGACGCAAAGCAAAGGACCGTTATTCTGAGAGGCAAGGATCCTAATCCCTGATTGTCCTTCTTCATAAGGAGGGTCAGGCTTGAATTCGTTAACAGTTGCTGATTCCTTGAATATCATTTCGGCGTTTGGCAATCGGCGACTGGCGGGGTGGCAACCACCGGGCGCGAACCGCTCATACCCTAACCGTTCCGCTCCACAATGTTCGCGTGAGAGTACGCAGCGATGCTGAACGCCAACCGGCGGCAATTGAATCGGAACACAAAGACGCGGCGATGAGACGACTGGATTGTAACCATTCGACAAGAGATCCCGAGTGAACCCGCGATCAACGCAAGACGCAACCGGAAGGCCGTTTCCCTGTCTTCCTCCCACTACTCGCGGGCGGCTCTTGTGAATTGGCGAGGCCCTGAGCGCTGCGATATACTTAAAGCCAGATGTTTAAAGCTGCGAAGTTCATGCGACGAACCCTTTCATCACTGTTGGCCGTGGCGCTCGTGATCGTTTGCGCACAGGCTCAAAGCGGCCGCAAACCTGACCCGCAAACATCTCAAGATCAGGACCAACCGATTCGGCTAAGAGCGGAAGAAGTCCTGTTGAACATCACCGTGACCGATCCGTACACACGCCAGGCTACGGACCTCAAGAAAGAAGAGTTCATCGTCGCCGAAGACGGACAACGCCAGGAGATTTCGAGCTTCTTGATAAGCAGCGTGCCGGTCAACGTAGTATTGATGCTCGACGCTTCGGGCTCGATCGTCAGCGAGATCGCTTCACTCCGCGATGCCGCCATGCAGTTTGTAAACAAGCTCGGACCCGAAGACAAAGTCTCCATCGTGGAGTTTCACTCCAACGTCGAGTTGATTCAGGATTGGACGTCAAACACTGAAGACGTGCGGCACGCGCTGTCGTGGCGGTTCAAGCCGGGCATGGTGATGAACAAGGAAGGCCGAAACGAGTACGGCGCCACATCGCTCTACGACGCGCTGTATTCGACCGCCGACGAGCTGCTGTCCAAGGTCGAAGGCCGCAAAGCGATCATCATGCTAACCGACGGCGACGACACTTCGAGCAAGGTAACTTACGAGCAGGCGACGGCCGCGATCGTCAGGTCCGGCGCGATCGTCTATGTTGTCAGCAAGGCAAGAGTGTTCATCGCCGCGTTGGACAGGAACTACCGTGGAAAGATGGGACGCGTCCTCGGAGGCGGTAACGCGCAGGTCGCGGACGTGATTGTCGCGAGGCTTGAACGCGCAGAACTGCTGATGACTGAGTTGAGTAAACGCACCGGCGGCCAGATTTTCTCGCCGCTGAAAGACGACGAGATGAAGGACGTTTATTCCGGCGTTGCCCGCGAGCTGAAGAACCAGTACATCATCACCTACACTTCAAAGAACGAGAAGCACGATGGGACGCTACGCAAGGTCGGGGTATTTCTGACTCGGCCGGGCTACGCCGCTCGCACTCGCGAGAGTTACTACGCGCCGCGAAAGTAGCAGAGACCAACGCTGCTGAAAAACCAATTCATCGCCACTAAGACACGAAGACTCTAAGGAGCACAAAACCCACAACTTGTATGTTCACTGACTTGGTGAAGCTTCGTGTCTTTTGTGCCTTGGTGGCGCACTCCCACTTTTCAGCAGCCTGTCTAGTCTTTCGTTCCCTTGCCTCGAGGTTTTGAGGCGGACCCGGCTGGTTTCTTTGAGGAACTCTTTGGCGCGGGTTTCTCGGCGGCTTGCTGTTTGGTCTTACGCGCACCGGTTTGCTTCGGGGCCGCGCGTTTTGCCGGCTTCGCGGGCTCCGCTTCGCCGGCCTTTGAAGCCGCGTTTTCATGTTGTAGATCTAAGGCTCGGCCTGATTCTTCTTCGATCAGGAACGTCAGCACTTCGCTCTCCGCTTGAAACCAGTCGTGAGCTTCGCCGCCGGGCTGTCCACCACGAAGCTTGTAGATTTCAAACGCTCGCATCCTGATCAACTCCTGCGCGTGCTCCTGGCGAAGCAGCCGTTCGCGAAGTTCTTCTAAACTCTCTCGACTCATTTTGATCCTTTCAATAATGGCAAAAACAGATTCGTTCCCCTTTGTCTCTAACAAAGCGGGTATCTCAACCGAACGAGTCTAACAAGGTGGTGGAGGTGTCGCAACGACCTTAAGCGGAGGAAGAAGTTCGCCTGGCGCGTTCCTCGTCATCATCGCCTGTTCGAGGACGCCAGCGCAGCACGGGCTTGCGGGCGGCAGCGACTTCGTCCAGGCGGCCGACTCTGGTTGTGTGGGGCGCGGCCTTCAGAAGGCCGGGATCTTCGGCGGCTTCCTCATTGATGGACTTCATTGCATCGATAAACAGATCCAGCTCCTCGCGGCTCTCGGTCTCAGTCGGCTCGACCATCAACGCGCCGGCTACGATGAGCGGAAACGACATAGTCGGCGGATAGAACCCATAGTCGATCAGCCGCTTCGCAATGTCTGCATTCTTCACGCCGAACTTAGTTTGGCGCTTGTCAGAAAAAACGACCTCGTGCATGAGCGGACCGGGGTACGCAATCTCGAAGGTGTCCTTCAAATGATGCGCGATGTAGTTCGCATTCAGCACCGCAGTCTCCGTGGCTTCTCGCAACCCCGCATCGCCGTGAGTCAGCACATAACTCAGCGCGCGCACGAGCACTCCGAAGTTGCCGAGGTAAGCTCGCACCCGTCCAACGGATTTCGGCCGATTGAAATCGAGCGCGAGCAGGCCGCCGGCGTCGCGAGCGACCCGCGGAAAAGGAAGGTAAGGCTCGAGCTCGCGAGTTACCGCTACCGGGCCTGCGCCTGGTCCGCCCCCGCCGTGCGGAGTGGAAAATGTCTTGTGTAAGTTCAAGTGCATCACGTCTATGCCGAAGCTCACTGGCCTTGCTACGCCAACGAGCGCGTTCATATTCGCGCCGTCCATGTAAACAAAGCCGCCGCGATCGTGAACGATTCGGCAAATCTCTTCGATGTTTTGCTCAAACTTGCCGAGCGTGTTCGGGTTGGTAAGCATGAGCGCAGCTACGTCTTCGTTCATCAGCCGGCGCAGCGCTTCAAGATCGGTGCCGCCTTCGGAGTTGGACGGAACTGATTCCACGGTGTAGCCGCAAATCACCGCCGACGCCGGGTTCGTCCCGTGAGCCGAATCCGGAATGAGGACCTTCTTGCGCGCATTTCCACGCTCGGTTAGTGCCGCGCGGACCATCATTATTCCGGTCATCTCGCCTTGAGCGCCGGCTGCGGGCTGAGTGGTAACCGCGTGCAACCCGGTGATCTCGCAGAGACATTCTTCCAGGCGTCGAATGATCTCGAGCGCGCCTTGCGCAAGCGGCGAGGGAGTCAACGGATGCAGGTTCGCAAGTCCTTCGATGCGCGCGACCTTTTCGTTGATTCGCGGGTTGTACTTCATCGTGCACGAGCCCAACGGATACAGCCCGTGATCAATGCAGTAGTTCCAGGTCGACAGCCGCGTGAAGTGACGGATCACGTCCACTTCCGACAGCTCGGGCATGCCTTCGAGGTCGTCATCGCGAAGGAAACGCGGCGCTACAAGCTCGCTGTCAGCTCGCGCAGGCACGTCGAGCTGAGGAAGCGAGTAGCCGATGCGTCCCGCTCGAGACTCTTCGAAGAGCAGCCCTTCGTTCTGTACTACATGGGTTGTTGCTTTTTTTATTCTGTCCTTACCCATCGTCCCAACTTCCTGTTCGCAGACCTCCGGCTCATAGCGCAGCCTTCGGACCCGGCTCTCGAGAATCGACCGTTGTGGCTCACCAATTCAACACAAGTGCGACGCCTATTCCGAGAACCATAAGTCCGACGCTGTCAACGGGAACTGATCTGCCGCTGCGCGCCAGGCTGAGCAGAAGATTGATAACGTAAATGAGGGCGCCGATCAGAAAAATGACGGCGCCAACTCCCAGGTGTTGTAGCTGCATGATAAGTCTCCTTTGTTCGGCTGAGCCCGCCGGCCGGGCTCAAACCTTCGACAGTGCGTGAACCAACCTATCAATCGATTCCTTGCTCGCCGTCTCGGTCACGCAAACAAGCAGCGAGTCAGTCATCTCTTGATAATAGCTTTCCAGCGCGACCCCGCCGATTATCTTTTGCTCGAGGAGCCGCGCCGTCACATCATTTGCAGGCCGTGGCGTGCGTACGACGAACTCGTTAAAGAACGGCGCGGAGAATTTCAACTCGAATCCCTCGAGCTTTGCGATTTCCGTTGCCGCATAGTGGGCCTTCTGCGCGTTTTGCCGGGCGACCTCCTGAAGCCCTCTCCGCCCCATCGTCGATAGATAAATCGTCGACATGAGCGCGAACAGCCCCTGGTTTGTGCAGATGTTGGAAGTCGCCTTCTCGCGGCGAATGTGCTGCTCGCGGGTCGAAAGCGTCAACACATATCCGCGGCGTCCTCGATCGTCATACGCTTCACCAACCAGCCGGCCCGGCATTTGGCGAACGTATCTCTCGAGTGTCGCAAACATCCCGCAGTACGGTCCTCCGTAGCTCAACGGGATGCCGAACGACTGACTCTCGCCCACGACGATGTCGGCTCCGCAAGCGCCCGGAGACTTGAGCATACCCAGGCTCATCGGCTCGCTTATCGCGACTATCAGCAGGGCGCCTGCGCTGTGCGCTGCTTCCGCAAGTGCAGGCAGATCTTCGATGCATCCGAAGAAATTCGGCGACTGCACAACCACCGCCGACGTTTGTTTGTCGACGACCAGCGAGGTTGCGTCGAGACCTCCCGTTTCGTTGTGCGGCGCGTACTCAACCGTGAAGCCGAGGTTTTGAGTGTAAGTCGTGATGACCTCGCGATACTGCGGGTGCAGCGAACCGGCGATGACAAACTTGTCTCGGCGGTTCACGCGATTGGCCATCAGCACGGCTTCCGCAACGCCGGTCGAGCCGTCATAGAGCGACGCGTTGGCGACTTCCATTCCGGTGAGCTGGCAGATCATCGTTTGAAACTCAAAGATGTACTGAAGCGTGCCCTGGCTCAGTTCCGGCTGATAAGGCGTGTACGCGGTGAAAAACTCGGCGCGCGAGATCAGCGAGTCGATGATCACCGGTATGAAGTGCGAATAAGCGCCCGCCCCAAGAAACGACTGATGGTCAGTCCCGTTAACAGCGGCCAGGCCGCGAAAGTAGGCGAGCAGATCCGGCTCGCTCATCGGCTGTCCGATGCCGATTGGTTCATTGAGCCTCAGGCGCTCGGGTATCTGCTGGAACAAGTCTTCGATGCGCGAGCGGCCGATGTCCGCAAGCATCGCCAACCGCTCGTCAGGCGAGTTCGGAATATATCTCATTCGCGATTACTCCGACGTTTCTGCTTTGATGTAGTCTTCGTACTCGATGGAGGTGAGCAGCGCGTCGACCTGCGAAGGATTGTCGATCTTGATGCGGATCATCCAGCCGTCGCCATAGGGGTCTTCGTTCACCAGCTCCGGTGAATCGTTCAGAACGTCGTTGACTTCAGCCACAGTTCCGCTCAGCGGCATATAAATCTCACTCACTGCCTTGACGCTTTCGACCGAGCCGAATGGCTCGGAAGTCTCGAACTTGTCCCCGACCTTGGGCAGTTCCACATAAACAACGTCGCCAAGCTGCTGTTGGGCGTGATCGGTTATGCCGATTGTGGCTTCCTCGCCCTTAACGCGTACCCATTCATGGTCTTTTGTGTAGGTCAGATCTTCCGGTGTGTTTGCCATCTTGTCTCTCCGAACTCTTGGTTAGTCTTGTTATCCGCTCGACGCGCGGCGGTATTCAATCGAAATTCTTTTCCCGCTTGTAGAACGGGGTCTCGACGACGCGTGCCGGGACTTGGCGCCCGCGCACGGACACGAAAAACTCGCTGCCGATTTTCGTGTGCTCGATCGGGAAGTAGACCAGGCCGATGTTCTTCTTGAGAAAAGGCGCGGGACTTCCGGAGGCCACGACTCCGACCTCGCGCCCGCCTGCGATCACCGGGTAACCGTCGCGCGCCGGCGCCTTGTCCAATACCTCGAAGCCAGCGAGTTTGCGGCTGAGTCCACGCTCCTTCTGCCGCTGAATTGCCTCTCGCCCAATGAAGTCGCCTTTTCCAAGCTTGACTGTCCAGCCGAGCCCCGCCTCGAGCGGACTGGTCGTTCGGTCCATATCGTTGCCGTAAAGCCGGAACGCCGCTTCGAGCCTGAGCGTGTTCCGCGCGGCAAGACCGCATGGGATCAACCCGTCGTCTTTTCCGGTCAGCAGCAGCCTGTTCCATAAGTGCCGCGCGGAGCCCGCTTCGCAAAGAATCTCAAAGCCATCCTCGCCGGTGTAGCCGGTTCGCGAGACCCGGCACCGCGCGTTCTCAACTTTCACGTCCTGCGACCAATAATACGGTATGCGGTCCAGCATATGATCGGTGAGCGGCTGGAGTATTCGCTCGGCGCGCGGTCCTTGAAGCGCCAGCAGAGCAAATGCGGCGCTCACATTTCGCACTTCAACTCTATGGTTAGCTGCCTGGTTCTGGATCCACTCGAAGTCCGATTCGATCCCCGATGCGTTGACGATCAACAGATAGAACTCTTCATTCAGCCGGTACACCAGCAAGTCATCGATGACACCGCCGCTCTCGTCGGTCATCAGCGAATACTGGACCTGGTTGTCTTCGAGCTTGGAAACGTCGTTGGTGGTGAGGCTTTGAACCAGTGCGAAGGCGTCGTCGCCGATCACTTCGATCTCGCCCATGTGCGAAACGTCGAACAGCCCGGCCGCTTGCCGCACGGCCATATGCTCAGGCATCGGCCCGGAGTATTGAACCGGCATTTCCCATCCTGCGAAGTCAACCATACGTCCGCCGGACACAAGGTGAGCTTCATAGAGGGGCGTTCGCTTGAGCATTGCGGTTTCAGTCATCCCGGCCGAAAGATGTTCGATGTCTGCGCAATCGAGATTAACGGCAGCAACGAGAACAGGCAAGCTACCATGTGCATTTTTCCGCGTGCATCTTCCATCTGTGCGCCCAGACAGCAACGAGTCATGACCTCGGCTCCGGGTTCACAGCCCGGGCAGGCGATGAGAAGGTTAGAACGAGTCGGCAGCCGGTAAATGAGCGCATGTGAAAATGCCCCAATCTTCAAAGCAGTAGTAAACACGTCCGAGAAAAGTCTACGCAGGAGGGTTGTCAAAGACACAATTCCGTCGATTCTTGTTGACTCATACCAGTGTGTGTGATAAATGCTATGCGCATCGCAGATGGTAAGGATGAGAACGGACCATATCCTTGATTCGCTTGGCTTAGTTAGAATCACCGGTTTGATGACTCGTCTGGAGGTATACCCAATGAAGAGACGCTATGCACTGCGGGTAACGATGAGGGCTGTTGCGCTTTCAATGTGCGGCGTTGCGCTGGGAGTCTTCCTAGCCTTCGCACCGACCCGGGTTTCAGCCGACTGTTGCGAATGCACGTATGGGGGCGCGGCTTACTCAGTGGGCGCTTGTGTCAATGGCTCCATGTGCCAATGCGGCCAGCCTCCAAACTGCGGATGCGCGTGGATCGGCGATTGGCGTTGCGACAGACCCTTAGACTAATCCAACTCGCAAACGTTGATCATTTCAGGAGTCCCCGATTGACTCGCTGACGCGTATATGGTGACTTCGCCGTCCTTGGTTTGAATTGGAGGCCATCGCAGCAACGCTCACGTCGAATGGTAGTCCGTGTTCCTCTGCCTTCTCCTGAGGGTGTTTCATGACCGAGTCACAGTCTTCGACAATCCAGGAAGCGCCTCCTATTGCTTCAGCCGACGCGATCCCGAAGAAGTGGGATACATTGCTGGTTCTGTTGCTCGGTGTCTCCCTGACGATGAACGTCTTTCTTGGTTGGAAGGTAAGGCAGTCTGGAATGAACGGCAGCTTTCCGGCCCCGGCAATCCTGAAAGAGGGCGTTGAAATTCCGAGTTTCGAGGCGTATGACGTAACGAACACACCGGCAACGATCGCCTTTCAAGGCGCCGCCACGGTGTTCTATGTGTTCTCGGCGAGCTGCCCCTGGTGCGAACGGAATCTTGAAAACATCAAGACTCTTGTGAGCCTTCGCGGGGACTCTTACCGCTTTGTTGGACTTTCTTTGGGCAATACTGATCTTGAAAGTTACATAGACTCCCGGGCGCTGAACTTTCCGGTTTATTCAAAGCTTTCCAAGGAAACGCTCCAGACCCTGAAGTTCGTATCGACGCCGCAGACGATGGTCGTTTCACCGGAAGGGAGAGTGATCAAGAATTGGGTAGGAGCCTATGGAAAAGGCTTGCGACCCGAGATCGAACGATTCTTCGGCGTTCAACTCCCAGGGATAACCTCGGAAGCGGGACAGACCGACAATCCCGACGCATCCTGTCCGTAGATCCAGCAAAGAGCAGCCTCACGGTTCAACGAAACAATAAACCCGGTGTAAACTGAGCTGCTTGTTCCTGACTTCTGCTTGGTATAGTTAAGATTGCTCCTAAGCACTTGTGGAACTCCAACTCTGCTAACCGTGGAACTGGAGAATGAGACAAGCGTTGACTATTTGGAACGTGTGAATGATGCCTCGGTTGTAGCGTCCAACTCATTGGTGTGCAGATGCGAGTGTTAGCCTCAACAGTCGGGTTGATCCTTCTGGTACTCACCACTCCAAACATAATTATTTGCCAGTCGCCCAACGCGGGATCTGCGCATGGTTCGATAGAAGGACAGGTTGCGCTCTCCGGACAGCCTATGTCTGGAGCTACGGTGATACTAGTTTCGCGGAATGCGCAGCGGAGTGAGATCAGCGCGCGATCAGCCACCGACAACCTCGGGCATTTTAGAATTGAGGGCGTGACGCCGGGGAGCTATTTTATCGATGCTTTTGTTCCTGCTTTCGTAGCGAGCGGGAGCAATCTCTCGCCGCAGGAGCGCGGCAAAGCGGTGATCGTTGGCGAAGGGGAGGCGGTAACCGGAGTAGAAATAGCGCTCGTGAGAGGCGGAGTCATCACCGGTCGAGTGGTGGATTCTTCCCGACAGCCCTTGATCAATATGTCAGTCAATCTGACGCGCCTTGATCCGAGTGGCCGTCCGATCGCAAACCTGATCGCCGTTTCAGACGAGTATATGTACAAGACCGATGACCGCGGAGTTTATCGCATCTTCGGTTTGGTCCCGGGTCGATACAAGGTGTCTGTGGGCGTACCGTCTGGAGGCGGTGCGATCCGCTACAAGGGCGGCTACTATCCGCTAACCTTTCATCCTGATGTGACCGACGAATCTAAGGCCCGGATTATCGAACTGGACGAGGCCCGCGAGGTTGGAGACGCCGACATCGTCGTGGCCTCTTTTGCTAAAACCTTTGACGCATCGGGACAGATTATTGATGCGGGTTTTGGGAAAGGCGTTTCAGGTTTGCTATACGGGTATGGCGCGGTTTCAGACGCCGGGCAATATGTAGGAACTGTTGGCCTGACGGCTACCAGGTCTACCTCAAAGGGCAAGTTTCTCATTGATGGCCTGACGCCCGGGCGATACGCAGCGTATGCAGTCAATGAGGGTGACGATGAGTTCTATTCCGAGCCAACAATCTTTGAAATAACAGACTCCGAGGTAAGCGACCTGAAAATCACGGTGAAGCGTGGCGCGAGCATCAGGGGAATGATCGCTTTCGAAGGAATAGATGCTGCGAACGCTCTCGCGAACGTGACAAAACTATATGTCAAGCTCACTATGACACCGCCAGTACTGGAAGCCTTTCGAAGAGATACTATCCGAATCACTCCTGATGGAAGATTCGTTGGGGTCGGACTGCGGCCAGGCAAAGTCAGTATTTCGGTGTTGGGCTCAATTGGGGGAAGGAATGTCACACTCTCACGAATTGAGCATAACGGCGTGGAGCAACAAGCACTTGAGTTGGTCGCAGGTGAGCAGGTTACTGGCGTTAAGCTTGTAGTGAGCTATTAAGAAGATAGAACTTCGAAGGCGGCGGAAACAAGAAAAGTCCTTGCGTCACCCGAAGAGTTGGACCGGCACTCATGATAAACAAGCCAGCGTTTGCTTGGATCTTGCTCTTGTATGGGTTTCCGCTTGCGCGGCCGGCTCAACTCCTACCCGCGACCGTTGGCACGCCTACAGTGCAAAAATCCGAGGCACAATCAAGACGGCGCGCGGGTCAACTGGCGGGTTATGTAACGGCCGATTCGGGCCGTCCCTTGGCAAGGGCTCAAGTAACTATTACCAACATAGCGGATGTCGGAGCGTCAGGTAGGCGCATCGGGGTGACAGATGAACAAGGAGGGTTTCAGTTTAACGGTGTGCCCGACGGCGCTTACGCTCTTTCTGTTCGCGCTCCCGGTTATGTCCGGACGGGCGACTCGACTGGGTCGAAGTACTATAGGCCAGGCGATTTCGTAGCTATCTCCATGCAAAAGGGTGGAGTGATTACCGGTACCGTCAAGAACCACGCCGGAGAGCCCTTGATAAACGTGCCCGTGAGAGCGTTGCGCGTCGAAGACATGGATCGGAAAGCAAAGGCATTGAACGCATCATTTGCCTCGCGGCTCACGGATGACCGCGGAGTATATAGATTGTACGGACTGGAGCCGGGGGTCTACGTGGTCTGTGCTGGGGGCGGTTCTCGCTCCTATGCGGGCTTCAACAAATATGAAAACGAGACCCCAACCTATCATCCTTCGTCCGTCCGCCAGACAGCGGGAAAAGTGATGGTAGCCGGTGGGCAAGAGGTTGGTGGAGTGGACATCGCATACCGGGGCGAAAAAGGACATGCGGTTAGCGGGGTGGTGATCGGAGTCCGCACGACACGTTTCGGCCCAGCGACCGCGGTCGCGCTCGGCGATTGGTCGACGCGCGAAATCATAGGTGTCGGATCGACCGTCCAGGACCAGTCGTTCGCATTCTACGGAGTGCCGGATGGTGATTACTACTTGATCGCCAGACACTTCGCTGATGGCGAACAGGAGGGAGCCGTTTCAAAGCCGACACGCATCAAGGTCGCTGGAGGGGACGTGGCTGGAGCCCAGTTGACACTTTCTCCGCTCGCATCGGTTTCGGGACTGGTGGTCCTCGAGCCGCTCCCAAAGGAATCACCAGTCAAGTGCGCGCTAGAACCAAACGCGCTTGTTGAGGACGCGGTTGTGTCTCTCTATCGCGAGCCATCAGAGTACGACCCTGGCCAGCTCTGGGATACTGACAACATCCATGGCGGCGCGAACGACAGGGGCCGCTTCATTCTTAACGGCATAAGCGCAGGCCGTTACCGAATAGACGCTTCGCTATTCCATGAGAGTTGGTTCGCGAAGTCTCTTGTGATGCTAAGAGAGCCGGCGTCCGATCCGAAAAGAGCGACGGATTCCGGCCCAGGCAATCCAATACTCGAGAGTCTTTCGGTTCAGTCGGGCGATCGAACACGTTTGAAGATTACGTTTGCTGAGGGAGCTGCCACCTTGAACGGTCGTGTATTGGGACCAAGAGGAAAGCCGCTGCCCTCTCGGCTCTATGTTCATCTGGTGCCGGCTGAGCCGTTGAAAACCTCCGACGAGGTTCTCCGATTCCTTGAATCAGAAGTACGCGAGGACGGCAGCTTTTCCCTTGAGCATATCGCGCCTGGCAAGTATTGGGTCTTTGCAAAGAGCGGCGCTAACCGGCCGTCCGTGTCTTTGTCGGCCCCATCATCGTGGACCGCGACGGGCCGCGCGATGCTTCGCAAAGAGGGGCAGAAGTCGAAGGCGGCTATAGAACTAGGTCCTTGCCAAAGCGCAAAGGGTTACGTTGTCACATACAATTGAGTGAAATCGCGCGACCGGCGCACCTGGCCGTTGCAAGTATCCGGCGACGGCCGCCTCCCAGCCTCTTTCGTTTATGTTAGCTCTGCGCGAAAGCTGTCACGCAGACGATCAGCAAGCCGCCGCACGACCTGCACCTTGAAGCCCACTTTTTCAACGTGATAGACTCGGCTCGATGTTTCCGCTGATTGATCGCTACCTGATCCGAGAAATTGTTCCTTACCTGCTACTCGGGGTTCTGCTGCTAACCGCGATAATCTTCGCTCAGGAGGCATCCCGGTTTTCAGAACTGCTTGTGGTCGCCTCACGCAACGGAATGCCGATGCGAACGCTCTGGCTGGTGATGGCCGCGCTTGTGCCTGGAATTCTTGTGTTCACGTTGCCGGTTTCGCTTTTGATCGGAACGCTTGTAGGGCTCGGGCGGCTATCGGGTGACAGCGAGATCGTTGCGCTTGGAGCAGGCGGGACAAGCCGGCTTCGCATCCTGCGGCCAGTCGTATTGCTCTCCCTCGCCGTCGCCGCCGCGATGTTTTACATAACTTTCAGCGTGCTCCCGCTTTCGATACGCAACCTCACCGACCTGAAGGCCAACCAGTCGCTTATCTTTCAGGGATTGAACGCCGAGATCAAGCCGCGAGTCTTTGAAGAAAGCATTCCGCAGAAGGTCATCTACATCGAGGACATCGATCGCGCGCGCGATGTATGGCACAACATCTTTCTCGTTGATCTTGGTGAATCGCAAGGCGACATGAGGATCTTTACCGCATCGTCGGGCTCGCTTCGCCAGGGCGAGCGCTCGGAGATGCCCGAGCTCCACTTGCAACACGTCGCGCTTCACCAGACCACTCTGAATCAACCCTCCGAAGAAGAAGGGGGCCAGCCGCGAGAAACAAAGCAAGACTCAGCGCAAGCCATTTCCGTGGCTCCCGCGCTCTCAAGCGACTCGACAGGCTCGGAGAAGAAGGACAGGAAGCGGAACTCGCGGAACTACACGGCCGGGCTCTTCGATGAGATGACTGTTGGACTCGAGGTTGGCGACGAGAAGCGGACCGAAGCTGCTGGAATCGATCGCGAGGCGCGACCGGTTGAGGAGATGCCGTGGAGCGAACTCATCCACTACGCGCCGGCGGCAACAGATGCGCAGGATTGGCTTGCGGAAATCCACAAGCGGATTGCTCTGCCAACCGCTTGCCTGGTGTTCGCGCTGCTCGGGGTGGCGTTCGGAATAAGCAATGTGCGCATAGGACGTTCCCTCGGTTTACTGCTCGGGCTGGGCATCACAATCATCTACTACCTGCTGGCGTTGTGGGGACAACACGCACAAGCAGCCGGCCGCGTTCCGCCGTGGTTCGGAATCTGGCTGGCCAACATGGTGCTGGCGGCCTTCGGTGTAGTGGTCCTCTGGTCGCAACGCCGGCCGGGTTCGGATGCGCTTTCAGCGCTTTCAGCCATTCGCCACTCGTGGCCGTTTCAAAGGAGGCAAGAAGGCGAGCATCTCGGCGGCGGGCTCGAACGGCCGCCGACGCCAAAGTCGCTTGAAGAACCCGTCGGCGCGCGCAGAAGGTTTCACCTCCCCCAGTTACTTGACCGGCTGGTGCTCTCGGACCTCGTGCGCTTTTTCGCCTACATCCTGGGAGGTTTCTCGATTCTCTTTCTCATCATCACTTTGTTCCAGTTGTTGGACTACATCACTCGCAACAACATCGAATGGCTGGTAGTAGCAAACTATCTTGTTTTCCTGCTTCCGACGATCGTCAACTACGTGGCGCCGCTGGCTGCGCTGGTTGCGGTTATGGTGACGTTCGCGATACTTCAGAAGAGCAGCCAGGTAGTCGCGCTGAAGGCATCGGGCCAGTCGATCTATCGTATGGCTGCGCCTGCGCTTGTTGGATCGATCCTTCTGTCGGGGATCGTCTTCCTGAATCAGGATTACATCATGCCGTTCACCGAGCGACGCCAAAACAACCTGCGCTACTTGATCCGTAAGGGCCAGGAGCCGCCCCAGACTTTTTATCAAACCTCGAACCAGTGGATATGCGGGACCGACTCGCGAATCTTCAACTATTCGTATTTCAATCCGACGAACAACAGCTTCGCGCGATTGAGCGTGATTGATCTCTCGAAGGAACCGTACGGGATCAAGCGGCGCTTCTACGCGCGGCGCGCCTGGTGGGACAGCGGGCCACAGGAATGGGTCCTTGAAAACGGCTGGGAGAGCCGCTTCGAAAACGAGAAGCCTTCGTTCTATGAAGGTTTCAAGGAACGGAGGGTGTCACTCGAGGAGCATCCTGACTACTTCAAGAAGGAACTGGTGGGTTCGCGGTCGCTGACCCTTAATCAGTTGAGGCGAAAGATTGCGGATCTCTCTCGGTCGGGCTTCGACGTAGTCGACTTAAAGATCGCGTTGCAAGGCAAGGTCGCGTTCCCTCTGACCTGTCTGGTGATGGTGATGGTGGGGTTGCCGTTCTCGTTTTCAGCAGGCAAACGAGGAGCGCTATTCGGTCTTGCGATAGGCATCGGGATCGGTCTCGCTTACTGGGGCCTCCTGGGTCTCTTTACTCAGATGGGCCGTTACGAGATACTGCCGCCTCTGCTGGCTGCGTGGGGTCCGAACATGCTGTTCGGCGCCGGCGGGCTCTACTTGTTCCTGACCTCCAGGACCTAATTGCTCGCTCACCCCAGCATTTTCACAAGACCGGCCAAGGCGCGTTTGCTGCTCTCCCAGTACAACATCTCAAGCGCTCCAGAGGAATCGACCCAGGCCCAGGAGTCGTGCTCCTTCGGATCAATCCGAACTTCCTGCTTCTTGATTCTGAGCGCGAAGCAGACTTCTTCGTTGTGGGTGACGCCGGGGGCATACTTTGCGCGCCACTGTGGCGCGATCTCGAAGGTGTTCACCAATTGTAGATCGATCACGTGCTCGAAGTCTGCGTTGATCCCCGTTTCTTCACGCACTTCTCTGACTGCGGCGTCGACGTGAGTCTCCGCGCCTTCAAGCGAGCCGGTGACCGGTTGCCAGAAGCCGCCGTGGCTTTCAAGACGCCTGAGCAATAAGAATTCACGTCCCCGCTTCGTCTCTGCGAAGATTACGACTTGCACTGAGCGAGGTTGCTTGTGGGGAATGGTGTCTCCGCCTTTGGCAGGGGAGTCGAATGAAGGGCTCTTTGGGGACACCTGACCTATCAAATACAGGGTGTCGCGGTGGCCCGGCAAGTTTGATTATTAAAGCCACCCGAGCTTGAAAGGTGACGGACCACCGCGAGCCGAACCCTGCACTGCTTATCAAAACAACAATTGCGCCCCAGGTTCGAGGTGAGCGTATTGCGTCGCGCTATCGACCATGCTTAGGTGAGAATCGAATCCTTTGCCGCTTTCGCCACCCGGAACTTCAGCGCCGTTCTCGCCTTGATCTGAATCGGCTCGCCGGTTTGCGGGTTTCGTCCGGTCCGCGCAGCCCGATGCGACTTAACCAGTTTGCCTAAGCCCGGAACGGTAAACTCTCCGTTCTTCTTTGCCTCGCGATAGGCTATCGCGCTTAACGACTCGATGAACTGCGCGGCGGTCTTCTTGTTGGTGCCGGTCGCCTCTGCCAGCTCCGCCGCGAGTTGTGTCTTACTCATCTTCTTCGGTTTTACTATTGGTGTTGCCATTGATGATTGTGTCTCCGTTTCTGGTTTGGTCTCTGTGTCTTTCGCACAGGCAAGTCAAAAGGTTTGATAGCAGCCAGCCGCACTGTCAGTGTTCCCGGCCTGCTCGTCAGCTGCTCAAAAAGATACCCCTGCTTTGGCCGCCCCTTTCGAGTCAGCAAAACAGGGGGTTCACTTCGTCGCGAAGCGTACTACACCACCTCGGCTCTTTGCAACTAAAAAGCGCGAAAAAACCGCACTTTTATTGGTAAATCTCAAACGCCCCTTTCCGCTTTCTTTGTTACGCGGAACATCGCCTGCTTGGATCGGATTGTCCCCGCAATGCCCAGAATCCAATCAAGGAAGGTAAATCGCAGAGAGTTCAAAGCGGCGATCACTTCAAAATCATTGACTGCGGTACGCGCCCGGTGAGAGAATCCCACCGTGCGTTTCCCCGCAAGGCTGCCCCAGGGAAGTTTACCCTCTGAAGCGAGCAAGCAAAGATGTTACAGTTCAAGCAAAGACAACCAGAAGCAGACAAGCTTCCCGACCGGTGGAAGATCGGCATTGATCGGGAGCATGTGATCGTTTATGTGGCTGTTGCGCTGATCGCAGGATTCGCAGGCGGATTCATTACTAGCAGAATGTTCACCCGGCGAGACAATGCGGCGCAGTTGTCGAACGTCGCTCAACTGCCGTCGCGCGCTGCGTCAACCACCAGTCCAACTTCCGATTTTCACCGCGTTAGCCGTATTGTTCGGGCAGACACCATCGAAGTCGAGGAAGTTGGTCCAGTGCGGCTGATCGGCATCGAAACTCCCGACGGAAAGGCTCCGAAGGAAATCTACGCGCCTCACGGACAGAGCGCGCTGAATTATGCTGAGAAGTGGTTGCTGAACCAGCAGATCAGGCTCGACTATGATTCCGCGAACGCGGTTAGCGACAACAAAGACGACAAGGGACAGACCCTCGCCTACGTTTACACCCGAGATGGAACGCTTATCAACGGTGAGATGGTGAAGCAGGGCCTTGCGTTCGTGCGGCCTGAACAGTTTCGATTGGGGAACGATTTCCGTGCGCTCGAACGTGAGGCGGTTCAGTCGATGCGCGGAGTGTGGGGGCCGTCCAATTCCACTTCAGCATTGGCTTCATCGTCGTCTCCCCCGGGCGGGCTGGCAACACCTGGTCTCGACGAAAAAGCCCGGAAGCTTACGCCACTCCTGCCCTCCACGATTGGTCCCAATATCCCGTCTCTTTCGGGTACAGGCCCGTCCGAACAGATGGTATTCGTCTCGGGCGGCGACCGCATGTATCACAAGCCGGGTTGCGAGTTCCTGGACAAAAAGAAGCACCCTGTTCCGTTGTCGCAGGCCAAGTCCGAAGGCTACACCGCATGCTCTCGATGCTACGCTTCCACCGTGCTCAAAGCGCCGTAAACCTACTATCCGGGTTTAGCTGTTGACTGATGGTTTATACTAATCGCTGGATTGCCCCGTGACCTGCCGTTTGAGTGGCTCGTTCGTAAGAACGCTTCTCCGGCCTTGATCACCAGCCCTGCAGGACAACACGAACAATATGACTTCACTTCAGACCTCACGATGCCTTGTTGTCTTCATAGCGCTCTGGTGCACGGCGAGCATGATCGCGCCGGTCGGCGCTCAAGCTGGCGCGAAGACTTCAGCCAAACCTTCAATGTCGAAGAAGCGGCCTGCCTCGCGGCAAAGTTCACTTACCAAGGCTAAGCAGAATTCAGGATGCGCGCCTTGTGCAGCGGAAGCTGGACGCGGACGCAAGCAATTGCGAGGGAAGAAAACCATCGCGGCAAAGCTGCCCTGTCATTCAAAGAACTATCTCGACCCCAAGATTAGAAGAAACTATCAAGCCGCGCTTGTGGATATGAAACGTGCGCGGCTGAGGCCGAGAGTAACCAGCCACTGGCGGTCGTCGGCAGATCAGGCGAGGCTTCATCGGTGTTCTTTGAGCCAGCGTTGCAGACTCAACCATCCGGGGCTTTACCGGGCAATGCCGCCAGGCCAGTCGGTCCACGAGGCCGGATTCGCTGTGGACATTGCAAACGTCGCTTCGGGACCTCGCGGCGCGAAGCGCCTCACGCCGAAGGGCCGCCGCATTGTCGCGATCATGAAGAAGCACGGCTTCAACTGGCGCTATGGTTTGAGTGACCCAGTGCACTTCGAGGCGAACCCGCAACGCTACGGCTACCGAAGCGTCAACCAGGCTATCAAACGAAATCAAACTGTCTGCGAAGTGAAGCTCGCCAAGGAAAAGAAGCGACCAGCAACGCGCTCACGCGTCAACGTGCGAGCTCAAACCAGACCATCGAACAAACGAGTCGGCCAGGAAAAACGCTTTCGTACCGAGACGATCTCAACCAAGACGCGGCGGCGCAGTACGAAGTCGCGGGCGTGAAACATTTTGATCCTGGCCGGCGCCTCGCTCGCAAAGCCCGAGTCACTTTGCCCCTGCCACTTCGATCACCGCGCGATAGAGAAACTCCACGAACTTCCCCAATCCATCGACTGACGCCCGTTCGTCGTTGCCGTGTATTGTCGCAAGCTCCCGATCACTAATCACAGTCCCGACGCCATACGCCTGCACTCCTTTTGCACGCAGTTGAGCAGAGTCGGTGGCGCCCGTCATCATTTGAGGAAGTGTTACCGCCCCTGGAAACAGCCGCGCTTGTACTCGTTCCAAAGCGCGAAACATCTCAGTCTGCAGACCGGACGGCGGCGATGCCGGGCGGCCGCGGTCGGGCGGCCGGACTATCTCGATCGCCGGGTCATTGATCAGCTTGCGTATCGCTTCGGCGAGTTTCCCAATGTCTTCATCAGGCAGAGCGCGCACATCAAGCGTCGCTTCGGCCTCAGCGGGAATCACGTTGGTTCGAAAGCCGCCTTTGATGATCGTGGGCACGATGGATGTCCGAAGCATTGAGTAATAAAAGCCGCTGGCTGCTCGAATCTTCTCCTGAACCATCGCGCTGTTCTCGGGGTCCTCGAGATGCGCGTATAGAAACGCTTCTTCGGGCGGGCTGATCTTGGCGAGCCGTGAGAAGAACGCCCGAGTCGTCTCGTTCAGACGCATTTCCGATTGCCAGTTCCCCACCTTCGCGACCGCAGCCGCAAGATGAGTGATCGGGTTGTCCAGACGGGGCATCGAGCCGTGCCCGCTTGTGCCGTGCGCTATCAGCCTGAACCCGCGCGGGACCTTTTCCGTGGTGGCGACTGCAACATACGCGACCTTGCCGTTGGACTCGGCGATGGCGCCGCCTTCATTCAACGCGAACTCGCAATCGATCTTGTCCCAGTGCTGCTCGACCATGAAGTCGATGCCGGCTTGAGTAGTGCCTTCTTCACCGGCTTCGGCCAGGAAGATCACGTCGCGCTCGAGCGGGACCTTCAGCCTGTGCAGCAACAGGAAGACCTCGAGATTGGCGACGACCATTCCTTTGTCATCGATTGCGCCGCGGCCATAGACGAACCCGTCTTTGACTTCGCCGCCGAACGGATCGAACGTCCACTTGCTGCGCTCGACGCCTACGACATCGATATGACCCATCAAGAGAAGCGGCCTTTGCTTGCCGTTGCCCTTTAGCCGCGCAACAATGTTGCCGCGTCCGGGTTCGCGCTCGAAGATCTCGGACGGAATGCCTTCACGGTCCAGAATAGACTTTAGGTACTCGGCGCCCTTAGTTTCGTTTCCGGGAGGGTTGCTGGTGTCGATGCGAATGAAGCTTGAAAGTATCTTTATCGCCTCATCGCGCGCGGCTCGAAAGTCGGGCTCAGAGCTTCGTCCTGATGACACCGCCGGCAACGAGGCCGATGTAATCAACGCAAACGCCGCCAGTGAAACCGCTATCCTTCGATTGAATCTATGAAGGTGTCTTCTTCGCATATTTTCTCCTGGTCCCAATGATGTGAGCAGGCGGTAGCTTATCGGCCTGTCGCGCCGGGTGTAAAGCACCGGCTCAAGAAGCGTCAATGACCCGTCGTGCGGGATACGGTGCGGGGAGAACCCGAACTCTTCGCTCAGCGGCCGGTCAAAAAGCGTGCACGGCGGTCATCGAAGCCCGTCAAACTGAAAACACTCCTAGCTGCGTCAGTACCCGGCGTTGGGATCAAACAGAGTCTTTCAAACAGAATCGGGAAACCCGTTGCTGGCACAGTCCGTGCAGTGATGACATCGGAAGCTTGAGACGCCTTATGAAGGTGCTCTCTTGTTGGGCCGCCGCACCCAGCGCCGGGAAATGGCGCGAGTTGCTGATCGAGCTGCCGTCTTTCGATACCGCTCAGGCCCTCACCGCCTAATCGGTCGACGGCAGCGCGCCGCGCTCGCTCCATTTTAGATCGAGTCAGAACCCTCTCTACGATTCTGGCTCTGGCGTGCGGCGGCCCCTTTTCTCTCTACTTCGGCCGTTCGATCTTCTCTATGCCGTCCATGAAGGGCCGAAGCGCTTCGGGGATGATCACACTGCCGTCGCGTTGCTGATAGTTCTCAATCAACGCGAGCCACAGTCGGCCAATAGCCAAACCTGATCCGTTGAGCGTGTGCACAAATTCTGGCTTCGAATTTGGCCCAGGAGAGAATCTCAGAAAATTCATCGCGCGGCGAGCTTGAAAATCCTCGCAATTCGAACACGACGAGATCTCGCGATAGGCGTGTTGGCTTGGCACCCACACTTCAATGTCATAGGTCTTCGCCGCCGCGAATCCGAGGTCGTCTGCCCAGAGTTCAACCGTCTTATATGGAAGCCCCAGAAGTTCAAGCACCGCTTCGGCATCGCGGGTCAGCGATTCCAACTCATCGTATGAGAATTCGGGCCGGGTGATCTTCACCAATTCGACTTTGTCGAACTGATGTTGGCGAATCAACCCGCGAGTGTCTTTACCATAGCTACCAGCTTCGGACCGGAAGCACGGCGTGTAGGCTACCATCTTGATCGGCAACCGCGAGGCCTCTAACGTCTCGGCTGCGTACATGTTCGTAAGCGGCACTTCTGCGGTGGGGATCAAATAGTATTTCCCGAGTTTCGTCTGCTGAGCACCTAACACCATCGACACATCCTCTACATCCTTCAGCCTAAACAAGTCATCTTCGAACTTGGGAATCTGGCCGGTCCCTTCAAGCGCCCTGCGGTTGACGATTAGCGGTGGCCAGATTTCTTCGTATCCATGCAGTTTTGTTTTGGGGTCGAACGGTTGAGTGTGAAGGTGAAGACAGAAGTTAATGAGCGCACGCTCGAGCCGCGCTCCAAAGCCTCTTAGGATTGCAAATCGGGCGCCTGTGATTCTCGATGCGCGCTCGATGTCGAGGATGCCAAGCGCGTCACCCAGATCGACATGATCACGAGGCTCAAACCCTTCGAGTTCAAAATTGCGCGGAGTGCCCCAACGCTTGATCTCGTGACTAGCAGATTCGCCCCTTCGTACAGGCACACTATCGTGGGGAAGGTTCGGGATGTCGCGCAAGGCGTTCTCCAAAGCCGTGTCCGCAGCGGAAAGGTTGGTCGCAATGTCAGCGAGTTGTTTATCCTGTTTGCGCACTTCGATACGGCGCGACTCGGCCTCGTCTTTTCTGCCAGCCTTCATCAGCGCGCCGATCTCGTGACTCTCACGATTGCGCCTAGCATTCAATTCGTCGCGCTCGTGAACGAGTGAGCGAAAGGACTCATATAGCTCCTTGAGTTTCTCGATCGTGTCGGGTTCATAGCCGCGCTGTTCCAACTTCGTTCTCAAAGACTCCGGATCTTCGACCAATAGTTTTTTTATGTCGAGCATCACAGTTACCTTTCATGCTTTTAATGATAAGACGAGAGCGTAAGCCGGGCTGAGAGGCAGTGTCAACTGAGCGCACTGGCAACAAAAGCCTGAGTGTACGAGACGCGGGTAGCTGCTGACCTTTCAGCTTCGCTTACGCAGGCGGCGCAGCATTCCGCTGCAACTGTAGCGTGATGAGAATACGGCCGGGGATGAGATGGATGCGCAGAAGACGACGTAGAGGATGAACTTGAGCCAGCGCGTGCCTCCCAGATCAACTCCCATCATCAGCATCGCTCCGATGATGGCGAATGCCAGGATGCCGCCGGCGTTTTTGAGAAGCCTCTTCTTGTTATCCATTGCGAACCTCCGAAAAACTTTGCAGATTCTAGCACAGAATGCGACGGTTTCAAGCTCGGTGACAATTGGTCTCAGTCTGGCACATGCTCGCCTAAGGATCGGAACCGCGCGCGCAAAGAGCAACACCACAACTGTAATCCGCTGTGCTATAATCGTGCCATGAAAGCGGCAGACAACGTGACTATCGAAGACGGCGGCAAGATCACCCTTCCCGCGGGCGTGCGAGCCCGATACGGTCTGAACGAACACACTCCGGTCCGCGTGATCGAAACCCGCACCGGCATCCTGCTTGTTCCACTCACGCAAGAGCCAATGAGCGAGTCGTTAGCCGATGAGCTTCAAGCGTGGCGGTCAATCGGCGCTGAAACCCTAGAGATGTTCCCCTACGACGAGGACGCGCAATCGTGACAGTCGGTGATCTCCATTGGGTCGAGCTTCCAGTGCGAGGGGGCCGCGCCCAGGCTGGACGCCGCCCGGCGATCATTTTTCAGACGGTCTCGACCCTACCAACCACGCTGCTTGTCCCTCTGACTACCCAACTGGACGCCCTGCGCTTTTCAGGCACGATTCTAGTGGAACCCGACCGACAGAACGGCCTGCGCCGCCCTTCGGTTGCTCTAGTCTTTCAACTCACTGCTGTGGATAGGCGGTTCGTCACAGAAAAACTAGGTAACGTGTCAGACCGGGTTCTGGATGAAGTCTTTTCAGCGCTTGACGCACTGACCGGTCGAACATAAAAGTTGACTCGACTATGCAAGAGCTGGTTGAAGAAACAACCGCAGAAACCGCCTTTGTTATTCGCGCGCGCGAAGTCGCCACGACAGATGGCAAGGCGCAACTCTCCTACCTGGTCTGCGAACCGCTGGAGCACGCGGGGTTCGTCAATGCTTTTAGCACTCGTCTGGCTGGCGTCAGCAAGTTTCCTTCAGATGCGCTCAACCTGGCTTATACGAAAGGCGACGACAGAGAGAACGTCGCCGAGAACCGCCGCCGATACCTTCAAGCAATCGGCGCCGAAGCGGCAACCCTCGTCACAGCTCGCCAGACTCACTCGACCGAGCGGTGCTTCATCGAGACCCCGGAACAAGCTCGCGGTGTCCAGCCCGACTGCGACGCGATGACCACGAAGCTCACCGGAGTTCTGCTCGCCATCCAGACTGCCGATTGCCTGCCTGTGTTGATCGCCGACCCCAGATCCGGGGCGATGGCGGCTATTCACGCGGGCTGGCGCGGGACGGCCGGGCGAATAACCGAACGCGCGGTCGCTGACTTGATGCTCCTGCATGGCGCCAGTCCGCGTGATTGCATAGCGGCGCTTGGGCCAGCCGCGTGCGGCCAGTGTTACGAGGTGGGCGAAGATGTGATAGCGCGGTACAAGAAGGAATTCGGGTACTGGCGAGGGCTGTTCTCGAACTTCAAGGAAGGCGGCAAAGCACACCTCGACGTTCGCGCGGCCAACGTTCAGCAGTTGAAGTTCTGCGGCCTCAGCGAAGATCGCATCCACGTCGCCGACTATTGCACGATGCATCAGAACGAGCTTTTCTTCTCACACCGTCGTGAAGGCAGCACGCTGGCGTCGGGAACGGGCCGCATGCTTTCGGTTATTGGCAAAGCCGGCCACGACGAAGACTGAACTGTTGGTTTCTCCTGATATACCGTTCTCAGGCAACCTACACATGAAAAAAAGAACTCTCACGCTTATCCTCGCAGGCAGCGCGCTTCCGGCAATCTGCGGTCCCGCTTTTGAATCGTCGTTCGCGCAGAGCAACCGTCCCGATCAGTGGAAGATTCACGACGTTGATCGGCCGCAGCCGCCGACGGTTGATTCAGGAACATCAAGCACTGAACGGCAACCTGGGCGGCCGCCATCTGATGCCGTCGTCTTGTTCGATGGCAAGGACCTTTCCAAGTGGCGCACCGCGGCCGGCAAGCCGGCAAAATGGAAAGTCGCTAAGGGCTACATGGAAATCGTGAAGGGCTCGGGAAGCATTTTCACCGTGCAGGGCTTTGGCGATTGTCAGTTGCACGTCGAGTGGCGCATGCCGGTGCCCGCCAGGGCTGAAGGGCAGGAACGCGGCAACAGCGGTGTGTATTTGATGGGCTTGTATGAGTTGCAAGTGCTCGACTCATACAAGAACAAAACATATCCCGACGGTCAGGCGGCCGCGGTCTACGGCCAATACCCGCCGTTGGTGAATGCTTCGCGGCCACCGGGCCGCTGGCAGACTTACGACATCATCTTCCATCGGCCACGATTTGATTCGAGTGGAAAGCTCGAGCATCCCGCGCGAATGACTGTTCTCCACAACGGAGCGCTGGTGCAGGACAACGTTGAGCTGACCGGTCCTACGGCTCATCAAGCGCGACCGCCCTACAAGCAACACGCCGACAAATTGCCGGTGTCGCTGCAGGACCACGGCGATCCAGTCCGCTATCGAAACATCTGGGTGCGGGAGTTGTCAGAGGATAAGTAGACGGCCTCTCGCCTTCTGGAGCAATCTGAGGTCAAAGAGACGGCGTGTACAGTCATACGTTTCTCTAAGGCTTCTAGCCGCTTTTCCTGTACCTCGTACCGTTTCTCCAGAGCGTTGAACCTGCGTTCCTGTTCAGCATCCAGCTCATTTATCCGCTCGAGGACGGTTTCTAAGGTCGGCTTCGTTGTCATCTCACCATTGCTCATCTACAACTCAATATACTCAGGAGCCGGGTACGTCAACGGGTTCTGGGAAGATTTAGTGCTACTCGGCTTTCGGCGCGAAGTAGCCGCGGCGATAGCGCACGTTGAGGTCTTTTTGATTCTTGACCCGCACCTGGATAGCTCGGAACGAGCCGTCTCGCGCGTTGTTGGCGGGCGTATAAGTCATGATGTACTGCGAGCGCAAGTCTTCATCGATCTGTGCGTAAGCCGTATCAAGGTCTGCTTCGTTGCGCGGAAAGAACGCGCGCCCGCCGGTTTCGGCGGCGATCTTCTTGAGCGTCCCCGAATCCACACCGTATGGTCCGCCGATCCCGATCGAGTAAACGATAATCTCGCTGCGCCAGGTTCGCTCGATGGCCTCACGCATCTTGACGCTGCTGGAGGTGTCCTGCCCGTCCGTTACAAGGATGATCACTCGCCGGCCGGCTTCCCGCCTGAGCAGATCGGTCGAAACCGAGTAGATAGAATCGTACATCGAGGTCGAGCCGGCGCCCGATCCGTTGATGGGAGGAGTCGTGCCAACCTGCCCCGCGATGGAAGTCGAGACGTCGATGCGTACATCATCGAGCGCCCGATGAAGTTTCTCGATGTCGGACGTCAAGTCCTGGACCAGTACAGATTCGTTCTGGAAGGTAACGACAGCGCCGAGGTCCTTCTTTGGCCGCAGCACGCGCCGGAAGAATCGCTGCCCGGCCGCCTTCTCTTCCGGGAGCGTGTATTCCTGGCTTCCCGAAATATCGATCAACATCGCGATGGTTATCGGCAAGTCGGTCTGGCGTTCGAATGAAAAGATATCCTGGGCCTTGCCGTCCTCTAGCACCTCGATATCGCCCTTAGCCAGGTCGTTGATGTAGCGGTTCTTCTTGTCTGTAACGTTGAACGGAACGGTGACGAGTTCCCCTCCGAGCTTGATGGCCTGATCTTCCTGGTCGCGTTCGCCCTCGGGAGGCTTCTTGTCCTTGTCGGTCTTCTGCTGTCCGCTCTTGTCGGACTGTTTGGGTTGCTGAGCGTTTCCCGTGATCGATGGAAGCGCCGTGGCGCAAAGCAGAACTGCAACAAAACACAATTTGATGAACTTCATTTTTTTACTTCTTCCATCGCGGCGTAGTAGCCGCGCCGATGAATAACGCGCGCGTCGTTTCGGCTCGCCAGGCGGACTTCAATCCGTCGAAAGCGCCCGTCGCGCACCGCGTTTGAGGGTGAGTATGCAACCAGGTACTGGCTGCGCAGCTCGTTTTCAATCTGACGAAAATTCTCCAGCAGATCATCGGGTCCGCGCGGAAAGTAAGCGCGCCCGCCGGTCTCTTCGCTCAACTTCTTCAGCACGTCTTCCCGAATGCCTTCGAACCTGAATCGGTCGCCGATGCCAACAGAATAGATGATCACGCCCGAGCGCCAAGCCCGGTCGATCGCTTCGTCGAGCTTCCGAACGCTCGCGTTATCAACTCCGTCGGTTAGCAGTATGATCGCCCGGCGGATGGCCGCGTCATCGCTTCCGGAGCGCCGATCGTGGTCGCGTCCCAGGACCTCGTCGGCCGTGATGTAAACCGCGTCGTACAAAGCAGTCGCCTGGCGCCGCGTCGTCGAAGGCCCGAACCGCCGCGCGTACTGAATCTCGTCGAACGCGCGGTTCAACGTCTCGACCCGGGAAGTCAGTCCTTGCACCAAATCGACATCATCTTGAAACGTGAGAATCGAAGCCGAGTCTTTGCCGGGCCGGATGATCGAGCGAAGGAATTCGCCGGCCGCGAGCTTCTCTTGAGGGAACGTGTACTCCTGGCTTCCCGACAGGTCCATCAAAATCGCGATACTGATAGGCAGAGTCGTCTCACGCTTGAACGTGAAGACCTGCTGAGGCAGGCCGTCTTCCAGCACCGTTACCTCTTCCTGTCGAATGTCGCTGATCGAGCGGTTGTTGCGATCGACTGCCGTGAACACTAGGTTGACGAGGTCAGTCCCCAATCGCACCGCGTCGTCGCTTGTCGGGATAACGTCATCTTCTTGCCTTGTCTCCGGCCTTGGTTTCTGTTGAGTACCAGTAGATGATTGCCCGGGCTTGCGGGGCGCAGCGGGCTTTTGCGCAGCGAGAGCCGACATCAGGACGAGCCCTAGCGTTGCGATGATGATTCTAAGTGGGGACATGGCTGGTTTCTGGTCTCTGGTCTCTGGTTTCTGGTCTCTGGTTTCTGGTTTCTGGTTTCTAGCTTCTGGTTTCTGGTTTCTGGTTTCTGGTTTCTGGTTTCTGGTCTCTGGTTTTTGGTTTCTGGTCTCTAGCTTCTGGTTTCTGGTTTCTGGTTTCTGGTCTCTAGCTTCTGGTAATCGTCCTCGAACCAGAAACTAGAAACCAGAAACCAGAAACTAATACGTATACCCTTGCTTGTGATAAGGACGCCCTTCCGCCGCGACGAGTTTGACTTTTATCTCGCGTTTCTTGCCGGTCCTTGTCTGATTCTGAGGCGTGTAAAACAGCACATACTCCTGCCTCAAGTCCTTTGCAACCTGGCTGAAAGCGCGAAACAGCTCTGTCTTCTGCGACGGCAAGAAAACCTGTCCGCCCGTTTCCTCGCAGAGCCGGCGGAGATCTTTGTCATCGGCGTTGTCAACCGTCCCCGAGTCGATTCCCTTGAAGTTCTTCGTGCTGATTCCGAAGATCGTCACGTCGTAGCGCTGTGCCATCTCGATCGCTTCCTTCAGCGATTTCTCGCTCGCGGTGTCTTCTCCATCCGAAAGTATGACGATGATACGACGCGCCTCGGAGCCTTGAAGGTTCGCCATCTTCTCTTCGATGATCCGATAGATGCCATCGTACATCCGGGTGTAGCCGCCCGCCTTCACTTTCCTGATTGCCTTGATCAGCGGCTCTAGTGCGTCCGTAAAATCCTGGTGAAGCTGGACCTCCGAATCGAACGTAGCAAACAAGACCTGGTCTTTCCGACGATAGGTCGTAACAGTCGCGACAAAGTCCTCGGCTGCGTCCTTCTCGAACGGAAGCTTCAGCTTCACGCTGTTGCTTGTGTCCATCAACATCGCGATGTTGAGCGGCAACTGGCTCGGCGAGATGAACTTTAGTATCTGCTGCCGCTTGCCGTCTTCGTAGACTTCGAAATTGCTGACGGTCAGTCCCCCGACGAACTTGCTCTTCTCTTTGACCGATACGGGCAGGCGAACGTCAAGCACGCCAAGCTTCTGGGGCGTGTCATCTCGATCCTGTGGCTTTTGCGCGGCGGGTTTCTGCGCAAGCCCGGACTCGCAAGTAAACACAAATATCGTCAAGGCCGAAACTGCCAGAACCGTCGAGCGTCTCATCTCTTTGGGGAAACCTCCGAACTAACCGGTCTGATGCACGAGAGAATTGTCAGCGATGCTTTCAACGACGAGAATTATAGAAGCCGCAGAGTTGAAGTGACAAGCGATGTGGGTCAGCCGCGCTTTTATCCATCGAGCGCAGCCACAGTTTTCAGCAAGCCTGCCAGTCCGGCGGGCAGCGCTGAAGTGAACTCCAGCCGCTCGCCGGTTCGAGGGTGATTGAAGGACAGTTGCGCCGAGTGCAGGAAGTGCCGCCCAAGCTCCGCGACCTCGCGTCTGATAGCCGAATCGCGAATCGAATTCTCGCGACCGCCGCCATAAGCGGAATCTCCCACCACTGGATGACCGAGGTGCGACAGGTGAACTCTTATCTGGTGAGTGCGGCCCGTTTTGATTTGCACATTGAGCAGTGTGAACCCGTTGAAGCGCGCGGCTACTTCAAAAATGGTGTGTGCGTTCCGGCCCGCCCCGCCTCCGAGCACAGCCATTCGGGTGCGGTTGCCGCGGCTGCGGCCGATGCGAGCCTCGATCTCGCCCCGCTCGGTCGACACCCGCCCGTAGACCAGCGCGACATAGCGTTTGAACACCAGCCGGTCGCGAAACTGGTTCGACAAGTTCTCGTGCGTCGTGTCGTTCTTGGCTACTACGAGCAGCCCTGACGTTTCTTTGTCGATTCGGTGAACAATGCCCGGCCTGGTCTTTCCGGCTTTCCCTGACAACTCGTTGAAGTGATGCACCAGTGCGTTCGCAAGCGTTCCCGACTCGATGCCCGCGCCCGGATGCACGACCAGACCGGCGGGCTTGTCGATGACGATCAGGTCCTCATCCTCGTAGACAACGTTCAGCGGTATCGGCTGGGGCAGAAGCTCGACCGGAGGCGGCTCGGGCAGGTCTATGTCGATCTGGTCGCCGGGTCGCACGCGGTAACTGGCTTTGACCACGTGATCATTAACAACTATGTCGCCGTCTTCTATGGCGCGCTGTATTCGAGTTCGGCTGATCTGGTCGAGGTGAGATGCAAGAAAGGAATCGAGGCGCGACCCTGCCTCCTGGTCGCCGATTGTCAGCAGTTGAGCGTCAGTGGTCACGTAGAAGCTTGTAGGGGTGGCCCTCCGTAGCCGCCCCTCCTTGGGGCTGCCCCTTATACCGCGCAAAGAGGGCGGCCACGACGGCCGCCCGTCCAAGTATCCTAGGAGACGTGCGCTGCAACGTCCCCGCCGCGAGCGGCCGGGCGCGCGTCTTTGCGTCGTCGCTCATATATGGTCAACGCGAGTCCAAGCGCAAATAGCAATACCGCTATGAACTGAGAAGTTGAGAGTCCCAGCACCTGGCCTCGAGGATCGTCTCGCCAAAACTCTATGACAAATCGCGCCACTGAATAAGTCATCAGGTAAGCGTAGATGACCTCGCCCTCGAACGAGCGCCGCCTCCGAAGCCATAACAAAAAGCCGAAGATGAGCAGGTTCGCGGCGGCTTCGATCAACTGAGTTGGCACCAGAGCCGAGTCGATCGGAACACCGGTCAGCTCGCTTGCCTTCTCGGTGAATCGCACCCCGATCCACGACGTTGTCGGCTTACCCCAGCAACAACCGGCGGAAAAACACCCGAGTCGTCCGATCGCGTGCCCCAGCGCAACGCCCGGCGCAAACGCGTCCGAAGTCTTCCGCCACGGCAGCCGCCACCTACGCATCAGGATCACGCTGACCAGCAGCGCTATCAGAAACCCGCCGTAGTAAACTCCCGCCGAACGCCACAGATCGAACGAAAAAATCCTTCGCCAATCACCCGCGAAGGCGTTCCACTCAACGATGATCATCAGGGCTTTCGAGCCGATCAGCGACGAGGCGAGGATGTACAGGCCCAGATCGTAAATTCGGTTCTTAGGCAGGCCATCGGCTTCCGCAAGCCGCGCCGTCAGCCACAACGCTGCAATGAAACTTAACGCGAGGAGCACTCCGTAGGTCGCGATGGGTATTCCGAGTCCGGGTATTCTAAAGAGCTCCGGAAACACAGATCACTCCTGAGCCGCATCCGCGGTGGGGGACTCGATCGGCCCGGCGGAGGCAGCCGCCCGTTCGTCGTGCGGCGGGATGAACAGCTCGATTGCCATCAACGCCGCGCCGATCGTAATAGCCGTGTCCGCTACGTTGAACACCGGCCACTGGTAGTCCTTGTAATAGATCAATATGAAATCAATGACCCGGCCCATTCGAACACGGTCAACCAGGTTGCCCGAGATTCCCGCTGCCAACAGCGCCAGGGACCAAAGCAGCAACCGATTCTTGCTTGATGTGCGCGTCATGTAAAATGCGACGACCACGATTGCTCCAATTGAAATCGATACCAGCAGCCATTTCACGTTTCCGTTGTTCAGCATCCCGAAGGCAATGCCGGGGTTTTCCGTGTAGCTGAACTTAAAGAACCCGCGGATAACGTCTATCTCGTCGCCCTCGCGAAGATTGATCGACATCCAGTACTTGGTGAACTGATCGATCATCAACACGACCGCTGTGACCAGCAGGTACCAGAACTTTACGGCGTTAGTGTTCGCGTGCGAGGTTTCTGAGGTCATAGCTCTGTCGTCCCTCAATGCGGCGATTCTGCTGACCACCTAGGTTCCGGGTTCACCGAAGCAGCGTTTGATCACCGCGCTGCTGTCAAAGAAGTAAGCAGCCACTTAGCGGCGCTCCTCGATGATAATTTCCGAAACAGGTTTGCCCTCAACCGCTATCGGCTTTCGGTTAGCGTAAAACTCAGCGTCCCGGATACGAGGCGGAATCCGGCTGATAATACCCCGCTCCAGGAGTCGCTTTTGGAAACCCGACGACGACACGTCAGGTTGGGCTGGGGTAACAGATGACTCCAGCATTTCGCGAAGTGCTCTCTGCTCATCGGGCGTCAGCGCTTTGACTTCTTCAACTATTCGATCGAGATTCGAGGTCGTCATAATCCCCATCCTTCTTCCAACTGCCGAATGCAGCGATCACACACTCCGGGAACGCGCGGATCGTCGGCCAGGGTTTCCAACCAACGCCAACATCGCTCGCATTTCGTTCCTGTGGCATGTTCGCCTTCAACCACAATTGCCCCTTCCAGCGCGTCGTTGGGTTCCTCTTTAAGGTCAACGTTCGACACTATTAGAATCTCACACAATTCTTCTAGGGTGTATCTGTTGAGCATCTCATAAAGGTCCTGAGGCACTCGTAATTCTACTTTAGCTTCGAGCGATGACCCTATGACTTTACGAACGCGCATTTCCTCGAGCTTTTTCTGGACTCCAAAACGAACGTCCAATATGTGGTCGTTCCATTGCTCGATCAAGTCCTTCTCACCTTCACGAGGCTCTTCCTCATGAAATTCAGCGAGGTGCACAGAAGCTTCGCGCCTCCCAGGAAGGCTTTCCCAGATTTCGTCGGCCGTGAACGGAAGTATCGGTGATAGCAACCGAGCGAGCGTTTCGACAATCTGGTGTAGCGCGGTTTGTGCGCTTCTCCGTCCGACTGACTTGGGCGCAAACGTATAGAGCCGGTCTTTCAAGATATCGAAGTAGACGTTCGAAAACGTCACAGCAGCAGCATGGTAGAGTGAATGAAACACAGCCGTATATTCAAATCGTCGATAAGAGTCGACGACCCTGCGCGTCAGTTCGCGGCAATACGCGAGTGCCGAGCGATCTACCATCGACATCTCCGCCTCTGCGAGACGATCGCGCTCAGGATCGAAGTCATACAGATTGCCGAGTGCGAATCGAGCCGTGTTGCGAAGCTTCCGATAAGCATCAACCACTCGCGTCAGTATTTCCTCCGAGATTCGCACGTCCTCTTTGAACTCAGACGAAGCAACCCACAGCCTCAATACTTCAGCGCCGTGTTTCCCGACGACTTCCTCGGGCGGCATAGCGTTGCCCGTAGACTTGTGCATGGCTTTGCCTTCGCCGTCCACCGTCCAGCCATGTGTTATCACTGTTTTGTAGGGAGCTTGATCATGCGCCGCGAGCCCAACCATCAACGAAGAGTTGAACCAGCCGCGATACTGGTCCGGGCCTTCGAGATAAACATCAGCCGGCCACGGCAGATGCCGCTCCGCTTCGAGCACCGCAACGGATGACGACCCTGAATCGAACCACACGTCCAGAATGTCGGTCTCCTTGGTGAACGTCGAGCCGTTGCACTTCGGACACGAGAAGCCCTCGGGCAACAAGTATTCCGGCTCGCGCGCGTACCACGCGTCAGCCGTCTCCTTCTCAAAAATTGACGAGACGTGATCGATCACCTTCTCGTCTGCTATCGTCTCGCCGCAGCCCGCGCAATAGAAAGCCGGGATCGGCACGCCCCACACACGCTGCCTCGACACGCACCAGTCGGGCCGCCCACTGAACATATTCCTCATCCGGTCGCGGCCCCACACCGGCAACCAGTTGACGCGGTCGATCTCGCTCAACGCGCCCGCCCGCAACGAGCGTCCGTCGTCGTTCGAGCGGTCCATCGAGATGAACCATTGCGGCGTGGCTCGAAAGATCACGGGGTTGTGGCAGCGCCAGCAGTGTGGATAGCGGTGCGCGTATTCTTCGGTGAACGCCAGCGCGCCAGTCGAACGCAAAAAGTCGACGATCTGACTGTTTGCTTCAAACACCGACTGGCCGGCGAAGCCTTCGACCTCGCTGGTGAATCGCCCCGCGCTATCGACGGGGCAGTACACCTCCGTGCCCTGCATCTGTCCGCCCAGCACACCCGCAGCGCGAAGCTGGTCGTACACCGGCGCAAGTTGCTCGCGATACTGCTGCCCGATCACGAAGTCGTCATGGCCGTGACCGGGCGCCGTGTGCACGCATCCCGTCCCGGCTTTCCCGGTTCCCTTCTTCTGCGCGTCCGCAACATCGAGTTCGGTCTCCGCGTCGGATTCGCCTCCAAGCGTCACGTGCTCGCCCAGCATCAGCAACGACGGCCGATCGATCCACGCGTGTCGCGCCTGCAATCCCTCGAGCAGAGAGCCCGGGAACGCTGCGACGACCGTCGCCCCGGCGAATCCGCATTTCTCGGCCACGGCTTCGACCAGGTCCTTTGCGACAATGTAGATTTCTTCGCCGACATCGACCGCGGCGTAGTCGAAGTTCGGATTGACCGCAATTCCAAGATTGGCCGGAAGCGTCCACGGCGTCGTCGTCCAGATAAGCACGAAAACAGGCTTAACGATTTTGGATTTTGGATTTTGGATTTTGGATTCCGGGCGGGCCTCGATCCGCCTTACGAGTTCGGAAACCTGGTCGTCAGGAAGCGGGAACTTCACGTAGACCGACGGGCTCGTGTGTTGCCCGTACTCGACTTCGGCTTCAGCGAGAGCGGTCTGATCGTGTATGCACCAGTAGACCGGGCGCGCGCCCTTGTACACATAGCCTCGCCCCACGAAGCGCCCGAACAACCGCGCCGTCTGCGCTTCATAGGCATTCGACATCGTGAGGTAAGGATTGTCCCACTCGCCGAGAATTCCGAGACGTTGAAAGTCCCGGGTCTGTCGCTTCAAAGCCCCGGCTGCGTGTTCGCGGCAGGCGCGCCTGATCGACACCGGGCTCATCTGACTCTTCTTAGCTCCGAGTTTCTTGTCGACAAAATTCTCAATCGGCAGGCCGTGGCAATCGTAGCCCGGCACGTACGGCGCATCGTAGCCCATCATCGAGTGCGACTTGACCACGAAGTCTTTTAGTATCTTGTTCATCGCCGTACCGATGTGGATGTCGGCGTTGGCATACGGCGGCCCGTCGTGCAGAACAAACATTGGTCGTCCAGCTCGAACGCGGCGAATCTCTTCGTAAAGATTCATCTTGTTCCAGCGCGCGAGCCGCTCGGGCTCTCGCTGCGTGAGGTTCGCCTTCTGCGCGAAGCTGGTCTTCGGCAGGTTGACTGTTGCCTTCAAGTCGAAGGGTTTCTCACTGGACATCGGGGCGTCTCGATTTTGGATTTTGGATTTTGGATTTTCGATTCGGACTCTTAGCTTCCTGGTTCACGTACACTCCAGGGTCGCAATCCAAAATCCAAAATCTAAATTCCAAAATCTGAAAAAGCACCTGGCTCCTACCGCGAGGAAACCAGGTGCCTCTCGGAACTAGCTATCAGCTCCGTCGGCCAATCGGGCAGTCGCTCAACCTGTCAGGCCGCGGTGTTTCAGATGAACATCTCCTCGTCTTGATAGGCGCGATCGATCGGTTTACGTCCGCGGCCGAACAGCAGCTCAAGCGTTTTCCTCAAGCCGGCCAGCAGCGCCGCCACTTCGCGGATCGGCTGGACCACCGTCGTTTGAATCTCGATGGTCGTGACCTCAACCCGATCTTGAGTGCGCGTCATCAAGGCGTCGAGTTCACCAACCTGCCGCTGAAGCGTGTTCGTGGTGTAGTCAAGCGTCGCGGAGATCTGCTCGGCCTGATGGCGTGCCAGGTTGTTCAACTCCTGCGACGTCGCGGACACAGCGGCTGCAACCGCGCGAGTCTCAACCGTGATCTTGTCGAACGTTTCGCGCGCTTGCTCACTGATCGTTTCAACTGAAGTCTTCACGGTCGCGATGGTTCCCTGGACCTGGTCGATCATGGGACCGGCTTTTGCCAGAATCGGTTCCGCCTTCGCTTGAAGCGATGAGGCCACCGCGTTTAGCTTCTTCACCGCGCCGTAGATGAAGATGAGCGCCCCAGCTTGCACGATGAAGCTCAACCCGACGATCACAGCGGCTATAGCCACCACGGTGTTGAAGGTCTGCTGACTCACTACGGAGCCTCCCTAAGCAACCACGTCCTGAACCTTCACCTGTCCATCGCCGCCCGGTTGGCAAGCGGCGTCATAAGATTGGGGTGTTCGGGTCCGCTGGGCGAATCTACTACGACTCCTCGCCCTCGACTGCTGCACGGCCCACGTCGCCTACCTTGCGTTTCTCTTCGCGGTAGGCTTGCTTGCCGGCCTCGATCGCCGCCGCGATCTGATCTTTCTGACGGCCGGCGACTTCCGAGACTACCTCGGCGCCTTGAGCGACCTTCTCGCGCGCGGTGCCGTAAACGTCGGCGACTCTTCCGCTCGCGGTGCCGTAAGCTTCAGCAACCTTGCCGCTCGCAGTGCCGTAAGCCTCGGCGACGCGCCCGCTTGTGGTGCCGTAAACCTCTGCCGCCCGATCGCCGATCGCTCGCGCGCCTTCGTTCGCCGCGTCGAGTCCCTTCTTGGTGTAGTCGGCGATGTCGCCCCGTAGTTCACGCCCGCTCTTGGGCGCAAACAGTAACGCAAGCGTCGCACCGATGCCTGCCCCGATCAAAAGAAATGTTAGCTTCTCTGTTGCTGATCCATCGTTCTCTGCCATTTTCCTGCCTCCTGCACACAAAGTGTTATCAACATGCTCGAAGTGCTGCGCGATTCGGAACCTTCAATATAGCACTCCGATTTGACTGCATTCAAGACAACGCGGTCACGGCGCGTCCTCAGGAAGGCTCAGATGCTCGAGGTGAGCTGGCACAACCCAGATAGCTCTTGTTGAGTATCTAGCAAGCCTAAATCCGGCGAGCCTGCCGGAGAGCAGTTCAATCTGTTAGGCGTCGCGTGCCGGACTATGACGCGATGAATGCCCACGCAGAGTTCGCCTTTTACAAGAACCACCTGGTTCCCGCGAGTGTGCCCTTGCACGAAGCCATCTTCTTCAGCCCGGCCCTTGATCAACACTTCAACCTCGCGCCCGATCCATTGCCGGTTTCGCTCAAGCGAGACTTCCTTCGACAACTCGATAAGCCGCGACAATCGCTCGATCTTTACCGGGCGAGGCACGTCTTCGAAATGAATCGCAGCCGGCGTCCCTTCGCGCTCCGAGTAGATGAACATATAAGCCAGGTCGTATCCGACTTCGCGGTAAAGCGAAAGCGTCTCGTCGAAGTCTTCCTCGGTCTCTCCTGGGAAGCCCGCGATTATGTCGGTCGAGATCGTCGCGTCGGGTAGCATCTCTCTCAGTTTCTGAATGCGACCGAGATAGAACTCGCGAGTGTATTCGCGCGCCATGCGCTTCAACACCCGGTTCGAGCCCGACTGCACCGGAAGATGAATGTAGCGGCAGACCGCCGGCGTGTCCGCGATGGCTTCGATGATCTCGTCGTCGAAGTTCACCGGATGCGAGGTGACGAATCGCACGCGGGGTATCCCGACGCGTCCCACCATTCTCAGCAGCTCGGCAAACGAAGGATAACCCGGCATCAACGGTCGGCGCTCGCCGGTGCCTGGCGCCATCCCGTACGAGTTCACATTCTGTCCGAGCAGCGTCACTTCCCGGACTCCTGACTCCTTGAGCGCTCGGGCTTCATTGAGTATGTCGTCGACTGGGCGTGAAACTTCGGGACCGCGAGTCGCCGGCACGATGCAGTAAGTGCACCGGTGATTGCAGCCGCGCATGATCGTCAGGTGAGCGGTCGCTGCCCCAACCGGCGGAGGCGGCGTGTAAAACTGAAGCTCGCGTTTGAACTCGAAGGATTGGAACTTGCCGCGCTGAATTGCGGGAACGATTTCGGTGATCGCGCCGGGCCCGAGCATTATGTCCACGCCCAGCCGCTTGCCCATACGCTGTCCTTCCGGAAGTTGCGCTAGACAGCCCATTAGTCCCACGGTCAAGCCACGCCGGCGCCGCTTCTCCTTTCGAAGCTCGCCTAAAAGAGTCTGAGCCTTCTCGACGGGTTTGCCTCGAACGGCGCAGGTGTTGACGAGCACCAGATCGGCTTCCCGGAAGTCGTCGACAAAGGAGTAACCCGCGCCCGCCAGCTCAGACTGGATTGCGTGAGTGTCGTACTCGTTCATCTGACACCCGAATGTGACGACGTGCGCTCGCATTAGAAATCCATATCGTATTTAAGCTTTCGCTGCTCGAGCCGCGCCATTCCGAGAGCGCGCAGGCTTTTTTGCGGAAGGCTTTCGCGCCGCTTGTTTGTGTTTTCGTGCGGAACGTCTTCGATGGTCGGAGACTTTCTCCTGGAGCCAGACGTTTATCAGGGTTTCAGTCTTCAACCCCTGTCGCCGGGCGATTTTCGTCACCTCCTCCAATACTTCATGCACGACACGCACTTCGTGCACGCTACTCTTCAAGTCCACGTCGAAGTGCACCGGTATCATGTACTCTTCATAGTCGGTCGAGTCGTGAGTGTCCCAAAACTCTCCTGCCTCTTCGAGGCTATTGAAGTGGTCTGGCAACGGGTCTATCTTCATTCTTACTTTTTCCCATACCTTCTCCGCTCTCTGCGTGTCATGTCGCGAGCCGAGATAACTAATGCAAGCCCGCCTCGTTTGTGAATAAACAACACGGTCAAGTACCTTCCTGCGTCAGTTCGTCCAAGCGCTCGATAGAGATTCTGGCCCGTCACCTCACCTTTTGCAATGAAGTTGAATCGAGGGTTGTTGCCAAAGACCTCTTCGACTTCATCTTTCGACACGTGGTGCTTCTGCTCCACCTTCTCGATAAACTGTTTTTTCCATAAGCACTCGACTCGATTCAGAATCCCACCCACGGAAGTGGGTGGATCGTTCAAGCCCTGCCTACGAGCGCAGGGCCCTGACATGGCTCTCCAAATCCCACCCACGGAAGTGGGTGGATCGTTCAACGCCCTGCCTACGAGCGCAAAGCCCTGACCTGGCTCTCCAAATCCCACCCACGGAAGTGGGTGGATCGTTCAACGCCCTGCCTACGAGCGCAAAGCCCTGACCTGGCTCTCCAAATCCCACCCACGGAAGTGGGTGGATCGTTCAACGCCCTGCCTACACGGCGTCGCTGCTCAAGAACGACTTCACCAGCGCCGTCGTGACTTTCCCGCTGGTGCCGGTGTAGGCCGATGCTTGCCAAAGCTGACTCACCCCGGCTTGCACCAACAACTGAGGACAATGCACGCCAAACCAATGTTGACCATTATTCATCAACGCCAACACACAAGTCTCGATACTAATCTTCGGCACAATCCGCACCAGCAGGTGAATGTGGTCTGGCAACACGGTCGCGCGATCAATAGCGAAGCCTTTCTGTGTCGCGACGCGTTCCCAGTATTCAATCAGCTCTTCTCCGATGCGTGACCCAAAGATTCCTCGACGATATCGCGTAGCCAGAACGACGTGGTGATTCAGATCAAACACCGAATGAGCGGCAGTCAATGCTATTGGCTTCTTAGCGACGAAGCGGAAGACTGGAGGGCAGACTCGCCCGGCGTATCCGTGATGCTCGGATTGCGAATCGAGGTAGTTCCTCACCGCATCTATTCGCGCCCGCCCCACGCTACGCGCCAAGAACCCGTCTGCCCACAAGGGAGCTCGTAGCCGAAAGCGCGATCCCAACTCGCGCGAGAGATTCGTCTTCACCGTTTGTAAGGTCTTCGAGATCGAATCCGACGGGCGGAGGCTCAGAAGGCAGCGCAGATGATCAGAGTAACCTTTCGCTTTGAGCAGGTGATAGCCATGGCGTTCGCAAATCTGGCTCAACTCTTGAGAGAGCGCATCCATATGATCGACTAGCGCGAAGAGTTTCTTTCGACGATGTGTGCGGAAGCATAAATAATAATGTAGCTGATACGCCCATCTCAGATCAGATAGCGGCTCCAGATACATTGCCCGAGGATACGCGTAGTCGATTGTCGAAACAAGTCGTGTCTCTATCGTAGGCGGGACTTGAACAATCCACCCACTGCCGTGGGTGGGATTCGGGTAAGCGCGTCGGGTGCCGGTCCTCTGTAGGCTGGCGTGAAGCATCCACCCACTGCCGTGGGTGGGATTCGGGTAAGCGCGTCGGGTGCCGGTCCTCT
>JBBPIE010000002.1:126807-282407 GCA_038040485.1 Candidatus Onstottus arcticum
GCCGGTCCTCTGTAGGCTGGCGTGAACCATCCACCCACTCCCGTGGGTGGGATTCGGGTAAGCGCGTCGAGTGCCGGTCCTCTGTAGGCTGGCGTGAACCATCCACCCACTCCCGTGGGTGGGATTCCCCAGCATCCAAATCACTCCTCGCCTAGGCGAGGCGCGAAAAAGGTGACGCGCCCTCTCTGCCAAACGCCTCGCTCGCAAGCTCGCTCGCCAAAGGGCAAGAGGGCAAAAGGGCAAAGCGCTAGGGAGTCCGCGCACCCACAACAACGCGAAACCCGACGTAGTCGTCGCGCAAGCCCGAGGCGGGCCTGAGGCGAAGAGACGAGCGGCAGCCGCCGGCAATGCAGTACCACGAGCCGCCGCGCAGCACCCGGAGACTCGCGTCGCCTCCACTCTCCCACGAACGCCCATCCGTTGGCGCTCCACTGTAGCTTTCGTGCCAGTAGTCCATGCACCACTCCCAAACATTGCCGTGCATGTCGTACAACCCAAATGCATTGGGGTAACCAACCCCTCCCGCCGGCGTGGTTGTCTGTCGATTGGTTCCCTTTGCCGCCGACCCATAAGGAAAACCGCCATTGTAATTCACCAGCTCTGGCGTGGCGGTGTCACCGAAGTAGAAGGTCGTCGTCATCCCGCCGCGACAGGCGTACTCCCACTCCGCCTCTGTGGGAAGGCGATAGATCCTTCCGCTTGCACGGGATAATCGCGCGCAGAATTCAGTCGCATCCTCCCATGACACTTGCTCAACCGGAAGATTATCGCCTTTGAACTTAGACGGATCGCTCACCAGATCTCTATTGACCCTTGGCAAATGCGTTACAGCGCGCCACTGTGCCTGTGTCACTTCGTACTTGGCCATGTAAAACGTTGGGACACTAACAGTGTGCTGCGGGACCTCCCATCGAGAATACTTCAGCGCATCCTTTGGTTTAAATCCATACCGTTCTAATTCCTTCTTGACCCGATCCGCTTCCGACTCGGTGTTCCCCATCAAGAACGTGCCGCCGGGGATCTCGACCAGCGCCAGGTCAATCCCATTGACTTGCTCATCACAATACCGCGATTGCCCCTTACGCCGATTTGTTATCGACCCGCTCGAATTCACGGTGACTACGTCAAACTCGAAGCTACGCAACGGCAACCCGCCGGGCCCGGCTCCCGCGGCCGACGGCCCGCCTGATGAAACTGGCTTGGCCTCTGTCGCAGTTGGCTTCGCTTCGTTCTTTGGTTGTACCGCACTTGATTTCGCCGCTGCTTCCAGCGTCCTGATCTTGTTCCTCGCGAGTCCGGCAAACGTCCCGTTCGGATACTTCGCCAGGTACTCTTTGAAATCGTCAACGTCCGGGCTGTTTTTTGTCGAATTCCAAAACTCCAACTCAACTGCGGCCGGGTCGAATGCTGAAACCCTCGGCGTAACGGGCCGCTCGCGCACCGTTATCGAGATGACCAGCTCATCTGCCTTGTAGCCTCCAATCGTCGCATAGGGCCTCTGAACTCTCTCCTGACCCATATCAAGCCGCACTCGCTTTGGCACCTGCTCTTGCACGTACTTCACCAATCCTCCAAGGGTCACTTCGCCCTTCTCGTTTGCCGCCTCACCTTTCATGCCTTCAACCAACAGCCACGTGAAGTAACCTTGGTTTTTCTCTTTGTACTCGTAGGCGACGTGACCTACGTCCGTCGCGTACAACGTGGCAAACGCGCTCACCTCTTTGTTTCGAACGTCGAAGTTGAACTGTTGCGCGAAGCTGTCAGTCAATCGGTTTTCTTCTCCACCGCGCCCCGACGGATCATTCCGGCATGCGTCCAGAATGATCAGGACTTGCCTCACTCCGGTTTCGCGAATCCACTCGCGCACCGTGTCTACGGGAACGCCGGTCGCCTCGAGCAATGCGACGCTCCCCCCGATGCGCGCATCGCTGGGACATAGAAAGCCTCGGCCGCCTCGTTCCACGCCATGACCCGCGAAAAAGACCACTAACAATCCGTCTTCGGGCACGATACCCCGGAGGTTTGAAAGGTATTGAAGGATATTGCCGCGGTTGGGCTGCCGCTGCCGGGGCTGATCCGATGCGAGCAGGATGACTTGATCGGAAGGAAAGCCGGCGTAGCGCACCAGTGCGGCGGCGAGCGCCTTCGCATCATTGGTTGCGCCCGAGAGCCGGCTGATCTGCTCGTCCTGATACTCATCGACGCCGACTACCAGCGCGAAGCGTTTTGATTTCGCCGGGAGTTCTTTGATCTCCTGCATGCGCAGCGCACGATTGTCTTGTTGCCTCTGCGCTTCGACTCGCAGATCAGACGGGAGAGCAACGACGGCGGCAACAGTGACAAGAGTCAAGAAGACGCGTGGGGTAATGGTGAGGATCATTGTCTCCTTGCGGTGGGGAAGACACTACCGCGAACTTCTTCGTCCTTCAATCAAGCGAGAGAAACAACTGCGGCGAGACCCCGAAGAACTCGCCGAGGTTCTTTACCTGAAGCTTGCTTGGTTTTCGCTTGCCGTTGACGACCTCGGAAACAAGACTGCGTGAACCGAGCACTGGTACCAAGTCGGCTTGGCGAAGTCCCCTGTCGAGCATGAACTGTTGAATCATGACATGTGGCGGGGCGTCCGGGATCGGGCAATGCTCATTCTCGCAAACCTCAACGAGCGTGCTCAACAGCTCAAGGAGGCGTTCTTCCTCCAGCGAGGGGTCGCGCTTAACTGCCAGCCGGTCCACGATTGCCACGATCCGGTCGTACTCTCTTCTTTTACTGATTACTTGCATCGCCACTTGCAGGAGACACGCGGATGTTCGCAAACGTGCGAACGCCGGTCAAGGCGAACGCAGGCGAACGCTGCAAAGTGTGAACGCTCCGGTAGTGGGTCAGCTTCAAACCGCCTCGCTGCCGACGATCGAATGAACGGTTGTGCCTCCGCGCCATTATGTAGAGAATGTGAGCGATGAACATCGAGGGGCGAGACCTGCCAATCGTTTTCTTTGAAGAGGACGGAGTCATCATCGCGTATTGCGTTTCATTGGATGTCTCCTCGTGCGGCCACGATTTGCAGGAAGCGAAGCGAAACATACGCGACGCGTTGACCGGGTTTATCAAAGCCTGCGAGAAGATGGGCACGGTCGAAGAGGTCCTGGGTTCCTGCTGATGCGAAGACACTTCACAGCCGTTGCGGCGCTCGTTCTCGCCGCAAGTCTGCTTGCTAATTCGATCGACGCGGCGTGGCAAGGGGCCGCCTCGCTCAAGAACCCGGACCCGGCTGCGCTCGCCGCCGCCGAAGACATTCTCAAAACCGTCGGCCGGCTTCGCGCTCTCGACATCAAGCACAGCGTTAAGAGCGGCTTCAAGACCAAAGACGAAATCGAACAATCGGTCATCCGCGACCTGGACGAGAAGACGTCCGCCGCCGAGTTCGAAGCCTCGCAGAAGACTCTCGTCAAACTCGGCTTGATCTCGCGCGACTTCCGCTTGCGCGACTACATCGTGCAGCTTCTCCGCGAGCAGGTCGCCGGCTACTACGAACCGAAGACCAAAGAGTTTTATCTCGCCGCGTGGCTGCCACTCGCGGATCAGAAGCGGGTCATCGCGCACGAGCTTGTACACGCGCTTCAAGATCAGCACTTCGATTTGACTCGTTTCGACAAATGGCCCAAGGGCGATTCAGACGCAGAGCTTGCCGCTCACGCGCTTGTCGAAGGCGAAGCGACGTTGGTGATGATTCAGTACGACTTCGAACAGCAGAGCTTGAAGCTGGATTTGACCAGGCTAAACGCGCTCGCGGATGCCCTGCTCGACCAGGACAACGACAGCGACGCTAAGAACTATCCGGTGCTGGCGGGCGCGCCGCGAGTCCTGAAGCAGAACCTGCAATTCCCGTATCTCTACGGCGCAGGCTTCGTCGCCTCGGTGCTGAAGGGTGGTTCCTGGCAGGCGTTGGACAGCAGCTACGTCAGCTTGCCTGCCTCGACCGAGCAGATAATGCACCCCGACAAGTTTCTCGCGCGCGACAAGCCGGTCAAGATTCAATTCGGCGACCTCCTGGCCGCGCTCGGAAAGGACTGGAAGCAGGACGACGACGACGTCAACGGCGAGTTCGGTTATCAAGTTGTGCTTGCGGAGTTCATACCAAAACTCGAGGCTCGTGGCGCCGCTGCCGGATGGGGCGGCGACCGCTACGCTCTGTTCGAGAACAAGACGAGCGGCGCGACCGTGTTGGTCGAATACACCGCGTGGGACACCGCGACCGACGCGAAGGAATTCTACGATGCCTACTCCGCAAGAACCGCGAAGCGCTACAAAGTCAGCAAGACTATTGAAGCCAGCGGCAAACCTCGCGTCTACGAAACGCAGGAAGGTCTCGTGTCGATCGAGTTGCGCGATAAAGATGTGGTGATCATCGAAGGCGCCGGAAACACCGACCAGCTTGCGCGATTGTCCGAGCGCTTGTGGCAAAGCAAGAAACGGTGATCCGCGCCGTAGCATAGACTTCAGTCTGTGCCTCTTTCGCCTCCGCACACTCGCGCGTGAACGTTTCATTCAGCACTACCACAGAGTTAGCAGCGATCCACTCCTGAGCTTTTTCCGGAGGCCTGCCGATGCTTCGATTCGAGATACTGCTCGCCTGCGCACGACTGCTGTTCCTGATCACATCATTGTTAACTCTTTCCTTATCTGGCGCGCCGGCTCAAACGACATCATCCGAGCCGCGACCCAACTTCGTTCAATCGCAGCGGCTGGAAGGGCTGGCTCGTGACGTCGTTGCCGCAGCCGTCGAGAAATTCGGAAAGGGCGGACTCACTGCCGACAAGCTCGCAATAACGATAATCGACCTCAATGACCGCAAGCACCCAGCTTGGGCAAGCTATCGCGGCCAGGAGCCGATCTATCCCGCAAGCGTCGTGAAGCTGTTTTATCTCTCGGCCGCGCATCATCAAATGCAAAGCGGCGCATTGAAACGAACACCGGAGCTTGAACGCGCGCTCCACGATATGATTGTGGAGTCTTCGAACGACGCGACCCATTACGTCGTGGACGCGCTGTCCCAAACGACCGGCGGTCCCGAACTCGACGAAGCCGCACTGCGCGAGTGGATGCACAAGCGCAATGCGATGAACCGCTACTTCGCGAGCCTCGGCTACGACAAGATCAACGTAAATCAAAAGACCTGGTGCGAAGGCCCGTACGGACGCGAGCGGCAAGGGCTCGGTCCGAACTTCGAGTACCGCAACAAGCTCACGACCGAAGCAGTTGCTCGTTTGGTGTTCGAGATAGCCACCGGGCGCGCCGTCTCTCTCGATCGAAGCCGCGAGATGATGGCGCTGATGCATCGCGATCCGTCCGTCAAGTCCGACGACGCCGACGACCAAGCAACGAAGTTCTCGGGCAAGTCGCTTCCGCCGGGCTCGCAGTACTTCTCAAAAGCAGGATGGACTTCGACCACGCGGCACGACGCCGCTTATGTGCGGTTGCCGAACGGCGCCGAGTACATCGCGGTTGTGTTCACCGTTGACAACAGCAAGCAAGCCGATATCATTCCGTTCGTGTCTGGATTGATAGCCGGCGACTTCTCGCGCACTCCTCCCTCCGCGGATCTCGCGCTCACCGGCGGCCGCATCTGGACTGGTAACAAGTCTCAGCCGTGGGCCGAAGCTCTCGCGTCACGAAGCGAACGAATCATCGCGGTTGGCTCGAACGACGAAATCAAGAAGCTGATCGACTCGCACACTCGAGTCATCGAACTTCAAGGCAAGCTCGCGACGCCGGGCTTTATCGATGACCACACTCATTTCATGAGCGGAGGGTTTCAGCTTCTATCCGTCGATCTGCGCGACGCAGCGACGCAAGAAGAGTTCGCACGCCGTATCAAGAGTCACGCGGAAAAACTCGGAGCGAATCGCTGGGTCAACGGCGGCGACTGGGACCACGAGCTATGGCCGGGCGGTCCGCTTCCGACGAAGGAGTTGGTCGATCAATTCACGCCGAACAATCCGGTGTTCGTGTCGCGGCTCGACGGGCATATGGCTCTGGCTAACAGCGTCACGCTGCGGCTTGCGAAGATAACGAAAGAGACAAAAGACCCGCCCGGTGGAACGATCGTTCGCGACTCGAAGACGGGCGAGCCGACCGGCGTGCTCAAGGACGCGGCGATGAGCCTGGTGTGGCCGCTGGTTCCCGAACCTACCGAAGCTGAATACGACGAAGCCCTCACCGCCGCGATGAAGGAAGCCGCGCGCGTTGGTGTGACTTCGATCCAGGACATCACCGCGTGGTCTCACTACGAAGTGTATAAGCGCTTTCGCGACTCGGGCCGTCTGACTGTCCGAGTTTACGCTCGCACACCGATGAGCAGTTGGAAGAGGCAAGCTGACCTCGTCGGTCGACAGGGCGCGGGTGATGACTGGCTCAGGCTCGGCGGCTTGAAAGCGTTTATCGACGGCTCACTCGGATCGACTACCGCGCTGTTCTTCGAGCCGTTCACCGACGCGCCTATTACAGCCGGGCTGATGGCCGACGACAACATCCCGGAAGGCACGCTGAAGAAGAACATCAAAGACGCTGACAAGGCCGGCTTGCAGTGCTCGGTTCACGCGATCGGCGACAAAGCGAACAACCTGACGCTCAGCTACTTTGAAGAAGTCGCGAAAGAGAACGGCCCTCGCGACCGGCGATTTCGCATCGAGCACGCGCAGCATCTGCTGGCTTCCGACATCGCGCGCTTCGCCAGTCTCGGCGTGATCCCGTCGGTTCAGCCTTACCACGCGATCGATGATGGCCGTTGGGCCGAAAAGCGGATCGGCCCGATGCGAATCAAGACCACCTATCCGTTTCGCTCGTTGCTCGCCGCGGGAGCAATGCTCGTGTTCGGTTCCGACTGGACCGTCGCGCCGCTCTCTCCGATTCTTGGAATTCACGCAGCGGTCACGCGAGCTACAATCGACGGCAAGAACCCGCGCGGCTGGGTGCCCGAGCAGAAGATATCAGTTGAGGAAGCGCTGCGAGCTTACACGTCTTCTTCCGCCTATGCCGAGTTCGGCGAGAAGAACAAAGGCACACTGGAAGCCGGGAAGGTCGCGGATGTGGTCGTGCTTTCGCAGGACATCTTTCGCATCAACCCGGACGATATTAGGAAGACAGCGGTAGTCTTTACCATCGTCGACGGCCGAGTGGTGTTCGGCAAGTAGGACAAACGTTGCGCTTCAAAGGAGTCGGTCTGACAAGAGGTCTTCTCGGCGCAAACCTCAGCGTCTCTGCGACTCTGTGGTTAGAGGGTCTTGACACTGGTAAACCAGAAAGTGCTCTCTAACCGCAGAGTCGCAGAGACGCTGAGGTTTGCGCAGAGAAGACCATTAGCCGTAAGGAATCTCATTATGCCAAATCTCTCCCGCGTGCTTGGTCTGCGCGATCTCACGCTGCTGATACTCGGACTCGTCATCGGATCCGGAATCTTTCTGGTGCCGGGCGCGGTGCTCAAGCAGGTCGACAACAGCGTTGGTGTGGCGCTGCTGGTTTGGCTCGCGGGGGGTGTGCTATCGCTGCTTGGCGCGCTGACCTATGGAGAATTGAGCGCCGGCAATCCAAAAGCAGGCGGACTGTACATTTACATTCGTGACTGCTTCGGACCGTTGCTGTCATTCCTGTTCGGCTGGGCGCTGTTCTTCGCTATAGGCAGCGGCGCGGTCGCAACGCTTGCAGCCGCGTTCAGCAAGTATCTCGGCGAAGTCATCACGCTTTCGCCGGTAGCCGGCAAGCTGGTCTCAGTTGGGATGATCGCGGTGGTCGCCGCCGTCAACGTGTGGGGCACTCGCAAAAGCTCGAACGTAACGAACTGGGCGACCGTCATAAAAGTCGGAGCGATCCTGGCGATGAGCGCGGCGCTGCTTTGGTTCGGGCACGGACTCAGTGAAGCGCGCGAGTCGTTGTGGCCGGAGCGATTCACCGGTTCGGTCGCATCGAATTTCGGGCTGGCAATGGTCAGCGTGTTGTGGGCTTATGAAGGATGGCAGTTCGCCACGTTTAGTGCTGGCGAGACCGTGAACCCACAGCGAAACTTTCCACGTGCGTTCTTCATGGGTACCGGAGCTCTGATAATCATCTACTTGCTGGCGAACGTCGCCTATCTTGCAGCGCTGGGCCCGGCCGGCGTTTCTGAAACCTCGAGCGTCGCCGCCGCCTCGTTGCGCGCGGTAGTGAACCCGCAAGTCGCACAGTTGATCGCAATCGCGATCGGCATTTCGATCTTCAGCGCGGCAAACAGCGTCACCCTTACGTCGCCTCGCGTGTATTACGCAATGGCGATAGACGGAGTCTTTTTTAGCAGCCTTGCCAGAGTCCATCCGCGGTTGCGCACTCCGGCTGTTGCGATCATCGCAAGCGCGATCTGGGCCGCTGTGCTTGTTATGCTTGGAACTTTCAGCGAACTGCTGACCTATGTTGTTTTCACGGGATGGATTTTCTATGGGTTGGCGGGAGCGAGCATCTTCGTCTATCGCAAGCGCACTCCGGCAGGCTTCCCCGGCTATCGCGTTCCGGGTTATCCGGTGACGCCGCTGCTGTTCATACTCGCCGCAAGCGCAGTCGTCATCAACACGCTTGTAGCGAAACTGAAAGAATCACCCTTGCGCACGGCGATGGCGCTCGGACTGATCGCGCTCGGAGTTCCGGCTTATTACATCTGGCGCTCACGCGGCGGATCCGTGCCCAACTCATCCACAAGCTTGCAAGACGACTGATCCGATTTTGGATTTTAGATTTTGGATTTTGGATTTGAGACTAAGCCTCCTGGTTCACTTCCAGAATCGCAATCCAAAATCCAAAATCCAAAATCCAAAATCTAATATCAAGTGGAGGACGCCCGTACAGGTGTTCAATGTATCATTCGCGGCCAGTCAATGTATTGTTTTTGTGACCCGTTTCGCTGCGTTCGCTAAGCGGAGGCTCCTTCCTAACTGCGGCAAGTAAAAACGTTTTCAAAACCTGAGCAAACTACTCGCGAACGCCAAACATCCCTACTTCAGTTGAATTGATCGGAGGCGTGCCAGTTGCAACTCAATGCCTGGCTAACGCCATGACTAGGAGGTTTGAAAAATGCTTGCCGAACTCAGAAGAAAGCTATCCAGCGTTTCCCCGCGGGTCGCAATCGGGGTGGGGCTGTTAATCGCGTTCGTCGCCGGATCAGCAGTCGCTTTGTTGTTTATGCGAGGTGCGGACAAGGCGGGGGCTGACGATTCCGTGCAACCGATGGCTGCGCGTATTGATCGCGTAGACGGGAGCGTCGGCATCGCGCGAGTAGTCGATGAGAACACGGAGCCCGACTGGGATGAAGCTACACTCAACGCGCCTGTCAGCGTAGGGGATCGTGTTTATTCGCGTGAGGGCTCGCGCGCTTCGATCGCGCTAACCGGACACAATTTTGTTCGGATGGAGCCCGACACGTCGCTGGACGTGCTTGCCCTCGGCGACCAAAGGACCCAGCTTGCGCTTCGAGGCGGATCTGCCCTCTTCGACGTGGGAGCGCTTGAGCCGGATGAGTTTTATGAGGTGGCCACTCCGTACGGAGCCGTCGATTTCACGGAGCCCGGACTTTATCAAATCGGCATCGACGACGGCAGCGCAATCATCTCGGTATTGAGCGGACTCGCGCAAGTAGTGGGGCAGGGCGGCTCGGGCTACATAAACAAAGGCCAGGTGTTTACGCTGGCGAGCGCGGCTGCGACCGAGGTTCTCGCCTCGAAGCTCTCGCCGAGTCTGGCCGGCGGGATCGTTGACGACTATTACCGCTATCGCCATCCGACTGTCTACGATGGCCGCTATGCGAACTACGACACTTATCTGGAAGATCCGTTTTACTATGACCCGTATCGCAGCTCAGCGAGTTGCCGCTACGTGGCAGCCGATATTCCGGGCTTGTACGACCTCGATGGTTACGGCGACTGGTCGAACCTCGACGGCTATGGGAACAGCTGGGCTCCTCGCGTAGCTTCGGGCTGGGCGCCGTTTCGTTCGGGATCGTGGGACCTCTACGATGCGTGGGGGCCGACGTGGGTTTCAACCGAACCGTGGGGCTGGGCGCCGTATCACTATGGCCGCTGGGCATACGTGCAGGAGCGTTGGTTCTGGGTGCCGGTCGAGGTGAGAACTGGGCGCTCATATAGCCCAGCGCCGGTTGCCTTTATTTCGCTGAGCAGTTCGAATCAGATCGGATGGGTGCCGCTCGGACCAGGCGAGCGATACGTGCCCAGATACTACGACGCGAACTTTCGCCCTCGATATCTTGCTTCGCGCGAAGTCATCAGAGAGGTGACTGTGCAACAGACGTTTGTGAACTTGAACGCGCCATCCGGAGTCACAGTGGTACCGGTTCAAGGTTTCAGGCGCCACATCGATCCGAGCAACATTGCTCAAGTCGATCCGAAGCTGTTCGCAAAATCTCAGCAGGCGCTGGATCCGTTTGCGGTCAAGGGCGTGCGAGAGCTCGCTTTAAGAAATAGGGAGAACCGGGGCAGCATGAAACTGGCGCGCTCCGAGCAGGAAGCGTTCAACAGGCCAGTCGTGACCAGCAGGGCGCCTACGCCACTCCCATCCGAAACTAATCTCGCAAAGGCGTTTCGCGTCGAATCGGTATCGGGGGAACAAAAGAAGAAGAAGCTCAAAGTTGATGACACTAGTCAGGTGATAGCCGACCGTCGTCCCAATGGTCTGCCTGAGGCAAATGCGCCTAACCAGATCCGCACCGGCAAGGATCGCGAACAACGCGGTGGGGGGCAACCCGCGGCAATCAATCCGCCCGGAGGACAGCCACAGCAGCGGGCTCAGCAGGAGCAGTTGCGCCAACAGATGCGAGAGCAGGTAAAGGCTGAGCGTCAGCAACAGCGGGGTGTGGCGCCTCAAGCCGACGCAGCGCGACAAGCGCAACAGCAGCAGATGCGCGAACAAAAGAAGGAACAGAAGCGCCTGGAGCGGAAACCACCAGAACCTTCGGTTCAGCAACAGCAGCAGCGCGTCCAGCAACAACAGCAGCGTGCTCATCAACAGCAGCAGCAGCAGCAGCAGAGCGTTCAACAACAACAGCAGAGGGTTCAGCAACAACAACAGCAGCGCGTTCAGCAACAGCAACAGAAGCAGGACCAACAACCAAAGCAGCAAAAGCGTAAGCCGCCTGAGGCCTCAGTTCAGCAACAGCAGAGAACAAACCAGGCGGCTCAAATGAGAGAGCAGGCTCGAACCCAACGCGCTCCAGACACTGGGCGGCAGCAGACGCAGGCGCGTCAACAACAGCAGCAACGGTCTATGGTGGATCAGCAGAACCGCATGGCGGCGGCGCGGGCGGGACAGCAGGCTCGCGAATCGCAAGCGCGAGCCCAGCTACCACAGCAGCAAATGATGAGACAGCAAGCCGCTCGAGCGCAGGCCGCGCAACAACAACAAATCCGTCGGCAAGAGCCGCGGCCGCAATTGCAGGGGCCGCCCACCCAACAGCCGAGTCCACCTCAGGCTCAGCAACAAAGCGAGAGGGGCGGAAAGCGAAAGCCTCCGAAATAGCTTTTCGCCGAGGAGTTCAGGCTTCGACTGGCCTAGATGCTTCGGCTCGTTTAGAACGGCGAGCTCAAAACCGGAGCCTGAACTCTAAACTCCTCGTGCCTTCGCGGCCAGCGTTTCATAGCTGGCGTTTTCATCACACGCCGAGCAATTCGGAAGTCCCAGCGTGCTCCAGCCAGGCTCAACCAACCGTCCGGTGTTGTCAGTCAATCCACCAAAGCCGCCTCGCATATTAGTTACATCGGTGAAGCCCATCTGACTCATCACCTCGCACGCGCGCGCCGATCGCCCTCCGGTTTTGCATCCCACGACGATCTTCGCGTCCTTGGCCAGCACGGCTTCGGCGACGGCCGGGAAGTCCGGGTTCGGCGACATCCCGACGCCCGGCGAGAAATGCATCAACGGGATGTTGATCGCGCCCACGGCGTGGCCGGCTTCGAACTCAGGGATCGAGCGAACGTCCAGGTAGATAAACTCGGGATCGGACTGCAACAGGTCGTGCGCTTCTTGCGCGCCAATCTCTTTCATCAGGTCTCCTTTTCGTGGATCTGCAGCGAAGCTTGATTATAGTCGGCGGACCCTGGAATGCCAGTCCTTCCGCCGATTGTGCTCTCGACAAAGTGGAGGAAGCTTGATTATAGTCGGCGGACCCTGGAATGCCAGACGCCGGCTCTGCCGGGGGAAGGTTCGGGCCTTTTCGCAACAAATTTACAAGAAGTTTTCCCGACAAGATTGTTGACAGTCTGGGGGTCTGCCCATAAAATCGCCGGGTCTGAAAGCACCCACCCAACTTTCAAAGCAGTACTAGATTGATTTTTTTGAGCGTTAGCCTCGACGTTTCGAGAGGAGAGGGTTTTGACAAAAGCAGGCAGGATCTTTCTGTTCGCCCTTCTAGTCGCTTCATTCATTTCCACAGGCGCGGCCGCCCAGCAAAAGCCGGCGACTCCGCCATCGCAAAGCGGCAATCAGATAGTCGGCTACTCCGAGCGAAAGCCGGCCAATCAAACGCAGTCTCAAGATACCTCGAAGAAGACCGAGGCCGTGCCGGTTCCAACGGCCATCGTCGAGTTGAAGGCAACGGTCATCCCTCCCGCTCCGCACGTCGTGAAGATTGCAGCGAACTCGATCTCGATTCCAGCCGACAAGGCCGGCGCGGACTCAAAGTATGAGCAAAGACCGTCAGTGGCCAGCCAGGCAACAGTCGGCAGCGTCTTCGGAGTGAGGCGTGACCCGTTTACCCGTCGCGCAAAGTTTCACTCGGGCGTCGATATCAAGGCTCGCATGGGCGATCCGGTCGGGTCGAGCCAGCGCGGAGTAGTTGAGTTCGCCGGTTGGTATTACGGTTACGGCTACTTGCTAATCGTGCATCACGGTGGCGGTGTTCGGACTCACTACGCGCATTTGTCGAGCTTCGATGTCGAGGTCGGCTCGCGAGTCGAGCGGGGCACGATCATCGGCCGCGCGGGCAGCACGGGGCGTGCTACTTCACCACACCTTCACTATGAAGTTCGGGTTGACGGGATCGCTTTGGATCCGTTCCAGCCTCTGGCACTCGATTCTTCATCCGATTACTTCAGAGTAACGAAATCTCCGTCCGAGGCAACTGATCGGCAGGCTTCTCTAGAGGCTACCCGGCCACGCCGCGTAAATTAGATCGCGCATCAATGCTTTGGTGCGGAAAGGCGGGACTCGCAAGCGAGTCCCGCCTTTCTTCTTTTTGTCATCCGATCCAACGCCAGCGTGTATCATCTATCAGGGGCATCCTGACAGTTGATGAAGTCATCACAGCCCTTGCCGTGGATTCCGTTTTCATAAGACTGGGGTAGTTTGGATGTTAAAGAGTTCGCTGCTTGTTATTCCCTTCATCGCGCTGACGTTGATCACCGGGGTCGCGCAAAGGCCAGACGTCAAGTTTGATCGCCCCGCCGCCACCGCTTCATCGCCGAAGCCGGCATTCGTCGTGGGCGAGAGATTGACCTACGAAGTGTCCTGGCAAGACTTTCTAGTTGCTGGGGAGTTGGTAATCGAAACGAAGGAGCGGCGGAACTACGAAGGCGTCGATGGTTATCACGTCAGCGTACAGGCTCAATCTGTTGGCTTGGTCAGCGCTATCGGCAAGAAGATCGACGACGCTTACGAGTCATTCATCGACGCTTCCACGCTGCTGCCCTTCCGAGCCGAGAAGCGCACGCGTCACGGCAATAAGCGCCAACAGTCTTCGGTGACGATTGATCAGGAGCATCGCTCGGCTCGGCTGGCAGATGGGCGAAGCCTGAAGCTGCCGGCTGAAACCTACGACCTCGCCAGCCTGCTGTTCGCGATCCGGGGGATGGACCTGACGCCGGGCAGATCGCGAACGTTTAACGCGCTTGAAGACGATAAGCTCTACGCGATCAAGATCGAACCCGAAGCAAAGGAAAGAATCACGACACGGGCGGGAAGTTTCGACACAATCAGGATCGCGACCAGGATGGCTGACCGGGCTAACGACAAGCTCTACAACCTCCGGCTCTACGTGACAAACGATCAGCGGAGGATTCCAGTGTTGATCACCGCCGAGCCTTCGTGGGGCAGCGTGCGAGTGCAGTTGATGTCGGCAACTCCGTCAATAAGAAACGATCCGCCGTCGAAGGCATCCAGGAAATAACGAGTTCATTCTCTGCGGGTGTGCGGGATCGAGGCGAGGTCGCTTTGATCCGCTTAGCGCGGCGCGGTGACAAGCGAGACTTTGGCCACGCTCGAGCCTACCGCGCCGCGAAGCGGTGCGCGTGTTAGACCGAAACGACTCTCATCGTTTTTGGTATCGAGCCCCAACCCACAAGCGGGTCGCGACTCGTCACTCAGAGTGGCAACGAACGGGCCGCCCAACCTGCCTGATCGCTGCTGCTTGTTTGCCGCACTTATCGAGACCGAGGTTGATTCGCCCGCAGCATTTCACAAACAACTGTCGATCAAAATCTGCGCCGCCACATGCGCGACTCCACGTGATTTGGTAGTGTTCTGCGGTCTCTCGTTTTTGCCCGTCGAACTCCGGGACCATTTCGTATGACCTTTAAGGGAGATAAAGAATGACACTCACCTCGCTCTTGTTGCTGCTACTCGTCGCGGGAATCTGCGGATCGATCGGACAAAGCATCGCGGGCTACACTCGCGGAGGCTGTCTGGTTTCGATCGCGTTGGGGTTCATCGGCGCGCTACTAGGAGTGTGGATCGCCGGCGCGCTTCACCTGCCCGACCTGTTCGTGGTCAACATCGGCGGCGAGCACTTCCCCATCATCTGGTCGATCATCGGCTCGGCTTTGTTCGTCGCAGTAATAAGCTTCTTCACACGCCGCCGATAGACTGCGCAGTCTGAAGCTGCTTTTCTTCGATTGTGGGAAAGTGAGATTCCACAAGCGAACACAGTCACGTCTCCGAATTCTGGATCCTGGATTTCAGAGCCTTTGTCGTTCATTCCACAACGCTAGCCGGCGCGCTCCGTGAACCGCACAAACCCTGCTCTCCAGCCAGGTTAAGCTCTAAGCCTCGTCCGCGCCTCAAAGCCAGGGCTCCAAAATCCAAAACCGCAACCCCACAATCCGCTCTGGCACGCTGGTTGGCTATTCGCTTCGGAGCTGGCTTCGAATGATCTAGCTGAAGCCGGAAAGGTGACATTAGTGGAAACCATCAGGCAGGATCTTCGATTCGGCGTCCGGATGTTGCTCAAGAATCCGGGCTTCACGGTGGTCGCGCTGCTCACGCTTGCGCTTGGCATCGGAGTCAACACCGCAATCTTCAGCGTAGTCTACTCGGTGCTGTTGCGTCCGCTTCCTTATCCTGACGCCGAGCGCCTTGTGGTCACCGGCATTTCTGTTCCCGACTTTCGCGATCTGAAAGAAGCCAATCAGGTGTTCGATGAAACCGCGATTTGGGCCTCTAATATGTACACGATCAACGACGGTGGAGAGCCTGAACAATTGAGGGGCGCGGTGGTTTCGCCGAGCTTCTTTAAGCTTCTCGGCCAGCCCGCAGCCGGCCGGACATTTCAACCCGAAGAAGACCAGGAACCGCTGGTTGTGTTGAGCTACGATTTGTGGAAGCAGCGATTCGGGGGTGAAGCCGGAGCAATCGGCCGCACTTTGAATCTCGGCGGCCGCAGCCACACGATCGTCGGAGTGATGCCGCCCGAGTTCCAGTTCCCAGACTCCCAGTTCAAACTGTGGGTGACTTTCGGTTCGGCGCTCTCGCAGACGCCGGCCCAGGCCGAGAACCGGCAGCTTCGCATCTTTCGTTGCATAGCTCGCCTTGCGCCCGGAGTCTCACTCCAACAAGCTCAAACCGAAACCGCGTCGATATTCAAACGGCTTGAAGAACAATACCCGGCAACCAACACCGGAGTGACCCCGACTCTCACCCCGCTGTACGATCGCATCGTCGGCGATGTGCGCCCGGCGCTTATGATCCTTCTCGCTACGGCGGGCTTTGTGTTGTTGATCGCCTGCGCGAACGTAGCCAACTTGATGCTGGCTCGAACGACGGCGCGCGAGCGCGAGATCGTGATTCGAGTGGCGCTTGGCGCGGGGCGCTGGCGTGTTGCACGTCAGCTTCTAACCGAAAGCGTTCTGCTCGCCGGGTTCGGAGGCGCGCTCGGCACGCTGCTCGCCGTCTGGGGCGTCGACTTGCTGACCGGCCTCAATCCGAGTGGCATTCCGAGACTCAGCAGCATCAGCATAAGCATTCCGGTCTTGTTGTTCACCCTCGGGGTCTCGCTCTTTACGGGGATACTCTTCGGGCTGGCGCCGGTTACGCAAGCTCTCCGGCTCAACCTGAACGACGCGTTGAAGGAGGGAGGCCGCGGGATTGGCGGAAGCGCCTGGGGCCGGCGCTTGCGAGGCGGACTGGTCGTGGCGGAGATCGCGCTGTCGCTCGTTGTCCTTGTCGGCGCGGGGCTGCTGGTGAAAAGCTTTTCGCGATTGATGAACGCCGACGCGGGCTTTGTTGCGGACAACTTGCTGACGATGAACATCGAGTTGTTTCACTTCAAGGACCCGCAGCAACGCGCCGCGATTCAGCAGGAAGTAATTGCCCGAATCGAACAGATCCCCGGCGTTGAAGCGGCAGGCGGCGGTTCGGGACTGCCCCCGGTGACCGCGCAGCGAGTCACAAGATTCGCAGCCGAGGGGCAAGACGTTTCAACGTCCCAGCAGAACACCGGTTATTTTATCGGCACAAGCCCCGGCTATTTTCACGCGCTCGGAACTCCGCTCATCCAGGGACGCGTGTTCGATGAGCGCGACTCGGACACGGCTCCGAAAGTCGTAGTGATCAACAAAACGCTCGCCGCTCGTTTGTTTCCGGGCGAAGATCCGATCGGCAAGCGCTTAAAGCTGATCAATCCCGAACAATCAGACCAATGGCGTTCGATCGTCGGCATAGTCGGCGACGTAAAGTACTCGGGCCTGGATGATACAGGGGACGCGGTCGTTTACACGCCGTTCGCGCAGACGCCATTCCTCTGGTCCTATGTCATGGTGAGGGCGGCTGGCGATCCATCGGCGTTGATCCCAAGCATCAGACACGCGGTCTCTTCGGTGAATCCGACGCTGGCGGCGCTGCAGCTTAAGCCGATGCGCGACACAGTCTGGGGTTCGGTATCTCAGCCCCGATTCAACATGATTCTGCTTTCGTCGTTTGCAGTTCTTGCCCTGGCTCTCGCTGTTGTGGGTCTGTACGGAGTGATGTCCTATCTGGTGGCGCAACGCACGCGGGAGATCGGAGTGCGGATGGCGTTGGGCGCAAGCAGCACCGACGTCTTGAAGCTGGTGCTAAGGCACGGGCTTGCGCTTGCAGGAACGGGCATAGTGTTCGGACTTGCTGCGGCGTTCGCAGCAACGCGAGTGCTGTCAAGCATGTTGTTCGGGCTAAGCTCAACTGATCCAGCAACGTTTGCTTTTGTTGCTTTGCTGCTAACAGCAGTTGCGGTCGCGGCCAGTGTGATACCGGCTCGCCGGGCAATTAGAGTCGATCCGATGGTCGCGTTGAGATACGAATGAAGGGAATTGCGGATTTCGGATTTCCGATTGCGGATTGAAGACGGTCTTTTGATCCGTAAGTCGCGACCGAGAATCCGCAATCCGCAATCCGCAATCCGCAATTCTTCGGAGGTGACCCGTGGAAACTTTCCTTCACGATTTGCGTTACGGTTCTCGCATGCTGCTCAAGCGCCCGGGCTTCACTGCGGTGGCGGTGCTGGCTCTGGCACTTGGTATCGGCGCCAACAGCGCCATCTTCAGCGTGGTCAACGGCGTCGTCCTGCGAGCCTTGCCTTACAAAGATCCCGAAGCCCTGATGATGGTCTGGAATCGCAGGCCGTTGCTTCAAGCTCAAGCGGGGATGAACGAGTTTCCCGTGTCTGCCGCAGACTTCGTTGAATGGCGCGATCAGAATCAAGTCTTCGAACAGATCGCCGCGTTCCATACTCAGCCGTTCAACATCACCGGCGCGGGCGAGCCCGAGTTCCTGGGCGGCGTCCGCTCGTCTGCAGGCCTTTTCTCATTGCTCGGCGTTGAAGCCAAACTCGGCCGGACTTTTTTGCCCGAAGAAGATCAACCCGGCGCGGGTCACGTCGTCATCCTCAGTCCCGGGCTTTGGGAGCGGCGTTTCGGATCGGACCCGCAGATCATCGGGCAAAAGCTTACGCTGAACGATGAACCTTACACCGTTATCGGTGTGATGCCGCCAGGCTTCCAGTTTCCGCGCAAGGGCGAGATGCCGGCCGGTTACCAGTTCCCGAGACAAGCAGACCTCTACACGCCGCTGGCATGGACGCCGGCTCAGGTCGGCAATCGCGGCCGAAACTTTCTGGCGGTGGTCGGGCGGCTCAAACCACAGGTCGGCATCGCGCAAGCTCAGGCCGGCATGCACGAGATCGCCGAGCGGCTGACGCAGCAATATCCGCAGTTCAACTCAAACAAAGAAGTGTTTATCGTTCCGCTCCATCAGCAAGTCATCGGCAAGGTCCGAACTGCGCTGCTGGTGCTTCTGGGCGCAGTCGCTTTCGTGTTGTTGATCGCGTGCGCGAACGTCGCGAACTTGCTGCTTGCCAGAGCGGCGTCGCGGCAAAAGGAAATCGCGATTCGCACGGCGCTCGGGGCCAGCCGTTGGCGCGTGATCAGGCAACTGCTCACAGAGAGCGTTCTTCTGTCGTTGGCGGGTGGAACGCTCGGGTTGCTGCTGGCGATGTGGGGAATCGACCTGCTCCTCGCCATCAGCCCGGCTAATTTGCCGCGCGTCGATGCGATTGGTGTGGACGGGCGGGTATTCGGGTTCACGCTTGCTATCTCGTTGTTGACCGGGATCGTCTTTGGGTTAGTGCCGGCAATCCAGGCTTCAAAGCCCGACGTCAACGAAGCGCTCAAGGAAGGCGGACGTGCTTCGTCAGTCAGTCACAACCGCTTCCGAGGCGCGCTTGTCGTCTCAGAAGTAGCGCTCTCGCTGGTGCTGCTGATCGGCGCCGGCTTGATGATCCGCAGCTTCGTTCGTCTCCTCAATTCCAGCCCGGGTCTCGACCCTGAGAACGTTTTGACGCTGGACGTCGGGCTGCCCCGAACTAAATACACCGGGCCGCAACAGGTCGCGTTCTTTCAACAAGTCATCGAGCGGCTGAGAGCGCTGCCCGGCGTGAAGTCGGCGGGCGCGGTTTATCCGCTGCCGTTGAGCGGCGCGGAAGAGGGCATGGGCTTTGGCATCGAAGGCCGTGCGGATTCGGCTCCTGGAGAACGGTACAACGCCGGCCCGCGATGGGTGAGCCCCGGCTACTTCAACACGATGGGCATTGCTTTGATGAAAGGTCGAGAGCTTTCTGAGCGAGACGGCGGCGACTCGCCGCGAGTGCTGCTCATCAATGAAGCGATGGCCGCCCGGTACTTCCCGGACGAAGATCCGATCGGCAAGCGAGTCGCTTTCGATCAGGTCAACAACGCACCGAACTGGCGGGAGATAGTAGGCGTGGTTGGAGACGTCAAGCATTCGGCAATGGACTCCGATCCGAAGCCCGAGATGTACTTCCCGTTCACTCAATACCCTTCGTTCTTCATGACGCTGGTCGTGCGCACCTCGGGGGATCCGCTCAACCTGGTCGCGGCGGCGCGCAGTGAAGTGCTCGCGGTCGAAAAGAACCAGCCGATCTCCAACGTGCACACAATGGAAGAGCTGCTCTCTAACTCGATCGCGCAGCGGCGGTTCAACATGCTGCTGTTGAGCGTCTTTGCCGGAGTCGCGTTGTTGCTGGCCGCGGTCGGTATCTACGGCGTGATGTCTTACTCGGTCGCGCAACGCACTCACGAGTTGGGCGTAAGGATGGCTTTGGGCGCGCGGACTTCTCACGTGCTCGCGCTGGTCGTGAAACAAGGGATGACGCTTGCGCTAATAGGAGTCGGCATCGGGTTGGCGGCTTCGTTTGCGTTGACTCGCGTAATGGCGAGCTTGCTCTACGGAGTAAGCGCGACCGACCCGCTCACGTTTTCGGTGATCGCTTTGGTGTTGGCTTCAGTTGCGTTCCTGGCTTGCTATCTTCCGGCTCGGCGCGCAACAAAAGTCGATCCGATGGTCGCGTTGAGATACGAATGAGCCCGATTTTGGATTTTGGATTTTAGATTTTGGATTGATGCGGCGAACGAACTCTCGGCCTCGCAATCCAACATCCGGCAATCCAAAATCCAAAATCTAAAATCCAAAATAGGAAAAGAGTGACTTATGGCAACTCTCTTACAAGACCTGCGTTACTCGGCGCGAATACTTCTAAAAAAACCGGGCTTCACTTTGATCGCTGTCATCACGCTGGCGCTGGGCATCGGAGCGAACACGGCGATCTTCAGCGTGGTCAACGCCGTGCTGCTGCAGCCGCTTCCCTATCCTGAGCCCGATAGGCTGACGCAGATGTTTCTCAACAATCCTGAGACCGCGCAGGGCAAGGGGAGCTATGGCAACGCCGACTTCCTGGCGCTAGCGGAACGAAATCAAAGCTTCGAGAAAGTTGCCGCCATTGCATCGGGCAATCGTTTCAGCCTGACCGGCGGCGGCGCGCCCGAACAAGTGACTGGCGCATACGTATCGGTAGACTTCTTTGACGTGCTTTCCGTGAAGGCCCAGCGCGGCAGGACATTTCTACCCGATGAAGCTAAACCGGGCAGCCCGCGCACGGTCGTCGTCAGTCACGGCTTCTGGGAAAAGCACTTGAATTCCAACGCGGACGCCGTCGGCCAGTCAGTTATGCTGAACGGCAACGCCTACACCGTCCTCGGCGTGATGCCGCCGGATTTCCGTTTCTCCGCCACTGGACCGTCCGAGTTGTGGGCAGCCATGCAAATCAATCCACCGCGTTTTCGGCCGCCTTACTTCCTGCGCGTCATCGGCCGCCTTAAGCCGGGCATCACCGAGCAGGAAGCGCAAGCCGAGCTGTTAGCGATTGCCGATCAGGTCCAGCAGCAATACCCAATCAGCATTTCTAAAGTCACGCGTGTGGCGTCGCTAAAAGAAGCAATCGTCGGCGACGCGCAGTTGAGCTTGTCGGTGCTGTTCGGCGCAGTCTTCTTCGTCCTGCTCATCGCGGCGGTCAATGTGTCGAATTTGCTGTTGGCCCGGGCCAATGAACGCGAGAAGGAGATGTCCGTGCGCGCCGCGCTTGGCGCCAGCCGCTTCCGGCTCATCCGCCAGGCGCTGACAGAAAGCCTGTCGCTGGCTCTGATCGGAGGCACGCTCGGATGGCTGCTTGCGCTGTGGGGAGTCGACTTGATTGTCGCGCTGAGTCCCGAGAACCTTCCGCGCATGGATGAGATCAGCGTCGATCGCCGCGTGCTTGGGTTCACCTTGCTCATCACGCTGCTGAGTGGGCTAGTGTTCGGAATCGCGCCGGCGCTGCAAAGCTCGGATGTGGATTTGAGTGCCAATCTCAAGGAAGGCGGGCGCACGACAGGCGGCGGGCGCAATCGGCTTCGCGGATTGTTTATCGTAACCGAGTTCGCTCTGGCCCTGACGCTGCTGGTTGGAGCAGGGCTGATGATCCGCAGCTTTCTGCAACTCCAACGGGTCAACCCAGGATTCAATCCCGAACATTTGCTGACCGCCGAGATCGTGCTCCCGCAAGCCACATACGGCACGCCGGCTAGGGTAGGCGAGTTCCATCAGCGATTGTTGCAAGATGTTCAGTCGATACCCGGCGTGCAATCCGTTTCGGCTTCGATGGCCCTGCCGCCAAACCTGTTGGTGATGCACAACCCGTTTGTTGTCGAAGGTCAGATTCCCGCGCCCGGAGAATCGCAACCCCTCGCCGAACAGTTGCTCATCAGTCCGGATTATTTCCGTACCCTAGGCATCAGGCTAAACGCGGGCCGGCAATTCACGGACACGGACAACAGCTCCGCTCCGCAGGTCGTCGTCATCAACGAGACGATGGCGCGGTCTTACTTTCCGAACGAGGATGCCGTCGGCAGGCGCATTCAAACCGGAGACTACGATCCGGCGGGATCTTGGGTGACGGTTGTCGGCATCGTCGATGATGTGAAGTACAACGGCCTCCAGGAAGAACCGCAGCCGACGATGTACACGCCGTTCCTGCAGGACCTGTGGTGGCGCTCGCTTTATCTGGCGATAAGGACGGACGGAGATCCGCTCAGTGTTGTTGCCGCAACGCGTCAAGCAGTCTGGGCAATAGATGGTGATCTGCCTGTTTCGCAAATCAAGACGATGGCTCAAGTGATGTCCGAATCCGTAGCCGAGCCGCGCACCTACACCTTACTGCTTGGATTGTTCGGCGGGGTCGCGATGCTGCTTGCGGGCATAGGAATCTACGGAGTGATAGCTTACGCGGTCACGCAGCGAACGCGCGAGATCGGCATACGGATGGCGCTCGGCGCGCAAACACGAGACGTGGTGAAACTGATAGTGAAGGAAGGAATGACTATGGCGCTCGCCGGGGTAGCTATTGGTCTGGCGGCTTCGTTTGCGTTGACTCGCGTGATGGCGAGCCTGCTTTTCGGAGTGAGCGCAACTGATCCGTTGACGTTTTCGGTGATAGCGCTCGTGCTCGCGTTGGTGGGGTTGTTGGCTTGTTATCTTCCGGCGCGGCGAGCTACAAAAGTCGATCCGATGGTGGCGCTGAGGTATGAGTAGAACTCCTTTCACTGAGAAATTGCAGGGTATGCAATTCGAAGGGTGACGATTCCGACCCATCCCCCTAGAAGACTCCGAACTCGCGCCCGCTTTGCATCTTGAACAGCGTGCCCGCTGCTTCGGATTCTGTCTTCCACGCCGCAATGTCTGCCGGCGTTCCGAGCCTAAGACGAAAGGTGGTCGGCGACTCCCGCGTGAAGAGGAGGGTCTGATTGCCGTACGATGGCGGTCCCTCGACATCCGGAATAGGAAGGTCGAGCTTATCCATTGAGTTGTTGCCGAAGCGCAGATTCCTCGCGGCAGCGTGTGTCCCGTACCTTATGCTAACGCTCCCAATATGCGAGTTTTTCGCAAGCGCGCCGTCGCCGAAACCAAAGAAGAGCCGGGAGCCTCTCTGCATGTCGATCTGATTGCCTTCTTGGTCCTTTCCTCGATTCGGGACCACGTAGTCGATATCTATCCAGAAGTGCGCCGCCGCAATGAGCGCGGCGGCCTGTGCTGGGGGAATCACCGCCTTTTCCTGGAGAATCAAGTCAGCACGCTTGTCCTCAAACTCTTCAGAAAGTGACGGGACTGCCGGTCGGATTGCCGCGTAGCGGTCAATGAAAGCGGCATCAACTACCGTAGCCCAAGCAATGACTTTTTCTAACTCGACGAGACCGTTTGATATTGCCGGTGGCAGCGAACCCAAGTCCGAAAGGGTTCGGGCTGATAAGGCATGTTCATGGCCGAAACACAGACCGCTGCATGTGAGATTCGCCGAGCCAACCATGATTGCCGCCGGAACAAACGCGGCGTCTCGTCGCTCCAACAATAGAGTCTTCGGATGAAATCGGTAGATTGGTTTGAGTTTGCGGGTCAAGAGTTCTTCAGCGTACGGGACACGAACTTCTGCCTTCTGGAGACTCAGCAGGAACCTGAGTGCGTCCGGTTCCGTGATGCCCCCGTCAATTGATATTACCCAGCGCTTCGCCGCCTTTTTCCAGCTAGGCGATTCGCGCAGCACACTGGTTATCAAACGCACACCTTTGAACGACGCAAACGCGTAGAGACCCGTGAGTCGAGAAAATGCCGTAGCGGCAGCGAGGTCACGGTAAGCATTCAGTATTGCCGTCCCCTCTCCGGGCCGCTGAACTGTATACGAGATACTCGTCGCCATCAGAACACCTCATGCGAAAAGGCAATCTTCGGAAATGAACAGGTGGTGGTCGTTAACGCAGGACGGTAGCCCCGGCCGCTCGACTGGCTTCCCGGACCTTGTCGCTTCATCCACCAAACCATTCAGTTCAAGCAGGAACGTCAACTCGTCCGCCTTCCGCGCCATGCCACCGTATGCTTCGCGCACGACGTTGTCTAATTCTTCGTGTGCCGTGCGTAGCGGGTGCGTACCTGGAAGTTCGAGTGTCCGATACAGGTCTCGAAGGCCTCCGCCGGCGATGGTGATTGCTCGTGCTCGGACATCCCTAATGCGCCGTGCCGCCGCGGCGATAGCCTCGACCTGCCGAACCGTCGGCAGCTGAGGCCATGGGAATGTGTCGAAGACGTCACGAACGGAATATCTCGTGTCCGACTCGACCTTCATCCTCGACGATTTTCGGAACCATTCAAAGTGCAGCTTGCTTTGAAGAATACCAAAAGAATAGTCGTCTGCGAGTGCGAATACTTGCACAAGATCGCTCGGACAAATTTGGCTTGAAAGGAACACCATCACGGGCCGTCGGGTTACGCGCGAGCATCCGATGTAGCGCGGTACTACGTTCAGGGCGGCGGACAATTCGTCACGCCGGTTCCATAGCTGCCACCAGCGAGAAAGGTGCTCTCTCCGTGACGGTGCCATATCGCTGTCCGAGTTCTCGGCCTCCCTCAGTGTTAGCTCAACGGCAGGAAGAACATGCTCCTTGCAATAGGCGAACGCTGAGGAGAATGCAGAAGCCTCGATGATATCCCGATCGCCGAAATCAATCACCCATCGGTCGATCCTGAATTCATCGAGCATTTCACGACCAGTCAGATAGGGGAAGATGACCTCGGCGGAATCGGCCCGCAGCCTGTCCGCGGTGTCGCTGTCGAGCAGGAAGCCGCCATATCCCGGGATCTTCCCCTGAAAGCAGCGCTTGGGCGATAGATTGGCCGAAAGCCTCGCCTTTCCGCTCACATCTGTTTCATCCGACAGACTGGAATTAATGAATGCAACGTCACGAAACACCAGCTCGTAGGTTGGCTGGTCGTTGTTTGCATCACCTCGATTCCTTTTTTTTGTGCCTGATTTATTGAGTTGCGTCCAAAGCCGCCGCGTTGGCGGAACTACTTTGCCAGCCTTAGTCTTCATCCAGTTCACGATGGACACATGTACGTTGGCCTCACCTGACCACGGCTGATTGTCGACGGCTTCAATAATTGTGCCAGAGGAAGCGATGTAGTCGAGGCCGCCGACGCGGGACTTATTGCTCCTGATGTTCTGTGTTCCGACCAATCCGGCTCGGCCGGATGTGGACTTTGCCGGCGTACACTCGGGTAAATGGTCATGAGCGCGGCGGAACCAAAAAACACAGTAGTCCGCCATTCCAGGAATATTGGGGTAAGCCTTGCGAAGCTGATTAACGTACGCCGCCCCCCGGAATGGCTTCAGCCGCTTGGACCCAAGAAACGGTGGATTCCCGATGATTACGTCAACCGGTGGCCAATCACGATTGGTTCCGTCTTCTGCCAAGAGGGCATCGACGGTCCAGAAATTCGAATCGAGATTGTCGAGAGGCAGAGGTTGCTCGCTCAGGTCGAAGGGCAAGTGGTGTTGTCCCGTGGCAAGACGCTCTCGTGTCTCCTTGAGGGCAAGCGTCTTCGCCAGCATCAGTGTAACTTTGGCAAGCTCAACCGCGAATTCCTTAATGTCGATCCCAAAAAACTGGGATGCGCTAACCAGCGACTTACCCCCTACTGCCCGTTGAGATTTGCTGCCGAAGTCCGCATAAATCTTTTCCAGCAATTCGAGTTCGATGCGTTTGAGCTCCCGGTACGCGACGTAAAGGAAGTTCCCACTGCCACACGCGGGGTCAAGGATTCGGTAGTCTAGGAGTTCCCTTCGTAGCGTTAGCAGGTCCGCCGCCCGTGTGGTGGCGGCTATGCGCTCTCTCCAGGGGCGGACAATAGTCGGAAGAACGACTTTGTAAATGTCCGTTTCGCTTGTGAAGTGCGCCCCAAAGGCATGTCGCTCCCGTTTGTCCATGATCCCCTCGAACAATGAGCCGAAAATCGCGGGATGCACTTTGGACCAGTTCTCTTTTGTTGCAGCTTGAAGCAGGCATATCTCGTCGGATGTGAGCTCAATCGGTTCGACGATGCTGAACAGACCTCCGTTGAAGTAGTCGACTCCCTTATATCGGCCCCCGGAGGCTCGATTCTTGTCCGCCATTTGCCGAAACAAGCCACCAATAATGTCATAGTTGCTTGTATTGCCGTTGCAGTCCTGAACAAGTTCGCTGAAAAGTCCTCTGGGCAGCAGATCGATGTCTTCCGCAAAGAGGGTGAGTACGGATTGGAGTACAAACCTCTGCGCTGTTGCAATCGCTACCGGCTCATTCGTGCGAGATACCAGCGAGTTAAAGAGCGCGGCGACGCTCTGTGCTGCTTGACGTGTGACCGCAACACGGTCGTTGTTGAAAAGAGGTTTGAGTTGGGCTGGAAATAGGAAATTGAGCGCGGTATATCGTTCTGGAAGTTCCTCAAGGCGCACCCGGTCCATCGGCTCATCAAGCTGGTGGTTCAGATCGTAAATCCAGAACTCATCGAAATTGCAGAGTACGACATACTGGGGTCGGTTCGGAACGAGATCGAGCCAGTATTCAAAAGCTTGTCGATAATGACGTTCGAGCTTTTCACCACGCTTCTTCATCTCGAGAAGCAGTCGCGGTCTCCAGAGCAGATCTGCAAAGCGTGTCCCCTTGCCCGTGTGGATGCGAAATTCTAGAGTTCCCCCGGCCTCCATGATCCCGCCATACCCAAGCGCCCGGAAGAGTCGGTCGCAGAAGATCTGTGCTTCACCTTTTTCATCTCCTTTGATGTGGTCGCGCGCGAAGTTCACGAAGTCCTTCATCCGTTCTGCAGGACTCGATGATGGGGATGATTTAGGCTGCATAGTCTTGCTCATTATTCCAGACTTGATAGCTCATACCAACTATCTGCGTAAAGAATTCACCAGCATCGTTAGGAACGGCACACACAAGTCGTAGTTCAACTCATGGTAGTTCAATCCGATCTTGATGTTCTTGTAGTATTCCGCCAGATGCTCTTTGTAGTATTGCTCTGATGGAATCTGCCAGGCTCGCTTTCCCAGATGGGTCGAAAGAAACCACTTTTCCAGCAGCCGCGCGGTTCGTCCGTTCCCGTCTTGAAAAGGGTGAATGTGCACGAACATCAGGTGAAGCAACGACGCATGGTAAAAGACACTGGCTATGTCTTGAGGTTGTCGTTTGAGCGATCTCAAATCCCCGAACAGCTCTTGCATCTCTTGCAGCACGAGTTCCGGTTCCACGGCGGCATACTCGATCCCATACTGGCTGTACACGAACATGAGTTGGTCGCGGTATTTCCCCTGCCGCGCCTTAGGCAACAGAGGCTTCGCCAAAATACCGTGGGCCTTCAACAGGTTCTTTTCGTTTAGCGCGTGCTTCCTGGCAAACAGGTAGGCCTCGACGAGGGTTTCAATCTCTTTTCGCTCTTTTGCTTTGAAGGCTCGGCTCTTGCGGTCAAGCTTCGAGTTCATAAAAGAATCCAGGTCTATGGTGTTGCCCTCGATGTTTGACGAATAGACAGCAGAGGCTTCGAAAGAAAACGTGAGGCGCGGCAAGTCATCGCGAGCGGCAAAGGCGCTCCACAACGCCCCCGAATCGAGGGGCTTCAGGTGACTGAGCGACTCTTTACGATGGCGCTTGTCGTCGATGTGCATATGGGTCTTGATAGGGATTCTACCGCACAAAGCGCATGAGAGTCAGCCGTTCGGGGGTCAGAAGCCAGTGATACAGAAGTCAGAAGTCAAAGGCCAAGCGTCGTTAGGCTGCGGTCAAAGGCTCATTCGCAGGAATGGGAATACTTCATCCCGGAAGCGGCCAGTCGAGACGCGGACCACAGCCGGTAGACTGAAGACCGGGCCCGCGAAGCGTCTTATCTTCAGTAGTCTGGCGACGTCTGGCAATGTGGCACAGTGGTTGGTAGCGGTTCAGTGGTCAGTGGTCAGTGGTCAGTGGTCAGTGGTCAGTGGTCAGTGGTCAGTGGTCGGTGGTCGGTGGTCGGTGGCCAGAGGTCAGAGGTCAGTGGCCAGAGGTCAGTGGTCAGTGGTCAGAGATCAGAAGGCAGACGCAAGGAGCATTAATGGAAACTCTCTGGCAAGACTTGCGATACGGCTCGCGGATGTTGGTTAAGAATCCCGGCTTCACTGCAATTGCCGTCTTGACCCTCGCGCTGGGGATCGGCGCCAACAGTTCCATCTTCAGCTTGATCAATGCGGTGCTGCTGCGGCCTATGCCTTTCAAAGAACCGGACAAGCTCGTGATGATATGGGAAAGACGGGCTTCCTCCAACGACGCGAACCTGCCAATCTCCGCTCATGAGTTCGTCGGCTGGCGCGAACAATCCGGCAGCTTTGAGAACATGGCGATCATCGAACCTTCAGGCTTCAACCTGACTGGGGCAGGTGACCCGACTGCGATCGCCGGGCTGAAAGTTTCGGCTGACTTCTTCTCAGTGCTGGACGTGACTGCGCTTCTTGGCCGCACGTTCTCACCGGGAGAAGACCAAGTTGGTAATAACCCTATCGTTGTCCTGAACGCGGGCCTCTGGAAGCGGCGTTTTGGCTCAGACCCGGACATCGTCGGCAAAACAGTAACCTTGAGCGATCAACAGTACACAGTGATCGGCGTCATGCAACGTCGCTGCGTGGGAGCGTGGATGAATTCGGACCCCGACGTATGGGTTCCTATCGACTTGCCCGCCGAAGCACGAAGAGTGGGCAAGCACGGCAACAATGTGATAGGTCGGCTCAAACCAGACGTGACATTGGACCAGGCGCAAGCGGATTTGGCTCAGGTCGCCGCTCAGCTTGAGCAGCGATATCCACGCGAGAATACCGGACACACCGTGAAGGTCAACTCTCTGCACGAAGACACCGTAGGAGCTATACGTCCTGCGTTGGTGATGTTACTTGGAGCAGTCGGCTTTGTATTGCTCATCGCCTGCGCTAATGTGGCCAACCTGTTGCTCTCGCGAGCCGCCGCCCGGCAAAAAGAGATTGCTATCAGAACTGCTCTGGGGGCGCGGCGGCTACGACTGGTTCGCCAGATGTTAACCGAAAGTTGCCTGCTGGCGGTGATGGGTGGCGGAGTTGGGGTGCTTCTGGCGCTGTGGATAATAGACCTGCTTCCGAAGATCAAAGCAGTGAATATTCCTCGTATGGAGCAGGTGCATCTCGACGCCAGCGTTCTGGCGATGACCATCGGCCTATCGCTGTTGACCGGAATCGTTACTGGTCTGGCGCCCGCGCTGCGAAGCTCGAGGCAAGCATTGAATCAATCGATGGGTGAAGGAACTCGAACTTCAGCCGGTCTGGGCCGCCGCCGAATCGGGAGCGTGCTGGTGGTCGCCGAAGTAGCGCTCGCTCTCGTTTTGTTAGCCGGCGGCGGACTGATGGTTAGGAGCTTTGTTCGTTTGCTTAGTGTTGATCCGGGCTTCGATCCGCACAACATTTTGCGAGCCGACCTTTCGTTGCCCGGTCTGAGATACGCGAAGCCTGAGCAACAAAAGATTTTTTATGAACAGCTTTTGGAACGGATCAAAGTGCTGCCCGGTGTAGAAGTGGCGAGCGCGACCACTCAGACGCCTTTGAGTCCAGGCGATAACTGGGCGTTCTTTTCCATCGAAGGCCGACCTGCGGCGGCACCCGGCCAGGAATCGAATGCCGCGATGCGCAGCGTCAGCGCCGACTATTTCCGGGCCATGAGAGTTCCGCTGAAGAGGGGACGGTTCTTTACCGAAGCGGATGCTCGGATCGCGCTTCCGGTGATGCGCTGGTTTGAACAGCAGCCTTACCCCCAACACTACGACGATCCGCAACCTGTTCCGGCCATCATCATCAACGAGACGTTCGCGCGAAGGTTCTTTCCAGATGAAGACCCGGTCGGCAAGCGAATGCGAATCATAGCAAGTCCGTGGCTGACGATAGTCGGAATAGTCGGTGATATTCGGCACATGGGATTGAACACGCAACCGAACCCGGAGATGTACTTGTCTGATCTTCAAGAGCCTTCCGGGTCGATGGCAGTGATGGTCCGAACCGCGGGTGATCCGTTGATGCTGGCAACGGCCGTGCGCGAACAAGTCACGTCGATTGATCAGGATCTGCCGGTGGCGATCACGACCATGGATCAAATTCGCTCCGACTCGGTGGGAGGGCAGCGATTCAACGCGCTACTGCTGAGTATCTTTGCAGCGCTCGCGCTCGGATTGGCAGTGGTCGGCGTTTTTGGAGTCATCAACTATTCGGTGGCGCAGCGAACTCACGAAATAGGCGTGCGGATAGCGCTTTGAGCAAAGAGACGAGACATCTTCAAGCTGGTCGTCGGCCAGGGAATGGTTCTGGCGCTGCTCGGCGTGGCGATCGGTCTGGCGGGTGCGTTCGCGTTGACTCGTTTGATATCGGGGTTGCTCTTCGGCGTGAGCCCAACTGACTTCGGGACGTTTGCGGTTGTTTCGTTGTTGCTGGCTGGCGTCGCGCTGGTGGCCAGCTACATTCCCGCAAGGCGCGCGATGAATGTCGACCCGATGGTCGCGCTGAGATACGAGTGAGAGAGGATGGAGGATGGAGGATGGAGGATGGAGGATAGAGGATGGAGGATAGAGGATCGTGATCTAACAATCCTCTAGCTTCTTATCCTCTATCTTCTATCCTCGATCCTCAAGGCACTGAGGTACGAGTAGATCTTTGAAGTTATGATCGCTGCGTTTGCAGCCACTCGTCAAAGGCGATAAGCGTCTGGAATTCGCCTTTCTCAGGCAGGCTTGTCAGAAACTCGGTGAGGATCTGGCTCGTCACCATAGGCAGCGCTCTGCTGGCGGGCACTTCCTCGTAGCGATCTTGCTCGAGGACGTGAATGGTCAGTCTTTGTTCGTCGAAGCGCCAAATCTCAGGCACGCCAAGCCCGGCATAGATTGAGAATTTGTCTCGCGAATCGTGATGCACGTCAATTTCGACTGCGACGTCAGGCGGCGGATCGATCTCAAAGTCGATATTGATCCGATGGCCAATCACATCTGCGGTCTGCACGTAAAAACATGCATCCGGCTCATTGCCCTTTTTCTTCTTGCGTTTTCTCATGGTCGCTGAGCCGAAGGAGAGAATGTTGATGCGAAGCCGAAGCCGAACAGCCGTGATCAAGGCTTCGAGAAAGCGCTCATATTTTTTGTGTTTGGAAGACAGAGTCATGACTTTCAGGGTTCCATCATCGAAGCTGATGCGCAGCCCGGAGGCTTCGCCGACTTGCTCGAGCAAGTCTTCGTACTCTTCCCAACCCACGTTTCGGAAGGTGATTACCGTATCTTCGGGCAACTGCGAAACGATCTCGTAGTATTGAAGCGTCTGCGTGCTCATAAGAGTGTCGCGGCGATGGAGTTCGATCACGCTGATTCTACCTGCCGTGGCATGACCATACAAGCAGGAACTCGATAGCGGGTCAGCTCGATTTTGGATTTTAGATTTTAGATTTTGGATTTTAGATTTTGGATTAGGGGACCAAGGTGGCCGCCGCACAGAATCCAAAATCCAAAATCTAAAATCCAAAATGAACTGACCCACTACCAGAAACTCAGCAAACAAGACCGATGAGGTGACAAGATGGAAGCACTCTGGCAGGACTTGAAGTACGGCGTTCGCATGCTTGCGAAGAGCCCGGGATTCACCGCAGTCGCTGTGATTGCTCTGGCGCTGGGCATCGGAGCCAACACGGCGATCTTCAGCGTGGTCAACGCGGTGCTGATTCGCTCGCTTCCCTTCCGGAGCCCCGATCAGTTGGTGATGGTCTGGGAGAACAACCGCCCGCGAAACCGGGCTCAGAATGTCATCTCGGCCGCCAACTTTCTCGACTGGCGAGATCAAAACACGGTCTTCGAACAGATGTGTGCGATCTTCGACAACCGAGCAAACCTCACCGGCGTGGACGATCCGGAAGAAATTCCGACTCAGGTAGTCGAGGCAAACTTCTTCGATCTGCTCGGAGTCAACGTTTCGCTTGGCCGCGCCTTCGTTCCCGAAGAGGGCGTGGACGGACAGGACAACGTCGTCGTGATCAGCCAAAGCTTATGGAAGCGGCGCTTTGGTGGTGATCCCGGGTTGGTCGGAAAAGCGATCAAGCTCAACGGCCAGGACTTCACCGTGGTCGGAATCGCGCCGCTCGACTTTCAGTTTCTGATCAAGTCCGGCTCGCTGACCGGCAAACAGGCAGAGCTGTGGATGCCGCTGACGTTCAGTCCGAATTCGCGAGTTCGCCGCGGCCGTTTCATGTCGGCGGTAGCGAGGATCAAACCCGGAGTCGACCTCGCAGCGGCACAAGCCGAGATGGACGGAATCGCCGCAAACCTTGAAAAGCAGTATGTGGACTTCAACACCGGATGGGGCGTGAACCTCGTTCCCCTGCGAACGCAACTCGTCGGCCCGATTCGTCCGGCGTTGCTGGTGTTGCTGGGTGCGGTGGCGTTCGTCTTGCTGATCGCGTGCGCAAACGTCGCGAATCTTCTGCTTGCCCGGGCCGCGACGAGGCAGAGAGAGATCGCGATTCGAACGGCTCTTGGCGCAGGCCGATGGCGAGTCGTTCGTCAGTTGCTGACAGAAGCCACCGTGCTTGCAGGCTTGGGAGGGGCGCTCGGTCTGTTGCTCGCGTTGTGGGGTGTGGATCTGTTGCTCGCGCTGTCGCCGAAGGACTTGCTTGGCTTGCGAGACGTGGGACTCGACTATCGTGTGCTTGGTTTCACGTTTGCGGTATCGGTTCTGACAGGGGTGTTGTTTGGTCTCGTGCCGGCCCTCGAAGCTTCGCGACCCAATCTCAATGATTCGCTGAAAGAAGGCGGTCGTGGCGCAGTGACCGGCGGCCGCAGTCATCGCTTGCGCGACTTGTTTGTAGTTGCTGAGATCGCGTTAGCGCTGGTTCTGTTGATCGGGTCGGGATTGATGATCCGAAGCTTCGCCAGGTTGCAATCGGTCGATCCGGGGTTTGACGCGAAGAACCTTCTCACGGTCAAGCTTTCGCTTCCGCGTGCCAGATACGGCGAGGACCCGCAGTGCAAGGCTTTCTTCAAACAACTCACCGAACGCGTTGAGGCGTTGCCGGGAGTTCGTTCGGTGGGCACAGTAAGCTATCTGCCGATCACCGCTGGGGGCGCTGCGACCGGCTTCGTGATCGAGGGAAGGCCGCCGCTCCCACCCGGCCAACAACTGGTTGGCGACGTGCGCGTCGTTGACGGCGGTTACTTCCACACGATGGGCATTCCGTTGCTAAGTGGACGGACGTTCAGTGAGCGCGAGCTAACCGACGAATCTCACGTTGTGGTGATAAATGAGACGATGGCGCGCGACCAGTTCCCTGGTGAAGACCCGATCGGCAAGCGCGTGACAATCAACATGAAAGACGTGAACGTACCCAGCGAAATCATCGGCGTAGTTCGTGATGCACGGTACGTCGGGTTGGACACCGCCGTGCGGCCGATGACCTACTGGCCATATCCGGAGCTGGTCTATTCGGGGATGACGCTTGTGGTGCGCACGGAAGGCGAGCCGCTCGGGCTTGCCGAGGCTGTGCGCCGCGAGGTGCTGGCGATCGATAAAGACCAGCCGATTGCAGACGTGCGGACGATGGAAGCGTGGGTCTCGGATTCGGTTTCAAAAACGCGGTTCAGCGCGATGCTGTTGGGTGTCTTCGCGAGCGTAGCTTTGTTGCTGGCGGCAGTTGGGATCTTTGGCGTTATGTCTTACGCAGTATCGGAACGCACGCACGAGATCGGCGTTCGGATGGCGTTGGGCGCGCAGACATCCAACGTGCTGGCGCTTGTGGTGAAGCAAGGAATGCGGCTGGCGTTGGTTGGAGTCGGGATTGGATTAGGCGCGGCATTGGCGCTGACGCGAGTGATGGCGAGCTTGCTGTATGGAGTGAGCGCGACAGACCCGCTCACGTTTGCGGCGATTGCGGTGTTGCTCTCATCAGTGGCGCTGCTGGCTTGTTATCTTCCGGCTCGGCGCGCGGCTAAAGTCGATCCGATGATAGCTCTGAGATACGAGTGAAGCGATTTTGGATTTTGGATTTTAGATTTTGGATTGTCGGACGGAGTACTCAATGCGTCAATCCAAAATCCAAAATCTAAAATCCAAAATCCCGCCGGGGGGTGACCGATGGAGACTTTCCTTCAAGACCTTCGATACGGACTTCGGCTGCTGCTCAAACATAAAGGCTTCACTGCCGTCGCGGTACTTGCTCTCGCGCTGGGTATCAGCGCGAACACCGCCATCTTCAGCGTCGTGAACGCCATCTTGCTTTCACCCCTTCCTTACAAAGACCCCGGGCGGTTGGTCGTACCGGTTTCAGTCAGTGTTGCGCGCGGTTGGGATCGCGCGAGCATCACGTACGCTGATTATCTCGACTGGAGGAATGAGACCGGTGTCTTCGAGAACGTCGCCGTGTTCAGCTCGCAAACCGCCGATCTAGCGGGCGGCGGCGAGCCCGAACGAATCGACGTCGCCGGAGTCGCGGAAGAGTACTTCGCGGTGATGGGGGTCGAACCCCTGATCGGGCGAACGTTTTCGGCTGATGAGTTCAAGCCTAATTCCACGCGCACGCTGGTGATAAGTTACCGGCTCTGGCAGCGCAAGTTCGGTGGTGATCCGGGGGTGCTCGAGCAGACGGTTTTTCTCAACGGCCGCCCGTATCCGGTAGTCGGAGTGATGCCAAAAGACTCCCAGTGGCCCGACGACTTCGACGTCTGGGCGCCGATGGCCGTAGGACCAAATCCAGGCCCCGACCTGTTGCGACGCGACAACATGATCTTCAGAGCCGTTGCCCGCTTGAAGCCCGGCGTTTCAATAAAGCAAGCCTCAGCCGCGATGGCAACCATCGCGCAGCGCCTGGAGCAAGAGTTTCCGGAATCGCGCAAAGGGATAACCAACCGAGCGGTACCGCTCCGCGAGTACATTGTTGGCGATCAGCTTCAGCTCGCGTTGATGGTACTGCTTGCGGCAGTCGGGTTTGTTCTTTTGATCGCGTGTGTAAATGTGGCGAATCTGCTGCTGGCTCGCGCGGCAACGCGAGAGCGCGAAATCGCCATCCGAGTGGCCCTCGGCTCGGGACGGCTTCGGCTCGTCCGCCAACTTCTGACCGAATCGGTGATGCTCGCGCTCATCGGTGGCGGAGCCGGACTACTTCTGGCGTTCTGGGGAGTCGACCTGCTGACCGCGATTGCACCGCCGGACGTTCCAAGGCTCGCTGAAATAAAGATCGATCTCCGGGTTCTCGCATTCACCATAGTCACGTCGGTTGTCACGGCTGTCGTGTTTGGTTTGATACCGGCGCTTCACGCTTCGAAGATCAACCTGAACGAATCGCTTAAGGAAGGTGGCCGGAGTTCCAGCGAAGGCGCGCGCGGCGGCCGCATCCGAAGCGCGCTGGTTGTGTCGGAAGTGGTCCTGTCGCTTGTGCTGCTTGCGGGCGCCGGTCTGATGGTCAGAAGCTTCTCGCGGCTTCAACAGGTCGATCCCGGCTTCAACACAAACAACCTCGTGACGATGAGCATCAACTGCCCAAGCAAGAGGTACCCTGATGACGCGAAGACCATCGCCTTCTACAAGAATGTGGCCGAACGTGTTGCGGCTTCGCCGGGGGTTGAATCGGCTGCATTCAGTTCCGCGGTGCCGCTTGGCGGAGGCGGCTTCTACCTCGGGCGCGTGTTTGTGATCGAAGGTCACCCCGAACCGCCCGCCGAACCGGACAATCCGGCTCAATGGAATGTGATGGGCCCGGGCTACTTCGAGACGACGGGGATAAGACTTCTCGAGGGCAGAAGCTTCGACGAGCGAGACGCTGCAGACAGCAACAAGGTGATCATCATAAACGAGACGCTCGCGAAGAATGCGTTTCCAAATGAAGATCCGCTCGGCAAACGCATAAGATCGTGGCGAGATGAGAACCTGCTGCGCGAGATCGTCGGAGTCGTGCAGGACGTGAGGTACTACGGGCGGGATGACGAGCTTCGAGGGCTGGTCTACGTGCCGCACACGCAGAATCCGTGGCGCTCGATGGTGTTGAGCGTTCGCACGACTGGCGATCCGGCCTCGATGATTGCATCGATTCGCGACCAGGTATGGTCGGTGGATAAGGATCTGGCCGTCGCAACCCCAAGAACCATGACTGAGACGCTGGCTCGCTCGGTGGCTCCTCAGCGATTCAGCATGACGCTGCTTGCCGTTTTCGCTGCGATAGCGATGGTGCTTGCGACGCTGGGAGTTTACAGCGTCTTGTCCTACACGGTTGCGCAGCGGTCGCACGAGCTTGGCGTGCGCATGGCGTTAGGCGCGCGCGCGGGTGATGTCATGAGACTCGTCCTTATGCAGGGTATGAAGCTGACCTTGATAGGCACTGGCATCGGGCTGGCGGCGGCGTTTGCGGTGACACGACTGATGAAGACATTGCTGTATGAAGTCGCCGCAACTGACCCGGTAACATTCGCAGTGGTACCTGTGTTGCTTTTGGCGGCCGGCCTGGCGGCTTGCCTTATACCCGCCCGCCGCGCCACGAAGATCGATCCGATGGTGGCGCTGAGATATGAATGAGAGGAATTGCGGATTGCGGATTTCGGATTTCGGATTTGAGCGGGACATTTGCGGTTTGCTCGATTCCACAATCCACAATCCGCAATCCGAAATCCGCAATCCGCAATTGAAAGGGTGACTCATGGAAACTCTTATCCAAGACTTGCGCTACGGGATACGAATGATGTTCAAGAACCGCAGCTTCACCGTCGTTGCGATAGTGACGCTGGCGCTCGGCATCGGCGCGAATACCGCTATCTTCAGCGTCGTCGATGCGGTGTTGCTGCGTTCGGTTCCCTACCCCGAAGCCGGCCGGCTGGTGATGCTCTGGTCCACGATGCAGTCCCAGGGCGTGCCGACCTCGGGTAGCGCGCTGCCCGATTATCGCGAATGGCGCGATCAGAATCAGGTCTTCGACGGTTTGGGTGGCTTCTACTACGGCGACTTCAACCTGTCGGGCGAGAACCGCGATCCCGAGCGAGTGCAAGGCGCTTTCGTGACTCCGAATTTCTTTTCAGTGCTGGGGGTGGCGCCCGCTATCGGGCGCGGGTTCCTTCCCGAAGAAGAACAGTTCGGCCGCCATCGCGTAGTGCTGCTCAGCTACGGGCTATGGCAGAGACGTTTTGGCGCGAACCCTGAGATCGTCGGCCGCGCGATCGATCTGAGCGGCGAGCCTTATACCGTCGCCGGCGTGATGCCTCAAGGCATGCCTTTTCTGGACAACACTCCTCAAGTCGAGCTCTGGCGGCCGATCTCATTCGCGCCCGGCGACAACATGGACTCGCGCAACAATCATTTCGTTTATTTGATCGGCCGGCTCAAACCCGGAGTGAGAGTCGAGCAGGCGCAGGCCGACCTAGCGGCGATCGCGCAAAACATCGAAGCGGCTCACCCGGAAAACACTGGAGTTGGCGCGCAGGTCGTGCCGCTTGGAGAACAGCTTGCAGGCGACACGCGCACGGGGCTGCTGGTGCTGCTGGGCGCGGTCGGCTTTGTGTTGCTAGTCGCGTGCGTGAACGTAGCAAATCTGCTGCTGGCGCGCGCTGCGTCCCGCGAGAAAGAACTCGCGATTCGCACGAGCCTTGGCGCCAGCCGCGGCCGGCTGGTTCGCCAACTGATGCTCGAAAGCTTTCCGCTTGGGTTGATAGGGGGAGGCGCCGGGCTGCTGCTGGCGATGTGGGGCATTGACGCGATCGTCTCGGTGCTCCCGCCGACGCTGCCGCGCTACAACACTATAGGGATCGACAGTCACGTGCTCGTGTTCACGTTGGGCGTGTCATTGCTTACGATCAGCATCTTCGGACTGCTGCCCGCGTTTCAAGCTACGAGATCCGACGTGCGCGAGGCGTTGAGCGACAGCGGACGCAGCGTGACCGTCGGCCGAAGGCGGAGTCGTCTGCGCGGGATGCTGGTCGCGTCCGAGATTGCTCTCGCGCTCGTGCTGTTGATTGGCGCGGGGCTGATGGCGCAGAGCTTTCTGAAGCTGCGAAGCGTTGATGCGGGCTTCTCGCCAAAGAACGTGGTGACGATGCGAATCCCGCTGCCCGAATCCAGGTATCCGGTGCCCCTCACGATCACTTCGCCGCCGCCGGTTGCGATCAACTTCTACGAGCAGCTTCTCGCTCGAGTCGCGGCGCTGCCGGGGGTCGAATCGGCGGGACTGAGCACGGTGCTGCCGCTCGGCGCGGGCAGCGGCTGGGGAAAGTTCTATAGCGTGGAAGGCCGTCCGGCGCCTTCTTCGCTCGATCAGGTTCCGCTTGTTCGCTTCGCGCTAACCAGTCCCGACTATCTCGGAGCGATGGGAATCGCATTGCGCAAAGGCCGCGCGTTCACCGAATACGATACAGCGGATTCGCAGCAGGTTGCGATCATCAACGAGACGCTGGCTCGCCGCTCCTTCGAGGATGAAGACCCGATTGGCAAGACCATCTGGATGGGACCGCCTGAAGCGCTTCTGCCACCGGAAGCTCTGGGGCCGGAGAATCGCTTTGTCCGGCGCACCATCGTGGGCGTCGTCGCCGATGTGAAAGGTTCGAGCCTCGAGAAAAGCTCGAACCCGGAAGTGCTCGCGCCCTACCTCCAGAACAGGGGTGAAGGCTGGAGCAATGCGTTGATGCTGGCGGTGCGCACGGCGACGTCTTCGCAAAGCGCGATAGCAGCCATCCGCGAAGAAGTGCGCGCACTTGATCCCGATCAGCCCATCACCAACGTAGCAACTATGGAAGAGCGGTTGAGCCAGTCGTTGTCGCAGCCTCGGTTCAGCACATTGCTGCTCGGGCTGTTTGCATTCGTCGCGTTGTTGCTCGCGGCGGTCGGGATCTTCGGCGTGATGTCTTATGTAGTGACGCAACGAACGCACGAGATCGGCATCCGAATGGCACTAGGAGCGCAACGACTCGACGTGCTGAAGCTTGTCGTCGGGCACGGAATGCGACTGACGCTGATCGGCCTGGCGATCGGGCTTGCAGCGTCGTTCGTACTGACGCGCCTGATGACGAGTTTGTTGTTCGGAGTGAGCGCAACCGACCCGCTGACGTTTGCGGCGATCTCGCTGGTGCTCGCAGGCGTGGGGCTGGCGGCTTGTTACTTGCCGGCTCGCCGCGCCACGAAGGTCGATCCGATGGTGGCGCTGAGATACGAATGAGAGGAATTGCGGATTTCGGATTTCGGATTGCGGATTGCAAGTTGCCGTTCTCAATCCGCAATCCGAAATCCGCAATCCGCAATTCGGTAGGGGGGTGATTGATGGAGACAATGATCAAAGACTTGCGATACGGCGCGCGAATGCTGGCGAAGAAGCCCGGGTTCACTCTGATCGCAATGATCACACTGGCCCTGGGCATCGGCGCGAACACCGCGATCTTCAGCGTTATCAACGCGGTGCTCCTTCGCTCATTGCCCTTTCCTGAGCCTGATCGTCTGGTCGTACTGGCGGAGAAGGACCGCAACAGCGATCGAATGGGCGCTGCGTATCCGAACTACCAGGACTGGCGCGCGCGGGCGCAATCGTTCGAGGCGATGGCGGGGTTTCGCTCCCAGACTTTTAATCTGACGGGAGTGGACAAATCTGCACGGTTGCAAGGCCGCACCGTCAACTGGAATTTCTTTCAAGTGCTTGGCGTGCAGCCGGCACTCGGCCGAACCTTCGTCGAACAGGATGATCGGGTTGGAGCGGCCCCGACGGCCGTGATCAGTCACGGTTTGTGGCAAGAACGGTTTGGCAGCGATCCCGCGCTCATTGGGAAGCAAGTCAGGCTGGATGGCGACCTGTTCACGATGCTCGGTGTTCTGCCGGCCGATTTTGAGCTCTTCCGCCGGGTCGATGTCTACGTGCCTCTGGGGCTATTTCTGACCCCGCAGTTCGGCCTGCTGGATCGCGGCAACCATTTCGGATTGAACGTGATGGCGCGGCTGAAAACCGGAGTCGGCGTCGAGCAGGCGCGAGCGGAGCTCGAAACGCTTGCTGCTGATCTCGAACGCGAATATCCAAACACCAACAGCGGCAACGGCGCGTTGGCGCAAGAGCTCAGCGACCGATACTCCGAGGATATCCGCCCGGCTCTGCTTGTGCTGCTCACGGCGGTCGGGTTGGTGCTACTGATCGCTTGTGTGAACATCGCCAATCTGTTGCTGGTGCGCGCCGCGGAGCGACAGAAAGAGATCGCAATCCGGCTCGCGCTCGGCGCGAGTCGAGCGCGCATTGTTCGGCAACTGCTCAGCGAGAGCTTGCTGATCGCGTTGCTGGGCGGAGTGGCGGGGCTGTTGATCGGAGTGTGGATGAAGGACGGCCTTCTCGCGCTTGCGCCGCAGACTGTCCCCCGTCTCAATGAAGTCAGGCTGGACAGCGTGGTTCTGGTATTCACGTTGTGTGTTTCGGTGTTGACCGGATTGCTATTCGGTCTGCTTCCGGCGTGGCATGCCTCGCGCAGCGATCTGAACACGAGTTTGAAAGAGGGCGGACGGTCGAGCGGCGGCTCGTCGCGCGAAGGGATGCGCAAGTTTCTGCTCGTAGCTGAAGTTGGATTGTCGCTGGTGCTGCTGAGTGGCGCCGGGTTGATGCTGCGCACCGTCTTTCATTTGACGAGTATGAATCCGGGCTTCAACGCGGAGAAGCTATTGACGGTGCAGTTCGCGCTTCCTGCAAAGGCATACGATCAGCCGCGCCGCCGGATCTTCTACGACGAGTGTCTGGCCAGGGTGCAGGCCTTGCCAGGCGTGCGATCCGCGTCGATGACATTGTCGCTGCCGATCGATGGGTCTAATTGGAACTCGGTTTTTATAGTGGGTGACCAGCCAGTCCCGGCTCGCGCTGAATTGCCGAGTTCAGCGTTCACACCGGTCAGCGCGAATTACTTCGAGACTATGGGTATGCGGCTGGTTAAGGGCCGCGCATTCACCGACGCTGACACTGAGAAGTCATCGGCTGTGACGGTGATCAACGAGACGATGGCGCGCCGGTTCTGGTCCGATGAAGACCCAATCGGCAAACGGTTGAAACAGGGCTGGCCGGAAAACAAAACGCCGTGGCGCGAAGTGGTAGGCGTGGTCGCTGATGTCAAACTGAACGGTGTCGATCAGGAAACGCCGCTTCAAGCTTATCTTCCTCTCGCGCAGGAGTCAGCAGGCGGGTTGGGTCTGGTCGTGCGCACTGAAGGCGCTCCGATGCATTTGGCGGCAACCATCGAGCAGACGATCAACGAGATCGACAAAGACCTGCCGGTTTTCAACGCGCGATCGATGGATCAACTGCTGGACAGCGCGATTGCCCGGCAGCGATTGACGATGGTGCTCCTGACTGGATTCGCGGTGGTAGCCCTGCTACTGGCGGCTGTTGGAATCTATGGTGTGGTCTCGTATTCAGTTAGCCAGCGCACGCGGGAGATCGGCATCCGCATGGCACTGGGAGCGCAAGCCCGCGACGTGATGAAGTTGGTCGCCGGTCAGGGAATGATGCTGGCATTGATTGGCGTGTTGATTGGATTGGGAGCGTCGTTGGCGTTGACCCGGTTGATGAAGAGCTTGCTGTTTGGGGTCAGCGCAACCGACCCGTTGACGTTTGCGGCGATCTCGTTGCTGCTTGCGGGCGTGGCGCTGGCCGCTTGTTACCTGCCGGCTCGCCGTGCTACGAAAGTCGATCCGATGGTTGCGCTGAGATACGAATGATGCGATTTTAGATTTTGGATTTTAGATTTTAGATTTTGGATTGCGAGACCGTGCATTCGCCTCCTCAATCCAAAATCCAAAATCCAAAATAGTCGACAACTGCTTGGAGCGAAACGATGAGAGCCGATTTGAGATTCCTGTTGAGCGGAGCTTGCTCGGTCACTCTGTTCGTTCTCGGTCTCTTCGTCGGTGCAACCCTCGCGCAGCAGATCACCCAGCCAACCAATCGAGCTAACAAGCCGCTGCAATCAACCGCGAAGTTGCCGCGGGTCATAGCCGGACTCGAAACCACCATTCCCCGGTTGATGAAAGACGCTGATGTGCCGGGACTCTCGATAGCACTTGTGCGAAACGGAGAACTCGCCTGGCATCACGGCTTCGGCGTTAAGAACGCAAAGACCAAGGAGCCAGTCACTGACGATACGGTGTTCGAAGCCGCCTCGCTCAGCAAGCCCGTCTTTGCCTACGCTGTGATGAAGTTGGTTGAGAGCGGCAAACTGGATCTGGACAAGCCGCTGAACCAATATCTTCCGGGCGACTACGACGTCGGCCCCGACCCGAGACTTGCCGCGATCACAGCGCGGCGCGTTATGTCGCACACGACCGGATTTCCAAACTGGCGCGGAGGCGACAGCAAGCTGAAGATATACTTCACGCCCGGAGAAAAGTTCAGCTACTCGGGCGAGGGCTTTGTTTATCTCTCGCGGGTCGTGGAGCACATAACCGGCAAGCAGTTTGACGACTTCATGAAGGAGTATGTCTTCGACCCTCTGGCAATGACCAACAGCAGCTATGTGTGGCAGCCCAGGTTCGACAAGCTGAAAGCTTCGAGACACAACTCGTTGGGCGAGCCAACCTTTGATATCAAGCCTCAGCGCGCAAACGCAGCCGCCAGTCTGCAGACAACCGCGCAGGACTACGGGCGGTTCATCGCGGCTGTTTTGAAAGGCGCTGGACTAAAACAGGAAACGCGGAAGCAGATGCTCACGCCCCAGATCAAAGTCGACGAAGGCGGCACGAACACGACGACTCGTCCGGCCGATAAGCTGTCGCGGTCGATCTCGTGGGGGCTGGGCTGGGGTTTGCAAACGACAGCCGATGGACTGTCGTTCTGGCACTGGGGCGACAACGGCGACACCAAAGCGTACGTGGTGGTTCTCGAGAAACAAAAACTCGGCGTGGTCGTTTTCACGGACGGAGCGAACGGCCTGTCGATCATGCCTGAGATCATCGCCGAGGCAGTCGGAGGACAGCAGCCCGCGCTTGCGTGGCTGAAGTATGAGTCCTACAACTCACCCGCCAGATTGCTCTTGAAGAACATCTTCGCCAACGGCTCCGAGGTTGCGCTGCGAGATTATCGCGCGTGGCGTAAGGGTCGCGCGGCCGGCGAGGTCGTTACCGAAACTCAGATGAATCGAATTGGCTACACTCTGCTCGGGTCGAAACGCGTGAAGGATGGGATTGAAGTCTTCAAGCTGAACGCCCAGGATTTTCCGCAGTCGTGGAACACCTATGACAGCCTCGGCGAAGCTTATCTTGCCGACGCCAACAAAGAGCTAGCGATCAAGAATTATCAGCGGTCTGTTGAGCTGAACCCGAACAACGCGGGCGGCATCGACGCGTTGAAGAAGTTGCGCGAGAACCAGAAGGATTAAGCGTCCTAACTTCGGTAATAACATATTTGACTCCGCCTAGCCCGATATTCCGATATCTTGATGAACAGAGTTTTAGATTTAACACTCGCAAAGGAACTAATGCCGATCGGTTCGTGAAAGCGGCTGCTGCCCTTACCGGCAAGCGCCTGACCTATCTCGAACTGACCGGCTATAAAACGAGTCACTGAGCGGCCACGCCAAAAGCGGAGCAAACGGGACAAATAATGTACTTCTGGCGTTTCCTGCTTTCACGAAACATCCCCTGTTAGGATTCCTCTCGCATTGGCCTCGATTTCGTACTATGATGAGCGGCGCTTTGGTGTTGCAAGACAGGAGCGTAGTACAATCATAGAGGATAGCCAATGTGCCCATTCGTGGATTCGAGACCGCTGCCGAACGCGCCGACCATTTTCAGCGGCATGTCACTCGAGCGCACGAGTTCGACTTCGCTGATGAGATAGAGTATGAAGCGGCAGCCATTGAATTCATGAACAAGGTGCCAGATGGCGTAAGAATCGAAGAGGATGTCAGGGCAAGGGACGGAACAATCATTCGGTTCGATTGCACCACAAATGAGATTTGCTTTGTCCACGCCGATGGATTTGTTGGAACTTTTTACAGAGTGAGATGCGCAGACCCCTATGCCTATTTTGAGAGAGTGTGCGAGAGGTAATTAGCTATGTTTATGTGTCCAGTTTGCGGCTACGACAGAATGCTCCGCCCTCCGGCGGTTGGCTATATTTGCCCGTGCTGTGGCGTTGAGTTTGAGGTTGACGACTACGAGCTAAGCCACGAAGAGCTACGAAGATTATGGATAGCGAGAGGACGACATTGGTTTAGCCATGCGACCCCGCCCCCTCCTGGCTGGAACGCGCTTCTGCAACTTGAACGTGCTGGATACGGCAACCTATACGAGCTGACCGGCGGACCGATACAGACCGAGAGCGTGCAAAGCGGTCAAATGGTTTGCTCAAGTGCCACCAGTAACGCGCGAGCACAGTTATCCTTCGTCAGTTCAGCCGGTTCTCGTGTTGTAGGTGTAGCTGCTGGGATCTGAGATGCCGAAACTTCTGTATTTCATACCATGCGAGCGCGTGATTGTCAGCCGAGAAGGGCCGCTGTCCCTCATTACCGTCGTCGAAGGTCTGAAACTTCAAATCCCGGCAGAAGAGTTCGGCGCTTTGCCAGATGATGCGATTTCGCCGGTGACTTGGAATGTTGTTGCGAAGTGGATGCGTGAGGATAACGAGGAGCCTCAACACTGGGAACAGCGGGTACAAATCGTCACGCCAAACGGTAGAGTCTCAACAAATTCGATTACAGCTTTTGACCTGGTCAATAATGTGAGTATGCGCAATCTCCTTCAAGTGAATGGAATTCCTATTAAGCCCTTGGGGCAAGGGAATGTGGTGCTCTCCTTGCGACAATCGGGAGGTGATGACGCCGCGTGGCAGGTGATCGCTACTTATCCTATCGTCATTGCGAACCATCCTCCGAATCCTGAAGAATGATATACTCTCGTTGTGAAAACCGAACCGGCCACAGAATCCGACACGCGAACGCCTTACGAGAAACTTCATTCTCTAGCTAAGCGGTTAGTCGCGGTTCCGAAAGAAAGAGATTGACGCGAAGCAGGCTCAATATCGGCGGACAAAGAAGACGGCAAAGAAGCGCGACTGACTGCTATCTCTTGTCTCTGACCATTGCCTGAATGCAGTGAGCAGAGTCAGGACACGAGCTTCAGCTTTGATTGTGCGGCCAGCCATCTTATATTTGACGGGATGGATAGAACAGCCCTCGCACTTCTTCTCATCGTCCACATCGTGATGCCGGGCGCCTCCTGGCCGGCGCAACGAGTCTCCCCACAAAAACGCCCGCCAACACGGCCGGCGCGAACTCAACCCAAGCCCCAAACGACACCTCCGGCAAAGGCAGCCGACAGACCCGAACTGGTGGTTCAGAGCGGGCACTCTGACAACATCCGCGCCGTTGCCTTCAGTCCCGACGGAAAGATCGTCGCTTCCGCCAGCTCGGACAAAACTGTGCGGCTTTGGGAACTTGAGACCGGCCGAATGCTTCGCGTGCTCGGTTATCATCGAGACAACGTCACCTCGATCGCCTTCAGCCCGGATGGAAAGACGATTGCCTCCGGGAGTCTGGACAAGACCGTCGCCGTTTGCGACGTCACAAGCGGGAGCTTGATCCGATCGCTCGAGGATCACACAGATGAAGTCAACGCGGTGGCCTTCAGTCCGGATGGCAAGGCGATCGCCTCCGCGAGCCGTGACCAGACAATAGACATATGGGAGGCGGCAACCGGTGAAGTGCTTGTCACGATCGAAGCTCCGGCTCAGGCTCGCGCCATCGCCTTCAGTCCCGACGGAAAGATCCTGGCCGCGGGCGGCGAGGATAAGACGCTGCGGCTCTGGCAGGTTAGCGACGGAACGTTGATCCGAGGATTGGAAGGCCACTCCTCGGAGATTCGCGCTGTCGCGTTCAGCCCGATTGGGCAAGTCGTCGCGTCAGCCGGCGATGATAAGTCGATCAGACTTTGGAACGTCGAAACCGGCCTGGCGATCCGCACACTTCAGGGACATACGGGGCTGGTCTCGTCTGCCGCGTTCAGTCAGAACGGAGAACTCATCCTGTCGGGAAGCTACGACAAGACAATCAAAGTCTGGGATGTCAAAAGCGGCAAGACAATCACGACCATCGAGGGCGCAAGTGCCTCGATCACGTCCGTAGCCGTGAGCCCCGATGGCAGCACCGTCGCGGCCGGCGGTTATATGACGGTTGATCTGTGGAACACCCCGACGGGCAGGAAGATTCGCACGCTTGGAGGACACCTGTCCCCCATCCGCGCCGTCGCCTTCAGCGCGGATGCCAGGACGCTCGCCTTTGCGACCCGAAACAGCGTCAAGCTATGGGATGGAGCGTCCGGCGGATTGATACACACGCTGGACGGGCATTCATCTCCGGTAAATGCCGTTGCCTTCAGTCCGAACGGGAAGGTCGTGGCTTCCGCAAGCGTGGATCACACTATCAGGCTTTGGGATGTCGCAAGCGCCCGGACGATCCGGATTCTAACCGGCCACTTTTCAAATGCTACTTCGCTTGCCTTCAGCCCTGACGGCAAGCTCATAGCCACCGGGAGCATCGATAGGACAGTCAGGCTGTGGGACGTCGGGACCGGCAAACTTCTCAAAACCTTCGAAGGCCATGTCACTCTTATCAGCGCGGTTGTTTTCGCGCCGAACGGAAAAGTCGTTGCCTCGGCAAGCTACGACAATTCGATCAGGTTCTGGGACCTGGCGAGTGGCAAGTCGATCATCACCATCACCGGACAGGTGTCAGACGTGACAGGTCTTGCATACAGTCCCGACGGCAAAGTGCTCGCTGCATCCAGCCGGGACAAGACCGTCAGGTTATGGAACGCCGAGACTGGTGAATTGATTCGCGCGCTTCAAGGTCACGCGTCCGACGTCTTCGCGGTCGCGTTCAGCCCGGATGGAAAGGTGCTGGCATCTGGCAGCTACGACAAGACGGTTCGGCTTTGGAATCCGGAGAGCGGCGAGTTGATTCGGGTTCTTGAAGGTCACAGCAGTCCGGTGGTCGGCCTCGCTTTCAGTTCCAATGGCAGGTTCATCGTTTCAGGGAGCGACGATGCAACTGCGAAGATTTGGTCGCCGGCCAATTCGCAGCCGCTCTGCACGCTGGTGAGTTTCAACGACGGCGATCAGTGGCTGGCTATCACGCCTGGGGGTCTCTTTGACGGATCGCCCGAAGCGTGGAAATCGATTCTCTGGCGATTTGCGACTAACATGTTCGACGTAGCTCCGGTCGAAGCCTTCTTTAATGAGTTCTACTACCCAAGTCTCCTCGCAGACATCCTTGCGGGAAAGCGGCCGATCGCAACTCAGGACATAGCAAAAGTGGATCGGCGCCAGCTTCCAGTGAAACTCTCGCTAGCCGATGATCGAGCAACCCCCAATCAACCAATTGGCTCGCGAACCGTGAAGATAAGAGTTCAAGTTTCGGAAGCGCCGCCCGATGCAAAGCATCCCGAAGCAAGCGGAGCCCGTGACGTCCGGCTGTTTAGAAACGGCTCTTTGATAAAGGCGTGGCGGGGAGACGTGCTCAACTCACAGCGAAGCGTGACGCTCGAACAAGACATCTCGATTGTCGCGGGTGAAAATCAGCTCACTGCCTACGCCTTCAACAAAGACAACATAAAAAGTGCAGACGATTCATTGTTACTCAATGGCAGCGAGCGGTTGAAGCGCAAAGGCGCACTCTACCTGCTGGTCGTTGGCATCAATGAATACGCCAACACCGGATACAACCTGAAGTTCGCAGTAGCCGACGCCCAGGAGTTTGGTGACACGCTTTTGCAAAAACAACGCAAGGTGGGAAACTTCTCGCGGATCGAATTGATTCCGCTCTTGAATCAGGATGCAACCAAGGCAAACATTTTGGCTGCGCTCAGCAGACTTGCGGGCGCGAACAGTCAGGCGCCGCCGAACGCGCCCGAGGTCTTGAGCCGAATCAGCACGGCCCAACCCGAAGACGCGGTGATCGTTTATTTCGCGGGCCACGGCACCGCGCAGAAAGCCAGGTTCTATTTGATACCTCACGATCTCGGTTACGACGGGCCGCTCGATCGCTTGGACGAACAGGGACTGAACTCATTGCTGGCGCACAGCATTTCGGACCGGGAGCTCGAGCAGGCTTTCGAGCACATCGACACAGGCGACCTGCTGTTGGTGCTGGATGCGTGTAACAGCGGCCAGGCGTTGGAGTCGGAGGAAAAGCGGCGAGGCCCGATGAACTCAAAAGGTCTGGCGCAGCTTGCGTATGAAAAAGGGATTTACATTCTCACCGCGGCGCAAGCCTATCAGGCCGCGTTGGAAGCTGCCGAGTTGGGACATGGTTTCTTGACTTATGCTTTAGTGGAAGAAGGGCTGAAGACTGGGGCCGCTGATACCGAGCCGAAAGACCAGAAGATCCTTGTGCGCGAGTGGCTGGACTACGCGGTCGAGCGCGTGCCTGAGATGCAAACTGCGGCGCTGCAAGGGAGTCGCGGGCTGAAGATCGTGTTCAAGCCAGGCGAAGAAAGCATCGCTGACCCGACGAAGCGGAACGTTCAGCGGCCTCGCGTGTTTTATCGGCGCGAAGTCGAATCGCGGCCTTTGGTTCTTGAGAAGGTGGAGCCGCCTGGCAAATAACTGAACAACAAACAACGGATCCGGCCCCGCCGCCAAGATCATCTGTTGCAGAACTGCGTGATCATTTCAGCGGCCCACTGCGCAAGAGCGTCAACTCCGGAGCTGATCCACCAACACAGTGGTGCGTTCATACTCAGCCTACACGGACGCGAACCGCTCCCCGAATCCCAATTCGGTTGGTGATCAACCACATAGTGGTTGCGGCCCAAAGCCCAAGGTTGCTGTACTCAAGTACCTTGGGGAATAGCAGCGATGATCCTCGCAACCCCAACGCGGTTGCGGCAGTGGTCCGCATTGAAAGGCGGCCTGAACCCAATTAACGATAACGATTCGAGACAAATCTGATCCCGCTGGGTCGGTGTACGAAACCAGGGTCGGCCGCAACCCCCTCGGGGTTGGGGAACTCTACGCCGCCTTTCCCAGGGTAGCCGAGTACAGCAACCTTGGGCTGGAGGCCGGATCCCCTTCGGGGAAATGTCCAAACTCGGTACTGATATCACTACCCCAAACTCTCGCTTGTCCCGGGTCCAGTTATCGTGGAATTATTGTCAGGCCTCTGCAAGGTTAGAGCAGAGATGCTGTCGGCGCTCTCGCGCTGGCTCAGTGGAATCCCCGATCAGGCACATGGAGGTAATTCGAAAGTGAACGTTATCCATTTGGCTTTGGTGCTAGGCTTTTCGATGTTCGCTGCTGACAATGACTGGCCACAGTGGCGCGGACTCAATAACGATGGAATGGCCCGCGGCGACGCGCCCCTCGAGTGGAGCGACACAAAGAACATAGCCTGGCGTGTGGCAATCCCCGGGCGTGGCAATTCTTCGCCAGTCGTGTGGGGAGACAAGATCTTTCTCACGACCGCTGTGCCCACGGAGGGCGGTACGCCTTCCGCAACGCCAAGCCAACCGCGCCAGGGGCGCGGCCCCGGCGGCGGCGCGAGCATTCGGCGCGAACACAAATTCGTAGTGTTGTGCCTCGATCGCCAAAACGGCAAAGTCCTGTGGGAGCGTGTCGCCAAGGTGGCGACGCCGCACGAAGGCTACCATCACGCCTACGGGAGCTTCGCTTCAAACAGCCCGGTAACCGACGGCAAATTCCTCTACGCGTTCTTCGGATCGCGCGGGATGTACTGCTATGACCTGAATGGGAAACTCATTTGGGAAAAGTCGTTTCCGCCCATGCGAATGCGGCTTGGGTTCGGCGAAGGCGTGGCCGCGGTCGTTGACGGCGACACGCTCTATCTCAAGTTCGATCAAGAGCAAGGGTCGTACATGGTTGCGCTGGACAAGCGGACCGGCCGGGAAATCTGGCGCGTCTCGCGTGACGAAGTCAGCTCGTGGTCACCACCTCTGATCATCACGCACAACGGACGCAAGCAGGTGCTGGTCAGCGCTACGACCAGGGTTCGGTCCTATGACCCGGCAACGGGCAAGCTCATTTGGGAGTGTGCCGGTCTAGGCACCAACGTTATCCCGGCGCCCGTAATCGCGGGTGATGTAGTCTATGTGATGAGCGGTCATCGCGACCCGAACCTGCTTGCCATCAAGCTTGGGCGCGAAGGCGACCTTACCGGGACGGACGCCGTTCTTTGGACCAACAACCGCGGCAATTCGTACACTGGGTCGCCCGTGCTCCACGACAACAAACTCTACTTCATTAGCGACAGCGGCATGCTGACCTGCCTGGATGCGCGCACCGGCAAGCCGTACTACCAACAGCAGCGCTTGCCTAAGAGTTATAACTTCAAAGCTTCGCCCGTAGGCGCAAACGGCAAGCTCTATCTGGCTACCGAAGAGGGCGACGTGGTGGTCGTTAGAATGGGCGAGAAGTATGAAGTGCTCGCCGTCAACACCCTGACTGACCAAATGTTCGTTGCCGCGCCGGCGATCGCCGGCGGCAGCCTCTATCTTCGCAGTCAGGACGCGCTCTACTGCATCAGGAATTAAACGCGCGTGTGCTTGTACGGGCGTCCCTCCGTGGGCGCCCCTCGTTGGGAATCGAGTGGCTTGAAAGAGGGGCGCCCAAGGAGGGACGCCCGTACAGTTTGACCAGGGAAGGACCACCAATTGAATCGACGCTCGCTCGCCCAGTCTGCGCCGGCAGACGGAAGTGCCGCCGTCGTTGATACGGTTCGCGACTACAAGATCTGGCAAGTCATTGCGGCGTCCGCCGTCGGAACCATGATCGAGTGGTACGACTTCTACATCTTTGGCAGCCTCGCAACCGTAATCTCCCCTCTCTTTTATCCAAAGGGCGATGAGACTCTCGCGCTCATCGCGTACCTCTCGACTTTCGCCGTCGGGTTCGTCGTGCGTCCATTCGGAGCGCTGTTCTTCGGACGAATAGGCGATCTGGTCGGCCGCAAGTACGCGTTCCTCGTCACGCTGCTGATAATGGGAGGCGCGACGGCGCTGATCGGCTTCCTCCCAACTTACGCAACGATCGGGTTGGCCGCGCCGATCATTCTCTTGGTGATTCGCATTCTGCAGGGACTCGCGCTTGGCGGTGAGTACGGCGGCGCTGCCGTTTACGTGGCCGAGCATGTGCCGGACGGGAAACGAGGATTCTATACAAGCTTTATTCAGATCACGGCGACGCTGGGTCTGTTTGTCTCGCTGGCCGTCATCCTCATCTTACAGAACTCGATGACCAAAGAAGCCTTCAGTTCGTGGGGCTGGCGAATTCCGTTCCTGATCTCGATCTTCCTCGTCGGCATCTCGTTGTACATCCGGCTGAGAATGAAAGAGTCGCCGATCTTTCAACACATCAAAGGCGCCGGGATGACGTCGGCCAAGCCGCTCAAAGAAGCTTTCACACAGTGGTCGAACTTGAAGCTGGTATTGATTTCGCTGTTTGGCGCTACCGCCGGGCAAGGCGTCGTGTGGTACACGGGTCAGTTCTACGCGTTGTTCTACCTCCAAACGATTCTCAAGGTGAACGGGACTTCGGCGAACTACATAATCGCAGGCGCGCTGCTGCTTGGAATGCCGTTTTTCGTTCTCTTCGGCGCACTGTCTGACCGCTTCGGGCGCAAGAGGCTGATGATGCTTGGCTGTTTGCTGGCGGCTGTCTCGTACATCCCGATCTACAAAGCGATGCAAACGGCGGCAGGCTCGAATGTCGTGACAGCCACTTCACAGAAAGACGCGGTGACCGGCGCCATCAGTCTCGTCCCGCAAACACTCGTGGACGGCGCGCTGCAACCCGCGCGCGAGGTTCTTGCCTACACGGACTTCGGCGGTTTTATTTCGAACTCGATCGCCTGGAAACTGATCCTGCTTGTGTTTATACAGGTGATCTTTGCGACGATGGTCTACGGCCCAATCGCTGCGTATCTTGTCGAGGCGTTCCCGGCCAAGATCAGATACACGGCGCTCTCGTTACCGTATCACATCGGCAACGGCGTCTTTGGGGGACTGCTGCCGCTGATTGGTCTAGTGATCGTGGCAAAGACCGGAAACATCTACGCAGGCTTGTACTATCCGATAGCAGTAGCAGCAGTGACGTTGATCGTCGGGTCGCTATTCCTCAAAGAAACAAAGAGCGTGCTTATCTGGAGGGAGATCGAGAGCGAACGGCCGGGCGGAGTGGTAAGTGACATCGAGGGTCCCGCCTGAAGCAACGTTGATAGCGAACTGAGTATGCGAGAAAGAAGGACCCCGGCGGTACTATCCAAAATCGTGTCGACTGTTTTGACAGCGAAACTATTAACCGCCAAGCCGCCAAGAGCGCCAAGATCAGCAACAAGAACTCAATGACAATCTTGGCGTCCTTTGCGGCTTGGCGGTTTTCCCAGTGAAACGACACACAAGCAGGACAGGTCCCGCCCTTGCGAACCGGGCCGCGTCCGGTGTATCGAATATAAGGAGCAACCGCGCCAAACATTTTGAACAAGCCAAATCATCAACAGGAGATTCGCAATGATCAGAAGATTTTTACTCGTAGTCGCGATCGCCACTCTGGCAATCCAACCCGCTCATCCACAAACCAAAACCGCCGCGCCAGTGAAGCAAATCAAAGCCGGCGAGGTCGTCCTGTTTGGCGACAACTTCACCGTCAAGGTCACTCAATCTACCAAGTCGCCCTTCTCGAACGTTAAGCTGAAAGGCGAGCCCGTCGTCGTCGTCATCGAGTTGGACGGAGGCAAGAAAGGCGTGACGCTTTCTTACAACCTGACCGCTGATTCAAGATCATCGGACGTCCTCCTCACGAGTGGAGCGCTCCGTAACGCGCCGCGGGCGGTGATGGAGGACTTTCCAAGTTGGGGCAGCGACAACGACAAGGAAGTCGAGGTCCTCGATCGCAGCGACACCGACGGCAATGTCTCGATCACATTCGCCGGGAAGGGCGCGGTTTCGCTGTTGTTCGAACTCCCTCCGGGACAAACCAAGGGACCTAAGAAGTTGTCGGTCAGCCTTCGAACGACTCAGCCGCAAACCGAGGCGTATTCGTTCGTCGTGAATCTTTGAAACGCAAACCAGCGCTGAGGCGATAACAACTCACAGTTCAGGGTCCGTCTCAGAGCGAGTGTCGGTCTTTTGTCGAAAGCACTGCACGATGAGAACCCTCCGGACCGCGTAGCGGTCTCCTGACTTTGAATGTTTTCCCCGAAGGGGATACGTCCTCCAGCCAGGGTTCCTGTACTCAGCTACCCTGGGAGAGACGGCGAAGCGAGTCCCCCAACCCCAACGGGGTTGTGGCCAAGCCTGCACGCGTACACCGGTTTGCTTTGACATGGATCGCTGCTGCAGCCCGAAGCCATCGCGCGTTAGCAATCCTCAAGCGGCCGGGCAACTCTCGCAGCTCCCGAACATTCCATTCTCTATGAGGTTTGGAAACCAATTGCTCGAATTCTCCGTCTTACTAGACGTAACAAGCTTCAAGCAGCACTGGGGGTAAGCAATGATCGCGAAAAAGAGCTTTGTCGTCCTTTTGACCTTAGGCCTTGGATTGGTCCCGCTGTACCGAGCCGTCGCACAAGACGACAAGGAAAAACTCACGCCTGAAAAGCGGGCCGTGTTGCTTCTGGATCAGGTCGTAGCTGAAGCCAGCACACTGAAGCTTTCAGAGAACCGCATTTACATAATGATGTCCGCTGGAGAGTTGCTGTGGGGACGCGATGAGCCGCGCGCTCGAGCGCTGTTCCTCCAGGCTGCTCAGAACGTGGCCGAGCTGATGCAACGCAGCGCCGGCCCCGATCGACAACAGTTCGGCGGCAATCGCAACGCGACTCAGTTGCGCCAGCAGCTCGTGTTGACTGTAGCTCGCCACGATGCCGCGTTTGCTTACCAACTGCTGCAATTGATGCCGCTGCCTCCCGCTCAAACCACGGCCGGTCAAGGTTCACGCGGTGTCGACCAGGAAGCGAGTCTCGAAAAAAACCTCGTCGCGATGATCGCCGCCAATGATCCAAAAGCGGCCCTCAAGAGCGCACAGGAGTGGCTCGACAAAGGCGAATACCCCGCCGCGATCTCCAAGATGCTCGGCCAGCTTCAACAAAAGGACAGCGAGTCGGCGGCAAAGCTCGCTGACCGGCTGGTGCAAAAAATGCAGCCCGAGGATCTGCTCGCAAAACAAGACGCCGCGCGATTGTCGTTGTCACTGCTCGGCCCAGGCCCGCTCCCGGACAAACCGAGCGCCGGCTCGCAACCTGCCGCGACCAGTTCCGGCCCGGTACTGGCTCAATCAAACTTTCGCAATCTGCTCGGGTCAGTGATAACAGCGGCGCTTAGGGCAACAACCCGGCCGGCCAACAATGCTCCTCGCGGCGCGGGTGGACGAACCAACAACTCTGGAGGCGGAGCAGCCAACGCAGCGCCGGCTGATCCGGCGAATCCGCAAACCAACGCGTGGTCGCTGCTGATGGGGCTTCAAGCGTTACTCCCGCTAGTTGATCAATATCAGCCCGACCGCAGCAACGCAGTTCGCCAGAAGTTGACCGAAGTGAGCGCCGGCAACGATCCTCGCAACTCGTTCGGCCAGCTCAACAGCCTGATGCGGCAGGGCACGTCGGACAGTTTGCTCTCGGCTGCGTCGCTCGCGCCGCCACGGATGCAGGACAGAATCTATCAGCAGGCCGCAATGAAAGCGCTCGACGAAGGCAACTCGGACCGCGCTCGTGACATAGCCAACCAGCATCTCGATTCAACCGCACGCGACACCGTTCTGCGGGCGGTTGATGTAAAGAAGACCGGAGCCGCCGCCGGGTCGAACAAGATGGACGAAATACGTCAGACGCTTGCGGGCGTTCAGTCCGATGACGAACGCGTAAGCCTGCTGCTGCGATTCGCCGACTCGGTTAAGGCGGAGAATCCAAAGCTGGCGCTTCAGCTCCTGGATGACGCGCGAACGTTTGTCACACGCAAAGCGACCAGTTACCGTCAGTTGGAAGCTCAAGCCAACGTTGCTCACGCGTTCTCATCGCTCGACGTGTCGAAGAGCTTCGAAGTTCTCGATCCGGGCATCGCCCAGATCAACGAGCTTCTAAACGCCGCGGCGCTCCTCAATGGATTTGAAGTGAACCTGTTCAGAGACGGCGAGTTGCCGCTTCAAAACGGCGGCTCGTTGATCGGAGCCGTCAATCGAATCGGGAAGGAACTCGCGTTTCTGGCGAGTATTGATTTTGAAAAAGCCCAGGCAACAAGCGATAGGTTTCAACTCTCGGAGCCGAGAGTACTAGCGCGATTGGCGATCGTTATGGGAGTGCTTGGCGGAACACCGGTCGAGTCTGCCGACAATGGCTTCGGCGGGCGGGGTTTCAACCCGCCCGGCCGAAGACAGTAAGGTCAGCTCCGAAGATTCGGGAGGGCGGCCGGGACGGCCGCGCTTCCAGGTCAGAAAGACACCACCAACAGATTCGAGCGAAGGCCGTCGCTGATCAGCCGCACGCGATTCGGACCCGCGTGCAGGTTCAAGACGGCGCTAGACCCCACGAGCGTAAGTTTCTTGCCCGAGCTGTTGACCTCGATCACAGTAGACGCAGGAAGCAGAGTGCCATTGATCTCAATCTGCAAGCTGCCCTGCATCTTCTTGCCTTTGAGCTTTAGCGCAACGTCGTTGTAACTGCCCGACTTGAGCTTTGCCGCGCCGTCATCGCCGCCGCTGAAATCCGCGTCCAACGCCGGGCTCCGGTTTCCTCGTGTATCGATGAACACTAGTGCGGCCTGCATCGCTAATGGCGAACTGCTGATGCCTGTGACCTGAAGGTTAAAGAAGAAGGTTTGGGTCACGCCGATGTCAACGTCGAACGGCGCGCTGGTGCCGAGCAAGCGCCCCTTCTCGTCAAGCAGTTGAATCTGGCCCTTCACGACGTCGCCGTCAAGGTCGGTCATCTTTCCCGCGAGGCTGAGCACATCGCCGATCAAGTCGGCAGTGAGCGTCTTGATCGACGGCACGTTGTTCCCGAACGGCGCCAAGTCATAGCCGAAAGAGTCGATCGCTTCGAGGTCTTTCATCGTGATCGCAGCTCGCTTGCCCGCCGGCAGGCTCGGATCCATTATTCCGATTCGTTGGCCGGTGAGCGAGTCGTCTTTCCAATGGCTGGCCTGCCGCCCGTCGCCGCCGGTTTGATCCGGCCGTCCCGTCGAAAGTTGAAAATCGACCTCTCCCGCGTAGTAGACCTGAAAACCGCCGGAAGAAAGAACCCGCTCCGCTGTGCCGAAGGTCGACATGTTGATGCCCGGCCGAAACCGGAATAGGTCCCACACCGTTACTCCGAGCGCCCGATTAGGGTCTATCTCTTTCGCAGCCGCAGCCGAAGAAAATCCCAACACGTGCCCCAGTTCGTGACTCGCCACCGCATCGAAATCTATCTTGCCCGGGTCGATCCCATCGCTTGGGTCGAAGTCATAAGCGAAGGCAGAGTTGAATCCCACTGCCGGCGACGCTCCGAAGTTCGCCGGATCATTGACGGGATCGGGATCGATGAAGCCGACCGCCCGATACACCGACGACGGCGCATACACGAGCGTTGTGTCTCCCAGATCGGTTGGGCAGGCTGTATCGGGCAAGCCCTGGTACATCTGGTTCTCCTGTGCACTCGATGCTCCGTCAATCAATGCAGCCTTGAAAGACGGGTAGATTCCGGGGGCCTGAAGCATTTGTGGACTCGTCAACCCGAGAACTCCGTCAGGATAGGGATTGTCAAACCAGGTTGATCCGAAATCGACCTCAACAACTACAGTGATCGGCGTCTTGATAAGCGACTGCCAGGTGGCGGCGGCTCTTAAGAAAGCGTTCTTCGCTTGCGAGGAATTGTTGAGCTGGGGAGTGGCGCGCAGCACAATCGTCAGACCGTTGGCCGCGGTAGTCTGAACCGGACTGATCACCTCGAGCGGCTGGTTCGGATCGCGATCAGCGGTCATCGCCTGCTCACCGGGCAGCGCCGTCCTGCAGATGACTCCGTCGTCGGAGCTGTACAGCGTGCACGCAGCAAAGCCAGGCTCACCCGCTAGCGCGTGCGGGTTTCCCGTCGAGTGAATACTGCCGGCCGATGAGAACGCATGGGCGGCCGCACCGTGCTGAGCGGGAATGCCGATCGCGAGCGCTAATAGAACCGCGAAGAATAGCTTTAGCTTGAGACGATATTGCTGCTTCATTGGGTCGTTCCTCCGGAGATTAATCAATGGCCGGTTGTTCGGGAGAAGAGAGTTGCCAACAGAGTAGGGGCTGTCAGCGAGGTCGTCTCAGCAAGGTTCTGATTTTTTGGCGACGCCTCTAGGATATAGATTTCTCGCCTCCGATCAATACTTTTCTTGGGTTGAAAAACGGCGCTGCGAACTCGAATCACTGCCGCAACCCGCGGAATAGCCTCGCTTGCGTCGTTCAAAGCAGCCAAGTAGGATAACCCTGCCCCATAGAGGTTACCGAATGACATTTAAGTTGACTCGATGCTTGGTGGGATGTGCTGTTGCTGCTGCAACTATTTTGTCGCTCGGCTGCTTAACGGCCACGGTCAGCAACTCAAACTCAACTGTCGCGGGCGTCAGTACAGGCAATACCAACGCGGGAGCCCGAAGCACAAGCGCCACTAACGCGCCGCCCGTGCTCGAGCCCGAGCGCTACTTTGTGAACGTCACCGCGACTCTCGAAAGCAAGAACGCAAGCCAGCAGTCCTTGTCTTTCAGCTTCGCGAAGCTCGGCGCGGATCGGCGCTGGTCGCTTCAATCGACGCAATCGCCGGTCATCTACCTCGAGAAGTCGGGCCTGAAGTACCTCGTCTTCCCAGCGCTCGGCCAGTACGCCGAGATAATGCCGGGCGAGGCCGGGTTTCACCCTGGCGAGTTGATGACGCCGAATCTCGCGTGGGACAGGCTCAAGTCGCGGCCCGCGGAGAAGCTTGGCGTCGAGCCGGTCAACGGCCGCACTGCAGTCAAGTACAGCTTCCGGCCTGTCACTGCGGACGCCGAGAAGAGCGAGTTTCTCCTCGTCGATCAGGAAACCGGCCTCGCGATTCGCTCCGAATTGAGCCCCGCGCGCGAGAAGGAACCGAGCGGCAACCGATTGGTCGTCGATGCGCGAGACTTGCAGCTCAACCCGGACAGCAGGCAATTCGACGTGCCTCAAGGAATGAAGAAGGTTTCGGCGGATCAGTTGAAGTCTCAAATCAGATCGCTCGTTGAAGCGCTTCGTGTCTACTCGGTTTTCTACTAGCGATAAACTGAGGGAACCCACCACAAAGGCACGAAGACACAAGCCACACAAAGTTAACCTGCCTTTGTGATCCTTCGTTCCTTGGTGTCTTTGTGGCGAAGATAGTCTTTCCGGCGCACGACTCGCGCCGGAAACAAGGAATGACACCTGTCAAAGCTGCGTGAGAAGCTCGAAGGTATGACGGCCCACGAGATCGGTGCCGAGTTGCTGCTGCGCGCTCGAAAGAAACTCGCGCGAGCCGTTGGAGGAAAACTCTCAAGCCCGGTAAACGCCTTCATCTCGGACTCGGAGCTGCGACGGTCGCTTGGCGCCAGCACGCTCGCCGAGGCCGCTGCTCGAATTCGCCAACGGCGCGAGTCGCGCCTCACCCCCGGACTCGCGGATCTTGAAACCACCGCCGAAACTTTCAAACGACTGTTTTCCGAAGCTGTCGAGCAGACTCGCCTCGAGGCCGACGAAATACTCGCGCACCAAATCCCGGTCTTCGACCGCTCGCATAATCTCGGCAGGAAGATCGATTGGCATCGGGACCCTCTGTCGGGCGCGAAGTGGCCGCTGGACCACTTCACTCGCGTCAATCTCAAACCCGGGGGCGGCGCGGATGTGCGGGTGGTCTGGGAGCTCAATCGTCTTCATCACCTAACGACTCTCGGACGCGCTTACGCATTGACCGCCGACGAGCGATACGCCGAGGAGTTCGTCAGTCAGCTCGCCTCGTGGCACGAAGCCAACCCGCCGGGATTTGGGCCGAATTGGACGGTCGCGATGGAAGCCGCGATACGCGCGGTGAACATCATCGCGGCGTTCGAACTGTTTCGCTTCTCGCCTCGCGTAACCGATGGCGTTGTCGCGCTGATTCTCAAATTGCTGATTGCTCACGGACGCTTCATTCGCGCAAACCTCGAGTTCTCTTACCGCTCGCCGAGCAATCATTACCTCTCCGACCTGATAGGTTTGTTCGCGATAGGCACAACCGTCCCCGAGCTTCGCGAGTCGCGGGGTTGGTGCGACTTCAGCGTTAACAGACTCGTCGAGGAAATGAATCGGCAGGTGCTTGCCGACGGCGTCGACTATGAAGGAGCAATTGGTTATCACCGTTTCGTGACGGAGATCTTCGCGCTTTTCTTCAGCTTGAGTCGGACGACGAGCATCGACGCGGGCACCGAGTTTCGCGCAAGCCTGGCGCGCATGTTCGACTTCGTTCGGCATTATTTGAAGCCCGACGGCACGGCTCCCGCGATCGGCGACTCGGACGACGGCCGGTTGCTGCGGTTGAAAGCGCGGCCGGCTCTCGATCACTCGTACTTGATGTCACTCGCGGCGGTCTTGCTTGAAGACGGGACTTTAAAACAATCAAACCGGATCGATGAAGAAGCGATCTGGTGGTTTGGACGCGCGGGTCTTGAGACCTTCGAGCGTTTGCCGCTTGATGCACAAGGCGCGGACTCTCGCGCTTTCCCTGAAGCACAAATCTACGTCCAGCGTTCTGGTGAGTTGTACTCGATAATCGATTGCGGCGACCACGGGCTTCGAGGCCGGGGCTCGCACGCGCACTCGGATGCTTTGTCGCTCGAGGTGTTCGCTTATGGCCGCACGTTCCTGCGCGACCCGGGAACTTACGTCTACAGTGCAAGCGAGAGCCAGCGAAATCTCTTTCGCTCGACCGCCTATCACAACACCGTTCGCATCGACGGCGAGGAGATCAGTCAAATCAACGAGCGGGAGCTATTTCGGCTCGGACCGAATGTGCGCCCGCAAGTGAACCGGTGCGAAAGCACAGCCGGGCGCGACGTGTTGGATGCCGAGCATCACGCATATTTGAGGCTTACTGAGCCGGTCACGCATCGACGGATCATCACATTCGAGAAACGTGAGGGCTACTGGATCATTGAGGACACCTTCACCGGCAGAGGGCGGCACCGATTCGAGTTCTTTTTCAATTTCGACGCGGGTCTTGAAGTCAGCGGAGACTCGGGCAATCGAGTGACGGCTCGCGGCGAAAGCGCATCTCTTACGATCGTACCTTCGGCGGAACACGACCTCGAAGCAAAGATCGAAGATAGATGGGTCTCTCCCGCGTACGGGACTCGATTAAGCGCGTCTGCTATCATATTCGCTCTTTCAGCAGACGTTCCGTTGAGAGTGACTTTTCACCTGTTGGTGTCGAGGCATTAAGGTGATGAACCTGTACGGGCGTCCCTCCGTGGGCGCCCCTCCTCACGGAGCACATGGCCGCGACCGAGGCGCGCCCACGGAGGGACACCCGTACAGGCTCATCACTACTGAGTACTAGCCTTTCGTCCTGTGATCACTGTGCTTTTCTAACCTCTGTTTATGTGCGGGATCTGTGGAATCTACGAGTACGGAGCGAGCGAACCGGCTGTCAATTCGGACTCGATCGTCCGAATGCGCGACACGATGTCTCACCGCGGGCCTGACGACGCCGGCGTTTACCTAAGCGAAGATCGGCGCGTTGGACTGGGCAATCGCAGGCTCGCAATCGTCGACTTGTCGCCCGCCGGCCACATCCCGATGTGCAACGAGGACGGGCGCGTCTGGATAACCTTCAACGGCGAAATCTACAACCACGAATCGTTGCGGCCCGGGCTCGAGGCAAAAGGTCATCGCTATCGCTCGCGCACCGACACGGAGACAATTGTTCACCTCTATGAAGAACGTGGGTTGGACTTTGTTCACGAGCTCGAAGGCGACTTTGCGATTGGGTTGTGGGATCAGGCGGCGCGGCGGCTTGTGCTTGTGCGCGATCGAATCGGTGTGAAGCCGCTTTACTACACGATCGCCGAGGGCCGTCTGATCTTTGCGTCCGAAATCAAAGCGATACTCGAGCACCCGTCGGTCAATCGCGACATCGACGAGGAAGCGCTCTATCACTACCTTTCTTTCCTGACCACGCCCGCGCCGCAGACGTTGTTCGCCGGGATCAACAAACTCCCCGCCGGCTGCATGCTAACCTGCGACCGGTCGGGTGAAGTAAAGATCACTCGCTACTGGGACGCAGTCTCCGCAAGCCCGGACAACGACGCTCGCGAGATGACCGAGCGGGAAGTTGCGGATGAGACCTTGCGATTGCTGACCGACTCGATCCGGAAGCGAATGATGAGCGACGTGCCGTTCGGCGTGTTCCTGTCGGGCGGAATCGACTCGACAGCGAACGTGGCTCTGATGGCCCGTTTGATGGATAGCCCGGTCCGGACCTTCACTGTTGGCTTCAAAGACAATCCAGCCTACGACGAACTTGCCGAAGCGCGCGATGTCGCTCGCGAGTACGGGACCGATCATCACGAAATTCTCATCGGCGAGCAGGAGCTTATCGATTTTCTTCCCGGGCTGATCTTTCATCAGGACGAGCCGATCGCCGATCCGGTCTGCGTGCCGATCTATTACGTGTCAAAGCTCGCGCGCTCGACTGGCACCAGAGTGATTCAAGTTGGCGAAGGTTCGGACGAACTGTTCTGCGGCTACGATCAGTACACGCAGTATCTGAAGCTTCACGACTACGGTTGGAGGTTCCTCGAAAAGCTTCCCCGGCGAGTCAGGCAATCGCTGGCCGCGACAGGTCAGTCGCTTCTTCGAGTCGGCGACGACCAGTTGCCTTCCAACTGGCGCAAGCTCGCTCCGGACTTGCTGCGAAGACTCGGCGAAGGCGAACCGGCCTTTTGGAGCGGCGCGTTGTTCTTCGATGAGACTCACAAGCGACAATTGTTCACGCAGGAGGCGACGCGCAGACTGTCGAACGGGTCCGGCCACGAACCTTCATCTTACTCCGTTGTGCGGGCCGACCTGGACAGGCTGCTCGCAGCAAGGCCGGATGCGGACCTGCTGGAGCGGATGACCTATCAGGAACTAAAGCTGCGGCTGAGTGAATTGCTCCTGATGCGGGTCGACAAGATGACGATGGCGGCGTCGGTCGAGGCCCGAGTTCCCTTTCTCGACCACAAGCTAGTCGAGTTCGCGATGACCATTCCGCGAGGAATGAAATACAAAGACGGCGTGACCAAGCACATTCTGAAGCGGGCGCTCAAGGGCGTGGTTTCTGACAGTGTGATCGGCCGAAAAAAGAAGGGATTTGGCGTTCCGGTGAACGAATGGATGCTCGACCGGCTGGGAGGATTTGTGGAAGAGACGCTCCTGAACTCCCCGCTGCGGCGGCGTGAGTTGTTCGATTACAGCTTTATCAAGCAACTGCTCGATGAGCATCGGAGCGGCCGCACGAACTATGGGTTCTTTCTTTGGAGCCTGTTCAATTTGAGCTTGTGGTACGAGCGCTGGATCGATGGCGCGGCGCGGGAACCGGCAGCCGGAGAGCCGCTCGCGTCCATTTGCACGATTCCTCTTACCCGGTGAGCCGGCAATCGTTCACTCATTCCAAATGCTCGCAGACGCACCAGAAAAAAGTTTGATCGTCGAACGAGCGGCGGCCGGGCCTGATCAGCCTGATGAAGCGGCCGCGCCGGCGCATCCGTCCGCCTCCTCGCCGTTTCGCCTCGGCGAAACGATGCGGCAAGCCGGCATGCTTTTCTCGGCTCAGACGTTCGCAATGGGCACTAGCTTCCTTGCGGCGGCCGTTCAATGGCGGTGGATGGAGCCCGCTGAGCTGGGCCGATTCGTGTTCTGCGTAACCATCGTCGAGATTGCGGGCTTGCTGTTCGAAGTCGGCATCTTTCCGGCGGGAGCGCGTGTGCTCGCTCTTGCCCGCGATCAGCACGCCGAGCGGCGTGCGCTTGGCGCGTTGTTCGTTCTCGCCATGGTGATGGGCGCGGCATTTTCTGTTTTTGTGGCAGCGACGGCCTACCCTATTGATCTCATCTTTCACCAGAACGCGCGGAGCGCGCTGATCGGCTCGGCAGTCTTCCTGGTTCTCAAGCCGTTTCAATCACTTGTGGAGCAAGCGTGTCAGGGGCTGAATCACATCCGGAAGCTTTCGGCGTTTCAACTCTTGAGGTCCGGCTTGAACCTGTCGCTGCTGGCGGGGCTTGCTCTGGCTCACAGGCTCACCGCGGAATCGGCTCTGATAGCCTATTTGACGGGGATCGGTGTGTCGGCGCTGGTCATCATACTTCGGATGCGGCCAAGTTTTGAGGAGCGCTCGCGATACACAAAGCTGACTCTGAAAGAAGCCCGAAGCTACGGGTTGAATGTCTACCTTGCGCGGATAACCGGAACGGTCTCAACGGAGTTTGACAATCTGGTGATTGCGTATTTTCTGGTGGATCCGGCGCCGCTGGGTCTGTACGCGACGGCACAAAAGCTGGCCAGCCCAATCCTCACGATGGCGCGGTCCCTGGCGGTCACCAGATTTCGCGCATTCGCTCATCTCAAGCGCGTACCCGCGCGGTTGGCGCGCTGGAACGCGGCCACGCTGATCGCTGCGTCGGCGGCGCTCGCAGTTGCCGGGCCGGTTGCGCTCAGATACTTGTTCCCGCAATACGCCGCCGCCGCGCCGTTGCTTGTGCCGTTCGCGGTCTGGGGTCTTTTTGCCGGCCTGTATCAGCCATACAACATGTTTCTGGCGTCGCACGGGCGAGGAGTTGAGATTCGCAACATAGCAGTTATCGTCACTCTGGCAACTTTCGCGGGGCTGATCGTAGCTGTGCCTCGCTTTGGCATAGCAGGGGCGGCCTGGGCATGCGCCGCCGCCATGGTGTTGGACTACCTGGTGAGCCTCTACTACTATCGGAAGTTCAGTCGCACATTGGATCAGGGTAGTGGGTCAGTTTGATGGAAGTAGCATAGACTTTAGTCTGTGTCTCTAACCGGATAGACGCGATAACCATCGGACACAGACTAAAGTCTATGCTACCTCCTCAAACTGACCCATTACCTGGATCAGGCCTCGTGAGTAACGCGCTATCAGATGAACCTTAAGCAAGCCGCGAAATCCATCCTGAAGCCAGTCTACTACAGGCTTCCGCCATCGATTTGTTACAGTCCATATTTCTCGCCAACACTGAAGCTGCTCGATGAGTCTCAGCATTGGGATGAAGGCCGCCTTCTCGAATTTCAACTCGGGAAGCTCCGCGCCATTCTGCGACACTCAGCAGTGCACGTTCCCTACTATCGGCGTTTGTTTCGATCGGCGGGCTTCGACCCGGAAAGGCTGCAAGATCTGACGAATCTCAGGCAGCTTCCAATGCTCGACAAGGAAACTGTCCGGGCAAACTTCCAGGACCTGATCGCCGAGAACGTCGCCCCGAGCGACCGGTATTACTTTACGACGAGCGGAACGATGGGGAAGCCGTTGGGGTTTTACAACACCCGACGTGCGGCTGGGCGAGAGAAAGCTTTCATGCTCGCGCAGTGGGCACGAGTGGGGTTTCACCACAGAGATCTCCGCGCGATACTTCGAGGCAGTCTGGTGAGGACGCGCCGTCACTGGAGCTACGATCCCTCGGAGCGCGCTTTCGTGTTTTCGAACTTTCACATGACGCCCGACAACGTCGCCCGGTACGCACGCGTGATGCGAGACAAGCAACTTCGCTTTCTGCATTCATATCCTTCCGCCGTTGTCGATTTCGCGCGTCACCTCGAAGGGTTGTCGATAGCGGCTCCGCGGTTCCGAGTCATACTGGCTTCGTCGGAAAACTTGTACCCCGGCCAGCGCGAGTCGATCGAATCATTCTTCGGTGCGCGGTTGTTCTCGTGGTACGGCCAAACCGAATGCGTGATCCTCGCCGGTGAATGCGAAACGAGCAACAACTATCACATCTTCCCGGAGTACGGAGTCGCCGAGGTAATCAAACAAGACGGTGCGCCGGCGCAACTGGAAGGCGACGCAGGCGAACTCGTCGGCACGTCGCTCGATAACTTCGCGATGCCGCTGATTCGATATCGCACTGATGACTGGGCGGTCATCGGCCCTGCTTCGTGCCCATGCGGCCGCGCCTATAAGCTGCTCAAGGAAACTCGCGGGCGCTGGCACCAGGAGATGCTCGTCGGCAGGCTGGACAACCTGATCTCGGTCACTGCCTTAAACGTCCATACCGACGTGTTCGACCGCGTGCAACAAGTCCAGTTTTATCAGCGCGAGAAGGGCAAAGTAGAGTTGAGGATAAAGCGGCGACCCGAGTATTCGGAGCGGGACAGCCGCCGCATCCTTCAGGCGATGAACGAGAAGGTGGGAGATACGATGGAGATCGCTTTGAGTTTCCCCGATGAAATCCCGCTGTCGCCCATCGGCAAATTCCGTCTTGTCATCCAGGAGTTGAAGACTTCGAGAGGCGCCTTCGGTGAAACGAGCGTTGAATAACAATCTTGAAAAGCCCGAAGGCGCGCGATCCGTTCTGCGCAAGGCGGCGCGTATGACTCAGCAAACGGAGCAACTGCCGCTCGCCTTGTTGCTGGACTTGTCGGGAGATAAGGGCGCCTCGAAAGAGTGGGCCGCGCGAGAGATGCCCGGCCTGCAAATTCAATCGATCACCAAGGCTGAACTTAAATGGGGATCGAAGCGCGAAGCGCTGGCGCTCGCTCGACGCTGGAAGCCCGATGTGTTCGCTGTGTTCACGCCCAACCTTGCGACTCAAAGCGCGCGGGCGGCGATGACGCTGTTTGGAGTGCTGGCGGGAGCCCGGGGGGTTCTGTTCGGAGACGGCAACGGCCGCGCGATCCGCCGCTCGCGAGTGCGCGCGCTTCTCATCGAAGCGCCGAGGTTCGCGCTTGAATCGCTGGCAGGCTATCTCATCCTGGTTCCGCTGTCGTGGCTTCTCACCGAAGCGTTGATCCTCGCGCTCGCGTTCAGAGCTACGGCAAGGGCTTCTCGATCCTGGCGCACCGCGGACCAGCGTGCGGCTGCGCTATACGTGAAAGCGGCGCCGGCCGGTCATTCGCCTGCCGCGGCCGCGGGAGGAATGGCGACGCACGTAACCGGCTTCACGACCGGGGCGCTTGACCTCGGCCATGATTTGGAGATGCTAGCGAGCGATGACTCCCCGGCAACCGACAGCCGCCTGAGGGTCACGGTGATCAACACCTCGAGCTTGCTGGCGCCGACGCGAGCGCTGTTCGAGCTTTGGAACAACCTGGCCTTCACGGCGCGGGCGCTGCGAGGCGCAAGGACGCTCGCCTCAAACCGCGAGATAAGCCTGGGAGCGCAGGCGTCCCCGCCTGCTCCGGGACCTAGGGATGCGAAAGAGGCAGGCGGGGACGCCTGCGCTCCCAGGGTCCGGGATTTCATCTATCAGCGCTACAACCGCTTCAATTGGACAGGCGTTGCGTTGTCGCTGGCGACAGGCCTTCCTTTGGCGCTCGAGTTCAACGGCTCAGAAGTCTGGCTGAGCGAGAACTGGGACCCGGTCGGATTGCTGTGGTTACTAAGGCGCTTCGAGCGGCTCAATCTGAACGCGGCCGATCAGATCTTCGTCGTCTCCGAAGTCGAGCGTAGAAACCTGCTGGCAGCAGGGATTGAAGCAGACCGAATCGTGGTGAATCCAAATGGTGTCGATGTCGATCGGTTCGCGCCGGGTTGCGGCGGCCGCGAGGTCCGAGCCGCGCTCGGCGTGTCGGACAAGATTGTCGTTGGATTCGTCGGCACATTCGGTCCGTGGCACGGCGCCCCGGTGCTGGCCGAAACTGTTGCGCTAGTTAGCGAATCCGCCCGCTGCCACTTCTTGTTTGTCGGCGACGGCGAACAACGCAGCACAGTGGAACGCATTATCGATTCCGCGAGCAAGAATGCAGTCGTGACCTTTGCAGGTAGAATCCCTCACTCGCAAGTCCCGTCGTATCTTGATGCCTGCGACGTGTTCGCGGCGCCAAACGTCCGGTCCGGCGATGGCAGCGAGTTCTTTGGCTCGCCGACCAAGTTGTTTGAGTATATGGCGATGGCTCGTCCGGTGATCGGTAGCCGGTTAGGCCAGATCGCGGACGTGATTGAGGACGGCTCGAACGGCGTGCTCGTGGAGCCGGGCAACGCGGAAGCACTCGCGCGAGCGATCGAGAAGCTGGCAGCGGATAAAGAGTTGCGGGCGAAGCTTGGATACGCAGCCAGGCGGACCGTGATCGAGCGATACACCTGGAGGCACAACGCCGCGCGAGTGTTTGACACGATGCTCAATCACGGGTCAAAGGAAGAATCGCCCTCAGCAGGCGCAGTCAAACCAGCAGGGTGAAATGTTATCGAACATCAGGCGATGGGCCCCTCACTCCGTCAGGAGTGAAATGTTTATAGAGACATCAGGCAGGCGTGGTCCGCACTCCGTCAGGAGTGCAGTGTTTATAGACGAAGGATCGAAAGTTGGGCCCTCACTCCGTCAGGAGTGAAATGTAAGGGGAGCGGGTTGATAAATCGTCGGTCTCGAAAAACCGGCCTTGCTCAGAGCAGCGTCGCTGCACATATCACCCCGCTGGGGTGAGCGGCGCCTTCCTCGGTACTCTATAAACATATCACCCCGCTGGGGTGGCTCAGGAGCGAACTCAAACGCGGACACGGGAAGAATGACTGATCAATCCACCTCGCAAACCGGCGGCGCACATCTTATCCAACCCGGCGGCGCGGATGTTATCCAACCCGGCGGCGCGGATGTTATCCAAACCGGCGACACGAATGGCATCCAGCCTCGGCCTTCGAACCGAGCGTTCGCGGTATACGTCCTCACGTTCTTCGTCGTCTGGTCGCTTCGAGCGACAGTCTTCATTAGCATCGACGAAGGCATCGAATCCGCGGTCTGGAAGAGCGTTTACTCAAACTCGATCAAGTTCATCGTTTGGGTCGCGCCTGTGTTCATCATCCTTGGAGTCCTGCGCCTGAAGCCTTTCACGTATTTGAAGCTCACCACACGAGCAAACAAGCGCGGCTTGCTCGTCATCGCGATCGTCACGCTGTTGTGGCTTAGTCTTGTAGTGCTCGGCGAATCAATCATCCAGCACAAAAGCATCGTTGAACTGGTGACGGCAAGATCATCCGAGTGGCTCAGCATTCTGGCGGGCGTTATCCTCTCGCCCATCTGGGAAGAGATTTTGTTTAGAGGTTTCTTTCTTAACAGGCTGAATGCGAGTCTCGGCTTTTGGAAATCAAATGTGATCTCGGCGTTGTTGTTTATGCTTGCGCACTGGCCGTATTGGGTTTCGAAGCTTGGCTTCTCCGCTCAAGTCATAAAAGACTCGGTCAACGTCTTTCTACTTGGTTGTCTGTTCGGCTGGCTGATGAAGAAAACAAACTCACTCTGGCCGTCAATCGGAGCGCACATCGCCAACAACTTTCTTTCGGGTTTGATCCACGCTTAGCGGGTCACGTCATTCGTTCTTTATGATTCGAAACCAATCAATCATCTGCTTCGCTGGCGAAGACTGGTGGTATCACCACCCGCATTCGAAGAACCACATAATGCGAAGGCTCGCACACGCCGGCAATCGAGTCATCTTCGTCAACTCGATCTCGATGGGTCTGCCTTCCCTTTCGAGTCCCGATCTCGCCGGCAAGATCAAACGCAAGCTTCGAAGCTACGCGAAAATGGTTCGTCGAACCGAAGAAGGAATCATAGTCGTCAGCCCGCCGGTGCTGCCCTTCTACTCGAGCCGCGTTGGACGCGCGCTGAACCGATGGCTGCTCGTAGCCCAGCTCAAGCTGCTGATGGTCGCATTCGAGCTTCGCGATCCGATCTTGTGGATTGCGATCCCTACCGCGCGCGAAGTTGCCGGGCGTCTCGGCGAGCGCGCGCTGATCTATCAAGTCTCCGACAAGTACGAAGCCAATACGATGGATCATTCGTCGAGCAGCGAAGTGATCCGCACAATGCATCAGGACCTTCTTGCGCGAGCCGACCTGGTTTACTACTCAGGCAGGAAACTCTTTGAAGAAGACATCACCGAACATCCGGAGATCGCTTACAAAGCAAAGCTGCTTGAACAAGCGGTCGACTTCGAACACTTCGCTTCGGCAACGGCGCGGGAGTGGGACGAACCTGCGGACATTGCGAGCATCGCGAGGCCGCGGCTCGGCTACTTCGGCGCGATCGAGTCGTGGTTGATCGACCAGGAGCTGATTCGCTACGTGAGCAGCAAACGCCCCGAGTGGCAGTGGGTGATGTTGGGCTTGAAAGCCGCTCGGTTGGGTGTGGAGGAACTGCCGAACTTTCATCACCTCGGTTCAAAGCCTTACGCGGATATGCCGCGCTACGGGGCGTCGTTTGATGTGTGCGTGTTGCCATGGGTAACCGACAACGAATTTGTCAGCTACGGCAGCGCGATCAAGGTGCGTGAGTATCTTGCGACAGGTAAACCGGTCGTAATCACGCCGCTTTACGAATACGAGCGGCTCGATGGTATACTGCGCGTTTCTCGCGGCTACGATGACTTCATCGCGAAGGTTGAAGACGCGCTTAAGAACGATTCCGCGGACAAGCGTGAGGCCCGACAACAAGCAGTGAAAGAAGCGACCTGGGACGCTCGAGCAGAGGAAGTGAGTGAGGCCCTTCTTGCGTTGGTCGAACCAGAATAGACCGCTGATGACGCGGGTTTGACGGATCTACACTGATCTGATCCGCGATGATCCGTTTAACCCGCGTCATCCGTGGTCTATCAAAGTACTCATTGGAGACATTAATGAATCGTAGACGAATCTTCTTCGGCATCGCTCTGCTGACGCTTTCAGTGTTGATGCTGGAACTGTCTCTCACCCGGCTCTTCTCGGCCACGATGTACTACCACTTCGCTTTCATGGCGATCTCGCTTGCGCTGTTCGGTTCAGGGGCGAGCGGCGTGTTTGTCTACATCGTTCAACGTGGTTTGAAGCCTGAACGAACCGGGCAGTGGCTGAGTGTAGCCGCGATGCTGTTTGCGCTCAGCAACCTGTTCGCCCTGTACGTGATTCTCGGCAACCCGCTGACGTTTGAAACCGGGCCGGAGAACTACTACCGGCTGGCGAAGATCTACGGCGCCACCTCGTTGCCGTTCTTTTTTGCGGGTTGCGCGGTGACGCTAGCGATCACGCGGCTGGCAACTGAAATAAGCAAGCTCTACCTGTTCGATCTTGCGGGCGCGGCGCTCGGATGCTTGTTGCTGATCCCGGTGCTCAACGGAATTGGCGCGATCAACATCGTACTGCTGGTTTCGGCGCTGGCCGCAACCGCAGGCATCTTGTTCGGCGTGGCAAGCGAAGGCAGTCGCGCGGCAATGCTTTGCTCTATCGTGCTTGCGGCGGGGCTCACGGGGCTCGTCGCTTACAACAGCGCGACTCATCGAATCGACATTCGCAAGTCAAAGGGCCTTGAGGAAACACAAGTGCTCTTTTCGAAGTGGAATTCGTTCTCGCGGATAACTGTGGAAGGCGTCTTCGACACCGGGGTTGAGATCAAGATCGATGCGGACGCAGCGACAGGCATAAGCAAGGATGCAAGCAACGTCGCGATTCATCAGAACGCGCGAGGCTGGCTCAGCGCGCTTGCTCACAACTTGAAGCGCGATGCGAACGTGTTGATTATCGGGCCGGGAGGCGGCAACGACGTGATGGCCGCGCGAGTCTTCGGACAAAAGGAAATCACCGCAGTCGAGATCAATCCGATCATCGCGCTGGATGTAATGTCGTCCGAGCCGTTCAAGAGCTATTCAGGTTCGATCTATCAGCAACCCGACGTTCGGCTGGTAGTGGATGAAGGCCGGAGCTTTATTCGGAACTCGCAGGACCGCTACGACATCATTCAAGCCACAATGGTGGACACCTGGGCGGCGACCGCGGCCGGAGCATTCTCGCTCAGCGAAAACAACCTCTACACCGTCGAGGCTTTCAAGGATTACGTCACGCACCTGACCGACAACGGACTGCTGACGATGACGCGGTGGTACTTCGAGCCACCCGACCAATTGCTGAGATTGCTCACGCTAACTCGCGTGATGATGAGCGAGCTTGGCATCTCGAACCCGGCCGAGCACGTCATGCTTGTGCGCGACGCCAATGCCGGCACTGACCGCACGCCGGCCACGTTTATTTTCAAGAAAAGTGAGTTCACCCCGCACGAAGTGAGGCTGATCGAGCTGATCGCGCACGCCAACAACTTCGAGCTGCTCTACACGCCTCTTACCCGGCCCAACAACGTTTTCTCGAAGATGATCGAAGCAAAGGACCCGGCGCAAATCTGGGATTCGTTCGAGACAAACGTCGAGCCCACGCGCGACAACAATCCGTTCTTCTTCAACTCCGTCAGGTTCGCAAATCTTTCGAAAGTGATCGAAGGAACCACTGGCGAGTGGCAGAAGACAAACCTTGGCACTTCAATATTGTTCGCGTTGCTTGCGATCACAAGCGTGCTGGTGCTGTTGTTCATCATAGGCCCGCTTGTGCTGGTGCGAGGCCGCGCGCTTGCGACAGGGCTGAGCGCGAAGCTGTCGTATCTTCTCTATTTCGCGTGTCTCGGCGCGGGATTTATAATCGTCGAAGTGGCGATGATTCAGAAGTTCATTCTCTTCCTGGGTCATCCGGTCTATTCACTCGCAGTCGTGTTGTTTTCGGTGTTGGCGTTCAGCGCGCTTGGAAGTTACCTGAGCGGTCGAATCGCCGACGACCGCCTAACGCCGACGTTGATGAAGCTGCTGTTGGTTCTGGTTGCGCTGGTGTTTGTCTACATCGTAGCGTTGCCGCCGATCTTCTACGGGCTGGTTCATCTCGCGCGCGAGCTGCGAATCGTGATAGCCGTAGTGCTGATGGCGCCGCTTGCGATGGTGATGGGGATGCCGATGCCGATCGGAATTCGGATGCTGGCCCGCAACGCGCCGGAAATCATTCCGTGGGCGTGGGGCGTGAACGGGGCGACTTCGGTGATGGGCTCGGTCGCGGCTCTGGTGATCGCGATACTCTCAGGCTTCAATCAGGCGTTGATGATCGGTGCGGGATTGTATCTTATCGCGATGTTTCTTATCACACGACCGAGCGCGAGCAGGAAAAAGGCGAGCGTTCGCGAACGGGCTGTCGAGCAAGCAATCGGCGCCTGATCCTCTCGTCGCAATTGTAAGCCATCATGCGGCGCGGAAACGAAGGGCTTCACTCGCAACAACACCCCGCCTTGATTTGAACTCTTGCGGCGTAACTCATTCGACGCAAAGAAATGGACTCCCGCCGTACACTAGTGGTTCCGCGCCTGGCTCAAAAAGGCTAAATCAGGCGGGTCTAAGCTTTACCCTCCTGGCACGGCATATGCACAATCCAAGGGCATAACGTTCCTGATTCGGGTGCCCGAGTACGCACCGAGTCTCGGGAAGAAGGGGGAATTATGACTTACGAGAGACTTAAGAAGGTTGTGGTTTCGGCGGCACTCGCGGCTGCTTTCGTCCTTTCCGTCGGTTTTGCGGACAGCTCCGTGACGCAAGCTCAGTATGGCAACCGCGATCGATGGGGTGATAGACGTTGGGACCAGCGCCGCGAACGGGAAGGGTTGTCGAGAATCCGGCGTCTCGATCGTGACCGCCAATTAAGATACCGGACGAACAACTCCATTCGAACGGTCGGATACTATGACCGATTTGGACGCTTCCACGCTTACGGCTTCTACGACGGGCTTGGTCGATTTCACCGGAACTAGTCGAACGCGTAAGCGCTAGCCTGAAGCACAGCCCCAGCATCTGGGACGACTCATCATCAAGGCCGCCGGCCCAACGAGCCGGCGGCCTTCTTCTTTCACCTTGAGCCTGGAGTCGCACCGATAGCGCAGCGCGCTCAAAACTTCGGTGCAGTTAATTCGCGGAATAAGCGCGGCGCGGCTCATCAGCTTTAAGCGGTCCAATCCAAAGCCAACGCAGCTGTTCTTATCAAGTCGGCATCCGCTAAGATGGTTTTCCAACAACGATCATTGGTAGCCGCCTGAGGGGGTAGGCGGCAAAGGGAAAAGGTCTGAAATGATTCATCTCGCTCGAACCCGGTCCTTTATCTTGCTGCTGCTAGCTGTCCTGACTATTCATCCGGTCGCCGGATTGACTATCTCACCTTCGCAAGAGCCGAATCCCAAGGACGAGCGCGGCATCGGAGCGCGAGCGAAACCCGGAGACGTGTCTGTGAACCAGACGAGATCCGCTGCGAGCAAACCGGAGATCGTCCTGCAAGCCGGCATCACGTCGCCTCAGAGTCAAATCAGCTTCAGCCCTGATGGCCGATTGCTGGCTTCGATGGGCAGAGACGGCAACTCGATCAAGCTGTGGGAGGTTGCTTCAGGTCGCCTGCTGCGCCAGCTCGACATCGGCATTCCTTCGATGGGCGTCAGCTCGATGGCGCGGCCGTTCAGGTTCAGCGCGGACGGGCGCACGCTGATCGCGATGGCTGACGGAAAAGTCAGGCGATGGGAGGTCGAAACGGGCCGCGAGCTGCCTGGCACGAACTTGCCGGCTGCCAAAGATTTCATCGCTGCCCTCCTCAGCGAAGAAGGGCGAATCCTTGCCGCATCGAATTTGGACAGTTCGGCAGTGCGGCTGTGGGATACGACCGCCGGCCGCGAGTTGCAAGCGGTTACCTTTGAGAAGGAGGACCGTCTTGGGGAGCAGGATTCCATCGCGCTGAGCCCCAACGGGAGTTTGCTGGCGGCGCTTACCGAAACCACGAAAGCGTCGCGCAAGGGGAGCGTAGAGACAACGATACAAATAAAATTCTGGGAAGTTGCGAGCGGCAAAAAGACGCAGAGCTTCAAGGTCTCATCAACGCCGATGCAATTCGGCGTACCCGGCGTAACCGGCGAGCCGGCCAGCCTCGCGTTCAGCGGCGATGGCGCCTGGGTAGCGGTGCGCAATGAAGGCTCGATGAAAATCTGGGACGTCGCAACCGGGCGGGAACTGAAGAGCTTTGCAACTCCGAGAGTCGCCAACGGCAATCCGGCTGATCAGGCCTATGCTATGTTTGCCAGCAAGTTTCTTTTCAGCCCTGATCGGCGTTTGCTTTCCATCGTCAGCGACGGCCGCAAGATCGATCTGGTCGATGCTTCTTCCGCGACCGTGGTGCAGACGCTTGCTGGACACAGCGGCGCGATCATTGGAATGACCTTCAGCGCCGACACCAAACTCTTTGCGTCCTCCGGATCGGACAATCAGATCAAAGTCTGGGATGCTGCGACTGGCCGCGAGCTAAGCACTCTCAGCGGAGCGGCCACGCCCATCAGCGACCTCGCCTTTTCACCGGATGGGAAATCGCTCTCTGTAGCAGGACATCAGGCAGTCAGCTCCTGGGAATTGATCACCGGTGGCGTGCGACGCGCGGTCTCGCTGCCGGATGATTATGCGCAGCACCGGCAAAACGGGATGCAGGAACGAGGCTGCCTGTTGAGCCGCGATGGAAGATTCGTGATTGCGGGAAGCAGCAGCCAGCCCGTGGCAAAAGTCTGGGAAGTGGCCTCGGGCCGCGAGCTGCCAAACGTGTCGTTGACACAGGGGAAGCAACTGGGCAATGCGAACTTCAACGCGGACGGAAGCCTTGTGGCCCTTGTCGAGAGAGATATTCAGAAGCCCGGGACCCAGCGCGCTCAATCCCCCGCACAAGCTCCGACGAACATTCCATCTCTGCCGGCAGGCGGAATTGTTATGCCCGACATGACCAAGATCATGGAGCAAATGCAAAAAGACCCGAAGAAGATGCAGGAGCAGATGAAAAAAGCTCAGGAGCAGATGAAGAAGATTCAGGAGGCGATGCAAAAGGGCGACATGAGCGCCGGCGTCGCTGTGCTGGACGCGATGGGAGTAACGACGCCGAACAAAACCTCGAGCAGTCTCCGCATTCTCGATGTGGCAACAGGCCGCCAGTTGCAAGCGATTTCCCAACCAACTGGTTTCATGAATCAGATGACGAGCGCCAGTTCGCCATTGTCCGGTTCAACCCTGGCCTTCAGTCCCGACGGGCGCATCCTCGCCTCTGCGTCCGGACTCAGCGCGCAGATCATATTGAGGGACGTGAGCACCGGACAGGAACTGCGAAGCTTAAAGACAACGTCTGTGATGAACGTCGTCTCCGGTCTCGTTTGGAGCGCCGACGGACGGCGGCTGGCGTCGGCGCAGTGGGGCTTCAAAGGAAATCTGGCCGCTCCCAATGCCCCCGACAAGCTTTCGTTCGACGACATGACGTTCTCGATCAAAGTGTGGGACGCGCAGACCGGAGCTGAGCTGAACACGCTTGCCGGGCATAACAATTTCGTAAACGGTCTCGCGTTCAGTCGCGACGGCCGGGTGCTGGCTTCGGGAAGTTGGGACAGCACGATCAAGCTGTGGGATCTGACGAATGGACGGGAGCTGCGCACGCTCAAGGGGCACACCGGACCAATCGCGGCGCTCGACCTGAGCGGCGATGGCCGGTTTGTGGTGTCAGGCAGCGACGACGGCAGCGCACGATTGTGGAGCACGCAGACCGGTAACCTGCTTGCGACGCTGGTAAGCTTGAACAAAGGCGACGACTGGCTTGTAGTCACGCCCGACGGTTTGTTTGATGGCTCCCCCGGTGGATGGAATCAGATACTCTGGCGCTTCTCGCCGGCGATCTATGATGTTTCGCCTGTCGAGATTTTCTTTAACGAGTTTTTTCATCCGGGTCTCCTGCCCGACATCCTGGCGGGTAAGAAGATCGCAGCCGCGGCCGACATCTCACAGAAGGACCGCCGCCAGCCTAAGCTCGGCATCGAGACAGCCGGCCAGCAGAGCGCGGCGGTTTCGACCCGAACGCTGAAGATAAAGGTCAACGTCACCGAAGCGCTTGCGGGCGCTCAGGATGTGCGCTTGTTCCGCAACGGCTCGCTCGTGAAGGTCTGGCGCGGCGATGTGCTCAAAGGTCAAGCAACCGCAACGCTCGAAGCAACGATCAGCATAGTGGCGGGACAGAATCAGCTTACGGCGTATGCTTTCAACCGCGACAACGTAAAAAGCTCGGACGCGACGATTGCGATTCGCGGGGCCGACTCTTTGAAGCGCGCCGCAACGCTTCACCTCCTGGCCGTCGGTGTCAATCAATACGCAAACACGGGCTATAACCTGAAGTACGCTGGCGCGGATGCGCGCGCGTTCACCGAAGAAGTCGAGCGACAGCAGAAGAAGCTGGGCGGCTTTGGGCAGATTGAAACAACGATGCTCTTCGATAAGGAAGCCACGAAAGCGAACATTCTGTATGCGCTCCGACGACTGGCCGGCGCCTCTGATGCGAAGCCGCCAGCGGGCGCTCCGGCGGCGCTCGAAAAGATCAAAGCCGCAGAGCCGGAAGACGCGGTGGTCGTTTTCTACGCGGGACACGGGACTGCTCAGGACCAACGCTTTTACTTGATCCCTCACGACCTCGGCTACGCGGGACCGCGCACCGAACTCGACGAAGCCGGCTTGAATAACATTCTTTCGCACAGCGTCTCGGATCTGGAGCTCGAACGTGCGTGTGAAGAAATAGACGCGGGTCACTTGCTGATGGTGATTGACGCCTGCAACAGCGGCCAGGCGCTTGAAGCGGAAGAAAAACGCAGAGGCCCGATGAACTCAAAGGGGCTGGCGCAGCTTGCTTATGAGAAGGGCATGTATATCCTAACTGCCGCGCAGAGCTATCAAGCGGCGATGGAAGCCGAGCAGCTCGGGCACGGGTACTTGACCTACGCGCTGGTTGAAGAAGGGCTCAAGTCGGCCGCCGCAGACAGCTTGCCGAAGGACGGACAAGTGGTGTTGCGCGAGTGGCTCGACTACGCGACCGAGCGCGTGCCTCGGATGCAAGAGACAAAGATGCGCGAGGGGAGAGGGCTCAAGCATCAGGTTGTGTTTGTTGAGGGCGAAGAGAAAGTCGAAGAGGTGGACAAGCGAACCTTGCAGCGGCCGCGTGTCTTCTATCGCCGCGAGCCGGAGTCGCAACCGATGGTTGTCGCGAAGCCGTAGAAGAAGTACAAAGGTGGTGTCGTAGCAATTCTCCGCGCAAATCCTCCGCGTCTCGGTGTCTCTGCGGTTAGTCAGTCCCCGCGGCATAACAACCCGCGAGATCACCTAACCGCAGAGACGCCAAGACGCAGAGGTTTACGCAGAGAGAGCATTCGAAGGAAACCAGCCGTACAAAATCGAGCGCAAGAGTAACGACAATGATGAACTCCAAACTTACTCTGCGAATTGTCACAAGCGTCATCCTGGCCGGCGCAGTGTTTGGCGATTCATTCGCGCAGCAACAAAACGAGACTCGCGGGCTGGTGGTCAAGAAGAAACTCGAAGAGAGCCGGCCTGCATCCAAAACACCGGCCGATCCTAAACAACCGCGCACCTACCGCTCGACGACGTCCACGGCTTCGCCCTCTGAACTAAGGAAATCCGCGTCCGCGACGGAAGCAGTCATCGGCGTAACGCTATGGCGCTTGCGCCTGGCGCAGGGCGGCGACAACCAAGAGGCCCGGATTCTGGAGCACAAGGCAGCCAAGTCCGCCGAATGGATTCCCGAGCGAATCGAAGCCGATGCGCGCATCAAAGAAGGCGAACACGTGCGCGTCAGCATCGAGTCTCCGAGCACCGGGTATCTCTACGTCATCGATCGAGAACAATACGCCGATGGCAGTCTGGGCGACGCGTACTTGATCTTCCCGACGGCTCGCACACGCGGCGGCAACAACTCGGTGGTCGCCGGAAGAGTCGTCGAGTTCCCTGCTCAGGAAGACAACCCACCCTACTTCACTCTGACCCGCAGCCGGCCGGATCACGCCGCCGAGGTGCTGACATTGATTGTCTCGCCGCAACCGCTCGCCGAGCTGGCCGTCGGTGCGGAACCCGTCAAGGTAACTGCCGAGAAGATTTCACAGTGGGAGAAGGAGTGGGGTGGTCGAGCCGAACAATTCGAGCTTGAAGGTGGCGCGGGACTCCCATACACGAAGGCAGAAAAGTCGGCTGGCGGAGACGGCTCGCGGATGCTGACTCAAGGAGATCCGCTTCCACAAACGGTTTCGTTTGAATGCAAAGCCCGGCAGTCCCGTGCTCGCAAAGGTCGCACTGCGAATCGCCCGTTGAGCTTGCCCTGACCGCTCACGGTTTCTTCTATCGAATGCAAACGTCGATCAGATCCAAAACATCCTCGACAAACGCAGCCGGCGCTTGCTGAACAAACTTCGCCCGACGCATCGCAAAATCTACCGACTTCACTTGCTCGACCATAACGAATCCCGTCAACGACGACTGATTGGGAATTGCAAGATGAAATGGATATCGTCTGTCGGTGTTGGTTACAGGACAAACAATAGCCAACCCTGTGTGCTTGTTGAACAGGTCGTTGCTGACGACGAGCGCCGGTCGCCGTCCCTTCTGCTCATGGCCTGTCTGAGGGTCGAACGACAGGGTGATGAAGTCGCCCTTCTTGGGCACATAGCGCGCCACTACCACTCCTCTTTGCCGACTGGCGGTCCGAAGTTGACCTCTTTGACTTTGACGCTTCGAGGAATTCGCGAAACGAGCTCGGCAAGGTTGTATTTGACACGCAACACCTTCTTGACGAGGATCTGGTGATCGTCGACGAGGATCTCGACCTCGTCGCCAACGGCGATGTGGGCAAGATCGAGGACGTTCTTGGGTAAGCGCACGCCCTGGCTGTTCCCCCACTGCTGAACCTTCGAGACCATCATCGTGTTCCTCCTTCAGGATAGCCCATGTATACACGTGCCACGTTCGGGTGGTCAAATCGGACCCGATGGTGCCAAATGAGATAGTAAACAGCAGCTTGTAGCTCGTCGCGTCGCAAACCGCTGCTGTACTGCTGACGGGGTAAGTGGCAGTTACGTTGACATATTTCTCACGCACGGGAAAAATGCTTGCGGAGGTGTCATGAAGAAACTAAAGGCTGTCAAAGAACTCACAGTCGAACGACCACCGCGCGCCACAGTGTCTGAGAAGGAAGCCTTGAAGCGTATGAGAGAATTCCCTAAACGAAAGGCGCAATTCCTTGCCACTGCTCGAACGGGCAAGAGTAGAAGTTTACCTTCCTGATTTACCTCCGGCTTCCTATCGGGATCTCCTGTTGGCGTTTGAGGAAGAGTTCACGTATGCGTTCGGCGGTTGCACAATTGTGCATGGCATTCATGGCCACTACCTTTCTAAGGCGGGCGCAAAGATCCACGACCGCATCAATCTGATCTACACCGATTTGCCGCTGGCCCTCTCTACCAATTTCGAGACCGTGGCCCGCTACGCTGACGAATTGAGACACGCAGCGGAAAAGGACTTAGCCGAAGAAGCAATTCTGGTGGTCGTGACGCAGATTTATCACTCAGTCTGAAAACTGGTCACACCGTGTAGGCGACTAGCTGACGACGGAGAGTTCGTTACTCGGTCTTCATTCGGAAACGCGAATTGGAAGAATCCCGCCTAAACTCGAACAACGCACTGCTGAATAGGAGTTACTCCGATGCATCTTACCCAACCTCGTGTTTCACCCCTTCCCGAGTCCGAGTGGGACGGTGAAACTAAAGAACTCTTGGAAGGCCTGCGCCGGGATGGGCACGTCTACAACATCTTCGCGACTCTCGCGCGGCATCCCCAGCTCTTGAAGAAGTGGCTGGTCTTCGCTGGTCACATACTCGGTAAATCAAGCCTTCCCGCACGCGAGCGAGAGATCGCCATCTTGCGCATGGGCTGGTTGTGCCGCGCCGAATACGAGTGGGGTCATCACGTCGCCATCGGCAAGCAAGCCGGTCTCAACGACGATGACATCAGGCGAATCGAAGAAGGCCCGGACGCGGCGGGACTCGACCCGTTTGAAGCCACGCTGCTTCGAGCCGTTGACGAGTTGCACGCCAACACTTTCATCGGCGATTCCACCTGGAAAGCGCTCGCCGAGCGGTACAACACTCAACAGCTCATGGATCTCCTCTTCACCGCCGGGCAGTACAAGATGGTTTCGATGGCGCTCAACTCGCTGGGAGTTCAGTTGGAAGAGGGCTTTGAGGGTTTTTCAAAATGAGACTCAAGGATAAGGTCGCCATCGTAGTCGGGGCGGGCCAAACACCGGGTGACACGATTGGAAACGGCCGCGCAACCGCGATCCTTTTCGCTCGAGAAGGCGCACGTGTGGTGTTGGTTGACTGTGATAAGGAATCAGCTCTCGAGACTCAAGCCTTGATCGAGGCGGAAGGTGGATCGTGTATTTCAGTCAAGGCGGACATCACTCAGCAGGCTGATTGCGAGGCATTCGTGCGAGCGGCGATTGAAGCTTACGGGCGTGTCGATGTGCTGCATAACAACGTCGGCATCGGCGGAGGTGACGACGAGATCCTCAGCCTCAAAGAAACGGCCTGGGACAGAATCATGAGCGTGAACCTCAAAGGCATGTTTCTGTCTTCGAGAAGCGTGCTGCCGGTGATGAGAGAGCAGCGCAGCGGCTCGATCATTAACATCTCATCGATTGCGGCAATCTGTTCGACGGGCATCGTGGCTTACAAGACTTCGAAGGCCGGGGTGAACGCGCTCACTCATCAGATCGCGCTCGAGAACGCGAAGTTCAATATTCGCGCGAACGCGATTATGCCGGGCTTGATGAACACGCCGATGGCTATCGAGGGTATCTCGAAGGCGCGAGGCATTCCAAAAGAAGATTTGATTCGTCAACGCGACGCGGCGGTTCCGCTTGGCGGGAAGATGGGAACGGCGTGGGACGTCGCTTATGCCGCGTTGTTTCTTGCTTCGGACGAAGCGAAGTTCATCACCGGAGTGATGCTGCCGGTCGACGGCGGTCAAAGCGCTCGCATCGGATAGCAGCGGTTGAAGTGCAGATCAATCCGCTGATACGCTTCGCACTTGATGGAGGTACCAGGATGGCAAAGTGGTTGATGATCACGTTCTTTTCTGTGGTACTCGTTGCGGCGGCCAGTCCCGCTCAGGATGACGCATCCGCGGAGCTGAAGAAACTGCGCGGCACCTGGCGGCTTGTCGATGAAATCGATGACGGCACCCGGACGCCCGCTGGGGAAGCCAAAAAGGACAAACTCACGTTCGACATCAGAGGAAATTGGAAGGTCGAGAGCGACGGCAAGGTCGTCGGCGAAGGAACTGCAACCTTCGATCCCACCAAGAAACCCAAGACGGTCGACTATACCTTGACGAAAGGCGAAGCCGCCGGCACAAGGTTCATAGCCATTTACGAGCTTGATGGCGACCTATTCAAGCACTGCGGCGTGCTGAAAGGTACTCGGCCCTCTAAGTTCTCATCGGAGCCGGGCTCGGGACAGATTCTCACGGTGTTTCGTCGCGAGAAGAGCGACTGAATTCGCGCGGGTCGGTGATCGGCCTCGACGCCGATCTATGTCTTGCGAGGGATTTCGTGTCGACAACCGATAAGTGGTACTATGCGCCCCGTCGTTAAAACCGCGACGAACAAACCACCACCGGGAGCCTCTAACAAATCTTGAAGACTTCGCCTTCTGCCAACGCAGCGATACGAAGAGTCGCTATCGCCAGCTTCATCGGCACAACTATCGAATGGTATGACTTCTTCCTCTATGGTACCGCGAGCGCGCTGATCTTCAACAAACTCTTCTTTCCAAACTACGATCCGCTGACCGGAACGCTTGCTGCGTTCGGCACTTACGCGGTCGGGTTTGCAGCGCGGCCCATCGGAGGAATCGTATGCGGGCACTTTGGCGACAAGATCGGCCGCAAGTCGATGCTGATCCTCACGCTGCTGATCATGGGCATCGCGACTTTTCTGATCGGCTGTCTTCCCACTTACAGCCAGATCGGAATCTGGGCTCCGATACTGCTGGTCGTTCTTAGACTGGCACAAGGATTCGGAGTGGGCGGCGAGTGGGGCGGCGCGGTGCTGATGGCTGTGGAGCACGCTCCTCATGGTAGACGCGGCTTCTACGGGAGCTGGCCGCAGATCGGCGTGCCCGCGGGGCTGCTGCTATCAACCGTCATCTTCGGCCAAATCACAAAACTGCCCGAGCAAGCGCTCCTCACCTGGGGCTGGCGCGTCGCGTTCCTCCTGAGCTTTGTGCTTGTGGGTGTGGGTGTGTTTATAAGACTCGCGGTAGTCGAGCCTCCGGTGTTCGCAGAGATTAAACGATCCGGCGGCGCATCGCGAATGCCGATCCTCGATGCAATACGCGAACATCCAAAAAACGTGTTGCTGGCGATGGGTGCGCGGCTTGTTGAGAACGGGTCGTTTTATCTGTACACAGTATTCGTGTTGACCTATGCGACGCTGCCGAGATTCGGATTTTCGCGGTCGTGGGTGCTGGCGGGGATCTCGATCGCCGCGACCATCCAGTTATTCGCGATGCCAGCCTTTGGCGCGCTTTCGGATCGACTAGGACGAAGGCCCGTTTATCTCTTCGGAGCAATCTTCACAGGTCTGTTCGCGTTCCCGTTCTTTTGGCTGATTGAAACAAAGAGCACGGGTTTGATGATGCTTTCGATCGTACTCGCGCTGGTGTTGCACGCCGCGATGTATGGGCCGCAAGCGAGCTTTTTCTCTGAGCTTTTTGGCACGCGGGTCAGATACAGCGGCGCGTCGCTGGGTTATCAACTAGCGTCTGTGATTGCGGGAGGCCTCTCGCCGTTGATCGCCACTGGGCTGCTTAAGAGGTACGACGCTTCGTGGCCGATCGCGTTGTATGTTATCGGACTTGCGGTGGTGACCACGTTGTCGGTGTATTGGGCGGCAGAGACGGCCCACACGGAAATGGGTGGCGAGTCGAGCGTTCGTGACCTCGAGGGCGTCCGTCTGGGTGAGGTTGAGTAAAGTCGACTCGCTATAGCTCGCGGCTGGCCGGGATGTTATGATCGTCCCATTCAAAGCGGATTCCGTCAGCACGTATGGCTACGGCGCACTGACTCCAACTGAAAGGGAAAACAAATGGAGAAATGGCTCGGGAAGTACTCGGACTTCTTATACGCGTTGATGCGATTCGTCGCCGGCGCATTGTTCGCCTGTCACGGCGCGCAGAAGCTGTTTGGCGTGCTTGGGGGACAGAAGCAGGACGCAGCGCTGATGATTGCGGCGGGCGTCATCGAGTTTGTCGGCGGCATTCTAATCGCCGTTGGGCTTCTGACCAGCATCGTCGCGTTCATCTGTAGCGGCCAGATGGCGGTAGCCTACTTCAAGTCGCACGCGCCAGGGGGATTGTGGCCGATCATGAACCGCGGCGAGCTTGCTGTGTTGTTCTGCTTCGTGTTTTTGTACATCGCCTCGCGCGGCGCGGTAATGCTTGGCATCGACACGCTGATCGGAAAAGCAAAACGGCGCTGAGGGCAAAGGGCTAAGGGCGAAGCGCAAAGAGCCAAGAGCAAAGGGCAAAGAGGAAGAGCCAAGAGCGAAGGCAAAGAGAAGGCCAGTCCGCGACTCGCCTTCTACTCCTGGCGCTTGCGCTTTGCCCTTGGCGCATCAATTCAGCCTCTCTCTCAGCAAAACTCGCACTTCTCTTCTCCAGTCTTCGTTGAGTCCCACTCGATAGACCGGCACACGCTCGTGGATTGAACCGGCAACCAGCTTTGTCGTCTCGTGAAACCGGAACAGCGGCGCGACCAGATACAACAACGGCGGCGCATCAATCAAGCTCAACCCTTCAAAGTAACCTCGCCGGTGAAAGTCGCCTCGCGCACGGTGCCACTCGACTCGCAGCCAGTAGTCCAGGCCCTGAAACGGAAACTCGGTCTCCTCGCTTACCTTTAACTCCATCACCACAAGACGGCCCTCGCGCGTGACAGCAAGGAGGTCTATGAAAGTGCGCTGTTCGCCTCGATAAGTCGGAACCTGCGAGTAAACGAATCGCGGATCCAGCGTCGGGTCCAGGGCGGTGACATCGCGGCTGAGGATCGACTCGAGCCAGCGCTCGGGTTGATATCGAAAGACCATCTCATTCCGAAACTCGGCCTCAGGACGGCGCCGCGAGATCGCTTCCCCGATGAGCTGCTCGAGTTCCGGTTCGTTTCGATGATCCAGCTTCTGCCGGGCTTCACCGATTCCGAATTCGACTCGGCGGCGATTGATCCAAACCCGCGCGACTTCGAGCCCTCGAATCGAAAGCGACACCCACCCGCCTCGATGATGAATTTCGATATGATCGGGAGCAAGCCTTCGCACCGACTCGACAAGCATCGCGCAGTCGGGCGGTAACATTCCCGGCCGCGGCCAATGCGCGCGCCGCGCGGCTTTGCGAAATCTGTCGTTCAGCTCGCCTTGATCGAAGGGCGAAACCGGATCGATCTCGCCTTTCGTTTCGTTGATCCGGAAAAGCGAGACCGGCGTCGAAGGCTCAATTGCGGTCAAACGAATCGCGATCGTGTCACAGCGCGGCGCGAAGATCATCAGGCCATCGACTGCGCCGCTCCTGCGCCGAAGCTCCTCAACCCAGATCAGCCCGGCCGCAAGCGCCGCGTCTACGGCTGGCTGCAGCTCAGCCTCACCTACACCGATCCCGGCAAATCGCTTACCTCGATCTCGAATGACCAGGCGCGCATGCACACCCGAGAGGTGTCGGCGGTCGTTGCGCGCGGTGACCGCCCGCTCGACGCGAAGCCCTGGCAGGTTAGCTTCGATCATCGCTGCAAGCGTTCGAGCAAACTCCTTGCGAGCTTGCGCGGCTTGGCGAACCCCGGCGCCTCTCGTCAACGTGAGGGCACACCGCTTGAGCCCCATCTGCTTGGCGCACTCGAGCGTGATTCGCTCCGGGGAAATCTCTGAAGAGATGACTCGCCACGAGCGCGACCAGCCGTCGCCCCAGCACGAGAGGATCAGCTTGCCGTAGGAGAACTCGGCCGCCGAACTGCCCGCCTCGACCTTTGCGACGAGCCGCTCGTCTTCGAAAAGATCGAACTCGCCGGCGAGCAAAAACACTTCGAGTTCGTACTTGATGAGGCTGAGGTCGAAAGTGATGGTGGGACGCACCACGCGCGGGTTTTAGCAGGGCAGACAGCATTGGTCAAGTCGGCCTTGTGGGCCGGTCGCAAAGCTTGTAAAACCTTGACGCGGTCGGGCGGGCGTCTTACGATTCAGTCACTATGGCAGCGTCAAGCATCGAACAGCGAATCGAGGCCTTAGAACGAGAGGTCCGCATTCTTCGAGCCGCGAAGAAGAGCAAGAGGGAGAAGGCTTGGTGGGAGCGCTTGGGTGGAGAGTTTAAGGATGACGCGCTGTTTGATGAAATCGTCAAAGCAGGCCAGAAGTATCGCAGGTCCAGGCGGCCCCGATCCAAATGATCCTGATACTCGACACCGATCATGTCACAACAATCCAGCGCCAGAGCGAGCCGCAGTATACCAAACTAATCACGCGCCTAAAGAAATCAAGGGCCAGCAGCGCCTGTACTACGATCATCAGTGTAGAAGAGCAGATGCGTGGATGGCTCTCACTGATCGCTCGGACCCGCAACACGCCGCAAGAAGTTGATGCCTATCGTCGTTTGGACTCGCTGCTGACGTTTTTCAGAGGCATACCGGTACTTGGCTACAACGAAGCGGCGGCGGATCAAGTTGCGATTCTTCGCGCTCAGCGGGTGCGTGTTAGTTCCATGGATCTCAGGATTGCGGCAATCGCGTTAGCGAAGGATGCATTACTACTCTCGCGTAACAACAAGGACTTTGGACGCATCCCGAGGCTCAAGGTCGAAGACTGGACTGCGTAGCCGAGACGGCCTCGCGTGGCGAAACCTACGCCGAGGCTTGATGGCGTGCCGCGAGTTGGCCGCACGCCGCCGATATGTCCTGGCCGCGAGGGCGACGAATGAATGATGGCAGGCCCGCTTCAGTAAGGATGCTTTGAAACGCGACGATGCGCTCCATCGACGAAGACTGATAAGGAAGCTCAGGCGCCGGGTTGTGTGGGATCAGGTTCACCTTCGCGCGGATACCCGCAAGCAGTCGAACCAACTCCCGCGCCTGACCGTCGCTGTCGTTGATGCCTTCGAGCATCACGTATTCGAAGGTCAACCGTCCACGCTCGCCAACCGGGTACTGGCGGCAGGCTTCGATCAGCTCGGCAATCGGGTACTTGCGATTGATCGGGAACAAGCGGTTTCGCAGCTCGTCGTTGGAGGCCGTCAGGGAAATGGCAAGCCGGGGTCTGACCTCCTCGCGAGCCAGATCGTAGATTCGTGGGACTATTCCCGCAGTGGAAAGCGTCACTCGACGTGCGGCAATCGCGAGTCCTTCGTCATCGGCCATCAATCGGATTGACTTCATCACTTCATCGTAGTTCAACAACGGCTCGCCCATCCCCATCATCACTATGTTCGTCCGGTGCGGCGTCTCAACCCCGACGCCGTAGACGTCGTTCAAGACGATCACAACCTGCGAGACGATCTCGCCCGCGGTCATATTGCGCTTCAAGCCGACGACGCCCGTCATACAGAAGTCGCACGCCAGCGGACACCCAACCTGGCTCGAAATGCAGATTGTGTCGCGGTGCTCCTGTGGCATGAACACGGCTTCGACCTCAAGCCCGTCGCCGAGCTTGAGCAGAAATCGACGCGTGCCGTCCGACGAAGTGAAGACGCTCTCGACGTTTGTGCGAGTTACAACCGCGTGTTCGTCGAGGATCTGGCGCAGGGTCTTCGGCAGATCGGTCATTTCGCCGAAGTTTGTGATTCGCCGGTGGTGCATCGAGGCGAAGAGCTGCCGCGCGCGATAAGGCAACTCACCAAGTTTGGCCATGAACCCGACCAACTCTTCCTTGCTGAGGCCCAACAGCCCGCGTGATTGATTCAATCCATCGATCGTAACCACAAAAGTGATTCTCCACGAAATCTAATACTTAAGCCAGGAATGCAGGTTTGTGCCGCAGCGGTTCAGGTCATATAATGCGACCCGTTTGCAGGATGAGACGAAGCTTGAGAACTTCACAGAACAGGTCTGTGCAACCACGGAGGAAAATCTATGTGCGACGTCAAGCGACGAGAGATGTTGATGGGTGGCGCGGCCCTGCTGGGCCTAACGATGAAGGATGCGAAAGCGCTCGTAGCCGCGACGAAACCGGAGGTCGGCAAGGTAGATCCACTCGCGCCCGAGGTCTACTTTCACGAAGGCAATCTTGTGAAGGGCCACTGCAACAACGGATGGGTCATCTTCGAGGACTACGTGCTCGTGATCGACGCCAACTTCCCGTCTGGCGCGGCGGAGATCCTGCCCAAGATCCGCGCGCTCACGGACAAGCCGATCCGATTCGCGTTCGACACGCATCATCACGGTGATCACGCTTATGGCAATCAGGTGTGGGTCGACAACGGCGCGACGCCGGTCGCTCACACAGGCGTGCTCGACGAGATGAAAAAATATGAGACCGGCTACTACGGTGGGGCTCCAGGCCGCTGGGAGGGCTCAGCCAAGACTCGGGCCGATGTTGCTGCGAGCAAGCTCAAACCGCCGTCAGTTCTCTTCCCTCGCGAGATGGTCTTCGATGACGGCAAGCACCGGGTCGAACTCATGCACCTCGGTGTCGCGCACACCCGCGGAGACGCGTTCGCGTGGCTGCCGAAGGAAGGCATCCTGTTCACCGGCGATGCTTGCGTGAACGGGCCTTACAACTTTGTTGGCGACGGGGACGTCGAGAAATGGGTGCCGACGCTTGAAGCGGCGCGCAAACTCGGCGCTCGCGTTGTTTGTCCGGGACACGGGCCGAGGGGAGTGGACTCGATGCTCGTCGATCAGCAGAAGTACTTCAAATCGCTCCGGGAGCGCGTTGGCGCACTGGTGCAGGCGAAGAAGTCGGGACAGGAAGTGCGCGACTCGATCGAGAAGATCAGCGCAGAGCTTTCAGCCGATGCGCAGATCGTGCGCTACGTAGGCAAGGGAAGTGGCTTTGCGTCGCAGGTCGAGAAAGTTTACACGGAGATGACGGGACAGCAGTTGCCGGCTGCTAAAAAGACGGCTCGCGCGGCCCGCGATTGGCACGCACTGTCGCACGGGCTCGATTGGCTTGGATGAGACGTGGCTCAATAGACGGAGATTAGCAATCGAACACGAAGCAGCCGCCTAGTGAGACGCGGTTGCTTGACAGCGCGCGAAGCCCATAACTAAGATGAGCCTGCTGCTGAGGAATCAAATCCCAATCTTTGCAGGTGAGCGATGACAGAGTTACTCGCGGTCTTGCTGCAGGCTCAACCCCGTCCGGGCGGGGCCGCCTCTTCGACAGCGACCGCGCCTCCGATTTACGGCTACATACCCATCATCATCTTTTTCCTCATCGCAGCAGCACTGCCGTTTGTGCTGCTGGGCCTGTCGAGACTGCTTCAGCGCCAGGTCTACGGACGCGAGAAGCTGATGCCGTATGAGTGCGGAGTGGAGCCTATCGGCGACGCGCGAGAGAGGTTTTCCGTGCGCTTCTACATAGTGGCCATGTTGTTTCTGGTCTTCGATGTGGAAACGATCTTCCTGTTCCCGTGGGCTATTATCTATGACAAGCTCGCACTGTTCGGACTGGTCGAGATGCTGTTGTTCATAGGTATATTGGTCGTGGGCTATTACTACGCCTGGCGCAAGGGCGCGCTCGAGTGGGCGTGAGGTGTTATGGCAGAGCAACGAGAAGAAATCATCGAGACTTCGAGTGGAATTATCACTTCAACGGTTGACTGGGTGTTCAACTGGGCGCGCAAGTCCGCGCTGTGGCCGATGACGTTTGGCCTGGCGTGCTGCGCGATTGAAATGATGGCGACTGGAGCTTCGCGGTTCGACATGGACCGTTTCGGCGCTGGAGTGTTTCGGCCAAGCCCACGCCAGTCGGACCTGATGATCGTGGCAGGCACGCCGACTCTTAAGATGGGTCCGGTCATAAAGCGCGTGTGGGATCAGATGCCGGAGCCAAAGTGGTGCATAGCAATGGGAGCTTGCGCTTCGACCGGCGGGCCGTTTCCGACCTATTCGACGCTTCAGGGCGTTGATCGGATCGTCCCGGTTGATGTCTACATACCCGGCTGTCCGCCGCGCCCGGAAGCCCTTCTTTACGGGTTGATGAGGCTGCAGGACAAAATCATGCGAGAGCATCCGACTCGCTTTCTGTTCGGCCGAGGGAGCGTGAGTCAGGAAGACGTCGAGGGCGTGGCGAACGAAGCCGGCGAGGGTACGGGCAACGCTGCGGCATAGGCTGGATGGAGCGTAAGGCTCAGAAGGCGCAGGGACGAATAGTCCCGTGCGCCTTTCTTGTTTAACGGCGGAGTTAACAGGGAACCGGTCCAGAAATGACTTCGAATCCCACCGAGCTTGAACTCCGGCTGATCGAAAGGATTGGACGGGACGGTCCGATCACATTCCGGGATTTCATGCAGGCTGCGCTCTACGATTCCGATTTCGGCTACTACAACACCGAGCGGCTCAAGATTGGTGCGGGGGGCGACTACTACACGTCAAGCAACGTTCATCCGGCGTTCGGCGCTGTGCTGGCGCGGGCGTTCGTCGAGATGTGGAGAGGTTTGGGCGGCGACGGCGCCTTGCAACCGCTCAGGATCGTCGAGATAGGCGCGGGCACAGGTCGGCTGGCCTGCGACGTGCTCGCAGCGCTCCGCGACCAGCACGAGGGCTCCTTCAGAGGAGTTGAGTACGTAATCGCCGAAGCGAGCCCCGTGATGCGTCGGCGTGAAAGCGAGATGCTGGTTGGCTTTGGCGGTCAAGTTCGGAGTTGCGGGCTGGACGAACTCGCGCGGTCGCCAACAGCAGGCATATTCTTCTCAAACGAGCTTATCGACGCGCTGCCGGTGCACCGGGTTCGGTCCCGGCAGGCGCAGATCGAAGAGCAGTACGTCACGGTCGCAAGCGAACGTCTGGCCCTGTCGTGGGCTGAGCCGTCGACGCCAAAGCTTACCACCTATCTCGAACGTGCCGGTGCGATGCTGACCGAAGGGCAATTCGCCGAGATCAATCTGGATTCGATCGAGTGGCTGGCGCAGGCTGCGCGCGCTATCGACCGGGGATTCTTGCTAACGATCGACTATGGCGATGTCTCGCCCCTGCTCTACGCCCAAGACCGGCGAGAAGGGACGCTTCGATCGTTTCGCAATCACAGATTGGTTGATTCGCTGCTCGAATGGGTTGGAGAGCAGGATCTGACGGCGAGCGTCAATTTCACGGCGCTAATGCAGTACGGAAGAGACTTCGGGCTTGAAACGGTAAGCTACGAGCGGCAGGTGGCGTTCCTGATCCGAAAGGGTTTGATCGACATGATCGCTGAACGCGAGAACACGAACCCGTCGCGGGAAGAATTGAGACTACGGCTGGCATTGAAGAACCTTTTTGTTCCCGGAGGGGTTAGTGACAACTTTCGAGTGCTGATACAAAAGAAGGCCCGGCCTGAAATAGTTTGAGCCAACTCCCCGCCGGGCGTCACACCTGGCGGAGGATGGCGATGTGCGGCAGGTTGCGATAACGCTGCTGATAGTCCAATCCGTAACCAACAACAAACACGTCAGGAATGTCGAAGCCGCGGTAGGCGATCGGCAGATCGATGATTCGACGGGCCGATTTGTCCAGCAGAGCGCAGATCTGAACGGTAGCCGGACGGCGGCGGTTCAAGGCCTGCAGGAGGTAGTTTGCAGTGAGCCCAGTGTCGATGATGTCTTCGACAAGCAATACGTTTCGACCCTCGATCGATTCGTCCAAGTCCTTGGTTATGCGCACGACTCCGGAGCTGTTCTGATGCCCGTAACTCGAGATCGCCATGAAGTCGATCGAGGTCTCGACAGTGAGCGCGCGAATGAGATCCGCGGCGAACACGAACGATCCTTTTAGTATCGCAACGAGCAGAAGGTCTTTGTGTTCGTAGGCTTGCGAGATTTCAGAGCCAAGCTCTGAAACACGCTTCTGGAGCCGATCCTGCGGTATTAGTACTTTTTCAGTCTCGTTTTCGGAGGTCGAAAATCTTTTCATAAAAAAATCTTTTCAAGATCGCATTATTTTGTTGACAATGAAAATTCCTATGGTAGTATGACCGGGCTTGGTTGGCAACAACCAGGTCCGATCCCGAGAGGTTGAGGTTGAAAACTTCAGGTTCGCGCAGCCGTTGATGCTTCGCAAGGGGCGTTGACATATGCGCGAAACTTCAGTGTGGTGGCCGAGGCTCGCAAGAGCTTCGCTCGCCGGTGCTCTTCGGAGCAACGGCGAAAGGGATTCGCAAGGGTTCCTAACTTAACGCTGAGGGCCTGAGGTTGGAAGCCAAGATCACTCGGGATCGTTATTTTTTGCCACAACATTTTCACGAACCCCTCTGATTGCCGCGTTGACTGACCCGCTTCGAAGCCAGCTCGAATCATTGATCGAGCCTCTTCAAGGCGCAAATCAGCTCTCCAGTTCCGGTTCCGGCTCAGGCTCCTGCCAGGTGCCGCTCGCGGCAAACTTGTCGACGAGCTTGCGATAGTCGGACGCATAGAGCACCTTGACGCTAACCTTTGGATACAGCTCGCGCATAATCCGAACTTTTCGGTTCTTCTTGGTAACCAGGTTTTGCTTGAGTGTCGTTAGCTCGATGTATGTTTCGTGGTCCGGCAGGTAGAAGTCCGGTGTGAAGCTGGCTGCCACACTTCCTTCCTCATCCCACTCGATGGCAAAGGTCCGAGGCTCGTATTGCCAGGCGATGTGATAGAAGTCGAGGATGCGGGCGAACTCCGCCTCGGATTCATGTGCGAAGCTCACCGGTTGAGCAGAGTGTGGCGCGGGCTCATCTTCGTCGGAGAAGGTTTCTTCGAGTGCCGCTACAGCTTGCTTCAGCTCGGGAAGCAAGGCGGCCGGGATCTCGATGGTCTGTTCCGTGGTAGGAACGCCCCCCTCATGCTGCTCTTTTATTACTATGAACTCGTGTCCGTCCCTCTCGGCTATCTGGATGGTTATCTCGGCGCTTGTGCTTACACTAAAGCGGCTCACTTCATCGGGCCGCTCCTCCGAATACTTTAGAGTCATACCAACCTTTTTGCTCGAACCGAACTCTGGTCCCTGCGTCGCGAGCGCAACAAGTGGGGGCCGTCGCGCTACACGGTATCGAGCTGCGGCTGAGTGGCTTTGGAAGGCTCGAGTCTGTTGCCCGAACCCTCGTCCACAAAAAGAGAAACCCCTGCTTTGCGTCCGGCTTAGCGGGGCAAAACAGGGGTCAACCACGACGGAGTGTAACCCAGTGCCTATTCGAATACAACCGATCTGCGATATCGCGCTGGCACAATTCCGCGCACGTCAGGATTCGCCTTACTCGGGCTCATTAACTGTTGACACCCAATACCGGCTCGCCTAACATCGCTTTCGTCATCGCGATCGCGCAGGAAAGCCCTAGCCTCGGATTTCTTCTTCGAGATTCGGAAGTTGCCAACTCGCACCGGGAGCCTTCGTCGTTCACTCAGCCGCCTTCACTGTTTCGTAACCTTTTATCGAGGGGAAATGCGATCTCAGTTAGGGCTTCTGCTCGCCGCACTCTCTCTGTTGTCACCAGGCGCGACAACGGCCTTCCAACGAAATACAACAGGGCAGAGCTACACGGTTCAGGTAGCGTCATTTGCGGACGCCGCACAAGCCGAACAACTCGTCAGCCGATTGACAAGTTTGGGCGAAAGAACCACGGCAGCCACAGTGGAACTTCGAGGCCGGGGCAGTTGGACTCGAGTCTTCGTCGGGTCCTTCGGTTCCTCCGCCGAGGCTCGCATTCATGCCGACCGCTTGCTGAGAGCGGGACTGATTAGGGAGTTCCTGATCAGGTGTGGACAAGAGCCATTGAAAGAACCAGTCTCGGCGATCAGACATGCGCCGCGATCTCATCTATCCAGCCAGCCCGCGATCCCCAGCTCGCGCACACGACTATCGATGCCAAACCGCGCAGCGGCTTCCAGCGTTGCTCCGCTCTGTCACGGTGAAGGAAGGCTCCCAGCCGGGGCACCCGTTCGCTATAATCCGGCGCTGCGAGGCGAACCGCGCTCCGCTTCAGCTCGTGATTTGCCGGTCGCACCGAGGGTCAGTCTTGCATTCGCGACGAGCGCCGACACTCGGTCGTTGCCTCGTAATGATCCGGTGCGCTTAGCGTTCCTGCTGGTAGGTGGTCAAGCGCGGTTTTCGGGTGCCACTCAACCTGGCGGACTTTGGCTCACGGGTAACGCTGCTGAAGGCCTGGCGCGATTGCGCTGGATAGCCGGGGCCGAGACCGCCGAAATGGTTATTCTTGAACGCGACGGGCGCGTGAAGCTGGATACGCGTCTCTTGGCGAAGGCCGCGCGCGTGGACGAGTTCCCCTTGTCTGAGACGCCGCTGGCGGTGACCGATTTCATTTTCTCGAATGAGGGGCTCCTTTTGTTGGTTCAACTCACTCAGTCCGGACATCGTTATCGGCTTCACATCGCGAGGCAAGCGCCTACCCGCGGCGGCGCGGTTGAAGTAACCGGGGGGATAAATCTGGACGATAACTTCGACAGCCGCATCAACCCTCACCGGCGGATGGGCCAGAAAATGGACAACGAACGGCCACCCGACGGGTTTGACTCACTGGTCGCAATAAATCCCGTGGCGCGTTGGTTTAATCAGCAAACGAATCAGGTTGTGCCAGCCGCGCACATTGCCTTTCACGAATTGGCCGAAGCTCACGCCAAGCTGGAACTCGGGCTCGATTATCTGGGCGACGCCGGCGGGCCTGGCGCGCACGAAGTCGCTTTGCAGCGCGAGCAGCGGTTGAAGGTTCAAAGGCCATTGTCCGGCGTCGTTGTGACCGCCGGATCCAACCGTGTTCTGAGGTCCGAGCAGGAGGCGCGCGAGTTTTTCTCGCGACCCTCAGGCCAACGGCAATAGGTCCATTCTCAGCGGCGGCGCGAACGCGAGGTCGCCCGGTTCGGCGCCGCGCCTTTACAGTCTGAGTACCCGTGTGCTAATTTTGCTTGGTTCAAACGAAACAAGATTTCCGATTTGTGTAGAGGAGAACACGCACAGTGGCTTTGGCTAAAGAAGTTAAGACCGATGTGATCGGTCAGTACAGGACACACGAGACTGACACCGGCTCACCCGAAGTGCAAGTCGCGCTGATTACTCAGCGGATCAACGGCCTAGCGGAACACTTCAAGGCTCATGGCAAAGACAACCATTCCCGCCGGGGTTTGCTCAAACTGGTCAGTCACCGCCGAAGATTGCTGGATTATTTAAGACGCAAGGACGCTGACCGCTACCGCGAAGTCATCAACCGTCTGGGTATAAGAAAATAGAGATCACTTCAGCGAGAGGCCGGAAGCAAAGCAGCCGCCCCACAGCGGTTCGGCCAGTTGTCGGGTCTCTGGCGCGCAGATACGGTTCGGCAGTTCAAGCGTTTTGGGCATCCCTTAAGTGGGCGCGCCACTTGCAGTTCAGACAGAAACGAATTTCGATGGCCACGGGAGCGAGTCGACGGACATCACGCTCACCGTGGCTTTTCTATTGGGGCGCTCCAGCGGAATGGATCGACAACAGGTTTTAACGTTGAGAGTTTAGACACTTGAGTCGCGCGCAACAATGCGCCGCAACGAGAGAGCTCGTGACAGGCAATTCACAATAAGCGGCTAGCGCGCAGCGGAGAGGGAGAAGGAGAACTTATGGAGTTGAAGGAATCAGTACAACTGGGAGGCATAGAGTTTTCAATCGAAACGGGAAAGGTGGCCAAGCAGGCCGATGGCTCGGTTATCGTACGCTACGGAGACACGATGGTTCTGGTTGCGGCGGTCGGTTCCAAGCCGCGCGAAGGCATAGATTTTTTCCCGCTTACAGTCGAGTATCGCGAATACGGATACGCGGCGGGACGCATTCCGGGGAACTATTTCAGGCGCGAAGGCAGACCGTCGGAGAAAGAGACTCTGACGTCAAGATTGATAGATCGTCCGATACGCCCGCTCTTCACCGAAGGCTACAATAGCGAAACGCAGGTCGTAGCATTCGTGCTTTCGGCCGACGAGTTGTACGACTCAGACGTGCTTGCGCTAACCGGAGCGTCGGCGGCGTTGTACCTGTCAAACATCCCGTTCGAAACACCGATCGCGGGCGTTCGAGTCGGTCTCATCGAAGATCGCTTCATCGTGAATCCCAGCTACGACCAAGCGCGCGCATCGCAGCTAAACCTGATCGTCGCCGGCTCAGAAGAAGCAATAGTGATGGTTGAGGCAGGGGCTAAGGAAGTTACGGAAGACGTCATGGTCGAGGCCTTGATGTTTGGCCACAACGAGATCAAGAAGCTCTGCCGGCTCCAGAAAGAGATGCGTCAGAAGCTCGGGATCACGAAGCGCGAAGTCGTCAAACCCGAACTGGATGCTGCAATGATGTCGGAGATCGAAGCTCGGATAACCGACTCGTTGCGCGACGCGCTCGACACCATCAAACGCGACAAGCTGGCGAGTTACGCGCTTGTCGATAAGCTCAAAGAAGAGACTGTCGCCGCCTACCCGGAAGAAGAATCCGACAAGCGCGTGATGGCAAAGAAGATCTTCGACCATCTCAAGGAGAAGATCTTCCGCGAGGACATCCTGAATCGTCGCCACCGACCTGACGGCCGGCGCTTTAGCGAGATTCGACCCATATCAATCGAGGTGGGATGGCTGCCGCGCACGCACGGTTCAGCGTTGTTTACGCGCGGCGAAACCCAGGCGATCGTGACCGCAACGCTCGGGACAAGTGAAGACATTCAATACATGGACGATCTGGAGAAGGGCGAAATCAAGAGGCGGTTCTTGCTCGCTTACAACTTCCCCCATTTTTCGGTCGGCGAAACCGGCCGCATGGGAGGGACAAGCCGTCGCGAAGTCGGCCACGGCGCGCTTGCTCGAAGAGCGCTCGAGCCGATGCTTCCGGGCGACGACGAATGGCCGTACGTCATCCGCATAGTCTCGGACATCACCGAATCCAACGGATCAAGCTCGATGGCTTCGGTATGCGGCGGCACGCTCGCATTGATGGATGCCGGGGTGCCGATGAAACGCCCGGTCGCGGGTGTTGCGATGGGTCTGGTGATGGAAGGCAACAAGTATGCGATCCTGACCGACATCGCCGGGGCGGAAGACCATTACGGCGACATGGACTTCAAGGTCACCGGCACTCGCGACGGAATTACGGCTTTGCAGATGGACATCAAAGTCGCCGGGATCAACGCGAGGATCCTGGCCGATGCCCTTCAGCAAGCACGCGATGGGCGCCTCTACATACTTGAAAAGATGGACGCAGTCCTTCCCACGCCTCGTCCGGAGATCAGCCAGTACGCGCCGCGCATTCTCACCATTCAGATTCCCGTCGACAAGATTCGCGAAGTGATCGGGCCGGGCGGCAAAGTCATACGCGGGCTCGTGGAAAAGACCGGCTGCAAGATCGATGTGGAGGACACCGGGCGCATCAATATCGCTTCGTCGAATCTTGAGCAGGCCGAAGCCGCCAAGCGCGCGATTGAAGAGATCACGGCGGTACCCGAGGTCAACAAGACCTATCTCGGAACCGTCCAACGCATAGCGGACTTCGGGGCATTCGTTGAGATCATGCCGGGCACCGATGGTCTGCTGCACGTCTCGGAGATCGCCGAGTATCGGGTAGCCAACGTTCGCGACGAGCTTGAAGAAGGTCAGCAGCTCTTGGTCAAGGTAATTAACGTTGATCCTTCCGGCAAGATTCGGTTGTCCCGCAAGGCGGTGTTGCGAGAAGAACGCGGCGAGCCCGCTGAAGAAAGCGGTGACCGTCAGCCGGACGGCGATCGTCCGCCTCGCGACGACCGAGGACCGCGCGGTCCTCGCCCGGGGGGCGACCGGCGCCCGAATCGCGGCCCGCGAAGGTAGCTGCCCAAGAATCCAAGAGCTGTGACTCCGTCTTGATACTGCGAAAGTGGCGGAATTGGCAGACGCGCCAGACTTAGGATCTGGTACCGTAAGGTGTGGGGGTTCGAGTCCCCCCTTTCGCACCAAGGCGCGCTGATGGGAGTCATGAGAACCGACCGGGCCGCCTGACAAGTCTCTCTCAACCGACTATCGAAAGACGACACGACTTTCATGAACATCACCGTTACGGACGAACAACATTGCAAGAAGAAGCTGCGGCTGGAAATCCCGGGCGACATCGTCCGCGCCGAAACAGACAAGATGGCTACCAAACTCGCGCGCCAGGTGACTGTGCCGGGCTTTCGCCGCGGTCACGTGCCTAACTCGGTGGTGAAGACGCGGTTCCGCAAAGAACTGCGCGACGAAATGCTCTCACATCTGCTGCCGCACTCTCTCGAAGACGCGATTCGCGAGAAGGACTTGAAGGTTATCGGAGAGCCGGCGGTTGATGACTTGAAGTTCGGGGAGGACGAATCGATCGACGTGACTTTTGCGATCGAGGTCGCGCCGGAGTTCGAGGTCTCGAACTACAAATCCCTCCCGCTGACCAAGCGCGTTTACAAGATTCGCGACGAAGACGTCGAGCAGACGCTTGACGGCTTGCGTGACCGCAACGCCGAGCTGGTCCCAGTCGAGGACCGGCCGGCTAAACCCGGCGACTTGCTCACGGTTAACCTGAGCGGAGAGATCGAACCCAAGCCCGAGGCGGCCGAGGAAGGCGTCGCGGCTGCGAAAGAAGAACTGTCGATCAACCAGCAGGACATTCAAATCGAACTGGGCGGCAAAGGCGTTCTCAAAGAATTCACGGACGCTCTCACTGATACGAATCCCGGCGACCGGCGGGAGTTTGCGGTCAAGTATCCCGGCGACTATAAGCCCGAGCAGTACGCGGGCCGAAACGTCAGCTACGCTGCGGAGGTGACGGCCGTTCGCTTCAAGGAAGTGCCGGGCGCTGACGATGAATTCGCTCAAGGAGTCGGCGAGCAGTTCAAGACCATCGAAGAGCTTCGCGCCGACATCCGTGAAAAGCTCGAACACGAAGGAAAACACCGCTCGGATGCGGAGTTGCGCTCGGCGCTGATGGAGCAGTTGGTTGACCGGAACCGCTTCGAGGTCCCTGACTACATAGTGGAGAAACAAATGGACTCGAGGCTCAACGCCTTCGCTCGACAGCTGGCTGGCCAGGGCCTCGATCCTCGCAGTCTGAAGATCGATTGGGACAACCTCCGAGAAAGCCAAAGAGAGCGCGCGGAGCGAGAAGTGCGAGGCTCGTTTGTTCTGGATCGCATAGCGCAAGCGGAGAAACTCGACGCGACAGACGCGGACGTGGATCAGGAAATTTCTCAACTCGCCCAACGGGCGGGCGTCGCTGAAGACGTTCTAAAGGCCCGCTTGACAAAGGAAGGGTCGCTCGATAGCATCAGGGAGCAAGTCAGAAACCGCAAAGCCCTTGATCTCGTAATCGATTCCGCTGAAACTCGAATAGAAGAAGTGGCAGGATTGAACGGCGAAGATGTAACGGCCGATGCGGGAGAGCGAGCAAACGGGTAGGGTTGGTCTTGCAAGCTTTCGTCGTCCCTCGACCCGAACTCGAATAGCGCGGCGCCATGCCGCAATGAAAAAGTCACTTCCGGCAACTGACTCGGCTACGTATAATGGATGCTGTTGGCAACCGAGACTGAAAAAGGAGAATGACCCAAGCATGGCTCTTGTGCCGATGGTCGTCGAGCAGACCGCGCGCGGCGAGCGCGCATTTGACATTTACTCGCGGCTTCTCAAAGACAACATCATTTTCATAGGTACTCCTATCGACGACCAAATAGCGAACCTGGTCGTAGCTCAACTCTTATTCCTCGAAGCCGAAGACCCGGATCGCGACATCTCGCTTTACATCAATAGCCCCGGCGGCTCGATTACGGCCGGGATGGCGATATACGACACAATGCAGTTCATCCGTCCGGATGTAACGACCATTTGCGTGGGACAATGCGCGTCGATGGGAGCGCTGCTCTTGACCGCCGGAGCGGCTGGCAAACGATTCGCGCTTCCGACATCCCGCATCCTGATTCATCAGCCTTCGCTCGGCGGGGTGTCGGGCCAGGCAACCGACATCAGAATTCACGCCGAAGAAATCATGAGACTGCGGCAGCTTACGAGCCAGATACTGGCCAAACACACTGGGCAAGACATCGAGGTTATCGAGCGCGACGTCGAGCGCGACCGGATCATGAGCGCAGCACAGGCGAAGGAATACGGCCTGATCGACCAGGTGATAACTCATCGTGAGGCGTAGCAAGTTGGCTGGACGAAGTCCCTGGTTCCGCATTTAGTCTAGGCAATATGTGCGTTGCAGGTTGGCAGTGAGAGGCTGAGTTTAGACCTTATCTAAGATTGGAGACCGGATGAGACGAGGAGAGGACACACTGCGCTGCTCGTTTTGCGGCAAATCACAGAACGAAGTCAAAAAGCTGATTGCCGGCCCAACTGTCTATATCTGCAACGAGTGCATAGACATCTGCAACGAGATTATCAGCGACGATCAGCAGCAGGAGACTGCCGCTCGCCGGCCGCCTCTTCCAAAACCAGTAGAGATCAAAGAATTCCTTGACGACTACGTGATCGGCCAGGAAGACACCAAGAAGAAGCTAGCAGTCGCCGTCTATCAGCACTACAAGCGCGTTGATATGCTCAAGCGCCGGACCTCCGACATCGAGATTCAGAAGTCGAACATCTTGCTCATCGGACCGACCGGAACCGGGAAGACTTTGCTTGCACAAACACTGGCCCGGATGCTCAACGTTCCGTTCACGATCGTCGATGCAACGACTCTGACCGAAGCCGGCTACGTCGGCGAGGACGTCGAGAACATTATTCTCAAACTGTTACAGTCGGCCAACGGCGACATCGAGCGCGCTCAGAACGGAATCATCTACATAGACGAGATCGACAAGATTTGCCGCAAGGACGAAAACCCATCGATCACTCGCGATGTTTCCGGAGAGGGCGTACAGCAAGCACTGCTTAAAATCCTCGAAGGTACGGTCGCGAACGTCCCGCCGCAAGGAGGCCGCAAGCACCCGCACCAGGAGTTTTTCCCTGTAGACACCACTAACATTCTATTTATCTGCGGGGGTGCGTTCGTCGGACTCGAAAAGGTCATCGAAAGACGGATCGGCAAGAAAGCGCTCGGATTCAACGCAAACATCAAGAGCGCACGCAAGAAACGGCTGAGCGAAACGCTCACCCAGGTCGAGCCGGAAGACTTGATCAAGTTTGGACTGATACCCGAGTTCGTTGGCCGCCTGCCGGTTTGCGGAACCCTTCACGAGCTGGATGAATCCGCAATGGTAGAGATTTTGACCACTCCGAAGAACGCACTGGTCAAACAATACCAGAAGCTTTTCGAGTACGAAGGCGTAAAGCTTCGCTTCATCGACGATGCGCTGGTGGCCGTAGCCCGGATGGCTTGCGATCGAAAGGTAGGCGCGCGCGGGCTGCGGATGATCCTTGAAGAGCTTATGCTTGACGTGATGTACATATTGCCTTCCAACAAGAAGGTTAAGGAGTTCGTTGTGACGCGCGAGATGGTCGAGAGCCGCCGCGCGACGTTCCCGGTCCTCGAGAAGGCTGGCTAGGAAAAGGAGCTGACCGACGGGTGAGGAACTGGTAACTACTTCCAGCACCGAAACCCGCCCTGAACCTCGGCCCCCCAAGATCATCATGAATGAATTCAGCGACAGCACACCGACCGACGTAGTCAAATGCCCGATGGTCCCGATCCGCGACGTCGTCGTGTTTCCGTACACTATGGTTGCGTTTGTGATCGGGCGCCCCGCAAGCGTTCGCGCGCTAGAGGCTGCGCTTCGCGGCGACAAGACGATCTTCCTGGCAACTCAACACGACGCGACGATCGACGAACCCGTTGTCGAGCAGGTCTACTCGGTGGGTACCATCGCGCGCATAACGCATAACCTGCGTCTTCCCGACGGCAACATCAAGGTCATGGTCGAGGGGATAGAACGCGCCAAGTCCGTACGCGTCGAAGATAACGGCGACTTCTGGCTGGCGACGCTTAGAAAAGCGCCCGACCAGCAGGAGCCGCGCTCTCGGTTGAACTCGCTGATCGGCCGCGTTGGCTCGCTCGTCGATCAATACGTGCGCCAGTCAACCGAGCTCAGTAACCCCGAGACTCTAACGACCGCCCTGAGAAACGACGACCCGGCCCGCTTGTGTGACACGATCGCATCCAACTTAAAGATCTCAGTTGAAGACAAGCAGGGCATGCTGGAAATATTCTCGCTGCAAGACCGGCTCGCGCGGCTGGTGGAAGTCCTGGAAGTCGAGTTGGAGAAGATCCAGGTGGATCGCGCGATCCACGGCCGCGTAAAGCGCCAGATGGAACGCGCGCAAAAAGAGTACTACCTCAACGAGAAAATCAAAGCGATACACAAAGAGCTGGGCCGCAAGGACGAGAAGGCCGAGATCGAAGAACTGAAGCAGAAGATCGAAGCTGCGGGAATGTCCAAGGACGCCTTTGAGAAGGCGATGGCCGAGTTGCGCCGTCTCGAGCAGATGCCGCCGATGTCGGCCGAGAGCACCGTCTCGCGCAACTATCTCGACTGGCTGCTCGCTGTTCCGTGGAAGGAAAAGTCCGAAGAAGTTCGCGACATCCGCGCTGCGCAGGAAGTGCTCGACAACGACCACTACGGCCTTGATAAGGTCAAGGAACGCATCCTCGAATACCTGGCTGTCAGGCAGCTTGTCGAGCGGCCCAAGGGTTCCATTCTCTGTTTCGTCGGTCCTCCCGGGGTTGGGAAGACCAGCCTCGGCCGTTCCATCGCCAAAGCGACCGGACGCAAGTTCGTTCGCTTGAGCCTTGGGGGCGTCCGCGACGAAGCCGAGATCCGGGGCCATCGCCGCACCTATATTGGCGCGCTGCCGGGACAAATCATTCAGATGATGAAGAAGGCGGGTACGATAAATCCGCTGATCATGCTCGACGAGGTCGAGAAGCTCGGAATGGATTTTCGCGGCGACCCGTCGGCGGCTCTACTCGAAGTGCTCGACCCTGAGCAGAATTTTGCGTTTCACGATCACTATCTCGATGTGGAGTACGACTTGTCGAACGCGATGTTCATCGCGACGGCTAACGTGATTCACACGATCCCGCCGGCGCTTCAGGATCGACTCGAGATCATACGGCTGCCGGGCTACACCGAGCGCGAGAAGCTCCAGATCGCAATGCGGCATCTCCTCCCGAAGCAGTTCGAAGCTAACGGGCTCACAGTCGAGCAGATTGACTTCCTCGAAGAGGGCATAGCCACGATTACGCAGTACTACACACGCGAGGCTGGAGTGCGAAACCTCGAGCGTGAGATCGCCTCGGTGCTTCGCAAGCTCGCGCGGCGCATGCTGACCTCCGACGAGCCGTCAACGTTTCGTGAGATGGTCGATGGCAATCTGGTCAAGGAACTGCTCGGACCTACTCGTTTCCGCCCGCAGTCGTTGGCCGCGACCAACGAGATCGGGCTGTCGACCGGGCTGGCGTGGACCGACGTCGGGGGCGAAGTGCTTCACATCGAGGCTACGCTGATACCGGGCCGCGGCAACATTACGCTGACTGGCAAACTCGGCGAAGTGATGCAGGAGTCGGCCCGCGCTGCTCTCACATGCGTCAGGAGCCGCGCCACAGAACTCGGCATCTCGCCTGACTTTCATAAAAAATACGACTTGCACCTGCACGTTCCGGAAGGCGCCATCCCGAAGGATGGTCCGTCGGCGGGAATCGCCATAGCAACCGCCATCGTGTCGGTGCTGACCAATGTTGCGATTCGACGCGATGTTGCGATGACGGGTGAGATCACGTTGCGAGGCAAGGTGCTTCCGATCGGCGGTGTGAAGGAGAAGCTGCTGGCGGCACACCGCGCCGGCATCACCACCATCATCCTGCCAAAAGAAAACGGCAAGGACCTGGTAGAACTGCCTGACGACGTTAAGGAAGCATTGTCGATCCATCAGGTCGATTTCGTCGACGAAGTGTGGCGGATCGCGCTTGAAGACCCGGCCGCCGCCAAATCAGACGTGCCGACTGCCGGCGTGCCCATCTGGGGACAACAGCCCCCGGGCGAAGCTCCAGCGGCAAACCAAGTGGTTGAGTAAAAGAGAGTGATACGTGATTCGTGATGCGTGATAGCGCGCGAATGGCTGGTCACGCATCACGAATCGCGCATCACGCATGAGAGTCAAGAGCGCGAAGTTCATAAAGAGCGCGACCCTTCCTGAGCACTACCCGCGTGACGGCCGCCCGGAGATTGCTTTCCTGGGCAGATCAAACGTCGGCAAGTCGAGTTTGATGAACAGCCTGCTCGGCGTGCGCGGGTTGGCTCGCACCAGTTCGACTCCGGGGCGCACTCAGCTTATCAACTTTTTTTTGATAAACGAGGCGTTCTACTTTGTGGACCTGCCCGGGTACGGCTACGCGAGAGTGCCCTCGGATGTGAAGCGAGAGTGGGGGCCGATGGTCGAGAAATATCTTGCCACGCGGCTAAACCTTGTGCTATCTATTGTCATCACTGATTCGCGGCACGAGCCCACCAAGTTAGACCTGCAGATGATCGACTGGCTGCAAGCGAAGGATAAGCCGCTCATCATCATTGCAACCAAGGCTGACAAGCTCAGTGGAAACCAGATGAGGGCCAAGATCAGCCGCGGGTCGGCGGTAAACGAGAACAAACTGATTGCGTATTCAGCGGTCACGCGAATGGGCGCAGACCGCATCTGGAAAGAAATCACTGCAAAGATCTCGGATCACCAACCCCGTATTGCTGATTGAAAGGACCGATCCCGTTCTCTCCCAATTCAGCGTTCGGGAGCGAATACCTGGTCCCCTGACGCAAACACTCTGTTCCGAGATCGAACCGCTTCGTACCCCTTTGAAATGACCCCACGGCCGCCGCCCAAAAACGCACGGCCAAACTTTTGAGGCATCCAGAAAAACCATGGCAGAAGACATCAATCAACTGATGGACATCGGCGACCTGAAGGACATGTCCATCTCGAAGCTTACCGGGATAGCAAAGGAACTGGACATCGCCGGCGCGACCGGCATGCGCAAGCAGGAGATCATCTTCAAGATCCTCCAGGCGCAGACTGAAAAGTCCGGGCTGATCTTCTCTGAGGGCGTGCTCGAAACGCTCCCGGACGGATTCGGATTTTTGCGGGCGCCCGACTACAACTACCTTCCCGGTCCCGACGATATCTACGTCAGCCCGTCGCAGATTCGCAAATTCGATCTGCGCACCGGCGATACGATCTCCGGGCAGATACGTCCGCCGAAAGAAGGCGAGCGGTACTTCGCGCTGATCAAAGTCGAAGCGATCAACTTCGAGCCGCCCGAGATGGCGCGCGACCGCGTGTTCTTCGACAACCTGACACCGCTCTATCCCGAAGAGAAGCTTCGCCTCGAAACCGATGCGGAGAATCTCGCGGGCCGGGTGCTCGACATCATGACGCCGATCGGCAAGGGCCAGCGCGCGCTGATCGTTGCGCCTCCGCGGACCGGCAAGACGATGCTGCTTCAAAACATCGCCAACTCGATTACCCGCAACCACCCCGAAGTCACGCTGATAGTTTTACTGATCGACGAGCGGCCCGAAGAAGTCACCGACATGCAGCGCTCGGTGCACGGCGAAGTCATCAGCTCGACATTCGACGAGCCGCCCACTCGCCACGTTCAAGTCGCCGATATGGTAATTGAGAAGGCCAAGCGCCTTGTCGAGTACAAACGCGACGTTGTGATCCTGCTCGACTCAATCACGAGGCTTGCGCGGGCGCACAACGCCGTAGTACCGCCCTCGGGCAAGATTCTTTCCGGTGGTATCGATTCGAACGCGCTTCAAAAGCCAAAGCGGTTCTTCGGCTCGGCGCGCAACATCGAAGAGGGAGGGTCGCTGACGATCGTCGCGACCGCGTTGATCGACACCGGCTCGCGAATGGACGACGTGATCTTTGAGGAGTTCAAGGGCACCGGCAATCTCGAGATCAACCTTGATCGCAAGCTCACAGAGAAGCGCGTCTTCCCGTCGATCGACATCAACAAGTCTGGCACTCGAAAGGAAGAGTTGCTGCTTGCGCCTGCGGACTTCAATCGCATCATCGTGCTTCGCCGGGTGCTGTCCCAGCTTTCAGCCACGGAAGCGATGGAGCTATTGCTGGACAAGCTCAGCAAGACCAAGGCCAACTCGGACTTCCTGGATTCGATGCAATCGTAGAAGTTCGTCTCGTTCGCTTGCCAGGCTGAAAGGCGCCGGTTTGATCCATTGACGAGCGCAAAGAGATTTCTGCCGGCCGGCGGCCTGAGTTCGGCACAGATACCGGCTTGCCCTGCTTAGATTAAGGTTTCCATCAAAAGTTGGTTTCCGTATAATAGCGTCGCAATCTGGAGAGCTCGATGATCACGTGTCCGAAGTGCGACGCCACCAACAGGACCGGAGCAGCAGTCTGCAGAATGTGCGCCACTCCGCTTGCGGGGCCAGCCGGCCGGGCTGAGTCGCTTGTCGCACCCGGCGCGGCTGATGAAGCATCAGTACCAAAATCCAAACAGGAGGCGACAAACTCAGTGGAGCAAGAAGGAATCACCTGTCCTGAGTGCAAGACGTTTAACGAGGCCGGCTGGTCTTTCTGCCAGCAGTGCGGCAAGAGACTTCCGCAGCCGGAATCACCTCCGCCTGCAAATGACTGGAAACCGGCCGATGGATTCCGGACGGTTGCTTCGGACCATCTCAAGAAGGCGGGTCTCGCTTCATCCGAGATGAAGACCGCGGAGGAGGAAAGCCCGGCAGCCGCAGTAGTCGCCCCGCCGCCGCCGCCGCCCTCGCCGCCAGCCGCCGCAATCGAAGCCAAGCGCCCGGACGTTGCGCCGCCCAAGCCCGCGGCGCCGGAAGCTCCACTTCGGCCGCGAGTCGAGAAGCCGCCAGCCAGTCCGCCCTCGCCGCCACCCAAGGCCCGGACCCCGGAACCCCCGGCGAAACCCGCAGCCGAACCAGCCCCGCCGGCGATAAGCGGGGTCTTCTGCACTCAATGCGGCCAGACTAACAATCCCGGCGCGCAGTTCTGCGCGAGCTGCGGCGCCGAAATTACATCCGCTCCTCAACACACGATGGTGATGTCGTCGCCGTTCGCGCCGGTTCGGGGAAAGCTCTGCCTGGTGATGGAGGGCGGGCAGCAAGGCGACGTGTATGACCTTTCAGACGAAACGCTGATCGGCAGAGCCTCCGGCGAAATAACTTTCCCGCACGATGGGTTCATGTCCGGGCGCCACGCACGAATAGTGCGGCGCGGCGCAAGCTTCGTCCTGACCGATGAGGGCAGCCGGAATGGGACATTCATCAAGATCAAAGGCGAGGTCGAACTTAACGCGGGCGACATGATCCTTGTCGGTAAGCAACTCTTCCGATTTGAAGTCTAACGAGCGGCAAGCCGTCATCCATCCGGATGACGAAAGCCGGGAGACGACCTCGCGCTCAGGGCATCGATGGACCACATTCAAGTCTCAGTATTTGCTCGCACCGACGTCGGCATGCACAGAAGCGGCAACGAGGATTCGTTCCTCGTCGCCGATCTGACGACGGGCAACGTAGGGTTGGGCCCTGACATAAGCGCGCATCAAGTCGGCGAACGCGGCAGCCTGATGATCGTATCCGACGGAATGGGTGGAGCAGCGGCCGGTGAGGTCGCAAGCGAGATGGCAGTGGCGACGATCTGCGACAGCTTGATGAGCGAGCCGCCGCAAGTGGAGATCGCGGACCGGCTGAGAGCAGCGACCGAAACCGCCAACCAGCGGATATGGGACCACTCGCAGGAGAATCTGGAGCTTTCGGGAATGGGCGCGACGGTAACCGCGGCGCTGGTCCAGGGAACATCGGCATACATAGCACAGGTTGGCGACTCGCGAGCCTATCTGGTTCGGGACGGGCGGATCAAACAGCTCACCAAGGACCAATCACTGGCTCAGATGCTCTTTGATTCCGGCGCAGTCAATCTGGAGCAGATGGCCGCAGTCCCTCAGAACGTCATCATGCAGGCGCTCGGAACCCAACCTGAAGTAAAAGTCGCGATGAGCGCGCTTCAGCTCTTTAGAAATGACTGCCTGATACTTTGCAGCGACGGCCTGTCCAACAAAGTTTCACCCGATGAGTTAAGCGAAACAGTTCAATCCGCTCCAGACTTGACCGAGGCGTGCAGGCTGCTGATCGAGAAAGCCAACGAGCGCGGCGGCGAAGACAACATTACTGTCGTCATCGCTCGATTCGACGGAGAAGCGCTCCACGCGGCCGGCGATGACAAGTCGATCACCGCCAGCTTCAGCCCAATCAGCCAGGAGTATTTCGACGCGCGAGCGCTGGACCAATACGTCGCGGGCCAGAGTAAAGAACACACTCAATCAACGACGCTTATCTCAGCCGCCGCCGCGTCCGTCGTCGAGAAAACGGAACCGACGGATTCGCAGGTCGAAGAACCGGCGACTCGCTTCGATGAGTCCTTTCCGCAACTCGAGCTCGAGCCTCGCGAACGCGCCGCTCCGCCCTTTGTCCGCAGAGGTCTACTGCTCATCGTGGTTATCGGACTGCTGTCGATGTTCTTGCTGCTGGCCACTGCGTATTTCTTCTACGAAAACTATCTCAAAGAACATCCCAGAGAACTCCAAGAACAGAACACAACGACTCCGCTGGGGTGACCGCCGTCAGGCATCGCCAGGATGACAAACAACCCAAACGCTGCTGCCCCCGCTCCCACAAAAGAGCACCAACGACTGAGCGAACAAGCTCCCGGAGTTCCGCCGTGGAGGCGATGGGGCCCTTACGTCAGCGAGCGCGCGTGGGGCACGGTACGCGAAGATTACAGCGCGAGCGGCAACGCGTGGAACTATTTCCCTCACGATCAAGCCCGCAGCCGGGCTTACCGTTGGGGCGAAGACGGGCTCGCGGGAATCTGCGATCGCTATCAGTTGCTCGTGTTTGCGCTGGCGCTTTGGAACAAGCGCGACCCTATTCTCAAAGAACGCGCGTTCGGCCTGGTCCCCTCAGAAGCCAACCACGGCGAAGACGTCAAAGAGTACTACTTCTACCTCGACAACACTCCGACTCACAGCTACATGAAGTACCTCTACAAGTACCCGCAGTCGGAATACCCCTACAAGAAACTGATAGACGAGAACCGGCGGCGCGCCGGAGGCGGGTTCGAGTATGAATTGATGGACACCGGGGTCTTCGATGAGGATCGATACTTCGATGTATTTGTCGAGTACGCGAAAGCTTCGCCCGACGACATCTGTATCAGGATCGAGGCCTTCAATCGAGGGCCTGTCGATGCACCGCTGCACATCATCCCGCAGCTTTGGTTTCGAAACACCTGGGCGTGGACCGACCCCCGCGGCCCGGAGCCTTCGATCCGGCAAGGACCGGCCGGCGACGGTTTCACCAGTCTGCTTGCTGACCATTCGCGCGCCGACGTGTTGAGAGCGATTCCGTTAAAGTACGTGCTGGAGCAGCGACATCTCTATGCCGAGGCGAACGGCGAATCACTGTTCACAAACAACGAAACGAATCCCTCGCGCGCGACGGTGATGGGCACGCCAAACCCGAAGCCTTACTATAAGGACGCGTTTCACAGGCACATTATCAACGGTGAAGACGCGATTAACCCGGCCGGTGTAGGAAGCAAAGCCTGTCTTCACTACGAGGCCGTTGTTCCGGCCGGCGGGTCTGTAGTCCTTAAGCTGAGGCTGACACCCGACAAACTCGACGCTCCGCTTAGCGACGTGGATCAGATCATCGAGCTGCGCCGCCGCGAAGCCGACGAGTTCTACAACTTTATTCATCCGCCGAAGGCTTCCGAAGATGAGCGTCGAATTCAACGCCAGGCGTTCGCTGGATTGCTCTGGACCAAGCAGAGCTACCTCTACGACGTGAACGTGTGGTTGGACGGAGATGATCCCAACAATCCGCCGCCCGAGGGCCATCGCACCAACCGGAACGTGCACTGGCGCCACTTAAACTCACTCCGAATCCTCTCGATGCCCGACAAGTGGGAGTACCCGTGGTTTGCCGCGTGGGACCTTGCGTTTCATTGCATTGCACTGACGCTGGTCGATCCCGAGTTTGCAAAGGATCAGTTGTGGCTGATGCTGTTCGAGCAGTTCCAGCATCCGAACGGACAACTGCCTGCTTATGAGTGGGAGTTTTCGGATCTGAATCCGCCGGTTCACGCGTGGGCTTGCTGGCGCGTGTACAACATGGACCGCATTCGAAGCGGGCGAGCAGATCGCGAATGGCTCGAGAAGTGTTTTCACAAAATGCTCATCAACTTCGCGTGGTGGGTCAACAAAGTGGACGCGGAAGGCAACAACATCTTTGAAGGCGGATTCCTCGGGCTGGACAACATCACCGTAATCGATCGCAGCGAGAAGATGGGAGACGGCTACAAGCTCGAGCAGAGCGACGCGACCGGCTGGATGGGAATGCTGTGTTTGAACCTGATGCGGATCGCGCTCGAACTTGCGAAGGAGAACAAGGTCTACGAGGGCCTGGCGACAAAGTTCTTCGAGCATTACAGCTACGTCGCTTCGGCAATGAAGCACATGGGCGGGCAGGACTACTCGTTGTGGGACGAGAAGGACGGATTCTTTTACGACGTGCTGGTTCATCCCGACGGCAGCTATCACAAGTTCCGAGTGCGTTCGCTGGTTGGTATCATCCCACTCTACGCGATCGAGCGGCTCGAAGTGGATTGGATCAAGCCCTTCGATTCATTCCGCGCGAACTTCGAGTGGTTTATTCGAAACAGAAAAGACATCGTTCAGGATTGCTGCCACCTGATCTCGAGAGAAGGAAAGGACGTCTACGTGCTGGCTATCGTGGACCCGGAACAGACTAAGAGGCTGCTCGAAAGGGTGATCGATCCCGACGAGTTCCTGTCAGACTTTGGCATCAGGAGCCTGTCGAAATACCACGAACAGCATCCGTTCGTCTTCGCCGACAAGGAGGTCCGCTACGAGCCGGCGGAAACCGACAGCAAGATCAAAGGCGGCAACTCAAACTGGCGAGGCCCGGTGTGGTTCCCGACTTCGTTCCTGCTAATCGAGTCACTCCGAAAGCTTGGCACCGCTTATGGCGAGGACTTCAGCGTGCCTTTGCCGGATGGATCAGGGCGTCAGGTCACACTAAGGGACATGGCCGGCGAAATCGCGAACCGAATGATCGGGATATTCACTCGAAACGAAAGCGGCAGGCGGCCAGTCTACGGCGGTTCGAAGAAATTCCAGGACGATCCGCACTGGCGGGACTACATCTTGTTTTACGAGTATTTTCATGGCGACAACGGCGCCGGCATCGGAGCGTCGCACCAGACCGGCTGGACTGCGCTGGTGGCTTCGCTCATCGACGAATGGCGAAAGTGAACGTCTCCGCTGGCAGGAGCGATATTTTCACCACCTTGCGAGACGGCAAGCAACAACACGGAGGCATACGATGAAGACAATGCGATTCAACAAAACACAGGCTCTCCTGTCACTCGTGCTCTTGGCGGCAACGCTGTTCTCCGCACGCGCTGCGGCAGATTCACCCGCCGCGTGGACGCCTGATCTCATGATGAAGGTCAATACCATTCCGGCCGTGCGCCCTTCGCCCGACGGTAAGAAGGTTGCCTTTACAGTCACCGAGCCCGTGATGACCGACGATCGCAGCGAGTACGTAACTCAAATCCATCTCGCTAACGCCGACGGCAGCGGTTCGACGCAGCTCACCTTCGCCGACAAGTCGTCAACTGATCCGCAATGGTCGCCCGACGGCGGCTATCTTGCCTTTACTTCGAGTCGCTCGGGCAAAAACAACATCTATCTGCTCCGTATCGGAGGCGGCGAAGCCGAGCAACTGACCACTGGCAAAAGTGCGGTTTCCAGTTTTGCGTGGTCGCCCGATGGGCGCTCAATTGCCTTTGCCATACGCGACCCGCAGCCGGAGGTTGAAGAAAAAGCTGCTAAGGCTAAAGACGACTGGCGCTGGATCGATGAGAACTTGAAGCTGAATCAGCTTTACGTGATCCCGATCCAGAAAAGCGCGGATGGCAAGCGCGAGCCTCGCAGGATCACCGCCTCCAACTTCAATGTCGAAGAGTACGACTGGTCTCCTGACGGAAACAGCATCGTATTCAGCCACACAAGAACGCCGAGTGCGAACGACTGGACGACATCGGATCTATCGGTCGCCGACGTTGCTAGCGGGACCACCAGAAAACTCGCCTCAACCGGCGCTGCGGAATCCGACCCGATGTACTCGCGCGACGGCAAATGGATTGCGTTTGTGTTGACCGACGACCCGCCGCGATGGGCGTCCGCTGCTTCGATCTACGTGGTCCAGTCAGGAGGCGGCAACCCGAAACGCGTATGTGAAACACCCGACGGTCAGCCGAATCCGATCGGCTGGTCGGCGGACGGCAAGCGAATCCTCTTCAACGAGGCTCGCGGCACTGGGACTCAAATCTATGCCGCGAGCGTCGATACCGGTTCGGTCATCGAGTTGAGCAAGGGCGCCGCAGTCTACTCAAGCATCAGTTTGAATCGCTCGGGGACGAAGATCGGCTTCGCGATGCAATCAGCAGATCGCCCGGCCGAAGCCTGCGTTGCCAGCGTCGATTCGTTTTCTCCGGTGAAGGTCAGTAGCGTGAACGCAGGCCTCCCAAACCTTCCGTTAGGCCGGACTGAAGTCGTAAGGTGGAAGAGCACTGACGGCTTGGATGTCGAGGGCTTGCTGACTTATCCCGCGAACTACGAGTCAGGCAAACGAGCGCCGTTGCTGCTCGTAGTCCACGGCGGTCCCACCGGCGTCTTCGCGCAAAGCTTTATCGGCAATCGCGGCGCGTACCCGATCGCTGCGTTCGCGGCGCGCGGGTACGCGGTGCTTCGAGTGAACCCGCGCGGCTCATCCGGCTACGGTGCGAAGTTTCGCTTCGCAAACCTCAAAGACTGGGGCGGCGGCGACTACCGCGACCTGATGGCCGGGGTGGATCGCGTGATCGAGATGGGTGTAGCTGACAGCGAACGGCTCGGCGTGATGGGTTGGAGCTACGGCGGGTTTATGACGAGCTGGATCATCACCCACACAAAGCGATTCAAGGTTGCCTCGGTCGGCGCCGGCGTAACGAACTTGATGAGCTTCAACGGGACTGCTGACATTCCGAGTTTCGTGCCCGACTACTTCGGCGCCGAGTTCTGGGATGATCCGGACGCTTACCGCGCGCATTCGGCGATGTTCAGCGTGAAGGGCGTTTCCACACCGACGTTGATTCAGCACGGCGAAGCGGACGATCGAGTGCCGATCTCGCAAGGCTACGAATTGTACAACGCGTTGAAGCGGCAGAATGTGCCGGTGCGAATGATCGTGCTGCCGCGCCAGCCTCACGGGCCTAACGAACCGAGGATGATCTTGAAAGTTATGCAGACGAACCTCGAATGGTTCGACAAGTATCTTGGGGGGTCGTAGGTGCTGATAATTCCACCAACGCAGTTGGTGGTGCGTTCATACTCCGCCTACAAACAGGATGCGCAGCATGCTTTTGAATCCCACCAACGCGGTTGGTGGATCGTTCATACTCAAGCTAGCTCTCCAATCGGATTCACGTTCCGGCTGATGAGAACCAGGCCGGATATGAATGATCCACCAACTGCGTTGGTGGGATTCGGGGGCCCCAGCCCGGTGTTCTGTGTAGGCTGAATATGAACGATCCACCAACTGCGTTGGTGGGATTGCGCCTGAGATGGCACCGCCGACGAGGTGAACTTCGAGCACTATCATTGAAAGAGATTTGTTATGCAGGAAAGAAAGATCCAGCGTAAAGTGCGGCCGCAACATCCCGGGGCGATTCTGAGAGGAATGCTGGAAGAGTTGGCAACTGACGGCGGCGGCGACCTCCGATCCCTCACTCAAACGGAATTGGCAAAGCGCCTCGGCGTATCGCGACACGCCGTCAACGAGCTGATTCACGAACGCCGTAACATGACTGCGGACATGGCGATTCGATTGTCCCGCGTGTTTAGCACCACTCCGGACATTTGGCTGAACTTGCAAAAAGCTGTTGATCTGTGGGACGCCTCCCGGGCCAACAAGAACAAGTACGCCAGGCTCAAGCCGATCGCCGCATAGGATTTGCCATCCTACCGTTGCTTTCTTCCTGCAATCGCCGATGCGAATTTGGCTTTCAAAGAACAGCGACGTTCCACTTCGTGAGCAGCTCGCGACACAAATCCTTCTCGGCATCGTCAGCGAAGACTTGAAGCCCGGTCAGAAGCTTCCAAGCACACGCGAGCTTGCGCTTCGTTACGACATTCACTCAAACACCGTTAGCGCGGCTTATCGCGAGCTTGCGCATCGAGGGTGGGTCGAGTTCCGCAAAGGCAGCGGCGTCTACGTGCGCGATCGCGTCGCGGACGCGCCCGCCGATGCCACCCTCGAGCTGGACCAGTTGATCTCAACCTTGTTCAAGATCGCGCGCGAGCGCGGCTACTCGGTTCGCGAGATTCAATCGCACGTAAAACGCTGGCTCGAGGCTCAGCCGCCCGATCACTTCCTTGTGATTGAGCCGGACGTCGAAATGCGCAACGTCCTGATCGCCGAGATCGAAGAAGCGACCGGCTTCCGAGCGCTCGGGTCGAGCATCCCCGACTGTGCACGGCCCGAAACTCTGGCCGGAGCTGCTCCGGTCGCGATGTACGGCGTTGCTGAGCAGGTGCGGGCTGCGCTTCCCTCGGAAGCGTCCTGCCTGTTTCTCAAGCTGCGTTCGGTTCCGGCTTCGATGGCGGGGCAGCAGCGCCCCTCGCCCGACTCGCTGGTGACCGTGGTCTCGCGGTGGCCCGAGTTCCTGAAGTGGGCTAACACGATGCTGGTCGCGGTAGCGATCGATCCGGACGCGCTGAGCCTTCGCGATGCGCGGGAACGCGGGTGGCAAAAAGGCCTGGCGCAAAGCGCCATGGTAATAACCGATGCACTCACAGCAAAACATTTGCCGCCGGGTTGCAGTGCGCGCGTGTTTCGCATCATTGCCGACTCGTCCGTCGAAGAGCTGATCAAGCTCAAGATTTCTTATCAGGACCCACCTTCCGAGATTGTGACAATCTAAGAAGTGTCACAACCCCGCACGTTCCACCTCCTGAGCTTCAATACAATGCTGCCCATCAGGAGGACTCGAAATGTTACACGCAAAGTTTCAACGCATCACAATGCTCGCCGTGCTGATATCGACCGCTTGGCCTGTTGTAGCCGCGCAGAAGGACGCCGCGCCGACCGGATACGAAGTCACGGTCGTGGCTGAGACTCGCGGGCGCCTAACCTTGCAATCAGAACTGAACTCGAAGTTGAACGAAGCCGGAGACACGATCACCGCATCGCTCGTCGAGCCGATCTACGCCGAAGGCCGGATGGTTTTCCCGAAAGGAACCGAGTTTCGAGGCCAGATCACAAGCGTCGACCACGCGAAACGGCTCCAGCGAACCGGCAACATGTCGATCGTGTTTGACCGCGTGGTCATGCCCTGGGGTGAGGAACCGGTCTCCGTTCAAGTCACCTCCATAGACGATTGGAATGAGAACGAAAAGGTTCGCGGCGACAGCAACGGCAAGTTGAAAGCGAGGCGCCAGGGTGACAGAACGCTGCACAACGCAGGACGCGGCGGCACAGTCGGCGCGGGATTCTCGCTGATCAGTCTGTTGTTTGGTGGCGCAGCCGGCGCCGGGGGACGCACTCTTTCAGGTCTGGGCGGCGCGGGAATCGCAGTGGGCGCAATCTCGGGGCTGTTGCTTACCAAGGGAGGCGAAGTCCGCTCGTCACCGGGCGTAGTCCTGCGAATCAAGTTCACCAAGGCGTTTTCCACGACGCTTCGGCAAGTCCCGCCTTCGCAAGCGCGTCCCAACCAGTAGACGGTTATAGGCGCCGCCGCATCGATGGTGTTGAACAAGAACTAGTGACTGGTCACATTTCGCTACCGATCAAATCGACAAGAAATCCGTGCGAATCCGTCGAATCCGTTTCATCAGTGGTCTATGCGTTCGGAGTCGCTTCGCTAGTGCCGCATAGACCACGGATGACGCTGATTCGACGGATTTGCACGGATAACCATTTCAACAGGTGGTGTCTTTTGCGCGCCACTCCAGACCCAACCTCAATGTGACACTCAAGAAACTGTCACACTCTCGGTCATTCGCTCCACGCACACGTCGTATCCTCACAATCGAACGAACGAACAGGCTGGTGGCGAGTAAGCTCGCACATAACAGAGGCTGGTCGCGTCTGTTCGTTCGCAAAGTTTATTTGAGAGCGAGGTAGCCATGAGTCATCCGGAACCGACAACAACGCAGGCGATTGTTCCGTGCGACGGTTGCAGAGCGGGTCTGCCCCAGGACAGCAAGTTCTGCCGCTGGTGTGGGACACAACTGGGCGTCGATTCCGATCCAACCGAGCAACTCAGCTTCGACGCGATCGGGCCGCCTCGCGGCTACAAGACCGCGCCCCTGAGCCCGCCTAACCTCTATCACCCGGTATCTGGGCCGCTGGTCACGGCGCTAGTCGCGGGAGTTCCGAAACGCGCGTCGTATGCGACCGCCGGCGGCTTCACTAAGCGCATTTTGCTGGCGCTCATGACTGTTCCGATCTGGGTGATGATAATCCTGCTTTCTCCAATTGACGCTTACGCTTCGGCGAAGATCATCGGCCAGCGAATCTGAGAGCGACAATGTCACCCGATTCAAAGACTCGAATGCTGATTCTGACTGTCTGGCTGCCGGTGATTGCGGCAGCGCTGGTTTCCCCTCTCAGGAGCGTTGCAGGCGACGATCGCGATCTTGCACGGCGAGCCCGAGCCGTACTCGCTCAGCGATGCTTCGCCTGTCACGGGCTGAACGGTGTAGCTAGAAAGAATGTCTTCGTGCTGGATCGCGACCGGCTGGTCTCGTCGAGAACGGTTGTGTCCGGCGATGTGAATTCCCTTCTCTTGAAAATGGTCGAAAGTGGAGCTATGCCGCTCAGCGGGCCGCAACTCGCGGATGACGAAAAGGCGACGCTGCGTGCCTGGGTGCTCGCAGGCGCTCCTCGCTTTGAAGATGGCGCCGCCAACGCTCGAAGATTTCTCTCGGAGTCCGCGATCCTCGCGCAGCTTCGAGCCGACGTAGAAGTGGCGCCGGACCGGACCCGGCCCTACCTTCGATATTTCAGTCTCGCGAACTTGTACAACGCGCGCGTTTCGGATCTCGAGCTTGAAAGCTACCGTTCGGCGCTCTCGAAGCTCATCAACAGCCTCTCGCGGCACTCCGAGATCACGCCCCCCTCGGCAATCGATTCGGCTCGCGTGCTGTTTCGCATCGACCTGCGCGACTACAACTGGACGCTGGCGACCTGGAACACTTTGGTTGCGGCATATCCGTACAGCGTGCGCACATCGGATGGCGACTCGCTCGCTCGCATCACCGGCTCGCCGATCCCCTATCTTCGAGCCGACTGGTTTGTTACCGAAGCTTCGGTTGCACCGCTGTATTACGACGTGCTCGATCTGCCGCGAACGGTTCAGGACCTCGAGAGGCAGTTGGGAATAGACGCTGCGCGCGACCTGGCTGAGGAGAAGAACGTCTCGCGAGCGGGCATTAGGGAAAGCGGCGTCTCGCGGAACAATCGAATACTCGAGCGGCACGTCTCGCAACACGGCGCTTACTGGAAGAGCTTCGACTTCCGCACGAATCTCGACGACCAGAATATCTTTCGCGATCCGCTTCGGTTCAACGCTGCTGGACACGAGATCATCTTCAATCTGCCGAACGGTCTCCAGGCCTATTTTCTGGCGGATGCGCGCGGTAGCCGCCTCAACAGCGCGCCGATCAACATAGTCGCCGATCGAAACAACGCTGACGACCCGACTATCCGCAACGCGCGCTCGTGCATGAGCTGTCATTTCGGCGGCATCCAGTCATTCAAAGACGACGTGCGCGCGGTTGTGGGCGGGCTCAGCGCGGACCGATTTGACCGGCAGACGGCTTTGGTGTTGTACCCTCCACAAGAGGTGCTTGAACGCCTGGTCGAGAAAGACCGCAAACGGTTTGAAGTTGCGATTGCAAAGACAGGGGCGGCTCCAGTCCCGGTCAGCGCGCAACACGAGCAAATCAACGCGCTCTCACGAAAGTACACTGCCGAGCTTTCAGTCGCGGAAGCGGCTTCAGAAGCCGGGTTGGAGACGCCCGAGTTTCTGATTCGACTGACCGGCAGCTCCCGCCTCGCTTCGCTGGGCTTCGGCCAGTTGGTGGTTTCCGGCGGAGGCATCAAGCGCGACGCGTGGGAGCGGCAGTTCGGAGATCTCGTGCGCGAGCTTCGGCTCGGCGATCACGTGCCGCGAAGGAATTCAATCGCTGAGCGACAAGGACCCTTTGCTCAGCCATTATCGCCGGCTTCAACTCAGTTCCAACTAGCCGGCAAACGCTTAGCTCCGGCCTTGGGTAGAACCGTTAACACAAGCCGGTCTGTTGATGCGCTTCGATTCGCGCAGACAATCTTCATCATGTCGCGGTCCGGTTACTTCAACCCAAGCGACCTCGCGAATGAGTTCATGAAGAAACCCGACTTCTCCCAGCTGGGTCTCAGCCTAACAAAGGCGCGAAACGAGGCCGACCTTGTCATTGAAGTCGACCGCCTGGCCTTCACAACCGAGTTCCCGTATGTCGTCGTAGACACAAAGAACAACACGGTAGTCGCCAGCGGCCAGGTCAACTCGCTGTTTGGAACCGCGCCCGCGAAGATGGCGAAGGCTTTCTTGAACCAGTTGAAGGCAACTAGAGCTCCCTGACTTGCAGCGCACAATCCGGCAATGTTCGGCCTCAAACGTCCTTTGATCGGACCTCGCGCTTCAACCCCACTCGACAATCAAACGCTCATTGTTTGTTCGCTCTAGCAAGCCGCCTCCGGTTTCGGCGTGCGCGTCAGGATTTTGGGCTCGCCCTCGGTGGCAACCCTGAAAGGGTGGCGGCATAAAGCCACGGGTGAGTCCGCGAACCCGTGGAGAGAGGCGAAGGAACAGCACTAACCCGCGAAGCGGGTGGCGGCAATGATTGACTAGAACCTCGTAGAAAGGCCTACCATTGAGGATGTCGTTCTTCAATTCCGGGGTTGGTACTTGCATCCATCCGTCACCCGCTTCGCGGGTTAGGAAGCCTTCCTCGCGCGTTGCTCCACGGGTTCGCGGACTCACCCGTGGCTTTAATCCGGCATCCCGTTCGGGATTCAACCGCAAAAACCTGACGCGCACCCCCGGCTTCGGATCCTCTTTACTTTCGCGGCGGAAACCGATAACTTCGCCCCGGCAAGCGGGGTTCAAATCCATAACAGCGTGCGAAAAAGGAGCGAGTCACGATGAACCAGCTCAGGAAGTACATCATAGTTTCTCTATTCGTTGCGCTGCTTGCGTTCTCGCCGTCCGCGCTGGCGCAGGCAGACATGTTCGACGGGCGCCCGGCTTTTTCGGAAGGCGCGGAACTCGGCTATTACATCTGGAGAGAAGGAGACAAGTGGAAGCTTCGCTGGACGACGATGGGGCCGCAGAGGAAGTTCACCGGTTCAGTCGTAGCTACCGGCGGCGAGTTACATGACCTGAAACGCATCGACGTCGAGGAAGAGCGGCGCGTACTGTATCCCGGACGAGCACCAAACGTATGGGTTGGGCCTCGCGGGCGGACGCACGTCGGTGGCGGCCGCGCTCCAGTCGTGGTCGAGCGCAAACAGGACCACATCAAGAAGGACGGCGACCACACGATTGTCTTTAACGCTCTGACCGGCAACGACATCGACGGGTTCGACTTCAAGCCCGACAAGAAAGTGACAGCGCTGCGCTTTGTCCTCGAGATAAACGGAAGGCCAATGCCGATGCGCGTCGAGATCGGCAAAGACAACAAGAAGGCCCCGGCTCTCCCGCTCGAAGTGCGTATACGGTAAAGGAGCCGCAAGAACAAACTCGATCTCGACTCATACAACGCCCCCATGCTGTGACAGCCGGCGCGGGCTTCAAAGAGACCCCGTGCACGTTTCCAGTAAGGCGGAGTGAAATCATGGGAATACGAACTCAGATCGACGTGAGAGCAATCGCCAAGGACGGCAAGTATCTTGGCGACGACATCGGCGGAGCGCTTGTTACAATCCACGACGTCGAGACAGGGGAGTTGCTCGCTCGCGGCACCACGGCTGGCGGATCAGGCGAGGCGGATCTTATGGAGATTTGCTTGAAGCGTTCCGAAGTGCTGCCGGTGGATCAGGCGTCGGTGTTCACAGCAATGCTGGATTTGGATCAGCCGAAACTGGTCCGAGTGACGGCGTACGGGCCTCTTGCAGCGCAGCTGTCAGCCAACACGGTGTCGCTTACTCAGTGGGTTTATCCGGGGAAAGACATAACCGGCGGCAAAGCGGGAGGTGGGTTTCTCATGGAGATACCCGGTCTCGTCGTCCAAGTGTTGGGTCCTCCGACTCACTATTTACCGCAGACGGCGCCGGAGCAGATCGAGATCAGAGCCAACGTGACGATGATGTGCGGCTGTCCGATCGGGGTGGGGCATCCTCCGTGGGATCCGGCTCAATTTGAAGTAACGGCTTTGATCAAGCAAGGCGAGTGCAGCCTTGTCGAGGTCCCGCTCGAGTACGATGCGCACGCGCCCTTTGACGCGCCCAGCCAGTTCGCCGGCACGTGGAATGTATCTCCCAACAAGTCCACTCAGCCTGAGATCTACGACATCTCGATTTCGGCGTATCAGCAGAGGACCGGCAACACGGGAGTCGCCAGGGTAACGGTGATTATTCCGGCCCCGCCTTCGCCCTCGCCAACCTGATTCCGAGGCCGGTCAAGCAGCAATCTCAGTCGAGGGATTCTGGCGTCAAGATCATGGTTTATAACGGGCAGGACATTGCTTGACAGCTCTCGCTTGGCTCACGGATAATCCGCGCCAAGCTTAGAACGACTGGATTTTGAGAATGGCTTTCGACGGACAACAAGCTAACGACCATGCGGTCACGACGATCCGCGGCGGCCGCGGCGGTTCCTTCCGGTTTGCCTTTTTTAGCTTTAGCAAGACATCGATTGCCGGAGGCTCCGGGGTCTAGACCGAAAAACGAATTTTCAAGGTCTGGGGCCCGCTCCTTCCGGCGAAGGTAGCGGGCCTCAAGGTTTTTGGGGATCTTTCGAATGAACAAGGAAAAGGTTGAGAGCGCGACGAGGGTTGCATTCCAGGGGGAGCGCGGCGCGTTTAGTGAAGACGCAGCCCGGCAACTGCTCGGCTCGGATGTCGAGACCCTGGCCTGCCGGACTTTTGACGAGATGTTCGGGGCAGTCGCGCAGAACTCTGCAGACTGCGCGGTCGCGCCGATTGAAAACAGTCTCGCCGGCTCGGTGCACAAGAACTACGATCTCCTGATGGAGCACAATCTGACTATGATCGGCGAAACGAACGTGCGGATTGCGCATAACCTTATAGCTTTACCGGGCGTGACACTGACGGAAGTCCGCGAGGCTCACTCACATCCGGTCGCGCTCGCGCAGTGTGAGAAGTTCTTTCGAAACCACCCGCAGATCGAATCGCGCCCGGCTTACGACACAGCCGGCAGCGTAAAGATGGTTGTCGAAAACGGAAACCGTCACCAAGCCGCAATCGCCGGGGCTACGGCAGCCCGGATCTACGGCGCGCAGATAATCGCGGCGAACATCGAAGACAACGCCCAGAATTTCACGCGGTTCCTGCTGCTTGCGCGGCCAGAGCGTGCCGAGTCGATCCGACTGGCAGGATCCAGCGAGCGCAAGACCTCGATCGTGTTCAGAGTTGCCAACCAGCCTGGCTCGTTGTTTCGAGCACTCGCTGTCTTCTCACTTCGAGACATCGACATGACCAAGATAGAATCGCGCCCAATCGAAGGCCGTCCGTGGGAATATTCTTTCTATCTCGACGTTGCCGGCGACCAGCACGAGCCGAAGCTCGAACGCGCGCTCGCGCATCTGGGCGAGATGACGGAGAGCATTCGTGTGTTGGGAAGCTATCCTCGCGCGAGGGAGATATGAACCGGGAGATTCGAGACGAACATTGAAAATTGCAAATTGAAAATTTCAAATTTGCGATTTGCGATTTGCGATTTGAGACTTGGGATTCTGAACTCTAAAGTTCACCGGAGAAATACAATGATCATCGCAATGAAATCAGACGCGACGGAAGAGCAAATCGAAGAAGTTTGCGAGAGCATCCGCCGGTACGGCTATAACCCGCATGTGATTCGCGGCGAGGAGCGGGTAGTCATCGGGGCCGTCGGACACGGCGACAACAAAGACCACTTGCAGAACCTGCGATCCGTGCCCGGCGTGGCCGATGTGGTGCCAATCCTTCAGCCCTACAAGATCGTCAGCCGCGAACTGAAGCCGCAAAAGACGGTCGTCCGCGTCGGCGATCTGGAGATCGGCGGCGATCGATTCATTGTGATGGCCGGGCCTTGCTCGGTCGAGACTCGCGACCAATTGATGGAGACCGCGGACGCGGTAAAGCAGGCGGGGGCGCACCTTTTGCGCGGCGGCGCTTACAAGCCTCGAACTTCGCCTTACGATTTCCAGGGACTCGAGGTCGAAGGCTTGAAGCTGCTGGCAGAAGCACGCGAGCGAACCGGTTTGAAGATCGTCACCGAGGTCGTGACAACCGAAGACACCGACATCGTGGCCGAATATGCCGACATCCTCCAGGTCGGCGCGCGCAACATGCAGAACTTCGCGCTGCTCAAAAGACTGGGCCAGGTCAAGCGGCCCGTCTTGCTCAAACGCGGGATGAGCTCGACGATCAAAGAGCTGCTTCTATCGGCTGAGTACATCGCCTCGCACGGAAACGACCAGGTGATTCTCTGCGAGCGAGGGATACGCACATTCGAGACGGCTACGCGGAACACGCTTGATCTTGCGGCGGTCCCGCTTCTGAACGAGCTGAGCCATCTTCCGGTCGTAGTCGATCCCTCGCACGCAACCGGCCGGCGAACTTTGGTTAGGCCGATGGCAAAAGCGGCTATCGCAGCGGGAGCTGACGGCGTAATCATCGAGGTCCATCCGCGCCCGCAGGAGGCCTGGTCAGACGGTCCTCAGTCGCTGACTCCGGCTATGTTCGCGGAGTTGATGGAAGAGCTTGGCAGGTACGTGGGGCTTGAATCACGATACATTAACTGAGAGAGAAGCAACCACAGATGAACACAGATAAACACCGATGAGGAAGCTCCGGTTTGTCCAGTGTTCACCGATGTTTCATCTGTAGTCGCTTGCCGGCGCAAGGGCACCAAGGCTCGACAACGCGCCCCGTGTTTTCGGAGTTCTCCGGCTCCACCTTCATCGGTGTTCATCTGTGTTCATCTGTGGTTGCGTGTCTTCGCTGGCCTCTCTTCCTTCGCGCACACTATACTAGACGGGTAATGGCATTAGTTGAACTCAGGCTGGCTGACAACGTCGCGGGCGATTTCTTCGTCGACAGCTCGTGCATCGACTGCGATCTCTGCCGGCAGATCGCGCCCGACATTTTTTCCCAGGCGGGCGACCAATCAGCGGTTCATCGCCAGCCTCGCACGCCCGAGCACGTCTTCGCCGCCTTGAAGGCTTTAGTCACGTGCCCGACGGCTTCGATAGGCGATGGTGCACATCGTTCGGCGAAAGCGGCTGCAGCAGCCTATCCTGAGCTGACCGATGAGAACGTTTACTTTTGCGGCTTTGCTTCCGAATCATCATACGGCGCATCGAGCTACTTGATCGTGAGACCTGAAGGCAACGTGCTCGTGGACTCGCCGCGATTCGCGAAGCCGCTTGCGAAACGCATAAGCGAACTCGGCGGCGTCAAGCTGATGTTCCTCTCTCATCGTGACGACGTGGCAGACCACGAGCGGTGGGCCACTTATTTCAACGCAGAGCGGGTGCTGCATCGCGACGACGTGAGCCGTTCGACTGCAGACGTCGAAAGAGTTGTCGCCGGGAACGACGCGATCAGGCTCGATCACGACCTGCTGGCGATTCCCACGCCGGGCCACACGCGCGGCCACGTAGTATTGCTGTACGGGAACAAGTATCTTTTCTCAGGCGATCATCTCTGGTGGTCGCCGAACTACCGGTCGCTTCATGCATCATCGAGTGTCTGTTGGTATTCGTGGGCTGAGCAGACTCGGTCGATGGAGCGCTTGCTCGAGTATGAGTTTGAGTGGGTGTTGCCGGGACACGGGCGCCGCGCGCAGTTGAACGCGGCGTCAATGCGCGAACAGTTGATCGGCCTTGTGACGCGAATGAAGAACAGCTCGCGCCGAATCGCGAGTTGAGACTTCCGCTAAACCTTTCATCGAGGTATCTCCATTGAGTCGAAACAATCTTGATTGCCGCGGTGTGCGGCTCAAGCTAATCGCGATTGCCTCAAGCGTCCTTCTCGGCTTTGCCGCGCTTGCTCAGAGCCAAACTCCGGGCAACGCTTCAGCGGAAGCGCGGCTGGGCGGGCGGCTCTTCCACGACGACCGCTTCTCTTCCCCCTCCGGCGATCTGATGAACAGTTGCAGTTCGTGCCACTTGTTCGACGAAGACCCGCAGGGCATTCGCGCCCGCGCCGACTTCTTTTCGCGAAGCTGGGTTCCGTTTCGAATGGAGGACCCGCGTCGAGACGCGTTGCGCAACGCGCCCGCGATCTTCGACTCGGCGTTGATGCCGAAACTTCACTTCGACGGCGAGTTCGACTCGCTGGAAGCTCTTGTTAAGGGAACGCTTTCAGGGCGGCCGATGGGATGGCTGGAAGGCGAACAGGCGCGAGCGTTCGACCGTGTTCGCCAGGTTGTGCTCAACGACTCCGCAACAAGCAACGGGGAAAGCTATCGGTCCCAGTTCAAGGGCGTCTATGCGGTTTCGGTCGAGACGCTCTCTCCCGATCAGGTCATCGACCTCGTCGCGAAAGCCATCTCCGCTTACATTCGGCCGATGAAGAGCGAGCGCTCGACTCCTTACGATCATTTCATCGCCGCGAACAAACTGGACGCCGCACCCAAGGCGGGTGAGGACGCCCGGGAGTTTGGCACACGCACGCTTGCTCGCATCGCTGCGCTTGAAGCAAGCCGCGAGATCAAGCTGGCGGCCGGTTTCGATGCTGCGGCGTTGAAGGGTTTCAAGACGTTTCTGACGACGAGCGGGGCTCCGTCCGTTGGCAACTGCGTCGCGTGTCACTTGCCGCCGCTGTTCACCGATTTTTCGTTTCACAACATCGGAGTCAGCCAAAGCGAGTACGATCATGTGCACGGCGAAGGAAGTTTTGGGGAACTCGATATTCCGGTTGCTGCACGGGCCGCTCGCCCCTCGCCGCAATTCCGCGAAACTCCAGTCGTAAGAAAACCCGGCTGGGCTGATCTGGGCCACTGGAACTTCGCCGATATCAAGAAGTCGCCGCTCAGGAAAACCAACGAGAGCGACGAGCAGTTTCTTCAACGAATGATCGGGACGTTCAAGACTCCGTCGCTTCGCAATTTGGACTTCTCACCACCCTATATGCACACAGGCGGGTTCTCGACGATCGAGAGCACGCTTGCTGAGTTGATGAGATTGAGCGAAATGGCTCGCGCAGGCAAGGTGCGGCAGAGCGACGAAGAACTCGCGAAGATTGGAATCTCAGAAGCGGACATTGCGCCGCTCGCGGCGTTCCTCAAGACGCTCAACGAAGACCTCAATAAGACTAAGCGCCGCTGAGGTACTCGACTATCAACCTGCCACACTGCTCGGTGTTCAGCGCCGCGGCGCGCGAGGTCGCGAGGTCGTGCGTCACAAGCCCGGCCGCGAGTGCTTGATCGACTGCCTGCTCAATAGCCGCCGCTTCGGTTTCGAGAGCAAACGAGTACCGCAGCATCATCGCGGCCGACAGAATCGCGCCGAGCGGGTTCGCGATTCCCTTCCCGGCAATGTCAGGCGCCGACCCGTGCACCGGCTCGTAAAGCCCTACTCGCCCTCCAATTGTCGCGGACGCAAGCAGCCCGAGCGAGCCAACAATGGCTCCCGCCTGGTCCGACAAGATGTCGCCAAACAGGTTCTCGGTAACAATTACGTCAAAGCTGGCCGGACGACTCACGAGCGACATCGCGCATGAGTCCACGTATTGGTGCTCGAGAGTCACGTCTGGATAGTCAGCGGCAACACGAATCACGACCTCGCGCCATAGCTGCGAAGACTCGAGCACGTTCGCTTTGTCCACCGAAGTGACCTTTCGACGCCGCAGCCGCGCAAGCTCGAAGGCAACTCGAGCAACCCTTTCGACCTCGGCTTCGCTGTAGCGCATCGTGTTGAACGCGGCCCCGCTTTCATCGATGCCGCGCGGCTCGCCGAAGTACAAACCGCCGAGCAACTCGCGGACAATCAGCATGTCCGTGCCGCGCACTATCTCCGGCCTGAGTGGAGAGGCATCGATCAATGCGGGAAAAATGAAAGCGGGGCGCAGGTTTGCGAAACCACCCAGCCCGCGGCGCAACCGCAACAGGCCTGCTTCCGGACGCTGGTGCACAGGATGCCGTTCGAAGTTGGGGTGTCCTACGGCGCCGAGCAAGACTGCTCGGGATTCGAGACAGGATCGAAGCGTCTCCGGCGGGAGCGGATCGCCCGACTTGTCAATCGCATTTGCGCCGATCGCTTGAGATGAAAACTGGAGCTCGTGTTTGAAGCGGCGAGCAACGGCTTCGAGAACTCGGACCGCTTCGCCGGTCACTTCCGGGCCTATTCCGTCGCCCGGAAGCACGGTTATGTTGATGAGCATGTCGGCTAATCTACTCCGGCAGGCCGGGCAGGGGAAAGGTCAAAAATAGCCTGAGCGGTTCAGCGAGTTCAGGCGGCGTCAGCCTTCAGCGATTCGCGCCGGATGATCTCAAGAATGTGGTGGTCCTCGACCGTCTTGATCTCGTCGGCCAACGCGATGAACTTGCGATACACGCGGTCCAGTTCGCGGCGCTCGAACTCGTAGCCAAGCTCTTCGCACTTCCGGGCGAGCGCGTGCCGGCCCGAGTGCTTGCCTAACACCAGGCGGCTGTCGGGCACGCCTACCGAGGCCGGAGTCATGATCTCGTAAGTGAGCCGGTTCTTGATCACGCCGTCCTGATGAATGCCGGCCTCGTGCGCGAACGCGTTGCGGCCGACCACGGCTTTGTTCGGTTGGACGAATGCGCCGGTTAGTTCAGTCAACAACTGACTCGACGGGTAGAGCTGCTCGGTGTTTATCCCGGTAGCGAACGGCATCGCGTCGTTCCGCACTCTGAGCGCCATCACAATCTCTTCGAGCGACGCATTACCCGCGCGCTCGCCGATGCCGTTGATTGTGCATTCGACCTGGCGCGCTCCGGCTTCGATCGCTGCGATCGTGTTCGCGACCGCCATCCCGAGATCGTTGTGACAATGAACCGAGATCGTCGCGCCGTCGATGCCTCGCACTCGGGCACGAATGGTTTCGATGATTCGTGTGAACTCGCGGGGCGTCGTGTAGCCGACAGTGTCGGGAATGTTTATCGTCGTCGCGCCTTCTTCGATCACCCCTTCAATCACAGCGCAGAGAAAGTCCAGATCGGTGCGCGTCGCATCCTCAGGCGAAAACTCGACGTCGTCGCAGAACGAGCGCGCAAGAGCAACGGACTCGCGCGCCTGTTGAACCGCCTGATCGCGGGTGATTCGCAGCTTGTGCTCGAGATGGATATCGGACGTCGCAAGAAAGGTGTGAAGCCTCGGCCTCGCCGCGTGCTTGATCGCGTCGCGGGCGCGCAGGATGTCTTCGCGTGTGGCGCGTGCGAGTCCGGCGATAATCGGCCTGCGAATCGAACGGGCTATTGCGGCCACCGCTTCGAAGTCGCCCTCTGATGCGATTGGGAACCCCGCTTCGATAATGTCGACGCCAAGCCGCTCAAGCTGGGCGGCCATTCGCAGTTTTTCGGACAGCGTCATGCTGCAACCGGGCGACTGTTCTCCGTCCCTGAGCGTCGTGTCGAAGATGGTTATTCGCGGCTGGGTCATGAGTCTCCTCTCGAGAATCCGGCGTTAGTCAGAGCCGATGCTAGGCGACCCGCCAGCCAAAGTCAAAGTTATAGTTTTTTGGTTAGCATAAGCAATTGGGTATGTTATAATCGCGCGGCGCCGACGGGCCAAGTTTCAGTGATAGAGAATAAACATGGATCTTTTCCAACTCGAGACCTTTCTGGCTGTCGCGCGAGAGGGCAGCTTCTCGCGCGCCGCAGGCAAGCTCTACCGAACGCAGCCGGCGATCAGTCAGGCAATTCGCAAGCTTGAAACAGAAGTCGGTGAGCCGTTGTTCGACCGCTCGTCGCGCAGTGGCAAGCTCACCGACGCCGGCCATCTGCTCCAGGAGTACGCGCAGAAGCTGGTGAATCTGAGAAGCGAGGCACGCGTCGCGCTCAAGGAGCTTCGCGAGCTGCACAAGGGCAAGCTTGCGATCGCGGCCAACGAGTTCACCTGTCTCTACCTGCTGGAACCGCTTGAAGAGTTTCGACGGCTCTATCCGATGATCAAGGTCGCGGTGCAGCGTTCGCTCGCGAGCCGAATGTCAGACTACGTCTTGAAGCACGGCGCCGAACTGGGTGTGCTCTCGTTCAACCCGGAGGAACCGCTGCTTCGTTCGATAGTCGTCTACCGAGACGAGCTTGCGTTTGTGGTTCACCCGCGGCACCCGCTGGCTTCGTCAAAGAAGGTCAGCATCCGGCAGCTCGGCGCTGAATCGTTTGTTGCGCACAACGTTGCGTCCCCGCACCGAGAGAAAGTGCTTCAAGCGTTCAAGCAGCACAAGACGCCGCTCAACATGGACGTCGAGCTTCCAACGATCGAAGCCATCAAGCGATTTGTTTCCGCCGGCTGCGGAGTCGCGCTGGTGCCGGGCATCTGCGTCGAAGCCGAGATCGCGCGCGGCGAACTGATCAGAATTCCGGTGACCGACTTGCGCATCGAGCGAAAGCTCCGGCTCGTCTATCGCAAAAACGCCAGCCTGTCGCACGCCGCTCGCGCTTTCTTGAAGGTCGCAGAATCGATGGCTTCCGAAACCAAGGGCAAATACTTTTATCAGCTCGAGCGGTAATCTTGAATCTCGGTCCAGCGGCTTAGGTCGCATAAGGTGTGCTCTTTGGACACCCACACACGTTCGATAGTCGTATCTTGCCGCAGCACATCAGAACGGGACTCATTGACTGTCACGGCTCATCACTTTGGTCGCCACAAAGCATCACCTATTGCGCGGGCATCGAGATCGGAGTTAAATGGTAGAGACCGCCGAGCCTGAAGGGCCCAGACCACCAGACGCGAATCGGGTGGGGTTATGGCCAGTGTGGGACTTCGCGGTTCACGTGGCAGTTGGAACGTTGATATTCGCGGTGATCGGCTCCGCAGCAGTTGGACTGGATCTGGTCAGCCATAAGCTTCAGAGTTTCGGAGTCGATGCGGTCATATTCTACGGGCTAAAAGCGGCCGAATATGCGTTATTCACCACTGATCTAGTCCTCTTCCTCGTGTTCATTGTGAAGACAGCGGTAAGGGCAGCAAGGAGTTTCTAGTGTCCACACTTGCCGAATTCCGACGTAGAACGGTTGAGAGCGCCGGAGCGGCTACACGACTATATTTTGAGCCGCTCTCAATGCTGAAGAGACTAGTCGTCGCAGCCCGAGGCGTCGAGTTTGCGCCATTCCATCGGCTCCGGCTAGTTAATTTGCTTTTGCTTATGGGAGTGATCAATCTGGGAGCGGGGGCTTGGTTTCTCTATCAGTTTCTGTACCAGCCGACCAATGTGCCTGACAGAACGACCCTGATCCTGGGCGGGGTCTTTCTCCTTGCTGCGCTCATCTGCTTTGCCGTCTTCTTCTTCATCAGATTTCGGGAAGAAGGGGAACAGGAAATAAGCATCACGAAGTTCTGAGTTGACATGTCCTGGACTTTGAAGACGAAAAGCAGGAACCCATGCTTCCCGCGTCGCACAAGTTCGGACCGGCTTCTACCGACAAGGTGTATGAGATTGCATGCGAGATGAGTCAGGAGAGCCGGAGCCCGTCGCTGTTACAGCGCCCCTGAGTCTCGATTCAGTTCGCTCGCCTTGACTCTGACCTATTTCCGACGAGCCACGAATTCACGGTTATGCAGCGAACTCTATTCGACAAAATCTGGGACGCTCACGTCGTCCATCAGGAACCGTGTAAGCCTGCGATTCTCTACATCGATTGCCATCTGGTTCACGAAGTCACTTCGCCTCAAGCTTTCGAGGCGCTGCGAGCCGCCGGGCGCCGCGTGCGGCGGCCCGACCTGACATTTGCAACCGCCGATCATAACGTGCCGACATGGAGCCGCGCGCTGCCCATACTCGATCCAATCGCAAAGACGCAAATCGATCTTCTCGAACAGAACTGCCGCGAGTACAACATACCGCTCTACGGGATCGACAGCCCCGATCAAGGCATCGTTCACGTCATCGGGCCGGAGCTGGGATTGACCCAGCCGGGTATGACCATCGTGTGCGGCGACAGTCACACTTCGACTCACGGTGCGTTTGGCGCACTGGCGTTCGGAATCGGCACGAGCGAAGTCGAACACGTGCTGGCCACGCAATGCTTGATGCAAACTGCGCCCAAGAACCTGAGCATAGAGGTGAACGGCGCGCTTGCGCACGGAGTCTCAGCAAAGGACGTGATTCTGTACCTCATTCGATCTCTTGGGACTGACGGCGCGACCGGCTACGTCGTCGAGTACGCGGGCGAAGCAATTCGCAGAATGTCGATGGAAGAGCGAATGACGGTGTGCAACATGTCAATCGAGGCCGGCGCGCGAGCGGGAATGATCGCTCCCGACCAGACGACTTTCGCGTATCTCGAGGGCCGGCGCTTCTCACCAAAGGGTGCGGCGTTCGAGGAAGCCGTCGACTATTGGATGACGCTTCCAACGGATTCTGGTGCGGCGTTCGATCGCGAGATCACGATCGATGCGTCGACCCTCGCTCCGCAGGTCAGTTGGGGAACCAATCCCGGAATGACCGTAGACGTGACCGGCTGCGTACCGGACCCGGAGTCGATGCAAGACGAAAACGAGCGCAAGGCGGCGCGTCGTGCGCTCGAGTATATGGCGCTGCAGCCTCGAACGCCTATAAGCGAAATCGAGATAGATCGCGTCTTCATCGGGTCGTGCACCAACTCGCGAATCGAAGACCTGCGCGTAGCAGCGGCGATTGCGAAAGGCCGTCGCGTCTCGTCACACGTGGCGGCGATGGTGGTGCCGGGCTCGCAGCGCATCAAGCAACAAGCCGAACAAGAAGGGCTCGATCTTATCTTCAAAGAAGCGGGGTTCGACTGGCGCGAGTCGGGCTGCAGCATGTGTCTGGGGATGAACCCGGACATACTAAAGCCGGGTGAGCGTTGCGCCTCGACCTCTAATAGAAACTTCGAAGGGCGTCAGGGCCGCGGCGGGCGAACGCATCTGGTCAGTCCGGCGATGGCGGCGGCTGCAGCAACAGCGGGACGGTTTGTGGACGTTCGAGAATGGGAATGAACCGGAGATTGCCGATTTCGGATTGCGGATTTCGGATTGAGGATTTCGGGACGATGAAGTCATTCACGAAACACACGGGTCTGGTGGCGGCGATGGGTCGCGTCAACGTCGACACCGATCAGATAATCCCCAAGCAGTTCTTGAAGCGGGTCGAGCGAAGCGGATTTGGGCAGTTTCTCTTTTTCGATTGGAGATTCCTCGACAGCGGCGAGCCTAACCCTGGGTTCGAGTTGAATCAGCCTCGTTTCAACGGCGCCTCGATCCTGCTTGCGCAAACCAACTTCGGCTGCGGCTCCTCCCGCGAACACGCGCCCTGGGCGCTGCTGGATTATGGGTTTTGCTCGATTATCGCGCCGTCGTTTGCGGACATCTTCTACAACAACTGCTTCAAGAACGGAATGCTTCCGATTCGCTTGCCGGAGTCGCAGGTCGCGAAGCTGTTTCAAGAGTGCGCGGCTCATCCCGGTTACCAACTGACGGTCGATCTTGAGCGCCAAACTGTTGAGGATGAGCACGACAACCTGTTTACTTTTGAAGTGGACTCGTTCAAACGCGAGTGCTTGCTCCGCGGGCTGGACGACATTGGACTGACGCTCGAACGTGAGCCCGACATTCGTGACTACGAAGCGCGCCGGCAGGTCTTCAGTTGAAGCAAACCCGGCCGCACAAACCTTGATGCCACGACTTCGCGGATTGTTTCTTTTAACCTTCTGGTTCACCGCCATCGCGGTGCTTGCGCCTTTTCTTATCGTGCTCTGCCGAATCACTGGCAACGAGAACATGATCTATTCGCCGGTCAGGTTCTTCGTCCGGCTCGGTCTGGCGCTGGTCAGCGTCAAGGTCGAAGTCAGCGGTCTCGATTTGCTTGATCCGAATCAGACTTACATCTTCACTCCGAATCACCAAAGCCTGATCGAGGTCCCGCTGTTCGTGACCTACCTTGGACGAAATCCCGCGTATCTGGGAAAGAAAGAGATCTTCAAGTACCCGGTGTTCGGCACCGGTATCCGATTGATCGGGGCCGTCCCTGTTGATCGAAGCAACAGTCCTGCTGCGGTGGAGAGCGCAAAGCTGGCTACGGAGAATCTGCGGCGAGGGAAGTCTTACGTGGTCTATCCCGAAGGCACGCGCTCGAAGGATGGCGGCTTGCAGGCGTTCAAAAAGGGCGCGTTCATGATGGCAATCGACGCCCGTGTTCCAATCGTTCCGATCACGATTTCGGGAGCGACTAAGATCATGCCGAAAGGCGAGGTCAAGGTGTTTCCCTCAACGGTGCACATTACTATTCACGAGCCGATCAGCACCGAGGGCTACTCGAAGGAGAACGTCGTCGAGTTGATGGAGAGAACCAGAGAAAAAGTATTCTCTGCGCTCGGCGACGACGAAGCCGGGTTGAGCGCAATGGCCAAAACCAAGGAGAATCGTAACGAAGCAAAGGCCGGTGAGTAACGGCGTAGCATAGACTTTAGTCCGTGTCCTGGGCCTCCCAAACAATCGCCAATTTCCACAGACTAAAGTCTATGCTACGCCGCTCTTCACGATTTCGCGTGATTCGCGCGATGCGTGGATCGACAAGTTATCTCGCGAGCCACATTCTGATCGAACGCGTCACCAGGTCAGACGCATCCTGCTGAACGAAGTGCCCAGCACCAGGGATCGTCACCAGCGTCAGGTCTTTCTCCAGCCACTCCCACGTGTTGTTCAACCCGCGAGCGTTCAGCGCCGTGTCGTTCAATCCGTGAATTAACAGAACCGGCGCTTTCACTTTCACAACCGGCGACGGATCTTCCGCGTAGGGCTCACGCGGGTAGTTCCGCTTGTAATAGTTGAGCATCCCTTCAAAGTCCGAGCGTTTGAAAGCCTCGATGTACTTCTTCCTGGCTTCGGGGTCCTTCACCCAGAACGTGAGTTGCTCTGCGGTGAGCTTCGAAGCGGCGTCTTCCTTTTGAAAGTTACGAGCGTATGCGCTGTTCTTTTGCTGCTCGGGATTGGTAGCCAGCTCGCGAGCGATGCCGCGCGGATGCGGCAGGTTCAGGATGATCAGCTTGTCGACAATCTGAGGCATCGCGATAGCGCAGGTCCAAGCCACCATCCCTCCCCAGTCGTGACCGACTACGATCGCTTTGTCACGGCCAAGGTGTTTGATCACTGCCGCCACATCGCCGGCGAGCAGTCTCATATCGTAGTTCTCGACGCCTTTCGGTTTGTCGCTCAGGTTGTAGCCGCGTTGATCGATCGCAACAACTTGATAGGTGTCGGACAGAGCTTCCATCTGATCGCGCCACGAGTACCAGAAGTCCGGAAATCCGTGGATCATCACGATCAGCGGCGCTTTGCCCGAAGCATGTGCTTTCGTGGGGCCGAGGCTCGCGTAGTGGATCTTCACACCCCCGGAGTCGGCGTAGCCGTGCTCGACGCGCTTGTCGAGATCCGAGTCAGCAGCGCGCGTCTGGAGAGCAATCATTCAGGATGGCAACAACAGCAATCGAAATACGTTTCATGGCTTCTTCTCCCGAATCAGATTAGATCGCGAAATTCACCGCGCATTATACAGACGCGAGCACAAAGTGCGAAATCAGAAGGCTCAGTCACGCGACTGAGAACGTGACTACGCGCGATAGACCTGGCGCTTGACGCCTGCGGAATTTCGAGGGAAGTGTGGAAGGATCATGCACCCGGCCGTGGTTTGGGACTTGCGCGCGGCTTCGGAGCACCGCGGTTCGAAAGCGCGGTTGATGCCGCTAGAGTATCACGCCGGGAATCAGCTCAGAACTACACGCAGATGTTACCCACACAGCTCTGACTACAACAATTGCCGTTACCGTTGCAGCTTTGGCCGTTAGGTGTACAGTTGGCTGCCTGTGCTGCCTTTGGCGCTACTATTGAAGTAACGACCGGCAGCGCTGCCGCGGCTGCCAGTCCTACTCGCCGGATTGCCTCTCGTCGTGAAATCGCGGAAACGGGCGATGACGAAAGAGTAAGAGGCTCTTCGAGCAGCCTTGCCTTTCGCAATTGAGCCAGGCCAAGGAGAACAATCTGTTCGGCCATCGGCGTTTCGAACTCCGTCGTCATCAACTCACAGATCTCTGCCACTGTTGTTTTTCCGTCGCAGTGGTTCCAAACTATGGCGGCAGATCGGCTAAGGCTGTGCGCCTGGTGACGGTGCCGATCATACACGAGAATCTCATCTCCTAACGGTTGTGTGACGAGACCGTCCGTTCGCATTAGCGGGACTAACTGTTCAGTCTTGTCTTTCATCACTCCTCCGATTCTACCCTTGTAACAGATTTGCGCCGGGAGGCAGGTCTCGTTAGTACCCGAACGCGATAGAAGTTTGCGGTTACCAGCGACGGAACTGCTAAGACCGCCTCTGGGGTTACGTTGCTTCACCGCCAAGGAGCACGTAGCGAGCATTTGACCCGAAGCGGTTTACTCTTCCTAACAGAAAGCCAGCTCTCATGCTTAAACTGGATCGCTATAACGCCTTGAAGTATTACCCCTTGACATTCTACAGGAGCGAGCATAATCTCTCTCCTGTAGATAATCTAGGAGAGAGGCGAAATGGACAAACAGAAGTCAGATCTCTTGCAGGGAACTCTTGATCTTTTGATCCTGAAGACGCTGGCGCTGGAGCCGATGCACGGCTGGGGAATCTCGCAACGCATCCAGCAAGTGTCCGAGGGCGTGCTCAACATCAACCAGGGCTCACTCTACCCTGCACTGTACCGGCTCGAGCAAAAAGGCTGGATCGTCGCCGAGTGGGACAGCTCAGACAATAATCGCAAAGCCAAGTATTACGAGCTGACCAAGTCCGGCCGCAAGCAACTAACAGAAGAGACCGCAAACTGGGAGCGCCTCGCATCCGCCATTACTCAGGTTCTCGAGGCGACCTAGGAGCTTGCCCACGTGTGTGCCCGACGGTTGAAGTTTGAATTCCAAGTTTTCGCAGGCGAGCGAATTAACGCTCAAGCTCCGAGGCGGACTGCGAGCGGAGGTTTCCAAAATGTTCGATGTGTTTAAGAAGATAGTCAACGGGGCGACAAACGTCCTTCACAAGGACAGGGTCGAGCGCGACCTGGACCAGGAAGTCCGATTCCATCTCGAGATGGAGGTTCAACAAAACATCCGTCGAGGGATGACCCCGTCCGAGGCGCGGCTGGTTGCGCTTCGCAGTTTCGGCGGTGTCGAGCAAGTCAAGGAACAGTGCCGCGACGAAAAGGGCGGCCGCTTTCTCGAAACTCTGCTTCAAGACGTGCGCTACGGCGCTCGCGTACTTACAAAGAACCCGGCCTTTACACTCGTGGCGTTAGTCACGCTCGCGCTGGGGATTGGCGCGAACACGGCAATCTTCAGCGTCATCTACGGCGTTCTCATGCGCCCGCTTCCGTACCAGGACGGAAGCAGCCTCGTTGTGCTTCATCAGCTTGCGACGCGAGCCGCCGCCGACAATCAGAACCTCGCATTCTCGGTCAAAGAAATCGCCGACTACCGCGAGCACAGCCAGACGCTTGACGGCGTCGCCGAACATCACACGATGTCTTTCATACTTCTCGGACGCGAAGAGCCCGAGCGCGTTTCAACCGCAGTCGTCTCCGCCAACTTCTTCGACCTGCTCGGCGTGCAGCCGCTTCTAGGCCGGACTTTTCTTCCGGAGGACGATCAGAAAGGCGCGGACGCCGTGCTGGTTCTCAGCCACAAATACTGGCGCGAGAACCACGGCGCCGATCCAAACATCGTGGGCCGGGTCTTCACGCTGAACGACAGGCCTCACACTGTGATCGGCGTGCTTCCGCCGATTCCCCAATACCCGGTTGAAAGCGACGTATACATGCCGACGGTCGCGTGCCCGACTCGCTCATCCGACCGGGTCATCGCGAATCGAAACTTTCGAATGATGAGCGTGTTCGCTCGGCTCAAGTCCGGAGTGACCGCGGATCAGGCCACTGCCGACCTTTCACTCATCGCGAGCAATCTACGCAAGGAATACCCCGACTCTTACCCTGAGAGTCGCGGCTACGATGCGACGGCGGCACTGCTCAAGGAAGAATTAACACAGAATGGCAAGCCCACGTTCTTGATCCTGCTAGCGACCGCCGGGCTGGTGTTGCTGATTGCGTGCGCGAACGTCGCCAACCTCACCCTCGCGCGCTTGATGCGCCGCGAACGCGAGATGGCGATTCGAGCGGCGCTGGGCGCTGGCAAGGCGCGACTTATTCGGCAGTTGTTGACCGAGAGCACGCTGCTTTCGCTTGCCGGTGGAGCGCTTGGATTGTTGCTTGCAGCCGGGGGACTTCGGTTGTTGGTGACGTTTGCCGCGAGGTTTACGACTCGCGCAAGCGAGATTCACATCGACGCCGGCGTGCTGCTCTTTACCCTTCTGGTTTCGGTGGCAACGGGGCTCGCGTTCGGGTTGATGCCTGCGTTCTCGTCCGAGCAGAACCTGACCTCGGCTCTAAAAGAAGGAAGCGGCAGAACGACCTCCAGCAAAAGACGCCAGCGCGCCCGCAGCGTGTTGATCGTCGCGCAAGTCGCGATCTCGTTCATGCTGTTGATCGGGGCCGGCCTGATGGTTCGAAGCTTGATCAAGCTTCAGCAGGTGAATCCGGGATTCAGTCCCGAGAGCGTTCTGCTGATGAGGATAAGCCCGAACTGGTCGAAGCACACCACCCACGAACAGCATCTGCTTCTGAATCGCCGCTTGTTGGAAAAGGCTCAAGCGCAGCCGGGCGCGCTGTCGGTTGCGATCGCGTCGACGTTCCCGCTCAATCCGCTCGGCATAACCTTTGGGCCTTTCAATCGCCGATTTCAGATCGAGGGTCAGCCTATCGCTGCAAACGACCCCGGCCCTGAAGCCGACATCCGCATCGTCAGCCCGGACTACTTTCAGACGATTCGGTTGCCGCTCGTATCAGGCCGCACCTTCTCCGAACAGGATAAGGACAAGGCGCTTCCGATTGCGGTGATCAATCGATCGATGTCGCGTCACCGCTTTGGCGACGATGACCCGGTCGGCAAACGTGTGACTTTCGATCGCGGCGACACCTGGGTGACTATCGTCGGCATCGTCGGAGACGTGAAGCAGTACGGTCTCGGCCGCGAAGCTTCCGACGAACTCTACACGCCGCTCGAGCAGGGCTCTGGCGGAGGCAACTTGCTCGTGCGGACCGCGACCGATCCGATGTCGATGGCGGCCCTGATGCGCGAGACGATCCACGAAGTCGATCCGGAAATCGCGATCGACAACGTTCAGACGCTCGAGCTGGTGCGCAGCGAGTCGCTGGCGTCGCCTCGTCTCACAGCCGTGCTGCTTGGCCTGTTCGCCGCGCTTGCGCTTGTCATCACCGCCGCCGGAATCGCAGGAGTGATGGCTTTGTCAGTGAGCCAGCGAACTCACGAGCTTGGCGTGAGAATGGCTCTGGGGGCTACTTCGGCCCGCGTGATGGCGATGGTGATGCGGCAGGGGATGACGCTGGTTGTGGCGGGGATCGTGGTGGGAGTCGCTGGTGCGCTGGCGCTGGCTCAACTCATGTCCGCGCTGCTGTTCTCGGTTGGGCCGAGTGATCCGCTCACCTTCCTGGCAGTAGCGGTCGTGTTGATCGCGGTCGCGGCGGTGTCGTGCTTCTTGCCCGCAAGACGAGTGACAACGATCGATCCGATGATCGCGCTAAGAAGCGAGTAAACCAGGCATGTTGGGAGGCCCTCCGTCCTGGGAGCGCGGGCGTCCCGCCCGCAGGTTGTCGAAATCGTAGCGATGCGGGCGGGACGCCCGCGCTCCCAGGGCTGATCAAGCTTTCGAAAGAGAAAGGACCTGTTTATGAAGCAAGGACTCTTGATGACTACCGCTGCGTTCTGTTTAGGGCTGATAGCTTGCACCTCGTCAGCTCAACCCCAATCGCAAAACCCTACCCGGCAAGTCAAAGGCACTCGCAACCTTGCGATACTCATCTTCGAGGGAGTGCAGATCATCGACTACACCGGACCTTATGAAGTATTCGGCGGTGTGTACGTCGATGGCGCGCGCGCATTCAACGTCTATACGGTCTCCGAAAAGACCGATGCCATAACGACGGCGATGGGCATGAGCGTCAATCCGAAGTACAGCTTCGAGAACGCGCCAAAGCCGGACGTCCTGCTGATACCCGGCGGCGGCGGAAGCAAACCCGGCGCGCCGGGAGTCGGCGGCGTTCTGGCCAACCCTCGAACGATCAAGTGGGTAGCCGACAACGCGAAAGATGCCGAGCTGGTCATGTCCGTTTGCAACGGGGCGTTCATCATCCACAAAGCCGGCCTGCTCGAAGGGCTCACCGCGACGACCACCGCCGGGCTTATCGACTTGCTTGCGGAGACTGCGAAGAACACCAAAGTCGTCCGCGACAAACGGTTCGTCGACAACGGCAAGGTGATCACGGCGGCCGGGCTTTCTTCAGGAATCGACGGCGCGTTACACGTTGTCGAAAAACTGTTCGGCAGAGGTCAGGCACAGATGAGCGCGCTTGGCATCGAGTACAACTGGGACCCCGAATCCAAATATGCGCGGGCGGCTCTTGCGGACAGATATATGCGTTTCGTGTATGACGTCCAGGATGCAACCCCGGTCAGCCGGGAGGGAACAACCGATCGATGGGAGAACAAATGGCTGGTTGCGGGCGAATCGGCTTCCGAGATTCTCGGTATCGTAAACGACTCGCTGGCTAACGCGAAGACGTACGGTCCTCCGATGAAGTCCAAGTGGGCAAGACAAGACGCAGGGGATAAGGATGCAACAAAGAGTTTGTGGAAGTTCACCGACGAGAACGCCAAAACCTGGACCGGAGTCGCCAGTGTTCAGCCTGTTCAAGGAGAGACGAAGAAGTTCTTGCTATCGGTGAGAATTGCTCGCAACGATTCCGGTAGCTAGCGGATTGAGAGACAAAATGATGGACTCGCGGTAGGTATCATCTCCGTTCGGAGCGGTTTAGATCGTTGAAATGTATTTTTGTTGACGCAGCTTTGGTTCGGTGATATACACGCAATCGCTACCGAGCCCTTATCTCTGGGGACGGAGCCAACGGCGAGTGCGGACAGTCGTCCCGTCAATCGAGAACTCTTGCGAGGAGGCACCATGCAGAAGAAAGCTCAAATCATAGTCGACTATCTACTGATGACACTTGGCATTGGCATGTTGATGCTGAGCTTATCGGCCAAACCGGCTTCGGCGCTTCCTTGCAGTTCCAGCGGCTGTTCTCAATGGGGTTGCGGGACTTGGGATGTAAATCTCGTCACTTGTATCAACACCGTTCCGAACTGTAAACCTCCTCGCTGTAGCCCGTGCTATCACGAGGAAGGCACTTGCAGTGAATGGCCGTACGGTCATGTTTGTTGGGAAAAGTGTTGCTCAGGAGTCTGCTGCGAAAATCAAGAGGAAAACTAACGGCTGGAGCGAGCGGTCAAAGAAGGAGGGTCAAAATGCGAAAGTTAAGAGTCATATCACTGCTGATTCTGGCAATGGGCTTGACTGCGCTCTTGGTCAATGCGAAGAGGACAAAGACGCCAAAGAAGTACCCAGGAGCCGGCTATACAATGATGACCGTCGAGACCTTTTATCCGGAGGGCGGGAGAGAGCCAGAGTTAATCTATTCCGCGACGCGGTTTGTGAAAGCTAATGGAGAGTGGAAATGGATCAGTACACACATTCACCCGGATGGCACGATTCAAAATAACACGCTCGCTTCCAATGAAGACGGGACCTACCGCTTGAGCAGAAACGAAAAGGAACTCGACTTCCTCGGCGGAAGGTCAACAAATCCACCGCCTGATTGGCACGACAGCGGTTTCCTGCGAAGCCTCCCCCAATACTATGGCGATGACTCCTACCTCGGCTATGAAGTGGTTGTTCACCGGCAAAAAAACGAAGCAACGGGCGGTTACTTCGAGACCTACTTTGCTCCTGCCATTGGTAAGATTCCGGTCAAGACAGTGGACTACAGACCAGGAGAGGGAAGGTACGTTACCGAAGCCGTCAAGATTGAGATCGGCGAACCTCCCGACGCACCGGTCAAAGCTGCGAACCTTCCCGTTAGCTACAAAGAAATGTCGGACCGAATCAACAGCGCAGAGGGCGTTGGGAAAAAGGAGCAGGCTGATGTGCTGCGGAGGCAGGTAGAAGCCGACAAGCACAAACACTAAAGGCTCGACCGTTGCCCGTAACCGCAAACCAACGCTGCTCCTTCTAATTCACTTTGCCTTGACGTCGTAGCAAGCCAGCGTACCTTGATTCCTGATGTAAAGCTTCCCGGCGCAAACGACCGGGTGAGCCCAACTGGGCAAGCCTTGATCCGCGATTTGAAACCGGCCTTTCTCGCGATAACCGGTGGGACTCGCTTCTGCCAGACCGACCACATTGTTCTCGCTCAACAAGAAGAGCTGGCCGTCTGCGTAAGTGAGCGTTCCCTTCCCCACACTGCGGTCACGCCACATCGTCTTACCAGTAGCAAACTCAACACAGCTCAGAATCGCGTTGTTGAACCCGTAGAGATAGCCGTTCAGCAGCACGACTCCGCCGTGATGATTCATCATCTCCGTGCTGAAGTAGATCTCCTGCGCTTTGACCTCTCCGCCCTCAGCCTTCAAGCCAAGCAGAGCGCACCCCGTTCCATAGGCCGACGTGTAGAAAACTTTGTTGTCAAAGACGACCGGAGTCGTGATGTTTGCCGTCCGGTTCGAGACCCGCTCGTATCGCCACATCAGTTTGCCGTCCACCGCTCGAACACCTACGCCTGCCCTTCCGGTGAATCCGACGATCGTGCGCACGCCTTGAATATCAGTCACGATGCACGACGAGTAACCGGCTTCGTCGCTCAGTTCCTTTGTCTGCCAGACGGTCTTGCCGGTCATCTTGTCGAGCGCGACGATGCTGGCCCCTTCACCGCCCGGAGTGACTATCACACGAGCGCCGTCAATCAGCGGCGACTCGCTTATCAGCCAGCGCGGATTCCTGCCGCCGAAATCCTTCAGTATGTTTCGAGCCCACACGCCTGCCCCGTCGCTAAGCTTCAAGCAAGCCAGATCGCCGTTCTCGGTCAGCGCGTAAAGCCGGTCGTTATCTATCGTGGGAGTGCCGCGTGGTCCGGGTCCGCGATCCTGCCCCAGCGTCGCGCCAAGCGGCTTGACCCAAACAGTCTTGCCGTCAGCGCGGGTCAAACAAAAGACAGCGCTTTGGCCGCCCTTCACGCCTTGGACATAGATCCGGTCGCCTTTGATTGCGACTGAGCCGTAGCCCTCACCGAGACCGCTTATCGACCAGGCTACCGAAGGCCCCGCGGCCGGCCAGGTCTTCGAGAGTCCAGTGTCAGTTGAGATCCCGCTGCGATCCGGCCCGCGCCACTGCGGCCAGTCGGCGTCCGGGATTGGCCCGCTTGCTTTTGTCTGAACCAAAAACAGAAATAGAAGAAGGAATGCTCTAGTTGCGTGTTTCACTTGCGATGCTCCTTTGGGTTGTTGTTGGGCAGACGCGTTAATTGTCTTTCAGTCGCCGGTGCAATTCAAGACGAAACGAGAAAGAGGTTCACGCAAAGACGCCAAGAAACGCAAAGACGCCAACAACTCTGAAAATGCATTTTGCGCCTTTTCGTTCCTTTGCGTCTTTGCGTGAAACTCTTCCTCTCGGTCGGCAATCAGCAATCGGAATGCGGCAATCCCGCCCCGCTTGCGGAGCGTTGAACACGGCGTGTAAGGTTGGCGCGAATAGAGATCAAGACGATGAAACTGAGATTAGCAGCAGTCTATCAATGGCGACTCCGGCACTTTCCGGAGGAATAATGTTCGTCCACGCCGAACGGGATCTGTTTGCGATTGGTTTGTGAAGTCATGAATCCGAGAGTCAAGGAGCATTCTTTAGTCTTTTGGGACTGAGATTTGTGCATGTCTAAAAACCCCCAACCCCGTCTTTCGCCTGAAACAAAGCATTGCTAACTTCAGCAGGCAGCCGGCGATTGACCAAAGATGATCTGCTGCAACTCGAGGTTCACCTGGACATGATCCATGGGTGGGCTGATCGAGTTCCCGCAACTACAGAGTTCTTCTTCATAGATTGGCAACCATTGCTCGTGCTTCCCCGAGTTCCCGGACTCACAAAGGAGGAGCTATCAATCGCTGCGTACCTCCAGCCACTACATTCTCAACTCTGTGCGATTGCAGTCCAAGTGCTTTGGAAAGCCGACCAGTTCATTCGTACTCTTTGTAATGCACTCAATGCTGGTGATCTAATCGTTGGCGCAACAATGGCGCGTTCCCTTATTGAGACCGCAGCGTCGTTCGGTTGTGAAACGCACTCAATCACCACTATCTGGAAAGAAAGGAAGGCTCAGCCGGCTGCGGACCTGAATAGTCTCGCTGATTTCCATCAGAATGCGGTCAAAGTAATCGCCCAGATTCTCTTCGGAACCAAGCTCGAGAAGAATAAGGAGCCGGTAACAGGGGTCTCGCGCACCAACATTCTTACACTCATAGACAAGGCGGGCAAACTCTCTGAGCATCGAGGAATCCGCAAGCTTTACGATATTCTCTGCGATACCGTTCATCCTAGTATTGGATCAAATCGTTGCTTTTGGACCAAAGAGCCGAGCTCAAAGGATGGCCCAATTCGACGTTTTGTAGCAAGCCGCAACGCTCCTAGCATTCTAGGCAATTTGCCATTCGCGATTGGGAAGACCACCATTTGGTCTCTACAATGGCTTGGACATATGTGGGTCTTATTGGAACGCACACGAAACGACCTTTGCCTGACTGCGAATATCTATGCATTACCTTACAAGTACTACGGCATAGTTTCCCCGGGTGATCCGAGTGGGTATTGTAGGTGCGGCTCAGGACAGCAAGAGGAAGAATGCAATCACAAGTTCGGTAGCAACTGAAGGAAGATAGCTATTCTCAAAACCAGCAATGTCGGCAACGGCAAAAGGAGCATGGTTATGGAAGATGTACTCGGAAAAATGCAACAAGATTCTTACGCAGCGAGGGACGATATGAACAGAAAGATCAGCGAAGAACGATTCAAGCAGTTCTGCGCGGATGTGAAAGGCGCAGGCGATGAAGGTGACCGAGTGCACCAATTTCTCATCCGCCTACGCGCCGAATTGGGCTTCCATAATCCTCAAATTACTTTGCCGGACACGCCGACTGGATCCGCGCGAGAAGCGGAGCTTGACGAGATATACCGGCTAATGGTCGAGCACAGAGAAACACCGTTCGATATTGAAGGGGCGATCAACAACGACTTACTGTGGGGACACAAACCTGGCTATACATACCATCGAGAATAGCTTTACTGTTGGCGAGTACCTCGCCCACCGCGTCTAACAAACGCGCGTTCGAGCCCCCGAAGAAGAGGTCTTAGGTGCTTGGCGGGAGAAGAGCGGACACTCCCCGCCGAGCGAGTGGTGTCTGACTTGGCATCGAGAACGTGCAGTTGAAACTGGCGTCGTTAGGAGTATCAACCCATCAACCTCTACCTGTCTAATTGAACCAGTATTATGCCTCGCAGAAGGATTTCTATGACCGAGCAAGAGTTTCGCAGCGATTTGACTATTATCGAGAGCGAAGTCGAGAGAGCCATTGAAAGCTTTTTCACATATGACGAAATCGGGAGCTTGGCAAGCAACAATGAAGAGATTCTCAAAAAGCTCAATGCGAATGCGCCTTTCTGGTATACGGTCCTATACGCTCTGCAATGTAGCTTCTATATTTCGCTAGGCCGAGTATTCGATGATAACCCAGACGCTCATTCAATTCATAAAGTCGTAAACGCCTGCATAGCCCACCCACAGTTCTTCTCGAAGGAAACGCTGACCAAACGCAAAATGCAGTCATCCGAGAGTCAGAACAAGCATGAAAAGAGAGAACCAGCCTGGCTGAAGGAATACATCGCAAAAGCATTTGAACCTCGAACGCAGGATCTTAGAGAACTAAGGCGAGCGTTAAAGAAATCGAGGGCAACCTATGATGCAGTTTGTCGAGATATTAGGAATAAAGTTTTTGCGCATAGAGAACGAATAGATGTTGAAACAATCTCGGATTTGTTTAGCCAAAGTGAGGTTAGCGAGATTAAGCAAATACTCTACTCCCTTCATGACTTGGTAAGTGCCATATGGGAGATGTACAACAACGGCCGGAAGCCTGATCTGGGCAAAAAACAGTACGATTATGCAAATCGCATCTCCACTGCGACTAACCGCCTCATTGATTCAATTCAATAGGGGCGAATGGAGTACGCATAACAAGGCGATTAAGCGAAGGACGCGAAGCCAGTTTCGCAGTCCAGATCTGCCGGCCGGATTGCTTCCAATGAGGCGCGCGGAGTTTGCGCTTGAAGATTCTCCTGAGTCTTCGCGGGTCGCTTCGGACCTCAATCACTTCGGCACCTTGTAGTGCGCGAGCTTCTGAGACCGAAATCCCCGCACGTCGCCCGCGGTCAATTCCCACCCCGGGTCGGTTGTCATGCTCTCGACTGCCCTCCGTTAGGAGGGCCATGTTTATAGACACCGCGCGTGCCCGAACTCGCCCTCCGTCAGGAGGGCCATGTCTGTCGTTCTGTTCTACTCGTCACTGAAGAATTCGAAAACATACTTGGCTTCATAAGCGATGTCGAACTTCCGCAGCAGCGTCAGGTACTCGCTCTTGAAGCTCTTCTTTGCATGATGCTTCTCCTGATTGCGGATGTACCGAATCACCGAGTCCAGGTGCGAATGCGAGTAGGAGAATGCCCCGAAGCCCTCCTGCCAGTTGAACCTCCCTCTGATCCATCCTTTGCGCTTGATAAACTCGGTTGAGTCGGACTTCACGTCTCTGATCAAATCCGAGAGCGCAATACTGGGCTTCAACCCGATCAAGATGTGAGCGTGATCCGGCATGCAGTTTATTTCAATGAGCTTCTGTCCCTGCTTACGGACGATGCCGGTGATGTATTTCTGAAGCTCTTCTTTGAAATCCGGCCGGATTAGACTCTGCCTTACGGCGACGGCAAAGACGGTTTGAACGTAGATTTGTGAGAATGTGTGGGCCATGCTTGCCTCCAAGATCTAGATGGTACCCACGTGACCAGAGTATAAACCGATGGGCGGCGAAGGCGAAGGGATTTGAATGAGCGAGGTTAACATGGCCCTCCTGGCGGAGGGCAGGTACGTCTCTTCACGGGTTCTATAAACATGGCCCTCCTGACGGAGGGCTATTGCAGGCTACTTATGCCTACCTTTTCTCTTTGTTCTTTCAGGTAAAGCCGTGACCAAGGCGCGGAGAACAGTATTGACCGATTCGGGAGTGGTGAAAACCCGCGAGACTTCCGGATCGAGAAGCACCACAACGTGTTCTTTACTTATTCGACCAGCAAAGCGATTTGGCTTGGCCTTGCCATAGTCAAGGTCGTACCCCGATACCTTATCCTCCGATTTGTTGCGGTGCCATTTAGACCTCAACGTTTTTTTCATGGTCCTTCCGTTCCTCACCTGTCGGCGTTCGCGCGCTGATAATGCGGATGATTTCTTTGGATTTCTTACCGCGTCTTGTTGGCATCAACGTTCCTGCGGCGGGCGCGGAGATAGACTCGCACGTCGTCGTTGCGCGGGTTCACGATGTAAACCGATACCCGTCCGTCCGGCAAAGTCTGAATCGTCGCCGGCGATGACAACGCGGTCAAGTACCAACCCGACGGCAGGACTACTGTGTTGCGCAAGCGCCCGAATGTGCGGTCCCACACAAGCTCGTCGCCTTCCAAGAAATAGCTCTTCGCGTCGGTGTAAGTTTCCTTCAAGCGAATCCGGTTCGTCGATCCGGGTGCAAGAGGCCGCGCCAGATAGGTCACTACTATCTCCGAATCATCGCTGACTTGTTCTACAGGAAGCTTGCGATCCTTTGCTTGTTTGCCCGAGATTACTTCCCACTTCAGGCCGTCGCCCGAGTCGAGATCGATGCTCTCCGGGTTGGTCACGTGGCTGCCAGCGCGGACTATGTTGAAGTAGTATTGCTCGCCTGGTTTTCGCGCGGTGTAGTCGTGAGTGATCCGAAACGCGTGCGACTCAGGTGCTTGAAGCTCATAGAGAATCTCTCGATCCTGGTAGGCCCGCTCGCTCGGCGGCGGAGCTTGAGCACGAGCACCGCTGACCTGGGGAGTTTGAGCGCGAGCATCGCTGACCGGCGGAGCTTGAGCACGCGAGTCGCTGACAGGAAACTGGCTCGCGAAGCAGGCGACGACTGCGGCCACGGCGAAGACGCGAACGACTTGTCTGAAGGTCATCATCATTTGTTAACCTCCAGCTTCTTCGAATGAGGCAGACGCCGGGCCTTGATCGCTACTTCAAGCTGGCCGCCACTTCCGGGATTCACGAACGAGAGTTTCAGGCGGCCGTCCGGTTCGGTGAGCACTTGGGTCGCAACTGAACACGACACGACTTCAAATCCCAGCGGGAGCACGACGCTGTTGCGAGGGATCCCAAGCGGCCTCTTGAAGACGATCGCGTCGCCTTCCGTGTAATAACTCTTGTCGTCTTTGTAGGTCTTGATGATCGCGATGCGGTATTCGCCTCGCGCGGGGACGGGATGCGCGAGGTGCACTTGAATGTACTTCGCGGTCGGTGTGAGCTGTGGCGCGGTGTCCTTGTTCGCGTCTGAAGCTACGGCGGCTTGAGCTTGCGCGCCGGTGACGACTTCGAACTTGAGCGGCTTACCTGTGGCGAGATCGATGACAGATTCGTCGCTCGCTTCGCTGCCCTCGCGAATCGGGTTGAAGTGAAACCGCGCGCCCGGACGAGTCTCGGTGACTTCGTAGTAGATCTTGAACTGATGGCTCTCAGGAGCGAGCAGCTCGTAGCGCGTGTAGGTATCCGCCGAGATGAACTGCGCCGGAGCGCTCGGAGATTGGCAAAGAATCAGAAGAGCTCCTGCAACCAGGAAGAATTGGCTTTTCATTGAGGTCACCGCTCTGTGGAGGCTCAAGGCAGAGGGATTATATCCGCAACGAGACCAGTGACAAGGGCAGTGGTTACTCGCGACGCACTCCTAACCGCAGAGTCGCAGAGACGCCGAGGTTACGCAGAGGGACTCGAAACTTCTCTGCGCATTTCTCAGCCGAGGTTACGCAGAGGCACTCGAAACTTCTCTGCGCAATTCTCCGCGTCTCAGCGACTCTGCGGTTTACGGATTTCGAAATGTAATGACTTGCGCGGCTCCTGGAACGACTGGCCATCCCCGAACGGTCTCTCAGCTTCGTACTTGAGCGGCGGTCTTCACTCGATACACACCTGGCTCAACTCGATCAGCAAATCCTTCATCCACAAGCGCGTGATTCGCAAGCCCCGCTTCCCAACGCGGCAGCCCGGTCACCCGCGACAACTCACCGAGCAACGTCATGCCGGCGCTCTTCAAATAGGCTCGCGCGATCTCGCGAACTGCATCCGCACGCTTCACTCGCGCTGACAACTCTTCAGCAAAGCGCGCTTCAGCCAGCGACCAGATGTAAGTGAACACCGGCTCATACAAGACTTCTGAGGGAATAACTTTCATCGCTCGCTGAAGCTCATCTATGACGCGAGTGAACCGCGCGCGATCGGTCACGCCCGATTCAACTCTAAGGTCGCGTGTGCCCATCTCCCACTCGCGGCGCAAGACTTTCAGCACCGCTCGCGCTTCGATAGAAAGCACCTCAGCCTCTTTTCTGCGGGGAACGCCCCACACCGCGTTGAAGTGCGGGATCAATCGGCGCGCGACAAAAGTCGATTTACCTCTCACAAGTTTTGCGTAGTAGACCCGCCCGCGCCGCATCACGTCGTCTTTGATTGTCCATGCGAGTCTTGATTCGGGATCTTTTTGTACGTTGCGCGGCATAAAGGCGTCGCGCCTTCCGCATACCGCGATGTAAAGCGAAGGCCCGGGCCGGCGCGCGTCGGTCAGAGTCGCGCAAAAGCCAAGCTCTTCGACCAGGTGCTCGGCGCGCACGGCATCTTCGACGCGAAGCTCCGGTATCCGCAGCCACGTTCGATCGCGGTAGGCTTCAAATTCTTCTGGTAAGAGCTGAATCGTCACATGTGAGGGCAGCGCCCGAGCTTTCGTTGCCGGCGGCGTCCGTGTGTTCATTCCCCGCAAAGCCCGATTCTTCGTCATCCGCTCAGTCTTCGAGAAGCCGCAGCGCGGCTCGGTAGACATCTTCGACGTGGACGCCTGTCATACAACGATGATCGATCGGGCACTCGCGGAGCATGCAGGGCGAGCACTCGACGTCGTGACGAACTACTGCCGCGTGCTCGGAGAGCGGGCGAGTTGAAACGTGCTCGGTCGGACCAAACACGACAACAGTCGGGACCCCGAGCGCCGCCGAGACGTGAGCCGCTCCGGTGTCGTTCGAAATCACAACGCGCGCGCAGGAAAGCACAGCCTTCAATTCCGCAATCGAAGTCTTGCCCGCAAGCACAACGGCGGGTGTGCGCATGAGGGCGGCGACTTGCTCAGCGACTTCCCTGTCGCCCTCCGCTCCGACGATGACGGTTTGGAATCCATCGCTGTCTGCCAAGCGGTCTGCGGCCTCGGCAAAGCGCTCCGCCGGCCATCGCTTGGCTGTACTGTTGGTCGCGCCGGGATTGATCGCCAGGATCGGCGAGTTGTCTGCGGGGTTTTGGCGTCCCCTGTTCTTTTCGTTCTCGGTGAGCGCTGCTCGGTGCGCTGGCTGTTGGCTGGCGAACCCTGGCCCTTGGTCATCGGCCGCGGACGCGATGGCGAATCGTTCAATCAACAGGCGCGCACGCTGTCGAAGGTCTTCACCTGCGTGCAGCCGGGGCCCGGATTGTTCGAAGTCAACGCGGCTCGTCCCCGTCAACTTGGTTTCAATCTCCGCGGCGATGTTCAAGTAATAACGGACTTGATGAAGCGTCTTGTAGTTCGGCTCAAATGAAACGATGTGATTAAGGAGCAGCCGCCTTCCGTCAGTCGGATAACCCGCGATCGTCATCGCGCCACCCGCGCGAGCCCCAAGCGCTGAACTGAACGAGTTAGGAAAGAGCACCGCGTAATCAAACTGTTCTCGTCGAAGATGGCGAGCGTCGCTCGTGAAATGACGCAAGCTATTGAAGAACCCGATACTGGCGCGCACCGAGATTAGATTGTCGGCTAACCCTTCCCCGTCGAAGAGCCCGGCGACCCACGGACGAGCTGCAAGCGTGATCCGGGAGTTGGCAAAAATGCGCCGCAGCTCGCGCAGCGCGGGCAGCGCCATCACAGCATCGCCAACCCAGTTCGGCACCCGGACCAAGATGTTTTCAGGGATGTGAAGGGCGACGGCGGGGCGACGGGGCGAGGGGACGACAGAACGGGAGACGCCAGTTTCATTATCGGAGGATGAAGGTTCGAGTGATTCCATCGCTTTGTGCGGTGCCGCGTCGCGCTGCCTCCCGTCGCCCGGCGCCGTTTCGCGTTGTCGCCCCGTCGCTATTCGCCCACGTTGCTGTAATCCGTGACGACCGACTTATCGCCGAGCACGGCGCCGCTCCTGACGGTCACATCGTGGCCGATGTGACAGCTCTTGCCGATGATTGCGCCACTGATGACCGAGTCGGCGCCTACGCGCGAGCCGCCTCGCACAACTGAGTTCTCGATTCGGGCGCGCTCTTCGATCAGGCAGTTACGGCTCACGACTGAGTTAACGATCGTTGCGCCGGTTTTCAAAGTGCAACCCGAATCCACGACGGATGTCGAGTCGATCTCGGCTGAGGCGTCGAACTTCTCGCCTCTCTCAACTGAGGGGCGGCCGAGAAGCTTCACTACACCCGCAAGCACATCCATGTTTGCTTGAAGGTAGCTTGCCGCCGTACCGATGTCCCGCCAGTAGCCTCGCCAGGTGTAAGCATAAAACGGCTCGCCACGCTCGAGCAGTTGAGGAAAGACGCCGTACTCGAACATGAACGGCTCGCCTTCGGGCACATACTCCAGCACGCGTGGCTCGAGAATGTAGATGCCGGCGTTGATCGTGTCGCAGGTGACTTCTTCAGGCTTCGGTTTTTCGATGAAGCGGCGCACGCGTCCGTCAGCTTCGGTCTCGACTAATCCATAAGCTGTCGGATTCGGCACGGGCGTGAGCACGATAGTCGCGGTCGCCTGGCGCTCGCGGTGAAAGCGAATCACCTCGTTAAGATCGATGTCGGTAAGCACGTCGCCGTTGAAGACCACTGTAGTCTGGCTGATCAACGCGGCGGCGTTTCGATAAGCGCCGGCGGTCCCGAGGGGTGAGGCCTCGACGACGTAGCTGATCCTCACGTTGAAATCGGTTCCGTCGCCCAGCCGGTCTTCGATCTTGTGCGGCTGATAAGAGAGCGAAAGTATGACGTCGCGCACGTCAGCGCGTTTGAGAAGCTCGAGTTGATAAAGCAGGAAGGGACGATTGGCAATAGGAACGATCGGTTTTGGAGTGTGCATCGTGAGCGGACGCAGTCGAGTGCCTTTTCCGCCCGCCAGTATGAGTGCCTGCATCAGAAAGAGCAGCTCCTATATATGATGTGCAGCGCAAGAATTAAGCTGAAGTCTATCACCAGCGCGACGCGACTGACAAAGGTTCTGACAGGCCAGACCGGTGTGATAAAATCAGTTCGCGGACAAAGAAAGGTGGGTGTCTTATGAGCACAGTCCTCAACCTGACCGAGATCGAGCCGTTGGTACTGCGCCTCGGACCTGCACTAAAAGACATGACCGACGAAGCGTTTCTTGAGATCTGCAGCCTCAACGAGGAATGGCGCATAGAGATGAACAGCGATGGAGACTTGATCGTTATGGCACCAACGGGATCGAAGACTGGCGAACGCAATTTTTCACTAACAGGGCAGTTTGCTGTATGGGTCGATGAGGATGGCACGGGAGTAGGCTTTGACTCATCAACCATGTTCAGGCTTCCGAACGGCGCGCGGCGCTCGCCTGACGTCGCGTGGATCAGACGTTCACGTTGGGACCAGCTCAGCGAAGAAGAGCAGGACGGATGCGGGCCGATTTGTCCCGATTTCGTGATCGAGTTGCGCTCGCCGTCGGACCGGTTGAAAACGCTCCAGGCAAAGATGGAAGAGTACATTGAAAACGGAGCAGAACTCGGCTTGCTGATTGATCCGTTCGAAAGGAAAGTCTACGTCTATCGCCCCGGCGCGGCTGTCGAGTGCCTCGTTCAGCCTCAGAGTGTGAGCTGCGAACCTCTGCTTCCAGGCTTCAGCCTGAAGCTGAGCAAGCTTTGGCAGCGATGAATGTCATCCACTAGACCCCACGTCGGTTTGCGCATCTAGAGGTAAAAACATGACAGACGCAGTCATTCTTTCAGGAGCCAGGACGCCGGTTGGCAAACTGCTCGGCGCGCTGAAAGGCTTCAGCGCCGTCGAGCTTGGCGCGATCGCTGTTCGTGCCGCCATCGAGCGCGCGGGCATCGATGCTACCTCGGTCGACGAAGTCATAATGGGCAACGTCGTTCAGGCAGGGAACGGGCAGAATCCCGCTCGCCAGGTCGCACTCAACGCGGGCATTCCAAACACGGTCGGGGCGCTGACGATCAACAAAGTGTGCGGCTCGGGGTTGAAGGCGGTGATGCTTGCTGCGAACGGGATCAAGGTCGGCGAGATCGAAGTCGCGGTTGCCGGGGGGATGGAGTCGATGACCAACGCGCCTTACCTTTTGAAGCGCGCGCGCGAAGGTTATCGCCTGGGCAACGGCGAGCTGATCGACTCGATGATCAACGACGGCTTGTGGTGCGCATTCGACGACTGGCACATGGGCTGCACCGGTGAAGTCGTAGCCGAGCGCTACCAGGTCACGCGCGAAGAGCAAGACGAGTACGCGCTCAACTCGCATCGCAAAGCGCTCGCCGCTATGAAAGAAGGACGCTTCGACCGCGAGATCGTGCCGGTAGAGATTCCACAAAAGAAGGGCCAGCCGCTGGTGATCGGTCACGACGAAGGTCCGCGCGAGGATACTTCGCTTGAAGCACTCGCAAAGCTGAAACCGGCGTTCAAGGAAGGCGGAACGGTGACGGCGGGCAACGCACCGGGTGTGAATGACGGCGCGGCCGCGCTGGTCGTCGCGTCGGATAAGGTCGCGCGAAAGCTTGGCCGCGAGCCGCTGGCTCGCATCATCGCGCAGGCTACGAGCGGGGTCGAGCCAAAGCTTGTGATGATGGCGCCGGTTACTGCGATTCGGAAGACGCTCGAGCGCGCGGGATGGGACCTTGCCGATGTTGATTTGATCGAGCTGAACGAAGCTTTCGCGGTTCAGGCAGTCGCGATAACGCGCGAGCTTGGGATCGATCCCGCAAAGCTGAACGTGAACGGCGGCGCCGTTGCACTGGGTCATCCAATCGGCGCGAGCGGCGCACGAGTGCTTGTGACTTTGCTTCACGAGATGCAGCGGCGAGATGTGAAGCGCGGGCTTGCTGCGTTGTGCCTGGGCGGCGGCAACGCGGTCGCGATGGCAGTAGAGAGATAGCAACCAACCAAAACACAAAGCCTCGAAGAGACAAAACGTCCTAGCCTTGAATAGTGAGCTGGCCCAAGACCAGAACTACGTCCCAGAATTCTAAGCAGAGTCCTAGTTCCTCTCTGCGCAAACCTCTGCGGCTCCGCGTTTCTGCGGTTAGTTGTATTCGAAACCCTGCTAACCGCGGAGACGCCGAGCCGCAGAGGTTTGCGCAGAGAAGAAGTTAGGACACCACCAAATTCTGCCCTTGTTTGTCTCAGACACCCGAGTTGTGATAATTACCCTCGCGACTTCAACAGAGGTTTTGCGATGTCTCAACCCAAAGCAATGATCAGCAGCACCGCCCGCGACTTGCCCGAACATCGCAAGGAGGTGATGGATGCCTGTCTGCGGCAGGGGATGTTCCCCACGATGATGGAGCACTTTCCCGCCATCGACGCCGAAGCGATTTCAGCATCACTTGCGCTGGTCGATGAAGCGGACATATACGTCGGCGTGTTCGCGCATCGGTACGGTTATGTGCCCAAGGAGAATAACCCTCAGCAGATTTCCATCACCGAGATGGAATATGACCGCGCCGCCGAGCGCGAGATTCCGCGCCTGATCTTCATTATTGATAGGACTCATCCGCTTGCTGACTTCACCATCGGCGATATAGAAACGGGCGAGAACGCGGTGAAGCTGGCGCAATTCAAGAAGCATGTCGAGATCGAAACGGTCGTCGCCTTCTTCAAATCACCTTCTGACCTGCGCGCTCATGTCATCAACAGCCTCTCGAAGCATCGCGAGCGCAAAGAGACTGAGTTTCATTACGTCAGCGATATTCCCAAGCCGCCTGAAACCTACATTGCTCATCCCTACACGCTTTTGCAAACGCGCGATTTGATAGGACGGCAGAATGAGTTGAACCTGCTGACCGATTGGGTAGCCAGGCCTGGCTCGGCGGTTTATCAAGCGCGCATCTTCAACGTCGTCGCCATCGGCGGCATGGGCAAAAGCGCGCTCACATGGAAGTGGTTCAATGACATCGCTCCTAATGAAATGAAGCCGTTGGCCGGGCGGATGTGGTGGAGCTTTTACGAAAGCGACGCCTACTTTGAGAACTTCATCATCCGTGCGCTGGCCTACGCGACCGGACGCGCAAGAGAAGACATTGAGAAGAATACAAAGGCGGGCGAGCGCGAAGAGTTATTGCTGGCAGCGCTCGACCGCGAGCCGTTCTTATTTGTGCTGGATGGGCTTGAGCGAATCCTGATCGCTTATGCGCGAATGGACGCGAACCGGCTTGCCGATGATGACCTCGATCAAGAGACAGCTAATGTTGTAGCGGGAGAAATGGGATTACCGGAAAGCGCGGCGCAATCTTTCACGGGGCAGCATCGTTTGCGCAAAACTGCAGATCCGCGAGCGGGCAACTTCCTGCGCAGGCTGGCGCGCGTTCGAGCATCGCGGGTATTGGTCAGCACTCGACTTTACCCGGCGGATCTGCAGACCGTGACGGGCGCGCCTCTGCCCTTCAGTTTTGCTGCTTTCATCCAAGGACTCGGAGACGATGATGCGCTGAATCTTTGGCGCGCAATCGGAGTCAGCGGCTCACGCGATGAGTTGCTGCGTTTGTTTCACATCTTCGGCAGTCACCCGTTGCTGATTCAAGCATTGGCCGGCGAGATCGCTCATTATCATCGCGCGCCGGGCGACTTCAATGTCTGGCGAAGCAATCATCCTGACTTCGACCCGTTCAGCCTGCCGCTAGTGCAGGCCAGATCGCATATCTTGGAATTCGCCTGGCGCGGGTTGGATGACTCTGCAAAGCAAGTGCTGCACACCGTCGCGGCTTTTCGTATGCCTGCGACCTATGACACGTTGGCTGCGTTATTGATTGGCGAAGACAAGCTTTTCTCGAATGAAACCGAGTTAGACGTTGCGCTGATGGAACTGGAAGATCGCGGCCTATTGGGATGGGACAAGCGCAGCAATCGTTACGACCTGCACCCGATTGTGCGCGGCGTGGTATGGGCCGGGTTGAGTGATGATATCCGGCGCGATGTTTACGCGACCTTGCACGCCCACTTTGAGGCAATGCCCAAGATTGAGGGTTTTCAAGAAGTGGAGAGCCTTGAAGACCTGACGCCTGCCATCGAGCTTTACAATGCGCTTATAGGGCTGGGTCGATACGATGATGCCTACGTTGTATTCCGAGATCGGATAAGCGACGCCACGCATTACCGTCTCGGCGTCAGCCGACAGCAAGTTGAACTCTTGGAGATGCTCTTCCCTGAAGGGTTGGATCGGATGCCGCGCTTGAGCGATCCCTCAAGGCAAGGCTTTACACTCAATGCGTTGGCGACGGGATATCACTTGTCCGGGCAACCGGGGCGTGCTGCATCACTGTTGCGTCAACATAATGCCATTCGAGAGAGAGAGGGCGACCAAAAGAACCTGAGCGTGGGCTTGAGGAATCTATCGTACGCATTACTTCCGTCCGGTGCACTGAGAGAATCGCAGCTGGCGGGGATTCGATCATTAGTTATCGAGCGCAAAATCGGTGATCTCTGGAGGGAAGCGGTGTCTCTGCAAGAGCTTGGATCGGTTTTGGCTGCCCAATGGTATGGAGTTGAAGCTGACCGGTTACTCCAAAGAGCATTGCGAATATTCTCAGTACAAGACGACAGGCAGGGAGAAGGAATGGTCAATGCCTATATGGCTCAACTTGCTTTATGGAAAGTTGACCACTCCGCCGCTTTTCAGTTGGCAAACCGTGCATGGGAACTTGCCAATGCTCTACGAAACGAATTGGATTTCATCCGTGCGGCGCGTCTGCAGGGCTGGGCGTCTCTGGGGCTGAATGATTTAGAAACAGCGGACGAGCGCCTGCACCACGCGCTGACTCGTGCGCGGGCAGTGAATCATGTTGAAGAGGAACTCCCAGCGCTCATTGCGCTTGCGGAGTTGCGGCGGCGGCAGGGTGACTCGGAAGCAGCGCGCGAAATGCTTGACGATGTGTGGGAAGCCGCCGAACGCGGCCCGTATCCGCTCCTTCACGCAGATGCGTTGAACGTGCTGGCGCAGATTGAGCGCGACGCGGGCAATGCGATTGCAGCGATTGAAGCAGCAACGCAGGCTTATCGCAAAGCGTGGTGCGATGGGCCGCCGTTCGCTTATCACTGGGGATTGGAAGCGGCGCGCGCTCACCTCAACGCATTGGAAGCGCCTGAGCCGTCAGACCTGCCGCCTTACGATGAGTCGCAGCATGAGCCAATGCCTGAAGTCGAGATTGATCCGCCTGATTTGCCTGTAGAATCGAGCCCAACAGAAGAATAGCCGGCTACCCGTCTCTACGAAGTGGATGCGCCTCACCGTTTGCGGTCGAATCCCGAAGGGATGCCGGAGTAAAGCCACGGGTGAGTCCGCGAACCCGTGGTGCTATGCGAGGAAAGCGTCTGAACCCTCGAAGAGGGTGGCGGCCGCTTCCTCTGCCGAGTACATGGGGATTCCGGGAGGTCCGCCACCCACTTCGTGGGTTCGCCGTTCCGTTCGCCATTGTCCACGGGTTCGCGGACTCACCCGTGGCTCTATGCCTTCACCCTTCCAGGGTTGGCGCCGTGGTGGTTCGACGCCACGGGGTTCGCGGACTCACCCGTGGCTCTATGCCTTCACCCTTCCAGGGTTGGCGCCG
>JBBPIE010000002.1:282507-293609 GCA_038040485.1 Candidatus Onstottus arcticum
TGGTGGTTCGACGCCACGGGGTTCGCGGCCTCTCCCGTGGCTTTACGCCTCCACCCTTCCAGGGTTGCTGCAAATTCAGGGTTGCTACGAATCCGGCTCGTCCGCGCTGAAGATGATGCTCTTACAGGTGACGCCGCCTTCTGCTTTTTGCAACTCCGAAACGTCAATCGGCTGCACTGCAAAGCCTCGCGCTTCGAGCATCGCAATCGTTCGCGGGAATGCGCTCGGAACGATCACCACATCTTCGCGTACACCTTCGAGCACCGTCTCGATCAGCAAAGCATTCGCTGCGCCCGCCTCCTCCGCGGGCACATCGATCAATTCGAATCCTGCAAACTGCGTTACGTCTACCCACTCACGGTTCACCAGGATCGAGTTCATGCCGACGTAAGAGCAGCCGCTCTTCAGGTGCAGGCAGCGGCTGACTTCGACGGCACTCACTTCATAGCAAAACGGCGCGAGCACGGCGCGCAGTTGCTCGATGCCAACGGCGTTGGTGCGGCTCGAAGCTCCCACAAACAGCCGGCGGTCGATTCGCATCACGTCGCCGCCATCGAGAGTCGCCGGAGATTCAAGAAACTTGAGCGGCCTGTACGCGACGAGCGCAGCGGCGATGCCGACGGTCTCGGGACGCCTGCTCGGGGCTCCCATCACCGGAATCACCGCCACTTCGTCGACAACGACGGCGGCGTCTTCTACAAACACAGCGTCCGGTAAGTCCGGCTCAACCGCGAGCGAGACGACACGCGCACCAAGTGCCCGCAGGCATTCCTCATAAGCCCCGTGTTGAGCCGCCGCCTTCGAAACGTCGATTGGCTCTTTATCATGAAAGGTCAGCTCGCACCGATTGATGCTCGGGCTGACCGGGCGCGTGATCGCAATCAACATTTATCTTTGCTTTTGCTTTGGCGCCGGAGAATTCGGAGTCTGCGAAACCGGTGCGCGCCATTCGCGGCAAGCTTCGGCAGCAGGCGCCTTGCCTTCAAGTAACGCCGAAGCCACGCACGCCCACGCCGGCGCAAGCTGCGAGCTGGCGGAGTTTGTTTCGTGATAATGGTCCGGCACGCCTTTGGATTTGCAGGGGTCCGGGGCTTCGCGAAACCCGCGAGCTGGGTCAGGCTGAGGCGCCAGAAAATCGTACCCCGGCACGATGTAGCCAAACTCATCAGGGCACAGCCCAAGCACAAACTTGTATTTCCTTGTCATCCGATCACGCACGCTCGGCTCTCGTGGTCGCTTTGTGTCGGCGGCGGCGCAATCATCCCGTTTGTGTTTTGCAACTCCATAGAAAAGCTCCGGGAATAGCTCGCCCGGCACCGTCACGATCTGAGCATCGCCCAACGTGATCGAGTAAACGGTCGTCTCCAACTCGGGCTTATCGCCTTCTCGCGGCGGCGGCATCGTGTCGAGCACTCCCCTGGCCGCAAGAAACAAGTAGCCGGCGTTGTCCATCGGCGCTCGCAAGATTGCCTTCTTGATTTCGAGTCCCCGCGAAGCGCTCCACTCGCCGTGTTCCAACGCGTCAAACACAGCTTTGGCGACATCGCGACCGATCGCCTCGGTCCGCTCGAAGGTGTACTCCGGTCGATTGTTCTCCGGCTTCAGCGGAAAGTCCTTGCCGTCGAATCGCGAGCGGTCGCCCGGCTTGGTGTTTGAGTCGCCGATGATCTCAACCGCCCCAAGATCGCCACTGATGTAGATGGCAGTGCCGCCGTATTTCTTTTCGACAGCTTCACGGACCGCGTGTGGGAAGTCCGAAGTGATCATCGTGTTTCGGCTTTCCATCGACTCGGGGTGGGTGTTCCAGTTGATAACGGTCGCGATCACCCGGCCGGGCGCGACGCTAGTGCCGGTGAAGAACTGCATCACCCGGAGCTCGTCGTCGTAGAAGGTTGGCGGCCGCCCGTGAGTGCGAGTCTGCATGCCGGCTATCGAGGGTGAGCTTTGAGGGTCGGTTCGCCCGAGCTTCATCGACGCGCGTACGGTTGAGGCCGCCGCCCTGTTGATCGCCTTTGCTATCTGCCGGTCGACGAATCGCAGATACCTGGGATACTTGCCGTCGCTCAACGTGTTGACGCCCCAGGCTCCGATAGTGTCGGGGGCTTCGTGATTGTGGGTGCTTGTGATCAGGACTTCGGCAATGCCGAGCTGCGGATCGATGAGCTTCTGGATTTCACCTGATCCGTAGTAGTTCGCCTTCGAGTAGTAGCCAATCAGGTCGATGGAGACGATCGCGATTCTTTTCTTCTCGTGCTCGATCACAATGGCTCGCGCCCAAAGGTCGTCATGCTTGCCGGCAGCCGGACGGTTCTTTCCAAAGCCCGCCAGATACACGCCGTCGTATTTGTCTTTGGAACTTTGGTCGATTCCGGAGTTGACGGGATCGTCCTCAAACGGCTCGCCTGTGTCCCAGCGTCCGTTGTGATTGGAGTCGGTGAACTTCTCGCCCCACACGCCCGAGTCTGTCACGCCGCCGTCCCAATCAGGATTAGATCCAAAAGGCGTGATGGCAACCGAGGCCACCCCCACCTTCAACCCCGGTCGAGCAGCGTTTGTGGCAGCCGCGCCGAGGCTCGCAGCCAGCAACGCTCCAGTCAGAACGAAGGTTGTTACTCTTGGCATTTTTCTCCGTAGTCGTTCAGGGTCGGATAGTAAAAACCCCGCACATCATAGCCGCAGGGCGCGACGCGCTCAAGCGCGAGCGCGTCCGGCCGTCCGCTAAAATTGCAAATGAGGTCACGCCGCGCCCGGGCCCGAGCGGGGCACCGGCGCTTCGCACAAAATGGCTTGACAAGGACTGGCGAAAAAAACAATTATTAGCGCGTTCGGGATCTTCCAAAGCTTTTAATTCATTTGTATTTCTCAATGGCGTTTTCATCTGCGGTTTTTCAGTGATTGAAAGGGGCAAACCTGGCCTCGGGTTTTCCCTTCCGTATTTGGCCTAATGCGCTTTGCTGATCTTTGGGCTGACATGGGTCTGTTGACACTCGCAATTCAGGTGTCGCTCGAGCTTGAAGGATCAGCGCTAGACGAGGCTACCTTACCCGCTCACAGAATTGAAAGGAGAAGAAGTATGCATACCAAGTTTAAGTGCTTGCTGCTTGCCGTCACCGTATTGACGTTAGCCGCAAGGATGAGCCTGCCAGTCCTGGCGCAGAATCCGACTGGTTCAATCCGAGGCACGGTAACGGACCAGCAGAGCGCCGTTATTCAAAACGCCACTGTCACCCTCACCAACAAGGCGACGGGCGACTCTCGAACGCTAAGCACGGGCAACGACGGAATCTACGCATTTGAGAACTTAGCGCCCGCGGACTACGAAGTAAGAATCGAGGCTCCAGGCTTCGCAACGACGGTGATCGCAGCAACCGTGCTGGTTGGCAACGCGACTTCGGGCGATGCCCAGCTTCGTGCCGGGGCAAAGGGCGAAGTCGTGGACGTGGTTGCGGAGGCCTCGATCATCGATAAGCAGAACTTCAAGATCGACGGCGTTATCAACCGCGCGAAGATCGACGCCTTGCCGCTCAATGGACGCAACTTCCTGCAGCTTGCGGTGCTTGAGCCGGGAGTTGCCGTCAATACCGGCAACGTCGGTAATGCCAACGTTCTGTTCAGCGTCTCGATAGGCGGCGGATCTTCCGCGCTTACGCGATTGACGGTGGACGGCGGTAGCATACTCGACCCGGTAACGGGCAACGCGGGCCAGAATTTCTCAACCGAGACGATTCAAGAATTCCAGATTTCAACGTTTAACTTCGATCTCTCGACCGGCGTTACCTCGATGGGGGCGATCAACATTGTCTCGCGGACCGGGACCAACGAGTTCCACGGAAACACGTTCCTGTACTTCCGCGACCACACCATTTCTGCACTTCCCACGTTTTTCCGTCCGAATGGAACCTTCGACCCATTCTTCCGCAGGTACCAGTGGGGAGGAGCGATCGGCGGGCCGATAAAGAAAGACAAAGCGTGGTTCTTCTCGAATGTTGAACGGCTCGACCAGACTGCCGCGATTGGCTCGTTTATAAGCGGGAGCGGGTTGGGTGCACTATTCGGCCCGGCGTTCGCCCAGACGTTCAACACCACGTTCAGCAGTCCATACAAACAATGGTTGTTTAATGTGCGAGGCGACGTAAAGATCAACGACAAGAACAACCTGTTCTCGCGCTTTAGCTACGACAACAACCACGCGTTTGCGCCCACCGGCACAAACGATTTGCCGTCGGCCTGGCGGAATAACAAGAATCGCGATCCGAACTTGCAGGTCGGAAACACAACAATACTGTCGCCGAACCTGATCAACGATGCGCGCTTCAACTATCAGCGAATAACCAACGAAAGCGATCCTCCGTCGGCGGCCGACTGCCCGGATTCCAATCCGGCCTGCATCGGGCGCGGAGGTCATGCCATCAACATAGTGAGCACCAACTTCCTCATTGGAAACAACAGCGCCGCGCCGCAGAGCCGGTACCTTGACCGGTATCAGATCACCGACAACATCACTTGGGTCAAGGGTTCCCATCGCTGGCGTACTGGCGGTGAGTGGGAGCACAACTACGGTCACGGGACGTTTGGGTTCGCTCAACCCAGTGTTCTCTTCCTGCACAACCCCGTCGACGTGACGTCGACGAACGCTGCAGTTAATGCGTTTCTTCCCGCGGCCGTAAGACCGGCGTTCTTAATTCCGCTGCCGGCCTCCTTCACAACCGGCAACATAACTCTGGCGGATATCCTTAAGCTTCCGATCGCAGCGGGCGTGGTGGGCTTTGGCAATATCAACCAGCCGCAGCCGTTCAATGAAGAGATCGCTCGGCAAAGCAACCGCTACCGAGGTTATTTCCAGGACTCGTGGCAGATTAAGCCGGGCTTCACCTTCAGCTATGGAGTGTCATACACCTACGAGACCAACCTGCAGAATCACGACCTCCCCAAACCAAAGATCCTTCTGCCACTCCTTGGCACCACCGACAAGCCCAAAACAGACACTAACAACTGGGGCCCTTCTGTCGGCTTTGCGTGGGACGTCGCCAACAAAGGAAAGACGATTATTCGCGGCGGAGCGGGTATCTACTATGACACGGTACTGTTCTTTAACCGGCTCGGTGAGCGTGCGCTTGTTGGGCCGGCCGGAAACGGGAGGGTGCTGATACCCAGCGCGTTCTTCCAGAACAACATCGTTTACCCATTCGCAGGAAATCCTGCCTTTGGCGCGTTGGGGGCGATCAACCCGCAGGTCGGAACGCCCATCGACTTCCGGGTCATACCAACCCACTTCACCGGACAAAACTTCGTAGACCTGGCCCAGTGCAGTCCAACCAACAGCATTGGCGACTGCCAAATCAGCGGCCTTTCAGCAGTGCTTGCAGCCGCCGGCGCTCAAGGCTTGACCGGCATCGATGTGTTCAAGTCGACTCCACCGTCCGCGGCGTTGTCGCTGCTCGATCCGCATTTGCAGATTCCTTACACCCAGCAGATGACTATTGGGTTGCAACGCCAGTTGCCGGGCAATATGTCGGTGGCGGCGGACTTCGTGCTTCGCCAGCGCCGGCACGCTCTTAGCTCTGGCAGCGGCGCTTCCCTGTTCCTGCAAGACTTGAACTTGTTCAATCGAAGCGCAGCGCGCGGAGGCCCGGTCATTCGCAAGTGTGTCGGCGCCGAAGCCATCAGCCTTACGGCGCAGTGCTCAAACGGAGCGATTGCGGTTCTTCAAAGCAGCGGGCGCGAAGCTTACAAGGCGCTGTTGATGAAGTTGGATAAGCGGTTCTCAAACCGAGTCCAGTTCACCGTATCGTACGCCTATTCGCATCTGGATGGGTTCTACGTGAACGAGGACCAGACGGACTGGTTTGGAAACCCTGGACCGCTGGATAGCGATGTGCATAACCGGCTTAGTTTCAGCGGTGTCTTCCAACTGCCGTGGAACTTCCAGGCCTCGATTATCGCCATCTATGCCAGCCGCCCGCCGTTTAATGCTCGGCTCGGGAGCACCCGGGACATCAACGGCGACGGAACCTTCGGCGATACGCTTCCGGGGCTGAAAATTGGCACGGTTGGCCGCGAAGTTAGCAGAGAGGATTTGTTGCTGCTGGTCAACCAGTTCAATGTGAACTATGTGGGCCCGACTTCAACCCTTTCAAGTACTTGTGCAAACGGGTTAAAGGGCTGTGATGGACAGGGTGCAACGATCACGGCGGTTACGCTGCCAACGAAGTTCGAGTTTGGCGACGACTTCTGGTCGCAAGATATCCGGTTGACGAAAGCGTTCAAAATCCATGAGCGCTTTCAGATACAGGCCTTCCTGGAGGTGTTCAACGTACTCAACATCTCGAACCTGGCGGGCTACAGCTCGACTATCGGCAGCAGTTTCGGCCAGCCAACAGCTAGAGTTGGTCAGGCATTTGGTACGGGAGGCCCGAGAGCGTATCAGTTTGGCGGCCGCTTCTCGTTCTAAGAACAACAATACGAGTGACGAGTGACGGCTCGTCACTCGTCACTTCAAAGAACCGATGACGAGTGCTGAGTGGCAAGTGGCAAGCGAGAATCAATCGCCACTTGTCATTAAGCACTCGTCATTGTTTTTCCCGGACCAGCGATCGACGGCTGGCAGATTGCGCCAATGAGCCACCTGTTCGGCTCCTGCCAGATTCGCGCGACGTGCGGGGCTTTCTGAATTCAAACCGGGCGCACCAGCTCCCTACCGCGCGTTGAACCCCAGGAGGATCACTACGATGCCAACCTTGCGGCCAGTCCCTGTAGGATCGAGAACCGATTCGGTTTTTCATCGAATCTCGGCGGCGTTGCACCTTCGCATTCTCATATCAGTTGCCTTAGTGGGGCTGGTCTCGCTCGCCGCGGTGATCAACGCGCAGCAACCTGCTCCGGCAAGATCGAACAAACTAGACCAGATGGTCGCCATGCGCGACGGCGTCAAGCTCGCGACTACCGTCTACCTTCCCGAAGGCGACGGACCCTGGCCCGTGATTCTCACCCGAACACCCTACGGCAAGAGCACTCAAGCTATCGGCAACGAAAAATGGACTGCGCGAGGCTTCGCGCTCGCGGTGCAGGACTGCCGCGGGACGTTTCAGAGTGAAGGCGAGTACCGTCCATTCATGACCGATCATCTAGACGGCTTTGACACCGTCGAATGGGCCGCCAAACAAAAATGGTCCAACGGCAAAGTCGGCATGTTCGGAGCGTCGGCCATGGGCATCACCTCGAATCTCGCCGCGATGATGAACCCGCCACACCTCGTCGCGACGTTTGTTATGGTCGCCCGCTCGAGCATCTATTATCAGTCGGCCTTCATGGGCGGCGTCTTTCGAAAGGAACTCAACGAGCCTTGGCTCAAGCGACAAAAGGCGGAATGGGTAATAGCCGAAACCTTGAACCACAGCGTCTACGACGGCTTCTTCGACATCGCAGAGATGCCCAAACATTGGCAGAAGATCCAGGTGCCGGTTTATAACTACGGCGGCTGGTACGACATCTTCGCGCAAGGCAATATCGACAATTTCGCGGGGCTTCAATCGCAGGGCGGAGGCCGGGCTGCCGGAAATCAGAAACTGATCATGGGTCCATGGGCTCACGGCAAGGTTGAAGAAGTCACCTATCCGGCTAACTCAACGGTGAACGCCGCAGACGAGGCGCTGCGATGGTTCGACTACTGGCTAAACGGCAAGGACAACGGGATCATGGATGAGCCGCCGGTTCGCTACTACGTGATGGGCGACGTGACTGACCCGAAGGCGCCCGGCAACGAATGGCGTACCGCGATCTCGTGGCCAGTGACCTCCAAGCCCACATCCTATTTCCTGAACGCGGGCGGTTCGCTAACTGAAAGGCTTCCAGAGCAGGTCGAAAGCGCGGACACTTACAAGTACGATCCGAAGAACCCGGTGCCGACAATCGGCGGCGCGAACCTCAGCATAAAGAAAGGCCCAATGGATCAGCGCGCCGCGGGCGATCGAAAAGACATTTTGAAGTATGTGACGCCGGTGCTTGCTTCGCCTGTCGAGATCACCGGCCGAATCACCGTCGAGTTGTGGGCTGAGAGCGACTGCCCGGACACGGATTGGATGGCCAAGCTCGTTGACGTCTATCCGGACGGCACGGAGCGGTTGGTGCTGGACTCGGCTCTCAGGGCCCGTTTCAGGGAGGGATTTGATCGCGAGGTGTTAATGAAGAAGGGCGAGGTCTACAAGTTCACGCTCGATTTGTGGTCTACGAGTTTGATCTTCAACAAAGGCCACCGCATCGCGATTCACGTGACCAGCTCAAACGACCCGCGCTACGATCCAAACCCAAACACGGGCAAGAAGATGAGGGCGGATGATGAGACGAGAGTAGCTACGAACGCAATCCATCACGATAAGCATCACCCGTCGCGCGTGTTGCTGCCAGTTGTGCCTTCATACAACGGCAAAAGGCCGTAGCTGTTTCATTCGCAAAACAAGGCAGGTAGCCTGGGAGCGCAGGCATCCTTGCCTGCCTCTTTCGGCTATCGGGCAGTTGGCGCACTGTGGAATGCAGGCAAGGATGCCTGCGCTCCCAGGTCTGCGATTCGCGGAGTTGATTGGCTATGGCGTGAACAAGGTCGACGAGTGCCAGGGCCGGCTTTTTAAGGCTTGCCTGCTTTCGCTCGTTTATCAATGCTCGGCTGGGAAAGGAGAATGAAATGGCAACAGCTTTGAAAGGCAGCGTCGGAGCGGGAGGCAAGAACGATCCGGACGACGTGTTCGCATTGAAGAGCCGGTTGATAGCCCTGGGTTTTGACTTCATGACGCTCAACCGGGTAATGGACCCTGGCACGATTCAGGCAATCAAGCTCTTCCAGACGATCAAGAGCGGGAAAAACACAATCTCGGGTGATGGGTTAGTAGACCCCGGCCAGGACACTCACAAGTGGTTGGACGCTGCTAACGCGCCGCGTTGGCAGATGATGCCGCAAGGAACACCGGCCGAGGGGTTCTTCAACGTCGAGCTAACGGAACTGGGCGATCACCACGATTTTGGAACAAGCTGGATGGCGCAGACCACAAGGGAGGTTGGGGCAACTTACTTGCGCGACTACTTGAGCTCGCACCCAAGTGCTGCGCTGCTGACGATCAACGATGTCAGTCTTCCCAGGGGAGGCAACACTCCCGACCACGCGGGCCACGAGGCCGGTCTTGCCTGCGATTGCAGACTTCCGTTGAATGACGGAACCACCCCGCCGGGAACGACTTTTCACAGCGCAAAATACGATCGCGCGGCGACCAGGGCGATGCTGATCGCATTGCGGAGCCATCCACTATTTAGCAAAGCCTTCTTTAATGATCCCGAGCTGATGGCGGAAGGTCTATGCGGGCACGCGGCTCAACATGACAACCATATCCATTTTGAGATCATGCCGCCCATAAGACAGGATTCAGCGGGCGTTTGATGTGAGATGCGCGTCGCGTGGAGTCTTGAGGATGCTTGGAATCGGCGATCAAATTCCTAAACTCGCTCTCTCCGGGTTGAGTGGAACGAGTCACGAACTCACTAACCACGCTGACAAGCCGACGCTGCTGGTCTTCTTTGAGACCGACTGTCCGACTTGCCGTTTGACCATCCCCTACCTGAATCGCCTCGCAAGAGAAGCGGGACACGCGAGCATAATCGGCATCTCGCAGGACAGCGAAGCTGCGACGCGCGAGCTCATCGAACAACTGCCCATCGAGTTTCCAGTCGTGCTCGATCGCGACTTGAGCGTTTCACGCGCCTACGATCCGGTTGCGGTGCCGACGCTTTTCCTGATCGGCGACAACGGCAGGGTGCTCGCGACTGAAATCGGGTTCGACAAAACTTCCCTGAACGCGATGGGTCGAGTCATCGCAGAGTCCCGGGGGCTTGAATCGTTCGAGGTCGCACCCGCGTTTGACGGCGCGCCGCAATCAAAACCCGGTTGCACGTCGCGGCATCTCGAGCCGGCAACTGAAGGCGAGCTTGCGCCAGTCGCAAGCGCGTACGCAACTCACGGCTCGCGAGCTTCGCGAATAACGCTCGAAGACTCGATCGATCCGTTCGAGTACTGCGCGTCGTTTGGCGATCCGCTGCCCGTGGTTCCGCCGACAATCGAGCGAGTCGAGCGAATGCTCGCGGCAACAGCGTTGGCGCCGGATGAAGTCGTCGCGATGATCCCGCCGAACTACGGCGCGGCTACCGTCGAGAAGATCGCAGCAAATGCGGTGATGGCCGGCTGCGAGCCCGCGATGATGCGGGTGCTGGTTCCGCTCATCCGAGCGGTTTGCGATGAGCGGTTCAACATTCACGGCGTGCAAGCTACAACTCATTTCGCAGCGCCGCTGGTGATCGTGAACGGACCGATCAGACGCGAGCTGGGCTTTGCGTCGGCGGGCAACGTCTTCAGCAACGTCGCGCGGGCTAACAGCACGCTTGGCCGGGCTCTTCAGTTGATACTGACGAATCTTGGCGGCGCGCGTCCGGGCGAGATCGACATGTCCACGCTTGGCAACCCGGGGAAGTTTGCGTACTGCATCGCTGAGAACGAAGAAGCCAGTCCGTGGGATCCGCTGCACGTCGAGATGGGATTCAAACCGGATCAAAGTACCGTGACTCTTTTCGCAGCCGAGCCGCCGCGCGGTGTGAGCGAGCACAACGCTCGGGATGCTCGCGGCGTGTTGACCGCCATCAGCAGAGTGCTCGCCACGTCGTGGACGTACCGGCTCTGCGCGGGAATTGAGGCGATCGTAGTTCTCTGCCCTGAGCACGTGGACACCATCTCGCGCGACGGCTTAACCAAACAGCAAGCTCGCGATTACTTGTTCAGGAACACGGGCATTCCGGTCAAACACTTTGAGGACGGCGAAGGCGAGGGAACTCAGTATGTGCGGCTGTACAGGCGAGAAGTGATTGCGGGAGAGCCGTGCTATTTGAAGTTTCAGGATCCAGCGGCTATCAAAATCGTCGTGGCCGGCGGCGCGGCTGGCAAGTTCTCGGCCGTGATCAGCAGTTGGGCTGCCGGGCCACGAGGCAGCCAGATGGTCACGTATCCTTTGTAGCACGTAGCATAGACTTTAGTCTGTGGCCGTAGCATAGACTTTAGTCTGTGGCCGTAG
>JBBPIE010000002.1:293709-396489 GCA_038040485.1 Candidatus Onstottus arcticum
GGCCGTAGCATAGACTTTAGTCTGTGGCCGTAGCATAGACTTTAGTCTGTGGCCGTAGCATAGACTTTAGTCTGTGGCCGAGAGTCTTTTCTACCATGGTCTTGGGAAGGCACAGACTCGAGTCTATGCCACTTCGCGTCGGCCACTATTCGATTGTCACGGAGGTATCAATGCCAACAATTCTCGTTAACCCGCTCGATGAAACCGTGCGCGTTCAAGGCAAACCCGCGCCGCGACTGGACGCAATAGCAGGCAAGACAATCGGCCTCCTCGACATCAGCAAGCCTGGAGGCAGCGTGTTCCTCGATCACCTGGAACGACTCTTGAAAGAACGGCACGGCGCCGCGCAAGTCATTCGCGCTATGAAACCGACGTTCACCAAGCCGGCGCCGGACTCAGTCATCGAACAACTGTTGGCGGCCCGTTGCGACGCGGTGATCGAAGCGCTCGCCGATTGAGGTTCCTGCACAACGTGCAGTTTGCACGACTCGACCAAACTTGAAAGCCTCGGCGTGCCGGCAGTCCCGGTCGCGACCGATGTGTTCATGACGGCGGCGCGCGCGCAGGCCAGCTCGTTGGGCCGCGCGGACTTTGACGCGGTGTACGTCTCGCACCCGATTCAGGATCAGACGAAAGAAGAAATCGAGGCGAAAGCTGAAGCGGCCCTGGCTGAGATTGTCCTTCGACTCACCTCTTCGTGAACCCTGTACGGCGGCTTCCAGTGGCCACCCTCCTCGTCGAAACAGTGCTGCCGCCCGGAGAGTCGCCGGTACAGGAGCACAACCATCCGTATTGACGAGCTGCGAGTCCTGATGGTATTTAGTCTCCCAGCATGAAAACGCTTTGATTCCAACTTAGCCCTTCCGAGCGCCGCGCGCCGACCTTTTGTGTGGCGACAACTGGGACGATGCGAAGGCTGATCGCGCGAAGCGCGAGCAGCCAACCGCGCATGCGCCCCCAAGTTTCATTACTTAATCGCAATCGACAATTCGAAAGGCTGTCGCATGGAACCAACAACTAATACTCCTGAAGTAGAGGCTAACCTGGTATCCGATCCGGTGAGCAAGGATGGCAGGGCCAGGAGATGGAGCAGTATTTTTCGCGAGGCTGTTATGGGTTCGCAGCAGGACTTCACCGAAGGACCGATCGGGCGAGCCATCTTTCTGCTGGCCGTGCCGATGATTCTCGAAATGGCGATGGAGTCGTTGTTTGGCATCATCAACGTCTTCTGGGTTGCTCACCTTGGCGCGGAGGCCACAGCGACCGTAGGGTTGACCGAATCGCTTCTGACGCTCATTTTCGCGGTTGCCATGGGTTTGAGCATGGCGACGACTGCGATCGTCGCAAGGCGAATCGGCGAGAAGGACCGGGCGGGCGCTTCGGTCGCGGCGGTACAGTCGATCATTCTTGGGATACTCATCTCGGTCCCGATCGGAGTAGGCGGCATCGTCTATTCTCCGCAACTGCTGCGATTGATGGGCGCTTCCGATGGGGTCATCAACGCGGGGTCGGGCTACGCCCGAATCATTCTCGGCGGCAACGTTGTGATCATGCTTCTCTTTCTGATGAACGCGGTGTTTCGCGGAGCGGGCGATGCGTCGATCTCGATGCGGGTGTTGTGGATGGCGAACGTGGTCAACATCGTGCTCGATCCGTGTCTGATCTTCGGGCTTGGTCCGTTTCCGGAGCTCGGCGTGACCGGCTCAGCTATCGCTACCACGATCGGCCGGGGGATTGGGGTGATCTTTCAATTGTGGGTCTTGCTGAGGGGACAACGCCGCGTTCAACTCGGCTGGCGGCAGGTGCGTGTCGATTTTCCGGCGATGCTTCGGATGGTGCGCATCTCGATGGGCGGGATGTTCCAGTTTCTGGTAGCGACCGCAAGCTGGCTCGGGCTGGTGCGGATCGTGGCGGAATTTGGCGATGCGGCGCTCGCCGGATACACAGTGGCGATCAGAATTGTCATCTTTGCGATTCTGCCGTCGTGGGGGATGGCCAACGCGGCGGCAACGCTGGTCGGTCAGAATCTAGGGGCAAAAAAGCCCGAGCGCGCCGAGCGCTCGGTGTGGGTGACGGGCTTCGCAAACATGTGTTTTCTTGGCTGCGTCGCGATCGTGTTCGTGGTGTTCGCCGAGCAACTCATCGGTATTTTTACCAACGACCCCGAAGTGGTGCCGTACGGCGTTAGTTGCTTGCGGTTCATAAGCTATGGATACATCTTCTACGCTTATGGGATGGTGATGGTGCAGGCGTTCAACGGCGCAGGCGACACGTTCACGCCGACGGTGATCAATCTCTGTTGCTACTGGCTGGTTCAGATTCCGCTGGCTTACACTCTCGCACTGCCGCTGAAGCTCGGAGCCAACGGTGTGTTCATGGCGATCACCGTGGCCGAATCGTTGATAGCCGTAGTCGCTGTGCTGGCGTTCAGACGCGGCCGGTGGAAGACGCGACAGGTCTGAGGGGCGTCTCTCCGCGCACATAGCAGAAGATTGCAAATTGAAAATTGAAAATTGAAAATTGGAAAGGACTCGATCTTCAATTTCAAATTTTCATTTTTCAATTTTCATTTTTCAATTCTTTGTTCTTGTTTAGGGGAGGCAATTGCGTATGGAAATTCAAACGATTCTCACTCCCGAAGCTCCCGCGCCCGGGGGCCACTACTCGCAAGCGGTGGTTTACAACGGACTCGTGTTCATTTCGGGTCAGCTTGCGATCGACCCAAAGACCGGCGAGCGGCTCACCGGTTCAATCGAAGAACAAGCCGAGCGCTGCTTGAAGAACATCGCAGCAATCCTTGAAGCCTCCGGCAGCGGCTTGAATCGCGTTCTCAAGATGACGATCTACATTTCTGACATCGAGCTGTGGGGCCCGGTGAACTCAGTCTACGCGCGAGTGATGGGCGAGCACCGGCCCGCGAGAGCAGTCGTCCCGGTAAAAGATCTTCACTATGGATTCAAGATCGAGATAGAAGTCATTGCTGCTACCAGTCTGTGAGCCGAGGGCGGACCGAGCCTGTTTCTGAATCAAACCAATTGTGATTGCGCGGGCGAAATGCGAGTAGCGACCCGCTTTCGAATGTTTTCTCTGCGTAACATCCGCGGCTCTGCGGCTAGTTAACGTCGAAGCACGTCTAACCGCAGAGGCGCCGAGTCGCAGAGACCACGCGGAGGATTGAAATCACGACTCCACCGAAATGCGCTTGAGCTTTCAATCCGTTTTGTTATTGTTCTTGATCTCCGAGCGGCATTAGCCTCGACACACGAACTTCAATGAGCAAACGAACCGCGCAGCTCAATAAGAAGAAGAACGCCACAAAGGCACAAAAACACGAAGCGGCACCAAGGCAGTCTTCCTTGCGCCTTCGAGCCTCAGTGGCGATGGACTGACTTGAAGGGTTACAGCATGAATAGACTGCTCGTCGGCACGCTGCTGCTGATTCTCCTGTTCTTCTCCTCCGCGCGCGCGCAAGACATCACCGTCATTCGCGCGGGGCGGCTTGTGGATGTCGAACGTGGCGAGGTGCTGCGAGACCAGTTGATCTTTGTTCGCGGCGAGAAGATCGAGCGGGTTACGCCTGCCAGCGGCGCGCAGATCCCGCCGGGAACACGAGTCATCAATCTTTCCAGCCACACTGTGGTGCCCGGTTTGATCGACTGCCACACTCACCTGATCGACCTTCCGCAGTCTTCGGGCGCGGGAGCTCCGCTCGAACAATCCCCTGCCCAGATGGCTTTCAACGGCGCAAGAAACGCGCGCAAGACTCTGCTTGCGGGGTTCACGTCGGTACGCGACGTTGGAACCTACCGGGCGTTTGTTGACATAGCTCTGCGAGACGCGATCAACGATGGAACCGTGACCGGACCGCGAATGGCGATTGCCGGTGCTTACATCACCGTCAGCTCAGGCGGCGGCGACATCGCCGGTTTGAGCCCTGACATCACGCTCCCTCCCGATCTTCGCGCAGGCGTCGCGAACTCGGCGGTCGAGATTCGCCAGCGCGTGCGCGAGATACTTCATCGCGGAGCCGACTTCATAAAGATCATCGCGACAGGAGCCGTCCTGACCCGCGGCACGAAGCCCGGTGTGTCGGAGTACACCGAAGACGAGATTCGTGCGGCGGTCGAAGAAGCTGCTAAGTACGGTGCGAAAGTCACAGCGCACGCTCACGGGGCGGAAGGCATCAAGAACGCAGTGCGCGCCGGGATCCAGTCGATCGAACACGGCTCGCTGATCGACGACGAAGGCATCCGGCTGATGAAGGCGCGCGGTACTTTTCTGGTCGCTGACATCTACAACGGCGACTACATCGCAGCCGAGTACCGGCGGCTTGGCTATCCGGATGAGTTTCTTCGCAAGAACGACGAGACCACCGAAGCCCAACGCAACGGATTCAGCAAAGCCGTTGCCGCGGGAGTGAAGATCGCTTACGGAACCGACGCCGCCGTTTATCCTCACGGCGATAACGCGCGTCAGCTTCCGTATATGGTCAAGTACGGAATGACGCCGATGTCTGCGATTCAAGCGGCGACGATCAACGCCGCTCGCAACATCGGATGGGAGGATCGCGTCGGCTCGATCGCGCACGGCAAATATGCCGACATTATTGCGGTTGAGAGCGACGCGCTTGCGGACCTTTCGCGATTCATGAACGTGGCGTTTGTGATGAAGGGCGGTGTCGTCTTCAAGAGCCCAAAGTGATCGTCATGGTGGAATTGGCATTAAGAAAATCTCGCCACAAAGACACTAATGTCACAAAGGTCCACCAAGTTCTCTGTGTGGCCTCGTGACTTAGCGCCTTTGTGTCGCGACATCAAGGAGGAAACCAGTAGTGAGTCGAAGTTACTGCCTGTGCCTGACGATAATCCTGTTCGCGTGCGCTGCCGCGAATATCGCTCGCGCAAGCCAATTGGTCGAAGCGAAACTCGAAACCAAACTCCTCCCGGCGCCTGTCGAATACAGCGTGCTGCTTCCCGACGGCTACGAAGCTGAGAAAGGTCCGCTGCCGCTTCTCTTGTTTTTGCACGGAGGCGGCGGCGATCGCAGCTTTCTAGCACGTATGCGTTCGGCGATCGACGAGATGTGGAAGGCGGGGACGCTTCCAAAGATGGTCGTCGTCACCCCGAGCGCCGGGCGGTCGTTCTACATGGACTACAAGGACGGATCGCAGAAATGGGAGTCGTTCATCGTCGGTCCATTCGTTGAACATCTCAGAGCGACGTACAAAGTCACGCGCGAGCGAAAAGGCACGCTTCTGTTTGGGATCTCGATGGGCGGGCTTGGCGCGTTGAGGCTCGGGTTTAAGTACCCTGAAAAGTTTCAAGGGCTTGCAGCGCTCGAGCCGGGCATCGACCCCGCGTTGAAGTGGGCCGACGTGAAGCCGCGCAACCGATTCTACCGCGGCGATGATTTGATGGAGACGATCTTCGGCAAGCCGTTCGATGCCGCATATTGGGAGAAGAACAACCCGGCTTCGATCGCGGCGGCGAACGCGGAGAAGATTCGCGCGTCGGGGCTCGGAATCTATCTGGATGTGGGCGATGAAGACAGCTTCAACCTGCACGAATCGGCCGAGTTCATGCACCGCCTGCTTTGGGACTACAAGATTCTTCACGAGTATCATCTGATTCGAGGCGCGGATCATGTTGGTCGCACGTTGCGCTCGCGTTCGATGGAAGGACTCGCGTTTCTGGCGCGAGTGCTGAACCCTCCGGCGCCAGACCCCGAAGCTGAAGCCCTAAAGCAACGACTTGCGCCGCTGAAACGCCGAGCCGGCGTGCAGCCCTGAAGCGCGAATTACGACATCCCAGCGCGGGGTGCTATGTTTATAGTGATGTGGTCTAACCGCAGCCGCACCCCAGCGCGGGGTGCTATGTGCCGGCTTAGCTCATCTACAATCAGCAAGTCCGACAAGCACCCCGCTGGAGCGCGCCGCACGCGTGCTACTCGGTTCTATCGACATTCAACGGAGTTGCTCTTCCCCGGAACGATTAGACGCGAAGCCCGCGGCGCTATTAAAGTAGTCCCCACACACGATCATAGTTAGACGAGGTGACCTGATGACCAATGCACGACTACTGACGTCGTTCCTTCTGCTGGCAGCGCTCGCGGTGACTGCGAGGGCGAACTCTCGCGAGGACAAGCCCGCCTTTTCCGAGCGCACGATCTCGGAGGGAGCGTCGACCTATCGATACAAAGTTTTCCTTCCCGCAAACTGGACGAAGAAGAAGAAATGGCCGGTGATTCTTTTCTTGCACGGCGCTGGCGAGCGCGGCGATGACAATCTTGCCCAGACGCGCATTGGAATCGGGCCCGCACTCGAGCGCCAGAAAGATACATTTCAAGCCGTAGTCGTACTCCCTCAATGTCCTTCCGGTCGGTGGTGGTCCGAGCCCGAGATGCAAACGCGAGCACTGAAGGCGTTTGACCAGGCGGCGAAGGAGTTCAACGGTGATCCGTCACGCGCATATCTGACCGGGCTCTCGATGGGCGGCTATGGTTCGTGGGCGATTGCGGCTAACAATCCAAAGCGATTCGCGGCGCTTGCAGTCGTGTGCGGAGGGATTCGCGCGCCGGGCCGAGCCGGCCGGCTGCCCAACCCGCTCGATGTCGGAGACGATCCGTATCGCTCGGCTGCCGAGAAGATCGGTAAGCTTCCGATCTGGGTCTTTCACGGGGGCTCGGACCCGGTCGTGCCCGTCACCGAATCGCGTAAGATGGTCGAGGCGTTTAAGTCGCTCGGCACGACCGCTCGCTATACCGAATACGAGGGTGTCGGCCATAACTCGTGGGACAAGGCCTACGGGGAGCCGGAGATCTTCACCTGGATGCTCGCTCAGAAGCGGTGAGGAGATTTTGGATTTTAGATTTTGGTTTTGGATTGAGGAGCGTTTCGCCTGCGTAGCGTCGGAACAGTGCTCTCGACATACCTAAACAACCTTAGGCACGCCACAAGCGGAAGGTTAAAATCCAAACGCAGACGCCCAGAATCCAAAATCCAAAATCTAAAATCCAAAATCACCATGGGCTTTTACTCAAAGCACATCTTCCCTCGACTGATGGACTGGGTGCTCGGCAATCGCATCGTTTCGAGCGAGCGCCGGCGAGCGCTCGAGTTCGCGCGAGGCGACGTCCTCGAAGTCGGATTCGGAACGGGGCTCAACTTGCCGCACTATCCGTCAGCCGTCGACAGGCTGACCGTCATCGATCAAAATTCTGCGCTTGCGAATCGAGTAACTCAGCGCATCTCGGAAGCTCGCATGCCCGTCGAGCAACTCAAACTGGATGCGAGCGGACGCCTGCCGTTTGAAGCTGCGAGCTTCGATACAGTAGTCACCACATTCACTCTGTGTTCGATTGATGAAGTCAAAGCGGCGCTGCGGGAGATGCGCCGGGTGTTGCGGCCCGAGGGACGGTACCTCTTTCTTGAACACGGACGCAGCGATGATCCCCGAGTTGCGAGACGGCAAGACCGCTTCAATCCTGTTCAGAAGGTATTCGCTTGCGGATGCAACTTGAACAGGCCGATCGGAGACTTGATTCGCGAAAGCGGCTTTGACATCGTCGAGCTTAATCGCTACGTGATGCCTGACGCGCCGCGAATCACAGGTGAGATGTATCGCGGCATCGCTTGCCGCTGAGATTGAGTTGGTCTCGCTCGTTAGCTACAGCTCGCCGTTCAACACGATGTTATCAACCAAGTGCGTTTCGCCGATGAAGACGGCCGTCGAGACAAGCGTCGGCTTGCTCTGCGGGATCGTTTCAATTGGATCAAGATCAACTGTATCGGTGATCGCCACGTAGTCTACTCGAACGAGCGGTTCTGCCTCTATAACCGCGCGCATCGAAGCGATCAGCCTTGCGCTGTCGCGTTCGCCGCCGTTGTGACCCGAGCGGCAGCGCTCGAGCGCGCGCCTCAGAACCGTAGCTGCTTTGCGCTCTTCGCTTGAGAGGTCAACGTTCCGCGATGAAAGCGCAAGCCCGTCCTCTTCCCTCACTGTCGGCCCTACGACGATCTCGACTTCCATCGCAAGCTCGCGCACCATCCGCTTGATGATGATGACCTGTTGCGCATCCTTGCGCCCGAAAAACGCGAAGCTGGGATGGACAATGTTGAGCAGTTTGTTCAGCGTCGTGGTGACACCGCGGAAATGATCAGGACGCGCCGCGCCTTCGAGCTTGTCGCTCAAAGCTTCGACGACCGTGCAGGTGACTTCACCTGCGGGGTTAAGGTCCGCGGGCGCCGGAGCGAAGATAAAATCCACTCCTCGAGTGAATGCCAGCTCGGCGTCGCGCGCGAGATCGGCAGAAGAGCGCTCCGCGTCTTCTTCCGACTGAGCGCGGCTGGTGAGGACCGACACGATGACTGTGTCACACATCTCGCGAGCCGCTCCCATCAACGACAGGTGCCCTTCATGAAGCGAACCTCGCGTCGCGACAAGTCCAATGCGTTTGCCTGCTCCGCGCAGCTCGCGCGCAATGGAAGCCATTCGCGGAATGCGGGTGATGATCTCCATGACTGCGGGTGATTATATTGATCCGTCGGAGGTTTGGGAAATCAGGGCAGGCAAAGCGACTGACTGCGGATATGGAATGTCTTCTCTGCGTTGGGCTCTGCGTCTCAGCGTCTCTGCGGTTAGCGAGGTGTGGAGGTTTGACGACTCTCTAACCGCAGAGACGCTGAGACGCAGAGCCCAGCGCCGAGAGATCAGGTCTTGACGAAGGTAAATGGCTGGGAACGCGTTCCGTCCGCGTTTTTCACGACAAGAGTCACTGGCACGCCGGCCTCGATGTTCTTGCCGGCCTTCTTGCATTTCAAACTGTGCGAAAAGTCTTCCTCATTGACGGTCTTCTGTTTCTCGCCGTTCAGCTCGACCTTGGCGCCCATCTGGAAGTTCTCGCCGGTTACATACAGTTTCTTGCCGCTGAGTGAGGCTCCGGTGATTCGGGGCGCGGGCAAGCCCGACCCGTCTCCTGCAATAGCGAAGACGTCAGTTACGACTTCAACCGCGTCGCCGGACTTCTTACCTATCTTGACTCGCAGCTTCGCGTCGGTGCTTGGGGTGTTTGGAATCGTCCACTCGTGGCTGGTTATCGAAGTGTCGGTCGTAAATAAGATCTGATTGGATATCGGAAACGTCGCGCCATCGTCAGTCGAGTAGCGAAGCTCGGTGTTGTCGATGTTGGATGGATTGGTCGTTGTCCAGTCGAGCGCGAACACCGACCCGGCTTGCAGCGTCTGACCATCGGGCAGGGTTTCAAGCGACAACGTCACCAACGTTGTCGGCGAATCAACCAACATCGAGTTGGTGTAAATCCAGTCGTCGTCATCCTGCACGCCGCTGTTGTTGGTAGCGTTGCCCGCTACATGGAATCGCACTGTTCCAATGTCGGTCGCCGGAGCGGTCCATCTTAGTTGCCACGTCCTGCTGCCAGAAAGTGCCGCCATTGTTCCGGCTTCGGAATGTTCGATGTACTGTCTCCCGCCGACGCCAGTCTCGAAAAGTAGCTTTGTGTTGCTATCAACGGAAGCGAGCGCGCCTGCCTTCTTGCCCAACTGATCGAGCGCGGTCAACTGAAACCCAAATCGAATCCGGTTGGCTTGCGAGGTTGTGACCGAAAAAGTGTAAGTCTGACCCGGTTGGTAAACCGCGGGAAGTCCACTGATTCGAACGTTGCCCGGGCCCGTATCGACCAGGTGTTTGTCGTGACAGGAAGTGCAGTTTCCAAGATCGTTTGGCGCGTTCGTGTAGCCCGGTTCCGGCCCTTGGACTGACGCGTATGCGACGATGGTCGCGAACAGCATCACAATTGCGATCTGGAGTTTCTGCTTAGCCTGAAACCTTGCCATCTTTCCACTCTCTCGTCCGGCTCGAAACCAGCGCCGTGTTGTCGCGCCGGTCGCGCTCAGCTTAACCAAGGAAACCAACATTCGAATCCTTGAACTGCGAGCCCAGTATCGAGCCGGCATCCGCATCCAGCCACTTGCTCAAGATCGTTGCGTAGACTTCGCGGAAGTCGAGCTTGAACTTCAGGTTGCGCGCATTGTCGAGGTCAGTGAGCGACGGCTGCTCCCCGTAGAGCTTGCCGCCCTGGACCGGATTGCCGATGACCATCAACTCAGACGCCGTCCCATGATCGCACCCATGCGAGGCATTCTCGTTCGGACGCCGGCCGAACTCAGAAAAGGTCATCAGCACCACGTTGTCCGCCAGCCCGTGTGCCGCCATGTCATCGTAGAAGGTCTTGATGCCAAGCGAGAGCGCCTTCAGCAACACCGCGTGCTCGCCCTTGGTCTTGTCGGTATAGTTGTCGGCAGCGGTGCCGATCTCTTGCGAGTGGTGGTCGAACCCCCCCAACTGCACGTAAAGCAGATTCGCTTCCGGGATCGTCGTGACGATCTGAGCAACCATCTTTAAGGCATTACCAAACTGAACGGCCTGCGCGGAAGGCTGGTTGTTAGTCGGATAGGTCGCGCCAGGTGTGTAGGTTTGCACCGCTTGCCGGAGTTGCGCAGACCCGGCCTCAGCGTCGAAACCCGCCCTCGCTACCGCGTTGATAAAAGTGTCCGCATCGAAGCTCCGTGAGTTCGTAGATTTGAACGTGTTCAGTTGGTTGTTTCTGTCACCCGCGTTTCGTTGGTCGGTCTGATACTGATAGTTGACGAACGGGTCAGCCCCGTTTGCAGGTGCGATGTTGGGAACCACCACTTGTTGAGCAAAAAAAGCCTTCGGCAGCGAGCCGCCTATCGATAGCGCCGATAAGCTGGATTGGCCGAGCAGCTTCTGGTCCGCATATCTGCCTAGCCAGCCGGATCCGGCGCCGGTCAGGTTAGCCGTCATCCAGATGTCGGTCGAGAAGAAATGCGACTGGTTCGGGTTGGGGTAACCAACTCCGAGCACGACCGCGACCTTGCCGGCATCGTACAGAGACTTCAACTCGTTCATCGCCGGATTAAATCCGAACGAAGTGTTTCCGAGAATCGTGGAAGCGCCGTTGGCGTCCTTGAGTTCGGTGTCCTTGAACCCGATAGTCGGCCGCAAGCTCAAATAGTTCGAGTCAGTGTAAGGAATGACGGTGTTGAGCCCGTCATTTCCGCCACCCTGTTGGATCACCACGAAAATCCTGCGGTTGGCAGCCGGCTGCTGGCCCAGTGCGCTGCCGCCCATCCACAGTCTGGGCATCACCAGACTGACCGTTACCGCTCCAGCGCTTCGCTTGATGAATTGTCTTCTGTTTATCGCCATCGCACTCCTCCTAGTTCAACTGGAACTCCGGCAGGCACATGATCTGGTGAACCAGCCCGCGGACCTTCTTGTCGATCAGCGCGTCGCTATTCGTGAAGTCGGCCGGCTGTCCGTTGTCGCCCGTCTCGAGATAGGCCTGCAGCGTCTTGCGGGTGCCGCCTCCAATGTCGAGGGGTCCGAGCGCCGCGAGGAGCTTCTTGACCGTTTTCTTGGGATTGCTCTTTGTGAAGCTCTTGAGTTTTTCGTTCGATATCGAGATTCCCGGGTTGGTGGTGTTCCGGTTCGTCGCGAAGATGTTCGTGTAGTTGAAGCGCTCGAGCATGCTTGCGGTGTTTACCCATCCCAGGTTGAATTCCCATCCGGCGACGTCGGGCGGAGCATAGATATCCTGGCCCATATTCCGCCCGGAGTTCGGCGGAACCGAAGAACCGCCGCGGTTGTTCGGCAAGCCCGGGTTGTAGTCGGCGCCAAGCATTCGAACCGCCCCCACCACGAGTTCCACCGGACTCTTCACAAGCGAGAAGAGTGCTCGCTCGCTGAAGAACTCATCCGAAACGAAGATCGCGCGCACAAGTTCCTTGATCGAATGGTTGTTGTTCAAGTAGACATTCGCGAAGTTGTCGATGGTCTTCTTGTCTGCGCTGCTGCTGGTCATCGGATAGACGAAGAAGTTGAACAGCTTCCAGGTGAGGTAGCGCGCAGTGGCCGTTTTGGCGCTCAAGATCGTGATCACGTCCTGCCCGCTGAAGTTCGATTGCTGGCCGTATATTATCTTGGTGCCGTTGTCGTGCTGATTGGCATTCAACTGGAAAGCGAACGGCGGGCGCCTTTGGTAGTTCCACCCCGTAAAAGCCCGTGCAACCTCCTTAACGTCCTGCTCGGTGTAGTTCTCCGCGCCGGTGACCACGTCGGTGATCCCCATCGTGAACAGCTCTTGAAGCTCGCGGCCGAAGTTCTCGTTGGCGTTGCCAAGGACATTGGTGATGTTGTCCAGCCAGATGAGCATCGCCGGGTCTTGTGAGACCTTCAGCAGCAGGTCGTCGAACCGCCCCAGCGCATTGGCGCGCAGGAGGCTGTTCTGGTTGAACATGAAAAAGTCCTGCACCTTGGCGCTCGACGTCGCGAAATGGTTGTGCCAGAAGAGTGTGATCTTCTCTTCAAACTGGCGTTTGGTGGTGAACATCCGCGTGTACCACAAGCGCCGAATCTCGCCGTTGTTGATGTCTTGCGGATCGGTGAAGTCGAAGCTCGACGCGAGCAGACTGTCCATGGCGGAGTTATTGATCTGGCCGAAGTTGATAAGAAAATCAACAGCGCCTTCTCGCCCGCGAGCAGCAAGGTCGTCGATCTCGTCAGACGGACCGCCGAAGCCTGCCCGCCTCAGCAAGTGTGCAGCTTCGTCATAGCTTAGAGTTGCCATAGATTGCTCTCCTTACGTCGAATCCGGCGGCCGGGCCGCGCGCAGTCGATATTCAAAACTTCTCGTGAAACAACGCGTCGAAACTGAATGACGGGACCTCGCCTATCGGGGGACTAACTAGTGCGCGGTTTGCCTCGTCACGCTTGCTGAAGGGATCAGAATCAATCCCGCCACATCAGACTCCCAGCAAGTCGGGAAAGTCTGGAAAAAACCCGCGCGTCACCCCGATACATCCGCCGCCGCCCGACTGCGGCTGCGCTCCCACTCCACGCGCGTCGAAAAAGCCGTTGGGGAAATTGCTCTCTGCACGGCAAGGATGCCGTCCAGATGATCGACTTCGTGCTGCAGCAGCTCCGATAAGTCGCCGTTGGCTTCGATAACCCGCCCGGCGCCTCGCTCGTCAAGGTACTCGACTCGAACATCGACTGCTCTGCGCACGCGGACCATTAGATCCGGGAAGCTGAAGCAATCGTCCCAGAGCTCCATTTGTCGGGGGCTCGCCCAGGCGATGTGAGGATTGATGAGGGCTCCACAAAATCCGCCAGGCTGCATACGAATAAAGATCACGCGTTTGAGTACGCCGATCTGCGGGGCAGCTATCCCACGCCCAAACCCGGTCGCTTCACGAAAGCCCGCCAGCGTCTCGCTCAAGTCACGAATCACCGACTCAGTATCGGGAGAGGAAGGATCTTCCACGGCGAGAGATTTCTGCCATAACGTAGCATTGCCGAGTTGTAGAATCTCTCTCGCGGGCATAGAAGTCCATCGACGTATCGTGTCCGGCGTGTGTGTTTCTGAGTTCGCTTGTACTGACGGCGAATTATAACGCAGCGGTGAGGGCTGACAAAGAGTTTCCCGGGCAGAAGTTCGTAGTTCGTAGTCCGTAGTTCGTAGTCCGTGGTACTTAGTCTTTTTGGCCCTTTGCCCCTTTTGTCCTTTTGGTCCTTCTAGTCTCTTTGGTCCTTTTGGTCTCTCTGGTCCTTTGGTGGTCTAACCGGCTCAACCAAGAAACCCGGCGTTCGCATACTGCGCGCCAAGCACGGCCTTCGAGTCTACGTTCAACCACTTGTCCAGAATGGTCGAGTAAACCTCTCGAAAGTCAGTCGTGAACTCGGTGTTCCCCCCGTTGCGGTCCAGCACGGAGGCCGCCAACGAAGGCTGCGAGCCATACAGCCCGCCGTGTACCGCGTTGCCGATCACTAACACCGGCGCCGCCGTGCCGTGGTCGGTGCCAAACGACGCGTTTTCGCCCGGCCGCCGCCCGAACTCCGACCACTGCATCATCACCACTTGATCGGCGAGGTTGTGCTCTTGCAAGTCGTCGTAGAAAAGTTTCACGGCTTGCGAGAACCAGCGCAACAGGAGCGCATGATCACCAATCAGCTTGTTGGTCCGATCGTTTCTGTTTCCGATCTGATCCGAGTGATTGTCAAAGCCGCCCAGGGTGACATAGAGCAGGGACGCTTCGGGAACCGTGGTCATTAGCTGAGCGACCATCCGCAAGCCAACCGCGAGCGGATTGTTTGGCGGGTAAACAACCGACGACGAGTAGCTATTCACCGACCTTTGAACTTGCTGAGCGCCTTGCACTGATTCAAACGCGGTGCTGTTTATCGCTCCGAGAAAAGTGTCTTGCGGAAAGAAGCGGCTGGCGTTCTCGTTGAACGCATTCAACTGGTTGGCAGAGTCACCCGGGTAGCCGGGATCGGCAAGGAAGTTGTAGAGCGAAAAGTTGACTATGCTTGGAACGACGACCTTGCTTGCGTTTAAGCTCTTGGGCAAATCGAGGCTGCCAATCGAAACCGCCGAAAGACTCGGAGCTCCCACAAGCGCGAGGTCAGCATACTTGCCGAGCCAGCCTCGGCTTGCAAGCCCGCTTGTATCGGCCGTGTGCCAGATATCCATCGCTAGAAAGTGCGAAAGAGTTTGGTTGGGATAACCGGCTCCAAGCACAATTGCGACCTTGCGTTGATCATACAGGTCCTTGATCTCACTCATCGCGGGGTGAAGGCCAAACGGTCCGTCGCTCAGGATGGTGGAGCGCCCGTTGCCATCTTTGAGTTCCCCTTCCTTAAGCGCAAGTGTCGGCCGCAGGCTGTAGTAGCGTGAGTCGGTGTATGGAACCACTGTGTTAAACCCGTCGTTGCCGCCAGCTAATTGGATGACTACAAACTTGCGATTCGGGTTGAATGAAGGTTGCTCGCCACGAGCTTCGCCGAGCCAAAGCTTCGGCAGCACCAGCCCAACCGTGACCATCCCGGCGCTCCGCTTGATGAACTGTCTCCGAGTGACTGGCATTTCAACTCTCCTTCTAGTTCAACTGATACTCCGACAGACACATAATCAGGTGAACCAACCCGCGCACTTTCTTGTCTATCGTCTGATCGTCGCGCGTAAAGCCGGCCGGGTTTCCCTGATCGTCTGATTCCAAATAGGTCCTGAGCGTGCGGATCGTCGCGGACCCGACATCGAGCGGCCCAAGCACGGATAGGAATTTCTTCACCGTCTTCTTCGCGTTCTTCTTTGTGAGCGACCTGAGCTGTTCGTGCGACAACCAGAGCCCAGGCGCATCAAGGTTCCGTGTCCGGTTGATCGCCAGGATGTCGGCGAACGTGAAGCGATTGAGCAGAGTCGAGGTGTTTATCCAGGACAGGTTGAGTCTCCAGCCCGCGACGTCGGGCGGATTGAACAACTCCTGTCCGAGGAATATGGAGACTCCCGCCAGGATGTTCGCGTTCTCCTGATTGCCGCTGGTTCCCGGATTGTAGCGAGCCCCAAGCGCGCGGATTGCGCCGACTATCAACTCGACCGGTGACTTCACGAGTGCGAACCTCGCGCGGTCGCTGAAGAACTCGTCCGATGTAAAGATCGCTCGGACAAGCTCCCTGATCGAGTGGTTGCTGTTCAGATAGACACGCGCGAACTTTTCGATGGTGTTCTTGTCGGCGGTGCTGTCGGTTAGCGGATACACGAAGAAATTGAAGAGCTTCCAGGTCACGTATCGCGCGGTCGCCGGCCGCGCGCTCACTATGCCGATGATATCCGCACCGTTGTAGTTGCTCTCCTTCCCATAAACCGTCTTCGTTCCATTGTCGTGTTCGGGAGGATTCTCGATGAAGGTGTAGCTGTACGGGTTCGGATCCAGGCGCGGGTGAAAGAACTTCGATCCGGTAAATGCCCGAGCTATTTCTTGAACATCCGTCTCAGTGTAGTTCAACTCGCCGGTCACGACGTCCCTGATCCCCATAGTGAACAGCTCCTGAAGCTCGCGACCGAAGTTCTCGTTGGGCTTCCCTGCGATGTTGGTGACGCCATCCAGCCAGATCAGCATAGCTGGGTCCTGCGCGACCCTGAGTAGCAAGTCGTCGAACCTGTCCAAAGCGTGACCGCGAAGCGTGAGGTTCTGCACATACATGAAGATGTCGTCCACCTTCGAAGCGGCGGTAGCGAAGTGGTTGTGCCAGAACAGGGTCATCTTCTCTTCAAACGGCCTGCGAGTATGAGTCATTCGCGTGAACCACCAGCGCTCAAGCTCACCCCGGTTGAACTTCGTGAATTCGGCTGGGTTCGAGAAGTCAAAGCTGCTTCGCAACAGATCGTTCAACTCCGTGTTGTCAGTTTGCTGGTAGTTAATGAGAGTATCGACAGCCCCTTCGCGCCCCTGGAGGGCCAGCTGGTCGATCTCTTCGGGGCTGCCGCCAAGGCCCGCGCGCCTCAACAGGTGCGCCGCTTCATCGTAAGTGAGACTTGCCATAGACGAACCTCCCGCGCGCTTGATCACCAGGAACTCGCATCGCTCGAACTTCGGCGTCGCGTGTTCTCGTGGAACCAGGTATTAGTCGCTTCAACAAGTCAAGCATATGACTCCGCCGGATCCACGAAGTTAGCTCTGGAGCTTAAGAACACTAAGCACGCTGACCATTCTAGCCCACCAATTGCCGCAGTCAAACGAGGAATCGGCCGGGTTGCGCCGAGGAATATGCTGGGCGGACGCCTCTTGTGAGACAGCCGCGGGCTCGTGTATCCTAGTTTGGCTTGGGAGAGATCTTAAGCCTCATCCAAGAATATCGAAGTAAAGGAGACTCGGTTTTATGAGCGCTACGGTGTCCGCCCCGGCTAAGAGTCGCGAGCTAGCGGGGTCAGTTCGAGGGCGCTGCGAAGTTAACGGCAGCGCACGCGAGTGCCGCATCCTCAATCTGAGTGGGGAGGGAGCTTTTGTCGAGAGCTTCGTACCGGCGCTGAAGGGTTCGACGGTGATGCTGGAGTTTCAACTGCCAAATGGCGATGTCGTGACGACGACCGGAGTGGTTAGCCATCACGAGTTCAAGAGCGGATTCGACGTCGTGTTCACCGGGCTGTCATCAGCCGGCCGCAACCAGATTAACAGTTTCCAGCTTGGGTCGTAGCGGGACTCGGTCGACAGCAATCGATTTTTTGAAGCTCAGCGACATGATTGTTGCTTGAGCACAGAAGCAGAAGAGGGCGGCCTCGCGGCCGCCCTCTTCGTTTGAGATGCATCCGACCCGGCTTACTTCTTGGGGTTGTCCGCCGAAGTAACCTGCAGGTTGTTGCTGACTAGCGTCATTCCAGTCACGCGCTGAAGGTCGGCCAGAGCCTTGTTGTAGTCGGTCAACGCCCGCACTTCAGTGCCTTCGGCTACGGAGAAATCCGTCTGCCGTTGCAAAACGAGAAAGGTCGTCGATAGCCCGGCTCGGAACTTCTCCTGCTCGCCCTTGAGTTGGGCGGCGGCGGCGATTCGGCCTGCTTGCGCCGCCTCGAACCGCAGCCTCGCCGCTTCGACCGCTTGAAGAGCATTCCGAACATCGATCTGCACTGTCTGCACCAACTGGCGCTGACGGGCATCCAGTTGGCGGGATTCGGCCATTGACCGGCCGAGATTGCCTTCAGCCGTGCGATTCCTCCACGGGAAGCTGATCCGTACGCCAACCTGATAGGTCTTGAAGTCCTGCCCGAACAAATTGCTCAGCGCCTGTCCGTATCCTCCGATGAATCGTTCGGGAACGGACAGACCGGTTAAGGTTGACGGGGCCCCAGCCAGGCCGTTGTTTGTGTACAAGCCATACAGGTCAACTTGTGGCTTCAGTTGATTCTGGTAGAAGCTGATGTCCAAATTCTTTTGCTCAGTCTGAAGTCTGATTTGATCCAGCTCCGGGCGGTTCTTGAGCGCGAGCACGGTCGCCTCGTCGAGCTTGAAGGACTGCATACTAAGCTGAGGCTCGTCGCTCGGTTGAATCGCAGCGTTCCACAGCTTGTCTGTGGCTTCCTTTATGAGCAACCCCTTCAACACATTTTCGGCGGTTGTTATGCCCTGGAGAGCGACGATCACATCGCCCTTGCGGGATTCGAGCGCGGCTTCCGCCGAGCGCAAATCTATGGGTGGAAGCGTGCCGGCTTCAACCATTTTCTGATTGTTCTCAAGCTGTGTGCGCGTAAGCTCGACAGACTTGCGCGCTATCTCTTCGTTTCGAATGGCGAAGACCAGATCCCAGTACGCGAGCTGAACCTGGTTGATGATCTCAATGACTCGCTGGCGGAACTGGCTGTCGGACAGATCCAGCGTCTTCTTCGCTAACAGTATAGACCGCCGGTTCTGGTCAAGGTTGAAGTTGCGCATCAGCGGCTGAGTAAAACTCAGCGTGAGCGCCGGGCTGTATTGAGTTGAAAGCGTAGAGGCGGTCGAACTGGTATTTGTTCGGTTACTGTCGAACTCAGCTTGCCAAAAGCCTCCACCCTTCTCAATCAACTGATTTGTGATCAAGTTCCATGTCACAGAACGGCTTGTGAGAGAAGCAGTGGAACCGCCGCCGCCAAACTGGTTCGCGACAGGGATAGTCTGGCTGCGATGGTTAATGTCCGCGCTCGATACTATGTCGTAAACGCCGCGCAACGAGTTCAAGCTGAACTGGGAGATTCGCACACCCTGGCGAAATTGTTCGATGTCCAGGTTGTTCTGAAGCGCGAAGGTAATCGCGTCCTGAAGCGAGAGCGGGGCGACTTCTCCTGGGTTTATTCCCACTCGTTGATGACCGACTTCGGGAGAGAGCGCCAGTGGCTGAGTAATCGGGTTCTGAGTTTGCCCTCCCGCGGGAGGGTTCTGCGGACCCGCCGCCGTTGTTGCAACCGTTTGGCGCGTTACGACGCCGTCTTGCGCAAACGCTCCGATGGGAGAGGCCGCGACAAAGGCCATGATCAGCAACCAGACCACAGTCACGCGGCTTGAATCAGCAATTCTTCTCGTTAGTGAACTCATAAGACGTCCTCTCAAAAAGCAATGTTTGGTTTTGTGTTCGCGTCATTTTACTTCGCGTGCCACGCACCAAGTCAAATGTAAACGACGATCAGCAATTGGTTGGTCAAGCTTCTGATACGACCTCTCCTTGCGCGCCGTTTCATCTATCTGCCGCGCCCACCCCCCGGGGTTCACTTGCGGCAAAGATTGAACGTCAATCACTGTGCCACTATTAACAACCCACTAACTAGACAAATAGTGCGACTTAAAGATAAGGGGCGATCCCAGGCGGGCACCATTTCTGCCCACTTGTGGGATCGCCCCTTCCCAATACCGGAGACGATCGTTTGTAGCGTTGCGCGCTGGCCCAAGCCGTTCGGCTTCCAACGCGGGCTTACAATTAGCAGCGCTTCTGCGATCTTATCTGGTGATCGCTTTTGCGACGGTGTTCTCGAGCACCAACGCGGAGTCCTTCCCCTTGAACTCGATGCGCTTCAGCAGGAACGAGCCATCGGCTTCCTGTGAATAGACGACCGACGTATCCGCCGCAGCCTTATCCAGCTTGGTCACCTTGTAAGTCGCCGAGAGGATCTCGCGCTTGCCTTGCAGAATCACCAGCTCGTCCTTGCCTTCAAAGTATTTCAACGCGTATTCGCCTTTGGGTAAGACCTGGCCGCCTATTTTTGCATCGCGCTTGAGCACGATCGAGCGGTTGACTTGCTGTGCAAAGGCCGTCGCTGCAGCCAAACCAACAACCATTGCTAATGACAGAACCAAAGAATTAATCCCTCGCTTCATAATCAAACTCCTTTCACATTTCACCACGTTAGCGGTTTGGAGGCCTCCGAATGCTCCTTCAGTGATCCTCCACACGACTCGTCGCGGAGCTATCCTGCGACGACGAAACCCCCGACTCGCGGCGCGCGTCAAGCCGCCTGCCGCACCCGACAGCTCCACCAGACCCGACGCAGCCGCCGAGGCGGCCCTCTCGGTCCGCACCCGGAGTCCGCGCCAGGCCGTGGAGTTCTCCCCTTACCCGCCGGGAAGAAGACTGTTGCACATCCTTGGAGTCGGCATTTGCCACCATTCGTTTTACCTTCGCTTTACGGTCCTCGCTATCTTAACAGTTTGTACTACGTTAACAGTGTTAAGCTGAGTTCCAAAAAAATTTACGCCTTAAGGCCGTCGATCAGAACATCAATCATCAGGTCAATTAGCTTGTCTTTGTTGACCCAGGGAAAATGAGGCTTGGTGATCAGCAGGGACGTAATGCCGTGGCCGCCCGCCCACATCAACTGAGTCAGCGCATCGACATCCTTGTGGCGAAACAGCTTTTCGTTGATACAGGCTTCGACGTTAGAGCGCAGATGCGAATAACAACGCATACCCATCGAACCTTCCCGCAGATTCTCAAAGCCGAGTTGAACTTGCGGATGATTGATAAATGTAACGCGGTAATGGTTGGGATACTTGAGCCCGAATTCTACGTAAGCGCGGCATCCGCGTTTCAGCGATGCAATGGGATCTGTCGTCTGCCGGCTTATGCCCTGCATCCGCTTTGCAAGCTTCGCGAACGTCTCCTCGCAGACAGCAAACAGCAATGAGGCTTTGTCCTCGAAGTAGAGATAGATTGTTGTGGGTGAATATTCGATCTTGTCGGCGATCCTGCGCATCGAGACGTTCTCGTAGCCTTCCTTTACGAACAACTCTCGCGCTGCGTCGAGGATGACTTGCCTCAGCGCTTCCTTCTCGCGTTCGCGCCTCTGTTTCGGGCCACGTGCTGTTTGGGTATTTAACATCGTGATATCACTTAACAGCGTTAAGTATACTACGGCACTCCGCTGAGTCAAGAGGTTTTTCATCTGTCGCGGAATTCTCGCGGCGGTTGCTCACGATTCCAGGGCTCTGCTACTGTGGGCCGACCTATGGCGACCCTTCAATTCCTTGGCGGAGCTGGAACAGTGACCGGCTCGAAGTTTGTGCTGGAAGCGGGCGGAACGCGTGTGATGGTCGACTGCGGGCTCTTTCAGGGCTTGAAGCAACTGAGGCTGCGGAACTGGGACGCTTTGCCGATAAACCCCGCTTCAATCTCGCGGGTGGTGCTGACTCACGCGCATATAGATCACACCGGCTATCTGCCTCGTCTGGTTCGCGACGGCTTCGCCGGACCGGTCCACGCCACGACTGCGACGGCCGATCTCCTGAAAATAATGTTGCCGGATTCCGGACGACTTCAGGAAGAAGATGCTGAGTATGCAAACCGGAAGGGATTTTCAAAGCACCGGCCGGCGCTCCCTCTTTACACGGAGCAGGACGCCAAAGCGGCGCTCAAGCACGTATCGCCCTCGAAGTACGACACGACCGTTCAGTTGAGCAAGCTGATGGCAGCGCGTTTTATTCCGGCCGGACACATACTGGGATCGAGCTTCGTTGCCGTAGAAATAACCGAGAAAGGCGGCGCGCCTCGCAAGGTGTTGTTCTCCGGCGATCTTGGGCGCTATGACCAGCCTATCCTCAATGACCCTTCTCAAGTAGATGAAGCGGACTATTTGCTCGTCGAATCCACTTATGGCAACAGACTTCACGATGCCACAGACCCCAAAGAGGAACTCGCGGCGATCATCAATCGGACGGCAGAGCGCGGAGGCAAGATCATCATCCCGGCTTTCGCGCTGGGCCGGACGCAACTGTTGGTGTACTACCTGCGCGAACTGGAGGACGCAGGACGGATACCGGTGCTACCTGTGGCCGTCGATTCTCCAATGGGAGTCGATGTCACGCGGCTCTACTCTCGGCATCACGAAGAGCACGATTTGGACATGGAACGGATCGAGAACCTTCGGCGCAATCCGCTTGCGACTCGCAACTTCAGCCTGGTTCAAGGCCGCGCCGGTTCAAAGGGGCTCGACGCGCAGAAAGGTCCGGCGATCATCATCTCGGCATCGGGAATGGCGACAGGCGGGCGCGTATTGCATCACCTGGCGCTCTACCTGCCGGACCCGGCTTCGTCGGTGATCCTTGTCGGCTATCAAGCCGCAGGAACGCGGGGCAGACGGCTGCAAGACGGAGAGAAGGAAATCAAGATTCACGGCGAATGGGTTTCGGTAAACGCACAGGTCGAGAGTATGGGCAGCCTTTCGGCGCACGCCGACTCGGGAGAAATAATGCGCTGGTTGAAGGGATTCAAGCGCCCGCCCCGCGCAACGTTTATCGTGCACGGCGAGGCTGACTCGGCAGCAGCGCTTCACGCGAAAATTAGCACTGAACTCGGATGGAATGCGCTGATTCCTGCTTACAACGAAGTGGTAGAGCTGGATTGATGATTGCCCTTTGACGTCTGGTCCGAGGATTTGGAAGCAATAAGTTGCTTGACCCGGTGTCCAAAGGTCCGCGGCTCATTTGTTTTGGTTTTTGTTGCTCTTGTTGTCGTTCTTCTTGTCTCCGCTTCCGAATACCTTCTTGAAGAAGCCGCCGATGCCTTTCTTCTTTTCCTCCTTAGATTGATTCTTGTTCACGTTTTGCGTCGCGGTGGCGGCTGGCTCTTTCTGAGACGCGTCGGTGGTCGGTGGGGCGGCAGCGGCGGGTTGCTGTGGAGCTTGCGAAGGCGCGGGCGCGGGCGCGGGCGCCGGGGCACCGGCAGCGTTCTGAGCTTCAGAGGTTTGTTCGTTTCGGTTAGCCCGCGAGCGCACGGCCTTGTCGAGGTTGGCGTTAGAATCGGCGGCAGATCCGCCAGCTCGCGCTGCATCGCCAGGCACGGCCGGATTCTCCGCCGGCGCGGCGGTCTGCTCGGCCGGAGGAGGAGGCGCAGAAGGTTCAATGGTAGCACCGGCGTCCTGGCTCTCAGATTCTTGCGGAGGTTGCTCCGCGTTGCCTCGCAATGCGCGAAACGCAAGCGAAGCTGCCGCGATCAGCACAATGACTACGAGGGCCGCCGCCGCGTAGTGTTTCCAGTTGAGTCTCGCGAAGAGAGACGTTGAGGCGCGCGCCACGCCAGCCGTCGCTTGTGCACCTGGTCCCGCGTCTGTGACGCCGGTTGTGTGAACTGGGGTCGTCGCTCTCGCCTTGTCACCGGGCTGGTGAGCTGTCTCGGCGGGCCCCCCAAGAATCTGGGTGGCACCCGGGTATTGCTCTGCAACCAACGTTTTCTTGCCGGCCGTCTCGCCTGTAGTAAATCCAGGTGGCGGTTCAAGCACGCGAGTCGCCGGCGCCGCGTAAGGAACCGCCGTCGGGTTGCTGGTCATCGAAGCGCTCAATGTGCCCAACAGTGATGCGCGCATTTCACCGGCCGTTTGCGGACGCGCTTCCGGCTTCTTAGCCAGCGCTCGCATGATGGCTTGCTCGACCGGCAATGGAATCTGCGGAAGGAACGTTCTCGGAGGCTTCGGCGCGTCTTCCACCTGAGCTCTCATGAGCTCGAACTCGCTGTCGCTCTCAAAAGGCACTCGTCCGGTGAGCATCTCGTACAACAGGATGCCCAGAGAATAAATGTCCGAGCGCGCGTCGGCTGCCTGTCCCCGAACCTGCTCGGGCGCCATATATTCAACCGTGCCGAGGATGTTGCCCTGGCGAGTCAGCCTGGCGGTGCCGAGAACTCGAGCGATGCCGAAATCCATAACTTTGATCGAGCCCGCATCGGTAAGCATGATGTTCGCCGGCTTGATGTCGCGGTGAACTATACCCATGCGATGAGCGTGATCGATGCCTTCCAGCGCCTGGCAAAAAAGAACGATGGCGCGATTGCAATCGATCGCTCCGAACTTTCTAATCACGTCGTCCAGTGTCTGGCCGCGAACAAACTCCATGACCATGAAGAAGTCTTCGCCCTGGCGGAGAAAGCTGTACAGCGTTGCGATGTTCGGATGGTTGAGCTTGGCCAGTGTGACGGCTTCAGAGCGAAACCTTTCGACGATCTCGGGCTGGCTCGAAAGCTCGGGCCTCAGCATCTTGATGGCAACTTCCCGTTCGAGCATCGTATCGATGCCCTTGAAGACGGCGCCCATCCCGCCTTCGCCGATCTTTTCGGTTATCTTGAAACTACCGATGACGTTGCCGATCATCTTCTTCTCGCTCCTTCGCCCTCGACACAGGCCGAAACAACAGGGTGATATTAGCGCGCCCGCCCTGCCTTTGCGAAACCTTTTTTTTCTTTCACTAAGAGTAGAACGCGCCTCAGGGCCAGAAGCCGGAATCTGCACGTTTGCTTGATGGGCTTTGCTCGAGCCAGGCGAGTGTTTCTTACCACGGAACTGGAAAGAGAACCCAGGACAGCAGCAGCCCGATGCCGAGAAACGAGCCGAATATCTTGAGCCCGTGGACCAAACGCTGCCGAGTCGTGTCGGACTTCGGGTCAACCGCAGCCAGCACGACCGCAGCGATCGCTGCATACAGTGACATCATCAGCACGTGCATCAGCGCTTCCTCCCTGCGGCTATGTCGAACGCGTCATGAACAACAAGGTAGTTCAGCAAGCCGGCAAGAAACATGAAGGTGTTGCCGTACTCGAAAGTTGCCGCTTCCGGATGCGGCCTCGCTCCAAATCCCAGGGCGTACGAGACCAGATAACAAAGCCCCGACCCGATCTGCGCAAAGAACCAGAGTATCGTTATGAGATCGAAATGAAACGTTGACGGCGGGTCCGCTACGGTTGGCCAGAATAATCGGCCATCAAGGCTTAGCCCAAGAACAAACGCGCCAGTAATTGTGATGAAGAACATCGCCGCCCGGCCGTACCGGCCGAGCAACAGGTGGCCCGCTCCCGGTACCAACCACGCAGCTACTACCGCGGCCGCCCGCCTTGCAAATGAGACTGGGCTCGGCTCATCGAATGCGAAGCTTCCGCCGGTGTAGTTGGGCCCGATGTCGTCGGTCAATCCCTCTGTTGGTTGCAATATCCGCTCCTCCACAAAAGTGATCAGCAATTCTAGGGGGCGGCCGGAGAGGGTGTCAACCGGCGGCCATTCAAGCGGTCGCGCCACCTAACATACCCTGAACCTTAATACTTGATTTGACTAACCTCATCGGATATTATGACGCCATCGAAACACAGAAAGGCAAAGAGAAAACGCGGATGAAAAGCGTCGTGGGCGGAGTCTCACGAATCGACAAAGCCAGTCCCCCAGCGGGATGATCTAATCCAGCTTGCTGGTGATTCTCCCGCCCGTGACTTCAAGGAGGTGCACGATGGGAGAGCGAAACACACATCGCCAGGCGCTCAGACTCAAAGCCGACACACTCACCGAAACGGAAATCGCCGAGGTTCTCGACTACATCAGCATAATGGAGTCGTTGCGCGCGCAGGCCATCAAGCCCGACCTGTTTGACGACGAGTTGATGACTCTTCTTGCGGATGCGCTTGAGAACCGCCGCGCTCGCGTCGTCACCGAGTGGGACCGCGTTAGAAGGCGAGCCGACAACGGCGCGTCGGTGCTGGCGGCGCCCAGAAAAGTGATGTAAGAAACTGAGACCCGAGGCGTAACTCCTGATACCCGAGACGAGTGAGACTTACGCGTGATATGAAGGTAGCAGCAACCCCCCGGCCTTTAAGGCAATCCCCTAATCTCTAACCCCAACGGCCAACTCCTAATTCATTGACGTACTCCGAAGGTGCGGAATAGAATTCGTGAGTCAGTCGAATCGCCCCGTTGATCAAGGGTTCCGAGGAGAAACCGATGTCAACCCGTTTGCAACCAGCTCACGCGGCCGCCACCGCCGATCGAGCCGAATACTTGAAGCGTGAACTAGTTGCCCTTGCCACAACAGGCGCACTCAAGGACGAATACAAGCGACAGCATGATCTCTTCTTCGACAACGTGCCGCCCGCCGACGAGCACGAGGCCGTGAGCGTGCTCGATTGGTTTCTGTTCGATTGGTTGGATGATAACGGCGAAGGCGCGATTGATCACTTTCTCTACTCTCGTCCCGAACTCAGCGAAGAGGAGCAGGAACTCCTGGTCGATTGGCAGGACTCGCTGAACAGCGTCTTCGAGGTTCGCGCGGTTGGCAAGAAGTCGCTTCGAATCGAAGAGCTGGACACCGACGAGTCCTTCCAGGTGCTGACGGATTCGCCGTTCAAGCGCAACCAGTTCATCATGGCGCGGTTGTTGCCGGTTGGAGACCAGTTCGTATTCTCAGGCTTGCAGTTCATCATGCCGGACCGCGAATCGGCGATGGCCTGGCTCAACATGCGCCGCGCGCTGGACAACCTCGAGTCACCGGAGGCGCTCGAAAATGCGCAGCGCCAGCAGTGCAGCGCCTTTTGCGAACTCTTTGGTTGCGATCAGCTCACTGTCAAACCCTCCGACCTGAACGCGACGCTCCAAAAGTTTCAAAACTACTTGCTCGTCGAGCGTCGCGATTCCGAAACCGGTCTAACACCCGCGGAGACCTTTAAGGCTGAATTCGGACACGACCTACAGGTGCCGGAGATGCCTTCGCTTCCCGAGGCAATGGCGGGCGCGGGAGACGTGACCATTCTCTGCGATGACTTTGACGGCATAGTCGTTCTGCCCGACTACAACAAGTTCAGACGCGTGTTCGAAGCCGACTTCCCCGACGCGGCAGTTCCGGCATGGCGAGAGCTGCTCTGGACCTATATCAACGATCCGGATATCCCGATCGTTGCCTTCGAGCGTGTAGCAGAGGAGTTCCCCGTCCGAGTCGAAAGCGCTCTCCGCGATTTGCTGGGTGACAAGAAGTTCTCCCTCGAGCACCTTTACGCAGTACTGCTTCACTACAAACAGCCGGTGGATGGGCTAGACGAACTGGACGACGACCGCCAACTCTGGGATCTCTTCGACGGAAACGCCAAGAATCACAAGCCGGTGAAGGCGAGCGCCAAAGCCAAGAAGCCCACAGCCTCGCACAAGAACCCGGCGGTCAAGAAGAACAAATCCGCCGCCGTGAGTCGCGCAAAGAAAACGACAACGGGCGCGGCCAAGACCCGCAAGAGCGCGCCGGCGAAGCGCTTTGCCGCCCCGCCAAAGGCAAAAAGGAAGAGTGGTCTCTCGACAAAACCGGGCACGCGCGCGGGCACTTCTGCTTCTACGAAGCGAGCCGGCAGCAGCAAGCCCACCCGCCGGGTCGGCGCCGCTAAGCGAGCACAAACAAGAAAGCGATGACGCTTCGAGAAGCCTCAGCCCGTTTTCTCGAACATCTCAAACCGACGAGCTCTCATGACCACGACGAGGCGCAAACCCATATTCAAACGGTTGAGCTACTCACAAGCTGCTTGCCCGAAGCGACTCTCGCTGACCTGACGCCCGCGCGATTGCGAGACTTCGCTGCGCGATGGTACGTCGAACAAACCAATCATAAGCCAGAGCCTCAAGCGTTGCTCGATTCGCTCGCGGGCTTTCTGAGCTGGGTCGATGCGAACACTGCCTCAATGCTTGAAGAGGGCTGCAACGCGGTCATCGCCGAGCTGAAAGCGAGTTTGCCGCGCGCCCTCGAGATTTCCGGCATCCTGTCGGCGCAGCTTGGGTCTGGCGGCGCGTTCGGCTTCCCGGAGTTTCTCACCTCGTTCGAGGAAGGCGGGCGCAGTCAATACGACGTGGACGTCGGCGGAAGCGTAGCGGCGCTCGAAGGCTTCTTCCGAATCTCTCGAGTCGAGGGAACGAGGGTCGAAGCTGAAGAGTTGATCAGCGAGGAGCGGGTGTGGCCTGTGAGCTTCCCGCCGGAAGCCGCCGCGTTGCTCGAAGTCGGATACATCGTCAACCTCGAGCTGGTTCGCGCAGGCGATGGCTGGCACATCGCAGCTTGCGGATTCGCGTACCCGCCGGCCACCGAGTTCTGAAGGTGAGGCTCAACCACAAAAGACACAAAGAGACAGGGTCAGCGCAGAAGATGTGCCATTCTTTCTGGGTATCTTTTGGCGTTGGGTGTTTGTGGTGGAGCCGGTTATTGTTCGCTAGCGGTTAGCGCTTCGATTCGCCCAAGCGACGCCTTGATCCGAGCCGCGCTCTTCTCGCCAAGGCCGGGGACCGACGTCAGTCCACCTCCTTCCGCGAACACTTTCAGCTCAGGCAGGCTCTTAATTCCCAAGTCGCGGTAGAGCAACTGCGCGGTCTTCAGCCCGATTCCCGAAACGCGGCGAAGGTCGAGCACGGTTGCCGGTAGATCTCGCGTGAGTTCTTCAAAGTAGGAAGACTTCCCGGTCTCGACGATCTCGACGATCTGGGCGCTGATTCCCTTCCCGATGCCCTGAATCTTCTGGAGTTCTGCGGAGCCGCCTCGCTCGGCAAGCTCAGCCACCTGGTCCTGCATTGTATCGATCGTCTCGGCTGCCATGCGATAAGACCGGATCTTGAAGGCGTTTTCATCCTTGAATTCCAGAATGCCTGCGATGTCATTAAGCATGCGGGCGACTGCCGGGTTGTCGGGTTTGGTGAACGAGTCGGACATGCCGACTAGGCTATAGCCACGGTTGTTGAACGTCAACATCCAATGCCGCGCCCCGCTGTAGATGTTTTGGGGAGGTTGCGTCGGGGCTTAACCGCGTAGCCGCCGGGACGCGGCGATCGCCCGAAGATTGAGGCGACTCCCCGTCTGGGCGTCACCGCAACAGCTGGTCCAAACTCACTTGAAAATTCTTATTGACAACAACGGAGAAAATCTTCAAGGACTCGGCTCACGCCAAGGGCGCCGCGGAATTCAAGGCGGTCGAGATAACTCATACTCGCGCGAAGGAGGTGTTGAAAGAGCCAAGTCGGCTAAGGAAACAGCGAATCAAACGAGCGCAAAGACGCCTGGAGCCGGGCCAGTCGGGCCTCGGAACTCAGGCCAGTCTTCCGCGAGGATTGGGATGCAGCGAAGAAGGGTGGGGGGGGAGAACACTCATCGAATGGCGCTCTTAGTTCGTCTAGTCGTTGTCGTCGTCTTTTCCTGCAGGTTCCAGTCGGCGCTCGAACCTCAGCAGTTGGTTTTCTAATCGCAATTGCATCTTGTCACGCTCATGGGTCTCCCGCTCGCTGATCCGATGGATTTCGTAGACCAACCGCTGCGCCACTGCCGTCAGGTCCTTCAGCTCTTGCTGCAGGCCTACTATCTCTTTGTCGTGCCGCTCGACTTTCTGGGTGAGAGCGAAGAGCCGCGACAAGACTTCATAAAGTTTTTTCCACATTCAACGTCGCCCTGATCTGCTCCATCATCACATGCGTTTCGGCCTTGAGGCGTTCAACCTCCGGCCATCTCTGCTCGTGCCCCTCATCAAGTTGTCTCAGAGCCTTTAGCAATTGGTCGATGGACGATTCGAGATTGGCGGCCTCTGCTTCAGATATTTCGAGTGTGATACTCTTGCTCATAGCTTTACTCCCGAGGCCAAGTCTAGCATAAACGCTCGATTCGTCTATCGCATTTCGGCTAGACTGTTACGTGAAGCAAACACTCATCGCGTGGGCATTCGAGGCGCTTATTCATCACCCACGACTGATAGAGAGGAAAATCGAAAATGGCTAACTCCAAACGAGACATCGGTCGCGAGATCCTAAGCGGTCTGCGAGAGATCAAACGCGGTCAGCACGGACGCGTCATCACTATTCCCGGTGTCGCGAGCATTCGGGAGAAGACCGGGCTTTCTCAGGAGCGCTTCGCCACGTTGCTCGGAGTGTCAATCCGCACGTTGCAGGACTGGGAGCAGGGCCGCCGAGCGCCTTCAGGAGCCGCTCGCACACTGCTGCTCATAGCAGGCCGAAACCCGAATGCGCTTCTCGATGTCGCGTGATGAGTTCACACGCTAGGGGTTTCATCGAAGACGCGCCGATCGGGACCTAACCTCTCCGAACTACTGTAAGTTTGATTCGGCTCTACACCGCCATCTCAAGTCGCGACTGAAACGCTCGCGGGCGGAAGAGAAACTCGACGATGTTCCCTTCGTGCGGCTGGAGCCAGTCGAGTTGAATGGTCGGCACCGGGCCGAGGTTCAATCTATCGATGTGGGTCGCGTTCACTAGTTCCCTTTGGAACTGCTCATCGTAAGTTATCGCGCTTCCGACAAGCGTCCCACCGATTCGCTTGAGCATCTCGTCTTGCGGGCATTGCACGACGCTCACAAAGGGGAACATGAACTCGGTGTTCGCAAGCGTTCGGGCGGGCGAGTCACAGTGAATAACCGTTGGTCGCAAGTAACCGCAGCGCTCTTTCTCCACAAGCCGCGAGCCGAATTTCGCCGTGACATGCTCGGTTCCCGAGTCGTGCACGCCAGACTCAATGCTCCCCCAGATCGCTTTTGCGGCACCGGGGACGGTGAAAGCCGCGAGGCTCGCTTCGGGGTCTTCGGGCGGCTTCGGTTCTATCGGCCCGATTCGCTCTGCAAGAGCTTCAGCGATTTCCTTCGTGTGTCTCGAAGCCCACACGCCCGAGCAGTTGATGCAGCCGCGGCCGCTGTTCAAGAACACGCTGTCCACCATCACATCGATGTACTTCTCCCAGTCGTCCACTACGTCGTCGCCCAACAGAATTTTTGTAAAGCCTGGTCCGTGCACCTGGACGCGGGTGTCGCCGCGATAGCGCTCAACCGTCGGCGTGCCTCCAAAGATCATCGTGCGGTTCGAGCGGCGAACGACTTCCGCGCCCATCTCGCCGCCGCCCGGATAGATAGCAATCGCTTCTTTGGGCACGCCCGCTTCAATGAACGCGGCCGCCATTCGATACGGCGTCCACGGCTCTTGAGGTCCGGGCTTGAGCAGCAACCCTATCTGCATCGGTATCACCGGCAGCCACAGCGTGTGCACACCCGGCGAGTTCGAAGGCAGCACCAATCCCAACACGGGCGCTTGCGCCTGATAGCTGACCATCACTCCGCGAGGCTCGATACCATATCCGCGCGTCAAAATGTTCAGATCCAATCCCCGAGTAAGCGCATCCAGTATCTTGTCCATATTCGACAACACGAAATGGTTCTTGCTCATGTTGCCCTTGCACATATGCTCCGGTAGACCGGTGCTCGCAGACTGTTGCCGAGCGAAATCATCCGGTGTCTGCGCGCCATCGCCCATCGGAAGCGTCCCGTTGAGATAGAGGTCCCCGGCTCTTTTCATCATCGCGATCAGATCCGAAACCGGGATCTCTGTGAGAACCTGCCGCGCGCGCTCAGCCTGCCGCATATCCCGAGCTAGCAGACCGGTGTTAGCCTGGCTCACCCGCGCAAGAGTTTCGCCGGTGATGAAATGGACTACATCGTCGGTGTCGAGACTGGTGTAGGGTTGCCCCCATCTAGAAATTGGAAGGTTTAGTATGGCCATCGTTTCCTCGTAGCGTTTAGTAGTCAGTGCTATTCAGAGTTCAAACTTCCGATTGCGACGGACGTGAGCTTATCCGTGTAGATCCGTCAAACCCGTGTCATCCGTGGTCGATGCCTCTTTGCAACAATCCAGAATAGACCACGGATGAAGCGGATTTGACGGATTTGCACGGATTCATTCGACGCCATGAATTACCAATTGCGGCCCACTAGTAGACTCCAACTGTTGTTTGGCCCGCGAGCTTTCGGAATGGACGAACACCGCTCACGCCGTCCCACGGATACTGCTCGCAAGGTTTCTCGCGCTCGCCTTCGTCTCTCTCCAAGAACCCGGGGATGAAAGTCTCGCGAGTCAGCGTAGTCAAACGCACGCGTCCGGTTTCACCGTAACCAACCACCTGATCGCGATCGTTGAACGTGACAACCTCGATGACCGCGCGAGGCTGCGGCGCGTAATAGCTAATCTTGTAGCCATCCTCCGGGGTGACCGGCTTCGAACAAGCCAGTCCCATCAGCGTGTTGCCGTAAGTCGGCGTCAGATACACTCCCGGGCCCAGCAGCTCTTCAGTCGCGAACCGCGTGTATTGTGGCGTGAATTCGGTTCCGCCCGCGAATATCCCGGTGATCCCCGACTCCGCAACGCTCGTCCCTCGGTTCTCGAGTTCCTCGGCCAGCGATTCGAGCAGCTTCGGCGTTGTGAACATGCACTTGATATCGTGCCCCGCGCCGAGAACCGTTATCGCCTGATCGATCACGTGCGCTTTGTACTGGTCGAGCGCTTCGGACTCGCCCCACTTGATCAGCTTGATGACCCAACGCGGGTCGAGGTCCACGCAGAAGCAGATGCCGCCTCGATACTGGCAGAGATGCTCGACCGCTAGCCGCAGCCGGCGCGGACCCGAAGGCCCAAGCATCAGCCAGTTTGCGCGTCGCGGGAAGTACTCGTCGGGAAGCGTCTGGCTGAACATTTCATAGTCAGTGCGGAAGTCTTCGATCTGGAGTCGGCTCTTGGGAACGCCGGTCGTGCCGCCGGTTTCGAAGGTAAAGAGAGGCTTGCCTTCGAGTCCCTTCGGCAGCCATCGCCGGACCGGGCCGCCTCGCAGCCATTCGTCTTCGAAAGGCGGGAACTTCCTGAGATCGTCGAAGGAGTTGATCTCGCGTCTCGGATCCCAACCGAGCTTCGAAGCGAACTCCAACCAGAACGGGCAACCCGTCTTAGGGTTGAAATGCCACTCGACGATCTCACGCAGGTGAGCATCGAGTTGGCTTTTGCCTTCCTTCGCTCTGACAGATAAGTCTGTTTGGGCAACACTCATGCGGCTATCTCACTCCCGTGAAGAGTTTGCCGCCTTCAAGCGCAAGGCTGGTAGCAGTGCTATGCATCCGCCTGAAGGCCGTGCTACGAATTTTCTTGTACGTCGTTCATTCCCTGGTTGATCAAGTCTTCTCCAGCAAGGTCTTGAATGCGGATACTCTTTCTCGTAGCTCATTGGCTCGACAAAACAATATACTGATTTGTCTCAAGCAATAACTGAGTCCCAATTTCTGCCATGTGATCAAAGAGCCGCATTCGCTCCGTCACTCGTGTAGGTAAAGGCACGCTGACAATTACTCTGTTGTCTTGCCTCTCGATCACTCGCGCTGTGCCCTTTGCCACAGGATAGATTTCTTCCAAGGCGGCGAGGTATTCCGTTATAGCATTCCGTCTGACCACGCTTACGGAGTGTCTATGCTGTTGATTTGTTTTACGTCTCATATCGGTTCTCCCAAAGCCTTGTCGATTGCCGACAAGAATCTCCTGGCTCTTTCATAGGCGCGCTTCGCTTCTCTGGCGGACACCGATTGTGGTTTGTAGTCCGCCAAATGCCGCAGTTCGATCAGGTCCATGGGTGTGCGTCCAAGTTCAGACGGCAGCAGCTTCTTTCGCATGATCAACTGTCGGTTCACGTCTGCTTGCACCTGCCCGTGCTGCCACTCGTTGTCCCTAGCGCGAATGGAGGTGAATCGCAGGAGCGCCGCGATGCTTGCGAGGAAGACCGCATAATATGCCCGACTGGCGCAGGCGTTGTATTTCTTGGTTTGCAAAGCCCAGAGCAGCAATCTCAAGATTCTCTTTGCCCTTTAGCCAGTAGTCTGCCCATTCCACATGAAGCCTTTAGCATCCGTCAGAGGCAAGGTCAAGGAAGGCTCACACGATTTCCTTCGCAGCCACGCCAAGGTTGGGAAGCGTTCGCTCATTTGCTATCTTTAGCTTGTTCAGTTCAGGGCGAAGGGAGTGGCAAATGGACACTCGGTACGACGAAATCGTGGCGGATGCGATGAGGCTCCCGCTCAGGGATCGCGTTCGACTTGCACAGCACCTCGCGCACAGTCTCGATGATGAGATTGAAGCGGACGTTGAGGCTCTGTGGTTCGCGGAAGCAGAACGGCGGCTAGAAGAGCTTCGCAGCGGCAAGGTCGCGGGCATTGACTCCGATGAAGCATTCCAAAACGTACGCAAGGCTCTCGCGGGACAAGATCGTCTTCCGTCTCCAGCCAACGTGCGTTTACATGCGGGTCACTGAGTAACGCTCTTCGCCTTGTACTGCACCCCAGGCAAGCCATCGAAATCAGCATCTTGCGTCCAGAGAACGGCGTTGTTCGCCAAAGCAGTTGCCAGAATAATACTGTCGGCCAGTGGCAACTTATGATCAACGCTTACTCTCACCGCTTGTAACGCTATAGAGACATCCAGGTCTACCACTCGGCCTTCTTGCATGAGCGCCGCTACCTGAAGAGCATCACTTTCACTTCTCTGCTGCAAGACGCGTTTGAACACTTCAAAAATAGTTATGGAAGGAACTATGAGATTGCTTGTATCTTCAACGGCGGGAGCAAAGAAATCCGCGTTAGGCCCATTTGCAAAGTATTCCAGCCATCCAGATGAATCGACGACATTCATATCCGGTCATTTTCTCGCTCTACTGTTGTGTCGATGCCTTCCAGGAATCCTCTCATCTGGCTGATAGGCTTAACCGGGATAAACTCAATGCGGTTATTGTAGAGGAGAACCCGTATCTTCTGGCCGGGTTGAATACCTAGTGACTCACGTGCCGCGCGCGGAATCTCAATCTGAAAATCATCCGAAACAGTTACCGTGTCCATAAGCCTTCTCCTCTGCCGAGACTGTTTCAATTTACGACATCACCGCACTGTGGACAAGTGCTAGTCGTACGGCCTATTTCTTGCGCCCGCTGGTATCGCCGAGTTCGCCGGCTACTCGGGGCGACGTGCGTCTTGAATTCGGACAAGATCCTCTTTGCTCAGACTCACCTTATCGGTTGACTGTTGCCAAGCAGCTAGCATTCGACGATAGGTGCGCAGCGTTGGCATATGGCAGTTGAAGATCGGATCCTCCCCGAGATCCTTGAAACGCCCACCGTCAGACCGGCACAAGTACCGTGCATACGACAGCTCCTTCGATTCGTTGTTACCATCGAAGCCGCCAAACTTTAGCTCGAAGGCGCTCACACCGGACTTGTCATCGAGTTCCGCAAGTGATGATTTGATCACAGAGAACATCTGGAGAATGTCGATGATTTCGCGACAGGCATCGGCAATCAAGACATCGTCGTCCTCAACAACCTGCAGGACGGGCCAGTCATAATTGAGTTCGTATCCGCGCTCTAGCGCTTCGCGGGCCTCGGCATATCCAGATGATTCTTCCGGATAGAGACGTTCAAGAATCTTGTACTGATTTGATAGCACCCATCGTTCAATTCTTGAAAGTTTCATTATCTCTTGTCCTCCAGCTTAGCGTAAGCTCAATATTTGGCACACAACGGACTGCTGCCGAAGTTAACGCAACGCGGCCGACAAATCCTCCATCTCCAGATCAGGCATCTCGTCGAGGATATCTTGCGCAGTCAGCCCTGCTGCGTACAGATCAAGAATATCGACAACTCGAATCCGCATCCCTCGAATGCAGGGACGACCTCGGGGTTGATCGTGATCCGTTCTTTAAGGGCTGTCATTCTGATTTTCTCTTGGGAGCTTGGCTGGCGAAGGGATGATATCAAAAGAAGGCGACCGTTCGCACTCAACGGCTGCGCAGCGGGAAAACGCCCGGGAAGCCTTGACATCATCCACCGGCGAGTTCGACGTTAGAAGTAATCTCAGTGTCCGACGCGCTACCAACCAACGAGCTATACGCCTCGATCGCTCGGCGAGCCATGTTCGAAACCGAGTAATGCTCGCGCACACCGGTGAATGCTCTCTCGCTTAGTTCCGCTGCAAGCGACGGGCTTTCAATCAAGGTTAACAATCCGGACGCGAGACTCTCGGCATCGAAGTCCTCCACCAGCAACCCGCCGCCTGTTCGTTCCACGATCTCGGCAAACGAACCTCGTCGCGGCTGAACTACCGGCACACCGGAAGCCATCGCTTCGAGCAGCGACATGCCTTTTGGCTCGTCATAGGTCGCCGGCACAGACATCACGTCCAAGCTGTGCAAGAACTCGATCTTTGCGTTGCGATCAAGCACTCCTCGGTACTGAAACTCTCCGCCAAGCCCCCACTCGTTCATCTGCCGCTCGATGCTCGCGAGATATTCGCGGTGTTCAGGCGCGAGGTAACCGGCGATCTCGAGTCTGATCTGTCGCTCGGGCGTTCGTTGTCTCAGCAGGCGATATGCTTCTGCGAGAACGTGCAGCCCTTTCTCAGGAGCGATGCGCGCGAGGTAGCCGACTACGAACTCAGTCGCTGGCACGGGTTCGCTTTTCCCGGCGTCGCGTGATTCTTTGTCGGAGCCCGGCGCTTCTTTGCCGAAGCTTCGCGCGCGTTTCTCATAACCTTCCAGGTTGATGCCGATCGGCACGACTTGCATCTTGCTCTCCGGAATCCCGAGGTCGCGGCACATTTTCTTCGCGTAGAAATCGCTCACTGCAAGAAAGCCGTCCACAAACTCGACGTTCGACCGGATCAATTCGAGAGCCTGGCTTCGATACGGCTCGCCCAGCCCGTCGATGAATAAGTCTTCCCCCTGGAGCGTGCAGAAGATCGGAAGATTCAACTCTCGTTTTATCGGACCGGCCAATGCGATCAGCAGCGAGTTGGGCAGGTTTACTACATCGGGTCGCGCTTCTGTCTTGAGCCAGCCGATCAAGCTGTCGAGTTCCTTGCGTTGATAACCGTCCTCACCCTTCAGCATCGAGATGGTCAACTCGCCTAGCGACTTTGGATCGACAGCAACCGAGCGCCGGGCAACCATGTTCAAAGCGGCCTCGGAGTCCCAAAGCCGATCGAGGAGTTTCGGTGTATGTCTGAATAGTGGAACATGCTGTTCGAGATACACGCTGATCCCGCCAAAGAAGACTCGATGCTGGCTGACGTTTTCTTCGTCCGTCAGGGTCGGCGTGTAGATGGGAACCAGGAGAACGTCGTGTCCCTGCTTCAGCAGTTCGGCCGCCAGCGAGTTGTCCCTCAGACAACTCCCGCAATACATACCCGCCGCACCGGCCGTTATCGAGAGAATCTTCATGCGATTTTGGATTTTGGATTTTGGATTTTGGATTTTGGATTGTGTCGGATTGTCCGCGCCTCGCTAAGCCAAGCCACGCGTCGCGCAATCCAAAATCCAAAATCTAAAATCCAAAATCAATACACTCCTTCAACAACGCTCGTCTGGAACCGCGAGAAGGGGCGCACGTTTCGAACCCCGTCCCACGGGTACAACTCACAAGGCGCTTCGCGTTCCGCTTCGTCGCGTTCGAGAAACCGCGGCATGAAGAACTCGCGAGTCAGCGTCGTGAGCCGCACTCGCCCGGTCTCGCCGTACTCGACGACTCTGTTGGGATCGTCCGGGTCAACCACTTCAATCATCGCTCGCGGCGCCGGCGGATAGTAGATCACCGCGTAGTTGTCTTCAGCTACGCGCGGCTTGTGAACCGCTAGTCCCATCAGGGTGTTGCCGTACGTCGGCGCGAAATAAACTCCATCCAACAACTCTTCCACTGCGAAGCGATAGAACTGCGGAGTCATCTCGGTGCCGCCGCAAAAGACGCCGGTGATGCCGACGCGCTTCAACGAGACTTTTTCGCAAAGCGCTTCAAGCAACTTGGGCGTCGTGAACAAACAACGGATGTTGTCGTGCGCTTTCAGCAGCGTGAGTCCTTGCTCTATGACGTGTTGCTTGTACTTGTCTGCCATCTCGCTCTTGTTGGTTTTTAACAGCTTGATGACCCACCGTGGATCGAGATCGACCATGAAGCAGATGCCATCGCGGTGCTGAGCAAGATGTTCGACCGCGAGTCGCAGCCGTCGCGGCCCGGAAGGCCCAAGCATCAACCAGTCCGAGCCTTTCGGAAACGCTTCGTCGGGCAGCGTATCGCTGAACGCTTCATAGTCGATGCGAAAGTCCTCGATGTTGATTCGAGACTTGGGCACGCCGGTGCTGCCACCGGTCTCAAAGCTGTAAACGGGGCGATCGGCATACGCCTTGGGCACCCATCGACGAACCGGACCGCCGCGCAGCCATTCGTCTTGAAAACCACCAAACCGATCGAGATCATCGTAGCCGCGAATCTCGCGGCGCGGATTCCAGTCGAGACGCTTTGCGTAGTCCAGCCAGAACGGACACCCCGTTTCCGGATTGAAGTGCCACTCGACGATCTCGCGAACCCACGAATCCAATGCATCACGCGAGGTTTTGATTCTCGATTCGAAGTCAGTTTCAGCCATTGATTTTGTGTTGCCTTACCTGAAGCCTGAAAATCGATTCTTGTCAGAGCCGGGCAAGCTGTCAAGACTGACGCGCCTGCCAGATGTGGGTTAGCGACGAACGAATGAAGGCATAGCGCACGCAGTATCCTTAGCGCAGACAAATTACCAAGAGTGCCTAGTATAGTCTTATGATTTGTCCTGTGCTATTCTCGCCGTCGAGGTGCGGCCGAAACCTCAAGCTGTTTTGGCACAGATCCACAACAAAGGCGCAACATGAAATTGCCAGACATCGAAGCGGTCGCAGCCAAGGTTCACGAAGCCTGGATGCAGACAAAACGTGCCCGGGGTATAACGACGCGCAAGAGCGAAGCGGGCGAAGAGTTAATGGTGGATTACGAGCGATTATCAGAAGAAGCTAAGGAACTCGACAGAGCGAGCGTGCGAGCCGTGTACGCAGCAATTCAATCCTTATCGCAAGAAGAGGGCGCCTGAAATCCGCCGCGCGCTCGTTCGCCATTGGAATCAGTTTGACCAGGCGGGTTCGTGAGAGGGGCAGTTTCGCGCTTTGGCAGCGACGGTACTGCGTCGCGTTGCCTTATTGTTTCTTGAAAGTATTGAGGCTGCCGCCGCGCAGGAACAATGGGTCGAAGAACAGTAAGTGAATGCCCGCGGCGAACCAGCCGAGCAGCGCAATGCCGAGACCGATGGCGATGCGAATCAACGTCTCGCGGAGACGCACGATGCGCATCAGTTTCTTGCCGATCACGTACGTGAGAAGGGCGAATCCAGCGGTGGTCGCGATGAAAGCGCCGATGTCCCATAGGGTAATTGGCTTAACAACGACTTTCAACGCCCAGTGAAAACAGGCCCAGATGGCGAATGCGATGGCGGCGGCCGCCAGGATCCACGAAGTGAACTTTAGCGGCGTTGAGAGCTTCCAGATTTTGAAGGCAAGCGAATCGCTTACACTCAACTGTTTTTTCAAATAGTCATACTTGGTGCCGCTGCCTTTCATCCCTTCTTCTACAGCCAGGAAATCCCAGTCGTACTGTTCCTCCGGCTCCGGAAAGCCATCGACGCACTTGGAGTATCGGAACTCGTGCTCGGTCATACGGTACGCGCTTGTCATCAGCGCGAACGCTTCCACATCCGAGACCGAATCCAGATCGGTCCGCACGCCCGCGAGTAACGCCTGCATGTCTTTGGCTATACCGTAGCGTGTGAGCGGCCCCCGGCGATAAGCCGGACGCGAATCGTCCGAAGCGTCATATGGATCAAGACAACCAATCCAGTCAATCGGATCAACGGCCAGGTCGTCCTTGAGATGAACAAACATGAAGCCGCGCAAGAGCGACGCACGTTTGCGCGCGCTGAGTTCGTGATACTGTGCCTCGCGGACGCGCGCCTGCAGGATGCTGTTCGCCCGCAGCGGCACACCGAGCAGTCCGTTGCTCGGCTGATTCTCTGACCCATCTGGCCGCTACCGTCGCTCACAAGAATCACGTTGCAATCCTGATCAAGCAGACTGGCGGTCCCCTGATTGTCGCAGACGCCGCCGTCCACGAGTCGCACAATGCGCTCGGGATAGAGTTTGTCCAGTGGCAGCGGCTCGAAGGCTCCGGGCACGCAAGCGGAGGCGGCGACGGCGTGTCCGAGGCGAACTTGCCGATAAGATTTCGGCGTGTCCTCCGCGCTGTAGTAGGACGACGTAACCGGTCATTACCGTCGATCTCATCGTCAATGCTGGCGGGTGGTTCGCCCATCCACGATGCCGTGAACTGCCAGTTGTGTCCGCTGTTGAGCGCCGTGGTGTTGAGAATCAAGCTGGGCACTTTTGCTCGTCGACGCCAGTTGTCAGTGTTGAGGTTGAAATCTTCATCCGGCTCGCCGTTCGCCTGCAGAGGACAAACGTACAAGCCGTTCAGCAGACGGGGAGCGTCGCCCCCACCGTCGTCCACACGAGAGAAAATCTCAGTCTCGTAGAGTTCGCCGGCGCGCATCGTGCGCGAAAACTTCGAAGAGAGCATCTTGATCGTTTGAAAGGGATTTAGGGCGACACGCGTGCGGATATTACGTTGCACGCCTTCTAGATGGTCCTTTCGCACTCTAGCGACGATGTCGATATAGTCCTGCCTGCTTATGTCATCATCGGACTTTGATTGGAGCAGCTTGCGAACCTCGAGGTAATAGTGGCCGCCGATAATCGACCCTCCGGACACGCACGATAAGACTTCGACACGACGCAGCACATCGAGTTCGGCGAGACGCGCGAGTACGCCGATGTGAAAGAGCGCCGCGCGGAAGCCGCCCCCTGACAATGCCAGGCCGATCTTGCCGATGAACGCGCTTTTGCACTTCGTGCTGGCCGAAGAATCTCCTCAACGCCGCCAAGCCTTCTTCGGTCTGCACCGAGCCGGGCACGCCGGCGGCATTTTCTGCGCTGTCCTGCAGGCGTGCGAGATGTGCCAGTTGACGGGCCGTCGATTCATACTCCCACGGAGGCACGGCGGTCCCCTGCGCCGCCGCGTCATCGCGACCGCGCTGCAACCATTTGATCGACTCGTCGTAATTCCTCATCCCGAAGAATGCTTCAGCGATCGTGCTGTAGAACCACCACTGACCTTGTAGCCATTTTTGACCTGCGAGCGGAGCAACTTTCTCGACGATTGCCGCGCGAATCCTATTAGCGTTTGCGCGTCGCTGCACAGCCACATCAGAGACAACTTGTGCTTTCTTAGCCTCTTCCTCTTCCTGATGTGCGAGAAGATCGAGGACGAAGGCTGCGTTGATGCCGGTGTATCCCTGATCGTTAACAACGCCCTGCTCGTAACCACGCTGGTAGTAGTTGAGCGCGCGTTCGAGTTGTTGCTTTTGGTTGTCCAGTTCCCACTTGCGCTTGTAGATCGCTCCGGTTATGCCCAGCGTCTCCTGATCGGTGGTCGTACCAATGTCTTCGCACGACTGGCGCAAGATTCCGAATGCGCGGTCAAGACGCGCGTCCGCTTGCAGGTCCGGATCTTTGTAAGTACAGACCGCGGACTGTTGGTAAACTTCAAGGCGCAACTTCGGATCGTCGTTCAAGCTCGGTTCCAGACATGCACGCGAGAGCAAGCGACGCGCTAACCCGAACTGTTTCTCCCCTTTCAGCTTCTTGGCGAGCTTGAGCATCTCGCGCGGTTCCAGGCTTTGACCGCGCAAAATGTTGCGAGCGGCCCTCACGTTGGCGGTTTCCTGTTTTGCCATTGGGTTCTCCACTCCTCGTATGTCAGACCAAGCTCGTACCGCGGATTGAACGGCGCATGGTGAACAATCACCTTACTTAAACAGTTCGTTGCCTGCGATGCTCGTAAGCTGTAGGAGATCAACCAGCCGATTCGTTGTCCGGCTTTCCCGTCTCGGAAATTCGGGGCTCCGTCGAAGAAACGCAAATCCGTCAGACCCGGAACGATTCCGGGGCAAAATACCATCTTAGCGCGTGGAGCACAACTCACTGAAAATGTGATGCGAATCAAGCGGACGGCCAGGTGTCTGTGTGAGAAATTGACGTGCTACTGGGACTTATTGATGGGTTCTTCGGAGTTGATGCGCAAGTGAACTGTATTCACATCCACAAGAGGAGTGGCTCATCCCTTGCCCTGATTGCTCATAAGCCTGAACCAATGCAGGTTCGGCATACAGTATCGCGGCGAAACTGATACACAAGCCGCTTGTCTCATCGTCACTGGCGACGAGGGCCGGGACCAGCGGCTTTATTAGTTATCGGCGAGCGCGGCATTGCGAGCGCGGGAAGGCGAGGAACAAGGGTTATGAAACGAAAGGGTCTTAAGTTGGGGCGATTCTTAGTCCTGGCATCCGTGCTGGGACTCGTTTCGGCGGCCGAGTCTCTGGTTCAATCAAACGCTGAAGGCCTCAACAACTGGAAGCCAGCCGGCCTCAGTTTCCAATCCATACCCTACAGAGATTACGGGCGATGCCATCTTTGCGAAGTTGGTCGAGTCTAACCGCCTCCGAGAGTCTCGTTTGCAGCAATACTCGGTGCAGAGTACCTATCGGGTGGAAAACGACAAAGGCGAGATGCGCGCCGAAACTCAAGCCTTGTTGCGCTATCGCGCGCCTGGCACCAAGGAGTTCAAGATCAGCTCTGAAAGGGGTCAGGCCTGATCCGCAGCCGCGTCTTCAAGCCGTTAATGGAGGTCGAAGTCGAAACTGCCTTGGAGCGCAACCGAGTCGACAGTTCGATCACTCCAAGCAACTACTCGCTTGCTCTGCTCGGTGAAGCGGAGGTGGCAGGCTCTCACTGCTTCGTCGTGCAAGCTACTCCGAAGCGGGCTGACAAGTATCTCTTCAAGGGCAAGATCTGGATCCACTCCGTCGACTTTGCAATCGTCCAAATTGAGGGCCAGCCCGCCAAGATCCCCTCGGCTTGGATCAAGCAAGTGGACTTCGTGCGGCGGTACCAGAAGATAGGCGAATTCTGGCTGCCGCTTAAGAATGAATCCACAACGCGCGTCCGGCTCTTTGGCAAAAATACTTTGACGACAGACTACGATAACTACTAGATCAATCAAGTTGGTGTCGCTCGAATGAACTAGAATGAAGGAGCGCAGTTTGACTCGGACAACCCATGTGATTTCTCCTGCCTGGATGAACGCCTCTGAATCGAGGAATCACTTCTTTCCGCGCTGCTGGACCTTAGACCACGTATCCCTCAGGCCGATTGTCCTGTTGAACACCAGCTTTCCGGGCGCTGAAGCGGGATCCACGCAGAAATAACCGAGTCGTTCAAATTGATACCGGTTGCCCGCCGCCGCGTCTCGGAGGCTCGGCTCGACCTTGCAGCCCGACAACACCTCCAACGAGTTTGGATTCAGATTGGCCGTGAAGTCCTGGCCTTCGTCGACCTCATTCGGATTCTCTTTCGTGAAGAGCGAGTCGTAGACGCGAACCTCAGCGTCAACCGCGTGTGCCGCCGATACCCAGTGAATTGTTGACTTGACCTTGCGGCCGTCGGGTGTCGTGCCGCCCCGCGTCGCCGGGTCGTATGTGCAATGCAGCTCAACCACATTTCCGTCGGCGTCTTTCACAACATTGTTGCAGGTGACGAGATACCCGTAGCGGAGCCGGACCTCGCGGCCCGGTGAAAGGCGGAAGTAGCCCTTTGGTGGCTCTTCGCGAAAGTCGTCTTGTTCAATGTAGAGGACCTTCGAGAATGGGACTCGGCGGCTTCCCATGCTCTCATCTTCAGGATTGTTGACTGCGTTCATCTCTTCTACAAGGTCGTCCGGATAGTTATCGATGACGACGCGTAGTGGTCGCAATACCGCCATAACGCGCGCCGCACTTTTGTTCAGATCTTCGCGGACGTAGTGCTCGAGAGCCGCGAGTTCCACCGTATTGTTTGTCTTGGATACGCTGAGACTTGCGCAAAAGCCGCGAATGGCTTCCGGAGTGTAGCCGCGACGCCGCATTCCCGACAGCGTCGGCATGCGCGGATCGTCCCAGGCTTCTACGTATCCCTTCTCCACCAGAGTCAGCAGCTTGCGTTTGCTCAGGAGCGTGTAAGTGATATTGAGCCGGTCGAACTCAAACTGTTGAGATGGAAAGATGCCGAGCTGCTCGATAAACCAGTTGTACAGCGGACGATTGTTTTCGAACTCCAGAGTACAGATTGAATGCGTTACGTTCTCGATCGAATCCGACTGGCCGTGTGCATAGTCGTACATCGGGTAGATGCACCATTCATTGCCCGTTCGGTGATGTTCCATGTGAACAATCCTGTACATGACCGGATCGCGCATACTCAGAATCGGCGAAGCCATTTCGATCTTCGCGCGCAGGGTTCTCGATCCATCAGGGAACTCTCCCTTCTTCATTCGTTCGAACAGGTCCAGGTTCTCCTCAACGGATCGATTCCTGTAAGGGCTTTCCTTGCCTGGCTCGGTTAGTGTCCCCCGGTACTCGCGAATTTCGGCCGCGGTGAGGTCGCACACGTAGGCCTTGTCCGCTTTGATTAACTGGATGGCCCACTCATAAAGCTGGCCGAAGTAATCGGACGCGTAAAACAGCTCGTCCCATTCGAATCCCAGCCAGCGGACGTCTTCCTGGATTGAATCGACGTACTCGGTCTCTTCTTTTGAGGGATTCGTGTCATCGAAGCGGAGATTGCATTTGCCGCCAAACTCCGCCGCCAACCCGAAGTCGAGATAGATCGCTTTGGCGTGACCGATGTGCAGATAGCCGTTTGGCTCTGGGGGAAAGCGAGTTTGCACCCGCCCACCGTGTTTGCCGGCCGCAATGTCCTGAATGATGATGTCTCGAATAAAATTAGACCGGCCCGCCGATTCACCTAGCGTCGCGCCGGCGTCAGATTCCGAAGAGTTCATTTCGTTTGTTTATCTCCTGTGACAGAGACGAATTATATATCGAGTTCGAGATGCACTGCGAGGAGCCCGGCAGGTCTGGTCAGACACTTGGGGATTACACGAGCGTTACGACGGCGAGCGACAGAATTTGAGGTTGCGTTCTTATTCCTGTTCCATCGCGTTGCGATGAGTGCTCTTTAGTGATAGCTTGGGGCCCTTCCAGTCCCAAAAAATTGAGGAGGATCACACCCATGTCTCAGGAATATATGGCACCTTTGTATCCCGCAGTGACCCAGAGCGGCGCAACGCAACCGGTCCTTGGGATATGTCTTTCCGGTGGCGGGTCGCGAGCGTTGTCGTGCGCGCTCGGACAACTGTCGGCGTTGAATGCCATGACGCTACCAAACGGACAACCCGTTCTGGGTCCCGAGCAATACATTTCGTCGGTGTCGGGGGGCAGTTGGGCGTCGGTGCTGTACACCTTTCTGCCTCAAGCGATTAGCGACACCGACTTTCTGATCGAACCGGTGGCGCCACAATCGCTGACCAAGGGCGGTGCGAACACGCCGGGAAATGTTTTGTACATGGGACCGTCCTGTATGGGGACGACGCCGCAGCAATTCAGTTTGGCTAACATCGGGGTCTTTCTCAAAGCGCTTATGGAGGCGGGGTTCTTCACAAGTCCTTCTCAATATAGTTGGTTCTGGATCGCTGGAGTCGGCGAGCTCGTACTAAAGCCTTTCGGGCTGTACTCCGCCACATACAACTCAAGTGGGCCGTTTGTTCAGCCTAGCCTGATGTTCAGTTTGTCAGCAGCGGAAGTGAGTAAGAGCATCACGAAATACAATCCGTCCCTGTTGCCGGCGGACTTTTATCTGGCGCGGGATGGGCGGCCATCCCTGATCGTCAACACCAATCTCCTCGAAAATTACCTGGTGGAGACTTCACCACAGATACCAGTGCAGGCGACGCCGGTCGCGACCAGCGTGTTGGGTCAGAGTCCGGATGGCACGGTGGTGGGCGGGGGCGGCGTGGAGTCTTTCGGGTTCACGTCTACCTTGCTTGGTCCCGGCATCATGTCCGGGACGGCGTCAATCTCGACCAGCCGAAACTACTCATTGTGCGATATAGCCGGGTGTTCGAGCGCGTTTTTCGCGGAGCTCATGTTGCAGTACATCGACAAGGGAGTACAGGACATTGTTAACGATCTGGAGGACTACCTGGTTAACGATCTTCACTGGTCTAGAGCGGCGGCAGATTTCGTGGGCGGTCTACTGGCGGTAGCCCTCGAGTCATTTACGAACGACGCTTCGGACGTGATTCCGGCCTATAACTACTGGCCGCTTGGACAAATGAGTAATCCGTCAAACAAGACCTTCGGGTTTTCGGACGGTGGAAGCTTTGACAACACCGGGGTTCTTGGGCTGCTGGCGCAGACGAACGCCAACAAGATCATCGCGTTCGTAAACACCGAGACTCCGTTGAGTGGAACGCCACCGAACCTGGGGATGGATAGCGAAATCGGGCTTCTGTTCGGGTACGGAGGCGCCGGGCCCGGCGACCTGACCTCAGTGCAGGTGTTCGACGACACAAATCAGTTGTATCCGGGAGGAGCTTTTGCTGCGGTCCAGACGGGCTTGTACAACGCGAGTCGCTTTGGCACCTCGACGTTGGGTACGGCGACGGCGGCATTTCTGCAAAAGGGGCTGGTGACGATTGCGAACCCTGTCGCTAATATCGCCGCCGGCCGCGTCGTAGACGTGTTGTGGGTGTACAACAATCAAGTAAGAAATTGGGAAGGCGCGATCACCGATTCCGGAATTCAGCAAGATCTGGCTCAGCGTTCAAGTGTGGGGAGCCCGCTCTGGAACTTCCCGAACTATTCCACAGTCGAGCAGATTTACCTTTCAGTGGAGGCGGTCAATATGCTGGCGCAGCTTTCGGCGTGGAATGTGCAGCAGTTGAGCGGGACGATTGCGGCGTGGTTGAAGTCCTAAGAGTGGTCGTTGAATTGAATTGGCTGGGAGGCAGGGATTCGAACCCCGATAAGCAGAGTCAGAGTCTGCTGTCCTACCGTTGAACGACCTCCCAGCAAACGCCGAAACTATATCGGCCCCCAGATTTTGTTGTCAAGTTTTGTGCCTGCTCACTACGGGTTTTGCGCTCTTTCGATGTGCGATCAATGCGCGCGAGTATCATCTTCGAAGCAAGTTTGTTTCGAACGAGAAACTCGTGCGAGCGCGTACTCTCTGGCGGTCCAAAGCCATGTTTACACACTGGGTCACAAGCTCATCAAAGGGCACCCCACTAGCCTCCCACAAGTAGAAAGCGACCGACCCTGGCATCGTGTTGATCTCATTCAGAAATAGGTTTCCTTCATTCTTCTCGAGCAGAAAATCCAGCCTCGCTACTCCGGATGCTCCGACAAGACGGAAGGCTTGCACCGAAAGCTGTTGAATACGCAACGTAAGGCTATCTGGAATTGGAGCGGGTATGATTCGATCGAGAGACGCCATGCCGCCCTCCGCATTGCCGGTCTTGGCGCCTTTCCTGCCTCGCTTGTACTTCGCGTCGAATGTAAGCACTGCTTCGCTTGGACAGGGTTGCTCACAAACCGACGCCTTCTCGGGCGACCCCATCACGGAGCAATTAATCTCGATGAAATCTACCAGCGCGCGTTCAACAAGCGCGCGCTCGTCAAGGCGTAATGCCACCTCAATCGCATCGTTCAGACTCGAGGCATCTTCACACCTTTTTACTCCGATGCTGCTTCCGAGGCTGGCCGGTTTCACAATGACCGGATAGCTGTAAGTACTCTCCACTTTGGCAATAAAGCTCTGGTCCTCGGTTTTCCATTCTTCCTGAGATATGGACAAGCAACTCAACACCGGGATGCCTGAATCCCGAAACAATGCCTTCATTCTCACCTTGTCCATCCCCATCGCAGAGCCCAAGACACCTGAACCTACGTAGGCAACGTCGGCCATTTCAAAAAGCCCTTGCAGCGAGCCGTCTTCTCCAAACGAACCGTGGATCGCAGGAAAAAAAACATCGGCCCAAAGACGTGGGGACTTCTTAAAAAGGCCCTTGCTACTGTCGGGGTGCGGAAGCAATTGCCGTACGGACCTGTCCGGGGAAAGGCTCACGCGGTGAGCGTCTTGCAGCTTGTCAGGGTGAAATGAGGGATCACCATACTGTTTTACATTGTAAAGCGAAGAGCCGGCGTACCACTCTCCCTCTTTGGTGACATAAATAGGCAACAACGAATAGCCGGCGACCTCAAGGGCCTCCGCAATCTGATGGCCCGTGATGATTGAGACTTCGTGCTCAACCGATCTTCCACCAAATAGAACAGCTACAGTTGGTTTTCTAGTGCTCTGCATATCAGGTCCTTGCTTCCAAAAGATAAATCCCGCCGCGGTCTCATGTCTCCGCATATAAGTCGGGCAGATCATTCTCGAACAACACGACATCGCCTGCCTGAACTATTTTCTGAAGCTCTGACGTTGCCTCTGCCAGATCCTTAACGACGCGGAGCCGCTCACGTGGAAACTTTTCGCGCTCCAGCCCTCGCAAGATCGGTTGTGTTTGCCTGGCTCCTACCAATAAAACATAGTCGCATATCTTTGCGGCGGCGGCGCCAAGCTTTTCATTCTCTTCCGACTCGAGCACTCCAAGCTCCACCATGCCGGGAGTCACCAGCACACGTTTGCCGGCACTAAACTCTCGCAGCACGTTGAGTGCTTCGATGGCTCCGATGGGATTTGAATTGTAGGAGTCGTCAATGACAGTGACTCCCGCCGACCCCGGAACCAACTGCAGCCGATGCGGCACCTGTTTGATTTTCGGAATGGCCCTGGCAATTTCCTGAAGGGACATGCCCATCTCCAACGCTATGCAGCCAGCCCCGAGGATATTGAGAACGTTGTGACGTCCCAACAAACCTGCGTGCGTACTGGCTCGATTCCCTTCACTGTCGACCAGAACAAAACTGAGGCCCTTGGAACTCATGCTGATCTCTGCAGCACTAAGCCGCAGGTGCGGGTGCGAGGTGTCCAATCCGTACCGAAGAACCTTGAGTGAGTTCGTACGATCTGCAAGCTCTCGGCAGTCGTCAATATCATTGTTGAACACTGCAACCCCGGTCTTAGGCAGCAGGTCTATCAATTCATAATTCGTCGCCTTGATGTTCTCCATGCTCTTGAACCGTTCAAAGTGCTCCGGGCCTATCGATGTTATTATGCCGATCCGAGGACTCACCAGCTCAGCAAGTTCTCGAACATCGCCCCGTCTGTATGCACCCATCTCGGCGATGAAGACCTGATGCTCCGGCTTGAGATCATCGTTTATTACCCGGCAAAGCCCCATCAGCGTATTAAAGCTCTTCGGGGTTTTCAGGACCAGAAAGCGCTCGGCCAACAACGTCTCGATGAAGTATTTGGTAGAGGTCTTTCCGTAGCTGCCGGCTACGCCGATTACCACCGGGCTTATCTCGTTCAGTTTCTTCTTTGCAGAACGAATGTATCCGTTGTTTATGGATGACTGCACCGGAGTCAGCAGAAAGTTGGAAACCAAAACAACGAGGGAAGCAAGCTGAGTCAGCAACAATCCGCCCGCCAGTATCACAGCTCCCGGCTTGTATGCGCTCGCCGATCCTTTCAGAGCGAAGAAGAGAAACACCGCCCCAATTGTCGAGCAAATCAATATGGCTACGACGAGAATCCTCTTAGCGCGGCCAGTATAAACAAAAGGTTTCTTCGCTTCCGGGACGCTCCTTTTGAAGAACAGCAGCGCGCCGAGAATGATCCAACAGACTGGTGAAACGAAGTGACCGTAGGTGACATCAAGTTGCCATAGCAGGAAATGCAGACCCAATCCCGCCAGAAGCGAAAGGCCCAGCCGGTAATCAAATAAGCGGTCGAAAGGCGAAAACCAGAGCCACTTCAGCAGCCTTGCATTTGAATAGCTATCCAGTTGAAGCAGGTGGAGAGATCGTATGCAACGCACGATGCTCCAAACCAAAGCTACTACAAGCGACAAAACGATAGTGATTATGTGGGCCGTCTCCATTGGTCGTCAGTTCGCCAGACTATTTGCCGCTTTCCCGCAGGAATTTTCTTACAATCAGATTGAACTTGTTGGGTTGATCCAAATAGGAAAAATGCCCGGCGTTCTGAAGGACTACAAGCGAAGCATTGGGAATAAGCCGTTGCATGATCTTCGCCGATGCCAGCGGCGTGTCCTGATCATCCGCTCCCCAAACAAGCAGCGCAGGCGATTGTATGTGAGGAAGCAGTTCAGTCTGATCGTCATTAACGACCTTCACAAAAGTATCCCGGAGCGGCCCCGCGTTGGCGTAGTCTTTTGATGCGATGCGCGAGTAGATGAAAGTGCGGATCGCCTTCCCTAAGCTTCCGCCGTATTTGGCCAGGAACTTCCCCGTCTTAGCTGCGCCTGTCTTGAAATAATATTTCGCGGGGCGCGGAGGGCGTATCCCGGCGCTATCCACCAGGACTATTTTATTCACGCGATCAGGATGAAACTTTGCGAGTCTGATTGTCATCCTGCCACCAAACGAGTGCGCAATAATGTGCGGGTGCTGCAAGCCTAACGCGTCCATAATGAGCAGTAGACAATCGGTATACTCCGGGACTCCCCAGGCACCGGGCGGCAAACCGCTCTTGCCGTGGCCCGGAAAGTCTATAGCAACGACGCGGTAAGAGTTTGCGAGCCCATCAAAGACGGGTCCCCAGCTTTCAATGGAAGCACCCCAACCGTGGAGCAACAAGACCTGTTCTCCCGCGCCGCGTGCCTTATAGTGGATCTTGACCTCGCCGATGTCGAGGTATGACGCAATCGTACCGCTTGATTCATGAAGCGCCGGTTCCGTAGCTGATTGATCCGTAGATTGCATCCTTCCCCTACTCAATTGCGACGTAACCCAGAGCTAATCTCCATGAGACCAATCTTAGTTTCATCCATGCCTCATCAAGTTGTATAGCGCTGAAGTTCGCTGAGTCTTGCGTGAGTCGGCGCGACCCGTGCGCCCAAATGAAGAAAGAGTTTTACAGCCTCGCCCTTAGAACTGGCAAGCAGTGGCTGGGACACAGAGATTCGAATTCCGAATAAGCAGATCCAGAGTCTGCCCCTGGCAGGCTGCTGAAAAACGGACTTTATCGCCAGTAAGCCACTAAGGCTCAAAGCAGCACGAAGCCCACAACTGCTTAATTCACTAACTTGGTGAAGCCTAGTGTCTTTGTGTCTTGGTGGCGGACTCTCATTTTTCAGCAGCCTGCATAGATGCGCCCACGAAGGCGCGCCAACGGTCAACTCGCCGCAGCAGTCTCCTGAGCAACCTTCGCCCAGCGAGAGAATACCCCGCGCATTCGTTCGAGGCGCTCCTTCGCGTTCGGCGTTTTGTTTACTAGATTCTCGAGCTGCCGCAGATAGTCAGGCAGGCCGATCATCTGGCGCACCTCCTCGATAAACGGCTCGAGTTTCGAAAACACACCGACGTGCTCGCCGTTGGCGTCGAGAAACATCTTCTCGTCGATGCCGCCGTTGTTCACAAAAGACGCGGCCATATCCCAATAGGAAGTGATCATTCGATAATTGGCGCTTCCGTCGTGTCCGCTGGTGAATGTCTTCACGACGTCGGCTGCGCTCTGCGGGTTGAACTCAGTGAAGTACCATTTGCGCGCGCGTCGAATTCCTTTTTCTCGGCGCAGTTCATACAGCTTCAATATCAACGAAACGTCTTCGTGTTTGTCGCTCATCTCGATTCCTTTCTTCGTGGTTTTCTTTGCGTGGCCTTGAGCCGTTTGGAACTCTTTTCCGCAAGCACGCGAAGCAGCCCCGGCGTTGCGCCCTGGCGCAGGCGTTCGAGAATTCCGTTCCGCGCGCGCTCAAAGGCACGCTTGTCTTGAAACAGGTTGTAATACCAGTTTGCTCCGTGCACCAGCGCGTGAAGCTCAAATGCAAGCTGCGAGGTGTCAACGCGAGAATCAAGCTGGCCGAGCGTTTGAGCAAATCGGGCTTCGGCATCGAGCGCGTCGAGCCAGGAACGAGAAAGCTCGGCTATCAGGTCTCGGACCGGGCCTGTCCTGCTGTCGAACTCGATGGCGCTGGCCATGAAAAAGCACCCGCCGCGAAAAACGCTGCGCCCGACGTATGCCAGCCATTCGTCGAGCATCGCGAGCAGCCGCACAAGCCCGCGCTCGCGAGTGAACGCCGGATCGACGACTTCGTGAACAAAGATGTCCCGAGCCTTGCTCACCACCGCGAGTTGAAGCTCTTCCTTCGAGCCGAAGTGAGCGAACAACCCGCTCTTGCTCATGCGAAGCTCGTCGGCGAGCCGCCCGATCGTCAAGCCCTCGAGCCCCTCGGCGGAAGCGACGTGCACCGCGGCTTGAAGAATGTCCTGCCGGGTCTTCGCGCCCCTCGCATCGTTGTGTTGCTGTTTTCTGATCTCGCTTACTGCCTTCATATCTTCTCCATAAAGCACGATCGTTCGTTTTGTACTATACGAACGCTCGTGCTGTCAATTGGTAGCATAGACTTTAGTCTGTGTTGTGTTGGAGTTCGAATGCGAGAAGCACACAGACTAAAGTCTATGCTACGTCGGCGGCTCATCGCTCCTTACCCTCTCACACCACGCTCGCATACAATGAAAGTCATGACACCCACAATCGACAAGCTCGCGGCGGATGACTGGAATCAGGTTCGGTCCATTTATCTTGAAGGCATCGCAACCGGAGACGCGACTTTCGAAACGGACGCCCCAGACTGGGAGACTTGGGACCGGAATCATTTGAGCTTCGGCAGACTGACCGCCAGATGGGGCGATTCCGTCGTCGGATGGGCGGCGCTCAGTCCGGTCTCGAACCGTTGTGTGTACGGCGGTGTAGCCGAAGTAAGCGTCTATGTCGCGGCAGCGGCGCGCGGTCAGGGCGCAGGTCGCTCGCTGCTCGTGAGCCTGACCTTCGAAGCTGAACGAAATGGCATCTGGACACTCCAAGCCGGAGTATTTCCCGAGAATGTTTCGAGCATAGCGCTTCACAAACGCTGCGGCTTTCGCGAAGTCGGCCGGCGCGAGCGACTCGGCAAACTAAACGGCGTCTGGCGGGATGTCGTTCTGCTGGAGCGAAGAAGCGCGTAGTCAGTGGTCCGTAGTCAGTAGTCCGTCGCTCGCGCGCAAGGGGTCACCTGGATCCTCGGTACATGAACTACGGACTACGGACTACGGACTACTGGTCGCTTGCAACCATTCAGCCGCGCTGAGCCTCTTAATCACTAGTGGATGGTTGAAGCCAGTAAGGAATCAAGCCATATCAAATCAGAACAGAGAGGTAACGATGAGCAAGCTAAGCAGAATCAAGAAAGTTGCGATTGCGGCTGTCATGGCCATAGCGGTGGCCGTCCCAATTGCTATCGCGCAGTCCACCGAGCACGGCTCGGACCGAGGGCGCACTGGTCATCCGGGTGACCACGGCGGACGAGGCGGACGAGAGGGACGGGGCATGATGGGCTTTGGCAATCTCGATCTGACCGACGCGCAGAAGACTCAGATGAAGCAGATCCGCGAAAGCCACAGCCAGAGCCTCCGTCCGATAATGGAGCAGATACACGCGAAGCGACAGGAGCTCCGTCAGGCTAGCGAAGGCACTACCTTCAATGAAACGCTGGTGACGCAGAAGCTCACGGAGATCGCTCCGCTTGAAGCAAAACTGCAGGGCGAGCACTTTCGCCTGCGCCAGGAGATGATCTCGATCCTGACGCCCGAGCAGAAAGCGAAACTCGAGCAATCGCGCGATCAGTTCAAGTCAAAGTGGACCGAACGACGCACAAGCAAACAGAAGTCTAAGTAAGCTCGGCAGGCGGGCCCGGCTCAAGGCTGGGCCTGCCATTTCCCAACCCGCAAGACCCATCGCGCACCATCGACGCCGCTCACTTTCAGACGAGTCCTTCCAAACACCTACAAACCTGGCTTCGTCATTTGTGGGAATCCTGTTCCCAAAGCCGCACACACCACGCCTCGAGTCAATTCCCTGCCACAACTGAAACTATACGTTTGCTGGAGATTAGCCTGCCGCGACTTTGGCACGCGAGTTGGTCTAGCGCTACTGACCGACTTTCGTCGCGCGGCCGGCAAACGTCCGGTTTGAGATCGTAGAGGCTTTGTGAAGAATAAACATCTCAGACTCAGCATAGGAATCGCTCTGGTAGCGCTTTCGCTCAGCCTTCTCGTCTTATCCGGGACCGGCAAGCGCACAAAAACCGCATCCACGCAGGCGGAGCCCAAAAGCACACTGCGCATGGAAGCAGTGACACCGGGGGTCGCGCGCTAGCGTTGACGATACCGGGCGAGGCCGCGGCTTTTGCAGACTTGGGTGACCATTCGAATTCAATTTCGCGGGAGGATAATTATGAAAAGAACGGTTCTCGTCTTAGCAGTTGCTGTCTTCGGATGTTGTCTGGGTTTCGAACCCACCAGCGCACAACAAAAAAGACATCACGACGTTAACATCACCACCGAAGGCGACGAGCGAATCACGGCCTGCGACCAAATAAAGATGCGAATCGGAAAAGGCGAAACGGCTCGCGCGGACCAACAACAATCGATTCCCAGATCGGCGATTTCAACTCTAGAGGTGCGTCCGCCTCGCAATGGGGGTGTCGAGGTTCAAGGGTGGAATCGCGACGAGTACTCGATCACGGCCTGCCTCGCCGCCGGAGGCGAAAGCGAATCCGAAGCCAGGACAACGCTGGCTCAACTCAAACTCTCGATCCGCGGCGGGCAAGTTACCGTCGAGGGACCGAACCCGCAGGATTGGGTTGCGTACTTGATCATTCAAGCACCGAATGGAGCGGTACTGGACCTCGGTACAACAAACGGTCCCATCGGAGTGAGTGACTTCTCAGGCAACATCCAGGCTCGAAGCACAAACGGGCCGATCACGTTTAGGGAGGTCGGCGGCCAGGTTCGCGCGGATGTTCAGAACGGGCCTATCGGTGTTAGCGGGAGCAGCGGGGACTATCATCTGCGCGCGCAGAATGGTCCGCTAACCGTCGAGCTAAACGGGAGCCAATGGTCGAGCGGGCAGATCGAAGGCAGCACTCAGAATGGCCCGCTCACGCTTATGCTGCCGGAGAGCTATCAGTCGTCGGTACGCGTCGACGCTTCGAAGCATTCGCCAGTTGAATGCCGCGCCGTTCAATGTCAAACGGCCGCGCGCACCTGGAACCGGCCAAGCGTCATCCAGTTTGGCGAATCAGAACCGGTGATCCGTCTTTCAACGGTCAACGGACCGGTAACGATTACGTCACCCGGCAGGAAACGCTAGGGGAACGAGGATAGAGGATAGATTTTGGATTTTGGATTTTAGATTTTGGATTGCGAGACCGAGCGCTGAGGTAGCATAGACTTTAGTCTGTGGGCGCTTACGTTCGAAACATCAACTGCACACAGGCTAAAGTCTATGCTACCTCAATCCAAAATCCAAAATCTAAAATCCAAAATCGAGGGTGGGGACTGATGGAAACTCTCTGGCAGGATCTGCGCTACGGCGTGCGAATGATGTTCAAGAGCCCAGCTTTCACGCTGATTGCCGTAGTCACGCTGGCGCTTGGCATCGGCGCCAACACCGCCATTTTTAGCGTGGTGAATGCGGTGCTGCTTCGGCCGCTGCCCTACAAGGACTCAAATCAGCTCGTCTGGTTTTGGGAGAATCAGCCCGACTTCCGTCACGGCAACCTTTCGCCGGCCGACTTCCTCGACTATCAAACGCAGACACGTGCGTTCGAACAGATCGCGGCTTATCGCCAGATGGACGTCACCCTGACGGGCGACCGGCAGCCTGAACAGATTCGCACGCTGATCGTCTCGGCTAATTATTTTTCGGTCCTGGGAATTGAAGTCGAGGCGGGCCGCGCGTTGCAGCCCGACGATGGCCGAGCGGGCGCTGCGCGAGTCGCCGTGCTCAGCCACGCCTTCTGGCAGCGGCGCTTCGGCGGTGACCCAAACATAATCGGCAGCGCTCTCACCTTAAGCGGTCAGAGCGTCACGGTTGTCGGGATTGCGCCTCCGCAACTGAAAATCGAGCGCGCGGAAATGTGGCTTAACCCGCGAAACGTCGTCCCCGATATGCTGCTAATTGTCGATCGCGATCCCGCGACGGTGCGCGGCTCTCACTTTCTTCACGCGATCGGGCGTCTGAAACCGGGCGTGACTTTGCAGCAAGCTCAAGACGAGATCAGCGTCGCGGCGGCCCGGCTCGCGGAGCAATACCCGGCGACCAACGCGGGACACACCGTCGAACTCGTTTCGCTGTTGGATCAGACGGTAGGCAAGCTCCGGCCGGCGCTGCTTGTATTGCTTGGAGCGGTCGGGTTGGTGCTGCTGATCGCCTGCGTAAACGTAGCCAATCTTATGCTGGCGCGTGCGACGGCCCGGCACAAAGAGATGGCGCTTCGGGCAGCACTGGGCGCCAGCCGCTGGCGCGTGGTCCGGCAACTGCTGACCGAGAGTATGGCGCTTGCGGCGCTTGGCGGCGCCTGCGGTTCGCTGCTCGCGGTGTGGGGCGTGGACTTGCTAGTCGCGATGAGTCCGGAAAACATCCCGCGGTTGCACGAGATCGGAGTAGACGGGCAGGTGCTCGGCTTTACGTTGCTCATCTCACTGGCGACGGGAATCGTCTTTGGTCTGGTGCCCGCACTGGCAGCATCAAGGCCCGACCTTAACGAAGCGCTCAAAGAAGGCGGCCGCAGCGCGACTCCGGGCGCGAGCCGCGGGCGACTGCGCGGCGCGCTGGTAGTCGCCGAAGTGGCGTTGGCGCTGCTGGTGCTGGTAGGCGCCGGATTGCTGATGAAGAGCTTTGTTCAGCTACGCTCGGTCGATCCCGGTTTTCAGCCGGCGAAGCTGCTAACCATGTGGCTGTTTCTGGGCAACGCGAAGTACGCTCAGCAAGAAGCACGGCTGACTTTCTTGAAAGACCTCACCGCTCGCCTCGAAGCCCTGCCTGGCGTCGAGGGCGTCGGTATCGCGGACGATCTGCCGATTGCCGGCACTGACTCTTCGATGCTCTTGACTGTAGAAGGCCGCGACGCCCCGGCCGGCGAACGGTTGATAAGCGGCGTTCACGTCGTGAACCCGCGCTACCTCGAGGGGATGGGGATTCCACTGCTCAAAGGCCGCACGTTCACCGAACGCGACACAAGCGAAGCACCGGAGGTGCTCCTGGTCAACGAGACGATGGCGCACCGCCTCTGGCCCGGCGAAGACGCGATAGGCAAGCGGATCAAACTCGGCAATCCCAACTCGGAGTGGGCTGAAGTCGTCGGCGTCGTGCGAGATGTAAAGCACAACGGTCTGAGCGCCGAGCCGACCATGGACGCCTACGGTTCGCACTTGCACGACCCCTGGCCCTGGATGTCCGTGTCGCTGCGCTCGAACCTCGATCCAGCATCGCTGGAAAGCGCGGTGCGCCGCGAGGTGCAAGCCATCGACCCGAACCAGGCAGTCGCCAACTTCAAGACAATGGACCAGGTGATCGGGGAGTCGGTTGGTGAACGGCGGCTGTCGCTGGCGTTGTTCGCATTGTTTGCGGTGGTCGCGTTGCTGCTGGCCGCTGTGGGAATCTACGGCGTGATGGCTTACGGAGTCACGCAGCGCACGCACGAAATCGGAATCCGAATGGCATTGGGCGCTCGAACCGGAGACGTGCTCAAGCTGGTTGTAGGCCAGGGCATGACATTGGCCCTGACAGGAGTCGCGGCGGGTTTGTGCGCGGCTTATGGGCTGACGCGATTGATGACCAGTTTGTTGTTCGAAGTTAGCGCCACTGACACGTTTACGTTTGTCGTGATCGCGTTCGTGCTCGCGGGTGTGGCGCTGCTGGCCTGCTATCTTCCTGCGCGGCGAGCGGCTAAGATCGATCCGATGATTGCGCTCAGATACGAATGACGCGTCGAGGATTGAGGATTGAGGATTGAGGATTGAGGATTGAGGATCGAGGATCGAGGATTGAGGATCGAGGATTGAGGATTGAGTATCGAGGATTGAGGATCGAGGATTGAGGATAGAAGATCGAAGGTTGAGGGATGGTAGCTTGAAGATGGAGAATTAAGGACGGAAAGGTTGCGATCCTTGGGGCTCGGTGCTCAATCCTCGATCCTCGATCCTCCATCCTCCATCCTCAATCCTCAATCCTCGATCCTCCATCCTCGATCCTCCATCCTCAATCCTCCATGGGCGTTATGAGAACTCAAGAAGAAAAGGGAATCGCCTTCCGCGCGCTTCACGAGCGTGACAGCGCATTCATCATTCCGAACCCGTGGGATATCGGAACCGCGAAGCTCCTCGCGCATCTGAGCTTTGAGGCGCTGGCAACCACGAGCGCCGGATACGCGTTTTCGATCGGCCAGCGAGACCGCACCGTCGGCCGCGACAAGATGATGCAACACATTCGGGAGATCGTCGCGGCAACCGATCTGCCTGTAAGCGCGGACCTGGAGAACGGCTTTGGCGATGATCCCGTGACGGTCGTCGAGACCATCCGGCTCGGGGCTGCGGCGGGGCTTGTCGGCGGGTCGATCGAGGATTCAACGATTAGTCGAGATAATCCGATCTACGACATTGAGCACGCGGCTGAACGCGTTCGCGCGGCGGCGGAGGCGGCGCGCTCGCTTCCCTTCACTTTCACGCTGACGGCGCGTGCGGAAAACTACCTCTTCGGACGCAACGATCTGGACGACACGATAAAGCGGCTTCAAGCCTACCAGGAAGCGGGCGCCGATGTTCTCTATGCGCCCGGGCTCGCAACCAACGACGACATTGCCGCGGTTGTAAGCTCGGTCGATCGCCCGGTGAATGTCGTGATGGGACTCTCGGGTGCGGGTGCGCAATTGAGCCTGGCTGAGCTTTCGCAGATAGGGGTCAAACGAGTCAGCGTCGGAAGCGCGCTGTCGCGAGTCGCGCTTGGCGCGTTTCTCCGAGCTGCCGAAGAAATGCGAGATCACGGGACCTTCACTTTCGGGAAGGACGCCGTGAGCTTTCGCGATATCAGCAAGATGTTCAAGTAAGCAGACCGTCTATCCTAGTGCCGTTCTGGTCCTCACTAGTGCCTCGCGTCAGGTAACGGACCTGTACGGGCGTCCCTCCGCGGGTGCCCCTTCCCCGCCTAAGCAAGTTGCGCAACCAAGGGGCGCCCACGGAGGGACGCCCGTACGGTTTGCGCAAGCCGCTCAAAAAAGCACGACACCCTATTGAGCAGCGCGCTGCCAGCTTGCGAGGAGCCATTCCCAAGCTGGCAGCGTTTCGCTACTCAAGAGGGGTGTCGCGCTTCTTCCGGGGGCGTTTTCTACTCGACTACAAAGGAGAAATCAGTCGAACGCTTCCCGTCCTCGTTGACCACCGTAACAGTGTGAGTTCCAGCCGGAAGCTTCTTCGCTTTCTTTGTCATCAGCGAAGCGCCATCGAATGACGCCTTCTTCTTTTCACCATCAACCAGCAGCGTCGCGCCGCTGTCGAGGTAGCTGACGAAGACAAACATTTTCTTCTTTGCGTAATCGACCGCGACCACCACGGGCGTTGGATTCGGCGCCTGCACCAGCACCGAGAAGCCCTTTTGTGCGGTCAAACCATTCTGGTCTTTGACCATCACCGAGAAATCAAATGAACCCGCGGTAGTCGCCTTTCCGTACACAAATCCGCTTTGCGAAACGAGCAACCCGGGCGGCACTTGTCCGCTGATCACCGACCAGTCGTAGCTGCCCGCACCGCCTGACACTTTGAGCGCAACTCCGTAGTCGTTATCAACCTTCACCGATTCCAGACCGGACCCCGTCGTTATGCTTAGACCGCCTCCCGACGAGTTCCCGGGATAGAGCGCCTTGATGCCCGCGTTGTCATCGTCGATCAACGAAGCGCACCGGCCATCGAAGTGCGCATATGGGTTCATCGTCGCATTCGCGGACGTCGAATGACCGAGCCCGAGCGCGTGACCCAGCTCGTGCGTCAGCGTCTCTTGCATCTGGCAGCGATCTGAAAAGTTGCACGACGCGTAGGGGTTGAACGAAACGTTCGCCTCTAATCCCCTGCTAAAGGTCATACCGCTCATCGTCTTCGTTTCTGAAGGCGAGTATCTGACGATTCCTCCAACCGCGAGGATTCCGTTGCATCCCGACGACGGCGCGAAGTAGCCGTCGCAGTTGTTAAAAGAAATCGTATTGATGCTGTCGGCTGTTTGGACTCCACATCCACCTGTCGTGCCGCCAAGAACACCCTTCAGCGAAACGCCCGCCGTTGTGGACCAGGCATTCAGCGCTTGTCTGATGTCGTCTTGGTAGTCCCAGTTCGGAGCGCCTGCCGGGTTTACATAAAACGTCACTTGCCGGCCGCTGTCGGGCTCAAACCAGCGCAACGGACGATTGGGATTGAGCAACGTCCACATCGGTCTGATCTTTCCAAACTCGCGATCTTTGTCGAATCCCGCCGGCACGCCTAGCACCGAGACACCGGAATAATACTTCCGCTCGAACCGCTCGGTGTTCTCCGAGTTTGTCCCAACCAGATTGTTGATCCTCGCGCTATAAGCTTCAAGATCTCCAGAGCCGGATACGTTATTGGTTGCGCTCGCCATGATCTCAACGTTTTCCCCTTCCTGCTGGCGAGCGACTTCGAGCCGTCCCGTCGAAGCATTTCGCGTCACGTTGAACTTACCGAGAAAGCCCTGGTGCACTCGAAGCGCCCCGTCGGGCCAGGTGTTCAGATAAAGAAAGACTTGTTGCCCCTCTTCGAACTTCGGCATTCCAAAGATCATCGTCCCAAGCTCGGCAGTCTCACCTCCAAGCTCCTTCAGCACGATCTCCGACTCGGAGATCCGGCCCTTCAATACCGAATCGACTCTCAGGCGAACATAAGTAAAGACCAGTCCTTTGGAGGAATCGACTCCCGTGGAAATCTCCATGACCTTGCCGGTCACGATTGCACGCGACTCGATAACCATCTCCTCATCGGTAGGTATGATGGCGGTCGAGGCTAAGGTAGTTTTGAATCCGCCGCAAAGCAGCAGACACACGAAGAACGCATAGATGTATGATCGACGAGTCATGGCAGTGCTCCCTATGAACTATGTGGGTAACTTGACTCGCCTTATTCCTAACAACTTCTGTCTCAATCGAGAGCTTTCCAAAGGCAACAGTGGGGCCATCAAAGCCCCTAACCTGAAGCGGGTAGAGGAACTGCTATTGGGGACGATTCCCGACACTGTTTGGTAAGTTGGAGATAGTCGAGTGCCATGAAGTGTTATGTTTGCTTACACGAACAGGTCGCCCGTGAAAGCTAGGAGCGGGCGCTCACTCGTGAGAAGGAAAGATTTAACGCGAACCTGGACTGGTTAAGTTAATGAGGCCGTCGGGAGAATGGCGTTCTCGGCGCAGAGTCGTCATGCCGTAGCGCAAGCTGCCAGCTTGCGAGGTATTGCCGGAGTGCGGCTGAATTGCCGACGAAGACCACTCCAGGTGGCGGCTTGCGAATCGTTGCTGGAGCGCGGCTGAATTGCCGGCGAAAATCACGCAAGCTGGCAGCTTGCGCTACGTCGCCAGCATCACAGGCTTTGCGCGCGCGATAGAAGCCGGCCCAGAATCCGCATCGAGCCCGTTGCGCGATTCTGGGAAACCTATTCCAATACCCGAACACCCGGCAGATTTTCTGTCTAGGAAAGAAAGATTGAGGGTCATCCTCCCACGAGGTCCAGGCTCGCCGGCAGCCGCGGGCTTAGGGCTGGCAACGTGCTATGAAGCTTGGACTTAAAGACTTGGAGGCGGAAGCCGCTCCCGCCAAAACGAGCCGTTCCGGTTTCTCAAAAACCTGGTGCTCCCACTGGCACGCTACTTGGTTAGTCATTCGCGAACATTCTTGATCGGAGGTCTTCATGAGGAACCTACTAGGCAAACGGACGGTTCTCGGACTCGTGCTGCTGGCGATGAGCTGCCTGCTCGCACGCGACACCGTATCCCAAACGACGCAAACCAAATCATCGGCCTCGTCGAAGTCTGAAAGGATGAGTGTCAATCCACAGAGCAGCAACTGGAACTGGCATCGCAACGACGACTCCGAAGATCTCCACGTCACAATTCGCGGCAAGGTCGAGTTCGAAGACGACTACAGCGACATCAAGTCGATCTCGGATGGCGGAGACATTCGTATCAAGCAGGACCGGCACGGCGTGGTTCGCAAGTTCGAAGCATCTTCGCAAGGCGGCTCGATCACGCGCGCTTACTCGATCAACGGTCAACCGAGCGCTCTCGACGGCGACGCGCGCAAGTGGCTCGCGCAAGTCCTCGATCAAACCGTCCGGCTCGGAGGCTACGATGCACAAGCGCGCGTGCGAAAGATCCTCAAACAGAGCGGACCGCGCGGCGTGCTCGACGAAATCGCACATCTCAAGAGCGATTACGTCAAACGCATTTACTTTGACGAGCTGTTCGCGCAAGGCCAACTCGACGCCGACAACGCTCGGCGCGCCCTCCGTTTGGCGGGGACCGAAATCGCTTCGGACTATGAAAAGGCGCAGCTGCTGGTGAAGATGTCCGAAAGCTATCTGGTCAACGACGAGATGCGCGCCATCTACCTCGAAGGCGTCAGCACGATTGATTCGGACTACGAACGCGGACGGGCGCTTTCGGCCCTGCTCAAGAGGGGCGACCTCAGCAAGGACAACGTGCTGTTTGCGATCAAGTCGACTGCGAGCATGAAATCCGACTACGAGCAGGCACAGTTGCTGATCAAGATCGCGAATAACTTCGCGCTCGATCCGGCTGCGCAAACGGCTTACCTGGCGGCAGTCGCTTCTATTGATTCGGACTACGAGAAGGGCCGGGTGCTGTCCGCTCTGTTGAAGAAGTCGCCCGGAAAAGAGACATTGCTGTTCGCGCTCAAGAGCGCGTCGTCCATCTCTTCGGACTACGAGAAGGCGCAGTTGCTTATGAAGGTGGCTCAGTCCGGCTCGAGCGACGAAGCTGTACGCAACGCGCTGGTCGAAGCCGTAAAAACAATCGGCTCGGAGTACGAGCGCGGCCGCGTGTTGTCGGCGGTGTTTAAGTAACGTCGGGGAATTGCGGATTGCGGATCGAGGTAGCATAGACTTTAGTCTGTGTAGGTCGTGTTCGAACGCAAGGGCACACAGACTAAAGTCTATGCTACCTCTCAGTCCGCAATCCGCAATCGGCCAAATCCGAAATTGGGGGACTGATGCAAACTCTCTGGCAAGACTTCAAGCACGCAGCGCGGTTACTGCGAAACCGGCCCGGCTTCTCAGCGGCAGCCATCCTCTCGTTAGCGCTTGGCGCCGGCGCGTGCACTTCGATCTTCAGCGTTGTGAATGGCGTCTTGTTGCGCCCGCTTCCCTACCCGCAACCCGAACGAATAGTCCAGCTCCGCGAACTCGATGAGAACGGAAAACGAATGCCGGTCTGCGAGCCAAACTTCCTCGACCTCCGCGCGCGCAACCGCACACTCGAAGCCGTCGCTCAATACAGCGGCTGGCTCCAAGCCGTCACCGGCGGCAGCGAACCCGTAAGAACACGCACAACTCTCGTCTCGAAAGATTTCTTTCAAGTGATGGGAGTGCAACCGCTGGCCGGACAAACCTCGATCGCTGCGGATGAAAAAAACGGTGAAGCGCTGGCCGTTGTGAGCTACGGATTTTGGAAACGCTTGCTCGGGGGCCGAACCGATCTCAATGCCGAGCGGCTGAAAATCGATGACCGCAGCTTCTCGATAGCAGGCGTCATGCCCCAGGGCTTTGCGTTTCCAAACGCGACCGAAGTGTGGATCTCTCGCGAACTCGACCCGCCGCAAAAATCGCGCAGCGCTCACAACTGGTCCGTGGTGGCGCGCCTTCGCTTGGACGTATCGCTCGAAGCCGCGCGCTCGGATGCCAGCGCGATCGGCCGGCAGATCAAAGAAGAGAACGGCAAAGACGTGGACGCCGTAGATCTCGCGCTGATGCCATTGCAGGAAGCGATGGTAGGAAAGGTCAGAGGCGGCTTGCTGATTCTGCTGGCCGCGGTCGGCTTTCTGTTGCTGGTCGCGTGCGCAAACGTAGCGAACCTTCTGCTGGCTCAAGTCACAGCAAGACAGAAGGAATTCGCGGTGCGGATGGCGCTTGGAGCCAGCCGTCTCCGGCTCGTTCAACAGATGATAGTCGAGAACATGGTGCTCACCTTGATAGCCGCCGGGCTGGGCACGTTGCTCGCCTTTTGGGGAGTCGATCTGCTGCTGAGCCTCAACCCCGCGGGCCTGCCGCGATCCGCCGAGGTTCGCGTAGACGCTGCCGCGCTGGGCTTCACGCTTGCGCTGTCGGTAGTCGTAGCCGTCCTACTCGCGCTTGTGCCCGCGATGCGATTCTCGGGCGGCGACTTGCAGCCGAGCTTGAAAGAATCATCGCGCGGGTCTTCGGCTCACGCCGCAAGCAACCGGCTTCGAAGCGGGTTTGTAGTGTTGCAGATGGCGCTGACGCTTGTGTTGTTGATTGGCGCGGGCTTGTTGGGCAAGAGCTTTTTGAAGCTGATGCAAGTCGATCCCGGCTTCCAACCCGAGGGCGCGGTCGTGATGGAGTTGTCGCTGCCTTCAGCCAAAGACGCAGAAGCGAATCGGCGGCTCGCGCTTTTTCACGAACAGTTGCTCGATCGAGTCGGCCAGATTCCAGGAGTAGTCGCGGTGGGCGGAATCAACAGTCTGCCGATGACCGAGTTCGGAGGCAATGGCACGTTTCTGATCAACAATGACCGGACGCGCACCGGCTACGCCGAGTACCGCCAGGCGAGCGAGGGCTACTTCGGGGTGATGGGCATACCGCTGTTGCGAGGGCGGCTCTTCCAGCGCGAAGACGGACCCGACTCGCCGCACGTCGCGGTTATAAGCAAGTCGCTCGCGGACAAGGTCTGGCCTGATGAAGATCCGATCGGCCAGCGCATTCAGTTTGGAAACATGGACGGTGACATCCGGTTGTTAAACGTCGTTGGGATTGTCGGAGACGTGCGCGACTACGGCTTGGACGCCGACGTACGCCCCGCGGTATATGCATATTCGCTCCAGCGCCCGCAGTCTATGTTTTTGTCGATCGTCGCGCGCCCTGGGAGGGCGGGAGTCCCGCCTGCCTCGGATCAGGCTCAGAACGGAGAACCCTCACGGACCAGCGCGTCTTCCCAACCTAGGGCGACGAGTTCAAGCGTCCCCCCCGCCTCGGATCGGCCTTCTGGGAGCGCGGGCGTCTCGCCCGCATCGCTGATTCCAGCAATGCGAAGCATCGTCCAATCGATGGACAATCAAATACCGATCGACTTCAAACCGCTCGAACAGATCTTCTCGTCTTCGCTCGACAGCCGCCGGTTCAGCCTTGTGATCTTCGGAGTCTTCGCCGCCGTAGCCTTGCTGCTTGCAGCGATGGGCATCTACAGCGTGATGTCTTACACGATGTCTCAACGAACTCAGGAGTTCGGCATCCGCATAGCTCTCGGCGCTCGCAAGACTGACATATTGGGACTCACGATGGGCCAAGGCTTAAAACTGATGCTCGTCGGCGTCGCCCTCGGCGGCATCGGCGCAGTAGCCTTGACCCGTCTCCTCGAGAGCCTTCTCTTCGGCGTGAGCGCAACCGACCCGCTGACGTTCGTGGCTATCGGCTTGTTACTAAGCGCCATCGCCCTGCTCGCGTGTTATGTTCCCGCTCGACGTGCTGCGAAGGTGGATCCGATGGTGGCCCTTAGGTATGAGTAGCCGCCCCTGGCCGAGACGACGGGAGCAATCAAGAGTCATAAGCGCTCAGATAAAGCAGGCTGTCGTAGTCAATGACAGCCATTCTGAGGTTTCGCAGCCAGCCTTGGCGACCCAACACATTACGCGGCAAGCCGGGGTATTTGGCAAAGTAGCCGCGACTCTCGAACGCCAGCTCGCCCGCCTGAAGGACCACGTCGTGACCAAAGGCGTCCACCGAACCGCCGATGCTGGATAGGACTATTGGAGTCCCCTGCTCAACTGCGAGCCCGAGTCTCAGCCCAACCTCGTTCGTGAAGAGACAGACTTGAGCACCCGTGTCCACCTTCGCGGCAACGCGAACAGTCTTCTGACCGTAAGTCAGCAGCACCGGTATGGTGATCCCCGACGAGTCATCGGGATACCGTAACTCTTCTTCGAAGCTGAGTTGTGTGGGCATACTCAGAAGCCTGCGTACGTCTTGTCAGGTTGCTCAACGAAAGTGACCAGTGGGAGATGCGCGCCATCGGCATCCGCCGCGTCGAAGACTTCACTGGCAACTGGTCCGTGCGCGATCAGGCGATCGCCGTCGAGCGCTACCCACTCGCCCGCAAATTCGCGTGCGTGGTCAACAAGCCATTGCAGCTCACGCGTGCTGTCTGGAACAGGAACAGGGGAAACAGCACGGTCACGCGAGTCCGAGTGATTCTCGCCCTGGTCGAGCAAGTGTCGAAGCCGGGTCTGCTCAGAGGGAGGTAATTGGGCGATCTCTTTCAGGATGTCTTCGATCCGACTGCCTGACATGGGTAGAGCTCCTTCCCGTTCGTTTGCCTTGCCAATCCTACCTCAAACTACGCACAGATTGCATCTGGAGTTTGAGTGACAAGGATGGAAAGGGTGTGATTAAAAGTGGGACTTGGGACATGGATGAAGTTGTGACTCTCATTAACACCTCAATTCATTGAGGTGGCGGAGGGCAAGACGGATTTGGCCCTAACTGTTTCAACAGTTTTGGAATCCGCCTGATAAACCGTTGAAACGGTTCCGCGTGGAGCAACAGCACGAGTGACACCCAACTGAAGTTGGATGTTAATGAGAGCCCCTTCGCGTAGGCGAGTCAGCGGGCTGATGTCAAGAGCGCACCTTCAGCCAAGTCCCACTTTTAATCACACCCGGATGGAAAGGCGAAGAGTCATCACTGAAGGGCGAGAGAGAAAAAGCGCCAGTCGTTATCCTTGGGTCGACTAGAATGACCGCTAGAGCAGTCCGAGTCGGCGACTGGGTTGAGCCGATGATTGATTGCATTGTCGTAAGTTGAAAATCGCACAATAGGTGTTTGACGAGCCGCTAGTAACCTACTTTGCAACTGGCTGCGGGCCTGAGGGAGAATAAGCTGGCGCGGCAAGAACGTACTCGTTAGAGATTCTGCAAGGGTTTAATGAATCCAAACCTAGTTGAGTGGAAAAGCGAGAGAGCTGGCAAGATCAGGGGACAGGCTAGGAATTGAGGTTGAGATCATGCGAGATACCGAAACCGACGAGAACAAGGTCGCTGTAATTGAAAAGGAACTGGAACGCTGGAATGCGCGGAGGCACCGCAAGTACATTCGCTTTACCCTTTCAGTTCTTTCGAGCATCCCTTGGGTCGGCGGTTTTTTTAGCGCAAGCGCGAGCTTGTGGGGGGAGTCTGACCAATCGCGGATTAACGAGTTGCAAAGGTTGTGGCTTCAAGAGCACCAAAAGAAATTAGTCAACCTAGGAGGCGATGTGGAGGAGATTGTGCATCGCTTCGAAGAGCTAGGTGCTGCCGTTGAGGACCGTATTGATGATCCAGGCTACCTTCTCCTGGTGGAGCAGGCGTTCCGGGCTTGGGACAAGGCGGCAACCGATGAGAAAAGGGGCCTCGTCAAGAAGATCGTGTCCAATGCAGCGGGTACCTCGCTGTGCTCAGATGATGTTGTCAGACTGTTCATCGAGTGGATCGACTACTATCACGAGGCTCACTTCGCTGTAATCCGGGAAATTTATGGGGAACCTGGAATAACTCGCGGCGAGATTTGGCAGAGCATATATGGTCGACCAGTTCGAGAAGACTCGGCTGAAGCGGATCTGTTTAAGCTGCTAATTCGCGATCTTTCCACTGGCGGTGTTATCCGTCAGCATCGAGAAGCGACCGGTACAGGGGAGTTTTTGCGGAAGTCTCGACCTGTCATACGCGGCCGCGCGGCGCCTGTCATGAAGTCTGCGTTCGATGCACAAGAGCCCTACGAATTAACGGAACTAGGCAAGCAGTTCGTTCATTACGCTATGACAGACGTGGTACCACGAATCGCTGGTGCCAACACTCATGCCGAGCGCGAATCGACAACCGAGTGAACTACTTTAGTTGTTCTTCCAGTTGCGAGCGCCGTTCGTCCTGGGCCTTGAATTGGGCCTGGAGTTGATCGAGGCGCTCGTTCAATGCACTTATGACGCGTTCATTTCCGTTCCGGATTGCGGCCTTACGGGGATCTATCTCTGTGTCAGTGATATGACGAATCATATTCTCGATTCGTTTCTTTACCAGAGATGGTTCTCCATCTGCTGGCACTACGTGGGAAAGAAACCCATCCCTATAGTCCAAATCGAGCCAACCGGCGCCGCCGTGCGATTCAAGTTTTAGCAGTTGTGTCATCTCGTTGTTGTGTTCCACAGGTATTCGAATCGTGGCTTGGCGGGCGTCCGCGGAGATGTCTATCTTCGAGTCGCCTGAAACCGTGATCTCTTTGATTGTGTATTTAGCCTTCAAAGCATTGCTTTCAGCTTCACGATGGAAAAGAACCCGATCCCTACTCAACCTAGCTATTTCGTTCTTCATCGCTTCGATGCGCTCGTCGAAATAGTCGCCGATGGATTTTCTGTGTATTCCCATTGCCTTCCTCCTAAAGCAGAACTGCCAGTGATCATAGCAGGACTGTCTGCTGGGTAAAACAACCGTTTAGTATTTGTCTTTGCTAACGGAATCCAAGCGAGAGGAATTCATGTATGACAAAGCTGCCCCTTGTCCAAATACGGAAGAAATTGGCAGCTTCTTCGTCACACGCAGAAAGAGGTCATTCGGTCCTGACTTAGGTTTCGGTCCTGACTTGCGTTTCGCCGTGCAGGCGTTCAGCCAGCCACAAGTTTACTAGTGTCTCAGGCAAAACTCCCCGCTCCCGCGCCTGAGCCTCGAGCTGCGCGTAGACTTGTGGGTCAAGTGTTATTCGCCGTCTGCGCTTTGCCCTTACTTCAAAGTCGACTTCGCGAGTTTCATCCCAATGATCGGCCAGACTATGGCTATCCCAAAACTCACCGATCTCTTCCGGCGTATGCGCTCTAGAAGTTGGGGTCAGTTGTGCGTCATCATTTTCGTTCATACAATCTTCTCATTGAAAGAGCCTGCGGGAAGACGGACGATCTTCATCGAGCGCGCACTTGAGATACTCAAACGTTTCTCGTTGTTCTTGCTGGTCTCCTTCGAGCAATCTCCTAAGCGAACGCACGACGGATTCGATACTGGTCGGTTCGGTACCTGGTTCTACCGCCTCCGTCTTACGATCTGAAGAGTTCGTAGTCATGTTCGTTCCCTGTGCCGGGGATTATACCTCAGCAATGCTAGACCCATGAGCTAATGCCTGGGGCTGCCTTGTCCGTTGGCCGGTCCGCGACCTTAAAGTTCGGATAGCTAAAATCAATCCCAACGGGATTGCGTCCTACAGCCCAAGGTTGCCGTACTCGGCTACCTTGGGACGACTGCGGGCGGTGGCTTCCAACCCTGAAGGGGTTGCGGCTCTCGCGCCCGGGATGATGATCAACGAAGCGTGCCGGCGGTGTGTAGACGCGCCAGCAGGTCACAACCCTTTCAGGGTTGCGTTCAATTCACTTGCACGGGTGTTCGGTTTGCCGCGCCGTTACCCAGGGTAGCCGAGTACGGCAACCCTGGGCTATAAGCCGCAATCCCCTTCGGGGTTGGGACTCCCCAATGGGTCAACCCTTCCAGGCACCGCGCGCGACCGCGGGGATAAATGCTTCGAGGTCGGCAGGTTTGAATTGGATCTCGCGTTTTTGCTCCGCGCTCACGTAAGCCGTCATCAACAACTCGGTCACTTCAAGCCCGTCATAGAAATTCTCTTCAGGCTGCTTCCCGTCTGCGAAGCACTCTACGAAATATCTATTCTCACCCTCGTAGCCGTACTCCGCCGCTTCGCTCGCCACTACCGGCATCAAGCCCTGCTCGGCGTTTTGTTTCTCGACAAGGTCTTCGCCCGCTGCGCCTTTTACTCTTCGGCTGAAGAAGAGCTTCGGGCCGCTGTCCAACGAGTTGAGCGACATCGAATACTCGGGCCCCAACAGCTCCATGCTCAATCGCAAGCCTGCTCCGACGTAGCTCCACGAAGTCGTCGCTTCAACTATCACCGGCCGGCCGCTCTCGTCTTCGTAGTTCACCGTCGCGCGCGCGAAGTCTTCAGAGGGCTTGTTCGCGTAGTCGACTTCCGAGCCCATCATCTCTTTGAGCAGCTCGACGTATTCCGGGCGCGACCATTTCAACGAAGCGATCTGAGCCGAGACGCTGACCGGGCGAATGCTTGCGCGAGGCTTGCCCGGCTCCGTCAGCATGAAGCGCGCGACTTCTACCGAGTGGCACATCATATCGTTGAGCACGCCGCCGCCCTGGAGCTCGCCTTGCCAGAACCACGGCATATGCGGGCCGCTGTGCTCTTCGGCGGCGCGCGCCAGATAAGGCCGGCCGGTGAGCGCGGCGCCTCGCGCCCAGATCAACGCGCGCCCTCGTTGAACGCCCGGAGTGAACACCTGGTTTTCGAGATAGCCGTGCAGCAAGCCGGATCGTTCGACAAGTTCGACCATGCGGCGAGCCTCGGCGGCGTTGCGTGCCAGCGGTTTTTCACAAGCGATGCCGATCAGCTTGCCTTTGCCTGATTCGATCGCGCGAGTGATCTGCTCCATGCAATCGAGCCGCGTATGATTCGGGCTGCACAACCAGATGCAGTCGATCTCGGGCGCGGCGATCATCTCTTCGATCGAGTTGAAGGCGCGGGCGTCGCCTACTCGTAAGGAACGCGAGAGAGCGGCGGCTTCTTCGGCGTGCGAGTGGTTGGGGCTCCAGACGCCGCGCACGTCGGCTTCGCGAACGCCGATCCAGGACCTGATGTGAAAGCGAGCGTTGAACCCGCTGCCGATGAAACCGACGCCGAGCCTTGATGATGTCATTGGGTGTTGAATGCCTCCGCAGAAATTGAATTGGGATGATAGCCGGAAGGGAGAGTTCGCGCAAAGTTGCGGGGCGCGTCTCAGTGGCTCTGCGGTTGGGGTTCGGAGATTGAAGTAGAGTTGCGAGACCCTCAAACCGCAGAGGCGCCGAGACACAGAGGTTTCGCAGAGACTGGCTGGGTCTAGTTCAAGGTTCTGATTACGCCTCTGATTCATCCGAGGTACAATGGGCCGTCGGTGTCCTGCGACCGAGTTGAGGCGTCAGCCAACCGCGCGCGATGTAACCAAGCCCGGCCGGCTCACGTTTACCGTAGCGGGTTCGGTGTGCCGGATGGCGGCTAAAGACAATTCGCGCAAGATGCCGCCGACTAACAAGGAACCGGTCCCTCGCAAGGCTCTGGGATCAGACGAGTCGAATGGAACAAACCGCCGACAACTTTGGCCTGGCGACTGTCGAGTCAGACTTGCGCGCGACTGCAAGCCAAGCCAGTGAACGAGTGACCGACGAAGCGCTGGTGGAAGCGATCCGCGCCGGAGATGACGACGCGTTCGAAGAGTTGTTCGTGCGTCATCGCCGCCGAGTCGCGCGAATCATCGGGCGCTTCTTCAACCGGCCGGAGCGGGTCGACGAGATTATTCAAGACGTGTTCGCCAAGGTCTACTTCGCGCTGGGGGACTACTCGGCCGACCGCGGCAAATCGTTTTCGGCTTGGCTGTCGCGAGTGACGATCAATGCTTGCTATGACGAGCTGCGGCGCGCACGGAGCCGGCCCGAAAGCTCGATCAGCGACATCACCGACGACGAGACGCTCTGGCTTAACTCACGGTTGAGTTCGGAAGATGCGCGGTCCGACGCCGAGTCCACGCTGATCTCGCGCGATCTCGCGACTAAGCTGCTCGCGCGCTTGAGCGCGGAAGACCGCATGGTTCTGACTTTGCTCGACGCGGAGGATGTGAGCGTTGCGGAGATCGCGGCGCTGACCGGATGGAAGATGTCGAAAGTGAAAGTGCGGGCCTATCGCGCGAGACATGCGTTGCGCCGCGTGCTCGGCGAGTTTGTTTGAAGCCAGAACGGCAGGATGGGTGCAATGCACCGCGAGAGGTGGTCATGTTTTTCAAGAAGAACGAAGAGCTGAACGAGCGGCTTGATCGCGCGGGCAGCGAGTTGATTCGCGCGGCGGGGCTGAGCGAGTTCGAGAGTGAGGCGACGGCTTCGGCGCCGTTTCTTTACGCGCGCGTTCGCGCTCGCATCGACAGCGAACGGCAACACGCTGAGACAAGCGTTCCCTCAATCGCGATGCTTTCGATCGCGTGGCGAGCGGTGCCGGCGCTTGCGATGGTGGCGATTGCGGCGGTCTCGGTGTTTTGGGTGACTACACCCGCTGCGACCGGAGGCGTTCAACCGGCCCCGGTGCAAAGCGACAACATCAAGCTCATCGCGACCGGCGGGACTTGCGCGTTGTCGAGCGCGGGAGAGTGCGCGATCTCGAGCGAAGAAGTGCTCGCGACGATGTTCCGCGAGGAAGAGAAGGCAGAGAAATGAATACCAGCAATAGGATGTGGCTCAAGGTGTGGTCGATAGCGACTGTGATTTTTGCGCTTGGCTGTGTGACCGGCGCGGCTGTCGATGGCTTGTACCGAACGCGGGCAAAAGACCCGATAGTCGCGCAGGGCGGGGCCGTTTCGATGCGCGACACCGAAGCTTATTTTGCGACATTGCAGCGCGAGCTGACGCTGGACGAAGCGCAAGCGACTTCGATGCGCGCGGTGTTGGAGAACGCTCGCGAGGAATACAAATCGGTGTGCGCGGACGTGCGCCCGCGATACGACGTAGTGCGAGAGAAGGCGCGCACCGAGATGCGCTCGTTATTGTCGGCGGATCAGCAGCCGCGTTTCGACTCAATCGTCTCAGCCGAGGACTGCCGCTGCCCGGAGCAAAAGAAAGTAGTTAGTCCGTAGTCAGTAGTCCGTAGTACCGTCCTGATTTCACGTTCCTTGTCTTGACAGCGAAAGGACTAACCGCCAAGGCGCCAAGAACGCCAAGAGCTTCATTAACTTCTTGTTGCGGATCTTGGCGTTCTTGGCGGCTTGGCGGTTCCCCTTCAGCAACACACAAATAATACGGTTGTTTTTTTTCTTGACGACCTATGTAGTTTTCTATATAACTAGCATTCTACCTAAAGGAGAGATGATCGCGATGGCCAATTATCTTTCACATTCGGCGGCGGTGATTCTTCAAGCGCTGGCCGGCGGCTACAAATACGGGTTCGACATAATGGACATATCGGGATTGCCCAGCGGCACCGTCTATCCCGCGCTCCGGAGGCTCGAACAAACCGGGCTCATTGATTCGAAGTGGGAAAAAGAAGGTATCGCCCAACGCGACGGGCGCCCGCCTCGCAAGTACTACGAGCTGACGCCCGACGGCAAACAGGCTCTCGCCGACGCGGTCAAACGCTACCGATTGCTTGAGAGCCTGGTGCCGCACCCGTCCAAGATCAAGCCCCATCGCCAGCGAACCTAGTCCAGAACCACTGTGTTGAGCGAGGTCCGAATGCCGGATGTTAGTCGCACAACCCGCTTCTCTTTCAAGCCGCACCTCCGGCTGATCAACTTCATCGGTCTAATAGTGCCGCGCCGCTTGCGCGCCGACTGGCGGCAGGAATGGGAAGCCGAGTTGCAATACCGCGAGTTGCTGCTTGCGGATTGGGACAAGCTCAACTGGAAAAGCAAACTCGATTTGGTGCGGCGAAGCCTGGGCGCGTTTTGGGATGCGCTGATGCTGCAGCCACAAAGACTGGAGGACGAGATGTTTCAGGATGTGCGTTTTGGCTTGCGAATGTTGCTGAAGAATCCAGGTTTTACCGTCGTCGCCGTGCTCACATTGGCGCTGGGCATCGGCGCGAACACGGCGATCTTCAGCGTTGTTCACACGGTGTTGCTGCGTCCTTTGCCGTTCGCGGAGCAGGAGCGACTGGTGATGCTGTGGAAGCAGGACGCGATCGCCAGCAGCTCGTTTGTAGAATTGGCGCTACCTGAAGTCATGGACTGGCAACAACAATCCCATAGCTTTACCAGTGTCGCTGCGATGCCGGCCACGGTATATGGCTATGGTTACGTGCTGACCGGCAAGGGCGAAGCCGTACAGCTTGAAAGCTCAAAAGTGACGGGCGATTTCTTTTCGCTGCTCGGCGTGCAGCCTGCGCATGGTCGAGTCTTTAACGAGAATGACGATCAGGTGAATGGACCGAAGGTTGTGATCCTCAGCGACCGCGTATGGCGTGAACGATTCAGCGCCGACCCGAATATCATAGGGCAAACCATTACGCTGACCGAGCAAGGGTATACGGTCGTTGGTGTGATGCCGGCGAAGTTCGAGTTCCCAAAGGGCGTGGATTTGTGGGTGCCGCTGAAGGCAACGATGACCGCGCGCACCACTGAGAGTCGGGGTGCCACCTTTTTACAGGCGGTAGGCAGGCTCGAGCCGGGAGTGACGATCGCGCAGGCCGAATCCGAAATGAACAGTGTTATTTCACGCATTGCGGAGCAGCATCCCGAAACCCAAGCCGCTGGACATCGCGTCGTCATCACTCCGCTCGCCACTTATTTGTTTGGCGACGCGCGTCCGGCGCTTTGGTTGCTGCTGGCCGCAACCGGAATGTTGTTGCTCATTGCCACGGCCAATATCGCCAACTTGTCGCTGGCACGCGCGACCGCACGACGCAGGGAATTCGCGGTGCGCGCAGCGCTGGGCGCAGGCCGTTTCAGACTGGTCCGTCAGTTGTTGAGCGAAAGTCTTGTTCTCGCGCTTTGTGGCGGCGCAGGCGGAGTGTTGCTCGCTCACTGGTTGATCAAGCTGCTCATACGGGTTGCGCCCAATGACATCCCGCGAGTCGAAGACGTAGAGTTAAATGTTACAGTACTGCTCTTCAGCCTCGTCGTTACGTTACTGACGGTGATCCTTTTTGGGCTGGTTCCCGCGCTGACAGCTTCACGGCTCAATCTCAATCAAGCGCTCAATGAAGGCAGCACAAAAATGTCCGGCGAACGCCACGGGCTGCGCGCACGCAGCGCAATGGTGATTTGCGAAGTCGCCGTAACCGTGGTCTTGCTGGCTGGAGCTTCGCTCATTCTGCGCAGCTTTGTGAATCTCAGCACCGTCAATCTGGGTTTTGATCCGCATAACGTTCTGACCATGCATTTGCGAGTGCAGGGCGCGAACTACGCCAAGCCCGAAGCTCGGCGGGAATTTTTTCGGCAACTGATCGAACGGCTCGAAGCGCAACCCGGTGTCGAGGCGGCGAGCGCGGTTTTGATCCGTCCGATGGAAGGTACTGCGGGCTGGGACACGCCATTTACACTGGAAGGGCAATCAGTCGCCGACGCGCAGGAAAACCGCGTGCCGAATTTTGAAGCCGTCACGCCGCATTACTTTCAAACGTTCAGAATTCCCATCAAAGCGGGACGCGAATTTAACGAGCAGGACACAGAACAGTCGCCCCTGTCGGCCATCATCAGCGAGACGATGGCAAAGACTCTTTTCGGCCCCGGCGTGGACCCGCTCGGCAAACGTCTCAGGCTTGGCACGGAGCCTTCTGACAGTCCTTCCTGGCGCACTATTGTCGGCGTCGCGGGGGACGCACGTTACCGTGAATTGCAGGACGTTCGTTTTGATCTTTATTTCCCGTTCGCGCAATGGCCAAGCGCGTTCGTCAATCATTTCGCCGTGCGTACGACAACGGACCCGGCCGCCTTGCTGACCACTGTGCGCCGTGAGGTGGCTGCGCTTGATTCCAGTCAGGCGGTGACTCGAGTGGCAACGATGGATCAACTCGTCGCCGCGAATCTGGCACAGTCGCGGTTCAGCGCTGTAATGCTGAACTGGCTGTCGGGGCTGGCACTGCTGCTGGCCGCGATTGGGATTTACGGCGTTCTGGCCTATTCCGTCGCCAGGCGCATGAGCGAGTTCGGCATTCGGCTCGCGCTGGGGGCACAGCCAGGCGACATCCTGAAGCTGGTCATCGGACAAGGAATGCGCTTGGTCACCGCCGGACTTGTCCTTGGCCTAGCAGCTTCATTCGTGCTGACACGCCTGATCGCAAAACTTTTGTACGGTGTAAGCGCGACCGATCCGTTGACCTTCAGCGGGATTGCCCTGCTGTTGACGGCCATAGCGTTGTTCGCCTGCTGGTTACCGGCACGACGCGCAACCAGAGTTGACCCAATCACCGCCCTTCGATGTGAATAAGCTGAAACCAATGGCTGGTTCGACATCAAGAACGCGCTTTCGTCTTTGGCTCTGGCTGATCCGCCTGATCGGCGTGATCGTGCCGCGCCGGTTGCGCTCGGACTGGAAACAGGAGTGGGAAGCGGAATTGCGATACCGCGAGTTGATGCTTGCAGATTGGGACAAGCTCAATTGGAAAACCAAACTGGGCTTACTGTGGCGAAGTCTGGGCGCGTTTTGGGATGCGCTGCTGTTACAGCCGCAACGATGGGAGGACGAGATGTTTCAGGACATACGTTATGGCGTGAGGATGCTGTTGAAGAGCAAAGGGTTCACCGCTGTGGCGGTGCTTTCGTTGGCGCTCGGGATTGGCGCGAATACAGCGCTGTTCAGTGTGGTGGATGCCGTTTTGCTGAAGACACTGCCGGTCAGCGAGCCCGAGCGGCTGGTGCTGTTTGAGTGGCAAGCGGGAAGCGCGTTTAGGACAAACGGCATGCGCGGGTATTTCTCTCAGCGGGCGCCGGGTACGCGCGGAGCTTCGATGTTCCGGTACGACATCTTCGAGAAACTGCGCGACGCGAGTGCTCAAGCGCCGGAAGGGCCGCTCACGGATTTCTTTGCGTTCGCTGCAATCTATGAATTGACGGCAGTGGTGAATGATCAAGCGGAGATCATAACCGGGCAAGCAGTGACCGGAGGCTACCACGCCGGCGTCGGCGTGCAACCGCTGCTGGGACGCACAATCGCGGCCGACGACGACGATGCCGCCGCCGCGCCTGTAGTTGTGCTCAGCTATAAATACTGGCAGGAGCGGTTTGGCGCAGACCCTGCGGCCATAAACCAGCAGCTCAAACTCAATCAAACACTGTTCACAATCATCGGAGTGACTCCGCCTGCTTTTATGGGCACGTTGCAGGTGGACGAGCGTCCAACCGTCACGGTGCCGCTGGCGTGTGAGCCGCTGTTGCTGGGCGAGCGAACAGGGATGGCCAAGGCAGGTAAGCCGGGGATTTGGTGGTTGAATCTGATGGGCCGATTGAAACCAGGAGCGACATATGAGCAAGCTCGCGAAAGTCTGAACGCCACATTTCAAACAGCGGCTCTGGAAGCGATGCCACCGCCACGCAAGGATAGTGAGCCTGTGCAAATAGATCCGCAGGACTATCCGCGCCTGGTCGCGCAATCGGGCAGCGCTGGATTGATGGAAGGACGCAAAAACTACTCGGCCACAATCTACGGTCTGTTCGTCGTTGTTGGACTGGTCCTGCTGATTGCGTGCGCCAACGTCGCGAACCTTTTGCTGGCTCGCGCCGCTTTGCGCGGAGGGGAGATCAGCCTGAGGCTCGCGGTCGGCGCGGGGCGTTGGCGTCTGATCCGGCAGCTTTTGACCGAGAGCGTATTGCTGGCGGCATTGGGTGGGGCGGTCGGCGTGCTCTTCGCGTTCTGGGGCAAGAGTGCGCTGGTTGCAATGGCCGAGCCGCACACCGCCTTCTTGCCCGCCGGAGTTGACCCAAGTCTGAACTGGCGGGTTCTGGCGTTTACGATTGCCGTGTCGTTACTGACCGGCATCCTGTTCGGTCTGGTTCCGGCCTGGCGCGCGACGAGCCTTGATCTGTCCACGGCGCTGAAGCAGAGCAACCGCCATACAGGCGTGGTTTCGAGGTTAAGCAAGGGGCTGGTCGTCGCCCAGGTCGCGCTGTCGCTTCTGTTACTGGTTGGCGCGGGGCTGTTCATTCGCACGATGCACAATCTGCAACGGATCAACCTCGGCTTCAATCAAGAAAACCTATTGCTGTTCGCGCTGCAACCGAATCATGGCGGGTATAAGGACGAGCGGCTGGTTCAGTTCTACCAGCAACTCTTCGAGCGCCTGGACAACCTGCCCGGTGTGAGTTCGGCGACGTTTGGCAAAGTCCCGCTCATCGCCCACTACATGTACAACACAAACGTGCTGTTGCCGGGCGAAACAGAAAAGAGCGGGGCTGAGCACACGACCAATCGGCAGATGATTCGCGAAAACTATTTCTCGACAATGGAGATTCCGTTGCTGCGTGGGCGAAGCTTTATTGGTCAGGACGACGCGCGCGCTCCCAAAGTGGCGGTCGTAAATCAAACCTTCGGCAGCAAGTTCTTCCCCGACGAAGACATCCTCGGCAAACACGTCGTGGACACCGAGACCAAGCGTGACGTCGAGATCATCGGCGTCGTCGCCGATACAAAATACAACAGCCAACGCGATGACATCGAGCCGTTGCTTTACACGCCGTGGCTGCAAGAAGGTCCGGAGATCGGCGATATGTACTTCGCCCTTCGCACGTCGGGCGAGCCGGCCGCTCTCGTCACCGCCGTGAGCCAGGCGGTGCACGAAATGGACAGCAATCTGCCGGTGACGGCCGTTATGTCACAAGCCGCGCTCGTGCAGCAGAGCCTGGGGCAGGAACGACTTTATACCTGGCTGCTGAGCTTCTTTGGCGGGTTGGCGCTCTTGCTCGCAGCCATTGGCCTGTCGGGCGTGCTTGCCTATTCGGTCGCGCAACGCACGAATGAGATCGGCGTCCGGATGGCGCTCGGAGCGCAAACCGGGAACGTCTTGCGGCTGGTGGTCTGGCAAGGAATGAAACTGGTGCTGGTGGGATTGGCAGTCGGTTCGGTGAGCGGGTATGCGTTGACCCGCCTTCTGGCAAGCCAATACTTCGAGGCGCGGGCGTGGCAGCGCCAGGTCGCAGAGCAGCTTTACGGCGTGACGGGGACCGACCCGCTGACCTTCGCTGTGATCGCGTCACTGCTGACGCTGGTCGCGCTGGCGGCTTGCTGGCTGCCAGCACGCAAAGCGGCGCAAGTAGATCCGCTAACGGCGCTGCGGCATGAATAGGTTCGAGGTTTCTGGTTTCTGGTTTCTGGTTTGGGGTTTGGGGTTCAGGGTTTGGGGTTGGGGTTTGGGGTTTGGGGTTCATCGGCGGCACAGCACAAGAAGTGATGGTTGATGCGACTCACACAACTCGCTTTCGTTTTTGGCTTTGGCTGATCAGCTTGATCGGGGTCATCGTGCCGCGCCGGTTTCGCGCTGACTGGAAGCAGGAATGGGAAGCTGAGTTGCGCTACCGCGAGTTGCTGCTCGCCGATTGGGACAAGCTCAATTGGAAAACAAAACTCGACTTGGTGCGACGAAGTCTGGGGGCGTTTTGGGATGCGTTGGTGCTACAACCCCAAAGACTGGAGGACGAGATGTTTCAAGACCTGCGGTTTGGTTTGCGAATGTTACTCAAGCAACCCGGCTTCACAGTGATTGCCGTGCTAGCGATGGCGCTCGGCATCGGCGCGAACACAGCGATCTTCAGCGTCGTGAATGCTGTGTTGTTGCGCCCATTGCCTTATCCCGAAGCCAACCGAATGGTACTGCTCTGGGGCAACTTTCTGAAGATCAACATCACGCAGTTGCGCGCCAAGTCGGCAGAGTACGTGGATTACCGCGATCAGACCCAAAGCTTCGATCAGGTCGCGGCGTTCCACTCGGTCGATGTCAATCTGACAGGCAGCGGCCAGCCGGAGCGCATCGCGGGCGCGCGTGTGTCACCCAATCTCTTTGCGCTCCTCGAGGCGCAACCGGCGCAAGGTCGGGTTATCGCCGCTGACGAGAATCAGCCGGGGCGCGACAATGTCGCCGTAATCAGCCGCGGTTTCTGGCAACTGCGACTGGGCGGCGCGGCGAAAGTGATCGGACAACAACTCAAGCTCAACGATTTGAATTACACGATTATCGGGGTGATGCCCGCCGAGTTTCAATTTCCGCACGCGAGTTTTGGTTTTGCCGAACCGGCGGAGGTCTGGCTGCCGCTGGCGCTCGATCCCACGCAAGTTGCCGAGCGCAGCGGCTTGTATGAAATCAACGTGCTCGCGCGGCTCAAACCGCAAGTGCACTTGCTGGAAGCGCAAGCTGAGTTGAGCGCGCTGGCGCAAAAGTTCGAACGGGAATATCGCGGCTATCGCGGGCCGAACAATGCGGATGGCGGCTGGCGCATCACGGTCGTGCCGTTGCAGGAGCAGATCACGGGCGCGAGCAGCCGCGCGTTATGGATTTTGTTGGGCGCGGTCGGCCTGGTGCTGCTCATCGCCTGCGCCAACGTCGCCAATCTGCTGCTCATGCGGGCGACGGTGCGGCAAAAGGAACTGGCGATTCGCTCGGCGCTCGGCGCGCGACGCGGGCGCATCGTGCGGCAGTTGCTGGTCGAAAGTATGTTGTTGGCCGGATTGGGTGGTGCGTTGGGTTTGCTGTTGGCGTGGTGGAGTGTGCGGACGCTGGCCTTGCTCAGCCCCGCCAATCTGCCGCGCGCCGCTGAGGTCAATGTGGATGGGCGAGTGCTGGGGTTCACGGTGCTGCTGGCGGTGCTGACCGGCCTCGTCTTCGGTCTCGTCCCCGCGTGGCAAGCCTCAAAGCCCGATTTGCAGCACACACTGAAAGAGGGCGGCGCGAATCGGATTCGCGGCCGGCATCGCGGGCGCGAGTTGCTGGCCATGGGCGAAGTCGCGCTAGCGCTGCCCTTGCTCATCGGCGCGGGGCTGCTGCTCAACAGTTTCTTGCGCTTGCAGCGCGTCAAACCCGGCGTGGACACGGACAAAATCCTCATCGCCGAGATCAACCTGCCCGCCACGAAATACCGCGAACCCGCGAGGGCATCGGCATTTTTTGAAGAACTGACGCGCCGTGTCGCAGCGTTGCCCGGCGTCGAACAGGCAAGCTTCGGTACCTTGCCGATCTTGAGCGGCGCGGCGATCATTGATGCCTTCTCCATCGAAGGCCGCCCGCTTGATCTCAACAATCCTAACGTCTCAGGCTGGCAACGCATCGCGCCGGGCTACTTCCACACGCTGGGCGTCCCGTTGGTTGCGGGCCGCGATTTCTCCGCCAGTGACACCCGCGAGGCCGCGCCCGTGGCGATCATCAACGAAACGCTGGCGCGCAATTACTTCCCTGATGGCAATGCGCTAGGCCAACGCCTCACCCCGGGCTTGCCGCGCCCGGATAACCCCTTCTCCACGATCATCGGCATCGTCAAAGACATCCCGCACCGCACCGTTGAATCACAGGCTGAGCCGGATTACTTCCTGCCTTTTGCGCGCGAGCCGCGACGCGATGCCTACCTGTTTGTGCGCGCCACTGTCACTCCGGCGAGCCTTACTGCTGCCGTGCGCGGCCAGGTGCTGGCGATTGACGGAGCTCAGCCGGTGACAAGCTTCCGGATGATGAATGAAGTCGTCGCATTTACGACCGCGCCGCGCCGGTTTAATACACTGTTGCTCGGCGGGTTTGCGCTGATTGCGTTGCTGCTGGCGGCGCTGGGGATTTACAGCGTGAACTCGTATGCGGTCACGCAGCGCACCCATGAGATCGGCATTCGGATGGCGTTGGGGGCACAGGCTGGCGACGTGCTCAAGATGATCGTGCTAAAGGGGTTCGCGATGACCCTCGCCGGGATTGGCATCGGCGTGGCTGGCGCTCTTGCGTTGACTCGCGTCATGACGAAATTGTTGTTCGAGGTGAGCGCCACTGACCCGTTGACCTTTGTGAGCATCTCGCTGCTGTTGGCAGCCGTCGCGCTGCTCGCCTGCTGGATTCCGGCACGGCGGGCGACACAGGTTGATCCGCTGGTGGCCTTGCGGCACGAGTAAGTGATTTCCGATTGACGATTGGCGATTGCCGAATGGTGAATGAAGTGGAGTCAGGCGACAAAAAAGCCGATCCAATTAAGCTGCATCTATGGCTCATCGGCTTCATCGGCCTGATCGTGCCGCGCCGGTTTCGCGCTGACTGGAAGCAGGAATGGGAAGCTGAGTTGCGCTACCGCGAGTTGCTGCTCGCCGATTGGGACAAGCTCAATTGGAAAACCAAACTTGATTTGTTGTACCGCAGCCTCGGCGCGTTTTGGGATGCGCTGATGTTGCAGCCACAAAGACTGGAGGACGAAATGTTTCAAGACTTACGCTTTGGCGCGCGAATGCTGCTCAAGCACAAAGGCTTCACGATGGTCGCCGTGCTTTCACTGGCGCTGGGCATCGGCGCCAACACGGCGTTATTCAGCGTGGTGGATGCCGTGCTGCTGAAGACCTTGCCGGTCGCCGAGCCGGAGCGATTGGTTCTGTTTGAATGGCAAGGCGGACTCCCGTTCAGAACGAATGGCATGAGCGGCACGTCGTCCGAGCTATCGCTGTTTCGCTACGACGTCTTTGAGAAGATGCGCCAGATGCACGCCGCTGCACAGGAAAGCCCGCTGAGCGAGTTCTTTGCCTTCGCTCCGATCTATGAAGGGATCGCGGTGGCGGGCGACCAGGCGGAGATCGTCAACGGGCAAGCCGTGTCAGGCGGCTATTACGCCGGGCTGAGAGTGCAACCGAGCTTAGGACGCGCGATCTCTGACGAAGATGACAAGCCGGGCGCGGCGCCAGTGGTCGTACTCAGCCATCAGTTTTGGCAGGAGCGCTTCGACGCCAACCCGGCAGTCATCGGCCAGCCGCTCAAACTCAACAAGATGTCTTTCACTATCATCGGTGTGACGCCGCCCGCGTTCACCGGCACGTTGCAAGTAGGTTATTACCCTGCCGTCACTGTTCCGATTACTTGCGAGCCGCTGCTGCGGAGTGAGAATAGCAACATGGGCACGGCGAACAAGCCAGGTTACTGGTGGCTGCATTTGATGGGACGGCTCAAACCGGGCGTGACCTACGAACAGGCGCGCGACAGTTTGAACGGTGCTTTCCAAGCCGCTGCGTTGGAAGCCATGCCGGCGCCGCGCACGGCGAATGAACCGGCGCAACTCGATCCGAAAGATTATCCGCACCTGCTTGCGGAATCCGGCAGCCGAGGGATGTTGAACGAGCGCAGACTTTATTCAACCACCATCTATGGACTGTTCATCGTGGTGGCGCTGGTGCTGCTGATTGCCTGTGCCAACGTAGCGAACCTGCTGCTGGCGCGAGCAGCCCTGCGCAACGCAGAGATCAGCCTGAGGCTCGCGGTCGGCGCGGGACGCTGGCGTCTGATCCGGCAGCTTTTGACCGAGAGCGTGCTGCTCGCAGGCTGCGGTGGCGCGGTCGGCGTGCTCTTCGCCTTCTGGGGCAAGCGCGCGCTCCTGGCGGTGACAGACAAAGACACGGGAATCGTGCCCAGCGGCGTTGACCTCACTCTGAATTGGCGAGTGCTCGTGTTCACGCTGGCCGTCTCGCTCGTGACCGGCGTGCTGTTCGGCTTGGCGCCCGCATGGCGTGCGACCGGGCTGGATTTGGCGACCTCGCTCAAACAAAGCCGTCGCACGACGGGCGCGGTTTCGCGGCTCAGCAAAGGGCTGATCGTCGCACAGGTCGCGCTCTCGTTGTTGTTGTTGGTTGGCGCGGGTTTGTTCATCCGCACGCTCTACAACCTGCAACGCGTCAACCTGGGCTTCAATCAAGAGAACCTCTTGCTCTTCAGGTTGCAGCCGCAACAGGGCGGATACAAAGACGAACGGCTGGTGCAGTTCTATCAGCAACTCCTGGCGCGGCTGGACAACCTGCCGGGCGTGCGCGCGGCGACGTTCGCCCGCGTCCCGCTCATCGCGAAGGACAACTCGGCCAACAGTATTGTGCTGCCAGGCGAGACGGCTATGACTGCGAAATACTCCACCTCTCGACAGATGGCGCGCGAAAACTATTTTGCGACGATGGAAATCCCACTGCTGCGTGGACGCGGCTTCACGGCGCAAGATGACCAGCGTGCGCCCCAGGTCGCCATCGTCAATCAAGCCTTCGCTCAAAAGTTTTTCCCAAACGCCGACGTGCTCGGCCAGCGCGTCACGCTTAAAGTTAGCAAACGCGAAGTCGAGATCATCGGTGTCGTCGCCGATACCAAATACACGCGCCAGCGCGAAGATCTCAAGCCGCTGCTTTACACGCCGTGGCAGCAGGAAGGCGCGGTGATCGGCGAGATGTCTTTCGCCTTGCGCACTACGGGCGAACCGACTGCGCTCGCCGCCACAGTGCGTCAAGTCGTGCGCGAACTCGACAGCAATCTGCCGGTCACAGAGGTCAGCACGCAAACCGCACGCTCGCAGGCCACCTTGGGACAAGAACGCCTGTCCGCGCGGCTCCTGAGTTTCTTCGGCGGCCTGGCGCTCTTGCTCGCGGCCATCGGACTTTCGGGCGTGTTGGCTTATTCGGTCGCGCAACGCACAAACGAAATCGGCATTCGGATGGCGCTCGGCGCGCGACCGGCGAACGTCCTGCGGTTGGTGATCTGGCAAGGAATGAAATTTGTGCTGCTCGGGTTGGCCGTGGGAGCGGTGACCGCGTACGCGTTAACGCGCTTGCTGGCCAGCGACTTCTTTGGAGCGGACGCCTGGCAGCGCCGGATAGCCGAGCAGCTCTATGGCGTAAAGGGCAATGACCCGCTGACCTTCGCGGTCATCGCGGTTTTGCTGCTGCTCGCGGCATTGGGGGCGTGCTGGCTGCCCGCGCGCAAAGCGGCGCAAGTAGATCCGATGGTGGCGCTTCGCCAGGAGTGATCAGTGGCCGAGCAGAGTAACAAAACCGAATTTCGTTTCTGGCTCTGGCTGATCGAGTTGATCGGTGTAATCGTGCCGCGCCGCTTGCGCGCGGATTGGAAACAAGAGTGGGAAGCTGAGTTGAGATTCCGCGAACTGCTGCTGGCCGAGTGGGAGAGGCTTAATTGGAAAACGAAACTGGATTTGGTTTACCGCAGTCTGGGCGCGTTTCTCGATGCGCTGGTGTTGCAGCCACAAAGACTGGAGGACGAGATGTTTCAGGATGTGCGTTTTGGCTTGCGAATGTTGTTGAAGAAACCCGCCTTCACCTTGATTGCAGTCTTCACGCTGGCGCTTGGCATCGGCGCCAGCACGGCGATCTTCAGCGCGGTGAACCCCATTCTGTTCGAGCCGCTGCCTTATCCAAATGCCGACCGAATCACCACGGTCTGGGACTTCGGCAACGAAGGCGCGCGTGTCCACGTTACGTTCGGCACCTATCGCGAACTGCTCGAGCGCAGTCGCTCCTTCGACGCGATGGCCGTGATGAGAGCCTGGCAGCCGACCTTGACCGGGCAAGCGCAGCCGGAACGGTTTGATGGGCAGCGCGTGAGTGCAAGCTACTTCCGAGCGCTGGGCGTCTCGCCGGCAATGGGAAGCGACTTCCAGGAATCCGACGATCAGCCCAACGGGCGGGCTGTCGTGATAATCAGCGACGGGTTATGGCGACAACGCTTTAGCGAAGATGCCGCGATCGTAGGGCAACCGGTGACTCTCGACTCCAAACTCTATACCGTCGTCGGCGTGATGCCGCGGGGGTTCGAAAATGTCCTGGCACCCGCGGCTGAAGTCTGGACGCCTTTGCAGTACGACACTTCCCTTTTACCCGACAGCAGAGAGTGGGGTCATCACCTCCGTATGGTGGGGCGGTTGCGCTCGGGCGCCGGAACTGATCAGGCCAGGCTGGAGCTCAATTCAATCGCGCACAATCCGGAGCCGGAATTCTCCAGACCGCCACACGCGTCAATGAATCCGGGGTTGATAGTGAACTCTCTGCAGGATGACGTTACCAGCGGCGTCAAACCAGCGCTACTCGCGGTACTTGGAGCAGTCGTTCTGGTGCTCGTGATTGCCTGCGCGAATGTGACGAATCTGCTGCTGGCTCGCGGCGCGCAGCGACGCGGCGAGTTTGCGATACGCGTCGCGCTGGGCGCCGGAAGAACGAGGATGATTCGGCACCTGCTCACCGAGAGCCTGCTGCTCGCCGTCCTGGGCGGCGCGCTGGGAATGGTCGTCGCGGAATTCGGTGTACGGGCGCTTGTGGCGCTCAGTCCACCCGGACTGCCGCGGGTAGGCGCGATTCGCATCGACGGCGCAGTCTTCGCTTTCGCGCTTGGAATCACGACGGTGATCGGGGTGGTGGTCGGGCTGATCCCAGCGCTGCACGCGTCTCGCAGGGACCTGAACATCGGATTGCAGCAAAGCTCGCATCGAACCGCCGGTGGTCACCAATGGTTGCGCCGAACTTTGGTGGTGGCCGAAGTCGCGCTCGCCCTCGTGCTGCTGGTGAGCACCGGATTGCTGTTGCGTAGCCTGCAGCGTCTGTTCGCGATTGATCCCGGGTTCGATACGTCGCATTTGCTTACGATGCAGGTACAGACATCGGGTCCCCGATTCGACAACGACGCAACTCACCGGTTCTTCGAGCAAGCTTTGGAGGCGGTACGCCAGGTCCCCGGTGTCACCGAGGCCGCGTTCACCAGCCAGTTGCCGCTGAGCGGCGACCTTGACGACGGCTATGGCGTGCATTTTGAGTCGAGTCCGACTGGTAATCCCGAGGCGGATAGCGGCGCGTTCAGGTATGCGGTGAGTCCCGGTTACTTCGAGACGATGGCTATCCCTCTGCGTGGCGGGCGCGTGCTCAATGCCTACGACGGAGCCGACGCGCCTCCTTCCGTACTGATCAGCGAATCGTTAGCCAGAAGCAAGTTCGGGAATGAAACCCCGATCGGACAGCGGCTGCGCGTCGGGCCCAGCACCGGGCCGTGGAACACTGTGGTCGGCGTGGTTGGGAACGTGAAGCAGACGTCGCTGGCGGTGGCGCAGACGGATGCGGTGTATATGACAAACACGCAGTGGCGCATGTTCGTGGACAAAGCGCGATGGCTCGTGGTTCGTGCGCGGGGCAGCGCGATGACTCTCACTCCCGCGATCAAACAGGCAATCTGGTCGGTGGATAAGGATGAGCCGATTGTACGGATGGCGACGATGGACGACTTGCTCGCGAAGTCAGCCGCCGAGCGGCGCTTCGCGCTGATTCTGTTCGAGACGTTCGGCCTCGCGGCGCTTGTGCTCGCGGCCATCGGCATCTACGGCGTGCTCTCCGGCAGCGTCACCGAACGCACGCGCGAGATCGGGGTGCGGTTGGCGTTGGGCGCGCAACGCCGTGATGTCCTCGCTATGATTTTGCAGCAAGGCGCCAAACTCGCGCTGGGCGGCGTCGGCATCGGGTTGCTGTTTGCGTGGGCGGCGACGAGGTTGCTAGGCACGCTGCTTTATGGTGTGAGCGCAACCGATCCATTGGTCTTCGGCGTCGTTGCGGGCTTGTTGATCGTCGTAGCGTTGCTCGCTTGTTTCTTGCCCGCACGCAGAGCGACGAAGGTTGATCCGTTAGTCGCGCTTCGGCACGAATGATTTCCAGGTTTCGAGTTTGGAGTTCCGGGTTCCAAGTTGCGGTTCCATGCTGGCCCTGCATTAAAGGAAACCGATGGCCGATTCCACTCACACAATGCGCTTTCGTTTTTGGCTCTGGCTGATCCGTGCGATCGGCGTCATCGTGCCGCGAAGGCTTCGCGCTGATTGGCGGCAGGAGTGGGAAGCCGAGCTGCAATACCGAGAGTTGCTGCTCGCCGATTGGGACAAACTCAATTGGAAAACCAAACTTGATTTGCTCCGCCGCAGTCTCGGCGCTTTCAGGGACGCGATGCTGTTGCAGCCACAAAGACTGGAGGACGATATGTTTCAGGATGTGCGTTTTGGCTTGCGAATGTTGTTGAAGAAACCCGGCTTCACCTTGATTGCCGTGCTGACGATGGCGCTTGGCATCGGCGCGAATACCGCGATGTTCAGCGTCGTCAATGCAGTGCTGCTCAACCCGCTCCCGTTTCCGGAGCCGGAACGGTTGATCAGGATCTACGGCCACTTCTTTGCCACAAGCCAGGACAACATGAGCGCCTCGGTTCCGGAGTTCACCGACTATCGCGAACAGACGAGCAGCTTCGAGCAGATAGCCGGCTACGATGATTTCAGCGCGAACCTGACGCCAAAGGATGGCGAGCCGGAGCGGGTCGAGGCGTTGCTTGTCACTCCCGAGCTGTTCTCTGTTTTGAAAGTAACACCGCAAGCCGGGCGCGTATTTATGCCCGAAGAGGCGCAGGACGGACACGACGACGTGGTGCTGATAAGCGATGAACTGTGGCGCCGCCGTTTCGGAACGAGTCCGAATCTCGTGGGAGAAAAAGTCATAGTCAACGGGCGCAATAACACGGTCATCGGCATCATGCCGCCGGGCTTCGCGTTCCCGCAGCGGACTGAGTTGTGGAAACCGCTCTGGTTTCCGGCGGACCAGTTAACCGGCCAGTCGCGTGGCAATCGCGGCCTGGACGTGATCGGCAGGTTGAAGCAATCAGTGACCGCGTCGGAGGCCCAAGCCGAAATGGATCATCTGGCTGCGCGGCTTACCGAACAGTATCCGCGCAACTACGAGTCGCGAGGCTGGAGCATCGGCGTCGTGCCGTTGCTGGATGACTACGTTGGCGAAGCGCGCAAGGGGCTGCTGGTGCTGTTGGGCGCGGTGGCGTTCGTGATGTTGATAGCTTGTGCGAACGTGGCGAACTTGTCGCTGACGCGAGCGACGGCGCGGCGGCAGGAGATTGCCTTGCGGTTGGCGCTCGGCGCAACGCGCTTGCGAGTGACCCGGCAGTTGTTGACTGAAAGCGTGCTGCTGGCGCTGGCGGGTGGCGCGGCCGGACTACTGATCGCCGCCTGGGGCACCGGTCTGTTGCTGCGCTTCGCACCGGACGATCTGCCCCGCATCCACGAGGTCCGCATGGACGGGCGCGTGCTCGCTTTCACTTTCGCCGTTTCGCTGGTGACTGGAGTTCTGTTCGGTCTTGTTCCCGCGCTGGCTGCTTCGAACCCCGACCTCAACGAAACGCTCAAAGAAGGCGGGCGCGGTGGAACCGGCAGCGCAAAGCGTCAGCGGATGCGCAGCGCTTTCGTGATTGCTGAAATCACATTGGCTCTGGTGCTGCTGGTCGGTGCGGGGCTGATGCTGAAAAGCTTCTGGCGTTTGCAGCGCGTCGATCCGGGCTTCAATCCAGACGGTGTCCTGACGATGAGAATGATGCTGCCGTTTGAAATCTATGAGAAGCCCTCGCAGCGCGGCGCTTTCTACAAACAAGCGTTGGAGCGCATCGGGTCGGCGCCCGGTGTCGAAGCCGTAAGCGCGACTTCGCAAGTCCCGCTCACGGAGGGCGGCAGCTCGGGCACGATCAGCGGCGAGAATTCCGCCGTCGGGCCAACTGATCTGCCCGTCGAAGCCGAATGGCGTTGGGTCACGCCTGACTACTTCAAGGCGATCGGCACAATGCTAATGGCAGGACGCGACTTCACCGATGCCGACGCGGAGGGCGCGCCGCCGGTTGCGGTCGTTGATGAATCGTTCGCAGAGCGGTACTACCCGAACGAAGACCCGGTAGGCAAACGAATCAAGCGCGGCAAGCTCGATTCAACGCGGCCGTGGATGACGATCGTAGGCGTCGTGCGTCACGTGCAGAGCCGCCGGCTCGATGCAACGTCGGGTGTTCAAGTCTACTTCCCGTTTTACCGGGATCCCACGGCTTACAACATGTCGCTGGTGGTTCGCACAAGCGCGGCGGACCCGCTGTCGCTCAGCGAAACTGTGCGTGCCGCGATTCAATCGTTGGATAACAATCAACCGGTCTACGACGTCTTCACTCTAAGACAGATCGTCGGCGACTCGATGTCGCAGCGCCGATTCGCAATGCTGCTGATGGGGATGTTTGCGGCAGTTGCGCTCGCGCTGGCGGCGGTGGGCATCTACGGTGTGATGTCTTATTCGGTCGCGCAACGCACGCATGAGATCGGCATCCGCGTTGCGTTGGGCGCAACAACCGGCGAGGTGCTCAAGATGGTAATCGCGCAAGGCATGACGCTGACCTCGATTGGCGTGACGATAGGGTTGGCCGCCGCTTTCGCGCTGACGCGATTGCTGGAGACTTTGTTGTTCGGGATCAGCGCGACTGATTGGGTGACTTACGCGGAAATCTCAGCGCTGCTGACCGGTGTAGCGCTGCTGGCCTGCTACCTGCCGGCACGCCGCGCGACGCAGGTCGATCCGATGATCGCGCTCCGGCAGGAGTGAGTCTATTGATTTTGGATTTTAGATTTTGGATTTTGGATTTGGACTTGCGGTGAACTTCAGGCAGCCCGGGAGGTTCGGCGGGCACACATTGCAAACAGAGCTTGGGTAGCCAATCCAAAATCTAAAATCCAAAATCCAAAATCAAAAGGGGGGACGAGATGTTTCAAGATTTGCGGTTCGGGTTGCGAATGTTGCTGAAGACGCCGGGATTCACGCTAATCGCCATATTCACGATTGCGCTCGGCATCGGCGCGAATAGCGCGATCTTCAGCCTCGTCAATGCGGTGCTCCTCAAGCCTCTGCCCTACCTGCAACCCGAGCGGTTGATGATGGTCTGGGAATCAAATGAGGAGCTGGCGAAAAATCATAGCAGTCCTTCACCCGGCAACTTTCTTGATTTGCAAGAACAGAGTGCGGCCTTCGACTCGGTCACGGCCTGGTATGAAACCGCGCGTACGCTCCAGGGAGAACACGATGCCGAGCAGGTGAATTCCGCGCTCGTCTCCGTCGAGTTCTTCCAAACGTTGGGCGTGCAAGCGGCGCTGGGCCGCGTCTTTCAGCCAGGCGAAATCACCGGGGTTGCGTTCGACGGAGCCAGCCAATATGCGAGCGGCGATCGCGTGGTCCTGATCAGTGACGCCCTATGGCGGCGGCGCTTCGGGGCTGATCCGGACATTGTCGGGAGAAAGACCAGGATCAATGGCCTCGAGTGGCAAGTGCTGGGTGTGATGCCTGCCGGGTTCGCGATGCCGAACCCGGAAGTTGATATGTGGGAGCCGTGGGGAGTCGAGCGTACTTACAGCGCGCCGCGGTTTCCCGAAGGACCGCCTCGCGATTGGCGGTTCCTCAAGGTGCTGACACGGCTCAAGCCTGGAATAACAGTTGAGCAGGCGAACGCCCATCTGGACTCACTTTCAACCGAGCTGGCTGAACGTTATCCCAAGACCAATCGAGGCTGGCGTATGAGTCTCACGACATTTCATGACGAAGTGGTCGGCAAGACTCATCCGGCGTTGCTGTTGTTGTTTGCGGCCGTCGGGATGGTGCTGTTGATCTGTTGCGCAAACGTCGCGGGCTTGCTGATGGCGCGTGCGGCGGCGCGACAACGTGAAATCGCGGTCCGTTCGGCGCTGGGAGCTTCGAGGTTGCGTCTCGTGCGGCAACTGCTCACCGAGAGCTTGACCCTCGCGCTGCTTGGCGGCGCGGCAGGGCTTGCGCTGACTTTCTTCTGCCGGGATTTGCTGATCGCGCTGGCGCCGGCCGATGTGCCTCGGATCAATCAAGTGGCGGTTGACGGCCGCGTGCTGGTGTTTACCTTGATTGTGTCGATTGTCACCGGGCTGATCTTCGGCCTGGTTCCCGCCGTGAAAGGCACGCAGACAAACCTGACCTTGGCGCTCAAGGAAGGCGGCGCGAGAGGCGCAACCTCCGGCCCGTCTCTTCACCGATTCCTCAAGACGACGATCATCGCCGAGATTGCCGTGGCGCTGGTGCTGCTGGCGGGGGCCGGTCTGCTCACCCGCAGCTTTGTTCATCTGCTGAGCGCCGATCCCGGATTCGATCCGCGGAATCTCTTGACGATGCACATCACGCTGGATGGCGCGGTGTATCGCGGGCGCGCGGCATTGTATTACCGGCAGTTGATCGAACGGCTGGAAGCGCGGCCCGGCGTCATCTCCGCCGCCGCCGTCACCACGCTGCCGATGAGCAACGTCGGGGTTGACTTTGATCGCCCGTACTGGCGGGAGGGCGACCGCGAACCGGGCGGCGAGGGCGACAAGGTAGACATTCGCATGGCTACGCCGGGTTACTTCAAGACGATGGGGATGGCGCTGCTCAAGGGGCGACAATTTACCGACCAGGACCGAAGCGATACGCCTGCCGTGATCATTGTCAACGAAAGCATGGCGGACCATGTCTGGCCAAACGAAGACCCCCTCGGCAAACGCTTGATGATCGATTACACCCGCGGCAAATACGCTTACGAGGTAGTTGGCGTCACGCGCGGCATAAGCTACTACGGGCTCAGGAGCCGCCCGCAGCCCGAGGTATTCATTCCACATGCTCAGAACGCTTACTTGCCGATGAATGTCGTGGTTCGCACGGCAGTCGAGCCGGGACTGTTGATCAACGTGGTCAAGGATGAACTTCGGGCGCTCGATCCCGCGCAACCCGCGCACAACGTAGTGACCATGGAACAGTTCATCGCTAGATCGTTGTCGGCGGATCGTTTCTCGATGTGGCTGCTCGGACTGCTGTCCGCGCTGGCGCTCGTGCTGGCCGCGACCGGCGTTTATGGAGTGATGTCCTTTGGTGTTAATGAACGCACTCACGAATTCGGCGTGCGTCTGGCGATGGGCGCGAAAGCGTCGGACCTTGTGCGCCTGGTTTTGAAACAAGGCCTCAAGTTGGCGCTGCCGGGTGTAGCGATCGGTCTTGTCGGCGCGTTGGCTCTAACGCGTTTGATGAAGAACTTGCTGTTCGACGTGAGCGCGACCGACCCGGCGACGTTCCTGACAATCACACTGCTGTTGACGCTGGTGGCACTGCTCGCTTGCTACTTGCCGGCGCGGCGCGCGGCGCGCGTGGATCCGATCATCGCGCTGCGTTCCGAGTGAGCCATTGAATTCTGATTGCCGGCTGCCGATTTCGATTGGCGGATCGAGAACGAAGTGGGGTCAAACAACAAAAACGGAAAGCCCGTAAAGCTAAATCTGTGGCTCCGTCGTTTTGATCGGCGTGATCGTCCCTCGCCGATTTTGCGGGCCCACTGGCGGCAAGAGTGGGAAGCAGAGATGAGTTGCCGGGAACTGCTGCTGGCTGATTGGGAGAAGATCGACTGAAAACCAAGCTCAATGTGCTTTGCCCGCAGCCTTGGCGTGTTTTGGGATGCGTCACTAAGGTGACCGCAATTGCCTTCCTCGCCATCCGACCAAGCGTTTGGTAGTGTGACTATCACATCAACTATGTCGTAGGATTCAACGTCTTCGGTTGGAAGGCGCTATGATCTACGGCAAGTGCGCGCAATCAGGGATATGGCTTGGACCGGTACCACGTGGTGATTACTAGGGATCCAAATGCGACCAGCAAATCGTGCGCGGTTCGTTTATGCCTTACATAAAAGTGAGTTGGCCACGATTCATCAATAGCTGGGCGGTGAGATCTATCATCACCCTCCTGGCTTGCGCGCCGATGCTTGTGTTTGCGCAATCGACTGAAGAAACCGCTCTTCGTGCTCTCGCCGAGAACTTCTTCGCGGCTTATCAAAAGGAAGATATCGAAGCTCTGCAATCCATGATGGTTCTGACGTCTCCCGACTTCGCGGCTACGAAGCAACAAATACAAAAAGTATTCGCCGACAACGAGAAGATTGAGATCAAGGGCTTAACAGTTCGCAAGCTCACCTTGGCCGGCGCAAAGGCAACTCTGCGCGTAAGCCTCGAGATGAGTGCTCTGGATGCGAAGACCAAAGTAGCCGCCGCAGGATTTGGAACGATGGATTTCACTCTGCGCGCGGTCAAACAAGATCTAAGCGCGGTTAAACAAGATCCTCTCCCAGGCAACCAAGATGTGCGCGCGGTCAAACAAGATCCTCTCGCAGGCAACCAAGATGTGCGCGCGGTTAAACAGGATGTGCCTCGCGCGGCGACTGAGCCCGCCTGGAAGGTCTCGCAGTTCCTGCCTAGCGCCGAAGACCTCGCTGGTGCTCTTGTGGCGGCGAAGACTGATGAAGAGCGTAAGGCGTTGCTTGCCGCGGACCCGGACCTGGTTACGCTCGACCTGCGGAAGGCTCTGTTGAATCAAGCGATCCGGTTCCTGAGTCAAGAGAACTATCCGCAGGTGATCGCGGCAGCTAACCTCGCCAGCAGTGTCGCTGAACAGATCGGCGAAAAGGCGGGGAGTGCACGGGCGTTGAATCTCATCGGCATGGCTCACAAAGCGCTAGGAAACTATCCGGAAGCGTTGGACTATTATCAGAGGGGCTTTAAGCTCGGGGAGCAAGCGGGTGATAAGGCGGTCGCTCCCACTGTGCTGAACAACGCCGGGCTGGTTCTCTCCGCGCAAGGCAACTACGCCCGGGCGCTCGAGTCCTTTCAGAAAAGCCTCGTGCTTTCCGAAGAAGCGGGAAACAAGCCGACGGTTTCCCGCGTGCTAAACAACCTCGGGCTGGTTCACTATATGCAAGGCAACTACGCACAAGCACTGGAGTACTTTCAAAAAGGCCTGACCCTCAAAGAACAGTTGAAGGATAGAAGCGGAATTCTCACCGGGCTGAATAACATCGGACAGGTTCACGCCACGCAAGGCAACTCTAAACAGGCGCTGGAGTATTACCAGAGGAGCCAGGTTGTCGCGGAAGAACTTGGAAACAAGGAAGGGCTGGCCGCCATACTGATCAATGTTGGTGAGATATACGGGAGTCAAAACAGCTATGATCTCGCGCTGAAGTCATATCAGCGGAGTCTTGCGCTCGCGGAAGTACAGGGCGCTAAAGAGGCAATTGCACAGGCCCTCAGCCACATAGCAGGTGCTTACTACTCGCAAGGAAATCACGAGAAGTCGCTCGAGTTCTCCCAGCGAGCGGGCGCCGTTGCTAAGCAGATCGGCAGTCCTGAACGGCTGTTGAACGCACGCACCATTGAAGGCAAAGCTCACCGCTCTCTCAACCGGTTCGTCGAGGCTCGTCAGGCTTTTCAAGAAGCCATTGACACAATAGAAACCGTCCGCGGCCAGCTCGCGGGCAATGAGCAACAGCAGGAACAATTCTTCGAGAACAAGGTTTCGCCTTATCAGGCAATGGTCGAATTGCTGATCGCTCAAAGCAAAAACAGCGAGGCGCTTGCTTATGCGGAACGCGCAAAAGCGCGAATGCTTCTGGATGTGTTGCGCAGCGGAAGAGTCAACATCGCCAAGGCGATGACTGCCCCGGAACAAGAACGCGAGCGAAAGTTCAGCAACGACCTGGTCACGATCAACAACCAGATTTCCCGCGAGGCCTCACGCTCGCAACTCGATCCGTCCGGTCTGGCGACTCTCAAGGCGCAATTGCAAAAAGCGCGGCTCGACTACGAAGCGTTTCAAGCCACCTTGTATGCAGCTCATCCTGAACTAAAGGTACAGCGTGGGCAGGCTCAGCCAGTAACGGTGGAAGAAATATCTGCCCTCCTGCCTGATGCCGGGAGCGCGTTGCTCGAGTATGTAGTGACCGACGAGAACGTCTATCTGTTTGTGGCAACCAGAACGAGTGAAGCAGATCAAGGCAACCTGGATCTGAAAGCCTACCTGCTCGAGATCAAACGAAAAGATCTGATCGAACGAGCTGGGCGGTTTCGCAAACAACTGGCCGCGCGAGACCTTGGCTTTCGGGACGCTGCGCGCGCGTTGTATGACTTGCTGCTGAGACCGGCGCAGGCGCAGATAAACGGCAAGACCACGCTGGTCGTCGTCCCTGACGACGTGTTATGGGAGCTTCCGTTTCAAGCTTTGCTATCCGCGCAGAATCGCTTTCTGCTGGAAGACTATGCTATTTCTTACACGCCTTCACTCACCGTGCTCCGCGAGATGCTCAGGCTGCGCAAAACAAGGAGCTCAAGCCATCCTATAAGCTTGCTGGCTATGGGCAATCCGGCTCTTGGGAGCAAAGCGAAAGAGCGCCTCAAGGTGACGCCTAGAGATGAAAAACTCGATCCATTACCCGAAGCGGAAAACGAGGTGAAGGCTCTGGCTCAGTTGTATGGCGCGTCGCGCAGCAAGGTCTACGTTGGCGCGGAGGCTCGCGAGGACCGGCTAAAGGCGGAGGCGTCCAAGTTCACGCTTTTGCATCTTGCAACTCACGGAATACTTAACGACGCCAGCCCGATGTATTCACAGATTGTCCTTTCGCAAGACGACCGCAGCGTGACCGAGGATGGGCTGTTGGAATCATGGGAGATAATGAAGCTTGATTTGAAAGCGGATCTCGTGGTTCTGTCTGCGTGCGAAACGGCCCGAGGAAGAGTGGGTGCGGGTGAGGGAGTGATCGGTTTGACATGGGCTTTGTTTGTGGCAGGGAGTCCGACGACTGTGGTCAGCCAATGGAAAGTAGACTCGGCCAGCACAACGCAGTTGATGTTGGAGTTTCACCGCAAGCTAAAGAACGGGATGATCAGTGGGAACAAGGGGATTGGAACAGCGAGAGCGTTGCAGCAAGCGGCAATGAAGTTGCTGCGCGGCAACGAGTATCGACATCCGTTCTACTGGGCCGGCTTTGTTGTGATGGGAGCTGGAGACTGAGGGTCCGGCTTGTTGACTACGGTGGTTTCCACAAATGTCTTCTCTGCGTCGGGCTCTGCGTCTCCGTGTCTCTGCGGTTAGTCAACCTCGAAACCCTACTAACCGCAGAGGCGCCGAGACGCAGAGCCCGACGCAGAGGATTGAGGTTAAGCTTCGCTACCTGGCTTGTCTCAACGACAGCACGTCGCGTAGCAGCTTACGCACGATCTGAGATTTCTGATTCGCTCGATAAAGCGTCTTGAATTCCCGTTCAGCATCATCCAACAGCCCCGCCCGTTGGTATAGAACTCCCAAGACAAGATGCGAGTTGGGATATGACTGTTCTGCGCGTTCTAATTCTTTGGCCTTCGACAATTCCAAAACTCTGAACTTCGCATCAGGCGCTGGAGGCGTGGGTGATAAGATCTCGTTGCCTTCCTTGATAGCTTTCACTTGCCAGGAATAAAGACCGCCGCGTTCGAGAGGCTCTGGTGGCGTCCAGGTTGTCCCCGTTTGCTGCTGACTCGAAGTTATCTTGTTAAAGCTGGGGTCATAAACGGTAATCAGGTAACTGGTTGCTCCGCTCAAAGGTCGCCAGCGAAAGGTAGGCCGATCTGTTTTGACCACAGTGCCGAGGGGACCAATAAGACCGAAGGCAAGTCCCTCGCCGCGGCTCCCCATAAGCGATCCGGCTCTCCCGCCGAGCCCCTGCAGCTCTGATGGACTGTCCACCCGCTTGTTCGTCAAGCCGGACTTGACCGCTTGTTGATAAGACAACGGAAGTGATTCCAATCCTGTAACCTTGCCATCCTTGTCGATCGCAACAAGGCCACTACCGTCGTGAATCTCATCTACGGCTTGCGCAGGAACTTGCTGGGTATCCGCGGTCTGCGGTTGCGGTTCTGCGACGGCTGGCGGGGGTGTTTCGCCCTGCTGGTGAAGCTCGCTTATTTGCGTATTCAGGTTGGCGTTGTCTTCCCGCAACAGAAGCGTAGCTATCAAGATGCAAAGCAGCACCGCGGATGCCGCAGCGGCTAACTGAATCGGAATTCGAAATGCCAACGCGCGCCAGAAGGCACCGTTTTTTCTGGTTGAAGCCTGTGAAGGAAGACGTTCTACTTCCGGATAAGTTGTCATCTCTGCTCTAAAAGCGCGCAGGTCAGCGATCTCTGTCGCGCACGGCGCGCACAGGTCCAGGTGGCTTTCAAGAATCGCTCGTTCCACCTCGCCCAGACGTTCATCCACGTAGTCGGCCGACTCTTCGTAGGTAGGATGGATTGGGTCTATCGCTTGCAAATCAGAGCGTAGAACGTCGCCTATTACTCGTGTTCGCTGCTCTGGCTCGAAATGCTCGCGACAGGCTTTGCACTCGGCAATGTGGTCCAAAGCCACGAGCAGTTCAGCCGGCGACATCAGCCGGTTGTAGTAACCTTCAATCTGTCGAGCTGTCAGGTGTTCCGACAATAAACAGTCCTCCTTACCCTTAGCTAAGACGCGGAATGATCTGGGATATTACTACCGGCAAATGATTTGTTCATTTCCTCGTCTCAATACTCCTTCATTCGCCGGGCGAGCCGTTCGCGGGCCGACTTGCGCAGATTGATCACTTGCTGTCGAGTGATGCCCAGATGGCTTGCGATCGTGAGGTCGTCCAGCGGCAAGTCGTTCCATATTGAAGCAAGATGTTCGGGTTGGATAACCAGCGCATCGGCAATCTCGCGTAGCGTGGCGATTCCGGCAATAGGGAAAACCGAGACCACATCGCCCCCATCCGCATCCTTGAGGTTCAGCAGGAGCGCCGCACGTTGTTGCGGCTTCAGTTGACATATTTCCACCCAAAGCTGTTGAAGATACCGTCGCCGCTGAAGCTCGATGTCCGCCGTTGGACGCGGGTCAGGCATGCGTTCAAGAGGATCGTCGGGTTCGTCTTCCTCCGCACCGGCCTGATGCGCATGGTCTTCGACGCCACTCCACTCAGCGACCAGATTGACCAGATCGTCGAGACCCACGCAGGAGCCGGCGTATCTAAAGATTGCGCCTAGCAGAGAGGCCAGGTCGAGGCGCTGAAGATCGTTCGACGACAAGCCAGCTCGCTCGGATGCTTGAACATCGCCGCGCAACTCCTGAATGCGCCTGCTGCCGGCCAGCCCTTTCGTTTGATTTCCCCAGGCGCCCAGTCCGCAAAGCCAGTCCTTGTCTTCGCCTTCCCAAACGGCGAAACTCGGGCGATGAGCCAACAGATAGCGCAGCCTGTTTTTGAGCATGTGACGCTGCGGATACTTCCGGCGCAGGTGCTCGTGCCACGCGCTATAAGTTATTGCGGCAACATAGCTGCGAAAATTGTTCACATGTCGTTCATCGGGTTTCTCTCTAAGCTGGCTCAACCGAGAAAGTAGTTGGACAAGGACTTCGCCGCGCATCTCTTCAGCGTCGTCACTCGCGCGACTGTCTCCTGACCGCCCGCGAGAGACATGCATCTTATGTCTGATGATTTTTGTGATGATCGGTTCGGCGTGATCGGAAACAAGTTGCGCTAATAGGCGCTGTGAGTCACTTTCATCTATCGCTCGGAGAAACGGCAGCAACAATCTATCAGTCTGTTGCACCACCTCGCCTCTTTCCATAGGCCAGCCGCCGAACCTCAGATCAACAAGAGAGTAACTATTCCTGACGCAAGGCGACCATCGGGTCGATCTGCATCGCTCTTCTGGCCGGGACATAGATCGACAGGAACGCGACTGCCGCCAGCACAAACGGAATACCCAGGAACGTTGCCAGGTCTCGGGCGCTTACGCCAAAAAGCAAGTTCTCCATGACGCGGGTCGCGAGAAACGCCGCAACCAGGCCTATCAGAATGCCCATCAGAACCAGAAGCATTCCTTGTCCGACGATCATCCTGAAAATGTCCGAAGCTTGTGCGCCTATCGCAATTCGAATCCCGATCTCGTGCACGCGCTGCGCGACAAGGTAGTTCATCACGCCGTATATTCCGACTGCTGCCAGGATTATCGCGACTACAGCAAAGACTCCAAGCAGAACCGTGTACAGACGAGGCTGCGAGACAGACTCACTGACGATCTGTTGCATCGTTTTGACATCGTAAGCGGATTGATTCGCGTCCAGGGCTGCTATTTCCTGACGCACCGGACCCGCCATTTTTGCGGGATCGGATTGAGTGCGCACCACCAGGCTCATGAAGTTCCAGGACTGCTGCTGGTAGGGCAAATACATTTGCGATCCCGAATCGGTGTCCAGACCCAAATGCTTGATATCGCCAACCACTCCAACGATCTCACGTGAAACTCCGCCCAGTGATGGAAGAGTCAAGCGGCGTCCGATCGGGTCTTCTCCGGGCCAGTAGCGCCGAGCCATGGTGTCGTTGATGATCAGGACGGGAGGAGATTCCGCGCTGTCCCGCTCGGTGAAATATCTTCCTTTGAGCAGCGGCGTCCCGAGTGTGTGAAAGTAATCGGCGTTTATCGCTCCGGTACTGGCGATGAGCCGCTCCCCTGTTGTTGCAGGCGGACGCCCGTCAATCGTAAAGCGGAATCTCACTATGGTCGAGGTCAACGGCAGGTTCGTCACAGCTCCTACGGACCGCACTCCGGGCAAGTCCTCGACGCGTCTAAGCAACCGCGTGTAAAAGTCTTTGACTTGATGGTCTTCGCTGTACTTGGCCGGAGCCAGGTTTACCATCATCGTCAGGGTGTTGTCCGCGTTGAAGCCGGGATTTACATTTTGCAAAGACCAGAAACTCTTAATCATCAGGCCCGCGATTATGAGCAGCACGGTAGTCACAACCATCTCAGAGACGACAAGAACACCGCGAACTCGCCGGCCGCCGCGCCCTCCTGTTGAGCCACGTGATCCTTCTTTTAGCATCTCGTTCAGATCGGGCTTTGAAGCTTGCAACGCAGGCGCAAGGCCAAAGATTATTCCCGTGAGTATCGAGACCAACAGCGTAAATCCAAGTACGCGGACATCGACACCTACCTCGCTCAGCCGCGGAATATTCGGGGGGTTAAGGCTCACTAGCAGTTTGATTCCGACAAATGCGAACAGAAGACCCAGCGCGCCGCCAATCAGAGCGAGCACCAAACTCTCGGTTAACAACTGCCTTATCAACCTAAGCCGGCCTGCTCCGAGCGCCGCTCGAATCGCAAGCTCCTTCTGCCGCGCGGCCGCACGCGCGAGAAGCAGGTTGGCTACATTAGCGCAGGCAATTAGCAGGACGGATCCTACGGCCACGAGCAAAACTATCAAAGCGGGCTTTATGTTGCCGATTATCTGTTTGTGCAACGAAACAATGTTAATGCTCAATCCAGTGTTTACATCCGGATACTGCTGTTCAATCTGTCGAGCTACGATCTCCAGGTCGGCCTGAGCCTGGCTTATCGTGACACCCGGCTTGAGACGAGCCACGCCTATCAGGAACCGATGCGTGCGACCCTTGAACTCGGCGCCGCCGCCGGATGCGGGGATTCGAAATGGATCTCCGCCATCGAATGACATGGGCACCCAGACTTGAGGATTATCGTGCGGGTTGGGAGGTTGAAAAGTAGAAGGCATCACACCCACGGCGGTAAAACTCGCGCCGTTAATCATGATCGACTTGCCTACGAAGTCCGGAGCACCGCCGAAGCGGCGTTTCCACAATCCGTGGGTTACAACGACGACGCGATCAGCGCCTGCTTGATCCTCCTGAGGCAGGAATGTGCGGCCGAGCGCCGGATTGACACCCAGCAAAGAGAAAAAGTTGGCTGAGACTACGCTACCCGAAACGTGCTCCGGCTCGTCGCCTGAGCTGATGTTGAAGTCTTCGTATGCGAAAGATGCCAACTGCTCGAAAACCTGGTTGTGTTCGCGATAGTCGAGAAAATCGAGTACCGAGAGCGGGTAGGTCGGCACACCGCTCTTGACGTTGTTTCCCCAAACCATCACAAGCCGATCGGGGTCACTTAAAGCAAGCGGGCGAAGCAAGATCGCATTCACCACGCTGAAGATCGCACTGTTGGCTCCAGTCCCCAGCATTATGGCGAGTATCGCAACGATGCTAAATCCGGGATTCTTGATAAGCGTTCGAAAGCCATAGCGGAAGTCATACAATAGGTTTTCCATAGTCGTCACTTAGCCAATCGCCATCTTGAAGGACATCACAGCTCCTGGCTGTGAGCGGGTCAATCAATCACTGGTGCGCAGCGCAGGGCTTGCCATCGCAATGACGCACGTTAGCAGCAAGAAGCTGCCGCTCGCTACGAAGACAGCCCTGAGGTTGAGAGTTACTATGAAACCCGCCAGGGCAAATGACAGCGGCTCAAGCACAGACATTCCTAACAACAAGAGGCTTATCACGCGCCCTAACATTCCTGGCTTGGTTCTCGATTGAATCCAGGCCATAATAAGAATGTTGCCCAGTCCGCCTCCCATTCCCGTCAACACAAGCACCGCGCAAGCCACCAGGAGATTAGTCGCAAATCCGAGCAGCCCCAACCCAAGCCCGATAGCAACCGCTCCGCTGATCAGCACCGGTCCGCGCCGCCGCCCAGAGGTGATCGAGCCGGCTGACAACATGCCAATCAGCATGCCGCCGCCCAGAGATGACATCATCCACCCTAACGCGCTGGCGCCTCCCGCCTCGAAGCGGGTCTTGGCCAGCGATGCAATTCCAACAGAGGCCGGGCCGGCATAGCAGAATTCGATAGCACAGATGAAAAGGAAGAGTGCGCGTACGACGGGTTCACTCCAAGCGTAGCGCAAGCCTTCGCGTATGCTCGCGACCAGGCCTTTGAGGCCGCCGCGTCGTTGTGCCGACGCTTCGTCACCTGGCGCCTCAGCGCGGCTGGCGCCTTTCTCCATAAGCCCGATCATCAGCGCCACAAAAACAAACGTGGCTGTATCAATAGCAAAGGCTACAGCGAGTCCGGCGGTAGAAACTACTATCCCAGCCACCGCCGGCCCTAGAAGCGACATCAGCCTTCCCGTTCCACGCAGCAAAGCGTTGCTGGCCGGAAGGTGGTCCTTTGAGACCAGCGACGGTATCACTGCCATGTATGCCGGAAAGAAGACTGCATCAACCATTCCGAAGATGAACGATAGAGCATAGAGATGCCAGAGTTGCGTGATATCCAGCAGCACCACAACCGCGATCAGCGCAGTCACTACAGCTCGAGCCACGCTTGAAACGATCATCAGGATGTGGGGTGAGACGCTATCGCTGAGCGCGCCGCCCAGAAGCTGGAAAGCGGCGCGTGTCCCCGCCGCTACCATCAATACCGTTCCCAGGGCAAAGGCAGAGCCGGTCAACCTCAGCGTAAGCCAGGGCAACGCGATAAGATAGAACTGATCGCCAAAAAGCGAAACGCTTTGACCAAGCCAAAGCAGCCGAAAATCGCGCGCCGCAAGCGGTTGCCAAAGGGGGAACCGGCGCACCCGCTGGATCAATGTAGATTGCAAAATCACTGCGGATTCGACGTCCACATATCCTTCCCGCCAAACGAACAATTCACGCCGGTAGATTCGGACTTTTGCTGATTGTTATCGCGAACAACTGCACTTATGAAAGACGGTTAATGTGCGCGCGGCGGCCTGATAAACCTGATGGGCTGAAGTCTTACCTTCCAAGTCTTGTTACAGTCATAGAGCGAGATTCCAACAGCCTCAACCAGACGCGGGGACAAATACCAGACTTTTTTCATGCCGGTCAAGTGAGAAGTAGCGCAAGCTGCCAGCTTGCGAGCTTGCCTTGATGAGTTTTACCTATTCAACTGGCGCAAGCGTGCTTGCTTTGATGAGGCCCCTATTCAACCGGCGTCAAGCTGGCAGCTTGCGCTACGCCGCGAAAGGACGCTGAATACGAGCTGTTGAAACAGCAAGGCGCGGAGTCACTAACCTTGCCTCGTGTTGCAGCCATCGATTTGACTGCACCTCACAGTGCCAGATTCAGTGTCGCCACGCCCGCTCCGTCCTGCTTATTGAATTGTCAGTCGCCGAGGATAACGCCCATGATGATTCTCCTTTTGTTCTTCAGTTGGTTTTTCGAATATCGTTGACGGTTCAGATCCGCTTTGCTTGCTGGCTTCAGTCGCCGAGGATAACGCCCATGATGATTCTCCTTTTGTTCTTCAGTTGGTTT
>JBBPIE010000002.1:396589-397963 GCA_038040485.1 Candidatus Onstottus arcticum
TTCGAATATCGTTGACGGTTCAGATCCGCTTTGCTTGCTGGCTTCAGTCACCTAACACAACGCCCATGGTGTTTCTCCTTTCCTCATTGTCAGAGGGGTTTTGAGTCCCCCTTTTTCGCTTGGCTTGCCATCAAATCTTGTTGACGTTTTCAGATCCGAGTTGATTCGTTCAGATCCGAGTTGCTTCTCGCTTATCAGTCACCTAACACAACGCCCATGATGTTTCTCCTCTCCTGGCGGTCTTCAAGCGGGCTTGATGCCCCTGCGCTTCGTCTTTCAATTATTGCTTCTTATGATTGTTTCTGTTCTACATAGGGATGACGGCAAAATGGGACGCATATTGTTATCGGGGAAATCTTTTTTGAGTTTTTCCTTTCTCAATGTTTCTACGGTCAATTCCGAGGACCGACCGCCCCGACAGGGTTTCGACGCTTAAGCCAAGACTTCTACGAACAATGCAGTCATATCGGAGTTGCCCCTCACAGGCTTGGCCCAAAAGAACGGCGTTGACAGATTGCGAGTAGATCGATCTTGGGGGATTTCAGTACGCAAGGCCCGGTGCGGGCGTCCGTTCTCCTCGTGGATTGCCCAGCCCACAACCCACCAGGAGATACTAATGCGACAACTTCTTCTTGCAGTGGTAGTACTGTGCTCGAGCGCGGCGTTGGCCCATGCTCAGCAGACGAGCCCCGGCGAGTATCCCAAGCTCGAAATCTTCGGCGGCTATTCGGCGAACGGTGTTTTCAACAAAGCGGACGCCACACTCCAGAACGAAAACCTCGCTTCCCTGTTTAGTGATTTTGCCGGAGGTCCGAAAGGATTCCAGGGCTCGATCGCACACAACTTCAACCGGTATCTCGGAATAAAGGCGGACTTTTCGATGTACTTCGCCAATGCCTCCGAACTGAACACCTTTAATGTCTGCCAGCCTGGTGGTTCATGCACTCTTACTACCCAGGAAACCAACCTGGACAGGAGGGCCTTCTACTTCATGGCTGGTCCCGAAATCAAAGCGCGAAACAGGACGCGCGTGACGCCGTTCGCTCATGGGCTGGTCGGAGTAGCGAGATCGACCGCCGACTTCTCGACGGCCAGCGCAATCTTCACGCGCAATGACTCTCACACTCGAACGGGATTCGCTTATGCTCTCGGCGGCGGGCTCGATTTCCGAATCACCCAGAGATTTGGTGTGCGTGCGATGGCAGACTATGTTCAGACGTTTCTTGGAGACCCGGACCCGAACAAGAGCAGACAAAACCACGTTCGCTTGTCACTCGGGATTCTCTTCAGCAAGCCGTGATCATCGAGGATTGAGGATTGAGGATTGAGGATAGAGGATTGAGGATTGAGGATTGAGGATAGAGGATTGAGGAT
>JBBPIE010000024.1:0-109426 GCA_038040485.1 Candidatus Onstottus arcticum
CACAGGCAACGAGCAAGGGATACAGGTAACGTTCACGTGCAGCACGTCAACGGGACCTTGTGTACCAGGGACCCCGGGCTGCAATACACCGCCAAATCAGGCGCAGCTTGAGCGATGCAGTCTGAGCAGGGACGACGTATCCGGAGGGTTCAGACTTGATGTGTTTGGAACAAACATCAAGCTGAACGCTGGAGTCACGGTGAACGGCCAGGTACCGAAGAAGATCCAGTTCAAGGACCTGGTAGCGGGAAGCACGGACACGTTCACGCGGGTACGGTTGAAGAAGCAGATCTGCAGCAAGCTCAACGGAGCTGCGAGTATCGTGATAACGAATCCGGGAGGGCAACCGTCGGCAACGCTACTGTGCACAGCGACGTGTCCAACGAACTAGGGTAACGGTTGATAAGGTGAGGGAAGCCTCACCTGTTAACCCCAGGACAGGAGGGTCACGCGAGTGGCCCTCCTCGCTGCTTGACTTGGTAAGTGGCTACTCGCGTGGATACTATATTGACAATGGGCGGAAAACTTAGTATACATACGAGCTTCCTTGGGAAGATGGCGAGAATCGAATCTAAGCTCTTGAGTTTTCTAGCCTTTGCGGATCTTGTGGCTCAAGAGAATCTTAGGCGTCGCAGGGTGGGCACGATGATTGCCTTGCCAAGTCCCTAAGCTCTCGGTTTGTGGTAAGTTTCAAAGCGACTCGCTGAGCCTTTGGATCGCAGGAAGCGTGATGCGATGAGCGGGTCGTTTAAGTCATCAAGCAGTTGATTCAAGCTCTTAAGGCGTTTCAGGGGTAAGTTGAACGCCTGGAGCAGCAACCGGATGTAAGCGGGTTTTGGCGACAATTCCGAGAATCTTTATGGAGAGGGAGAGAAAGATAATGAAGACGAAAAGAGCGGTGATGATGGGGGTGCTGGTGCTGGCGGTAGCCGCGCTGGTGGTTCCGCTGATCGGTGCTCGGGCGGCGAGTACGGTTACAGGCGCGAAGGGTGTGGCAGCGCCGAAAGCCAGTACCGCGGTAGCGAAGGCGCCGATGACAGCGCAGCAACAGGTTGCTGTGGAAGAGAGCGTAGGGCAGAGCCAGGGGGCGGACGGAAAGATCAGCCCCGAGACATTGAAAGCCCTAGGAATCAGTCGTCTGCCAAAGGGCGTCAGCGCGATGGAAGTATCGCAAAAGCTCGCCGACCGCAAGATTCTTGGCAAGACGACGTCGGGTACCGTGACTGCGGATGCGGAAGTAGGTCCGCCGTTGGTGGGGCTGACGAACGTATTGAATTCGCGATCGGCGCTGTCGGCGGCAATCCTGACGACAGTGGGAGGCCGAGACAACCAGTTTTCTGAGGTTGGCTTGATTGCAGACTGGGATGGTCGAGAGGACTGCAATGCTGACCATAGCCAGAAGGTCGACGATTTTTCGTTTGTGGAAGCGGATATCGATGCATCGCTGACCAGAACGGCAATATCAGAACACACGGTTGCAAACGGATTCAACGAGAACGTGTACTACTACGGCGACTCATTGGGGAATCTGTGGGTAGGGACGGACTCGAACCCGGGATCCAATGCTGGCTCGCCAAATGGGAGCGTGGACTCGCTACGACAGATAAACATACCAGCGCTGGTGAACTCGCCCCTGGGTAGCGGCGGATTCTCACAGATAACCGGTATAGGGTGCGTAGACGACCAGGTGACGGTGACGGGAATAGCGGTGCAGCCGGTCGCGGACCTGGCGGACTTTGGGCTAGCGCTATGCGGCACCATCGGAGAAGTCGTATACGTTTCGATCTTTGATTCGGAAGGGTGCGCGTCGAACGCGGCGGGACAGCCGATCCGGACAAGGATCTTCGCATTTGCATTTGTGGATGGGGTTGGAGCGGGAGCAATGACCCCAGCATCGGCAACGGCGAGGCTCCAGATCTTCAGCGCCCAAGTAGGCAACGTAGCGGGCGTAGCGGTAGACGATGACGGGAGCCTGTATTTCCACCTGGTAGACCTGATTCAGTTCACGGGCGGTGCGATCTTCAAGGCGGCTCCGATACCCCACGTGCCGGTAACGGGTTGCTCGCTTCGGAGCACGCGCGTGGTGCCGAGCGTGCCGACTGTCGGGTTGACGTCGGTGACGCCGCTTTCGAGCGCGAGTGTGAGACTGACGAACTACTCGAGCGGAAGTCCTGGAGCGGCTGGAACGATTACGCCGTTGTTTGGAGACATAGTGAGCATCGCGACGGGGCCCTGCAACGTGGTGTACGCGGCGGTGTCGCGGTCGTTCAGATCGGCTGATGACGGGTTCACGCAATTGACCGAAGGCCGGTTTGCGGCCCCGGCGGCATTCCCGGCAGGGACGCCGTCGATGATCATCAGCTTTGCGGATTGCTCCGGAGCGTTTGACGTGTGTTCTGGAGAGGCGACTGGCAGCATAGATAGAAATTTGGGCGGCATCCTTCCGGTAGCGGACGGATTCTCGGACGGGCCGACAGTGAGTGCGGCGCGAACCGTAGGAGTCAATAACTTCCGGATCTTCGCGGAAGGCGATGGACCTGATCTGGCGCCACCTCCGGCTGGAACGGCGATAGTTCCAGGGACGCCATCAACGCTGCTACGGCTAGCTTTCCAGATCGACTACACGATGCATTCAGGTCTGGCGGTCAGTCAGGAAGGGACCGTGTTTGTCATTTCGGGCGGCACGCCCGCTGGGATAGGAACGAACCCATCGGCACTGTTGGGCGAGGTGCTGTGCTTTGAGGATATGTGTCCGATGGATCGCAGAGCGGACTTCGTGGATTTGCGAGGTGATGCGTTGCCCAATCCGCCGGCTAGCGGTGGAAACGTGGGTGACGGAGACTCTGATAGATTCGATCACATTTTCTATCAGTCGCCATTGGATCAAGTGACGCTGACGCCGGGAGGCTTGGCGGGGTTGGCTATCGGGCATCTGAGATATGCCTGGCGATTGGCGCCCAACGCAATGGGCCCGGGCGTATTGCTAGGGGTCACCAAGACCATGCAGGGAGATGATGACACCGACGGACCGATCATCTTCGAGAACTTGGATCCTGGCCATCAGGTGGCTGGCGGAGACGATCAGCAGACGCCGTTCCGAGGCGATGACAACGATGGCGCCGGAACGCCGCCGTTAGCGGGTGCGCTCTCAGGCGGCTTCGAGTTTGTGTTTGGAGGCCCAGTAGGAACAGCGGGATGCACGTGGAACGCGTTCTTCCTGAATTCGAACGGGAACATTACGTTCGGAGTTGGAGACATAAGCGGGGGCGTAGGAACCGACCCGCCGAACGTGCCAAACTTCCGCGAAGGGCCGCCGAAGATAGCGCCAGCGTGGGCAGACCTTAATCCTTCGGCGCGTCTCGTGGATCTTAGGGACTTCCCGGTCCAGGCGCTTGGGTTTGCGAATATCAATGCGTTCAAGGTGAGATGGATCAACGTACCGGAGTTCGGCAACGAGGTCTGTACAGGAGATGGTGGTGGATTCTCCAACACGTTTGCAGTGACGCTCTACGACGACGGCACCGGAACAGTGACGGCGAGTCCGACATCGTCAGATGAGAACAACTCGCAATTGCTAAATCCGGCGAACCCGATCGGGAATAACTCGGTACCCTTTGATTGGGCGGAAGGGCCGACGGACCTGAGGTTCACGCGGGAGTTGAACACAGGAGTGATTGTGGGGTGTTCGCCGCGGCCGTCAGGGAGCGGGATATTCCTGTTCGAGTACTGCCGAATGGATTTAATCGGGACAGAAGATTCACCGGTGATCGTGGGGTACTCGATAGGTGGTCTGGACGGATTGAACCCGCCAGGGTTGTGCGAGACGAACCTGTCGATAGCAGCGCTAAACGCAGAGACGACGTTTGGGCTGTTGATAGGGAACCAGACGGCGGCGATTGGATGCAACTGTCTGATAGGAGAAGGGACGGAGCCGACGATCTTCGAGTTGTTCAACGAAGGACTGCTGGCAAGGACAGGAGCAGGAGGCGAGCAGGTGTTTGCGACAGCGGACTTCGATCTGAGATTTGAAGGCAACGATCCGGCGTTGTGCACCTCGTCAAGACAGCACGACTTCAACCGAGGGAAGGTAGGGTTCCGGGGAATCGGGTGCGCACCGCCAGCCAACCCGATATGTCAGACAGTGGTGGCGGGACCGTTTGTGACGACGCCGGGTTCGGGAACGGATCTGGTGGATACGTTGTGCGCAGTGCCATTGCAGTTGGTGGGCTGCGGATTCTTCCCGAACGAAGTGACGATCATCTGTCAGGGCTTCGAAGCTGAGACAGGAGTACCGCTGCAGAGGCCAGGAAAGACGGTAACGACGGCCGCGACGTTGAGTTGCGACACAAACGGAGACGGGATAGCGGAGACGACGGTGGTGCTGGCGACGACTGGACTAGGGCCGACGGGACTGCCGAACGGACCGATCAACTGCAACCTGATAAGGGCGACGATCCCGGTATCGGCGTCGTTTGGACCGACCCCGACGAGCCCCCCGAACCCCGGCTCGACGAGCGGGTTCCCGGCGGCGTGCTGCGGAGGGGCAGGCACGGTGTTGGTGACGACGACGTTCTCGTCAGGAGACAACAACGCGTTTGGGCCGTTCACAAGGACGTTCACGTGCTCGTTGGCGTTAGGGACGAGAGCGCCGGTGGTGCTATCGGTAACACCGTCGAGCGGTAGCTGTTCGGTACTGCAAGACCTGTTGATATCGGGAGCGTGTTTCATAATCAACGGAGTGCCGAGCGTGACGTCGGTGTTTGCGATAGATCGTGCAGACCCGGCGAGGCGGATCGACGCGGCGCCCTTCACGGTACTGAGTCCGTTCCTGATAGATGCGTTCTTCAACTTCACGAGTGCGAATGCAGGGAGGACGTTCTTGATCTTCGTGCAAGGGCCTGGTGGAATCAGTCGGAACCTGTTGGCATTGCCGGCAGGGTCACCGACGCCGTGCACCACAGGCAACGAGCAAGGGATACAGGTAACGTTCACGTGCAGCACGTCAACGACGCCAGGACCGACGCCTGGATCAGACATCGCGGTGCTAACGCGATGCGCACTGAGCAGGGATGACGTATCCGGAGGGTTCAGACTGGATGTGTTTGGAAGTAACATCAAGCTGAACGCAGGAGTGACGATAAACGGGCAAGTCCCGAAGAAGATCCAGTTCAAGGATCTGGAGACGGGAAGCACGGACAGGTTCACGCGGGTACGGTTGAAGAAGCAGATCTGCAGCAAGCTCAACGGAGCTGCGAGTATCGTGATAACGAATCCGGGAGGGCAACCGTCGGCAACGCTACTGTGCACAGCGACGTGTCCAACGAACTAGGGTAACGGTTGATAAGGTGAGGGAAGCCTCACCTGTTAACCCCAGGACAGGAGGGTCACGCGAGTGGCCCTCCTTTTTCATGCGTGAGAGGACCACAGGCCGCGTAGGGAAAGAGGAGGGTATTGATGAGATCCGGTTGAGTCCTAACTACGAATTGGAGCGTTGTCTCTGCGCTGCGGCGAACTCTGCCGTTAGCAGAGTTTCGCACTAACGTGGCGCAGACGTTACGCGGAGAAGACATTCGAATCAAGACGGTCTTCCGAGATTCGCCAAGCTTGACATATCCTCGCTCGGCAGATAGGTTTATTGTTTCCGTTTGGCAGGGCGATAGTGACATGTTTGAATCACTCTCAGACAAACTAATGAAGGTCCTGAAGGACCTGCGGGGCCAGGGGCGGGTGACCGAGGCTCACATCGATGCGGCGATGCGTGAGATTCGTATCGCGCTGCTGGAGGCAGACGTCAATTTCAAGGTCGTAAAGTCCTTTGTTGATCGAGTGAGAGAGAAGGCTGTTGGCCAGGAGGTACTGGGTTCGCTTTCGCCGGCTCAGCAGGTGGTCAAGGTTGTTTACGACGAAATGGTTGAAATGCTGGGCGGCACGTCCACCCAATTGTTGTTTACGAAGCGGATTCCCAATGTCGTCATGATCGTCGGGCTTCAAGGCTCGGGAAAGACGACGACAACGGGGAAGCTCGCCCGCCTGTTGGCTGAGTCGCAAAAGCGCCGCCCGTTGATGCTGTCGGTCGATGTGTACCGGCCGGCCGCCAGACAACAGCTCTCAATAATAGGTAACGCAATCGGCCACGCGGTCTTTGAATCGCCCGAGTCAAACGATCCAATCGAGCTGTGTCGGCAAGCCATGCGCGAGTGCCAGCTTACCGGGCACGACACGCTGCTGATAGACACCGCAGGACGTCTGCATGTCGATGACGAGTTGATGGCCGAGCTCGAGCAGATCAAAAAGGAGACGAGTCCTACCGAGATTCTCTTCATTGCGGATGCGATGACCGGTCAGGACGCGGTGCGCTCGGCTCAGCAGTTTCACGAGCGGGTAGGATTGACCGGCGTAATCTTAACCAAGATGGAAGGCGACTCGAGGGGTGGCGCAGCGCTTTCCATCAAAGAAGTGACCGGGCAGCCAATCAAGTTTCTCGGAGTCGGCGAGAAATACGACGCTATCGAGCCCTTTTACCCGGACCGCATTGCGCAACGCATTTTAGGCATGGGCGATGTGCTGTCGCTCATCGAGAAGGTTCAGTCCGAAGTCGATCAGGAGAAGGCGCTCGAGTTGCAGCAGAAGCTCGCGCGCGACAAGTTCTCGCTGGAGGACTTTCGCGACCAGCTTCGACAGATGAAGCGGCTCGGATCGCTCGACAAATTGCTGGATATGTTGCCGTCGAATCTGCTCGGAGGGCTTAGGGTGACGCAAGAGCAGACTGCAGAGATGGAAGGCAAACTCAAGCTCACCGAGGCGATCATCAACTCGATGACCCAGGCGGAGCGCCGTGATCATTCGCTCCTCAATGCCTCGCGGCGCAAGCGGATCGCTCGTGGCAGCGGTACCGCTGTGCAGGATGTGAATCAGATGATCAACGAGTATGTCGAGATGCGAAAGATGATGCGTGCCATGACTTCCGGGGGGCTGGGCGGCATGCTTGGCGGGCTCGGAGGGCGAATGGCGAGCGGTATGATGGGCGGTGCGATGCCGGGCTTCGGATCGGGGAATCGCCGCAAGGCCACCAAACGCAGGAAGAAGAAGAAACGGTGAAGCCCGATTTGGGCCAAAGATCGGGCTGGTGTTTAAACGATCCGAACGTCGAAAAGCAATCGAGTTGGGTTAGTAGAATCGAGTTCAGCGAGGATGGCTTAGGCCAGGGTGATCTTGGTAAGCGATCAATGGAGGTGCATTTTGCTGTCGATCAGGTTAACGAGAAGGGGCGCGAAGAAAAAGCCCTTTTATAGAATAATAGTCACCGAGTCGCGTTCGAAGCGGGACGGCCGCTTCGTCGAAAATCTTGGTTACTATGATCCTTGCCGAACTCCGGCCGAGGTCAAGATCGACCGGGAGCGGGTGGATTACTGGATAGAGCGCGGAGCGCAGCCCTCTGACACAGTGCGGAGCCTTATTAGGCGTAAGGTAGAACCCGTAGTCGCGGAAGCGAATGCGTGAGCAAGTGTCAGGCGGGCGCCGCATCCCGGAGAGGGTCGAACCCTCGGCCGCACCGCGCGTCCTTCCTTCCAACCCGACGCTGAAGGAGGCGACGTATGAGCGAAGGTTCCCTGAAGGAGGTCGTTGAGACCATCGCAAAGGTCCTCGTCGATTCTCCCGATGAGGTTGCGGTCAACGAGATTGATGGGGAAGCGACAACCGTGCTCGAGTTAAGGGTCGCTCCTCAGGACCTTGGCAAAGTGATCGGAAAGCAGGGGCGTACGGCTCGGGCGATGCGCACGCTCTTGCGCGCAGCCGGAATGAAAATGAAGAAACGATTCGTGCTCGAGATTCTGGAGTAGTGACCACAACGAGTACATTCGAACGCGGCGGCGATGACATTGTCATCGCGCGGATCGTTAAGGCTCGCGGTATTCGCGGGGAAGTCGCGTGCAGTATCGAGACAGACTTTCCAGCCCGATTTGCCACGCTGAATAGCGTAAGTGTTCGGATGCCTGATGGCGCACGCCTCGCGCTCGCGATCGAGGATCACTGGTTCCACCAGCACCGGGTGATTGTGAAGTTCCGAGGCTACGACACTATGACGTTGGCAGGAACTCTGGTTGGCGGGTGCCTCGTAGTTCCCGAAGGGGATGAGCTCCCCCTCGATGACGATCAATACTATGAGCGTGGTCTGGTAGGTTCGGCGGTCGTTACGGTCACCGGGCGCGAAGTCGGGCGAGTCACGCGGCTCATGCGAACCGGAGGGACTGATTTGCTGGTGATCGAAGGCGAATGCGGACGCGAGCACCTCGTCCCTTTTGCTGATGCAATTTGCACCGAAGTTGATGTGAGGGCCAGGCGGATCACGATCGACCCTCCCGAAGGGTTGTTGGATCTGTAAGATCTTTAGAAATGCGGTTTGAAGTAATAACGATTTTCCCGGAGATTTTCCGCGGGGTCTTTGAGTTTGGAATAGTCAGGCGCGCGGTTGAGTCGGGCCTCATCGACATACGCATTCACGATTTGCGCGACTACACGCATGATCGGCACAGGCAGGTCGATGATCGGCCGTTCGGCGGGGGCGCGGGAATGGTAATGAAACCCGAGCCGCTTTTTCTCGCGGTCGAAGCGGTGACAGCGGTCGCTCCGGAGGCGAGAACTGTTTTGCTTTCGCCTCAGGGGAGATTGTTTGACCAGCAAGCCGCCGAGGAGTTTGCGCGTGAGGCGTCAGTGGTTTTGATTTGCGGGCGGTATGAGGGAGTCGACGAACGAGTCGTCGAGCACCTGATAAGCGACGAAGTTTCGATCGGTGACTATGTGCTCTCGGGCGGAGAGATTCCTGCGATGGTTGTGATCGACGCGGTCACGAGGCTGATTCCAGGAGCGCTCGGCTGCGGCGAATCAGCGGTGCGCGAGTCGTTCTCCACAGGGCTGCTTGACCATCCGCAGTATACAAGGCCGCCCGAGTATCGAGGAATGCGAGCGCCGGATGTGCTGCTCAGCGGCAACCACGCGGAGATCGAGATCTGGCGTCGTCGAAAGGCCATTGAAAAGACCTTGCGCAGCAGGCCTGACTTGATTGACCGCCGTAACCTTTCGGATGAGGAACGGCAAGCGATGGAAAGCGTGCTAAGAGAGATTGGAAACGAAGAGGTAAGCCATGAATAACGTGATAGAAGGGGTTGAGAATCGCCAGCTTCGGGGTGATATTCCGAAGTTCCAGCCGGGCGACACGGTTCGGGTTCACGTCCGAATCAAGGAAGGCGATAAGGAACGGATACAGGCATTCGAGGGAGTAGTGATTGCTCGCAAACACTCGGGAGTACGCGAGTCCATCACGGTGCGCAAGACGAGCTTCGGTGTCGGCGTCGAGCGAATCTTTCCGCTGCACGCGAGTGTGATTGACCGCATCGACGTCGTGCGCCACGGCAGAGTTCGCCGAGCGAAGCTTTACTACCTGCGCAAGCTGCGAGGCAAGGCTGCGCGTATTCGCGAGCGAGACACGAGAGGCGAAGTAGCTGCGGCTGCCGCGGCTTCGGCCAAGGCTCGGCCCACGACGGCCGAACCGGTTGACGCGTCGGCCGAAGTCGAGACTCAGCCTGAAAACGCCGTCGAATAGCGCAAGTCCCGATAGATAGTGAGCGCACAGTCTGCGGAAGTCTCAGTCTTCGCCAGACTGTGCGCTCTCCTCGTGAATGGGCCCTACTATGAGAACGCGACGAGAGACTCTGGAAGAGTTTGTGGCCGCCGACCCGAATGATTCGTTCTCTCGATACGCGCTCGCTCTCGAACTCGATAAGGCTGATAGCCGGGTAAACGCTGCGGGCGAGCTTCGAGAAGTCATCGCTAGAGATCCGGGCTATGTCGCGGCCTATTATCATCTGGGCCGAATCCTTTCACGTTTGGGCGAGGTGGAAGAGGCCCGCGCGGTTTACCAGCGCGGACTTGAAGCTGCTTCCGCCGCTAAGGACCAGCGGGCTCTGAGCGAGATTCAAGAAGCTCTCGACATGCTCGACTGAAACCGAGCTTGAGAGCCGCGCCTTCCTTTACTGGTAATCCGCCATTCGAATAAACTTCAGCGTGCGAGGGTGCAGTCTGTGCCCACACAGCGCCCAGCCGTGACTTTTCGTCAGTCGAGGTGATCATCGTGAAGAAAGCAACATACTTCGCTCTACTCGTGCTTGCCGTTACCTTGTGCGCGTTCGACGCGGCCGGCCAGACTCCTACAGTCGAGCAGTCCCTCAGTCTCAAGAGCGCCGCTGCGCCGCGAATCTCACCCGACGGCCGCTACGTCGCGTATTCGGTGCAGGAAGCGAACTGGGAAGACAACGCCTTCGAGACAGAGATCTGGATAGTGGTGGTTGCGACAGGCGAGCGATATCAACTGACTAACGCCAAGAAGTCCAGCAGTGCGCCGCGGTGGTCGCCTGACTCGAAGCGGATAGCGTTCATATCAGACCGCGACGGCAAGCGGCAGCTCTACTTGATTGCGCCGGCGGGCGGCGAAGCGACTCAGTTGACCAGTCTCGAGACCGGGGTGAGCGGGTTCGATTGGTCGCCGGACGGTCGCCGGATCGCGTTTTCAGCCTCCGACCCTGAGAGCAAGCCGCGCAAAGAACGGAAGGAGAAGTACGGGGAGTTCGAAGTCGTGAAGGCAGACTACACCTACACGCACCTCTGGATGATCGACATCCCGACCGACGTCAAAGAGAAGAAGGCGGAACCCGCGCGCCTCACAGAAGGCGCCGGATTTAGCGTCGGTGGGTTTGATTGGTCCCCCGACTTGTCGCGAATTGCCTTTAGCGCGACAACAGACCCTGATATCAGCTCTTCCGGTACGGCCGATATCTATGTCCTTAGCGTTGCCGATAAGAACGTGAAGAAGATCATCAGCTCGCAAGGCCCGGACACGAATCCGGTTTGGTCGCCTGACGGGCGCGAGGTCGCGTATCAAACGTCAAACGCGCGCGAGTTCTTCTTTTACACCAACTCATACATCGCCGTAGTGAATGCCGGTGGCGGCTCACCGCGAGTGCTGACCGAAGGCTTCGATGAACAGCCCGCGCTTTTGGCGTGGTCGCGCGACGGGATTCTCTTCAGTGGGTTGCAGCGAACTTCCGCGCACCTGTTTCGCTTGGATCCGTCGACAAAGGCAATCGCGCAAGTCAGCGGACCCTCAGGCTTCAGCGCATCGCAGTTTTCTTTCACAAACGACTTCAAGCAGGTCGCGTTTGTTGGCGCAGGCCCGGATGAATACCCCGAGGTTCAGGTGTCCGCGGCGAGGCCATTCGCGCCCAAGCGGCTTACCGCAATGAGCGAACAGTTGAAGGTCTATCGCCTCTCGACTCGCGAGGTCATCTCGTGGAAATCGACGGACGGCGAGGCGATAGAAGGAGTTCTGATCAAGCCTCCGGGATTTGATCCTTCGAAAAAGTATCCGCTGCTGGTCGTGATTCACGGAGGTCCGACCGGGATCGACACGCCGGTGCTTCGGGCTGATCGCACGTACCCGCTCGAGATGTTTGCGGCGAAGGGCGCGCTGATACTCCGGCCCAACTACAGAGGGTCCGCTGGTTACGGCGAGAAGTTTCGCTCGTTGAACGTTCGGAACCTGGGCGTCGGCGACTACTGGGACGTGATTTCAGGCGTTGATCATCTTATCGCGAGGGGCATCGTCGACCGCGAGCGGGTGGGCGCAATGGGATGGAGTCAGGGCGGTTACATCTCTGCGTTTATCACGTGTATGAGCGACCGCTTCAAGGCGGTCTCGGTCGGCGCGGGCATTTCGGACTGGATGACTTATTACGTCAACACGGACATTGCGCCGTTCACACGACAATACTTGAAAGCAACTCCGTGGGACGACCCGGAAATCTACAGGAAGACGTCGCCGATCTCTTACGTGAAGAGCGCGCGGACTCCGACCTTGATTCAGCACGGCGAGCTGGACCGTCGAGTGCCCATCCCGAATGCGTATGAACTGAGACAGGCGCTCGAAGATCGAGGCGTTCCCGTGAAGATGATCGTTTACAAAGGGTTTGGTCACGGCATAGACAAGCCAAAGCAGCAACGCGCGGTGATGGAGCAGAACTACGAGTGGTTCAGCCAGTGGATCTGGGGCGAGAAGCCGGCGGCCGAAGGCAAGTGACTTCGGTCAAACATGACGAGCCGGAGAACCAAGCCAAAGATCAACGGGCGGCGTAGCTCAGCGGATCGCGAACGCCGGCTTCTGCAAAGCCTTTGAGCCGCAGCAGGCAGCTATCGCAACGCCCGCACGCGAGGCCTTCTGAAGTCGGGTCGTAACAACTGTGCGTGAGCGAGTAATCCACGCCGAGTTTGAGCCCGGTCTTTATTATCTCCGCCTTGGTCATCGCGATCAGCGGCGTGTTGATCTTGAGCCGCATTCGGCCTTCAGCGCCTGCCTTGGTTGCGAGGTTCGCCATGTGCTCGAACGCTTCGACATACTCGGGCCGGCAGTCCGGATATCCGGAGTAGTCGAGCGCGTTGACTCCAATGAAGATGTCCTGCGCGGAAAGCCTCTCCGCCCAGCCCAGTGCAAGCGACAAAAAGATGGTGTTGCGGGCGGGCACGTATGTAACCGGTATGCCGGAGGACATCTCGAGGTTTGAACGCCGCTTTGGAACGTCGATGTGGTCAGTAAGCGCCGACCCGCCGATGGCTCGCAGGTCGATATCAACGACCAGATGATCCTCGACCGCATAAGCTTCAGCGAGTTGACGAGCGCTCGCGAGTTCCACCGAGTGGCGCTGGCCGTACTGAAATGACATCGCATATACCTCGAAGCCTTCGGCTAACGCAATGGCGAGAGCGGTAGCCGAGTCCAGCCCGCCGCTCAAGAGCACAACCGCTCTTTTCTTCGAGGTCATACAATCGCGCTCCTGCCGCAGTCTCGCACAGCGCGGACGGTCGATTCAACTGAGACATTGGTTGAAGGCCAACTTGGTTGTCCTTGTTCGGCTCGACGACTGGGCCCGGAACTTCAATTCTTACTTTCGAGTCCAACGTCCGACAATCATTGCGCCTTGCCTACCGGGTGCGCGTCAGAATGTCGCGCATACCCACCTCGTCAGAGGTGGGGTCTGTGATGGTGAAGCCTACAAACGAATGGTTCGGCCGCGCATACCCACCTCGTGAGAGGTGGGTTATTGATGCTCTAGCCTTTGCGGGCGTGCCTGTCTGATCCGCGCCATCGCAGATCGTAGGCCGTAGCATCATGGACCCACCTCTCACGAGGTGGGTATGCAGTAGTCCGAGGGGCGGCGGCGCGCCCTGTAGGCTGGAGCATCACGGACCCACCTCTGACGAGATGGGTATGCGCGAAAAGCTGACGCGTGCCCTTCCCTACCGGATGAATCGGCGCGCGTGATAGTCTACTGCGCGCCAGCGCAGACGAAGATGAGCTATCAGACCTATCATCACAACCGCAACTACGGCTGCCGCATCACGGAGTTCGTGCTTGAGGGCTACCGGTGCGTTGCGCTCGAGAACGAGAAGCTTCGTGTCACAATCATCGCTGACAAGGGCACGGATATCTTCGAGTTTCTCTACAAGCCGCGCGACGTCGATTTCATGTGGCGAAGCCGTGTTGGCCTTCGCGAGCGTTCTCACTTCCTGCCATCGAGCCCGCGCGCCGCAGGTCTTCATGCTGACTACTACGAGGGTGGATGGCAGGAGATGTTTCCCAACTGCGGTGATCTTTCCGTTCATCAAGGTGCTGAGATCGGCCAGCACGGAGAAGTGCTCCTGCTCCCGTGGCGTTACTCGATCACCAAAGACGAGCCTGATGCAATCGAGGTCCGGTTTGAAGTTCGCACTGTGCGGACTCCGTTCCAACTTATCAAAACCGTCGGGCTCAGGCGCGGTGAAGCCGTGCTCCGGATAAGCGAGCGAGTCATCAACGAGGGCGGCCAGCCGGTAGACTTCACGTGGGGTCACCACCCGGCGCTGGGTTGGCCGTTTCTTGAGGAAGGCTGTCGAGTTGACGTGCCCGACTGCTCCATCGTCACCCTTGCTGAACACATGCCTCCGGCTTCCCGGCTGAAGGCAGGCCAGAACGCCCGGTGGCCGTTGGCTGAAGGCGTGGATGGCAAGCAAGTCGATCTGTCTCGGATAGCGGGACCCGGAGCGGCAGCGAGTGACATGGTTTTTCTGAGCGGTATGCGGGAGGGTTGGTTCGCGGTCACGAACCCATCAACGAGGGTCGGGTTCGCGTTGCGATATCCTGTCGATGTGTTCAAGCGGCTATGGTACTGGCAGGTCTATCGCGGTGGGCGTGATTATCCGTGGTGGAGCGGCACATACAACATCGCTCTCGAGCCGAGCACGAGCTTGCCGATTCTCTCTCGAGCGGTGAAGCGCGGCGAGGCATTGAGGCTTGGCGCGGGTGAGAGCTGCGAGATAGAGATGATGGCGATCGCGTTCGAAGGCCTGGGGAGAGTTAGCCGTGTGAGCGCTGAAGGAGAAGTGGAAGAGTGAGGAGTGATGCGCGATCCGTGAAGCGCGAGGAGTGATGCGTGATCCGTGAAGCGTGATATAAGAGCGAAGACTGGCTTCGAGACTCACGGATCACGCATTACGGATCACGCATTACGGATCACGCATTACGGATCACGCATCATTACGGATCACGCATTACAGATCACGCATCACGCACTACGGATCACGCATCACTGTCGCTAAGGTTTTGTTTGCTTGACCCGATTGACCCCGGCCCTGGCCGTCTCGTCCTTGCGCCCCGAAGCTTCGTAAGCCCGCTCGTATGCGCTCATCGCCTTGTCATACTGTTTGTCGCTCTCGTACACAAACCCCAATTCCAGCAACGCAGCAAGTCCGGTAGGCGCGAGCTTAACCGCTTGTTCCAGCGCTTCCGCGGCAAGTTTCCAGTTTGAAGATTGCGAGTGCGCAAGCCCCAGGTTGTACCACGCGCCGCTCGAATCCGCGTGCGCCCGCGCGAACTTGTCCAGCAGTGGCGCCGCTTTCCCGTACTGCTTGTCGATCAGGTAAGCCTGTCCAAGCACTCCCCACGCGTATTCGTCGTTGCGAACGGCGATCAACCGCTCGCCTACCGAGATAAGTTGTTTTACTGCGGCCGGGTTTTGCTTCAACTGCGAGAAGTAGATGCTGGTGAGAAGAGCCAGCGTGTCGGGGTCTTTGGGATCGATCGCCAGCGACTGATTTAGCGCGGTGATTGCCTGATCGTCGCGGCCGAGCTTACGTTGAGCTAAGCCGATGTAGTAATAGTTGTTCGCGTTGGTCTTCATCTCGGCAGCCGAGGTGGTCAGCACGGGAATGGCTTCGCTAAAACGATTGGTGAAGATATAGCAGCGGCCAAGAGCTGCGCGCGCGGTCGGCTCAACCTTCTGTTGGGTCTTGTCCGAGAGCGCGATGTAGCGGGCCAACGCGGGTATGGCCTTGTCGTACTGCTTAATCTGATAGTTAGACATTCCCACAAAGAAGGAACCTGCCTGCTGTACCTTCTCGTCTTTGTCGGCCGCTTTGATGTAGTTCTGAGATGCGTCGATCGAGTCCTCATAGCTTTGAAGCTGATAGTGGCTCGCGCCGATGTAGTACCACGACTTCCAGGCGTCCGGATTGGCCTTGAGCAAGGCGTGGAACTCGCGAATGGCCTGACGGTACTGTTTCTGATTGAAGAGCGAAACAGCCCGGTCCCAGTCCTGCGCGAATGCGGACAGGGCGGCGGCGAGAATAAGGACTGATGCGGTTGCGGCTCGTCGGATTGTGGTGCTCATATCGGCTCTCCCTTGCTTGTCAATTACTCGGGTGGCGACTCTCTTGGAATTCTAATCGCGAGCTCTCACCGATTCAAGACTCGCGCTTCGCCGGCCGAAGGCTGAGACTCCTTCCCGGGTCTGTGCGTTGCCCGATGTTTGGCGAAGGTCTATCGATCCCACCGTTGCCCGCGGGCACGGAGGCTGGCTTGCCAATCGGAGCGCCCATCCAGCACAATGCGAACGTTGGGCTAAGAGCTTACAACACAATCACAAATCCTTTAGGAAGAACGAGGTCGGCAAATGATGGCACTATTACGTCGAGCGGCGGGGCTGTGCGCCGTTATTGCAGCCATTTTCACCATCGTGGTTTTAGCGGCGCCGTGTTGCGCGGCCTTCGAGGCAGGTCAGGCCAAGGACAAACCCGCGCAGGTCAGCGATGGCGAGACAAAGGCGGTTGCCAAGATCAACGCCGCTCCGGACCCGGCGGCCAAGATTCTAGCCGTCGGAGAGTTTGTTAAGAAGTATCCCAAGAGCAGTTTGCGCGGCCAGGTCCTGAGTGCGCTGGCCGGCGAGATAAACAAGGTTGAAGATGGTGCTAAGCGAATAAGCCTGTTCGAGGGCCTGCTGACCGTGTTCACCGGACCGGCCGATGCAGAGGTCATCAATCCAATGCTCGTCGACGCCTATGTCAACGCCAACCGGCTGGACGACGGTTTCGCTTTTGGCGCCAAGGTGGTTCAGAATAATCCGAATGACCTCGTCACGCTGACGAGCTTGACGATGATCGGCTCCTACCAGGCTAGCCAGCAAAACCCGAAATACGTGAAACAGGCGCAGGAGAGCGGAGCAAAGGCGATTGCGATCATCGAATCAGGCAAGAAGCCAGACAGCCTCGACGAAACTCGTTGGACCGAATATCAGACCAAGATCCTCCCCCAGCTCTACCAGCGCATGGGCCTTATGTCGATGGTCTCTGGCAACAGGGACGACGCCAGGGCGAAGCTGGAAAAAGCCGCTGCGCTTAATCCCAATGACCCGATAACCTACTATTCGCTTGCGGGAGTACTGAACGAAGAATACACGCAGAAGGCGCAGGAGTTTCAGAAGCAGTCGCCGGGCCCGCTCAAGGACCTCAAGCTCAAGGAGGCCGAGGCCGCGATGGACAAGGTTATAGAGATGTGGGCGCGAGTGGTGGGAATGTCGGAGGGCAATCCTCAGCTCCAGCCGCTTCACGATGCGACGTTGCAGGACCTCCAGCGTTACTACAAATACCGTCACGGAGGGAAAGAGGACGGATTGCAGCTGTTGGTAGACAAATACAAGAAGAGCAGCGGTCAGTAGCAGGCGGCTGAAAGCGCGGCGTTTCAACTGCCGGGCGAAGGGCAGAGGGACAATGGGAGTAAGCAAGGAGGAGTTCCGGAACGCGCTGGGACGCTTCGCGAGCGGTGTTACGATAGTGACCGCGAAGGGGACCGATGGCCAGCCGTTCGGAATAACGGTCAGCGCGTTTTCTTCGGTTTCTCTCGATCCGCCGCTCGTGCTTGTGTGCATCGACAAGCGCGCGTCGCTTCACGAATGTCTGGGTGAAGGCGGTCACTTTGCTGTGAACATACTCTCCGAAGACCAGGAATTGACATCGCGTCGGTTCGCTTCGAAAGACGAGGACCGGTTCAACGGCACGGATTATCGCGAGAGCGCCCAAGGTACACCGCTGATCGACGGCTCGTTAGCAGCGCTTGAATGTCGCGTGGTCCAGGCTTATCCGGGAGGCGACCACACAATAGTCGTTGGCGAAGTCGAATCGGCGAGTGTAGCCGATGGAAAACCGCTGGCCTACTTTCGCGGCGGGTATGCGCAGCTTTCGTGAACCGGAACCCGGCCGTCGCGAGAACGACGGGGAGCTGTTGAGGATCGCGGACGAGGGCGTTGATGACGACCCCAAGTGAATCGCCGCCCTTTTGGGCGAGCCCGAACGGGATCAAACTCCTAATCTTCAGGCCGTTTCGTTTTGCGCTTTGACTTCGACTCATTCGCGCTTTTCATGGACTTGAGCAGGAGACGGCGTTGCTCGGGCGACATTCGCACTGCTTCATTCAGAATCTCAGCTACGTCTTGACTGGTCACCGCCTTTTGCACGGTTTCCAAAATCGTCAACGCATTCCCGGTGTAAGTCTTCCTTAGCTGGTCATCGGGCGCTCCGCAAGCGACGTGAAACAGCGTATCCGCATCCACACCAAGCCCGTCAGCCAAGGCTCTTATCTTCTCCACCGAGAGGTTGGTGGCCCTTCCGACGTTGATGCTGGCAACGTAGCCATCGGTTATCCGTCCGCCCGCCAACCGCTGGACATCCTTCTGCGTCAATCCCTTCAGCTTCATGACTCGCCTGACGAATTCACTCAAGCCAGGTAGATCGTGTCTGGTCACGCGCATATCTGCTCTCCAGTGGAATCACTGAATTCAATCAAGCGACATTGAGACCACTCGCCGACCTCCGCCGGAGAACGCACGAAAGTCAGAACGAGTTGGATTAGACATTATCCTGAACGGCTGTGATTCAGAGCCCGTTCCTGTCGCCGATTGCATTCTTATCACACTGGACTCCGGCGGCTCAATCGTTTGGGAGAAAACATGAAACGGACGGCTGGGGCGGTGCGCGACGAAGCCACAGATTGCCCCTCTATCGACAACCAGGAGGGCTCCGATCAGAAGCGACTAAGACCAAAACATAGTCCGTCTTCAACCCGAGTCATTGGTGTGCTATTCTGTCACCTGACTCGCTTTGATGCGGGCAAGCTCGGCAGGCTCCGGCTTCGTCTCCCTCAGCCGATGAATGAGGCTTCTGTTGGGTGACGGTCACGACGATGTGTTTCGAGTTCGCGTGTTTCCTAATTTCAGCAACCGGTCGCGTATCTGGCCGCTGGAGCCAGTCCTGTGACATCGAGTTGTTCAACCATGCGGCAACTTCCGGTTGTCTCAGTTGGTTTGGGCACGTTTGCGAGCGACGGAGAATGACTGTCGCGTAACACATGGAAGCAATAAGCGCGCTTACCAAGTACAAGATCATCGAGAAGCTCGGCGAGGGCGGCATGGGAGTCGTCTACAAAGCCGAGGATCTGGCCCTGTTGAGGACGGTCGCAATCAAAACGATCTCCAAACAGGGGAATCGAACGCTTGGCGCAGAGACGCGATTTGTGCGTGAAGCGCGTGCTGCCTCTTCCATAAACCACCCGAACATTGTGACTGTCTACGAGATCGGAGAGACCGACCAGCACGCCTACATCGTGATGGAGTACGTCGAAGGGCAAAGCCTTCGGCAGTTGATCAACGGGCGGGCGCTGGACGGAGCTGCCGTGCTCGATATCTCGCTTCAGATGTGCGACGCGCTGGCGGAGGCGCACAGACAGGGCGTGATTCACCGCGACATTAAGCCTGAGAACATCCTGCGCACCGCTCGCGGGCGCGTGAAGTTGTTGGATTTTGGACTGGCGAAGTCAATCGAACGCTCGATGCCGGATGACTCAGGCAGGACCGTCGCGGAGAACCTAACCGAGTCCGGAGTCGTGATGGGAACTCTTTCCTACATGTCTCCGGAGCAGCTTCGAGGACAGCCGCTGGATCTTCGAACCGACTTGTTCTCGTTCGGGATCGTACTGTGCGAGATGATCACCGGGAAGCTGCCGTTCAGCGGAGCGAATTCATTTGAAGTAGCGGCGTCGATCTTGAAAGAGGCGCCCTGTGAGATCAGGGAGGTTCCGGAAGGATTGAACCGCGGAATAATCGGATTAGTCGGGCGGCTGCTGGAGAAGGATCGGAGCAAGCGCTACTCGTCGTTTGACGTAGTGAAGCAGGCACTCGAATCGCTTCGGTTGAAGTTGGACGAGCGTACATTGGAATTGGCGCAGTCGTCTCACCGGGATGCCTGGACATCCCAGGCAGTGTCTGGCCAGTCACGAGCGAAGTCACCGCCAACTGTTTTGGTGTTGCCGCTTGAAACTGTAGGGGCGGAGGAAGGGAGTTCTTTTCTCGGAGTCGGTCTGGCGCATGCGATCACGACCGACCTGGCGAAGGTCGGGGGGCTGTCAGTCTTATCGAAAGCCGCCGGAGCCGGCCGCGTAAGCGTTGCCGGACATGGGGCGCGCGAGCTGGCGTACGAGCTTGGCGCTACGATCTTGCTCGAGGGCGAGATCATGCGGTCGGGCTCAATGATTGGGGTAATGGCCCGGTTGACCGATGCTGAGACTGGCCGCGTGATTTGGGGAGAGCAGTTCCGCGGGGATGCAGCGGACTTGTTCAGCATGCAAGATGCAGTTTGTGAGGGCGTTGCTGAGGCTTTGAAGCTGAGCATATCGAGCGAGGTACGCGATCAGATTGCGCGCCCTGCTACGAGAAACATGGATGCGTTTGAGTTCTATTCAAAGGGGCGAGCCTTTCTTGAGAGACGCGAGGTGAAAGAGAACATAGACTTCGCCATACAGATGTTTGAAGAGGCGCTCAAGCTGGATCGCGACTTTGCGCTGGCGCAAGCAGGACTGGGCGAGGCGTTCTGGCACAAGTACGACGAGACACGGGAGGGGACATGGGTTGATCGCGCCATAGCAGCGAGCGACTCCGCGCTGGTGCTCGACCCCAACCAGGCGCAGGTGCACATCTCGCTGGGCATTATCTATCACGGTACGGGCAAGATCGAGCGAGCTATCGAAGAGTTCGAGTGCGCAATCCAGCTACAGCCGATGAGCGATGCCGCACACAGATGGCTGGGCCGTTGCTACACTCAGGAAGGAGAAATGGAGCGCGCGATCGATTACTTTCAGAAGGCCATACATCTCCGTCCCGGATACTGGGAGAATTACAGCAGGCTGGGCTCTTGCTACTACACTTTTGGCCGTTACCTCGACGCGGCCGAGCAATTCCGCCGAATGATCACGATTCAACCCGATAACTATCTTGGCTACGATAATCTAGGAGCGATGTACATTTATCTTGGCAACTATGAAGAGGCAGCGGCGATGCAACGGAGAGCCATCGAGATATATCCGAACCACCGGTCGTACTCGAACCAGGGGACGGCCTACTTTTATCTTGGCCGCTACGACGAAGCGATTGCGGCTTACAATACGGCCATTAGTCTGAACCCGCGTGACGACCTTTACTACGGCAATCGCGGCGATGCCTACTTGCGCGTCGGGCGAGAGCAGGACGCCCACCAGCAGTTTCAACTCGCGAGCGATCTTCTCAAAGAGCATCTGAGTATTAACCAGGATGACGCGCAACTGTTAGGGCGGCTGGCGATTTGCCAGGCAAAGCTTCAGCTTCGAGACGGAGCGCTGGCAGGCATCAAACGAGCAATCGCGCTTGAGCCGCGCAACACGACGCTTATGTATCAAGAAGCCGTGGTGTACACACTTATTGGGGATATCGACACAGCGCTGCAACATCTGGGCAACGCGCTCGCCCACGGCTACAGTCGCTCGGAGGCGGAGCGCGATCCCGACCTGGAGGCGCTGCGGGAAAGACCGGAGTACAAGGCTCTTTTTGCTTGATGCCCGAAGCGACCGCGTTCACCCGAGCGATCCGCTCAGCTTAATCGCCAACGACAACCCGCGGGTCCATCGTCAGTGCTATCGGAGCACCGGTGCCTATCGTCGCCGTGCCGGTGACCATGTAGTCATAGATGCCGTATTTGTCTTTCCCTGGCCCCGGCCTGCCACTCTGTTGTTGAGCGGTACTCGCCGGGGCAACGAAGGCGAAGGTAAACCCGCCGCCGTTCCCAAACGGATCGGTGTTGGGGTTCGGTCCACCCACGTACGTGAACTTGCCTATCTGGATGTTTGAAAGGATCACATCTGGGAACGGGTTGCTTACGACCCATTCGATCTGGTTCCCTTCCGATACGCTGAGCGTGACTATGTCGGGAGCAACCGAAAGGTAATACTTACCGTCGGGGGGCTTGGTTCCCACAGTAATGACCACCAGTTTATTACCTGATTCCGCGGCTATGCCATCGTCACCGCGATTGCCGTTTGCAGTGGAGTTTGAGTTTCCCTTTCCGTTGCTATTGGGGGCGGGTTGAGGACCGCAGGCGAAAGCAAACACCAGGGTTAGGGCTAACAAGAAAGTCCTGTTCATCAGATTCCTCCTGTCTAGGCGTGGTCGAACAGCACGTGCGCGGTCGGGCTGGCTGCTCTGAGTCTTTTCTTTGGTAAGGCTGTTCTCGCGGCTTTGAGTCCTAACTCGTGCGGTTGACCGAGGCCGCCGTTAGTTAGTCGCTTGTCAGCCTGAACGATAGCTGATGTGCCCTCAGGGTCTCGAAGATGCGACGGGATTGTACGTGAATATCCGGGCCGATGTCCAGCATGTAATGCCGCATTCGAACCGCTTGCGCAAGCTAGCCTAGCTGTTCGAGTGGCTGAATGAACTCGCTTAGGGCGCTGTTAAAGAGACGCGGCTGTTCGAGGTTCGACAAATGACCGGCGTCTTGAATAACTTGCAGGCGCGAACCCCGTATTGCCCGGTTCATAGTGTCAGCCTCAGCAGGCGGTGTAAGCGTGTCTTCCGAGCCGACAATCACAAGAACCGGGACGTTGATCGCCCCTAGCAGGTCCGTCGAATCGCGTCGCGCGGCCATCGCTCGCTGAGCAGCCGCAATCCCAACCGGCGAGTTAGCTTGGATCATCTCTCGCGTTCGCGCTATCAAGTCAGGTCGATTCCCCAGACTCGAGCGGCCCAACAGCAGTGGCGTCATGTCGTCGGCGATTGCGGCCGAGCCCTCGTGTTCAGCCTTCTCCGCTGACTTGATGCGCCGCTCGCGAGCTTCTAGCGTGTCGGCGCCTGCTCGCGTGTCGGCCAGCACCAGCGCCTGCACGCAGCCCGGATAGTTCCGATAGAAAGCTAACGATATGTAGCCCCCCATCGAAAGACCAACAAGCACTCCACGATCGATCCCCAGTCCATTCATCAAACCATGAATGTCCGAAGCCATTTCATCGATTGAGTTCGCGCTGCTTCCAAAGCCTGAACGCCCGAAGCCACGCATGTCGAGCGTGATTGCGCGGCAAGTTCCCCTTAGCGCGGCGATCTGCTCGTCCCACATCGTCTGATTGAGCGGGAACGCATGAATAAAAATGACTGGAAGCCCTTCGCCTTCATCACGGTAATCGATGTCGATCCTGTTGACTTCGATTTTCATCCGAACACCTCAACGTGTCACCCGCATAGTCCCGCTCTCGGCGCACCCCTTCAGCTCCTGCGTGCCGAGATTCTAGCAGAGAAGAGGAGATGATTTCATCCGCGGTGATCGTGATTCTTCTTGAGGACGGCCGCGCAAAAACGATCAATCGCGCGCGACGAATGTCGGCTGTGTCGGATGGTTACGCGCGGCTATCAACACTTAGGGAACGTGCTGAACATGCAAGAAAATTGCAAGAATCAGCATAAGCCGTTGCGACGTGGCGATTAGTGCCGGAGCCAGGCGAAACGGGCAGCCGAATGCGCAAACTGCTGTGGCAGAGATGATCGATCCCTCTGGTATACTCGCGCTTCTCATAAAGCAATTCGGAAGCGCGCCGTTGGCTCTTCAGAACAGGTTTGCGATCCATAAAGTAAGGCTCTTTAGGCGGCGCAGGTGCTTAATAAACAATCAGGAGTAATAATGAGTCGGATTAGCTGCAGGAGTTTCTCCTCAGTCCTGTGTATTGTGGCGGTAGCGGCAGTTGTTTATGCGGTGGGTGGCGGTGTCGAGTTGGCGCGGGCGGCCGATGGTCCTCCCGCTATACAGGACAAATCACCCGAAGTCGAAACGATGGAAATACCGGGCGCCTTCAAGGATCTGCCCGAAGCTAAGGACGCAATAACATCGAAGCGCGCCGGAGAACCTGAGCCGTTTGAGTCGGCGCGGGTGTCGTTGGATCAACTGACTGTCGACGCAGCGAAGGGAGTCCTTTCTCCAACTGAGGACCGCGAGTTGTTGGACTTTCACGCGACAGCATATTGCTTGAAGGGCCGCACGGCTTCGGGCGAGCATGTGCGCCCCGGGGTGATCGCAGCCGACCCAAGAGTCTTGCCGCTCGGGACCGTCGTTCATTTGCGTGCCGGACGTTACACTGGCACATATACAGTGCTCGATACGGGCGGACTAATTCGCGGCCGCCTGATCGACGTTTACGTTCCGACGTACAAGGAAGCGATCCAGTTTGGCCGCCGGCCGGTGAAGATAAAAATAGTAGGACGGGTGAAACGAGCCCGCGATTCAAAGGGATAGGAGTCCGGTTGTCGCGGAAGCGTTGATGCCCTAGCGCAAATCACTTCTAATGAAACAGAGCCCGCAGCCTGGAAAGCTGCGGGCTCTGTTTGTTTTGATGGGTTGCGTCACCGCACAAGCGAAGCGTCAAGCGAGGCGCGCCGCCCGGTGGCGGCCGAGAAATAGTGGACGAGCGCGTCGCGATATCGCGCGATTTTCTGCATCACCGAGGCGCCGGCCCCCTGTTGGGTCAGCAAAACAAACGCTACCCGAAGCTCTTTTGGCGACGTAGATACGTCAGGCAAACGCGGACCCTCGTTCGCGACTATCTGCGAGACTGTTGCCGTCTTTCGGACCGCAGTCACGGAGAGGCCGCTGACCGGCGACTTCTCGCGGATCAGTTGTGTGAACTGCTCGTCGGTCACAAGGTAGCTGATCTCTCCCACTTCGTCAGCGGAGCGCAAACCCATCAGATATTGATCGAGCGGGCTGAAATGGTTCACGGCGGACTCGATCGTTGTGAACGTCCCGCTTCCACCGTCGCGCCATGCGTTGCCTTCCATCAACGATGAAAAGGTTCCTTGGGAGTTGGTCCGCGTATCGGCGAGGAAGCTCCAATGCGAATTGTCGCGGCCGAGCAAGTCGTCTTTTGTAGTGTGGCCTGCCTCAAACCGGACGTACGCGAGCCAGCGGTGACCCAGCTCGTGACAGACGATGCACACGGCGGTGTTCAGACCGGCTGTCAGGGCTTGCGGGTCCGAAGGCCAGTCCCCCTCGTCGCCCATGGTTATGACCGTAGCGAGCCGGGACGGACTGCCGTATTGCGACCCGCGATCGAATATCCTCAGACCGATGCCGCCGATATCGTTTCGAACGTTGAACGAGTGGGCGACGCCCAGACCGTTGTCGTAGGAGAAGTCCGTCCAGATGAAGATCGAGTCGAACTCGTCGGGCTGCGAGCGATAGAGTGCGCGAGTCAACGCGGGCAAGTCGAGCCGTTTCTCTTTCGAGAAGGTCTCAAAGAACGGACCTGACACAGCCGCCTCCGGTGGGTCTGTGAAGTCGACTGGCTGCGGATCAAGCCCGGAACTCCCGGGCGATATCCCAGCCAGCGACGACCGCGCCTTAGCCTTCTTGTAGACGAACGCGATGCGCCCGTCATCGTAAAGAACTGTCTGGAAGGTGCTCTTGCCGCCGTACACAACTTCGGGGGCGGCGTCCCAGGTTATGAGATGGCGGCCCTCGAGCCGGTTGTAATAGATGTTTCCGCTGTCGCTCACATCAAGGTCTGCCCACAGCGGTGCGATTCGCGGCATCTCGCTCCCTAGCGACGAGGCCGAGACCCGCGCGCTCGTGTCGCCTTTACCGAAAGTCATGTACCCGTTGGTCCCGATGTAGATCGTGTCGTAGGCGATTCCGTAGAAAGGAAACGGCGCGCCGGACAGAATCATCTCGCGGTATCCGTTGTTGCCGGTGCCGGGTTGTCCGTCGGCGCCTAAGAAGTCGCGCAGCTTTGAACCGCGGTCAGTCTCGAACGAGAAGTCCGCGCGCTCGATTCGGTATCCTGCGCCATCCGGCGTAAAGAGCAGCGAGCGTTTCTTCAAGTTGAAGTTGTTGGGCGGAACGACGATCGTTCCGTCGTCCTCGATAACCGCGATGTCGTCTACGATCTCGGCTCTCGGCCCGAAGCTGGTTTCCGTTATGGAGTCCGCAGCGACCTGCGCCGAGAGCCTGGCCTTTGATCTGAGCGCGTTCAACCGGTGAGCGTGAACTTCGTCTTCAGCGCCGCGAGGGTCATAGCCGCAATCGAAGCCGCCGCCAACCTGATCTCTTGCCGAATAAGATCTCGCTCCGCTCGTGATGACGGTGCCGTCGGGACGCGCGTCGATCAAGGGTGCCCTGAGGATGAATAGCGCAACCGCGAGCACAATCCACCGGGCGGCCCGATTGGGTGTTTTCGTGCGTCGCTTCGAAGACGCGAGTCGATCGGAGAATTCTTTCATAGTAGCGCGCCTACGCTTTCAGGCTGAGAGTCATTATATGAAGCAGACCGGCCCATCACAAACCGGCGTGCAACTAAGCTAAGGCGGCCTCACTGCGGGGCAAAGGAGGTGACTGAAAGTATGTGACGAGTTTCTCCTTGACCCAGACTCTGTTTGTGATACTCTAGCCCGCGCTCAGGGTTCAAGTAGGTTTGATTGTTTGTCTCAGCGTGCGTTTCTCCCTGGTGCCGAGGCGTGCGCTCCTATTTCTGATCGCTATCCTCACAATGTTCTTTTCTAGAAACTTGGCTCAAACCCTCATGGGTCAATGAACCGGCCTTGATCCGCTTTGTTGAGGTTCAGTCTACAGAAGGCTGGATAAGTGTGCCCGTCAGACTAACCTTGTTTTGAGGCACGGGAGACCTCGCTTATGTTCCGCCATCTTTCATTAACGTTGCTCGTTCTTACCGGCGGGCTGTTTTGTCTTAGCGTTTCAAACAGCCTCAGGACTGCGGCAGTGACGCCAAACTCGCTGTCGCTCAACGGGTCTAACGCCTACGTGAGCGTTCCCAACAGTACGAGCCTCAATATTACCGGGCCAATTACGGTGGAGGCGTGGATAAAAACGAACTCCACTAGCCAGCAAGGCATTGTCGAGCGATATGGGTCGGGGACGAACGGAGGCTACGCGCTCAGGCTGGCGTCGGGAGGCACTCTACAGTTCTTCACTCTTATAGGCGGGAACTCATTCGACTACATCCAGAGCACCGTGGCGGTCGGCACTGGCGCGTGGCATCACGTCGCAGGCGTGTTCGACGGGAGCCAGCTCCGGGTTTACATCGACGGGACACAACGGGGATCCAAGTCATCGACATTTGCACCGGGCACCGGCACCAACACAGTTAAGATCGGCGCTCGCGGCGACGACGCGGCAGCCAAGTTCAATGGATTGATAGATGAGGTGAGGATAACGGCGGGCGTCGTCTACACTGGAGGTTTTGTCCCGGCTGTAGACCTGACGGCGATCACGGGCACCAGGGGATTGTGGAAGTTCGACGGTCAAACCACGAGCGATTCGTCGGGCAACAACAATGTAGGGACCCTACAGGGGAGCGCCACCTACTCGACCGAAGTTTGTGACATACCTCCAACGGTCAGCATCACCGTTCCAGCAAATGGAGCGGTATTCGTAGTCCCCGTTGTAACGGTGAGCGCCGATGCATCCGACAGCGACGGGACTATCGCCAGCGTTGAGTTCTTTCAGGGGAGCACGTCGATAGGCTCGGATACGTCCAGCCCTTATTCGGTAACGTGGAGCAGTGTCGCGGCGGGCAATTACTCTTTGACTGCTAAAGCGACAGACAATCGCGGCGCAACTACAACGTCCAGCGCGGTAAACATAACGGTGAATTCGTCGAGTGGTTCAATCACCGGAAAAGTCACAATGATTGACGGGACGACCGCTATCGCAGCCGCGGCAGTAAAGGTCTATCAGGGTACGACCGTTGTAGGCACAGCGACAACAAACACAACGGGAGACTATGCGGTCGGAAGCCTTGGCACCGGAGCATACTCGGTGCAAGCATCGGCCGCGGGATATGAGAGCACGGCTCAAATAGCAGTCTCCGTGAGCGACGGAAACGCCACGACTCTCAATGTCTCGCTCGGTGTTCCAATAACCTACCTTTATGACGAGTTAGGGCGCCTCGTTTCTGTGATCGACAAGGACGGAAACGCGGCGACGTATTCGTATGACGCGGTAGGCAACCTGTTGGCGATTTCGCGGCCGGGCCCGGCTCAAATAGCAATAATGCAGTTCAATCCGGTTAGTGGGCCCGTTGGAGCATCAGTCACAATATACGGCGCCGGTTTCAGCGCGACCGCGGCTCAAAACACAGTCGCTTTCAACGGGGTCTCTGCGACGGTCGTTTCGTCGAGCACCAATTTGATCGTCACCGATGTACCGGCAGGCGCGACCACCGGGACTATCGCAGTGACGTCGCCGGCCGGTTCCGCAACCAGCCCTGCTTCGTTCAGCGTATCAACCGGCGGAGCGGTCGGTAGTCCGACGATCACCGGATTCACGCCGACAGTGGGTCTGCCTGGTACGGCAGTGACTATCACGGGGACAAACTTTGATGCCAATCCCTCAAACGAAAAAGTCGCGTTAAACATCACTCTAACGTCGCCGTCTTCGGCTACGAGCACCAGCATTGCTACAAGCGTGCCATCCTCGGCCGGGTCGGGGCGCATCTCGGTCTCGACACCTTATGGCAAAGCGGTCAGTTCCGCTGATTTCATTGTCCCTCCGAGTCCGCACACTCCGGCCAACGTCGAGTCCACCGCAAGGATGACGTTCGGCGAAACGAAGACAATCACGGTAACGGGATCGGGCAAAATCGGGCTAGTTCTATTCGACGGGACGGTTTCACAACGGGTGAGCATAAAGGTGAACACCGCCGGCTACCTCGGGATCTTGAACGTTTACAATCCGGACCACTCAATCCTGGTCGCCCAAGGTGGATACATTGGCGGGCTGTTCATTGAACCCGAGAGGTTGTTTTCGACTGGAACATACACGATCTTGAACCGCACAGACTATCCGCCTGCCTCTATCACGTTCACGCTTTACAACGTGGCGTCGGACGTCACAAACACCATTGCCATAGCCGGAACGCCGGTGAGCGTGACAACTACCACGCCTGGGCAAAATGCGCTGGTGACCTTCAACGGCACTGCCGGCCAGCAGATCAGCCTCAATTCCAGCGGCAGTATTCCGGCCTGGGTCCTTCAAATCCTCAAGCCAGACGGAGGTATTCTCGGAAGTACGAACGGAGCGTTCATTGACAACATGACCCTACCCGCGACCGGCGCTTATACAATTCTTGCGAACCCGATAGATATGCACACAGGTAACGCAACGCTGACCCTCTATAACGTTGCGGATGTCACCGGCTCTCTCACGATAAGCTCACCGCCGGTTTCGACGTCGATCACTTACCCCGGGCAGCGATCGAGACTGACCTTCAGCGGCACGGCAGGACAAAAGGTGAGCTTACAGGGAACAAACAACTCGATGTCCTTGTGTACTCTCTCGATCCAGAACCCGGATGGCACGACGTTGGCCTCGGTGGGTGGCGCAATAAGTGCCGCTCCGTTTATCGATACTAAGACCCTGCCTGCCACCGGCAATTACACAGTCGTAGTAGACCCGCAAGGCACTATAGTCGGCAGCATGTCGGTGAGACTGTACGACGTCACTGATGTCACCGGAACCATTACTCCCGGAGGATCGCCGGTGACCGCGACGATCACGACTCCCGGTCAGAATGCGTACATTACCTTCAGTGGAACGGCTGGACAGCGAATCAGCTTTAGGCAGACCGGAGGTTCATTTGGCGCGAGCATCCTTAGACCCGATGGAACAACGCTGGCTTCCGGCACCGGATACATAGACGTAAAGACTCTGGCGACAACTGGCACGTATACGGTGAAGGTAGACCCATCTAACAATTCCACCGGCAGCACGACGCTGACGCTGTACGATGTTCCTCCGGATGTATCGGGGACGGTAACGATCGGCGGCTCCTCGCTGCCAGTGACGATTGCTGTGCCGGGACAAAACGGTGCGCTTACGTTCGCGGGTACTTCGGGACAGGTAGTTACCATCCATATGGCCGGCAATACGGTCGCTTCCGTGACGTTGAGGTTGCTCAAACCAGATGGAACGCAGCTCGGCACGATCTGGGGCGGCGGTAACTTCAATCTAGCAAACCAAACATTGCCGGCGACCGGCACCTACACAATCGTCATTGATCCAACCAATTGGGAGGTTGGAAGCTTGAACATAAATGTCACTAGTCCTTAAGAGCCCCTTCCCCAATGAGAGTGCTTGGCTTCAATTGGCGATCGCTTAGCTTGGGAGAGACAGATGAAAACATGGGTTAAGTACACCGTCGCGCTAGCCTTGAGTTTGATACTTGTGGACGGTCCGCTGCTCAATGTCGTTTGCGCATTGCACAGGCCGTCGTTGAGTCAGCACGCCTCTGCCGCGCCTTTTGATCTGCGCGCCAACAACCCGGCTAGCGCGAGATCGAGCGCCGCATTTGTCTCGAAGCTACTCAGCAAGCGACCGGCGCAAGGCTCAAACACCGATGCGAGAATCCCAGGCCAAACAGTCACTACTCTTCCTGGCGGACGGCTTTTGAAGACAGGCGGGCTAGAACTACAAGGCCCGGTCTCCACGGTGACGATCGAAGACGCGGGCACGTCTGCCTCATCGGCCGAATACATCAAGCTCCAGCGCAGCCGCGCGTTTCACACAGCGACGATGCTGCCTGATGGAAAAGTCCTGATACTCGGCGGCATCGGCGGCGACGGCCGCGTGGTCGACACCGCAGAGATCTTTGATCCTGAAGCAAACACCTCCGAGCTTCTCGGCGATTTATCAAGCCAATCCGCAATCCCAAATCCGCAATCCGCAATCGTTCCTCGCGTCTATCACACGGCGACCCTGCTGACGGAAGGCGTCGTTCTCATCGCAGGCGGTGTATCACGCGACAGCGAAGCGCTCAAGACCGCAGAGATTTGGGACTTCAGAACGAGGCGAGTAGTCGCGCGGCTGAAGCTTCACACGCATCGGTACAATCACTCGGCGATGCTGATGCCCGATGGCAAAGTGCTTTTGTCTCAGGGAAGCGGCAACGACGACAACCTTCTGGTAACCGGAGAGTTGTTTGACAGCGGGCGTAGAAGCTTTAACAAAGTCAAAGCAGGACAAGTTGAAGCGCTTCTCGCTGCGCAATCCGAAGCCCTCGATCCCAAACTGACCGGCTCGATACCGAGCGATGGAACAACAGGGGTTCCGGCCGATGCCTTGCTGGCTTTGCGCTTTTCGAAGCCCCTGCGCGCGGAGACAATCAGCGCCGAGACAGTAACTCTGTCGAATTCGTATGGCAGCGTCGAAGCGAAAGTAATTCCCGCGGAGAACGGGAGGTTGGCGTTCGTCACTCCAAACGCGCCGCTGCTTCCCGCTACTGCCTATACCTTGTCGTTGTCGGGGTCCTTCGACTCGACGGGGCGCGCGCTTCCTCCCGTCGCGCTGAGCTTTACAACGGCGGCTGCGGTCGCGCCGAGTGCATCGGAAGGCGAGCAGTGGTCGCCTGACGCGGATTACCTGACAAGCAACGCTCGCGACGAACAAGCGGATTCCAAGTGGCAGACGCAGGCCTCTTTGCAGGCGCCGCCGTCAGTGACTGCGTTAGCTGGTCAGGTCTTGAAACTCAATGGCCAGCCACTGGCAAACGTCACGATTCAGATTGACGATGCGTCGGCGCGAACCGACGAGACGGGCCGCTTCCTGCTGCCAGGAGTAAAGGCTGGCCATCGAGTAATGATGATTCACGGGCATACGGCCAGCCGACCCGGAAAGACCTACGGCATGTTCGAGGTTGGCGTCGATATCAAGGACCGCCAGACAAACAGCTTGCCTTACACGATCTGGATGCCTGTGATCGACAACCAACATGCCACGAGACTCTCTGTTCCGACGTCCAGCAAAGTGATAGCTCGCACTCCGCTCATTCCCGATCTCGAAGTGCATATTCCCGAACGAGTGAGATTGAGAAATGTCGAAGGCGACATGACGAGCTTCTCTATTACTCCGATCCGCCCCGACCGCCCCCCGTTTCCCGGGCCCAAGGGCGCGCAGGTCTTCTTCGCGCTTCAGACGCACGGCGCGCGAGTTGAATCCGTCAACGGCAACGCCGGCGAGCGAGTGGAAATAATCTTCCCGAACGCGGCCGGCGCAGCGCCAGGCTCCACGATTGATCTCTTCAGCTACAGCGCGATGACCGGTTGGCATGTCTATGGGCAAGGCGAGGTAACGAAGAACGGCAAGCAGATCAAGCCGCTGCCCGGGGTGACGCCACAGTCGCTGAGTTGCGTTTGGGCTGCCCTTAGCGGTTCCACCGAGGCGCCGGCCACGGCGCCTGCCGCAGGAGGCAATAGAGAAAGCCCGGACCCGGTTGATCTCGGCACCGGTCTGTTCATGCTTCGCGAGACGGACCTTGCGTTGCCGGACGTGTTGCCCTTAGCGCTCACGCGGGTTTACCGGCCCCTGGACACCAGAAGCCGTCCGTTCGGAATCGGCGGAACGCATCAATATCAGATGTTCTTTGTCGGAGACGGAACCGCATTCAGTTACGTCGAGTTGATACTCGCCGATGGAGGGCGGATACGCTATGAGCGCATCTCCGCTGGCACTGATCTGGCGGGTGCCGTGCTCGAACACACAGCGACGCCGACCCAGTTCTATAAATCAAAACTCACCTGGAACTGGAACTACGGTTGGAACTTGGAGTTCAAGGACGGGTCGGTGTGGAAATTCTATTCGTTTGATGCGGGCCCGGCTCTGATATCAATGTCCGATCGGTTTGGCAATACGGTGACGATCGATAGGGCAAGCTACAGGCGGATCAACAGAGTGCTTTCCCCCAACGGCCGGTGGATCGAGTTCACCTATGATTCAAGCGACCGTGTCACCCAGGCCAAGGACAACAGCGGCCGGACGGTCAATTACACTTATGACGCGAGCGGGCGGCTTTGGAAGGTGACCAACCCACTGGGTCAGGTCACCGAGTACACCTACGACTCTTCGCACCGCATGCTGACGATCAAAGACGCGCGCGGCATCGTCTACGTCACCAACCAGTATGACGCGAATGGAAGGGTCTCGCTTCAGACTCAGGCGGACGGGACTACGTATCAGTTCGCTTACACACTGGATACCAATGGCAAAGTGATTCAGACGGATATGACCGACCCGCGCGGCAACGTCTCGCGGATCACATTCAACAGCAAGGGCTACGCTCTCACCGACAAGTTCGCCGTCGGAACGTCTATAGAGCAAACCATCACCTACCAGCGGCAAGCCAATACTCACTTCTTGCAAAGCGTGACAGACTCGTTGAGCCGCAGAACGGACTTCTCTTACGACTCGCTCGGCAATCTCACAAGCATGACTCGTCTTGCCGGAACGGGTAACGCGGTCACTACGAGCTTCACATATGAGCCGGTCTTCAATCAGTTGACTAGCGTCACCGATCCGTTGAACCACACATCATCGATTGGATACGACAGCAAGGGGAATCCGACCAGTGTTATTGACCCCTTGGGGAACCAGACGGCATTTGCTTACAACTCGGCGGGTCAGGCAATCAGCGCGACCAATCCGATCAACAAGACGGTGCAGTTTGGCTACGACGGGGGTGATCTTGTCAGCATAACGAGCCCCCTGGGGCAGTCGGTCAACAGGTTTGTAGACAGTGCCGGTCGAGTACTCAGCGTGAGGGATCCGGTTGGTCAGACGACGAAGTTAGAATACGATGCGCTGAATCGTCCAACTCGAGTCACAGACCCGCTACAAGGTGCGATCTCATTTGCCTACGACCCGAACGGCAATCTGCTGAGCGTCACGGATGCTCGAAACAACGTGGTCAGTTACGCATACGACAACATGGACCGAGTTCAAACGCGAACCGATCCGCTAACACGCGCGTCGAGCTATCAGTACAACAACAACGGCAACATTAAGCAGATAACTGACCGGAAGAACCAGGTTACGAACCATACCTACGACGCTCTCGAACGGTTGACGCAGGTGACTTATGCAGACGCCTCGACAACAAGTTATACCTATGACGGCGGAAGCCGTTTGACGCAAATAACCGATTCGCTCTCGGGCACGATCTCTTACACCTACGATGATCTTGATCGTGTTACAAGCGAAGCCACGCCGCAGGGAACTGTGAGCTACACCTACGATGCGCTTGGTCGTCGCGCGAGCATGTCGGTACCAGGTCAATCGTCAGTCACCTACACCTATGACAATGCGAATCGACTTACTCAGATCGCTCAGGGCTCGTCGACGGTAAGTTTTGCCTACGACGCAGCGAGCAGGACGACTTCTCATGCGTTGCCAAACGGCGTTGTTACTGAGTACATCTACGACGACGCGTCGAGGCTTGTCGGTCTCGCGTACAGAAAGGGTGCAAATGTTCTGGGCAACCTCACCTATGAGTATGACGCCGCCGGCCGTCGAACAAAAACAGGTGGCAGCCTTGCGAGCACGGGTCTGCCGCAGGCCGTTGCAACGACGAGTTACAACGCGGCGAACCACCAGACTGGCTTCGGGAGCCAGACGCTGAGCTACGACAACAACGGCAACCTCACCAGTGATGGCGTCACGAGCTACGGATGGAACGCACGCAATCAACTTCTGTCAATGACCAGCGCGGCGTTGTCCGCCAGCTTCCAGTACGACGGGCTCGGGAGAAGACAGAGCAAGACAATCAACGGAAGCACCCTCGGCTTCGTGTACGATGGCCCGAACATCGTGCAGGAACAGGCCAGCGGATCGGCAACCGCAAATCTGCTGACGGGAGGAATTGACAATCTCATCACCCGCAGCGATTCCTCGGGTACGACAACAGCCCTTAGAGACGCATTGGGGAGTATCATCGCCCTGACTGATTCGAATGGCTTGATTCAAACTCAGTACGGCTACGAGCCGTTCGGCAAAACCACGGCGAGCGGGACGACGACTGGCAACACGCAGAAGTACACAAGCCGAGAAGATGACGGTACTGGGTTATATTACTACCGAACCCGCTACTATTCGCCGTCCTCTCAACGATTCATCAGCGAAGACCGGATCGGGCTTCGCGGCGGTATCAACCTTTTCGCCTATGTCAAAAACAATCCGGTGAGCCTGAATGATCCCTTTGGGTATAAACCCAGCGATCCATTGATATCAGAGGAAGGGTTTTGTGGCTTATTAGGGCGTACGGGCACTGCTGCGGCGGGATTTGGCGATGCGCTAACCGGCGGGCTAACAGACAAAGTGAGAGACTGGACTGGCGCTAACGGCGCTGTCGACAAGGGCTCTGGCTACTACACAGGAGGCGAGTACGGCGCTTACGCGTGGGCAATGGGCACCGGAGTCGCGATCGCTTGGGAGTTGCTCGGAGCAGAGATTGTAGCTGGCACGGTACTGAAGGGTCCCATTCCCAACGTGACAGCGCAAAGTCTTGCGGAACAGTTAGCTCTTGAAGAAGCAATGGCGAACGGCAAAGACATAATTATGGATAAATTAGCCGATGCCCCCAGACTAATAGCCAATTATGGCCCGGGGGAATGGGTAAAGATGCAATGGGTTCACAGGGCGCTTGATGGCTCCAAGATTGTGTTCCACTGGTTCAGGAACCTGACAACCGGCCAGAATGTTGAATATAAGATCATGCCTTAACAGGAGGATAATTGAATGAAGGTTGTGTGTGTGTCCAACTCCGGCAAATCACTGCCTCGGAATTACCTTGATTCTCGGAGAGGGTATGACTCTGCATCAGAGTTTCCAATTACAGTTGGCCAGGAGTACGTTGTTTATGCGCTTGCGCTGCGAAAGAACGAGCAAGTCTGGTATTACATTTCAGACGATGATGGCCTTTACTATCCGCATCGTTATCCGGCTCCATTGTTTGAAGGTGTCGACAGCAGACTGTCACAATATTGGAGGTTCGCGTTTACCCCTGAACACCTGGATCATGCTGCGCTCTTCGCATTCGAAGAGTGGGTTCGTGATGAATACTATTATGATCGCTTGACTGACAAGGTTGAGGATGATGTCTCGAAGTTCAGCGAGATGAAACATCTTATGGACTTAGAGAACGACAAATCTGGGTGAGCAAAGAAGGCGTTCGTCCTCCAACGCAACTAGAGGTTGACTCGTTATTAAGGCGACAACAAGAAGAACAATGGTCCAGCATGCTCTCTGCGTCGTGAAGAGACCCGCTACACCCATCGAATAGGGGGACGGCTCCCGGAAACTGGAACTGAAGCGAGGTGCACGATGGCACTGTGCTTTTGTCTCAGGGGAGCGGCAAGGACAACAAGCCTCTAGCAAACGGCGAGTTGTTTGACCATGGGCGGAGAGGCTTCAGCAAGCTCAAGGCTGGACAGGTTGAAGCGCTTCTCGTTGCCACACAATCCGAAGCCCTCGATCCCAAATTGACCGGCTCGATACCAAGCGATGGAACGACAGGGGTCGCGGCGGATGCCCTGCTAGCGTTGCGCTTCTCGAAGCCCCTGCGCGCGGAGACAATCAGCGCTGAGACATCATCGAGGACACTTCGACGACTTTGGTTGGCCGTGGCGTTGGGGCTGCTGAGCGCACGTTCACTAGCGTCACTAACGAACTCGCTGAAATACTTGGGGTGGACCGCCGGGCTCTAGGCAAAGCAGTGGAACTAATCAAGAAGGCTGCGGGCCGAGGCGGACCCGACAACATAGCAATCGGGGCGAGTGGTAACGTATACGATCCGGTTAGTAGGGAGATCCTCGGGAACATCTTTGATGAAGTTTGGAGGTTCAAGTGAGTTACATTGTCAGTGTCGTTGTACTTGAACCGAGCTTAAGTCTTGGCACTCACCTTAGTGACATGCCAACTGGAGAGATCGTGCTGCAGGTTGTCAGCCAAGGCCCGGAAGCTAAATGGAGGGCCTGCTACGTCACGGCATTGCGGCGACGTCTAGGAATGTCTCCATCTGAGCTTGCCATCTACGTTCTCATAGATATGGGCGGTGGCTACTTGACGAGTTCCCCCTTCGTGGTTGTCCCGAACAACGATAAGGACTTGATTAAGCTTCAATTTCCTGGTGAATTTAGACAGAGTGTTGCGTATATCCTCCAAGCTCTCCTCAAGGAATCCACTATCGGACAGCTCTTGGTTGTTTGTGAGCCGACGTTTGGTCTACTGAGGAGTGTCCCTGATGAGCGGTACGATGGCTATGAGATTCGGGGTCCAATGTCCTTAGGCGAGTTTTGGACTTGCCATGATCAAGGTGCATTCTCCGAAGAAACAATCTGCAAAGTGTCAGCTACGGCCCGCGATTAAGGATCCATGGAGGGGAAAAGATGAAGAGAGATGTGCTTATCGTTAGCGACGCTAAGGAACCGCGCTAATGAACAATGGATTGCGCAATAGACCAACAACAATCCTATGCTTCTTCTTAGCCGGGGTGGTCGGCGGCATTCTTGATCTAGGAATAACGTTTTCCCTTAAGCCAGATGATTTATGGTATTACCACCATGAGTATTGGGTGAGTCCCACCTACTTAAACTTTGTTGTCGCGAGCGGAGTCGGAGTCATAGCAATTGTGCTCATGAGCATATATTCAATGCGGCGAGGTTGGATTAGGATAGAGCCGACGCGTAATCGCAAGGTGGCCGCTGCGATGACTCTGATCATAGCGCACCCAGTTGTTTTTTGGGTTGGTAGCGACATGAGATTTTACCCTGGCTCCCTAATACTTGGCGCGGTACTTCTTTCGTTGTCGATATCTTTCGTCTTATGGATGCTCTCGGGAGCATGGTCTAATCTCGTATTGTTCTTGATGGTTGTAAGTTGTTTACTTGCCCCTAGCATTGCCTCGATCCTGCGAGTTGGTGAACCCGTCGTATTCATTTATCCTTCAACCCTTCCCTTGATTTCGGCATTGTCTGGATATTGGTTGGCTTTGCCCTCTGGGTCGAGGGTCGTGCGCGAAGGCGCAAGAACCGAATTGTAGCGTGAATCTGCTTTACCAGCTCGGGCAGGAACGACCCAACGAAGGCAGACTGCAAGGCGTTCCTGGGATCTACAGCTCGTGCGAGGTAGAGACATTGAGAAACGGACTCGATGCCGCAGTCGCTGCCAAGAGTTGCCCCTCGTGCGGGGCGAAGTATAAGCAATGGTTCCTAAAGGGTGGTTCCATTGACGGATTCAACAGCAACACCTGGGCTTACAACATGATTGAAGGAGCTGGGCTGATCCCCCCGGCTCAAGCACGCGCTCCCGGATATCACCTGGCTCCCGGAAATTGGTACTGAATGTGAGGCGCACTGTGAAACACGGAATGAGTCTTATGGTGTCTTGCTTCCTATGTTTGCTCCTGTGCCCGAGCGATATAGAAGCAAAAAAGGGTAAGCTTGTGCGATTTCCGGATGCCGTGCTGCTGGTAGGCTACGGCCCAACAAACTTACACCTAACGACACCAACTGAAACGTTGAGATTACAGCCGACCGGCAGCGAGCCTTCAGACTGGGGCCATCACGTTCTCCCCAGTCTTTCGCTGGACGGTAAAATGGTTGCGTCTGCGCGTCTAACGTCTGCCGACCGCGAAGTAATTGCCACATACTTGATATCGGAAAAAAAATGGACCGAGTACACACAAGTTTCTGAACTGTGGTCTGTGTCGATTTCTCCCAATGGTACAAAGCTGGCATTTGTCAGTGAGGAGAAGGGCCGTGTTCTCCTGCGGGTTCTCGATACAACGACCGGTCTAACCAGCCTTGTTGTCCCAACTCCAGTTTCGGTCTACGCTGTCCCAACTTGGTCTCCGGATGGTAATCACATTGCCTATCAAGTTGATCTGCCCAAGCGTGATCCTCGGATTGATCATCGCGAATTCGCCATTAACGTGGTGGAACTGAGTACCGCGAAAACCTGGAAGATAGCAAATGGTCAAAATCCATCCTGGTCGCCATCCGGGGAGTGGATAGCCTACTTGGACACTTCCGGCAATCCCGGCGGCGGCACGAGATGCATGGCGGTCCGACCGGATGGGAACGATGTGAAGACCCTTGTTGAACTTCCTCGTGGTCTTTTGGGCCAAAAAGGAAAATTCGTGTGTGCTCCGGTTTGGTCGCCAAGTTCAAAGAAGCTGTTGCTAAACGAAATTGCGAACTGGGAGGCCTGGACCATGAACATCGACCTGTTAGATCTTACGACGCATAAGCTGACAAGGAAGATAGGCAGCGGCGTACCCGTCCTGGGCTGGGCAGAATGGAAATAACAGTTGGCGGGGTTCGATGGGCCACTCGGGTGAAGGAATCTAGGCGCCACCTCATAGAGACCTGAAGCAGAAGATCAACGCTCCAACCTCAACGTGTCCCGCGAAGGAACCTTTGGAGGCGTTTTCGGCAGTTTCGTCAATTCCTATATCCTTGCTTACGGTATTGATCTTGGATGCCGGAACGATCTCCCGGCCCAAGCACGGGCTCCCGGATACTCCGTTGATCAACGGTTCGCACTAGTCACAAAACTTTCGGCTTCGATGGTTGATGGGCGGACATGGTACGAATATGAGCGGCACTAAAAAAATGCTCTCGATAGTCTTGTCAGTCTCGGTCATAGCGTTGATTCCGATCGCTCCCATTGTGTATAGATTAATCTACCCGTCTGTTGAGCAACAAATAATAGGGGAAGTTGTGATCACAACGGAATGGTTGGAGATTCATCCAGATCCGCCGTTGAAGGTATCGCGGAATGAACAGCGCATCGATATCCACGTCGAGGACACCTTCACGCCATATACGCCCAACGATGGCTCGTGGGGCGAAACTTGGGGAATGCGTTTTTCTGATGGGGCAATCATAATTCCCGAAGTTCAGTTGGTAGATGAAAATGGAAATGTCTACGAGCTAGAATCGCCATCCTTTGTCCATAAAGATGCCAGGCGGGGCGACGCTTCGGGGGGCATGGCCTTTAGAGCAAGTCTCAGACCTCCTACGGGACTTGATCTGCCGCAGGATAGAGTCTATCGAACCGTGCGCATACGCTGTGACAGGTCGCTTAGGTGCTCCAGAATCGTATGGTCTTGCACTGATTGGAAGTAGAGCGAGACGTTCAGACCCTGGGTCTTCTCCCATGCATCGCGCCACATCGATAACGAGAGAGCATGGAAAAGGGTCAGGCTTGAGTTCGTTCAAGACGCTGATAGACGTAGTCGGGTTCCACAACAAAGGCGGCGAAGCGAACTCTCATCTCGATCCGGAGATTAAGCCGCTCAATCTCTCGGACAAGGAGATGAATGACCTGGTCGAAATTCATGCGAGCCATTACCAGCAATGATGTGCTGAAGCTAGCTCAGATTACCAAGCCGCAAAGCCGCACACGCGTCCTACTTTCCCGGCCAAGATAATTCAGCCATTCGGCTCCCGAAGCTGGCCGTTGTGAGCCTATGTACGGCCTGCCAAGCGGGAGAAGCCAAAGTCACGGAGAATTATCTCCTTGACAAAAAAATGGGGTTGGCATAAAAGGGCACTAAGAACGAGCCCCGTTTAGCGCAGGACGGCAGTGCGTGGCCAGTCACGCGAGTCAAGGGATATAATTTTCCCAGAGTCTCCACCGTTGAAAGCTTAGTGTTTGGTCCCTGGCTGACAAGACTGTTGTTTGTCAAAGAATGAAGGCGGCTGCCGGTGGCTTGATCTCGATCAAGCCTGGCGGGGGCTCGCGCTTCGGTACGAGACTTGGAGTAACTAGACGTGCAAGAAACTAGAGAAGAATCGCAGATCAGGGTTCCGCTAAATCCGGACCTCAAGAGTCCGCGGGCTCAGGATTTCGAAAGCCGGCTCGCGGGGCTCATTGTGGGGCAAGAGCGAGCCGTTCGCCGCATATCAGGGCTGTACCAAATCTATCTGGCGGGAATGCAGAATCCAGGCAAGCCGATCGGCACGATGCTGTTTCTTGGCCCGACCGGCTCCGGCAAGACTCGTGTCGTGGAGGCGGCCGCCGAAGTGTTGTTTGGGGACTGCAACGCGGTCGTCAAGATTGACTGCGCTGAGTTTCAGCACTCGCACGAGATCGCCAAGCTGATCGGGTCGCCGCCCGGCTACCTGGGCCATCGCGAAACCGCGCCCATGCTGACTCAGGAAAACCTCGATAAGTATCACAACGATCACGACAAGCTGACCTTTATCCTGTTCGACGAGATCGAAAAAGCTTCCGACGCGTTGTGGCAGTTGTTGCTGGGCATCCTCGACAAGGCGACCCTCACGTTGGGCGACAACCGCAGGGTCGACTTCTCGCGCAGCATGATCTTTCTGACGTCAAACCTTGGGGCGAAGGAGATGAGCGAGCTGATCACCGGCTCGATCGGCTTCGCGCCGGCGCGCGGCAAGGGCATGATGGTTGACGACGTGGACCAGAAGATCTATCGCACGGCGAGCGAAGCGGCCAAGCGAAAGTTTTCGCCCGAGTTCATGAACCGGATCGACAAGGTTGTCGTCTTTCGAAGCCTGAAAGAGTATCACTTGAAGCAGATCCTCGAACTCGAGCTGGGACAGGTTCAAGGCCGAATCATGCGAGGCGTCGGCGAGAAGTTCGTCTTCACTTGCACGGATGCGGCAAAACAGTTCTTGCTGGACGAAGGTATTGACTTCAAGTACGGGGCGCGTCACTTGAAACGATCGATCGAGCGTTTCCTTGTGTATCCGATCTCGAACCTGGTTGCTACCGCGCAAGTCGCGACCGGCGATCTGGTGGTGATCGACTTTGACAGCGAGACGGCACGACTGGTGTTTACGAAGGAAGACGGCGGCGCGCTGATCGACCCTTACCGCGAGAGATATGGCGAGATGTTCGATGAGGGCACTGACGAGCAAGCCGCTGCCGCCGAAGTAAGTGACAGCGGACTGACGACGGCGCCGCTCAAGGCTATTGAGAAGTAGAGCCAGTTCTTATATCATCCGGCAGTGAGCAGCCCGGCGAGAGATGATCTCAGCCGGGCTTGTTTGTCGGTAGCGGTGGATTCGCGGGCCGCTTCGAATCGTCAACCATGTTTCAGCCGATCGTCATCGTAGCGTTGTTTTGTCTCAACTTCTCGCCGGTTGATCGCGAAGCGCGCGTGCGCATCTCGCTGTTCAGTCTCTTCAAACCCGGGGTAGTGAACGTCCGAGTCGCGTCTGGCGCTGGCGCTGGGATCGAAGCTGACGGCCGCGTCGACGCTCGCCTTGCGCCCGGTGAGACGCTGCGAGTGCGGCTTGCGGGCGATCACGTGAATATTGCGGTCATCGGTTCGTCGGGCAGCGTCGGGCGCTCGATGGCCGCTCGTGAAGCGCGAATTGTTCCTTCCGGCTCGGCAACATTGGAGCTGGTCCTTCCGCGGAAGCTCAAGCGCGTTGTCCGCGGTGAAGTCATTCTATCGCCTGGAGGCGGGGACCTGGGCGGTCAGTTGAAGATCGTTCTGGCGACCGAGCGGGAATCGGCGGTGGCTTCCGTTGTTGCGGCGGAGCTGAGCGGCGAGCGAGCGGCCGAAGCCTTCAAGACACTTGCAGTCGTGGTTCGCACTTTTATGCTTGCGCACCCGGGAAGGCACGGCGACGCCGGGTTCGATTTTTGCGACACGACGCACTGCCAGCTCTACCGAGGCGAGCAAGACCTGTCGGCGGAGGCGGCTTCACCGGTGATAGCAAACGCGGTTGCGGGCACTGCTGGAGAGGTGCTGAGCGTCGCTGGCCGGCCGGTTGAGAGCTACTACACGGCGTCTTGCGGCGGTTTGTCAGTCACACCGGAGATGGTGTGGGGCGGTAAGCTCGACGGCTATTCGTATCGCCGCGTTGCTTGTCGTTGGTGTCAACGTCAGCGTTATTTCAGATGGCAGCGTTCTGCGGACGCACAGTCGATCGTATCGGCGCTGGCTGGCTATCTCGGCGAACCGCTGACGAGCTCGACTGCCATCACCATCGACAATGATGCTTCAAGCTGGTTTGTGCGAGCCGTGACTCTGCGAGACGGACGCATTGAACGCGTGTTGAGCGCCGACGCCTTTCGGCGCGCGATCGGCCTCAAGCTCGGTTGGAATACGGTATTGAGTCCGTCGTTCACGCTCGAGCGGCGGGGCGCTCGATTTGTTTTTCGCGGACGAGGCTTTGGCAGTCAGGCCGGGTTATGCCTCGCGGGCTCGGTTGCTCAAGCCGGGGCTGGGCGGAGTTATCGGGACATCTTGAACTTCTACTTCCCGGGCACGGACCTGGCTGGCGGAGTTGCGCGTGAGTGAACCTGGACTGGCAATCGTAACAGGAGTCGGGCACGCCCTCGAGAAGTTGCTCGAATGGCTGATCGCTTACGGCTGGCTGGGATTGTTCGGGATATCACTGGTTGATTCGTCCGGTGTGCCGCTGCCTGGCGGTCCGGACGCGGCAATGATCCTTCTCAGCGCAAACGCCCACGCGATGATGCCGGTCTATGCGTTGGCCGCCACTGTAGGCTCAACGATCGGTTGCACGCTGTTGTATCTCGCAGCTCGGGAGGCTGGCTCGGTCGCGCTGAAGCGTATTGCTCCGGAGCGTCGCGATCGAATCGAGAATCTTCTTGGCCGGTTCGACATGGTTGCGGTGATGGTGCCGGCGGTTTTGCCGCCGCCGTTTCCCTTCAAGCCGTTCGTGTTGTCGGCAGGTGTCTTCAAGCTGAAGGTGTCGCGATTCGTTGCCGCGATCTTCATCGGCCGCGCCGCTCGATTCCTGATCGAAGGCTGGCTGGCGATCAAGTTTGGTGAGGAGGCCGGCGGGATCATCAAGCGAAATGGCCTGACGGTTCTGGCTGTAGTTGGTATAATCGTAATCGTGGTTTTGGCCCTCTGGGTTTATCGCACGCGCCGCGTTCATGCGGCTGCCGTCAACGAAGTTCAACCCCCGAACTAGTCATTTTGCGAGATGGGCTCGTGCAGACTTGATGGATCAGAGGGTCATCAGGAAATCTGATCGAATAGACCCGAGAGCACCGAAAGCGGAAGGAAATGCAACTTTTCGCGCCGCATTCGCGTGTGGTAGCATTAACAGCTTGTGGAGGAATGGCTGATCCGCACATGAGAAAGCTACTATTGATAATCGCGCTGTCCCCGCTGGTTTTGCCTGCCGTGGCGCAGTCGCGCAACTGCTTGCGCCTCATGACTGTTGATGAACTGGCGCGGAACTCAATACTGATTGCACGCGTGAAAGTTCAAAAAGCGGCGAAGGCGAGATACAAAGGCGAGTTCAGCCAGCTCGGGGTACTTCGACCGGTCGATGTTATCGAAGGTGACTTCACGCTCAGCGAGTTCAACGTGCTGGCGCGTTCGAGCGTGCGATGCGCCGAAGACAACTACAACAAAGACGACGAGATGCTTGTGTTCCTCGAGCAGCAAGACAGCTTGTTTCACACTGTGAACTATCAATACGGGCAGTTTCAGATCGTCGGTGAAATCGTGAAGGGCTGGCGGGACAAGACCAACAAGCCTGTGGACAAGCCCTACGCGGAAGTGCGTCAGGAGATCGTTGCACTCGTTAATGCGGCGCACGCACCGCCTGTTGACCCCGCCACCCAGAAGCCTCCAGTCAAGCCGCCGGATCAACCGGAAAAACCGTAAGCTCAGTCGTCGGCGGTGGTTGAGTAAGCCGCCGGCTCCCCGGCCAAACCACAAAGCGATAGCGTCAAAAGCAACAGCCTCTTCAGTCCAAGCTCGCGGCCGGCGGATTCGTACCACTCGGTCAGGCTATGGCAGTTGCCTGAGATCCCTCCCACCCCAATTGTAATCGCGGGAACTCCGAGCGAGATCGGGATGTTCGAGTCCGTCGAGGCGCAGTCAAGGCGAGTTTCGATTCCAAGCGCCCGCGAGCACGCGATTGCTGCCCGCACCAGAGTTGAATCGGCCGGCGTCTCACCCGATGGCCGATCCCCGACCTGTTCCAGCTTGTAGTCAAGACTGGTGCCGCTCATCGAGCGCTGGAGGTTTTCTTCGCGCACGGCGATGTCTACCACGCGGCGTAGATAGGCTTCAAGCTTGTCGATTTCTTCGGACGAGACCGAGCGCATATCGACGGCCATAGCCGCGCTCTGCGGAACAGCGTTCACCGAGCCGCCGCCCTCGATGATGCCGATGTTGTAAGACGTGCGCGGCGCCAGTGGCGCCGGGTACGCGGCAAAGCGGCTGACCGCCCGCCCGAGTGCGTGAATCGGATTCACGATTCCAAAATCGCCCCAGCTATGACCGCCAGGCCCGCTGATCGTGACGCGATAGCGGCGCGAAGCGAGCGCCCGGTTTGTGATGCGCTCGACGCCGGGGCCGTCCAGCGAGATGAACGCAGCGACGCGTGATTGAAATTCGGAAGTTGTAAACAGCTTCCTGACGCCTCGGAGGTTTCCCTCGCCTTCTTCGCCAACCGTCGCCACAAAGCAGATCGGTTGCTCGGTTGACACGCCTGCGGCGTTCAGGGCGCCGGCTAACGCAATCAGGCTGACGACGCCGCAGGTGTTGTCGCTTATCCCGGGCGCCGACAGACGCCTGCCTTCGCGCTTCACACGCACATCGGTGTTTTCGGGAAAGACGGTGTCCAGATGGGCTGACACGATCACACGCGAGTCATTCGAAAGGCCGGGCCGGTCCGCTATCACGTTGCCTTCTTCGTCCATCCGCACTGAGCCCAGCCCCAGTTGTGCGAATCGTTTTTGAACGTATTCGGCTCTGGCGAATTCTCTGAAGGGAGGAGCGGGTATCTCACAAACGTGGATCAACTCGTCGTCGATGCTGGCATCTGCTTCGTCAATGAACCGGAACGCTTTTCGGATTTGGTCCGTGCGAAGCAATGCCCTTATGGGATAGAACTCGTCGTTGAGCACCTGATTTTCCATTCAGAGAGTTGGCTGCCGTTCGTGAATTGCGGACAGAACTCGGGAGCACTATGAGCCGTGGGCCTGGTTCTAAACAAGCGCGAGCACGGCATCGTCGCTCAGCACCGAATCGCTCTTCTTCGCAGAGTTGAAGATTCGTTCCACGCGTTCCTCGGTCGGTTCGAGGCCGTGGCGTTCAAGCCAGAAAATGACGTTTGACTTTCCGCTCATCGGACCGATCTCGATCATCTGCTCGCGCCCCAACATCTTCGCCGGCACGCCCGAGTAGACCATATCCGCAAGCCACTCATCGCCTTTCCGATACGCCTTTATCACGGCTGCAGCGTGTACGCCGGTCGCCGTACGAAACGCGTCCCGCCCGACTATCGGATACATGATAGGGATCGGTACGCCGGTCGACTCGGATACCGTCTCGCAGTAGCGCGTCAGGTTTGTCAGATCCCGGTCTATGATACCCATCAACTGAAGATTCACCAGCAGTTGATCCATCGGCGTGTTGCCTACCCGCTCACCGATCCCGAGCGCGGTGCCGTGCAAACGGTCAGCCCCTGCTTCATAAGCCGCGATCGAGTTGATTACTCCCAGGCCGCGATCCTGATGGCCATGCCAGTCTAGCTTCACGTGGTCGGCTCCGATCTCGTGAAGCATCGTCTTCATAAAGCCAATCAGCGAGCGCACGCCTTCCGGCGTAGCATGGCCGCACGTGTCGCACACGCAGACTCGCGTTGCTCCCGCCTCCACCGCGGTCTTGTAGAGCGCGCGGATGGTGTCGGGACGCGCGCGAGTAGTGTCTTCGGTCACGAACATAACCGGAAGACCGTGCGAAACAGCGAACGTCACCGCGTCTTCTGTTGCAGTGAGCATCATCTCCAGCGACCAGCCTTCGGCGTACTGGCGAATCGGACTCGATCCGATGAACGTACCGGTTTCGATCGGCGTCCCGACCTTTTCTGAAATGTCGATGATGGGCTGGATGTCCGCGCGCACGGTTCGAGCGGCGCAGTTCGGACGAATGTCCAGTTTGCAGTCGATGATCTCCCTGGCTAGCCGGGTTACATCCGCAACCGCGCGAGGCCCGGCGCCGGGCAAGCCGATGTCGGCGCTGTCGATTCCTATCGAGTCCATCAGGTGAAGTATCGCGATTTTCTTGTCGATGGAAGGATCGATTACGGAGGGCGACTGAAGGCCATCCCTGAGCGTCTCGTCATCGAATTCGACTCGCCGGTGAGCCGGTTCATCGAGGCCAACTCGATTCCAGTCGTAAATGAGATCGCTCTTGTCCATCTTCGTTGACCGATTCGATTAGAGCAAACGCGCAAGCGGAGCGTCAAGGATGAGGCCGAAAGCCGTGCGTCTCGCTTAGTCATTCCCTGTTTGTTAGCATTCCCCCGTCACGGAGGAGCCTTGTGTGACGACTGAAACTGAAAGACCACGGCAGAATAGAAACCTGCCCGAGGCAGTCACCGGTCGGCAGGTCTTGCTGGTCCTTGCAGGGCTCTTCCTGCTGAACCTGATGCTTCGGATTTTCTACCTCCGATTCGATTTCGTGAGCGGCGACGAGGGCGTAAGAGCGCTGAGCGCAGCACGCATACTGGACGGCGTGCGTCTGTACGCAGACGTGGTGATCGATAAACCGCCGGGCGCGAGCTTTTTCTACGCAGCCGTGTTTACGCTGTTCGGCCGCAGTATGAAAGCTCTCCACCTGGCGGCGACGGTTTGGAACTTTGGGACTGCGCTAGTTGTCTACTTTACTGCCGCGCGTTTCTACGGAAGGCGAACGGCGCTTTGGGCTGGGCTACTGTTCGTCTACTTCAGCACAAATTACTTCACGCAGGACGTGATGGCGGCTAACGATGAGCTTCTTATGTCGTTGCCTTATGCCGGGGCGTTCTACTTCTTCATGAAGGCGAGGGCACACCCGCGAACCAGGAAACACGAGCTCGGCGGGCTCATCGCGGCCGGGGTATTGACCGGACTTTCAGCGATGTTCAAGCAAGTCGGCGTACTCAACCTGGTGTTCTTTGCGCTCTACGAATGCGGGGCGATTGTGCGCGCTCGAAACATCAGCGATCGGAGCCTTAAGGTCTTGCTCAGACAGTCGTTTGCCCGGCTCTTTGTGATCGGTTCCGGATTTGCGGCCGTGCTGCTCCTCTTTGTTTTATGGCTTGCGAAGATCGGCGCGCTCGCTGACTTTTGGCGCAATGGAATCCTTCTGAACAGTTACTATGTTGACGCGGTACCGTGGACTCTGTGGCTGAAATTTTTTTCAGGACGAGGTTTGGGCTACGTCTTTTTCAACGCATCGATTTGGCTACTTGCGATCTGGGCTGTTGTGCGCGCGCTCGGGGAATCGAGGCTGAAGAGACACGATCGTCATGAAACTGAAGCGGAAGAGAACCAATTCCCGGTGTCTGCGCGATTTGAGCCGGCGGTGGCGCTGTGGGCTGCCGTAACGCTTTGCGGAGTCGCAATAGGCGGCCGATTTTTCGGCCATTACTTCATCCCGGCGTTGCCGGCGCTTTCGCTGCTTGGAGCGCGGGGTGCGCGACTATTGAGTGAAAGACTAAACGGCTCACCAGTCAAGCTAAGGTGGAAGATGGTGGCCGCCGGACTTGCAGTGTTCTTCACAATAGGTTTGCTTAGATCTCATCATCGGACCGCGGTGCTGGCTTACGAGACGATCACGCAATCGCGAACTCGCTGGAGCGCCGATTGGGGTATGACCAAACGGCAAGAGGAGGCGAGTGTCATCTCGAAATTTGTGACAAGCAAGATTAACCCCGGTGAGCCTTTGTATATCTGGGGCTACGCGCACGACGTGTACTGGCAGACTGGTTGCCGGCCAGCGTCGCGTTACCTGACTCCGTACTACATCGACGGGCGCTTCGTCGACGCTGAAGCCAGAGTGGATGAATCGGGAGAGGAGTTTCGAAGACAAGCGGCGGCGAATCTGATCGAGGACTTGCGCCAGGCCCGGCCGCGGCTGATCCTGGACGTCTATTCGAGCCTTCAATCTCTAGCTCAGCCGGAGTTGGTCGGCTTCATACGCTCGAGCTATCGCGACGCGGGAATCATCGGCCCCAATCCGGAGCGGCCATTTCGGGTCTTCGAACTGATCATCACACCATAGCATCGCGGCCCGGAACTGAATCGGCTAACAGATTTGTTGTCAATCCTCGTTGACGCGCGCTGAGATCCACTCGTTGATGAGGGGCAGCGCTTCTCGCGGGAAAACGTGTCCGACAGGAAAGCTCCGAAATTCAACTGACCGCGCGCGTCGTGCGATCGCATCTTTGAACGTTCGAGTTCGCTCGAGCGGGTAGAACTCGTCGGTTTCGCCGGCGATTATCAGGACATCGGTTTCGCTACGCTGGTACTTGTCCTGGTCCCAATCGCCAGGGATTCCGCCGCATACCGCAATCACGCCCCGCACAACGCCCGGGTGAGTGAATGTGAACCGGTAGTTCAGCGAGACCGATTGCGAGAAAGCGACCAGGAAGATTGCGCGTCGATTCACTGAGTGTTCGGCTTCGGTGTCATTGATGACGGCCAGCAGCGTCTCGTGATGAAGCCTCATAGTTTCTTCTGCCTTGTACTGCATCATCCATCCGAAGCCTATCCTGGGTTTGTCAGGCTCGGTCCCGTCGCGGACGAAGAACGAATTCGGCCCTTGAACCGAAGCGATGATCAAGTCTTCGGAGTTGATCCTTCGCATCAGTGCCATCATCGATTCTTTGTTCCCCTCGTAGCCATGAAAGGCGACGACGAGCGGTCTCGGCCGTTCGCCTCCGCCGTCGGGAACGTAGAGGTCGTAGTACAAGTTGACGCTTTGCTGGGTGTATCGTTCGGTTAGCATCTTGAAGTTCCGTTCTTCCGTGTTGCCTTTAGCCGCAGTGCGATACTATCTGAGGCTATGAGCGATGGGAAGCCGACCAGATATGTGATCTACGGCGCGGGCGCGGTCGGCAGTACGATTGGCGGCTTGTTGACTCGGGCGGGTTCAAACGTGGTCTGCGTTGCGCGTCCTGCCTATGCCGAGGCGCTACGGCAAGGAGTTGTCCTCAACCTGGACGGCCGCAAGACGACGGTGAGGGCTGAAGCCGTCACCGGCATCCGAGATCTCAATCCCGAGGCCGGCGATATTCTCATCATCACAACCAAGTCGCAGATGACTGCCCCGGTCGTTGACGAACTGGCCGGAGTGTACGACAGCAAACTTCGCGTCGTGTGCTTGCAGAACGGAGTGCGCAACGAAGAAATAGCCGGGCGGAGGTTCGAGAATGTGTATGCCGGGTTGGTCTTCTTCAGTGCCGTGCAGCTCGAGCCGGGATCAGTCTCGCTTCCGCAGGGCCTCACGGTGGCGATTGGTTGCCATCCAAACGGAGTTGACGACACGGCGCGGCAGCTTTGCGAAGAGCTGACACGGGCCGGGTTTGACGCGGTTGCTTCGGCGCACGTGATGTCGATGAAGTGGGGAAAGCTAGTCGCGAATCTTAACAACGCGACTCATGCGATCACCGGCTACTGGCTCGAGCGAGGAATGGCAGAGACCGAGATGCGCACGCTGATGCTGGAAGTGCGCGAAGAGGGTTTGCGCGTGCTTGATGCGGCGGGTATCGCAGTCGAGCCGCCCGCGGGCGAGGCTTCGCCGATACGGATAAGAGAAATGACCGAGAAGCTGAAGCTGCCGCCGGGCACGTCTCGCAAAGGCGCCGATCTTCCGGAGGAACGGCGGACTTACGCTTCGATGTGGCAGGATCTTGTTCTGGGCCGCCGATCCAGCGAGGCAGACTACTTGAACGGCGAGATAGTCAAACTTGGCGCCGAGGTTGGGATCGCGACGCCCTACAACTCGGCGCTTCTCGAGATAGTCAATCGCATGTTCGACGGCAAGCTCAAACCGGGCATCCACACACCGGCCCAGGTTCGCGCGCTAATCAGGACTTCGGCCGGCGAGTGCGTTATTGAAGAGGCAACTCCCGTGGCTTAAAGGGATGCAAGCGCGGCTCAAAGTGAAGCTAACCCTGAGGATTCAGTAGTCTCTCGTATCTCCTTGAACCACAACATATTGTATTTTCCGATTGACAGAGGTCTATGTATAGAGTACACTCCGAAACCGCTACGAAAGAGCAGCAGCCAGGGAAAGCGGGTAGCCCGATTAGCGCGAGGGGCCCGGAAAGCTATCATCACGGCAAGGTTCGGGCTCGAGATCAGTAGCTGAGTCTCGTCGCAGGAAGTGTCGGCACATCGGCTTGAGGAAGCATCACACGCCTCGAGCAGCCAGGCCCTAAAGGGTGAATCGCGAGGGGCCGAGCTGCAAAGACAACCCAAGTCAGCAGGCAGATCATCAGTCCCCGACTAACCCGGCGAGCGCAGGGGCCGGACGAGCGTCGCTTGAAATCGGCAGGAGCTGCGCAAGCAAATGAATAACAGAATGACGAGCTAAGGAGATTCAAGCATGTCTTCCCGATCTATCGGCGATATCAACAAGTCCAACGGCTCGACCTCACTTGAAGAAACATTGTCGCCTCTGGTACCTCACGCTGACGTTCGGACATCCGGAGCGCCTGCTGATAAAAACCAACTCAACGAACTCGGACAGAAGATTTTCCTGGATCGCTACGCTATGAAGGATATGCGCAAGCGAACGCTTGCGGTTGGCGATCTGGTAATTGTCTGTGTTGACCCAGCAAGCGGGCAGCGCGAGATCGGAATCGTGAGTTCGATGGACAAGAACGCGGGGGCCGGCGCTGGCAGGGTGACAGTGGAGTTGCAGGGCGGCGCCAGGATCGAGTGCCTCTCCGAGCACGTCTCGAAGCCAATCGAAACCGAGCCCGAGCAGATGATGGAAAGAGTGGCGCGCGGAATCGCGGCTGTCGAAGGCGATCAGGCCGACGAGTGGTATCACAAGTTCAGATGGCTGCTTAATGGATGGAAGTTCGTGCCGGCGGGCCGAATACTAACTGCCGCCGGGTCTGATCAACAGCTCACCTTCTATAATTGCTACGTAGTTCCTTCCCCGAAGGACTCGCGCCTTGGGATCGTCGAAACGCTTTCAAGGATGATGGAGATCATGTCGCGCGGCGGCGGCGTTGGGATAAACGTGAGCAGCTTACGGCCGCGTCACGCCTATGTGAAGGGTGTCAATGGGCGCTCTTCAGGATCGGTTTCATGGGGCGCGCTCTATTCTTTTGTTACCGGACTGATCGAGCAGGGCGGATCGCGGCGCGGAGCGTTGATGCTGATACTCGATTGCTGGCACCCCGACGTGCTGGAGTTCATCGGCTCAAAGCGCGAAAAGGGCAAGATAGAGAATGCCAACATCTCGGTGGGCATATCCGATCGTTTCATGGACGCGGTGCACGAGAATGGTGACTGGGACCTCGTGTTTCCCGACTCTTCCGATCCCGACTACGAACAGGCGTGGGATGGAAATCTTGAAAAGTGGATAGCTGCCGGGAAACAGACCGTGGTGCACAAGACGGTGAAGGCTCGTGAGATATGGGACTCGATCATCGAGTCGGCTTGGACTTCGGCCGAACCCGGTGTGTTCTTTATCGAGCGTGCAAACAAGATGTCCAACTCGTGGTATTACGACTCTGGCTATCTCGGTTGCACAAACCCATGTGGAGAGCAGCCGCTGCCGGGCTTTGGAGTTTGCAATCTTGGCGCGATCAACTTGTCGAAGTTTGTCAGCGAGGGGGACGTCGCCTGGGACGATCTGGGCAAAGCGGTGCGCTACGCGGTGCGGTTCCTTGACGACGTGATCGACGCGACTCCGTACTTCTTTGACGAGAACTATGCTCAGCAGAAGGCGGAAAGGCGAGTCGGCCTGAACACGATGGGACTGGCCGAGATGCTCATCCGATTGGGCATTCGCTACGGGTCCGAAGAGTCTGTTCAGTTTATCGACCGTCTCTATCGCTTCATCTCGCGAGAGGCTTATCACGCCACGGCGGATATAGCCTCGGAGAAGGGCCCGTTCGCGATGTTTGACGCCGAGAAGTTCCTTCAGTCGGGCTACATGAAGAACATGCCCGAGGACGTTCGCGAAGCCGTTCGAGAGAAGGGCGCGCGCAATGTGACCCTGTTGACTCAGGCGCCCAATGGAACGATCGGAACGATGGTCGGGACCTCGACCGGAATCGAGCCATTCTACTTCTGGAGCTACCTGCGCAAGTCGCGCCTCGGCAAACACGAAGAGCGAGTCAACGTCCTGGAAGAGTGGCAACAGTCTCACCCAGGCGAGCCGCTGCCCGGCTACTTTGTGACCGCGATGGACCTTGCGCCTGAAGAACACGTCAAGGTTCAAGCAGCGATTCAGCGTTGGGTTGACTCGTCGATCTCCAAGACCTGCAATCTCCCGAACTCATATACCGTCGAGCAGACTCGCGAGATCTATGAACTGCTGTACCGGTCGGGCTGCAAAGGGGGAACCGTCTATCGTGACGGCTCGCGAGACGTGCAGGTGCTGAACCTGAAGGAAGAAGACAAGAAAGAGCGAGCGGCTGAGGCTGCAGACTCGGCCGCGCCGCGGGCCGCTGAAGCAGGGGTTGCCGAGACCGCTGCTTTCTCGTCGTCAAGCGAACTCGTTCAAAGCGAGGTCGGCTGGCAGCCAAAGGTGAGGCCGCGCCCCTACAAACGCCGCGGCAACACTCTTAGCAAGGCGACGCCCTCTGGAACGGCGCACATCACGATGAACGAAGACGAGGAAGGCCATCCGTTCGAAGTCTTTCTCGAGATCGGCAAGGCCGGCTCGGACATCAAGGCGATGGCCGAGGCGATGGGCAGGTTGATGTCGTTGATACTGAGGATTGCTTCGCCCGTCTCACCGCTCGAGCGAGTGCGCGAGATCGCCAAACAGATTTCCGGCATAGGCGGCGCGCGGTCCTACGGTTTCGGTAAGCGGCGAGTCCTGTCACTGCCCGACGCAGTGGGGCAGGCGCTGGCGGAAAACTACCTCGGCGTAAGCTCCGGCAACGAAGAAGGCGGCCAAGGCTCGGAAATGGGGGTCGACACCGGGCCGCTCGTGAGCGACACGGCTCAAAAGCACGAAGCGATTTCGATGGCCTCGGCGGACCTCTGTCCGACCTGCGGCGACTCGACCTTCGTGCGAATGGAAGGGTGTCAGACTTGTTACGCCTGCGGCTATTCGGAATGCTAGCTCAAGCCTGAGTTCTCTCTCTGTCGACGCTTCTCTCTGTTGACTCCAATTGGGCGGGCTTCAAGGATTGAATGCCCGCCCGTTTTTTGTCCGGGAGAAACACCGACCGAGAGTTAGACGATCTCGGGAGTGTACTTAGGATAAGTCTTGCGGATCTTGTTTTCGATCGCTCGCCGGTCGCTGTCGCTCGCGGCAGTCACGAGCCTCTTACGAAGCTTCGTTCGTTTCTCGTAGCGCTTTCGTCGGCGCTTGATCTCGCGGTTACGTTCTCTCATCGTTTTTCTTTTCTCCTCAACTTAGGCTCCGGCGGCGTGTTCTTCAAGAATCAAGAGCCGGAGCCGCAATTCTATCGGCGAGTCGGGGATCGGTCAAACGGACGGTCAAATGTCTGAAAAGAGTTGTTGCCCCGGCGTGATTGATTTGTGAATTGAGAATTGCGGTCCAGAGAAAATGCTATTGCTCGGCAAAGATTCGAAGCGAGCCGGTCAAGCTGGCATTTATCTCAGCATCTGGCCTGCGATCACAAGCTTCTGAATCTCCGAAGTACCCTCGTAGATCCGCAATGCTCGAACGTCGCGATAGAGGTGCTCGACCACCGAGCCGCGAACCACTCCCGTCCCGCCATGGATTTGAACCGAAGCATCGATGATCCGCTGAGCGGCTTCGGTTGCGAAGAGCTTTGCCATCGCGGCTTCAAGAGTCACGCGATCCGCGCCCGAGTCCTTCTTCCAAGCCGCGCGATAAACCAGCAAGCGAGCCGCGTCGAGTTCGGTCGCCATCTCCGCAAGCTTCATCTGGGTAGCTTGATACTCTGCGATGGGCTTGCCGAATTGAACTCGACGCTTTGCGTAACTGATTGCTTCGTCAAGCGCGCGCCACGCAAGTCCGCAAGCCGCCGCGCCCACCGTCGCGCGAAACGTATCGAGCGTCGTCATCGCAATCTTGAATCCCTGCCCTTCGTCGCCCAGCAGGTTCGTTGCGGGGACGCGACACTCGTTGAAGCTTATGCGGCCGATCGGGTGCGGCGAGATCAACTCAATCTTCTCTTCGAATCGAAACCCCGGCGCGTCTCGTCCGACGACGAAAGCCGAAATGCCTTTGCTTCCCTTGGTGAGATCGGTCTTGGCGAACACAGTATAGAAATCCGCAAGCCCGGCGTTCGAGATGAACGTCTTCACACCGTCGATCACGTAGCTCTCGCCCTCACGTCGCGCGATAGTTTGGATCGCTCCCACGTCCGAGCCCGCTTCGGGTTCGGTGATTGCGAATGCGGCGATCGCTTCGCCCGAGGATACTCGAGGAAGGATTCGCTGCTTCAACTCGCTCGACCCGGCGAGCGATACCGGAAAGCTTCCGAGTCCTTGCATCGCGAACATAAGGTCGGCAAGCGACGACTCGTACGAGAGGTGTTCCCGCACGACGGCAAGCGAGCGCACGTCGAGCGCCGAGGAGCCGGACTCGAAACCTGCAGGTACGGTGTGCGCCAACAGCCCTTCGCGCGCGAGCGCTTGAACGAGGCTTCGGGCTTGTTGGTCTTCGGTGTCGCCCAGCGTTGCGTATTGGATTAGCTCGCGATTGAACCGATCAACCCGCTCGGCGAGCTTGGCGTGGTGGTCTTCGAGAAAAGGCGTATTCAACATACGCCGATACTAGCTTCCAACTCGATTGGCATCAATTCGAAGACGCTCTCGTTGAATCCCGGCAAGGTTGAATTAAGCTGTTGCGCACGATAGGATGCTGCGCGCTTCAGGATTCGCAATGGATGAACGCCGGAAAACCAAATGAGATTCCGCCTGAATCGCACATTTGAGACTTCAACCTTGTGGTCTGAAGTCTTTCCTCGTTCAACTCTGCGTTTGTCTGCGTTCTTCCGCGGCTGCACAGGGGAACCATGCCGGGACCGCTAGAAGGAATTCGCGTGATCGACTTTGGGCGCTTCATCGCAGGGCCGTACTGCGCGATGATGCTCGCAGACTTCGGCGCCGACGTGATTCGCGTCGAACGACGCGACGGCGGCGAAGACCGCAAGCTCGGCCCGGTCACCGAAAGCGGCGAAGGCGGACTCTTCCTCAATCTCAATCGCAACAAGCGCGGCATCACACTCGACCCGGCTCACAAGCTGGCCGGCGAGATCGTGCGGCGTCTTGTGTCAACCGCAGACATCGTGGTCGTCAACCTGCCGTTCGAGGTGATGAAGCGCCTCGGTTTGGACTACGACTCGTTGCGCGCGATTAAGGAAGACATCATCCTGGTGATGGCTTCGGCGTTTGGTCCCGATGGTCCATACAATGACCGCGTAGGTTTCGACGGAGTCGTCCAGGCGATGAGCGGCGCGATGAGCCTCACGGGATTCCCCGGACCTCCCATTCGTTCGATCGTGTCGTGGGTCGACTACGGCACGGCGCTTCATGGGGCGTTCGGAGCGATGACTGCGCTCTATCACCGGCAAAAAACCGGCAAGGGCCAGTTAATAGACGTATCACTGCTTGCAACAGGCGTGACATTTATGACGCCGCTGCTGGCTGAGCGCTCAACGACAGCGATCAAACGGGGACAGCTTGGCAACACCGGGTACTACGCGGCGCCCAGCGACGTCTACAAGACTCGAGACGGATGGATCATCGTTCCCACGATCGGCGGCCCGATGTTTCGCAGATGGGCTCGAATGGTCGGCAGAGCAGACTTGATCGATGATCCCCGATTCAAGGACGACATCTCTCGCGGTAACAACGCCGCGCTGATCAACGAAGTGATGATCGAGTGGTGCGCCTCTCGCACACGCGACCAAGCGATAGCCGAACTCGAGCGCTGCCGGGTGCCGTGCGGACCCGTCTACGATCTGGATGAAGTGCTGGCTGATCCTCAGGTGAACTCGCGGCATCTTCTCGAACAAATTGACTACCCCGGCGGGAGCAAACCCGTTCCAATCGCCAGCCCACCCGTTCGCCTGAGCGAAGCACCTGCCGCCGCATGCCGCCGCGCTCCAGTTTTGGGTGAGCACACCGACGAGATCCTTGGCGAACTTGGCTTCACTCCCGAAGACATCGCCGCCCTTCGAGAATCAACCGCCATCTAAGACTTTTCTGTGACCGTCTCGGCTTCAGCCTCGTTCTAGCCAGTGCCCAGCGCACCTGCCTCGTCGCTTTCAACGGATGATTCGTGTTCGAGCCTATCGTAAAGGAGTCTCTATGAGATTCTTGAAGCCTCGCTTTCTGACGTTGCTCGGAGTGATGATGGCCGGGCCCTGCCTGCTCGCCTGGGACCAGACAAAGGCTGACGCCCGCAACCCCGAGCGCACACAATCAAGGCTTGCTCGACAATTACTCGCGGCCGACGACGATCGAGCAAACGATCCGAAGTCCCCAGGCCGGGTAACATTACTATCGCGTGCCTTGATGAGCGGGATCGACTTCGCTTCAGTAGGTCCTTTGCAAGACGCTCAGCGTGACGGCCCGCCCGGCCAAACGGGTCCTCCTGGTCCTCCCGGTCCTCCCGGACCCGCCGGACCTCAAGGACCAGCCGGTCCGCAAGGACCTCCCGGACAAGATGCAACGATGCAGGGGCCTCCCGGACCCGCAGGACCTCAAGGACCAGCCGGCCCGCAAGGATCTCCCGGACACGACGCGACGATGCAGGGACCGCCTGGTCCTGCTGGCCCTCAAGGACCTCCGGGATACCCCGGTCCGCAGGGACCTCCGGGCCACGACGCGACCATGCAAGGCCCGCCCGGACCTCAGGGGTATCAGGGTTCCCAGGGAGACCCCGGGCCGCAAGGCATTCTTGGACCGATTGGCCCCGAGGGACCAACGGGACCGCGCGGCAGAGGCGATCCCGGTCCTGAGGGTCCGTCCGGACCTCAAGGACCACAGGGTGAGAGAGGCAACACCGGACCAGCCGGACCGCCAGGCCCGCCGGTCAACCTTCGTTCGTTTGACAGCGGGTTGTTCGCGGCGACGCGTGGCAAGGTCTATAACTTTCAACACGGCTTGGGAAGCACGCGCCTGCTGACTCGGATCTACTACTCGGCCGATTCAACCGGCGCCGCTCTCGAAGAGGTAGTGCTGGACGCGTCACGCGGGCGCACTGCTTCGCTGTGGGTTGGGGCTTATGTGAAGAGCTTGAACGAGGGCTCGCTTACGATTGAAGTCGGCGGGCTTGGCTTGAACAAGTTCAGCGGCGGCGTCAGGACTACGGGGTTCCTTCGAGTGATTGCAGTCGCCTTGCCCTGACTTGAAGCGCATTCGTTGGCGCTCTATTGCAACCACGAAGTGAGTCGGATACCTTAGCTGATCCCTAATCAAGTTATCGCCGGAGGACTTATGCCAACACGGATCATCGGAGGGATCGAAGAACTCAAGACTCTGATCGGCCAGGAAGTCGGAGCAAGCGATTGGTTCGAAGTCACCCAGTCGCGCATCAACGCTTTTGCCGACGCCACCGAAGACCATCAGTGGATTCACATCGACACCGAGCGCGCGAAGACCGATTCGCCGTTCAAGACAACGATCGCGCACGGATTTCTCACGCTCTCGATGTTGCCTCATCTCGCGGCTCAGGCTTTCAAGGTGCAAGGCGATTTCAAAATGGGCATCAACTATGGCTTGAACCGGCTGAGATTTGTCTCCCCGGTTCCTGCCGGCTCCAAGATCCGCGCGCGGTTCACGCTTCACGCGGTTGAGGACGTGCAGGGCGGCGCGCAGCTCACGTGGTCGGTGACGGTCGAGATTGACGGAGGCCCGAAGCCGGCGCTCGTCGCCGAGTGGCTGTCGCGCTACTACGAGTAAGGGCATGGAGTTCAGGTTTTGGCCTGGCTCTTAGCTGAGGGATCGAAGGGACCAGGCTAAAGGCTGAACTCCATTCTCTATTGGCGCCGCGCCGCAGATGACCGCCGAGATGCAAAAGCAGAGCACAACCAACGACGAGTTGATCTATCGCGTTCGAGCGCGCAATACAAGCGCTGATTCGGAGAACAAGATTCACGACGACGCGGTGGCCGCGAAGTACGGGTTTCGTGGCGCGCTGGTCCCCGGCATAACCGTCTACGCTTATATGACCGTGCCGCTCGTCGAGCGATTCGGACTGCATTGGCTCGAACGCGGCTCGATGCAGGTTAGGTTTCATCAGCCGTTCTATGACGGCGAAGAAGCGTTAGTCACGGGGCGTATTGATGCTGACTCTGAACCAATCAAAGTCTCCGTAACGGCTGCGCGCAGCGATGGAACCGTGTGCGCGACTGCACTCGCGACGATCGACGATCCGGCAAACTGGCTGAGTGAGAGTCGAATCGGCGACTATCCCGAAGCGCCGCTACCGGAGTTTGAATCCCGCCCCGAACCCTCGCGCGAGACGTTAATCCTGGGCGCCTCGCTTGGGACGCTTACTGAGAAGTTCTTCCTGCGGGATACAGCGTTGCTCGAAAGACTCGACGAGCGGCTGCCGATCTACTTCGGTTCGCAGGCGGTGGCTCACCCGTTTGCATTGCTTCGATTGTCGAATCAGATATTGATGAGCAACTTCAAACTTGGCCCTTGGATTCACACGGCGAGCGATCTGATCAACAGGAGCGTCGTCCGCAATGGCGAAGAAGTCTCGGTGCGAGGCCGAGTGCGCGAGTGCTTCGAGCGCAAGGGCCACGAGTTCGTTGTCCTTGATGTGTTGGTTGTCGCCGCCCAAGATCGCATTGTCCAGCAGGTTCGCCACACAGCGATCTATCGTCCAAGATCGGTCTGACCATGTGCCATTTTTGAAGGGGAGATTGTGGGTTGAGATCGAGGATGCAATGCCGGTTCATTTGCAATAGAATCAGTCCGACGGACCGCCAGTGCGAGGGAGCAAATGTCTAAGCGGGTAGAGAAGGAAGGTGCGGAGCATACACTCGAGGCTGTTGCGGTGAAGCCTGCAACAGCGAGAGAGCTAGCTGCGGCCATTCGAAAGTCCGGTCTCGTTGGGATGTGGAAAGACCGCACGGAGATAAGCGACAGCGGGAAGTTCGCGCGCGATCTGCGCAAGCGGGCTTCCGCCCGAAAGCCGAAATGAAAAGATGCGTCTGTTGGACACCGATATCATGATCGACGTTCTTCGGGCCTACCCTCCGGCTGTAGCCTGGTTGGAGTCTCGATGATGACGCGCCTGCGCTTCCAGGTTTCGTTGCATTGGAGCTTATGCAGGGCTGTCGTAACAAAATGGAGATGAAGAGACTCTTGAAGCGCCTTCAGTCGTTTCAGATTCATTGGCCAACAGACAGCGATTGCAATAGAGCACTCACCGAGTTCGCGCGTAGCCGGCTGAGCCATCACCTGAGCATAATGGACGCGCTTATCGGGGAATGCGCCGCGGGGTTAAACGCAACCCTCTGCACCTTCAATACGAAACACTTCAAGTCCATTCACTATCTAAGAATCGAACAACCTTACTCCCGGAGGAGTCGGTCCGTAGGTTAGAGCTCATCTCATCCTCTTTCCTTGACTCGCTCGAAACCGCTCTGCTATACCACGCGCGGAGAAAATCATGACAGGCATAACTTCTTTTGGAGCTTACATACCGTTCTATCGCCTCACCCACAAAGAGATCGCTCGCGCGTGGGGCGGGCGCGCCGGCGAAGGCGAACGCGCGGTCGCTAACGCTGACGAAGACTCGATCACCATGGCAGTCGAAGCCGTGCGCGACTTGCTCGGCAAGAGCGAAGGCCGCGATGTCGACGGCTTGATCTTCGCGACGACGACGTCACCCTATTCCGAGAAGCAGGTCTCGGCGATGATCGCGACGGTCGCCGACCTCAGACACGACGTGCGGACGGCGGACTACAGCGGATCGCTGAGATCGGCTACCACAGCCATTCTCGCGGCGCTCGATTCAGTGAAAGCGGGTTCGGCCGCAAACGTAATCGTCACCGCGGCGGACACGCGACTCGGAGCGCCGAAATCCGCAAGCGAGCGGGTGTTTGGCGACGCGGCTTCGGCTGTTCAGCTTGGAGGCGACAGGGTTATCGCCAAACTGATCGCAAGCCACTCGACTACCGACGAGATGACCGACGTGTGGCGTGGAAGCGGCGACCAGTTTGTTTCAGGCTGGGAAGAGCGCTTCTCGGTGACGCAAGGCTACCAGCGAGTTGTGCGGCAGGCGGTCAGCGAACTGTTCGAGCGCAGCGCAATCGGCCCGTCTGAAATCTCGAAGGCGATCTTCTACGCGCCCGATCAAGCCTCGCTTGCGGCGGTCGCGAAGAGTCTCGGCCTCAAAGCCGAACAGATTCCGGATCACCTCTTCTCGTCGGTCGGCAACACTGGCGCCGCGATGCCCCTGCTGGTCTTGTCGTCGGTTCTTGAAACCGCAAACGCCGGTGAGAAATTGCTCGTCGTTGGTTACGGCTCAGGGTGCGACGCGCTGTTGTTCGAAGTGACGGACGAAATCGAGAACGCGAAGAAATCCGCGCACCGGGGAGTCAAAGGGCATCTGGCCTCGAAGACCTACCTTGACAGCTACGAGCGGTACGCGAAGTTCCGCGAGTTGATTGACACGGAAGGCGCGCGGCGACAGGCGCCTTCGGCATCGGCTCCGGTTATCTGGCGGCGCAGCGACGACATCTACAAGCTTCACGGCTACCGGTGCTTGAACTGCGGCAAGATTCAGTATCCGCAACAGCGCGTTTGCATAAGCTGCCAGTCGAAAGACAGCTTCGAAAGCGTGAGGCTCGCCGACAAACGCGCGTCGTTGTTCACCTATACGGTAGACTTCTTGAACGCGGACCCCGACCCGCCGAGCGTGATGACCGTGGTGGACTTTGACGGGGGAGGCCGCGCTTATCTGATGATGACCGACCGCAATCCCGCCGAAGTGAAGATCGAGCAGCAAGTCGAGATGACCTTCCGCCGAATGTACGAAGCGGAGGGCTTCGTGAATTACTACTGGAAGTGCCGCCCGATCAGGTGAGGCAGAGGTCAGAAGTCAGAGGTCAGAAGTCAGAGGTCAGAGGTCAGAGGTCAGATCAGTTGCAGCTTCCGACCTCTGACCTCTGACCTCTGACTTCTGACTTCTGACTTCTCGCCCGCGCGCAAGGAACCGGCGCCGCGGATGGTAAAGAGGGCGTCTATCGGCTCGCGGAGAACCAGTCTCCGGCTGATGCGAGCTTCGAACTGGAGTACGTCAAGTCAAAGCCCACGCTCGTTCACTTCAATCGCGTTGCGAAGAGATGAGAAGGGACGAAAGGGGAAATCCAAACACGAAGGCACCAAGAGCACAAAGCAGGAGAATTCTTTTCTTGGTGCCCTTCGTGTCTTTGTGTTTAAAGCCATCTTGAAGCCCCGCCCCGCTTGAAATTCCCGCCGGATGCCGCTAGCTTACACGCTTGCCTCATAACCACAGGCGAATCTCATACAGCAAAGACAAAGGAAAAACTTTATGCAACGCGTCATCGAATCCTGGCACAGCCCCAGCCTGAACAAGCCGATGGAGATTGTGACTTACGGCTACCATGGCTTCCCGCTGCTGATGTTTCCGACGGCGGCTGCCGACTATCTCGAGTACGAGCGCTTCTACGTCATCGATGCGATCAAAGACTCGATCGAATCGGGCAAGGTAAAGGTCTTTTCGATAAACAGCATCAACCGCGAAAGCTGGCTTAACAGCGAGCTGCATCCGAAATACAAAGCGCTGCGCCAGGTTCAGTACAACAACTATATCGCCGACGAAGTCGTGCCTTACATCTGGAACAGTTGTCAGGGGCGCTACGGGGTCATCACCTCCGGCGCAAGCCTGGGCGCGTTTCACTGCTCGAACCAGGTCTTTCGCCGTCCCGACTTGTTCGCCGGATGCATAGCGATGAGCGGGGCGTTCGATATTCGCGGTTACTACAAAGGCGACTATTACGACGACAACATCTATTTCAACAACCCGGTTGATTATGTGCCGAACATCGAGGGACCGGATCTGGGAGCGCTTCGGCACAAGGAACACATCCACATCGTCTCGGGTCAGGGGGACTACGAGAACCCGGATGCGTCGCGGCGAATCTCAGGCATTCTTTCTCAGAAGGGCATTCCTCACGAGTTGGACTTGTGGGGGTATGATATGCCGCACGACTGGCCCACCTGGCGCGAGATGATGAAGTACTACGTCGCGGAGAAGTTTTAGGATCGGTAGGGCACGAAGGGTTGGACGGAAGAATTGAAAATTGCAAAATGAAAATTGCAAATTGAGATTGCAGATTGAAACTGCAAATTGAAATGAAAGAAAAACGTCTTGACCGACAAGTGGTGATCGTGACCGGCGCTTCGGCGGGGATCGGCGAGGCGGGGGTCAGGATGCTTGCGCGCGAGGGCGCCTCTCTCGTGCTTGTAGCTCGGAGAAAGGCGCGGCTCGATCAACTCCAGGAAGAGATAAAAGGGTCAGGAGGCCACGCGCTCGCGGTCGAAGCCGACATTACTTCCGAAGAAGATCGCAAACGGATCGTGCTGGAGACCATGAACGCCTTCGGCCGGGTTGACGCGCTTGTGAACAACGCGGGATACGGGCAGCGCGGGCCGATCGAGCTCGTTCCGGTCGAAGCGATTCGCCGGAACTTCGAGACAAATCTCTTTTCATTGATCGCACTAAGTCAGCTTGTGATTCCGATAATGCGCAAGCAGGGCAGCGGGAGGATCGTAAACATCAGCTCGGTGGCCGGACGCGTTGCAAGCCCGCTGTCATCGGTTTACGATGCGACGAAACACGCTCTGGAAGCCGTGTCCGACGGGTTGCGAGGGGAGCTTGCGCCGTTCGGCATAAAGGTAGTGATCATCGAGCCGGGCTTTATCATCACTGAGTTTCTTGACGTGGCTAACGAAGTCTCTCGTGACGTGATCGAGCAGGACAGCCCGTACGCGGCCTCGATCGCGCGCCGCAACCAGAGCATGCAGCGGTTGCGGAAGATGGCGGGCACTCCCGATGACATCGCTGAGCTGATCGTAAAGGCGCTGGTCGTCGCAAACCCACGCGCTCGCTACTCAGCTCCGCGACATGCTCAGATTCTGATCCTGTTGCGACGATTTCTCCCCGAGCGGCTCTTCGACTACGTGAACCGGCAAGCCTCGAACTCTGGTGTGAAGGGAAAGACAAAGCCGGTTTGACCGGCCATTCGACGGAGTGATCGCTTGGGGTCGACGAGGAGGGCAAGATCACGCTTACGCTTAAGACAATAATTGACAGCCACGTTTCCGAGAGCATTGAGCAGATTCGAAACGGCCAGTTCTACGGCCCATTCGATACCGCCGAAGAAATGATCGAGGCGCTTCACAAAGACATCGATGCCAGAAGACCCAACACAAGCGACCGCTGAGCTTCGTGACGCCGAGCAACAAGTCGAGCGGCGCAGCGCGGTCTTCAAAAAAGAGCTTGGTCTCACCGATCTTGCGCTCACTCAGATACTGTTCATCGTAGGTCTCCCGTGGGTCGGCATCGCCGGCAAGCTCGGTCCCTCGCATGTCATCTTCTGGCTGCTGGCGATCGCGCTGTTCTATCTTCCATCCGCTGCGGTGGTGATCTACCTGAATCGCTTGATGCCGCTTGAAGGCGGGTTGTATCAGTGGGCCAAGCTCGGCTTCAACAGTTTTATGGGTTTCATCGTTGGATGGAACTTGTGGCTGTTCGTGATCCTCAATTGTTCGGAGATCGGCTTGCAGGCGGCGACGAGTCTCTCGTATGCGGTCGGCCCGAGCGGCGCATGGATCGCCGGCAGCAAGTGGGTTATCTCGCTGCTGAGTCTATCGATCATCGGATTGCTGGTGTTGGTCTCGATACTCGGCCTGGGAGTCGGCAAGTGGCTGCACAAAGCCGGCGCGGTTACGATGCTGATCACATTCGCCGTGCTGTTGGCGCTGCCGGTCTTGAACTACGCGCGGGGGACTATCCCTGCGTATCAACCGCTTGCGACTGAAACGCCGGCGGTTTCGCTTTTTAGCTTGAACATTTTGGGCAAGCTCGGCTTCGGAGCACTGGGCGGATTCGAGTACGTCGCGATTCACGCCGGTGAGTGCCGCGATCCGGTGCGCACGATCGGCCGCTCGGTCGCGGTAGCCGCGCCGCTTATCGCAGTGATGTTTATTCTCGGCACAAGCTCGGTGCTTTCGCTTGTGGCGCCGGAGAACATCGACTTGATCGGGCCGATCCCACAGGTGTTGAGCATCGGGTTTGGCAAGCTTGGCTTTGCCGCGCAGATCGTGCCGATTGCGATCGTCGCTTTTCTCGGAATCCGCATCGCGCAGTCCAGCGTTCAATTTGCGGGGAACACGCGCCTGCCGATGGTAGCCGGATGGGACCGCTTGCTGCCGCAGTGGTTCACGCGGCTTCACGCGAAGCGCAAGACGCCGGTCAACTCGATCCTGTTCATAGGGGCGATGACTCTTGCGGTGGGATTGGTGGGCTTGATCGGCGTAGGCGAGCAGGAAGCGTTTCAACTCCTGTGGAATGCAAGCGGGATTTTTTACGCCTTGACCTATCTGGTGATGTTTGCGATTCCGCTTGTCGGCGCAAAAGGAACCTCCGGGCGCGCGCCGTTCTGGCTCAAGCTCGCGTCGGCGTCGGGCTTGTTGATGACGCTGTTGTACGTGACGCTGTCGATCTTGCCGGTGATCAAGGTTGAGAGCCCGGTCGCATTTGCGGCAAAGATCTCGGCCGTGATCGTAGGCGCCAACCTGATCGGAGCGGCGGTGTTTATTGTCGCGGAACGAAGACGCAAGCGTGACTCAATTGCGAGACCGGTTGATTGAGTTGCGAGCAGTGTCCTTGAAATACGTCGAAGCGCCCACTACTATTCTTGCTTCCCGGTATGCCAGGATCAAACCACTCAACCGAACGCTTTGGGCGATGCTTCAGCGCAAGCGCGCTTGGAGTGCTGCTTGCTCTGGCGCTGTTCTCGTTGTGGCCGGCTCGATCGCTCGCTGATCGAGGAATGCCTGACTCCTCGGCCGCCTCCAAACCGGCTGCTGCACGACAAGCGGCGCCGGCTCGCCCGGAGGTTTTGCTGGACGCGGTCAGGCGCGACTATGGCGACGTATTCGCCGGCGAGATACTCGATAGCCCGTTCAATATCTTCAATGCAGGCAAGGCGCCTCTCGAGATGATGCAGCGAAGCCTTACATCGCGAGCTTCGTCTCTCTCGTTAGGCTCCGGCCGGGTTGACTCACGATCGGAGCGCTATTCGCTCGTGCCCGTAGCGGCGAGACTTGCTGCGCCAAGCTGATGCGCGCCGAGCGACTTTGCCTATGACAAAGTCCTCCAGCCTGGTCAGTCTGGAACCATCAGAATAAGAATCCACACCGCGGAGGCATCGGGCCCGATCGAGCAGAGCTATGAACTGCAAACGAACGACCCGAAGCACCCCATCATCAAGCTCACAGTGACCGCGACGGTCAAAACGCTCCCGGCATTTGTTAAACGCATCACGACTGCGGACGTCGAATCAGGAGAAATTGCGGCAGGCTTCTACGTTTGGCCTACTTTGAGGCCGGCGATCACGCTGGAGCGCGGCGAGAGGATCACTATCACGCTCAGGCTCAGGCCGCAGACCGGTAGCAGCGCAACGCTTGCGCTGGCGCCCGACGCTCCGGATTTCTGCAAGCTCCGGCACGATAAGGACTCAAACACCTACTGGCTGGATATGACGGCCGGTCCCGCCGAGACGCCGGTCAAACGCGCGGCGCCGCTCCTAGCGACGGCCCCGAATGGAACAGTCACCAAGCTGACAGTGAATCTGGCGATCGAAGTGCCCGCCGAAAATCTGATCGTCACGCCTCGCGAACTGGATCTGGGGGTGATCGCCTTGTCGAGCCTCAAGGCAGGTCAGCAAAAGGTCGGGCGCGCAGGAGTTCGAAAACTGGTCGGCTCGTTTCACATCAAATCGCTCTCGTCGACACTTCCTTTTCTGAAGCTCGAGCAGCAGACGATCGTTGACGGGAGCAACTACCTCATCCGAACGCGCTTCGATATGGACAAGCTCCCGAAGACGGGCGATTACAAGGGCGTCGTATCGATCGAGACCGACGACGGCCACCGTCTTGAACTGCCAGTCAAACTCTCGGTGGTTGATCGTTGAAGCGTCGCGACGACGGTTCTACCCACCGCGGTCCGACAAGCTGCCAGCTTGTCGAGCCCGGCAAGCAAGCAAACAGATTAGCGGGCAGACTCTCGACAAGGTTGCAGCTTGTCGAACCACATTCAAGAGTTACCCGAAGGCCAAGACTCGTTCTGAATCCTTAGAAAAATGGCAGCGTAGGACAGTCGGCGGATCGCATGGTGATACCTTGTGGGCTCATTCCTTGACACTCGTTCCGCGCCGCCACTATGCTCAGTCGAATCATCGATCACCTTGAAATGTGCTTACAGGAGGAACGCCCCGAATGGACCCTAAGAGAGTGCTGCAGTTTGCAGTAGATGAGCAGGTGAAGTTTGTCGATGTCAGGTTCACTGACTTGCCAGGCGGCTGGCATCACGTCACGGTGCCGATAAATCAGTTTACTGAAGACACGTTTGAGTCGGGCATCGGATTCGACGCGTCGAGCCTTCGCGGATGGGCTTCGATCAACGAGTCCGACATGCTGTTGATCCCGGACGCGAGCCGGTTCTGGATCGATCCGTTCTTTGAAGAGCCGACGCTGTGCTTGTTCGCGAACGCGGTGGACCCGATGACTAAAGAGGGTTACGAGATGGACCCGCGAGCGGTGGCCCAGCGCGCGGAGAGTTATCTTCGGTTCACCGGGATCGCCGATCACTGCTACTTCGGCCCGGAGGCTGAGTTCTTTATCTTCGACAACGTCAGCTATCACAACGAGGTGAACAGCGCGGGCTATCGCTTTGACTCGTCGGAAGGCATCTGGAACTCCGGACGGGTGGAAGACAATCTCGGCTATCGCGTTCGCACGAAGGAGGGCTACGTGCCGTTGCCGCCGGTCGATTCGCTGCACGATTTGCGCTCGGACATCGTGCAGAACCTGCAAGCGGTTGGGATCGAGCCCGAGATGCATCACCACGAAGTGGCAAGCGGCGGTCAGTGCGAGATCGACTTTCGATTCTCCACGCTGCTGGGCACGGCAGATAACGTGATGCTGTTCAAGTACGTGGTCAAGAACACGGCTTACTACTACGGCAAAGCTGCGACCTTCATGCCCAAGCCGATGTTTGGCGACAACGGCAGCGGGATGCACTGTCACCAGAGCTTCTGGAAAGGCGACAAGCCGTTGTTCGCGGGCGACAAATATGCGGGCATATCGGAGATGGCTCTGCACTACGCGGGAGGGATCCTGAAGCACGCGGCGGCGCTTGCGGCGCTTGCCGCGCCGACCACCAACAGCTACAAACGGCTTGTGCCGGGCTATGAAGCTCCGGTGAATCTTGCTTATTCGCGGCGCAATCGGTCGGCGGCGATTCGCATCCCGATGTACTCGCAGTCGCCGGGGGCAAAGCGGCTTGAGGTGCGCTTCCCCGATCCGTCCTGCAATCCATATCTGGCGTTTGCGGCGATGATGATGGCGGGATTGGACGGCGTGCAAAACCAGATCGATCCGGGCGAGCCGCTGGATAAAGACATCTACGATCTTTCTCCCGAAGAACTGAAGGACGTGCCGACGTTGCCGGGCTCACTTGACCGCGCGCTCGATGCGCTAGAAGCGGATCACGACTTCATGCTCAAGGGTGACGTGTTCACCGAGAAGTTGATCGAGCGGTGGATCAGCTACAAGCGGACGAAGGAAGTAGATCCGATTCGTATGCGCCCGCACCCGCTCGAGTTTCAAATGTACTTCGATGCGTAACTCCGAGACCGACAATCAAAGCAGAGAAGCGCAGACTGAGAGGTCTGCGTTTTTCTGCGCGCGGCTAAGGGTGAATAGCCAGGTTCTACGCCGCGTGGGCCTGGCAAGCGCAGTTCTGGTTCTATTGACGATGCTGGGAGCGCCGGTGTGCGCGCTCGAGGAGGCCAGGCCGGCCGTGCAGTTGAAGGGCGTCTCGATTGAAGGCGTCAATTGGAGCAACCGGTCTGCTCAAACAAAACTGTCGATTGCGATAGACAATCCCGGACCGGCCTTCAAGATGAAAGACCTTAGCTACCGGCTCAAGCTGAATGACAAGCAAGCAGCGGAGGGCAAGTACGACAAGGAGATTCAAGTGCCCGCCCACGCGAGCGCGACCTTTGACTTACCGTGCGATGTTGACCTGTCGGCATTGCCGGGGGTTGCCTGGGGCGTTCTCGCGGGCGGCTTCGAAGTTCACTACGACCTGGAAACCGAGTTCACCGTTCCGCTGCCGCTGCTTAATCCCAGAGTCAAGACGTCGCTTGGCGGCGATCTCTCGCTTGCAGCCACCGTCTCGGGCTGGTCGGCCAGAATCAAAGAGAGCATATCGAGCAAGCAGTGATGGGCGAATCCCGTGCACTCGCATCGCAGATCCTCTCCAAGCTCGACGAGCAGATCGAGCGAACCGAACATTTGATCGCGCTGATCCCGCCGGACAAGCTCGAATGGAAGCCGCAGCCGGAATCGTTCCGCGTCTGCGATTTGCTTGGGCATTTGCTCGAATGCCTGGCAGGCTTTTGCGCCACGCTTTACGCGATCAACCCTGACGAGCTTGGTCGTTTTGCCCGGTTACGCGAGCTGCGAGTCAATCACTGTTGCGGCATCGAAGAAGCGGCGCTTCGAATTGGCGAGTACCGCGATCACATCACACAGGGCTTCGGTGCGCTAAGCGATCAGGACTTGTCGCGCCAGATTCCGACAGTGTTTGTTCAGGAAGGCGAAGCGGCGTTGACTCTGCTGCTCGGAAACCTCGAGCACCTGATCAATCACAAGCATCAGCTCTTCTCTTATCTCAAACAGCTAGGCGTCCGAGTCGAAACTCGCGATCTCTACCGATTCCGCGTGGAACCGCAGCGAGAGACTACTTGAGTGAAGTAAAGAAGCAGCTTCGCTCGCCGGTGTGACAAGCTGGTCCTCGCGGGTGAACCTTGATCAGCAGAGCGTCGCCGTCGCAATCGAGGATGATTGACTCGACGTGTTGAGTGTTCCCGGAAGTCTCGCCTTTGTGCCAGAGCGACTGGCGAGACCGGCTCCAGAACCAGGTTTCGCCGGTCTCGATAGTTTTCGCCAGCGACTCGGCGTTCACATAAGCAAGCATCAGCACATCGCCGCTAACGGCATCCTGAACCACAACGGGAGCAAGCCCGCGTTCGTCAAACTTTACGGCGTTGAGTGATTCGGCCATGGCAGTTCCTCATTTGCTTGCCGTCGTCGAATGGCGAACATAGAATGCCAGCCGGGCAATCGTGAATCAAACCGCCGGAGGTGAGTCATGATTGTCCCTGAAGGTCCTTCGCCTGCAAACCAGGAGAAACGCGGATTCAAACACGGAGAGCTGACTCAGAAGATCATCGGAGTCTTCTACGAAGTCTATAACGAGCTGGGGCACGGCTTCCTGGAGTCGGTCTACGAGGAAGCGATGTTGATAGCATTGACCGAGACCGGTTTAAGAACGGGCCAACAGGTTCAGACGCTGGTCTGGTTTCGCGGACGTAAGGTCGGGGACTTCAAGGCCGACATATTCGTAGAAGGGTCGGTGATCCTCGAGTTGAAAGCGGCGCGAGCACTGGAGCCGGTTCACGAGGCACAGCTTCTCAATTATCTTCGAGCCACCGACATCGAGGTAGGGCTGCTGCTGAACTTCGGAGTGAAGCCGCAATTCAAACGCCTGGCTTTCGACAACGACCGAAAGCGGCCGCAGATCAACGCAGATGAACGCAGATAGCTTTCTGTTTGGTTCGGACGAGCTTGGGTGAGGCTGTTTGTTGGGGTGCGGAAAGTGATGCTCGAAAGGCAAGAATTGCCCCAATCGAGGCAATATTCCATATCTCTGATCTGCGTGAGTCTGCGTGATCCGCGGCTCACCTGGTCGGCAGGCCTCGAGAGCGGAGGTAGTCTTTTGCCTGGCGAATCGTGAACTCTCCGAAGTGAAATATCGAAGCTGCGAGCACTGCGGAAGCAAGCCCTTCATCCAAGGCGCGATACAAATGCTCAAGCGACCCGGCGCCTCCAGACGCTATCACCGGAATCGACACTGCTTCTGAAACTGTCCGAGTCAACTCGATGTCGTAGCCGTCACGCGTGCCGTCGCGGTCCATGCTGGTCAACAGAATCTCGCCGGCTCCGAGTTCCTCAGCTCGCCGCGCCCACTCCACCGCGTCGAGTCCCGTCGCGACTCGCCCGCCGTGAGTGTAGACCTCCCAATGCTGAGACGGGGCGATAGGGGGACGCGGCGAGAGGGCGACGGTCTCCCCCTCGCCCCGTCCCCCTGTCTCCGTTTCGTCTCTCCTCCGGCGGGCGTCGATCGCGACGACCACGGCTTGCGAGCCAAACGCGCGAGCGCCTTCGGTGATAAGCGAATGATCTTTGATTGCGGCGGTGTTGATCGAGACTTTGTCGGCACCTGACGCCAGCAGCCCGCGCATATCCTCTACCGTGCGGATGCCGCCTCCGACCGTGAATGGTATGAAGACCGAATCGGCGACCCGCCGCACCATCTCGCGAACGATCTCGCGGCTGTCCGACGACGCGGTGATGTCCAGAAAAACCAATTCGTCGGCGCCTTCGCGATCGTAGCGCAGGGCCTGCTCGACTGGATCGCCCGCGTCGATCAAATCCACAAATCGAATCCCTTTTACGACGCGGCCGGCGTCTACATCCAGACAGGGAATGATTCGCTTAGCCAGCATGAAGTTGCAGCCTGGGGCTATCAGTTCGCCCTAGACGGTCGCCGCAATAGCCTCCTCGAGCGTGAAGCGTCCCTCGTAAAGCGCTTTGCCGAGGATCACCGAGTCTACGCCATCGGCTTCAAGCTCGCACAGCCGCGAGATGTCTCCAAGCGACGACACGCCGCCCGATGCTGTGATCTTCAAACCGGAGCGGCGCGCCAACTCGCCGGTCATCTCGATGTTCGGACCCTCGAGCCGCCCATCGCGAGTGATGTCAGTGTAGATGACGCGTTTGACGCCGGCATTCCCGACTGCGCGCGCAAGATCGAAAGCGTTCACCTGCGTAGCGTCAGTCCAACCGCGCGTCGCAACTTCACTTCCTCGCGCGTCGATTCCGACGATGACTTGCTCGCCAAACTCAGCGATGGCTTGAGCGAGCACGCCGGGTTCCTCGACGGCAAGCGTTCCTACGATCACGTACTTCGCGCCGGTAACGCGGAGCATCGTCGTCATATCTGCGAGCGAACGCACCCCTCCGCCTACTTGCAAAGGCACGCCCGCTTCGGCTGCGATTCGGCGAATTATCTCCTGATTGCCGGTGGCTGCATGCAGAAACGCGCCGTCCAGATCGACGACGTGAATGAGCCGCGCGCCTGCGAGCCCATAAGCGCGAGCCACCTCGACTGGATCGCGATCATAGACTTTGACGCTGTCCGCCCGGCCTTCAGTCAGCCGAACGCACCGGCCGTTCTTGAGATCAATAGCGGGGATGATTTGCATTCGACGCTCACGGTTTTCACGGGTATGTCCACCAACCCCCCGAGCACAATCGCAGAGCACTGGTTGGTTAGTCGAGTCATTAGCGAGAGCGGCGACACTTCGCCGCTCTCGGGACTATTTTCTTCGCTTGAAGTAGAAAACTGGGTCCACGGGCGAGCCGGTTACCGAAACCAACTCCCAGCCCTTGGCGCCGAGCTTGTCCATGTTTTGTTCGAGCGGAAAATTCTCGCGGCCGAATGCACCGGGCGCCTTGCGTAGCGTCGAGCTGTCGGACGGGTTCAGGTTGACCGTTCCGCCCGCGACGATCAGGTACTCCCATTGTTCGCCCGCAACCGCGTCGCTCGCGCCAGCTCGCGACTGCGCCAGAACCAGCGTGGAGATCGCGGCAATCGCCACAACAAGAATAAGTGCAAGCGTGAATAGCAGTGTGCGTCTCATGATTCTCCTCTTTATTTCTGGATTGGCGTCCTACTAAGCGCGAGAGCCGTCTCGTTCCGGATCGGGCTTCACCGAGCGCCAGCCTCTTCAGCGAACTCGACCTTTAGAGGGCGCAGGGGCTTTCGGCAAGCCGAACACAAACAAGGCGTGTCCCGAAGCCATCGCCACGTGTTGCTTCCCGTCTATCAAAAAGCTGACCGGGTTCGAAGCCATCGGCCCGCCCGTCTGAAATTCCCACAGAGGCTTGCCGTTGGCCGCGTCCAGTGCGTAGAAGTTTCCTTCGTCCGAACCGCCGAACACCACGCCGCCCGCCGTCGCCAGCACGCCTGACCACGGCGGTGACTGCAATCGAAACTCCCACTTCATCTTTCCCGTTTCGACTTCAAGCGCGCGGATCGCGCCCCAGGCCTTGTCGCCTGCAAGCGCGCGCTCACCGCCACCCGCGAAGAACGTTCCTGGTTTGTACTCGGCTTCGCCCTTGTAGTAGTACGCGCCCATCTCGCGCACCGCGACGTAGAACAACTTCGTCCGCGGATTGTAAGACGGACTGAACCAGTTGGTTGCGCCTTGCAGGCTCGGATAGACGAGGTTGCCTTCGACAGTCGGCTCGGTATTCGGCAGCACGATTGGCCGGCCCTTCGCATCCAGACCGCTTGCCCACGTCTGCTTCGCGTATGTTGTCCCCTGAAGAAACTCGCCGGTTTGGCGATCCAGCAGGTAGAAGAATGCGTTGCGATTGGCCATCGCGACAAGCTTGCGCGTGCGGCCTCCGACGTTTGCGTCGAGCAACACCGGAATCTCAGTCGCGTCCCAGTCGTGAACATCGTGCGGAGTAAACTGGAAATGCCATTTGAGCTTTCCCGACGACGCGTCGATCGCAAGCAGCGAGCAACTGTAAAGATTGTCTCCGGGCCGAACGTCGCCGTTCCAATCAGGCCCGGGGTTTCCCGTTCCCCAGTAGATCAAATTCAAATCAGGATCATAGGAACCTGTCACCCACGTCGGAGCGCCGCCGGTCTTCCACGCATCGCCGCTCCAGGTTTCGTGACCCGGCTCGCCCGGACCCGGAACAGTCCACAACCGCCACGCAAGCTTCCCGGTCTTTGCATCGTAGGCGTCAAGGAAGCCGCGTATGCCCGCCTCGCCGCCGCTTATCCCGACGATGATCTTGCCGTCGATCGCAAGCGGCGCGGCGGTGATCGCGTGCCCAGTGTTGTTGTCGGCCACCGGAGTGTCCCAGCGAACCGCGCCCGACTTTGAATCAAGCGCGATCAGATGAGCATCGAGCGTTCCGACGTACACGGTGTCATCCAGAATCGCAACGCCACGATTCGTCGGACCGAAGCCGATCGTCTTGATCAAGAGCGGCAGCGGGCGCTGCCAGCTCCACAGCGGGCGGCCGGTTCGCACGTCGAGCGCCGTGACTTTTGTCGGGGGCTCCGTCACATACATGACGCCATCGACAACGAGCGGCGATGTCTCGAACCTTCCCCGGCCGTTGATCTGATAGACCCACGCAAGCTTGAGCTGCGATGCGTTCGCGGGCGTGATCTGGTTGAGCGATGAGAATCGATGTGCCTGGTAATTGCCAGAATAAGTCAGCCAGCTACCAGGTTCGCTTGAGGCGCCGACGATTCGCTTGTACGGAACCTGAGCCGAAGCGATGCCTGCGGTTAAGAGACACCCGGCCACGGTGAGCACGCGCACGAGCTTCATTGTTCACCTCGCAAGCCGGCCAGATACGCCACCAGGTCGTCCATCTCGGATCGATTGAAAGCGTCACGATAGCTCGGCATCAACTCCGCCTTGAAATCTTTCTTAAGCTGCGTGATGTCGGTCTTGCGAAATGAATGAAACCGTCCGCCCGAGTCGCGAAGCTGAATCGTAAACGAGTCTTCGTTTACTCGCACGCCCCAAATCTTCTTGCTCTCTCGCGTCGTCACCCTAACCACAAGATAGCCCTCAGGCGCCGATGAGGCGGGATCAACCACGGCTGCGTGCAAGTAGCCGGGGCTCCGACGCGCGCCTATGTCGGTGAGCTCGGGACCAAGCACGCCTCCGCTGCCGCTCACTATATGACAAGCCGCGCAGCCGTTCGATTCGTAGAGTCGCTTCCCGTTGGCGGCATCTCCCGGAAGCTTCACCGGTGTCGTCCGTCCAAGCGACCGCACGTAGCCGGCCACTTGCCATACCTCCCGCTCGCTCAACTGCCATGCGCCCGGCATCTCCGATCCTTCAACGCCGTTTTGTATCAGGTTGAACAGCGCCTTGTCGTCGGTGACTCGGCGAAGCGAGGGGTGACTCAAACTCGGCCCTCGTTCGCCGGTGCCTTCGATGCCGTGACACACCGCGCAGTGAGCAACGAACATTTGCCTCCCACGCTCGATCTCACTTGAGGTGAGTTTTGCGATGAGGTCGTCCTGCGGCGACGCGGCTGCGATGGACAGGCCGCCCAGCACGAGCAGGACGAGCAATTTGCAACTTCGCCTCACGGTCGTCTCCTTTGTTTCGGAAATCGAGATTCTTTGGTTTTCGAGTCACGCGCGGAATAAGCTCTGACGCCGGGTAGGATACCAGACTTCACATCAAGGCATGAACGATGGAAACGAGGTTTCATTGCCGCATCAAGCCACTGCCCACGAATAACGCGAATCATCGCGAACTTGAGGTTTCGCTTCTCAATAACTACCTTCGACGGCTGAACAGGAGGTCGCGTACTTCGTCGGGGCGGATGCTCCAAGAAAAGGACTGGTCACCGGGCATTCGTGGAGATTAGTGTTATTAGCGGACAATCATCGCGAACTTGAGGTTCCGCTTCTCAATAACTACCTTCGACGGCTGAACAGGAGCTCGCGTACTCCGTCGAGGGCGGATGCTCCCGGGAAAGGGGACTGGTCACCGGGCATTCGTGGAGATTAGTGTTATTATCGGACAATCATCGCGAACTTGAAATTCCGCTCCTCAACAACTATCTTCGACGGCTGTAACAGGAGGCGCGCATGAAGATTCAATACGTTGTTAGCTTGAAGCTGAGAGTAGCTTTGCTGGTTTGGCTTGCTGGAGCTGTGTCGGCGTCCGGCTTTGCCTTGCCGCAGGAGACCGCGCTCGATCGCTACATCTTAAAACCCGATCCGAGCTATTCGTGGAAGCTGGTCAACACCATCGCTGGTCAGGGCTGCACGGGCTTCGTCCTCGATTTGACCTCGCAGACATGGCGAAGCGCGGCTGAAGTCGACCGCCCGGCATGGAAGCACTGGCTCACGATCGTGAAGCCCGACAAGGTCACTTCGAACAAAGCACTGCTGTTCATCGGCGGCGGAAGCAATCGCGATGCTCGACCAACGACGATCAACGAGCGGCTGGTTGGCTTCGCGAGCGAAACGGGGACAGTGGTCGCCGAGCTTGGAATGGTCCCGAACCAGCCGTTGTACTTCGCGGACTCGAAAGACAAAGGCAGATCCGAAGACGACTTGATCGCTTACAGCCGGGTGAAGCAGATGACGACTCACGATGACGAGTGGCTTGTGCGGCTTGCGATGGTCAAAAGCGGAGTGCGCGCGCTGGACGCGATCCAGGAGTTCATGTCGAGCGAGGCCGGCGGCCGTGTGAAGGTCAACGAATTCGTTGTGTCCGGCGGTTCGAAGCGCGGCTGGACGACGTGGCTCGTCGGAGTCGTCGACAAACGAGTGATCGCGATAATGCCGACGGTCATCGACGCCTTGAACTCCGAAGCGATCACCCGGCATCACTACGAGGCTTATGGCTTTTTCTCGACGGCGCTCAACGACTATGTGAATCACAAACTCTTCCCGGACAAGATTGGCACACCAGAGTATCAGCACATCCTGGCCATCGAAGACGCCTACAACTATCGCAATCGCGACCGGCTCAAAATACCAAAGTACCTGGTGAACGCTTCTGGCGATCAGTTCTTCTTACCCGACAACTCGCAGTTTTATTTCGGTGAGCTTCAAGGCGAGAAGTACCTGCGGTATGTTCCCAACGCCAAGCACAACCTTGCGGGCTCGGACGCGCGAGAAAGCTTGCTGGCCTACTATCAAGCGGTTCTAACCGGAAGGTCTCGTCCGCAGTTCTCATGGAAGAAAGAGAAGGACGGTTCGCTTGTGGTGACTGCGAAGGACAAGCCTCGCGAGGTTAACTTGTGGCAAGCGACGAATCCGAACGCGCGCGACTTTCGAGTGGACACGATTGGCAAGGCTTACACCAGCAGCTCGTTGAAGGAAGAGAGACCCGGAGTCTACGTCGGGCGAGTCGACAAACCGGCAAAGGGATTCACCGCGTTCTTTGTGGAGCTTGTGTACGACAGCGGTGGGAAGTATCCGTTCAAATTTACGACTGAAGTGAGCGTCGTGCCTGATGTATTGCCGTTCCGATTCAAGTCCACCCAATAGTAGCCGTATTGCCGTTAGCGTTGCGTTTAACCTGTTATCCGGCGCCTCACTCGGGTTCGGGTAGAAGGGGAAGGAATGTCAGCTGTTCTTGCGGTTCGACAGATGCGCGATCTCTTTGACCTGTATGCATTCTCGCAAACCGCTCACGGACATCCTGTCGAAAAGGCTTGTACAAGATGACATATTTGTCACTGCTATCGGCTGGGGGAATCGCAAGCTTATGCGCAACCAGATTGTCAAAGGCTCCAGCGATCCAGCTCGGCTTCGGAAACAACGCAGACCTCTCATCTCTCCGGAGTGCCCCCGATCCGTAGGCTGCTTGAAGTTCCTTCGCCGTTTCAGAAACCGAAACCTCAATTCGATTTGCTTTTAGTTTTTCATCATACTGGGAGCCCGAAAGGAGCGAAGGGAAATAATCTGTCCAGAGTTGGCTTTGGAGGTGGATCATTGGTGGCCGTGCATCGTAGTATCGAATGTTTGAAAACGATTGAACAACCTTATCTAGAGGAACGTTTCGGCCAGGCTGAAGAATTCCCGCAAGCTCGACGTCGCTTATCGTACCGAACTCTCGTCGGAAGAAATAATAGATGATTGATTCCGTAGATTCGTTAAACTCCACCACGCTAGTTCTTGGCCCGACAGAACCTGGATTCTCCCTCTGTTGTGTCTCGAGCAACGAGGCGAACTCTCGGCTGCGAGACTGGTGAATCAGCATAATGGTATCTGAGTGGGCAATGGTTTGGCCTTCTGTCCACCAACCTACGAACTCGTGGTCATAGCTTCGAAGTTGACGGACTCGCTCTAACCATTGATTTGTGTCTCTAGGGGGAGCGACTTCTTGGCTTCAGCAACGATTCCATATGACAGAGACTTCTGTGCCACAAGATCCGGCGTAACGTCGGTTTCCCGGCCATCGTCTCGCACTCTAGTCATTCTGCGCCCGAATCCGAACTCCGCATCCTGCCTTAGGGAATTGCCGTCGTGAACAACAAGAGCAGCAAACGCCAAGAGTGCTGAAACGGTTTGCTCGTAATCCACAACCTCATTGAGAAGCGTCTTCCAGCGTTCGTCCTTCGTCGTCATAGGTAGCTATCTGTCCCTCCCGAAACGTATCGAAGATGTAGTGGACTAGTCGCTCGACTGCGGCCTCCGAAGCTTTCAGGCCCGGAACAAGGGCGATTCGCTGCGGGGGGATGGCCCAGACATCGAAGGAGGATCCGTCGAAGAGGTCGGTTAGTCGAACTTGCGCGTACGGATTGCCATGTGCGACGGCGTGCATCGATCGCGGGTATTTCGAAAGTACATGAACTAGATTTCTGACAGTTGCGACCTCATCGAAGACAGGCCGCGGAAAATTGATCGCGAGAGGCTTGGGGTCATAGTGAGCCTCCCTCAACCCACGCCCACTGAAAAACTTGAGTTTATGCTCTCCGACACGCGCTACCTGAGCTGCCACCGTATGAAACGCTAGCGAGAAGCTTCCGCTTACTTCGATCTCACCATCCTTCCGAATCTTGCAACTCGCCTTAGGACGAATATGCGAGTGACTGCCCATTCTTGGAAAGAAATCAACATCAAGTGACGTGAGTAGCTGATGCCGATCTTGGATATTTAGAAGAGCTTTGTCCAATTCCTCGTCGGTCCATTCTCGAACCGACTTCCGGCGTTTTCCTGTGATGCCCTGCAGCGTTTCTTTCGCTGAGAATGCCGTGACGTGAACATCGTGACCGGTTTCCTGCTTTAGCAGTCTTGCACCGCGAATTAGTTCTGACTGCGAAAGTAATATCGGGACGATGTCGGGATACTCGCGGTTGAGAAACCTTCGAAGGGCCTGCCAAGGGTAGGTCTTGCACACAGCCACAATAGCGTTCAGACCGTTTCCAAGGTGTTCACGCTTAAAATCGGCAATAAAAAAAGGAACGCGCACTTGGCTCTCGTCCGTGTCTCCGATTCTCGCCTCGTAAATGTATGATGCCGACCGATCCGTTAGTCGCTTCAGCTTTCGGCCTTTAGCGAGGTGGTCAATTACAGCCTTCGGAGATGTCTCAGCGTAGACCACCTTAACGCGCACACGGTATGGCGACGGCACGTCGAGTTCTGCAAGTGCATCAAGTACTTTATCGTCGTTTTCGCTGTTCAGCAGCAGTGCCTTGACATAGGCTTCGAACTCTCGTTCTTCACGGGCAGATTGAACTCGTCTCGGCATACTAGTCCTGCAAGCTAAGAAGTACTTGGTCGGAGCGGTCTACTATTGTAGGCGACGATGACTCTATCGTAGCAGCGTTATGTTGGCAAAGGGAACTCTGGCAAGGAATCGCTGACTTTGGTCGCCCCGGTGTCGATGGACTGCTGCGCAGTTTTGCCGGATTACACTTGGACGATTCGTTTGAGGCCAAATGAGGAGAAACGGCTCTATATAGCAAACATGAGTCCTTCTCCTTCTTATCTGGTGACCTCAGCGCTTTATCCCTTGATCCACGCGCCGATTCCGCCGCCGACGTTGAACACGTTCTTGAATCCTCTCTCCGTCTGAACAAGCCACAGCACCGCGCACAACGCCTGTCGATGACCGAGTCATCATAGCTTGGCAAAATTAGCCAGCAACCGAAGCCCCGCGTCCTGGCTCTTCTCGGGATGAAACTGAACACCACAGACCGGCCCACGTGCGCAGACAGACGGGTAGCGAATCCCATACTCAGTCAAGGCGAGCACGTCACTCGGGTCGTCTGCTTCGACGCGATAGGAATGAACGAAGTAGAAGTACGTGCCGTCTGCAAGCCCGCCCAAGAGCGGATGAGGCTTTGTCTCTTCGATCTGATTCCATCCGATCTGAGGAACGTGCGGACCGTCTTGTCTGAAGCGCACGACGCGGCCGCGCATCAAGCCGAGACCCTTGTGGACTCCGAACTCGTGACCTTCGTCGAACATCAACTGAAGACCGACACAGAGACCAAGGATCGGTTTGCCGCCCTCGGCGGCTTCGAGCACGAGTTTATCCAGACCCGACTCGCGAAGCCGCCGCGCGCACTCGCCGAACGCGCCTACGCCAGGAAGCACGAGACGTTCGGCTTCGCGGATGGCGCCTGCTTGACCAGTGACAATCGCCGGCACGCCTACAGCCTCGAAGGCCTTCTCGACGCTTCGCAGGTTCCCAACTCCATAGTTGATGATTGCGATCATGGGGAGTGGCTAGTGATCAGTGGTCAGAGCGCGTCATAGAGAGATCGCGGCCGAGTGTTTACAAGCTGCCTTTTGTTGAGAGCACTCCCTCGATTCGATCCGAGATGCGAGTCGCGGCGGAAAGGGCTCGGGCAGCCGATTTGAAGACCGCTTCGGTTATGTGGTGCTGATTGGCTCCGTACAGCAGCTCGATGTGAAGGTTGCACCGGACTTCGCCCGCAAACGACCGCCAGAAGTGCTCGACCAACTCGACGTCCAACTCGCCGACGCGGTCGCGAACTTTCGGGACTCTGTAGACCATGAAAGCCCGGCCGCTCAGATCGACAACCGTGCGCGCCAGCGTTTCGTCCATCGGCACATAAGCCGCTCCGAATCGGACGATCCCCTTTTTGTCTCCGAGTGCCTCCGCGAAAGCCTGACCGATGGTCAGTGCGATGTCTTCGACCGAGTGATGCGCGTCAATGTGAAGATCACCCGAGCAAGCGACTTCGAGATCGAACAGGCCATGGCGCGCGAACAGCTCGAGCATGTGGTCGAGGAATCCGATGCCGGTAGCGATCTTCGACTCGCCGCGGCCATCGAGGTCGATCTTGACCTGCACGTCGGTCTCGCGCGTTGTCCTTCGTTTGTTTGCAGCTCGTGGCATCAGATTCAATAGTCGTTCTACTTAAACCTTGCTGACAGGCTGGTCCGGGTGCGCCGGATTAGGAACGAGCCTGCGAGTTTTGCAGTCAACCAAAAGATCGAGCTTTTCGAGCACGGTCTGCCCGATGATCACTTCGTCGCCCAGGACCAGGGCTTCATCAAACGTGCGCCTGCCATCGATTTTGATGTCTATCGCCTCGGTCAGACCAACGACTTCGTTGCGACCGTCGGCGTATTCAACCGCCTGATTCTCCACGATCGCAAGACCAAGCTGCTGCACCACGTGAGACGGCAGGACTGTACGCACCGCCCCAGTGTCCACGAGCGCGTCTGCTTTGTATGAATGTACTTCCTCTTGCGACAGCGTCCCTCTGCGCACCAGAGCCTGGTCGGTCGCGTTAGTCAGCGTGACCGCGGTTCGTACTTCGCCCATTTCTTCTCTCGCTATCTCAGGTTTTTCTAATGTCTGCACGCTCTATCACCTCCTTGAGCGCCCCCACGAATCGGTCGTTTTCTTCTGGCGAGCCGACGGACACCCGAAAATACTCACCAAGCATCGGGTAGCGACTCACGTCGCGCACCAGTATATCGCGAGCGAGCAACTCTTTGAATAGAGTTTGAGGCGCGACGGCGGTCTTCGCGATCATGAAGTTCGCGGACGACGGCACCGGATTGACCTCCGAGATCCCGCGCATCGAGTTCAGCAGCCGTTCGCGCTCGCTAATGATCAGATCGATCCGCGGCTTGAGCAGATCGTATCGCTCGCACGCGACTTCGGCGGTGGTCGCGGAAAAGAAATTCAAGTTGTAAGGCAGCGTCGCCTTGCGAATCTCGCGGCGAAGCTCGGGCGACGCGAGCAAGTAACCCACTCGAAGCCCAGCCATCGCCATCGCTTTGGAGAACGTCCTGAGCACGATCAGCTTCGGCAGCTCAGCAAGCAGCGGCACAGCCGAGTGCCGCGAGAACTCGTGATAAGCCTCATCCACTACGACCAAACCGTGAAAGTCCCGCGCGATTCGAGTCACGTCTTCATCAGCCGCCTGGCAGCCGGTCGGGTTGTTAGGCGAGCAGAGGATGATCACGTCTGCGCGATCCCTCACAGCGAGAATCGCTTCGATGTCGAATTGAAACTGCGGGTTGAGAGGGACGCTCACGACTTCGCCCCCGAGGACGGTGACGACTTGCCGGTAGAGCGTGAAGGTCGGCTCGCAGATGACAACGCGAGTGCCGGCGGCGACGGTCACCATCAGCGTGGCTTGAATCAGCTCGTTCGAACCGTTGCCCGCAAGAGTGCCCTCAGGCTTCCAGCCGGCGAATGCTGCGAGTCGTTCGATCAAACTGGCGGGGTCGAAGTCCGGATATCGTGACCACGCGCGATTCGCAAGGCGGCGCTCGACTTCCTGTTTGATTTCGTCGGGCATGTCGAACGGGTTCTCGTTCTGGTTGAGCTTGATTGAGGCTCGATAGGGCGCGAGCGTGTAGGCACTGATCGCGCGAACCGCGGGTTTGATTTTGTCGAGAGGATTAGTCATTGGTATTGCGAGGTAGCATAGACTTTAGTCTGTGTCCGGTGGGCGAGAGATCGAATCTCCAGTTCCTCGAACTATGTGTCAGCGCGTGAAACACAGACTGAAGTCTATGCTACTCCGTGAACACAGACTAAAGTCTATGCTACTTTCGAATCAGAATGGCTCGCCTATGGGCCGTCAGTCCTTCGGCATCAGCCATCGCCGAGATTGCGTCCGCATTCTTCTCCAAAGCCTCGCGCGTGTAGCGAATCACGGATTGCCGTTTCAAGAAATCGTGGACACCGAGGGCCGATGAAAACCGCGACGTCCCGAGCGTCGGCAGAACGTGATTCGGTCCGGCAAGATAATCCCCGACCGGCTCCGAGGACCACTCGCCGAAGAAGATCGCGCCGGCGTTCTGGATCAGCTCTGCGGCGCCTTCGTCGTCAAACGTCATAAGCTCGAGATGCTCGGGCGCTATCAGGTTCGCCAGGTCGCAAGCCGCCTCAATCGAGTCGACTACAAAGGCCGCGCCGTAGGAATCAATCGAAGCGCGAGCGATCTCTCGGCGCTCGAGAGTCGCGATTTGAATCTCGACTTCGCGCGAGACCTCGTGTGCGAGGTCGACGCTTGTCGTGATTAGAATGGATGAAGCTTCAGGGTCGTGCTCGGCTTGGGCAAGCAGATCGGCGGCGACGAACCGCGGCTTGGCTGCATCGTCGGCGATGATGACAACCTCGGTTGGACCCGCGATCGAGTCGATTCCAACCGAGCCGTACACGAGTTTCTTCGCGATCGCGACGTAGATGTTTCCCGGCCCTACGATCTTGTCCACGCGCGGGATCGACTCGGTCCCGTATGCGAAGGCCGCAATTGCCTGCGCGCCTCCGACTCGATAGACCTCCTCGATGCCCAGGTCCTGGATGACTGCCGCGACCACCGGAGTTCGTTCGAGAGTGCCGGGCGGGGTTGCGATCGCGAGCCGAGGCACGCCCGCGACTCGAGCGGGCACTGCGTTCATCAGCACCGTGGACGGATAAGCCGCGCGGCCGCCGGGCACATACAATCCTGCCGACGCGACGGGCAGAATTCGCTGTCCGACGATGGCGCCGGCGTCGGTCTTTGTCTGCCAGCCGCACACGCGCTCGTGTTCGTGAAACCCACGGACATTCTGGATCGCAAGCCGGAACGCTTCGACGACGCGCGGATCTGCTCGCGCGGCGGATTCTCTTATGAACTCCGGATCGACTCGAAGTTGATCGGGCGCGAGCACTACGTTGTCGAACTGTTTGGTGAAACGAAGAAGCGCCGCGTCGCCCTCCGAGCGCACGGCGTCGACTATCGCGGCAACACGCGCGACAAACTCGGGGTTCATTCGCAGCGCCCGCGAGCGTATGCGATCGACCACTGGGCTTGCTTCGCCGGGTTTGTAGCTTGTTATCTCCATCGGAAACTAAGCCTCAGATGAACACCGATGCTTCAAGGCTGAGGGGAAAGCAGCACCTGGCTGTAGGCCGCTATCCGTGTTTATCTGTGTTCATCTGTGGTTGATCGATTGCCCCCTTCAAGGTCTCGATCAAACTGGCTACAGCAGCCCGTTTCAGGTGATAGCTGGCGCGGTTGACGATCAATCGCGCTGTCGATTCCGCTATCGTGTCGAGCACAACCAGTCCATTTTCACGAAGCGTGCGGCCCGTCTCAACCAGATCAACTATGTGTTCCGAGAGCCCGAGCGCCGGCGCCAACTCGACCGAACCTGAAAGCTCGATCAATTCCACGGGTACGCCTCGGCGTTGAAAATAGTCTGCCGTCGCGCGCGGGTACTTGGTCGCGACGCGAGCCGTCGCCAGCGGGTTGTAGCCTCGCTCGACGGACTCTGCCTTGCCGGCGACGACCAGTGTGCACCTTCCGAAGCCGAGATCGAGCGGCACGTGCACGTCTGCCGCTGACTCCATCAACACGTCGCGCCCGCATACGCCCGCGTCCGCCACGCCGTACTCGACGTAGACCGGCACGTCGCCCGGCTTAACAAGAATGAAACTGTAGCGGTGCGATTCGTCTTCGATCATCAGCCGGCGAGAAGACGCGGCGGCTTCGGGCACGAGGACACCCGCGCGGCGAAACAGCTCAAACGCCCCGTCCTGCAAGCGGCCCTTGGCGATGGCGATGGTGAGAACAGTCATTTGATTTTGGATTTTGAATTTTGGATTTTGGATTGAGGAGGGTTGGGTAGGCGTTGCGAGCCATTGCTTGGGTCGCGCATCGCGGGCGCACAATCCAAAATCCAAAATCTAAAATCCAAAATCAAGAGATCTCAATCTTCTTTCCTTCGACGCGCAATCGGTTTGCTTCTTTGAAAGCGGCCACGATGTCGCCCACCGGCCCGAGCCTCACCGCTTTGGCTGATTGGACGGCTATCTCGTGGAGCTTCGGCGCGAGAAGTTGCGCGAGCCAGTCCAGGCAAAGCGAAAAGCCAACCGCCGGCTCCGCCAAACCAAAATTCTCAAGGAGCCGATCATACCGGCCGCCTCGGCCGAGCGCCGTCCCGAGGCCCGGCGCATAAATCTTGAATGTCAGCCCCGTATAGTAGTCGAGCCCGCCAACGTCTCCCAGGTCTATGTCGATAGGAGCCGCAATACCGAGTGCGTCGGCAATCCCGAAGACGCGCTCGATGTCATCCAACGCCGCTCGAGACTTGTCGTTCGACACCAGCGCGCGGGCCTGCGCGATGATCTCGCGTTTGCCGGCCATCGACGCGAGCCGCAAGAACGCGTCCCTCGTCGCTTCGTCAGCGTGTGCTTCCAGCAAAGACTTGATTCGCTCGGTGTCTTTCCTGTCGACTGCGTCTCGGAGACTTCGCTGCGCGTTCTCATCGAGCGCCAGTTGCTCGGAAATGCCGTTGAAGAAGTCGGCGTGCCCGAGCGTGATCGTGAAGTCGTCGATTCCGAGTTGCCGCAGAGCTTCGATTGCGATCACCAGCACTTCGGTGTCTGCTTCAAGGCGATCCGAGCCGATGTGCTCGAGGCCGATCTGATGGAACTCGTACTGGCGGCCACCGCGCGGCTCGTCCCACCTGAAGACTTCGCCGGAATACGAGAGCCGGATCGGGCGCGGGCGATTGTGAAAGCGGGTCGCAACCGTGCGGGCAACAAGCGAAGTCATCTCAGGCCGCAATGCCAGCAGCTTTCCGTCGCGTCCGGTGAATCGATAAGTCATCTCGGCCTGTTCTTTGCCCATCCCGAGCGCGAACAGATCGGCGTAGTCAAAGATCGGAAGTATGATCTCCGAGTAAGACCATCCCTCGAAGACGCTCATAACCCGGCGCTCGATCCACCGGCGCGCGCGGACTTCATCATCGAAGATGTACTGTACGCCTGACGGTATTCTTGAAAGCGATGAAGACATGCGAGAACGAACCTAGCACAGCAGAGGCGAGGCGGTGAAGGCGAAGGGGCGGGGGACGAAGGGGAGAAGGGTCGAGTGGGGGAATTGGGGAAAGAAAAGGCTGCTAGTCCTTCGTGTACAAGCGAACGGATGATGTGTCTTGGAGTGACTCGAGAAGCTCGCGACAGGTTTTCTTGAGCGTTGGGTGCACCAGGTCGGGGGCGATTTCGCATAACGGCTCGAGCACGAAGCGGCGCTCGTGCATGCGTGGGTGAGGCACAAAGATGTCGGTTGAATCTATGTACGGCCACTCTTCGTCGTCTTTCGAGTGAGCAACGGTCAAGGCACCAAACAGGAGGAGATCGATGTCGATCGGTCTCGGCCCGTTGGCGACGGTGCGCTCACGCCCCATCGCGCGCTCGATGTTGAGAAGTTCGGAAAGCAGAGCCCCGGCTCCAATAGTGGCTGTCACTTCGGGATCACCGGTGATGGGTCCGCATTCCGAGGTCAGTCCAGCAAAAAGCTTCACCTCGATCACCTGATTCAGAAACCATCGCTGATCCGTGAAGCCGACGGGTTCGGTCTCGTAGATCGAAGATTCGCGCGCGATCTCAATTCCCAGCTTCTCAATTCGCGCTTTTGCTTCGCGCAGGTTGGCCTCGCGATCTCCGACGTTTGAGCCGAGGCCCAGATAGATCGCGATCTCGGCTTCGTTTGAGTGCGCGCTATTTGTCATTGCTCAGCGCTTATCATAGAGTCACTGATCGATGACGACAACGGTCACCATAACAAAGCGAGGCGCCGAACGCGCGCGCGCGCGGCACTGCTGGATCTATCGCAGCGACGTGTCCAATGCGAAGTTCGCGCAGCCTGGTGAGGTCGTCCGAGTCGTCGACCCGGCCGGACGCGTCATTGGGCACGCGCTTCACAGCTCGCAATCGCAGATAACACTGCGGTTTGTTTCATTCGAAGATCACGAAATCAATCGGGAGTTCTGGCGCGGGCGTCTGTTGTCGGCTGAGAAGCTGAGGAAACAAGTCGTGCGGGACACGACGGCGTATCGACTGGTCTATGGTGAAAGCGACTTGCTGCCGTCGCTGATCGTCGACCGCTTCAACGACTGTTTCGTGATACAGACGTTGTCGCAGGGAATGGACGCGTTGAAGCAGACGTGGATTGAACTGTTGGTTGAGCTTTACGAGCCGCGCGCGATCATCGAGCGCAACGAAGCGCGAGTGCGTGACCTTGAAGGTTTGCCGCGAACAAGCGGGGTCGTCTACGGCGCTGACCCGGGCGAGATTGTGATCGAAGAGAACGGAGTCCGGTTCGCTGTGAACTTGATCGAAGGACAGAAGACCGGCGCGTTTCTCGACCAACGCGAGAATCGGGTCGCGGCTGCGAGCTATGGGCGCGGGCGCGCGCTCGACTGCTTCACGTTTCAGGGCGGGTTCGCGTTTCATCTGGCGCGTGCGGCTGACCAGGTGATCGGGGTTGATGTTTCGGGGACGGCGATAGCTCAAGCAAAGCGCAACGCCGAGTTGAACGGGGCTTCAAACGCCGAGTTCCTGGAGGCGAACGTGTTCGATCTGCTTCGCGAACTGGAAGAGAAGAACGAACGATTCGACGTGATCAACCTCGATCCGCCGGCCTTTGCAAAGAATCGCGCTGCGGTCGATGCGGCGAAGCGAGGCTACAAGGAAATCAACCTTCGCGCGATTCGGATGCTGACTGAAGGCGGAACGCTCATCACCTCGACATGCTCATATCACATGAGCGAGGACTCTTTTTTGAATGTGATTGCAGACGCGGCAGCCGACGCGCGCCGTTCTGTTCAGATCATCGAGAAGCGGACGCAGTCGCGCGATCATCCGGTGTTGATCTCGATGCCGGAGACTCACTATCTGAAATGCGTGATCTTGCGAGTACAGTGAGGGGTGATGGGTGAAGCCATCGTGTATGGGCGGCCCTCCGGCCGCCCCTGTCTCGCGAGCCGGTCATTCAGGCAAAAGAGGGGCGGCCACGGAGGGCCGCCCATACAGGAGCGCTTGTTAGCTAGAGCGCGTGAGGTGGTTGTGGAATCGTTGCCGTGATTCCCGTTGACAAGAAATCCACGTGAGGCCAGAATAAACCTCAGCAATCGTGGGTTGTAACCATCTTGTGAGGGAAGCCAAATGAGCGAAGAATTGACCGAGACGTTACCGCCCAATGACGAGGATAGAACCACGCAGCCTTCGATAACGGCCGTGTTCGAGCTTATTCAGAACGTAAAGCAAGTGGTCGACAGTACCGCCGTTCGCCAGAACGACCTTGAGCTGCAGATCCAGAACGTGAAGCTGGAGATTCAGAGCGTAAAGCAAGTGGTGGATAGTATCGCCGCTCGCCAAGACGCCATTGAGTTACAGATAAAGAACGGTCTTACTATGGTCGGACATAAGATCGATATCCTGAATCGTGCCAGGCTCCAGACAGAAGCAGATAACTCTGGTCTGCTTCAGCGCGTTGAAGAGCTGGAATCCAAGGCTTCCTAGCGACTTCCCGTCTTTTCCGCCGTTACATTGAAAGCACAAGGTTACCGCACAGTCGCGGTAACCTTGCTCGTCCCGATGTTTGAGCTTGAGTCGGCACAGCGAAACGCAACCAGGTGTTCGCCGGGTTTATCGAATCGCACGCTCACTTTGAAGACTTCGTGAGCGGAGTCGGCTATCCCGTCCAGCGGAAAGATTAACTGCCAGGCGGCGCCGTCGACGCTGTACTCACCCCGCACTATTCGGCTTGTCGCGTCTTGCGCGTCGAAGGTCACTTCGGCAGTCTGGCCGCTTATCGACGGCCCACTCACTTTTATGATCGGCGGTGTGTTGTCGATTTCGATCGCGTCGGTGGTTTCGTCGTCGGTCAGCGCGAGGACCGAGGGGTTTCCGGGCGAATCGCTTGCCAGGACTTTGAAGACGTAGTCGCCGTCCGGGAGCCGGTTCCCATCGATCGTGTAGTAGGCCTGCGTAAGGTTGTCCGCCAGCAGGTGCCATTCGTCGTCTGCAAGCGTGCGATAGAGCACCTTGTAAAGCAGCGAGTCGTCGTTGGGGTCGCTTACTTGCCAAGTCAGAGTGCGCGCGCCTTTCTGGAAGAACCGCCGAGGCGGAACATTCGACGGGACGCCGAACAGTTGTGGATCAAGCCCGGAAGACGCGATCGAGGGATCGATCGACATGGGCATCTCCTGCAGCGCGATGCCCGGCGGCAAGACGCTGACCGAGCTGATGTCCGGCGTCTGGTTGCGCGGCAAGTAGGCGACGACAACCGATTGAAGCGCGGCCAGGGCCGGGTTTGCTTGATTACCCTTCGCGGGTTGAGCTGACTGCGGCGCGCTGCTCTTTAGGCTCGCCCGCCACTGAATAAACCGCGCCGCCGGGCTTGTGATCTGATCGCCGCTCTGGTTCCTGTAAGACGCCGACCAGTCGCTCCAGGTCGCGTCGGGAGTCTCGGTGTTTCCGCTCCGGGTCTGAAGCTCGAGGTTGCCCGCGCCCCGCCAGTTGATCACGCCCCACTGACCGGCGAATTTAGCGTCACGGACGGGCGAGACGTACGTTCCTTCACTGACCGGCTCGCGTCCGATTCGATACAGCCGGCCAAGATTGCTCGACGTGGCGTAAAGGTTGTCACCTACCGCGATGATCGTCGAGGTTTGATCTTCGGGCGATTGAATCAGCAACGTGTACGAGCGATCCTGTGCTATCTGGTAGACCCGGCCCTTGGTTCCGGTGCCGACCAGAACGCGGCCGTCGGCCAGCGGTCTCATCCCAAAGCCAACCGAGTCGCCCGATCGCCAGCAGACTTCGCTTCCACCGTCTGGCGCAATGCGAAATACCGCGCTTCGCGCGCCTTCGGCTTTTCGGCGGCCGGAGGATTGGTTAAACATCCCGGATATATCAGACGACGAAGAAACGACCGATGGTTGGTCCTCATCTGAAGCTGAGATGGTTATGGAGCCATCGCTTGAAATACTCGAAGTGGAGGACGTTCCGATGCTAAGCGGCTTTGAGGAGCCGCCTTGCTGACTGACGCCGAGCGCGAAGATCGAACCGTCCGCTGCCACCGCTAGCGAATGAATCTCCTGCAGCGGCGAATCGAACAGCGCAAAGAGTTTTCCGCCTGGAGAAACCCTGAGCACGAGTCCGGTCGGGTCGGTCCCGGCTATCACGTTGCCGCTCTTGTCCAGCGCAAGCGAAACGATGTTGGTCTCGTTGGTGTCCGCAAGCACCGAATGCTTGCCCGTCGCGTCTATCTTGTAGATCACCCCTTTGTCGCCGGTTCCCGCGTACAGCGACGAAGTTGCGGGATCGAAGGCGAGCGACCAGATGTACTTGTCGCCCGGATCGCAGAAGACCGACTGCTGTCCGGCGGGCGTTATCTTGTAGATCTTTCCGTCGGGCGACGTGCCTGCGTACAGGTTTCCTTGCGGGTCGGTGACAAGGGCCGTCACGTCAAGTTCTCCGGCGTCGTAAAGCAGCCGTCCCGCGCCGCCAGGCTCAACCTTGAAGATGCGCCCTTCGTGACCGGTGCCCAGGTAGATGTTGCCGGCCGAGTCAGAAGCACTCGACCAGATGTAAGCTTCTTTGGTGTCGTAGACGAGTGTAAACGCTGGAGCCAGCGTGATCGCGCCGTTCTCGGCGATCGACACGCCGCGCGCGTCGCCTTTGAGCACGTCGTCCTGCTTTGAGATTTCCCAGAAGACGGGACCGCTTGCAAAGACCGGCGCGGAGATTAGTAAGAGTGCGAGGGCGATGATGACCGCTCGGCGAAACCCGGGAACCTTACACATCAAAACTTCCTTTCGCGCCATCCGCTCTCAAATTTCAAATCGAGCCGGCCGGGCGCTAACAAAAATGAAAGCCCGCAACTCGCGCGGGCTTCTGTTTACCAACTAATTCGGCAGGCGAGCGAGCAGCTTTCAATCAACCACGAATCGCCGTCTTATTTGATCACGTTGATGGTTATCGACTGCTGCCCGGTGATTATGAACTGCGACGGCGCAAGCTCGTGCTCGGCCAGCGTTGCAACCGACAACGCCGTGTAGCCGCCCGACGTCCGTTGCGAGCCTAGCGTTGCAAGCACAGACGGCGGCAGCACCGGCATCTCTTCGTTGTTGACGATCGCGCCGGTTCCCGCGCGCAATACCTTGAGGTAGAGCCGGTTGTTCTTCTTCAACTTGTTGATCGCGCGCACAAGCTGACTCAGGTCTCTTGGCGTGAAGTCTGCAGACGGCTGCGAGCGTTCGACCATGTTCATCGAATTCCCGTCGCCGACCATGATCACAAGCGGCCCGATCGGCGCGTCGGCCGGAATCACCAGCGGGACGCGCTCGACAAACTCGGCGCCGTTGTCGTGGCGCGCGAAGGCTTGTATCTCGATGCTCTCGCCTCGGCGGGCTTCGGTCTTGTCAATCCACAGCCGGTTCAGCGACCCGCTCGATCTTGCGTCCGACGAGGTGACGTCAACATCGATCCCTTTGACATCGAGTTTGCTGAATCCGCTGTTGAACAGAACCGCCAGCGGCTGAGCCACCGCGTTCACCGCAAACATTGCCGCGCCGTTGGGCGCCGAAAAGCTGTTGTCCAACACGATGTCGGGCTGACCGGTAATCGCTATGCGTCCCTTGAGCTTCAACGTTTGATTCCCAAGCTGGCGCTCGGTAGCGGCGATGGCCGCGAACACAGTCATCCGGGTGAGCAGCGGCGTGAGGAACGAATCCGACACGATCTCGAAGTTGTAGACTTCGGTCTTGTTGCGGCTGGTGTGCACTGTTATGCGGGCAGGAACCATTCGCGGCTTATCGCCAAGCTGACCGAAGACGCCCGTCGAGCGGTCCTGGTTGATCGAGCCTACGAGGTTGCCTCCAGATGAAAGCTTGAACGAGTTGTTGACGTTGGGAACTACGGTGATGACCGAGGACTCGGCCATCGGCCATGAAGTTAGTCCTGAACTGAGGAACGGATGTCCGAATGCGTAGATCCGTTCGCCGTTTCGATACGTGACCGTGCCCGACGCGTCGATCGTGAAGTCGCCGCGGACGAGTTGAACGCTGACCGAAGAGCCGGCCGCCAGAGTTTCTTCATTGAAAGCAACTATCGGCCCCAGGCTCGAGCCTCCGCCGACGCCGGCAATCGGTTGTATCCCGAGCCGCTTGAGGTCGGAAGCAAACATGTCTACGGTCGCTTGCGAGATGCCTGAGAAGGTGACTGGTGTCGCTATCGGTACGATGGTCTGGCCAACATAAGGAGTCAGACCGCCGCTGCTTACTGTGCGGGCTTCGGCTTGCGCGGTGGCCGACGACGGCACGGAGTCTGATCCGCCGGCGTCGCCGATCAAGGTCCTAAAGCTTACCCGTTGGCCGGAGCGTGGTGTTTCGTCGCCGCCCTGCTCGAAGACGCCAATCATATTTCTGATGGGAGTGATTCCGGCGATGGGTTCTTTCGCAAACGGGAAGGCATAGGCGACAGCGCCGAGTAACTTGCCGTCGATGTAGACCGGGCTTCCGCTCATTCCCGCGAACACGCCGGTTCGTTCGACGAGCGGTCCGCTGAGCCTCGCGATCACGATGGCCTGCTTGGGATTTGGGACCCCTTCGAGGGTGCCGAGCACTTCGACCTCGAAACGTTCCGGCTTCGAGCCACTGAAGACCGACATGCCGTAACCCTTCATGCCCGGACGGACTTGCTCCATCGGCATGAAACTCGAAGGTCCGTTCGAATCCAAAGCGACTGTTGCGGTGGAGAGAAGAGCAATCAAGCAGAACGCGGTGAGAATTTGCTTCATAAGTTTTCCTGTTCGCGGGCCCGCCGGGGGAGTTTGTCTTCGAAAGCACCTGAGCCAAAGCGTGCTGACTAGTAATTCAGTAGAATCACGGGAAGCTCGATTGGATGATACGCGCGCGGAGATTTGAGAGTCAAGACTTCGAGTTGAGAGACCTTCCTGCGTGGCCGGTCTTCTCACTGGGGCAAGTGTCGATATACCCTCCTCGCCATACTTTGGGGCCCTTATCCTCTGATAGCAGAACGATAATACTTGACCATCGACGACGATGCTAAGTATATTTCTCCATAGGCTGTCGTGGGTACAAACAGACGCTTGCGAGCTTTTGTCATGGTTAGTGGGCGACAGAAACGGCTCTGCGTTCTGATGACACTTCGCACCGCTCCCACTAAGGCTCGCTGAGAGGCAAGACAATGAGCGATGAATTGACCCAGGAAGTTTCCAACAGTGTCCCAAACACCGAACCAACTATCGTGACCTTGATGGAGCGACTTACAAGTATGCAAGCGGTGATGGATAGTAGGCAGGAATTGGCAGATAGAAGGCACGCGGAATTGCGGGAATTGATCTTTGGTGTACGAGATGACGTTAACCAAAGAATAGAAACGCTGCAGACTGCGACCGACGCGAACTTCAGAAAGCAACGTCATAAACTTGATGCTCTCAACGACAGCCTTCTAAGCATACACGCCGATCAACGAGAGATATTCCAACGTGTTGCCGTACTAGAAGAAAAGGCATCCTGACTTTCAACGCTAACAATTTCCGCAACGTCCAAGCATGATTGTTGACTGCCGCTTCCGTCGCGGGAGTAACTTACAGCGATGATTGGACTCGGGAGGAATTGGAATGCGGCTTTGGTCTTTCTCCGCCGTGCCTGGCGTGTGATCTAGAAACGGGAGTTGAGTCGCTCGGCGGTACATAGCACATCCCACCCCAAGTCACACCCACCGCAAGCTCGCTCCTACCGCACGTGTAGTTCCGGCGCACAAGACTCGAGCTTTGACACTCTGCGAAGCGCACATCATACTCACCTATCAAAATCGAATCTCTTCGAGGTCGGACTAATGGCGGCACAACTGCTCGACGGCACGGCAGTCGCGAAGGCAATCAAAGACGAGGTCGCAGCCGAGGTGAACCGGCTCGCGCCGCGTGGCTTGAGACCGGGGCTTGCGGCGGTGCTCGCCGGTAGTGATCCCGCTTCGCAGATCTACGTTTCAAGCAAGGTCAAGACCTGTGAGCAGCTTGGGCTCTACTCGGAGAAGATCGAGTTGCCTGAGACTGTTTCAACAGAAGAGCTGCTGTCGCTGGTTCGAGACTTGAATTCACGACCGGAAATCGACGGCATACTCATACAGCTTCCGCTGCCGAAGCAGGTAGACGCGCCGCTGGTGCTCAATAGCGTCGACCCGGCGAAGGATGTGGACGGCTTTCACCCGGTCAACATCGGGAGACTCACGCTAAACGAACCGGGCGCGAGGCCGTGCACGCCGGCCGGGATCATCGAGATGCTCGACCGCTACCAAATCGAGCTGAAGGGAGCGCGCGCGGTCGTGATGGGCCGGAGTCGGATAGTTGGATTGCCGATGGCACTCCTGTTGTTACATCGGCATGCGACGGTAACGATTTGTCATTCACGTACGATTGACTTGCCGGCAGTGGCTCGCGAAGCAGACATACTGATCGCGGCGATTGGAAAACTCGGGATGGTGGACGCAAGCTACATCAAGCCGGGCGCGGTTGTGATTGACGTGGGAACCAACCGAGTGACCGACCTCGAGTCGCTCGAACGGTTCTTTGGCGATGATCCTAAGCGGCGCGCAGCGTTTGAAAAGAACGGCTCGACGCTGATCGGCGACGTCAATCCGCGTGAGGCGGCGGAGGTCGCGGGCTACCTGACGCCGGTGCCCGGCGGAGTCGGCCCGCTGACCATCGCGATGTTGATGAAGAACACTCTGACTGCGATGAAGATGCGGAGGGCCGCGGATTAACGCAGATGTTCGCTGATCTGAAAAGACAACGGATATGCTCTTAGGTCCCGGTAATGCCTGCTTCCTGGACGAGCAAGCAGAACGATAGCACTTCAAAAAAGGGAAACAACAAATGCCAGCAATCAGTGCAACGGAATGTCCTCATATCAAAGATACCGACGGCAGTACGCTGAACGTCGCAACCACGAAGTGCGGGGAGTGCGACTTGAGCGCGCCCACGCGAGTCTGCATGACTTGTGGCCACGTCGGCTGCTGCGAGTCGACGAACGGTCACGCCCTCGCGCACTCCCAAGCAAGCGGGCATCCTCTCATTCGCGAGTTGCCGGTCTCTGACCGCTCGTTCACCTGGTGTTATGGCTGCAACTCGTACGTTGCGGCCTGATCGAGATCTTCCCGCAAATAACTCTCGGAACCGCGCTTCCAGGGCGGAACTCAGCCGAGAACAATCATCGCTCACCTTGCGCAATCGCATGCTGGCGTTCATCCTTGTTATACGTGAATGTAAGACTCACCCGGCTGGTGATGAGACCAGGACGAGTGAGGCTAAGCTTGGAACCAAAACGAGGGTAGAACCGATATGAAACCGATGCCGATCAACATAGGAATAAAAGAGAACGACCGAAGCGCGATTGCCGAAGGGCTCTCGAAGCTGCTGGCCGACACGTTCACGCTTTATCTCAAGACTCACAACTTTCACTGGAACGTCACCGGCAAAATGTTTCGAACGCTACACCTGATGTTCGAAGAGGAATACAACGAGCTGTGGACTGCGACTGACCTGATCGCGGAGCGCATCCGCACCCTGGGATTCCCGGCGCCGGCAACCTACAAGGAATTTTCGACGCTTTCATCGATAGGCGAAACCGACGGCGTTCCGCCGGCCGAGGAGATGATTCGATTGCTGGTAGAAGGTCACGAAGCAGTGATTCGCACAGCGAGATCGGTTTTCCCGATCACCGACGAAGTTCACGATGAGCCGACGGCGGACTTGCTGACGCAACGAATGCAGATTCACGAGAAGACTGCGTGGATGCTTAGAAGCTTGCTTGCCTCGTAGGTGGGAAGCTTGCGCACTGGGCCGAACCAGAGCCGGCTACTAGTGACTTGTAACAGCCGTTTCCGCTAGCGATCAAATGGGCAAGTACCGCCAAATCCGTTTCATCCGCGGTCTATGCGTTCGGGGAATCGGCCCGCTGTCGGCGCCGCATAGACCACGGATGACACTGATCCGACGGATTTGCGCGGATCAACATCTTCACTAACGAATGTCTGTTACACGAGTCTCCGGACCGTTCACTTAGCGCCGAACGAGTAGGCCGCCCAGAAGCTCTCCCAGTCGGCTTCTGCAAGGTTCGCACACCGGCGCATGTGGACGATCCTCACCAGCCAAAACCCGGCCCGGTCGAGCTTGAGCGCCGCGATGCCGTCGGCTGTCGTCCTCGCCTGTTGCGTGCGAGTTGAGCCACCCTCACGGTTGTCGGCGAACACCTTGGCGTTCGGCAACGCCTTTCCTTCGAAGAGGACTTTCACTTTGAGCGCGTCGCCCACCTGCAATTCGTACGGGTTTGTCTGCGGGATGATCTCGAGCGTGAAGCCGAGCTCCCGCTTGTACGTCTCATCGTGACGCGTGCCAACTTGTAGGAGCGATTTCAAGTAGCGACTGTATCGCTCGCGCGCCTCTTTTTCGCTTTCGCCCGATTGCTCGCGTAACGCAACTATCGAATCGAGCCCTTCCTCGCGCAGGTACTCTGTAAACTTCTTCGCGTCAAGTTTGATAGACGACCAGTTCCGCTCCATCGCGATCAGGTAATTGCCCGGTGACTCAAAGGTGACTTTTGCGGCGGGGGTCTGGCCGTCTGCTCCAATAGCTTTCAGATCCCGAGCCTCTCCAACGGAGAACATCCTAAAGCTGGGCGTCTTGTCTTTCTGGAGAGCCCGTTCTTCGTCGCTTTTCAATGCTTCGCCGACAAAGAGGTGTACGGCAACAGCGTCGCCGACACTGACAAAAAGCTTTTCAGGCTCGAACCAGTAGTCGTGCGAAAGAACCGGTATGGCGAGAGCAATCACCGCGGCGGGTGTGAGAAGTAGTGAGCGCGTTTTCATCTTTCTAATTTACTCGCAGAACGACTGTGTCACAAATCCGTCAGTCCTGTTACTACAGGAACGAGGGATTGATTGGGGCGAGAGACGCGGGACATCGGTAGTGTCCTAAGGTTGTGTTGCTCGTTTGTCGGCGAATCGGCCAACCGCCAAGCCGCCAAGAGCGCCAAGATTCTCATCGGATTCTTGGTCTGACCTTGGCGTCCTTGGCGTCTTGGCGGTTTTCCAATCGAGCAACACACAAATAGGACACTACCGGGACATCGATGTTGTTGAAGCCGTCCCGGCTCGGTGATAGCATTCCCGGCCCCGGACACAAATACGCCCAAGGAGAGTTTCGAAGATGCGCATAGCGAAGAGCGTCCTCGTAGCCGCGGCGGTTTCAGTCGCCGCGTCGCTTCCAGCGCTCGCGGTTCAATCGCAGGGTTCGCGGTTGATTGGCGAGGTCACAGCAAACGGGCAACAGATGCGATGGCTTCAGATGCTAAGCGACGAGATAGGAAGCCGGCTGACCGGCTCGCCGGGTTGCCGCCGCGCCGAAGAGGTTATGGAAGCCGAGATGAAGCGCATCGGACTCGGCAACGTTCGTCGCGAGCCGTACACGATTCCAGTTTCGTGGGAACGCGGGAGCGCGCAAGCGGCTCTCGTCTCTCACGGTAATCGCCCGCTTACCGTTGCCTCGTACACGTGGACTCCCGGAAGTGGCGGCGCGATCGAAGGCAATGTAGTCGAAGTGGGAGAAGGAAGGCCGGAAGATGTCGCGCGTGTAAAGGACCGTCTGCGCGGAGCTGTTGCGCTTGCGACACCGGCGGGTGAGACGCTCGACAAGGTCATCTATAACTTCTACCGCTCGCCGTTGATGGCGCGCGAGATCAAAGACGCCGGCGGGATCGCGCTGCTCATCGCTTCCGACAAACAGCATGCGATGCCGTACACCGCGCCCATCGATTTTAACGCGCGAGTCGCGGCGCTGCCGTCGTTGTCGATAGCACGCGAAGACGTCGGTACTATTCAACGCCTGATCGCGGCAGGCCGGACACCACCCCGAATCCGTCTGGAAGTGCGCAACAAACTCGGACCCGCGTTTGAAGCTACGAACGTGTTGGGCGAAATCGTTGGGCGAGAAAGCTCGGGCGAGATAGTTGTCATAGGCGCGCATCTCGACTCGAACGATCTCGGGCCGGGAGCGCTCGACAACGCGGCTGGTTGTGCTGCGCTGATGGAAACGGCTCGCGCGATCCTGGCGTTGGGGACACCGCCGAGACGAACGATTCGGTTTGTCTTGTTCACCGGCGAAGAGGAAGGAATGATCGGCTCGACCGCTTACGTTGCTCGTCACCGCCCGGAGATGGACCGAACAGTCGCGGCTTTGATAATGGACGTTGGAGCCGGGCGGCCGCTTGGGTGGTTCTCAATGGGCAGGACCGATCTGGACGACGAGCTTCGCGAGCTGATGAAGCCGGTCGCAAGCTTCGGCGTGTCGACGATCGAGCATTCGGCGTTTGCGGCCACGGACAACGCGGCGTTCATGTCCGAGGGCGTTCCGAATTTGATAATGCTCCAGGACGAGTCGCTGTACTTCACGGTTCATCACAGCGTAGCGGACACGTTCGACAAAGCAGACGCGCGTGACTTTGCGGCTTGCGTTGCGACGCTTGCGGTGACGGCCTTCACGATCGCCGATCAGTCCAAGCGTTTTGGCCGAAGGCTGAATCCCGACGAAGTCAAGAAGATGGCTGCCGAGAGCAAGGTCGACGAGCAATGGCGTGCCGCCGGAATCTGGCGATAGAAGTTTGCGGATTCTTTCCAGGCCAAGACGGCTCAGCCCAGACTCACAGATTCTTTGCAGAGGTTTGCGAATTTTTTTCGTCTGAACTCATTGGCGGACCCTGGCTGCCTTTTTCCGGCCTCAGTCCCCAATCAATACTCAAACTGCTTGATGAGGTGAACAAATGGCAAAGTGCGGAATTCCACGAATCGATCAATTGATCGCCGGTCAGGACGTGCTGGCGGTTGGCAATGACCCGCAGGACCGAGCGGCAGCGGGACTCGTACAAGACCTTCTGGCCGGCCAGGGCATTAGCGGCATGCCTGGTGTGATGGAAGAATCTCACGCCTCGTTTGGCCCAAAGACGACAGCGGCGGTGCAGCAGTTCCAACAGAGCAAGGGATTGCCCGCGTCAGGCAAAGTAGACGCAGCCACATTGAAAGCTCTGGTCGACTCGCCGGCGACCAGACCTACCGCTTGTCTCGGCTACCTGACGCTGGTCCTGGATTTCGAAGCCACGAGCATGCTGCGCGTGATGAGTTTGACTACCCTGTTCGAGGGCGCCGGAAGATTTGCCGCGTTCAACGCGAACACCGACAAGGCAGGCTTGTCGTTCGGGTTGATCCAGTGGGCGCAGAAGCCGCTCCGGCTGAACGAGCTTCTGCGCAAGTTTCAATCATCGCAGCCGCAAGCCTTCGTGAACGTTCTTGCCGATGGCGACGCGGCGCGCGCCCAAGGTCTGATCGCTCACACTGCCAAGACGCGAGGCGGGACCAACACTAACGGCAGCACAACCGACCCGGGGTTCGATCTGGTTAAGGAGCCCTGGGCCGGCCGCTTCAAGAAGGCGGCGCTTGATCGCGCGTTGCAAGCGGTGCAGGTGACCGCGGCGCTTGATGCGTTCAACGCCTCGTTCAGGCAATTTCAAAACTTCGCGCCCCAGATCAAGTCAGAACGAGGTGTTGCCTTCATGCTCGATGTAGCCAACCAGCACGGCGACGGCGGAGCAAAGGGTATCTTTCAAACCGTTAACCAGGCCGAGCCCGGACTGAGCGAGCCGAACCTGCTGACCGCGATTGAAAACGAAGCGGTGAGAAGGGTGAGCAGCCAGTTTGGCGTCGGCAGCAACGAAGCCAAGTCGACACACAATCGCCGCGAGGCATTTCGCACCACGCCGTTGCTTTCGGATGCTCCCTTTAGTCTCGGTTGATGTCGCGTCGCAAGAAGGAAAGCAGCGCCGGGTGAACGTCTTGACTTGGCCGTTCGACAATTAGTGGACGTTGGAGCGGGGCGGCCGCTTGGCTGGTTCTCATACGTTCTGCGTCCTAGCTTCGGACCCAGAAGAAGAGGTTTCTGAACTGTTGCGAAGGTTGAGCTTCAGGAGTAAAGCTTCAACCGTTCTCGGCGAAATCCCCTACTGCGGAAGGCTGCCATTGCCTGCCGCCTGACTTCAACGAACACCGTTCCCCCTCCCCGGAGGAAGACTTGCAGAGTTTTCCGGTTGAATTCCGTCAATAGAGGTGTGGGGAATACACCGGAAGACGTTTCCGCGCGGAATGGGAGGGTAATTATGTCCAGTACCCTTGTTGCAGGCGATAAGGCCTGGTGCCCCTTGTGCCGTGATTTTTCGGCCCTGGTCAAGGTCCACAGGGCTGCAAGACTTGTCGATATGCATAGCAGGACCATCTACCGCTATATCGAAGAGGGGAAGATACATGCGGTTAAGGTTGGGGGAAGGTCTTATCGGGTCTGTAGTGGATGTTTAGTGAGTCCGCAGTCTTCCGTCGAAACATAATAGACCCAAAGAAACAGTGACAAATGCCGACATTTGGTGTTGGCCCCAAACGAACACACTGTTATCTTGCGTGAACGTAGTTGCTGGATGAACCACTTCTTAAGGAGGCTGCAGGAAGAAACCAACATTTCATGGACCTTAGCGGCTTTGCGTTCAGAATCAACCGTGTTCAACTGGGCAAGCCTTCCGATGCTGATCGTCAGCTTTGTACCTTGAGGAGGATTATGAAACGATCCAGAACCCTTCTTCGCCGTTCAGCCGTTCCCGTCATTCTCGTTAGCGCCTGCTTGTTAAGTCTCGGTATTGGTGGCGTGGCACGCAGGACGCACAACGGGTTAGGTGCGCAGAGCAAGGCGCCTCGAATACAAAACAAGACCCGCTCGTTCGAGGTCACTCAGGCAGGAGCCAGTCTTGATCCCAATGGCATCGTCGAATTATCACTTCGAAATGGATATGATAAGAACATCACAGCCTACGCAGTCTCAGTAAATAGACTGATCTCTGAAGTAGATTTTCTTTACAGTGAAGGTGAAGATCAAGTTGGAATCGCTCCCGAAGCAGTTTATGCGACACACGCCGGCGTTGCCCGATCCAGGAACCCCGACGTCGCCGCACAGCAAGGCCTCGATATTATTGTTCTTGCTGTAGTATTCGATGATAAGACCGGCGATGGGGACCCAATGCTCATTGCAGAGATTCTGAACACACGACAAGGAAGCAAGATACAACTTGCACGCATCATTGGTTTAGTAAATAGAGCTCTAAGACCAGCGGTCAAAATTGATGATACCGCGTTTGATTTGCTCATATCTGAAATCTCGTCCCTTCCTACTGACTCCCAAAGCTCCGTTGCGGAGTCTGACAGTCTCCGAGGGGAGAAAAACTCTGCGTTAGAGCATCTCAACCACCTAAAGCATTCGGGCTCTCTGGACGCTAACGAAAGAATGATTCGTTTTAAAGAAACCTGCGAGAAGCTTGCTGCCAGACTTTGATTGGGTTGTGTCGATGAGAGCGCAGGCTGCTACCTAAGGGGAGTGTGATGGCAAAAGGATTTGTTACTTTCTTAGGATCGCTACTCTTAGTAGTCTGGGCATCGGATAGAGTCAGCGCGTCGTGCTATGACGTTTCGTGGGGCCACATGGGAGACACGTTCACCTCTTGTACACCTGGTGGGGCATTCACTAAGCAGTCTCAGTGGGCAATCCAATGGCAATGTGAAGAATCTATTCACTTCATAACGACGGATAATTATGGGCATTGCAATTGCGTTGTCGGCTATTGCTTCCCGGAATTTCACTCGCCTTTTATTAATGCTTTTGGGAATTGGATACAAATCACCTATGGGGGAGATTGTAGTGGCCCGACCTGTAAGAACGGCCTTAGACTCTCGTTTGCTTATCCGCACCCGAACTGTTGCTATATGACAGCCTGTGGACAGTGCAATTTGCCTCCGGAAGCAGAGTATGAGTGTTATCAGTGCAGCGGGGGTGCCATGTGGTATCCATCAACTGGCTGTTGCTACTACGATACGCCTATTGTCATCGATGTCGAAGGCAGTGGCTTTGATCTTACAAACGCACAGAACGGTGTATCATTTGATATAGATAATAATGGCCATCAAGAGCACATAGCATGGACCTCTGCGGGTTCGGACGACGCCTGGCTTGTGCTCGACCGCAACGGAAACGGTTCGATAGACAACGCCTCGGAGTTGTTTGGGAACCAAACCCCTCAACCACCTTCCTCTCAAAAAAACGGCTTCTTAGCGCTTGCCGAATTTGACAAACCGGCGAATGGGGGAAATGGCAATGGTAAGATAGCCAGTTCGGACGCTATCTTTGCCTCTTTACGTCTCTGGCAAGACACGAATCACAACGGACTATCGGAATCGGCCGAGCTCCACACCTTACCGTCGCTTCACGTTATCGCAATAGATTTGGATTACAAGACATCAAAGCGAACGGACCACCATGGAAACCTCTTCAGGTATAGATCAAAAGTGCGCGATGAACACGGTGCCAGCGTTGGCAGATGGGCTTGGGACGTGTTCCTTCGTCGAGAATGATGCCATCTCCACTAAATCGTAACTCGGCATCGTTCTTGTTTGCCTTTGCTAGCGCGAGTTCCGCGATGCATCTGATCCCTAGCTCCCTGCCGCTTCTCCGAGTTGTATAGCCTGCCCTGAATGACAAACCAACAGCCAAGAATGTAATTGCCCTAATTTCCGGTTGACGCCCGCCCAGTCCGCTATAGAATTGACTCATCCCTCTTCAGCAGGCAGGACTGCGGGTCTCACGATGCAAGAATACATCAGCCGCTTTGGCGACTATCTGAAGTACGAGCGCAATGCCTCGCCGCACACGCTTCGCAACTACATGAGCGACCTGGAGCAGTTTCTCGATTTCTTTTGTCCGAAGGATTCGAAAGGCGAGCGGCGCTCGGCCGACATCCATGAGATCAATCACATAACCATCCGCGAGTATCTCGCGACGCTGTACGGCCAGCAGCGCAAGAAGACGTCGATTGCGCGAAAGCTCGCGACGCTTCGCTCATTCTTCAAGTTCCTTTGCCGCGAAGAAATCATCGAGTTGAATCCTGCCCGGCTGGTGTCGAGCCCGCGACTCGAAAAGCGGCTCCCCAAGGTCCTCCCTATCGAAGAAATGTTTCGCTTTCTCGAGACGCCTGACACCGGGACGATGCTTGGAAAGCGCGACCGCGCGATACTCGAGCTTATGTACGCGACCGGCTGCCGCGTTGCGGAGCTTGCCGCGATCAACGTCGACGACCTGGACTTCAAACGCGAGAGCGTCCTGCTGCAAGGCAAAGGCCGCAAAGAACGTATCGTTCCGTTCGGTTCGAAGGCCAAACTAGCGCTCTACGATTACATCGACTCGCGAGGAGAGTTGCTCGCCGCTGCACCCGAGACCAAACGCGACATTCGAGCGTTGTTTCTGAATTATCAAGGCACGAGAATAACCACGCGATCGATCGGCAGGATGGTGGAGAAGTATGTCCTGGAGTGCGCGATGCTCCACGACATCAGCCCTCATTCGATTCGCCACTCGTTCGCAACGCACATGCTTTCGGCTGGCGCGGACCTGCGGGCTATTCAAGAGCTGCTCGGCCACGCGAGTCTGGCAAGCACGCAGATTTACACGCACGTCTCGATTGAACAACTCATGCAGGTCTATGACAAAGCGCACCCGCGCGCGAAGCTCCAAGGATAAAGCGACGATGAGTGCTGTTCCACTTACAGTGCCCGGTCTGAACGCAAGCGACTACCGAATCGCCGGTGTCCAAGAGGTTCAAACTCCCGCGCTCGCGATCTACGCGGAGATCGTCGACTCGAACATCGCGGTCACGCTTGGTTTGCTGGACGGCGACGCGAACCGTTGGCGGCCTCACGTCAAAACCGCCAAGCTCGCCTTCAGTATGCGGCGTCTGGTAGAGGCGGGAATCGCGAACTTCAAATGCTCGACCTCGCTGGAACTAATCACTGCGTGCGAAGCGGGCGCTCGAGACGTCTTGCTCGCTTATCCCGTAGTCGGAGCGAATGCTCGACGCATTCGAGATCTCTCCTCGCAGTTCGGGTCGGTTCACGTTTCGGCGCTTGTCGAAAGCAAACAGCAAATCGATGCGTGGGCCGGCAGCCGCGTCGAACTGTTTATCGACGTCAATCCTGGAATGGATCGCACCGGGATCGGGCAGGACCACGTTGAACAGATCGTTCGACTTGCCCGCGAGATCAAAGCTGCGGGCATGGTCTTTCGCGGCGTGCACTATTACGACGGCCAGCTCTCAAGCCTCGCGCTTGCTGAAAGAGAACGAGTCGCGCATCAAGGCTACGACCAATTGATGGAGATCGTCGCGGCCCTGGCGAGCGCGAGCATCCACGTCGAAGAGGTCATCACCGCTGGCACCCCGGCGTTTCCGTGCACGCTTTCGTATTCGCGCTTCAAGGACGCACCGTTTGTTCATCGAGCTTCACCAGGCACCGTAGTCTACGGCGACTGTTCAAGCCTCGCTCAGTTGCCGGCCGAGTACGGCTATCGCCCCGCAGCCGTCGTATTGTCAACGGTCATCTCTCGTCCATCTGCGCGGCGGATGACTTGCGACGCCGGACACAAGACAGTCTCCGCCGACGCGGGAGCGCCAACGTGTGCGGTGATAGGCCGGCCCGATCTCCTCCCGCTGAAACCGAGCGAAGAACATCTGCCAATCGAAGCGCTGCCAGGAGCGGCGATTCCCGCATTGGGGGAAACGCTCTATCTCGCACCTCGGCACATTTGCCCGACGGTTAACAACTTCGACCACGCCGTGATTGTGGCTGCCGGCAGCATCATCGGCGTTGAGCGGGTAACCGCTCGGGGCCGCGAAGCTCCGCTATGATAAAGTGCGCTGTTCAGCAGTTGGTTGTGCGGTCGACCAACCCGCTCTCAAAGAAGGAGCACTGATGCAGGAGCGTCCTCTCAAACAAAGGACTCGAGATTTCTTCGCCGAGCTTCAAACTGAGATATGCGCCGCGCTGGAAAAGCTCGACGGCCAGGCTCGCTTTCGTGAAGACGTGTGGACTCGCGAAGAGGGCGGGGGCGGGCGCACGCGAGTCATTGAAGCCGGCGCGGTGTTCGAAAAGGCCGGCGTCAACTTTTCCGAAGTCCACGGCGCGTTCGATGAAGCGTTTGCCGCACGGCTGCCGGTCGGTGAAGGCACGGAGTTTTTTGCAACCGGGATCTCGCTTGTGCTGCATCCGTTGAATCCGTTTGTGCCGACGGTTCACGCAAACTTCCGCTACCTTGAAAGAGGCTCCAGCGGCTGGTTCGGCGGCGGCTCGGACCTGACGCCTTACTACCCTTACCTTGAAGACGCCGTTCACTTTCATCGAACCTTGAAGGAAGCTTGTGATCGGTTCGACCCGGCGTACTATCCGCGCTTCAAGAAGTGGTGCGACGAGTATTTCTTTATCAAGCATCGCAACGAGACTCGCGGCGTCGGCGGGATATTCTTCGACTATCTGACCGGACGGAGCGAGAACGCGGCAAACGAATCAAACGCGGCGGCGGCGGGAGGGTTTGATTCGTCGGCGGCGGCAGCGCGCGATCTGGAAAGCGTCTTCGAGTTCGTTCAGGGAGCGGGCCGCGCTTTTCTTCAAGCGTATCAGCCGATTGTCGAGCAACGCATGAACGAACCATACACCGACCGCGAACGCGAGTTTCAACTGATCCGGCGCGGACGTTACGCCGAGTTCAACCTGGTTTACGATCGGGGCACGCACTTCGGGCTCGAGACTCGCGGGCGAACGGAATCGATTTTGATGTCGCTGCCGCCGCTGGTGCGATGGGTGTACGACTACAAGCCCGAGCCGGGCACTCGCGAAGCTGCGGCTCAAGAGTTCTTCCGGACCCGTGAGTGGTTGAAACTGGGTGAATGAGGGGAAGGGGTGCGGGTGAGAGTTTTGCGGTCGGCTCACTCCAGGTTTGCAGAGCCCTGGGTTCGAGCGACCTTGATTCGAGCGACATTGAAAAGAGTGCGGCCGTCGCAACTTCGCAGATAGCTACCGCTCCCAACTCCGGAGGAGTTGAATGTTTATAGTACGGAGGCGACTGCGGCGGCTCACCCCGTAGGGGTGATATGGTCTTGCGCCGATGGGACATAGCACGCCGCTGGAGTGCCTGCGCTCTTGTTGCAAAGATGGGAAGATATCCATGGAGAATAGAGCATTCGATCAAGAGTATGAGAAGGCGAAACGTGCGGCGGCACGAGCCGACCGGATTGAACCGCGCGCCAAGTCCGCGCGCTATGATCGCCGCACGAATCGCATAGTCGTGGAACTACGTAACGGGACGACCTTCATGTTTCCTGCCGGATTAGCAGAGGGGCTGGCGGGAGCATCACCGAAGGAGCTGGCTGACGTACAAGTGACACCCTCGGGCAGCGGTCTTCGCTGGCCCAGTCTCGATGCCGACCTTAGTTTGCTGAACCTCCTGGCAGGTGAGCTTGGATCAAAGAATTGGATGGCAAAGCTGGCTAGCGACGGCAGAGGTGAGGTTAGAAAGCAAGCACGTCCAGGATCGGGAAGCAGCCGGAGATCGAAGGCGTAGTAACCAGCTCAATCCCCCGTCGATGCGAGTAAGAGAATCGAGCCTGTTCTTGCCTCCTCACCCAATTCGCAATTGACAACGATTCGCCGTTGCTTGTAAGAAAGCAGCGCGAGGCTTGAGACTTTCGCCCTTCACGAGAAAGCGAGATCGACTAATGTTTTCAAATGCGTTCAGCGTCTTGAAAGGCTGCGTTGTTGTTTTGGCATTCAGCGCGCTGGCACTAACCTCGGTACAATCGCAGCAAGACCCCGGCAAAGTTGACTTCCGCCGCGATGTCCAGCCCCTCTTGAGGCAACACTGCGTTAGCTGCCACGGACCTTCGCAGCAGATGAACACGTTTCGCCTCGACCGTCGACGCGACGCGATGAAGGGCGGCACAGCCCCAATGATCGCGCCCGGCAGCAGTCAGTCGAGCAGGTTCTACCTCAAACTGATCGGAAGCCAGTACGGTCCGCAGATGCCGCCGACCGGAGCTCTGCCGCAGAAGCAGATCGATATCCTGAAAGCGTGGATCGATCAGGGCGCCGAGTGGCCCGATGAAGCTTCGGGAGAAGAACCGTCGCCGCCAGCCGACCCGAAGGCTGCGCCAATCATGAAGGCGTTGCGTGAAGGCGATAAACAAGCTTTCAGGAGGCTCGCGCTTGAGCAACCGAAGGCTGGCAATCTGCGCGGGGCGGGCGGCACGACACCGCTTATGCAAGCCGCTTTGTATGGAGACGCTGAATCGCTTCGGCTGCTACTGGACAACGGCGCCGATCCCAACCTTGGCAATGAAGCTGGAGCGACGGCGTTGATGTGGTCGGCGAACGATTTTGAGAAGACTCGGCTGCTGCTGGATCGCGGCGCCGATGTGAACGCGCGCTCCGAAGACAGCCGCACCGCGCTGCTGATCGCGGCGGGACAGTTTGGTTGTCGCGAGGTTGTGAAGCTGCTCCTCGACCGCGGCGCGGACATCAAGGCGAAGTCGCCCGGGCTTGGCGGAGACATGACACCGCTGACTGAGGCGGCGCGGCTCCCCGACGAAGCGCTTCTGCGCTTGCTTATCGAGCGGGGCGCCGACTTGAGAGCCGCCGGACCTGGCCCGCTTGTGTACGCTCAATATGCGCAGTGCGAGAAATGTATCGATGTGCTGACAGCGGGCGCCGCCCCCGAGCTCCTCGGTATGGGTGCGGTGTTTTCCGCCCCGCCGAACCTGGACGCGACGGCGATAGCTCGCTGGCTGGCTCGAGGTGTGGACGCCAACACAAAGGACCCGGGTGGCAACACGCTTCTGATGCTGGCCTGCAGCTCAGACTCGCTTCCGGTTGAGTCGGTCAAGACTCTGATTGCGCGTGGGGCTGATGTTAACGCCAGAAATGCGGAAGGAAGATCGGCGATGGATTTCGCCAAGCTGAGAGGCGCAACGCCGGTCGTTGATCTTCTGGCCAAGGCCGGCGCGAAGGAAGCCACGCCGTTCAAGATCGAGTCCAACAAACCAAAGCCCGCCGGCTCATCTCGAGAAGCAATTGCGAGAAGCATCCCGCTGCTTCAGAAGTCCGACTCTATCTTTCTTCAAAAGTCAGGTTGTGTGTCGTGCCACAACAACACACTTACGGCAATGACGATCGCCTCGGTTCGCAAACGAGGCTTTGCCCTTGACGAGCAGATCGCGAAGCGTCAGGTGAAGAAGATCGCAGCTTTCATCGAGACCTGGCGCGAGCGGGCCTTGCAGGGCGTCGGGATTCCCGGAGACTCGGACACCGTCGGCTACATTCTGCTGGGCCTCGCAGCCGAGAACCACCCGCCGGATGAGGCTACCGACGCGATGGCTCGCTTCGTCAAAGGACAACAGTATCCGGACGGAGGATGGCGAATATTTGCGCATCGGCCGCCGATTGAATCCAGCGACATACAAGTCACCGCCGTTTCGTTGAGATCGCTCCAGCTTTACGGGCCAAAAGCGCACCGCGCCGAGTATCAAGCGGCTGTTAAGCGTGCCGCGGATTGGTTGATGAAAACGCAGCCGCAAACGACAGAGGACCGCGCGTTTCACTTTCTCGGTCTGGGATGGGCTGGCGTGAATGCTAAGCACGCGATCATCCGGAAGGGCGTGCGAGGCATTTTGGCGCACCAGCGATCGGACGGCGGTTGGGCTCAGCTCCCTTCACTTGCGAGCGACGCCTACGCAACCGGCCTGGCTTTGGTGGCGTTGAGGGAGGCCGGTGCTCTGCCTGCGACCGATCCGGCTTATAAGCGAGGGATCGCGTTTCTTCTGAAGACGCAACTCGAAGACGGATCGTGGTACGTGAAGAGCCGGGCCATTCCGTTTCAGCCTTTCTTCGAGAGCGGCTTTCCTCACGGACACGACCAGTGGGTTTCAATGGCAGCAAGCAACTGGGCGACGATGGCGCTTGCGCTTGATGCGAGGCGCTGAGGGGACGACTCAGCAAGCAGCCAGCGGAGAGAAAACGAAGAACGCCAGTCTGTAGTTAGAGAACCGCCATAACGTTGGTATCAGCGGGCGTGCCATCGAGAAATCCGGTTTGATAAGAAGATTGCTTTGGCGCGCTCCGCTGGATGCCAGAGTTAGACCCGTCTCAATGCTCACACACCGTCACCATAGCGCCGCGGCCACATTCAGTTCCCTCGTCTCGCTTTGCATTCTCTTAGTTCTCTTTCAGCATCTGGCGTAACTCATTTGTCCTTTCCTTGATCATCCAGGTTAAACAGCGGGTGCTAATCGCTGCGTAAAGGCTCATATCCTGACTTGTATAACTCTTATACTCGCAGTTAGCATCTCGGTACTTGATCCACGCCTGCTGAGCCTTTTTCAATGCCACCTTATGCCCTTCATCAGCTAGTTTCGAGACTAGCTGTCGATAGACCCTGTTCATTTCCGCATAAGCCCTATTATATTCTCTTTCTTCACATATATTGATATCCGCGGTTCCTTGAAGATGTGCGCAAGGATCTTTGGCTTTTCGCTTCTGCCCAGGATTAGCTGCGATCATTAAAACGCATAGGATAATAGAAGTGGCAGAGCCTAGAACTCTCATCACGCTCTCCTGTGCTGAACGGTATCGTTAACGAATCCTAAATTCGCTTTCAGCTCTCACCGATGTCACAAATACATGAGTTATTCAACAAGCACTGAATCGTGCCCCCAATTTAGCCAGCAAGGGTCTAACGTATAGGGTTTTATCCACAATGCCCGTGAGGACTGACTGAGAAGAGAACT
>JBBPIE010000025.1:0-107815 GCA_038040485.1 Candidatus Onstottus arcticum
GCCTTCAGTCTCCGTAATGCCGAGTTTTGCAAGAGGCTCTAAAGTCTATGCTACGGACACAGACTAAAGTCTATGCTACGGACACAGACTAAAGTCTATGCTACGTCCCCGATATCCAGATCGGGTCAGTCGAAGCGCGGAGCCCCTCTTTGATGCCGGTGTACTTAAACGCAAACTCGCGGCGCTCATTCTCCGTCAAAGCGCGCGTACCTTCCGCGACCAGATCCGATTCGATGATCCCATCCAGCTTAAGAGCTTGCTTCAAACAGGCGATGCTCTTCTTCACATCACCGAAGCGGCACGCTCCGCCGAACGCCTCAAACGCGGACTTGTAAATCGACATCAATCGCTCGTCGCCGGAGAAGCTTGCACGCCAGGCGCGTTGCCACTCGCGGGGCATCGCGTTTGCCGGCCCGCTGACCACGCCGATCGGCAACTCGTTGTGCAGCAGGTAGCGGTTCCAGTACTCGCGCAGGCGGCCCATCAGTCCGTCCTCGAGCTTGAAGAGTTGGAACATCAGCATCGCGTTGCCGGCGTAGATTCCAAACTCACCCTTATCCTTGAAGTGTCCTGCGCCCTTGGTGTAGTTGCCAAGGACGCGGCGAGGCGCCGACACCTTGAGCCCAAAGACGAACGGCAGACGGCTGAGCCGCTTCACGTCGCGAGTGCGAATATGCGGGACTCGCGGGTCGGCGGCGATGTCCGCGTTGTCGTAGAGAAAGACCGGCAACCAGCGGCCGCAATGATCAAAGAGATCGCTCACGTCTCGCTGGAAAAAACCAACTAGGTCACCGCAGTCCTGGATCGAAAGCGGAGCAACGACCGCGGCATCCGCTTGGGCTTCGAGAGCACATTCGAGATTTGCAAGCGTCTCCGCTCGAGTCGGCGCAGTAATACCAGCCCACGCCTCGATCGGCTGGCGATCGAGTCTTGAGACCGCGTTGTTGATTCGAGCGACTTCATCAGTTTCAATCCGGATCACTCGCTGGCGCTCGATGTTTGAGATCCGATTCCACTCCCCGGTCGTTCCAACGCCGAAGATGATGTCTGCCCCGAGGCCTTCTTGAGCGAGGAAACGAAACACGCGGCGCTGCTCAGACTCGATCACCCGGCCGCGGTCGTCGAGAACGGTTACGCTTGGAATGCTGAGACCACGGCGAGGTTGGTAGCGACAGCGAGGGGAGCCGTCAATTGAAACCACGGCGTTGTCGATCGAGGTGTGGACTCGGCTCGATTCCATCAGATGCGCTCGAGGTCGGCGACGGTACGTTCGCTGCTGACGTTGCCGGTGTTGAGAGTAGTCTTGGGTTCGAGCAACAGGACGTGGGCTTCTTCGCTCGCGATCGGCAGGTGTTCGACGCCGCGGGGGATGATGACAAACTCGCCCTCTTCAAGTTTAATGTCGCGATCGCGAAGCCTTATCAGCAGCGATCCTTTGACAACGAGAAACAACTCGTCTTCGGTTTCGTGGTGATGCCAGACGAACTCGCCTTTAAGCTTCACGAGCTTTACGTGTGAGTCGTTCAACTCACCGACGATCTTCGGACTCCAGTGGTCGGAGAAGCGGCTTAGCTTTTCGCGAAGGCTCACTTTCTCAATCGCAACGGTGCTGGTCATTTCAACGCTCAGCCTAAGCGGGCGGCCAAAATAGTGTCAAGCAGCGCGCGAAAATGCAGGTCGCGTCCTAACTTCAATTCTCAGCGTTGTCTCAGCGGCTTGGCGACTCTGCGGTTAGCAGGTTTCGACGCCAACTAACCCCAGAGACACAGAGTCGCAGAGTTCACGCTGGGAAGCATTGGGAATCAGGCCACTACCGAAAGTTGAAGGCTAGTTGACGGTTGTGTATATTGACTTCTTGAAACGTACCAACGCATCGCGATTTGCCCGGCGCGGGCGATCTTTGGCCCGCAGTCAATTCCACCTTGCGAGCATCTTTGAACCGATTTCCACCGCTGCTTTTACTGAGGAGCCCCACACAATGGAAAAATCTGCCAGGATCAATGACGCACTGATTCGATCTCTCGAGTCGATGGGAAACCGGCTGCGCATCCTTTCGATAATCGGCACGTCGGAAGCAGGCTCCGGTCATCCGACGAGCTGCATGTCTGCCGCGGATCTGACCGCCGCTGTCTTCTTTCATGCGATGCGCTACGACGTTGCGAACCCTAAGAACCCGCTGAATGATCGTGTTGTTTTTTCAAAAGGCCATGCAGCTCCGTTGCTCTATGCCGCGTGGGCTGAGGCCGGCGCTTTCCCGGCTGAACGAATCAAGACTCTGCGTCAGTTCACAAGCGACCTCGAAGGCCATCCAACTCCGCGTCTGTCCTGGGTCGAAGTCGCGACCGGCTCGCTCGGACAGGGGCTTGCCTTCGGAGTCGGGATGGCTCTCAACTCAAAATACCTCGACAAGGTCAACAACAACGTCTTCGTGTTGATGGGCGACGGCGAAGTCGCGGAAGGCTCGATCTGGGAGTCCGCTGAGATCGCTTCTCACTACAAGCTCGACAATCTGATCGGCATCGTGGATGTGAACGCGCTTGGGCAAAGCCAGCGCACTATGTACGGGCACGATACCGAAGTCTATCGCCGTCGCTTTGAGGCGTTCGGCTGGCACGCGCAGAGTATCAACGGCCACGACATGGGGCAGATCGTTGCGGCGCTTGATGACGTGATGCTTGTTCAAGACAAACCCTCGGTCATCATCGCCGCGACAATGAAGGGCAAGGGCGTTTCGTTTACCGAAGACAAAGACGGCTGGCACGGCAAGCCGCTCAAGAAAGGCGAGGAGATGGACCGCGCGCTCGAAGAACTCGAGTCGAAGAGCCGCCTCGCACCGACGCTCTCGGTTGCGTCACCTGAAGGGCGGACGATGAGCGGTCAACTCGCCTCGGTTCCGAAAAGCGAGTTTGCAATCGGCGAGTATGCGTTAGGCCAGGAGGTTGCGACTCGGGAGGCTTACGGCGCGGCGCTGGCCCGAGCGGGCGACGCAGACCAGCGGATCGTCGCGCTTGATGGCGACACCAAAAACTCGACGTTTGCCGAGAAGTTCATGAAAGCTCATCCGGATCGTTTCTTCGAGTGCTTCATCGCCGAGCAGAACATGGTCAGCGCGGCAGTCGGACTTGGAGCGATGGGCAAGATCCCGTTTGCTTCCACGTTCGCGTGTTTTCTGACTCGAGCATACGACCAGATTCGAATGGCAGCGATCTCTAAGGCGAACTTGAAGCTGTGCGGCTCGCACGCGGGTGTTTCGATCGGGGAGGACGGGCCTTCGCAGATGGCGCTGGAGGACCTGGCGATGATTCGCGCGATCGAAGGCTCAATGGTGCTGTATCCATCGGACGCGGTGTCGACTGAACACGCCGTGCGCATCGCCGCTGAAAACCACGGCATCGTCTACATCCGAACGAGCCGGCCAAAGACGCCCGTCATTTACTCGAAGGATGAACTGTTTGAATTGGGCCGCGCCAAGGTGATTCGGGAGAGTGCGGCTGACAAAGTTGCGATCGTCACCAGCGGCGTGACCTTGTTCGAAGCACTCGCCGCTTACGACCAGTTGAAGAGTGACGGAATCAATGTGCGAGTCATCGATTTGTTCTCGATCAAACCGATCGACGCCGTGACTTTGACCGCGGCGGGGAAGGCTGCCGGCAACTTGATCATCACGGTCGAAGATCACTCTGCGGATGGAGGGATAGGCGACGCTGTTGCGGCCGCGGTTTCACCCGCGGGCATTCGCGTGCACCGCCTGGGCGTGCGCGAAATGCCGAGGTCGGGCAAGCCTGAAGAACTGCTTGCGGCTTATGGCATTGATTGCGCAGCGATCGTGGATTCGGTGAGGAAGACGATCCGTCAGTAACGCGGATCGTCGGCTGGTAAATTAGGTTAAATCCACCCAACAATGTGTCAGTTTCTTGACAGGCGATGACCCATTCGATAACCTCGTCTGTTAACTTTCAACGGGAAACCTCGACATGTATAGAGGCTTTGAGGGAACGCGGAGCGCCGGGGTAAGATAGGTGGGTTACGGCGAAGGACTTCAGATCGAGTGGAGGACATTGATATGGACGACATCATGAAGGTTTACGAAGCGATAGGGCTGTTCCAGTGGATAGCCAAGAATCGTCTTGCGCGCTTTGGTGTGAAACCTGCGACGTTGCGAGACAATGGGCCGACGGAGCCGCTGCGGTTGGATGGCGACCCGCCTTACGAGTACCCGCCAACCGATGTGGAGACGCTCTATGAACTCGGTTTTCTCCAGGGTGACAGAGGTTATTTTAAGCTTACTGACAAGGCTGGGCGTCTCGTGGAGGCCCTTAAGGCGAGGGAGGACGAGATGCCCGGACCCCTACTCGATTGGGTCATCGTGGCGGACTGCGGCTTGTTCATAGACCAGGGTTCACGTCCTCCCAATCTTAGTGTGCTGATGGGCGAGGAGTGGGAGCCCGGTGACAGGATAGTCATCACGTGCCACGACCCGGAGTATCTGCTAGTTAGTCACCTGCCACTGGCACTGGCGGGTTGTGATCCATTGTTTGAAACTGACATGCGCGAAGTGGCAGCGGATTTCAAGTAAGGCGTGCAGGAGAGAGTGAGTGAGTGTAGAGCGATGGAGCATCTGGCGTGCGAATCTGGATCCTGTCGTCGGCTCGGAGCAGGGACGAACCCGGCCGGTGCTCGTCATTAGCGAGACTGCGGCAAATGACATCCTGCCAGTAGTGAATGTCCTTCCGATAACCTCGCGCAAATCCGGTCGCCGTGTATACCCTAACGAAGCATTGCTCGCTCTCGGGACTGCCGGCTTAACAGAGGAATCACTGGTCTTAACCTATCAGATTAGGACTTTGGACAAGCGACGGCTGTCGCGTTCGTACGGCAAACTGGATGATACCGGTCAGCAGGAACGGATTCTCGCTGCGTTATGTTTTCAACTAGGAGTTAAGCGCATCGACAGCCCAACGGACGCGTAGGGCTCGATTGGTTCTTGGAGCAGGGCTGCCTTCTTAATGGCGACCGAAGGGGTGAACCGATGCTTAACGAAGCAGCCCAGACTTTTTACTTGGAGGTGAACACATGGCAATCAAAGTTGGTATTAACGGATTCGGCCGTATCGGCCGGAATATCTTCAGGGCGGCGCTTGGATCAGGTGACATCGATTTCGTAGCAGTCAACGACATAACCGACACCAAGACGCTGGCCCATCTGCTGAAGTACGACTCGGTGCTTGGAAATCTGGATGCCAATATCAAAGCTACGGACACGAGCATCACGGTCGACGGCGACGAGTTTCGAGTCTTCTCGGAGCGCGACCCGGCCAAGATTGACTGGGCTTCGGTGGGCGCTGAGATTGTCGTAGAGTCAACCGGACTGTTCACCGACCGCGCCAACGCGTCGAAGCATCTGCACGACTCAGTCAAGAAGGTGATCATAACCGCCCCGGCCAAGGACGAAGACATCACGATCGTGCTGGGTGTGAACGAGAAGGCTTACAACCCGAAAGAACATCACATCGTGTCAAACGCCTCGTGCACGACGAACTGTCTTGGGCCGATAGCCAAGGTTCTGCACGACAGCTTCACGATCCGAAAAGGATTGATGAACACGATTCACTCGTACACAAACGACCAGCAACTGCTCGATCTTCCGCACAAAGACTTGCGCCGCGCGCGAGCCGCCGCGCTGTCCATCATCCCGACGACGACCGGAGCGGCGAAAGCCATCGGGCTTGTGCTGCCCGAGTTGAAGGGAAAACTCGACGGGATGTCGCTTCGGGTTCCAACTCCAAACGTCTCGATAGTCGATCTGGTAGCCGAGGTCGGCAAGAACACAACAAAAGAAGAAGTCAACGCCGCGATGAAGAAAGCAGCCGACGGCCCGATGCGCGGAATACTTCAGTATTCAGAGGAGCCGCTGGTGTCGGTCGATTTTAGAAAGAACGCTCACTCCTCGATTCTGGATGCGCCTTATACGAGCGTGATCGAAGGCAATATGGTCAAACTGCTTTCGTGGTACGACAACGAGTGGGGATACTCGTCTCGCGTGGTTGATTTGATCAAGTACATCGTCGAGCAGGGAATGTGAGGACCGAGGATTGAGGATCGAGGATGGAGGATTGAGGATCGAGGATTGAGCACTAATGCCAATGGACCCATGACTGAGCGAGACTGGGTATCGCCGCTCAATCCTCAACCCACGATCCTCAATCCTCCATCCTCGATCCTCCGATTCGTATGGCAAGACTTTCAATCACCGACCTGGAGCTGAAGGGCAAGCGAGTCTTCGTGCGAGTGGACTTCAATGTCCCGCTCGAAGCGGATGGAAGCGTCGGCGACGACACGCGAATACGAGCAGCCCTGCCCACGATTCGATATGCGTTCGAGCATGGCGCGAGGCTTGTGCTGGCTTCACACCTCGGCCGGCCGAAAGGCAAACCCGATTCGAAGTACTCGCTCAAGCCAGCGGCGCAGCGGTTGTCTGAGTTGCTTGGACAGGAGGTTCCTCTGTCGCCGGACTCGATCGGGGCGGAAGCGCGCGAAATGGCTGACCGGCTCGAACCTGGTCAGGCGCTGATGCTCGAGAACCTGCGGTTTCACGCGGGCGAAGAGAAGAACGATCCTGAGTATGCACGTGGTCTTGCGGAGCTTGCAGACTTGTATGTGAACGATGCCTTCGGAACCGCTCATCGGGCTCATGCTTCGACGGAGGGAATCACCCACTTTGTCGCGAAGTCCGCGGCCGGGTTACTGATGGAAAAAGAGCTGCGCTATCTCGGGACGGCTCTCGAGAAGCCCGAGCATCCTTTTGTTGTGATCCTCGGCGGCGCCAAAGTGTCCGACAAGATCGCGGTGATCGAGAACCTCTTGAAGTCAGCGGACGCCATACTGATCGGCGGAGCGATGGCCTATACGTTCCTCAAATCTCAAGGAGTAGAAACCGGACGCTCGCTTGTTGAAGTTGACCGGCTCGAGCTCGCGCGCGATCTGCTGGTTCGCGCCAAAGAACGTAACGTCAGGTTTCTTCTCCCGGCCGACAATGCCGTCGTGAATAAGAAAGCCTGGGACTCAGACCCCAAGACCGCCGAACCTCGAATCTGCTCGGTGAATGAGATCAAGCCTGATGAAGCAGGGCTGGACATTGGCCCAGCCGCGATTAAGGAGTTCTCACATACAATCGGGTCGGCAAAGACAATAGTCTGGAATGGCCCGATGGGGATGTTTGAACATCCGCCGTTCGACCGGGGCACCCGCGAGATCGCGTTTGCAGTCGCCGCCGCCGCCGCTACGACAATCGTCGGAGGCGGCGACTCGGTTGCTGCGGTCACCGAAGCCGGTGTGGCTGACAAGATCACACACGTCTCGACTGGCGGCGGGGCGTCTCTCGAGTTTCTGGCAGGCGAGACGTTGCCCGGCGTTGAAGCGCTAAGTGAGAAGTAGAAGACTAATGTGGTTGGAGGAAGCAAAGGTGAAGGTTGTTTTCTTTCTGTTGGCGTGTGCTGTAATCGCGGCGCCGGCTGGGTGCAGGCGCAAACCGGCTTATAGCAACATTAACGTGAACGCGTCGCGCCCAGATGCCCAGGCGCAAACTACGGCCGAGCAGCCCAAAGATGATGGGTCGGGTACTGTAAACCCTGGAGGAGCACCACAGCCGGAAGGAGCCGCGGCAGCGCAACCTCAACCAGGACCAACCCGGCCCCCCGCGATCAAGTTGCCGGCGTTCTTTGATGCGCAGACCGGCGAGGTGAAGGACCTGCCCAGCTACCCGAAGTCTCAGCGGCTGAGTATCCAGTATGGGCCCGCCGGTCCTGACACTGAGATGGCGTCGCTGGTACTTGGAGCGTCCGGAACGATGGACAGCATAGTGACCTTTTACGACAAAGCAGTCAAAGCTGGCCGCTGGATAGTTAAGGTGAGGAACAGCGATTCCGAATACTCGGAGTGGCAATTGAAGAAGGGCGACAAAGACGAAGGCCGCGTGATCGTCAAGCGAGATCCGGCCCAAGGCGCTTTGACCATCCAGATCGTGCGAACCTCTAAGTCTTCGGAGAAGAAGTAGGCGAGCGAAAGGACGAGGCTAAGCAAATATGCGCAAACCGATCATGGCCGGCAACTGGAAGATGTACAAAACCATTCCAGAAGCGCTGAATTTCGTTCAGTCGCTCAAGCCGCTAGTCGTCGCCAGGACCGGATGTGAGATCGTCATAGCGCCGCCATTCACTGCGCTCAAGTTGATATCGGTGCGAATCGAGGGCTCGAACATCGAGCTTGCCGCGCAGGACGTGGCGGCGGACGAGGGGCCCGGCGCCTTCACTGGAGAGGTGTCCGCGGCGCTGCTCAAAGATGCAGGCGCAAGATGGGTTATCATCGGTCATTCGGAGCGGCGGCAGTTCTATTGTGAGACGGACGACTCGGTCAACAGGAAAATACAGGTGGCGATCAAAGCCGGTTTGGCGCCGATCATGTGCGTCGGCGAGCGACTTGAAGAGAGAGACGCTGGACGCGCCGAAGCAGTAGTCGGGGAGCAGCTAGCCGGAGGAATGCGTAACTTGACAGTGTCAGAGGCCGCCCGTATCATCCTTGCTTACGAGCCGATATGGGCCATTGGCACCGGGCGCACCGCGACGCCGGACATCGCCGAGCAAATGCACGTCTTCATCCGTTCCAAAGTCCGCGAGATTTTTGGCGACAGGGTGGCAGAGGAGATGCGAATCCTCTACGGCGGGAGCGTTAAGCCGGACAACATCGCGACGCTTATGGACCAACCCGATATCGATGGCGCACTGGTGGGCGGCGCCAGCCTCGAAGCCGAATCGTTTGCGAAGATCGTCAACTTTAAAGAAGACAGGTAGGGAATTAGTGCTTGGAACTCTCTTGATGATTCTATACATTGTGTCCTGCTTGGTGCTGATTCTGTTTGTGTTGCTTCAGCCGGGCAAGGCGGATGCGTCAGGGATGTTTGGCGGCGGCGCCAACTCGACGGCGTTTGGTCCGCGGGGCACGCAAACTGTGTTGGCCAAGATAACGATCGCCGCTGCAGTTTCTTTCTTTATGATCGCGTTTCTGTTTTCGATACCGGGTCTTTTCGAGAGGCGATCGCTTGGCGAAGGAGTAGGTCCCGCGGAACCGGCTCCTGCGGCCGTTCCTGCTCCGGTGGATCAAAGCACATCGCCCGCGCCTTCTGTCGTTCCTCCGACAAGCGATGCCGCGCCTGCTACGGTTAAGCCGGCTGAGCCGGCCAGTCCGAAGCCGGCCGCGGATCAGTCGAAGGACGCAAAGAAGGATGCGGCGAAGAAAGACTCAGCGAAGAAGCCTTGAGTGATTGAACCCCTTCCTGGTGATTCGAGTTTCTCCCAACGTGCCGAAGTGGTGGAATTGGTAGACACGTACGTTTGAGGGGCGTATGGGGCAACCCGTGGGGGTTCGAGTCCCCCCTTCGGCACCACACCTGATTCGTCAAACCACAACTGGTCTCTTCGGAGGAAGGTACGGCTTTGTTCCGTGATTGAGGGGAGTTGTATGAGCGCTGAAGTCGAAACCAAGATCGCGCGGTTGCGATACGCCGGCGGCGAAGCCTTCGTAGGCGAGTCGCCGAGCGGTCACGCCGTCGTCACAAGCTTCTCGCACGAGCACGTCACCGCGCCGACTCCGATGGAACTGCTCTTGATCTCGCTTGGCGGGTGCACCGGCGCTGATGTAGTCGGTATCCTGGAGAAGAAACGGCAGCGTGTGACGGGCTACGAGATCGAAGTTCGTGGCCAGCGCCGCGAAGAGCACCCGCGAATCTACACTGACATCGAGGTTGTACATCGCTTGCGCGGCCACTCACTCGACCCGAAGGCCGTCGCCCACGCGATCGAGTTGTCCGAGTCGAAGTACTGCAGCGTGTCGGCGATGCTCGGCGCCGCGGCTACTATCAAGATGCGATTCGAGATTGAAGACGAAACGACGTAGTGCTTATTCCTCCGAAAGCTTCACAAGCTGCTTGCCTGTGTTTCGCCCTTTCAACATCTCCATGAAAGCGCGCGGAGCATTCTCGATGCCGTGCTCGATGTCTTCGCGGTAAGTGAGCTTGCCTAGCTGTATCCACTCAGCCATTTGCTTCAAGCCCTCCGCATAACGATTCGCATATTGAAACACAAGAAAGCCTTCGGCCTTAGCTTGCTTTACGAGCAGAGAAACAAGAATCAAGCGCGGTCCCATCTCCGGCTTTTCCAGGTTGTACTGCGATATCTGGCCGCAGATTGAAACTCTTGCTCTGGTGTTTATCAGCCTGAAGACGGCATCGGTTATCGTTCCGCCGACGTTGTCGAAATAAACATCGATGCCTTTCGGGCAGAGCTCTTTAATTTTCTGAAAGTAGTCCGTGACCGTTTTGTAGTTGAACGCCGCGTCGAAGCCGAGTTCATCGGTGAGGTAAGCGACTTTGTCATCGGCGCCGGCGATACCTACCGCGCGGCAGCCTTTGATCTTTGCGATCTGCCCGACCAGCGAGCCGACGGCGCCGGCCGCGCCTGAGACAACGACCGTTTCGCCTGGTTGCGGATTGCAGATGTCCAGCAGGCCAAAGTACGCAGTCAATCCAGGCATTCCGAGAACTCCCAGAGCGGTCGAGATCGGCGCAAGGCTCGGATCGATCTTTCTAGCGCCTTGTCCATTCGAGACGGCGTACTCCTGCCAGCCGAATGGACCTTCGACTATATCGCCTTCGCGAAAGTTAGGGTTGTTCGAGCTGATGACCTTGCCGACCGCGCCTCCGCCCATCACTTCGCCGAGCTGGACCGGGGCCGCGTAGGAGGCCGCGTCGTTCATCCTGCCGCGCATATACGGGTCTACGGACATGTAGATGACGCGCACGAGAAACTCGCCATCCTTTGGAGTCGGAACGGGTGACTCGACTAACTTGAAATCTGAGTCTTTGGGAAAACCGACCGGCCTTGCCGCGAGAGTGATCTGTCTACTGAGAGTTGCCATTGAGTTCCTCCTGAGTTAAGCCGAGTCAAAGAGAGACGTGCCTGCCTGGGCATTTCCTGCGAACGTTCCGACCGAGGGACGGCGCCTGCTCCAGAGCTGAGAAATTGAAGATTCCAAAAAGAGCATCGCGCCTGCCAATGCGAATGAGACTTTGCGAGCTGAGGTGTCGCGAATCCTGTGATCACAGTGTCCCTCCAGGGCGATGGGCTCTTACCCGATGATTTTGTTTGGCGGATAGTATCGCAGAGGCGAGGCTTGCAACAAGCGCTGGATTGAAGCCGAAAAGCTGTAACGCGCTCGGCGAGAGCTGCGTAACTACTCCCAGCAAGGGGTGCCCCGGTTCGGCAAGTTCGTCGTGCAAGTTTTCGTCGTGCAAAAAGCTGTCGGATCAGATAGACTGCCCCAAACCTTGAATCTGGATAATTCGCCGCTGGCGCATTACTTACCGGCGGATTTCGAGGCTTCGACTTATCAGCTCAAGCGTTTGTTGGGCTCTCAAAGAATCTTTCGCGTCGGAAGATCATACCGGGAGGATAACTATGAGAAATCAATTGCGATCAGCGGGGCTGCTGGCATTGCTGGTTTGTTCGGTCCTTGCTGTCGGCGTCGCTGCGAGCGGACCAGCAGACAGCAAGGTAACCTTCACCAAGGACGTCGCGCCGATTTTCTACAGCCGCTGCGCCGAGTGTCACCGGCCCGGCGAGATCGCTCCGATGTCGCTGCTGACTTACAACGAAGCGCGTCCGTGGGCAAAGGCGATCAAGCAGAAGGTTGCTGATCGATCGATGCCGCCCTGGCTTGCTTCCGGAGAGAGCAGCCACTTCAAGAATGACCGCCGGCTCTCGCAAAAGGAAATCGATACGATCTCTGCTTGGGTCGATGCAGGCGCACCCAAGGGTGAAGACAAGTTTCTTCCGGCGGCACCGACCTTCGAGCAGGGCTGGTCGATCGGCAAGCCCGACGCTGTCATAGCGCTCGACGAGGAAGTCGCGGTTCCAGCGGACGGCGTAGTGCCTTACAAGTACTTCACCGTTCAGACGAACTTCAACGAAGACAAATGGGTCCAGGCCGCGGAGATTCGGCCCAGCAATCGAAGAGTCGTTCATCACGTCATCGTCTTTGTTCAGGAGCCCGGCGCCAAGACCGAACTGTCGGGCGAAGGACGAGGCGGCCGAGGGTTCAAGCTTTGTGGCTACGCGCCGGGCGAGCAACCAAAAGTCTTTCCACCGGGCACCGCGAGGCTGATCAAGAAAGGTTCAAAGCTTACGTTTCAGATGCACTACACTCCGACGGGCGAAGCGGGGACTGACCGGTCCTACATCGGGCTGATTTTCTCCAGGACTCCGGTTCAGAAGATCGCGCTGACGGGCACGGCGACCAACGCAAGCTTCGTGATTCCGGCGGGCGACGGTAACTTTGAAGTCCGATCAAGCTGGACTGCCAAAGACGACGTGCGCATCATCGATCTCATGCCGCATATGCACGTGCGCGGGAAAGACTTCAAGTACACGGCGGTCTATCCCGATGGCCGCTCGGAGGTGGTGTTAGAAGTCTCGAGGTATGACTTCAACTGGCAGCTTCTGTATCAGTTCAAAGAACCTCTGTTTCTGCCGAAGGGAAGCAGGCTTGATTGCGTTGCGCACTTCGACAACTCCGCGAAGAACAAGTACAATCCTGATCCAACCAAAGAAGTGCGCTGGGGCGATCAGACCTGGGAAGAGATGATGATCGGCTGGTTCGACTACGTGCTTGCGGGTGAGAACCTTCTCGAACGGGCCTCGTCGAAGTAGACAGTGGATGGAATCGAATGATGCGGCCGAGGCGTCCGCACTCCCACGGACGGCTTTCACTTGAGTGCCGGCTTCAAACCAACTCTGAAAGGAACTAACGCGATGTGGATTAGAAAAGGGCTTAGAGACATGAAGAAGGGGGTGGACTCGCCGATGCCCACTCAAGTCGTTTCCAACGAGGAGTTCATTCCGCGACGGCAGACGCCTCAGCAAAAGGAAGTCGAGCACTTGATCGGTGAAATGGGCGACGAGCGCGCCAAGAAACTGGGCATGAATCGCCGCACCTTTATGGCTAGCTCGATGGGCCTTGCGACTTGCTTCTTAGCCTCCAACAAGGTTTATGGCAAGACCTGGGAGGTGGACGAAGCTGAGACGTGGGAAGCGGCAGCCTACGACGAGAAATGGCCCAAGAGCGAGTACTTCATCATCGACGTGCAGTCGCATTTCACCAACGGGTTGGCGATCGGCGGCTTCAGGACGATGGAGTTCGTCAAGAACATGGGCTTCGACTTGAAGAACGATGCCGAAGCCTACGGGTTTAAGAACTTCGTCAAGGAAATGTTCTTCGACAGCGAGACTTCGATGGTGGTGATTTCCGGCGTGCCCAACAGAGAGACGTTGCGCGATAAGGACGGCAAGGTGCTCGAAGGAGCGGCACGGACACCGGGCAATGCAGGGAAGGTCCTGCCGAGCTGGGTGATGTTCGAGGCTCGCAAGAAGATCAATGAAGTGGCCGGCTCTCAGCGGGCGGTGAACCAGGGCAATCTCGCGCCGAACCACTACTGGGACAAAGTCGCCAACAAGATCGACAAGGCGGCCTGCCTCGAGCAGATGGAACGCGAGATCAAGATCTATGGCATCAGTTCATGGAAATGGTACTGCCACACCGATCCGGGCCAGTCGGGCAACGGTTTTCAGCTTGATGACGACAACTCACAGTGGTTCATCGAGGAGTCGCGCAAGCGCGGGATCAAGCTGATCAGCACGCACAAAGGCTACTCGTACCAATCGCGGACGCTGGGTCATCTTGCGAATCCCAAGGACGTCGAGAAAGCGGCATTGCGAAATCCGGATTTCAACTTTGTGGTCTACCACTCGGCGATCAAGCATGGGTTTAACGAGCCCAACTGGAAAGAGAGCAACCAGTACGATCCGAACACGGGTGATTTTCTGTGGCACAGCGTGTTGATGGACATAAAGAAGCGCAACCCGAAGATGAACAACGTCTACTGTGAAGTAGGAAGCTTCTTCAACACGCTGGCGGTGACCGACCCGGTCATGGCCCAACACGGCATGGGCAAGAACATCAAATACTATGGCTCGGATCACGTAGTCTGGGGCACGGATTGTCTCTGGTGGGGATCGCCACAGTGGGGCATCGACGCCTTAAAGCGCTTCCAGATCAGCGACGAGATGTGCGAAAAGTTCGGGTACAAGAAGATCACGAAGGAAGACAAGGCGAAGATCTTCGGGCTGAACGCAGCAAAGCTTTACAAGGTCAACGTAAAGGCCAAACGAAAGGCACTGCCGGCCGATGCGCTAGAGAAGATGAAGATAGCGTACGTGGATGACGGCGGGCAGCGGAGCAACGTGGCCTACGGTTGGGTGCGATCCGACGATTAGAATGTTCGTCGGACCTCTTAGACAACAACACAGTGACCCGCCGATTCAGTGGAGTCGGCGGGTCACGTGCTTCAACCGCCGCGGCAGTCATCGCAGCCGCGTGACGATGCGCTGGTGAGGATATCGATTTTGAAGGTAATAGCAAATTCGAGCATTGAAGTCCTCGCTCGAAATGAAACCACAGATGAACACAGGTGAACACCGATACGAACAGGAAGAGTCCATGCGTAATCTCTCGAGTCGAAGTGCTTGTGCGCCCTCGCTCATCAAGGCCGGCCATACTCCGATCTGTGTTGATCCCGTGTTCATCTGTGGTTGCTTGCTTCGGCCAATCTTCGACGTGTGAAAGATGAGACGCTTATGAAAAACAGAAAAGACCGGGCTGGAGTTGCGCGGCGCGCGATACTCGGGATTTTGGTTGTGATGGCAATGATGCTGCCGCTGGGCGTCAGCCCGAAAGCCGGCGGCCACGAGCAAGCCACGACTCAGGAGACACCAGCTCCGGCCGCTGTAGCTCACTTTCATCACTTGCATTTGAACACGACCGACCCGCAGGCCGCGATCAACTTCTACACAAGCAAGTTTGACAGCGAGAAAGCTCGCTTTGCCGGATTAGTTGACGGCGTGTGGGCGCAGAAGTCGTGGATGTTGTTTACCAAGGTAGGCTCGCCGCCGCCATGGGAATTGACTTCGGCTGTGTGGCACTTCGGCTGGGGCGCCGAAGATATGAAGGCAACGTATCAAAAGCAGCTTGATAGCGGGACCAAGTTCTTCACGCCGTTGACCGACATTAGCGACATCGGCGGGAACAGGGGGGCGACCGGGTTGTTCTACTATGCTTATGTTCAAGGCCCGGATCACGCGCTCATCGAATTGAACACTGCGCAGCACCACCGCTTCGGACATCTGCATCTGTTCAGCGAAGACCCGGTGTCCGCGGGCGAGTGGTATATGAAACACCTCGGCGCGATTCGTCGAAGCAACACTCCTCCGTCTCGCGAACCGCGGTTCTACCGCGACGTTCCGATCGGACCCAGCATGTCGCTGACGATGGATAACGTGAACCTCATCATCTACCCGATTGCCTATTCAAGGAAGGTTTACCCGGAGCACTGGAAGAACCAGACGGAGATGTCGTCGACCAAGGGGCGAGTCGTCGATCATGTCGGCTTCAGCGTGGACGATCTTTCCGTGTCGGTTGAAAAGTTGCGCAAGGATGGGGTGAAGGTAACTGATGAGATCAGGAGCCTTGCAGGCGGCAAGGTAAAGTTTGCCTTTATTGAGGGACCGGACAAAATGCGAATCGAACTGGTCGAGGGCCTCGCTCGCAAGGAGTGAGTTCACTTGCTCCGATTTGCCGGCTCGACCACGAGTCGTGAAGACGTGTTTTCAAAGGAGCCGTCTCAGCATGGAACAGCCGATTTGGAATTTCGAACAAGAAATGTCTGATGAGCGGACAGACGAAACGGGCGTAAATCTTCGCGCTTATTTCGACCGAATGCCCGATGAGAAGATGCTTCGATACTCAGCGACGATGAGTGACGAGCGGTTGATCGAGTGGGACGGGAACTTCTGTGAGGATGGAGGCCTGCTCTTACCGTGTTCTGAGCGGGACGTGGACGTCGAGGAGTATCGTCGAGTTCTCGATCAGTGCATGCGGTATCGCGATCGTGTTCGAGCTGCTCTTGCCAACCAGCCGTGACGTCCCGAGGCGTCGCAACCGTTGCCGATCTTCTTTAGTCTTCGTCTTCCGACTAATACTCGCAGAGAGCGCTTCGAACGGTGTAGGGCTTCACGACCTTCAGCGGTCCGTCTGGGTTGTGGCAGTCAGTGCACCCAGCGGTTCGGGGGGCCCGGCGATGCTTCAAGCTCGAGTTTTCGTGCACAGCGTGGCAGCTTAAGCAGGTCGGAAACTCCGCTCCGTTCAAAACGACGTCGCGCACGTTGCGTAGGATATGCCTGTCGCCCGGGTTTAAGCTCTCATCGTCAGCCTTTGAAAAATCCACCTGATAGTCTTGAAACAGATTGTCCCCGGCCACAAAGTTGTTCGGATAGGGTAGCCCGTTTGATTTCGATTTTCCCATCCGCAGGTGGCATTGCGCGCAAGCCGATGTGATCACTCGGGCGTCATTTCTGCGTTTCTTTGAAAGGAACACCAGGGAAGTGTCGTTGGTGTGATTCAAGTCGACCGATCCGTGACAGGTGTAGCAATCAAGCCCGAATGCCGAAAACGCCTTTGTTGCGGCATCCACGGCAGTAGTGTGACAACCGGCACATCGATTCGCGAAGCGGTCCTTGTCCCAGGCTGGCTTGTCCGCTTCGATCCACTTCTGTACCTGACGGCCCGCTCCGAGCTCGGCTTGAGTGTTGAGCAGAGCGAACTTGCCGTAACCTTCCTTCTTAAGGAATCGTAGCCGATGCCGGCTTCCAAGAAAGTATCCGACCTGGGGCGCAACTGCTGTCAGAGTGGGTTGTCCTTTGAAAACCTCCCGCCACTCGGGCGCGTCTTCGTTTTGACGTATGGTGATCCCATGCGCGTTCTTCTGCCAGGTGGTGCCAATGTCATTGCGATGGCAGAACAGGCATTCGTCCCCGTGTACGAATTCCGGGACGGGTTTGCCAGCGTGGTTTGTTCCCCAAGCGGCTGGGTCGAGAGTTTTTTGAGGTTGCGTGGTCTGAAGATCGCGAGGCTGGGTTTCAAATGCGGCAGCCTCGCGCCTGGCATCGGTGCGCCCAACAGTTGGGAATGAGGAAGCCACACTCACCGCCAGCCCGAAAACGGCAAGAATCGCGAGCTTCAGCTTTGTCACAACGGTTCAACCCCAATCTAGAATGCGTTGTTTGGAAGGCAGGCAAATCTTACGGATCGAGCGTGAGGCGGTCAAGCCGACACCGACCACCATTTGAGGGCGGAAGTAAGCTGCCATTTCGCCTTTTGAGAGTACTTGGGCAAGGAGCCACAGAACAAGCCATGATTTGGCATTTCTAGAGGGTCTCGAAGGCACTCAAAAGCCGTCTGGTAGAGAGGCTAGGGTATTGACAATAATTAACTTATGCAATACTCTGAACCCCAGTGTTGGAGGTGCGGCGGCGCAACGATCGGCGGATGTAAGGAATATTTATTTGAAGATTTTGCAGCTTACAGACAACCAACTCCAGGCCGAGCGATCTACCCCCTAATTCCCATTACAGTTCGCTCCTTTTGCCCGGAGCAAATCGACGACATCGTGCATGGCAAATCTGTCATTGACTAAGATAGACGGCCGAGGTGGCTCCAAATCGAGGAAATCCGTGAACCGAACCGTGATACACACGGCGCTTCAACCAAACCAGGCAGAGTCGAGGCGTGCCACACCTTCGCTCCAGAATCTGCAAAGTGACCGTGAACCCATCGATCTAAACGAGCCTTTGGTCATCAGTTTCGCGGGACCCTTCTTACGCTTCAAGCCAAGAAGCCCGCATTAGCTGGGATGCCCGTCTGCATTCTGAAACAGACCCGGCGGTTCGGCAGGCGCCGCGGAGGTTACCCCTCGAAACCGATAAATGAGGTCTGAGAATTGCAGTTGGAACGGGTCGGAAGCAAATTCGAACGGCGCAATGAGGCGCCTTCCCTTAGGGGCTTAACGTGGGAGGGTTAGGTGTGCCCGCGTTTCCGAATGCCTTGATTGACATTCTGCATCGATCTCGGACCTCAGCCGAACACCACCGAGCGACCTGATCAAACCGGAGAGAAACGTGGTTATCGATCTAAAGGTCAACAGACCAACAACAAGGATACTGGTTATTTTGGCGGGGCTGGGACTGTGCGCGGTGCTCGCGGCGCTTGCTACCACACGAGTCATCGCCGGTCTCTTGACCGACCAAAGAACTCGGGTAACCAAGGATCTTCTTTCCAGAGGCGTGCAGTATGCGCCGAACTCGGCGCCGCTTCGCGCAAGGCTCGCGGAAGCCGAGATGCTTTCGGAAGAACGCGACATAGCCGTGGCGGAAGCTGATGCCCGGCTGGCCGTAAGGCTATCGCCCTGGGACTACAACTACAGGATGCTGTTAGCCAGCATCGAAGAGGCTAAGGGAGATCGAGCGTCCGCTGAAGACGCATTGAATGAGGCGTTGAAGCTCGCTCCCAATCACACGGTTGTACACTGGCGGCTTGCCAACGTGCTCTTGAGGCAAGGGAAGCTCGGGAAGTCGCTCGCTGAGTTCCGGCTAGCCAACACTTCCAACCCGGCGCTGCTTCCGTCTTCGCTCGATCTGGTGTGGAGAGTGTCGAGCAGCAATCTGGCGGCGGTGCAAGCGATCACGCCCGACGACGCCCGCTCGAAGATTTTCTTGGCGCAGTTTCTGGTCGGGCAATCAAGGGCCGCCGAAGCTGGGAGTGTCTTTGGCAGCATCGATCCGACCGCGCGGCTTGCGCAGCCTGAGGCGCCCGGGATCATTGACGCGTTGATTTCGAAAGGCCACGCGGAGTTGGCGAGGTATCTCTGGGCAGACACCGTCAGTCGAGGCCTGGCGAAACGAGACCAGAGTGTCGGCGCGATTTGGAACGGTGACTTCGAATCCGAGATCAATGACAAGTTCGCGCAGTTTGACTGGACGATCGGGCAGAATGCCTACGCACGCGCGAGCGTGAGTCGGGAGACGGCTCATGGCGGCGCCGGGTCTTTGCGAATCGACTTCACCGGCCGCGACACAACGCGGCTTGACGATGAGATCAGCCAGAGGTTCCTGGTGCGGCCGGGATCTCGTTACAAGTTGGATTTCTTTGTTAAGACCGAGAGCCTCGTGACGCCGGAAGGTCCGCGTGTCGTGGTGGCGGACGGTAAGTCGTCGCCGGCCATCGCCGCTTCCGAACCCGCACCCGCCGGGTCTAGCGACTGGCGTCGCGTCTCAGTAGAGTTTCTGGCGCCCTCAAACGCAAGCTCGCTGCTCATTGCCATCCGGCGCATACCAAAGTTCAGCTACGACAATCCGACCAAAGGAACCGTATGGTTCGATGATTTCTCGCTGACTGAACGGGCCAAGGCTCAATGAACGAGCGCGTAAACGGAACGATGAATCATCTCAACAAAACCATTTCGTGGGGACTATTGGCCACAGTGATGTTCACCGGGCTCGCTTTTGGAGGGGTGGAACCGTGGGCCATCTTCGTTTTCGAAGCGATCATCATAGGGCTGGTATTCCTATGGCTGGTCAAAGCCCTCAGAGACGGGCGACTGAGAATGACCATCCCCTCCGTGGCATTACCGGTTGCGGCTCTGATCCTGGTTGGATCGCTTCAGAGTCTTGCATTCAGCGGCCCCGACGGGCGATGGTTGAGCCTGTCAATGAACGTCGGTTACACGCGAAGCGCGGTGATCATCATAGCGTTTCTGTTTATCGCGTTGATCATCGCCTCGAATTTCTTTGCGAGCCAAAAGAGACTGGTGGCGGCGGGACACGTGCTTGTGTTCTACGGCATGGCGGTCGCGATCTTTGCATTGATCCAATACTTCACCTGGAATGGACGCTTCTACTGGGTGCGTCCGACGATGGCCACGGCGGCGTTTGGTCCGTTTGCGAATCATAATCACTTCGCCGGGTACATGGAACTCTTGATCCCGCTGCCGATTGCGCTGGTGATAACGCGAGCCGTAAAGGGGGAAGTCAGAGTGCTGTACGGCTTTGCAGCCGCGATCATGGGACTGGCGGCCGTAGCGTCATTGTCGCGAGGCGGTATGATAAGCCTGTGCGCGACGCTCATGTTCATCGCACTGGTTGCCCTGCGAATGCCCGCCGCGCGACGCACGGAGCGCCGCGGCAAGTTTGCCGAGGTCGAGCGAGGAAAGCAGTCGAAAGGCGGCTTTCGCGCGGCTGCTTCGCAAATCGCCGTAGTCACCGCGCTCGTGATTGTCATCGGCACCGGCGTGTTTTGGATTGGCGCGGACCCGATCATTCGGAGAGTGACTCAAGGCCAGGCCGTCGAAGGAGAGCCTCAAGAGACTTTCTCGACCAGTCGCGGCTGGATATGGCGGGACACAATAACGATGATTCGGGCAAACCCGCTCATGGGCGTCGGACTTGGCGCATACGTGACCGCATTCAACATATACACTAAGAGCGACGGCTCAATGAGAGTCCCGCAAGCCCACAACGACTATCTGCAGATTGTCGCGGACTGTGGAATCGTCGGAGGCCTGATCGCGCTATGGTTCGTGATCTTGGTTTTCAAGAACGTGGGGCGCGGCGTCCGGGCACGCGACCCGTTGGTGGCGGCGCTGGCGCTTGCGAGCGGCGCGGGAATATTTGGGATATTGGTTCACAGCTTGTTTGACTTCAACTTGCAGATACCGGCGAACGCGTTACTGTTTCTGGTGCTGGTGGCGTTCGCTTCGTCCGGAGCCGCGATAGCGGATGCGTCCGAGGTCTCAAAGCCGCTGGCTGTGCGGCCCAGCGCCGACGCTGGTAAAGAGAGAGTCTCGGCGGCTGTACTTGTGGGAGGAGCATCATGACAAACAAGGAATTTGAGATGAAGAAAAGCGGCGCAAGGCGTTTGCTCAGAGCATTGTGCTTTGCGGCTGCCATTGTTGGGATCACTGCTTTGGCCGAGGCTGGTTATGCGAGCCGCCGTGTTCAGCAGGACAAGCCTCAAACCGGCCAGTCCACACAAGCGGCGCCGATGCAGCAGCAAAAGTCATCCAGCGCGCGAGGATCGAGCGTCCTTGTGTCGCTGGAGCAGGATTACCGCATCGGGGCTAACGATGTGATCGAAGTACAGATCGACAACGCTCCCGAGCTTTCGCGGAGCTTCCGTGTGACGGCCGCCGGCACTTTTCTAATGCCGTACCTTGGCCGAATCACGGCTGTGCAGAAGACCCCCGAAGAGCTCGCGCTGTTCATCACGGAGGGGCTCCGCGGTGATTACCTGAAAGACCCCAAAGTCACGGTGGCGGTTAAGGAGTACAACAGCCGCTCGTTTTTTATTCAGGGGGCGGTTCGCAGCCCCGGAGTTTTCCAGATTGAAGGCAAACCTTCGCTGTTGGAGTTGATTACTCTCGCAGGCGGTCTCGCAGAGAATCACGGCTCAACCGCGTTCATAATTCACAAGCTAAAGCATCCAGCGTCCGCGGGCGACGCAAGCAATGAGGCCACATCGTCCGCCACTCAAGTCGTGGATCGTGGCACCGAAGCGGAAGAATCGCCCAAGTATGAATTGAGAAGCGCGAACATCAACGGACTGCTAAAAGGAAGATTCGAGCAAGATACGTTTGTCGAGCCCGGTGATATTGTAAACATCCCACCCTCCGACGTTTTCTTTGTAGCGGGCGAAGTGAACAAGCCAGGCTCGTTTGTGCTGAAGGAGGGTACAACTTTGCGCCAGGCGATTTCGCTTGCCCAGGGAACGACCATGAACGCCGGCGGCGACCGGGGCGTCATCTTTCGCGAAGGCCCGACTGGAAAGCGGGAGGAGCTAAAGGTCGACGTTGCGGCCGTGATGAGCGGAAAGAAGCCAGACGTGCCGATATTGGCGAACGATATTGTCATGGTGCCGAACAGCCGGATGAAGTCGGTTGGGAACGCGGTGCTCAAGGCATTCGGACTCTCGACCATCACTCGGTTCCCAATCCCTTGAAGCCGGACTTCATAACCCTTACTCTTTGGAAACGATGACGCATTGATTCTTTTGGAGAGTTGCGATGGCAGATGAACGGTTAGAACTCGAAAAAATCTCGCCCCCAGATGAAACGCCACTGGTGCGACCAGGATACCCGCGCATGGGTGGTTACCCGGATGGCTCGGCGTATGGCTACGGATATGGTGAGGATGATGAGCGCGCCTACGTTCGACGAATGTGGCGGGCGATCAAAAAGCGCAAGCTGGTGATCGCGGTGATTGCAGTCATCGTGACATCGGTCGTGACCCTCGAGGTTTTCCGCACCAAGTCAATCTATCAGGCGTCGACCACGATCGAGATCGGCAAGGACAACAGAACGCTAAGGGCTGGCGACATACTGCTCCAGACTGATGAATCGGACGATTCTTATTACATCGCGACGGCGATGAAGACGAAGATACGACTCCTCCAGAGCCGGCCGGTTCTTGAAGAGGTCGTCATCAATCTCAAACTCGATCAGAACCCAAAGTTGATGGACGTTAGTTCAAAAAAGTCCATCTGGGAGGCGGCGAGAACGGTCTGGTCAAAGTTCAAGCCGCAGAGCGCCGCTCCCCCGACCGTTGCAGCCGAGACGCCAGTTGGGGGCTCTGAACAAGCTGGAGCCCGTTCGCGCGACGAGAGCGCGAGACTCGCGCCTTATGTAGACGTGCTTTCGGCAAATCTCAGCGGAGATCCACTGCCGGACACCCGCATGCTGGTGATTTCTTTTACGCACACTGATCCAGCCCTTGCCGCTGACATCGTTGACAACGTCGCCCAGGTCTTCATGCAGCGCAGCTTCGAAAGCAAGACTGACAAGTATACCAAGGCATCGGACTGGCTTGACCGCTCCACTCGGGAGCTGAAAGCAAGGGTCGAGGAAGCCGAATTAAAACTTTCGAATTACAGCCGCGACAAAAACCTATACGCAACCGACGGCAAGGAAACGTTGGCGACGGGTAAGCTATCGCAGCTTCACGATCTGGCCACAAGAGCCGAGACTGATCGAATGCTGAAACAGTCGCTTTATGAGGAAGTGCGAGCGGGACGTTCGGCGCAGCTTCCTGAAGCATTTGCGGATCCGAAGACCGGGGAGCTTCAAAAGAAACTCGGCGAACTCAAAGTCACCCTTGCGCAGCTCTCCGCCACCTATGGAGAGAAGAACCCGAAGGTGGTGGAGACCAAACAGCAGATTACGGCGATCGAACAACAAGTTGCTGAGAGTCGGGGTGGACTCGAGCTAAAACTCAAAGCCGACTACGAGCGCTCAGTGCGCGATGAAGCTTCTATGAAGTCGGCGCTGGACAGGGCCAAGGCTGAGGCCTCGCAGCAGAATCAGGCATTCATCGAGTACAACATCCTCAAGCAAGAAGTCGAGACGAACAAGGGTCTTTATAATGAATTCCTTCAAAAGACCAGCCAGGCGAAAATCCAGGAACACGAGCAGCACAACAACATGAGGATGATCGATCCCCCGCAAGTGCCGATTTCGCCGGTCGGGCCAAACCGGCTGCGCACAATCATTATAGGGTTCCTGGTTAGCTTAGTGGCGGGCGTCGGACTGGTGTTCTTCCTCGAGTATCTCGACAACACGGTCAAGACGGTTGAAGACGTGAGCCGCTACGCGCAGCTTCCGGCGCTCAGCGTGATCCCGGCGATCAGCGGCCGCCGTTCGCGGCTGCTTAACGCCAAGAGCAAGAAGGCGGCACGCGAACTTGCGCTCAACGGGAACGGGCACATAAGAGCAGATCAGTTGATGACTCTCGACAGCCGGTCATCGGTGGCCGAGGCTTACCGAGTGCTCAGAACATCGGTGCTGCTGTCGTCCGTGGACAATCCGCCCAAGGTCATAATGATCACGAGTGGCCAGCCCGGCGAAGGTAAGACCACGACCACGATCAACACCGCGATCTCGCTGGCTCAACTCGGCGCGTCGGTGCTGATCATCGATTGCGACCTGCGCAAACCGTCGGCTCACAAAGTGCTCGGCGTAACGGAGCACGGGCGCGGGCTATCGACTTACCTCTCTCGCACAGTAAACATCGATGATTGCATTCAGAAGTTGCCGATAGCGAACCTCTCGCTACTCCCCTGTGGACCTATCCCGCCCAACCCGGCTGAGATGATCAGCTCGCTTAAGATGAGAGAGCTACTCCTGAACTTGAGGGAGCGTTACGATCACATCATCATCGACTCGCCTCCGTTGTTGAAGGTGACTGACCCGGTGATTCTGTCCACTCTGGTAGACGGCGTAATCCTTGTTGTACACGGCGGCAAGAGCACTCGAGACGTTGTGCGCCGGACCCGGCACGAACTCGCAATCGCCGGAGCGAAAGTGTTTGGAGTGGTATTGAACAACGTGGACGTTCATCAGGGCGATGGCGCCGGCTACTACGGGGACTCTTATGGCGACTATGGCCTCGATAACAGCAGGGAGAGCGCGGGCAGCGCCGGCGGCGACTGAAGCTCTTAATTGACTGAACCCTACCAAACTACGCAGAACTTAAACGTGAAATCGCTTCCATCGGCATCTCAAAAAGCGGGTTTTGTCTCCGCGAAGTCGAGAGCTGATTGGAGATCAGCCTGTCTCGAGTCGACCCAGCCACTAACGAGTAGTTCCGGCAGTCGGGAGTTTATGATCGTATCGCGAGGCGATACCTTTTGCCTCTCCGGAGCAATCGAGAGCGAGCGCGACGGCATAGTAGAATGGCCGGCATGAGCAAGACTCGGCTTGCAGCAATTCAGATTCGAGGCGGAAACACTTCCTTAGCTGAAGACCTTGGTGGCTACTATACCGATATGAAGCCGGCTCTGGCTCTTGTCGAATCGGGGTACTTCGGACCCTTCGACGAGCAGGGCGTGGCGCTCACAAGCTACCAACTTGCAGGAAGGATCAGCCACGTCCTCAACTTGGTTACAACTGCTCAGTACGCATTGGCTCTCAACGACAGCATTGTCGCGAAGGGTCACGATGCAGAGCTAGCGCGCAAGCTGCACATCCAGCTCGATGCAATCGTCGCCGCAATGACACCTGAAGGCCCTCGCGCAGGTCTTCTCTTGCACCACTGGGATTCTCCGAAGTACGACGATCTTCGTTCTCCATGGGCATCAGGGCTCAGCCAGGGGAACGCGATATCCGCATTGCTTAGAGGCTATCAGTTATTTGGTGATGATCGGTGGCTCAAAACGGCGACCTCTCTGTTCGAAGCGCTAGACCTCCCAATGAGCGAAGGTGGTGTGAGAGACGTAGACGAGTGCGGACATCTCTGGTTCGAGGAATATCCCGCCGCGGTTCCCACGCATGTTCTTAATGGTTTTATCTTTGCTCTGTGGGGTGTTCTAGATTATGCGCGGGTAACCGGGAATAAGAAGGCCTGGGTCTGGTGGAATGAAGGCCTGAAAACGCTCAGGGCGCATTTGGCTGACTTCGACACTGGGTATTGGTCTGTTTACGATCTGAAGTATCGCGAGCTAACGAGCCAGTATTATCAAACGAATGTACATGTCCCTCAGATGCGCGTGATGTACAGCCTCACCTCGGAGCCGATCTTCAAGAAATACGGGGACCGTTGGGAGAAATTCAGCAGAAGTCTTTGGTGCCGAGGCGTGTGGTGGATTGGCCTTCGCGTGCACGCAAGGATGCGGAAGATACGCTCACTAAGAAACGGAAGCTAGATCGTGATAGAAAAACCGAGATTCACCGCTGCGGACAGAGTGCTTGTTACCGGCGCTGGTGGGTTCATTGGAAGCCACTTAACCGAGGCGTTAGCGAACGCAGGCGCGAACGTCTGTGCGCTGGTGCACTACAATTCTCGAAACGACTGGGGCAACCTGGAAGACCTGGACAAAGAACTGTTGCGTAGCATCAATGTGGTCAGCGGTGATGTGCGAGATTCGTATTTTATGCGATCGCTAATTCGCGATCGTACGATCATCTTTCATCTCGCTGCTCTCATAGCCATTCCATATTCATATTCCGCTCCAGCCTCTTATGTGGCTACCAATGTCGAGGGCACTCTGAATGTACTTCAAGCCGCCCTTGATTCTAAGGTCGAGCGTGTTGTGCATACATCAACGAGCGAAGTGTATGGCACCGCTCAGTACGTGCCGATAGATGAAGCTCATCCTTTGCAGGCGCAATCGCCTTACTCGGCGTCTAAGATTGCGGCTGACAAGATTGCAGAAAGTTTCTATACATCTTTCAATTTGCCAGTGGTGACCGTCAGGCCATTCAATACCTTCGGCCCGCGACAATCGGCGCGGGCAGTTATTCCGACAATCGCGATACAAGCGTTGGCAGGGCATCGCGTTCGCCTCGGCAGTCTAGCGCCCGTGCGCGATCTTAATTTTGTGTCCAATACAGTCGAAGGGATGATGCTCGCTTCGAAGTCAGAGCGGGCAATAGGACAGGTGATCAATCTGGGCTCTGGCATTGGAGTTACGATTGGAGAACTGGCGATTAGAATGTTTGCTCAGATTGGTGTTAATTCCGAGATCGAAACGGACTCAGACCGTCTTCGCCCTGAGAAGAGCGAGGTTATGGAGTTGATCGCATCAGCCAAGCGCGCTGAACAATTACTCGACTGGAAGCCCCGAGTCTCGCTCGAAGAGGGGCTGACCTGCACACTTGATTGGATACGATCTCACCTAGGGCAGTACAAAGCCGGGTTATACAATGTTTGACAGTATGAGAGCAATAATTCTGGCTGGCGGCCGGGGCACGCGGCTGGCTCCGTACACTACGGTCTTTCCAAAGCCGCTGATGCCCATCGGCGAGATACCGATCATAGAGATCGTTATCCGACAATTGCGCCACTTCGGGTTTCGTCGCGTGACGCTCACGGTCGGCTATTTGGCCGAACTGCTGCGCGCTTATTTTGAACACGATCGCGCTCGCTTTGCCGGCATAGATATTGATTACAGCTATGAGGATAAGCCCACCGGCACTGCAGGATCGCTTGCGAACATTTCCGGTCTTGACGGTCCATTCCTTGTGATGAACGGCGACGTGCTGACCACTCTCGATTATTCGAAACTGATGCAACATCATCATAAGAACAAAGCAGCTCTCACAATCGCCACTTATCGGAAGCACGTTAAGATTGACCTCGGCGTAGTCGAACCTGATGGAGCAGGCTTCGTCAGTGACTACCGCGAGAAGCCCGAATTCGATTACCTGGTAAGCATGGGAATATATATTTACGAGCCGAGGGTGTTGAGATTCATTCCTCCCGGGGAGTATTTGGACTTCCCGGATCTTGTTCATCGGCTATTGGGACAGGGCGAACGGGTGTCTACGTACCTGTGCGACGGGTACTGGCTCGACATCGGACGCCACGAAGATTTCGAACTGGCAGCAGGCGAATTTGCCAGGAATCGAAGCAAGTTCAATGTGGACTGATTGGGAAGAGTTCAAGTCACCACGCAAAATCTGCGGATCGCGGTTGAGATAAACAAAGTGGGTTTAGGATTGGTACGTCGGGCTTATGCAATTCTCCCGAGCATAGTCATGCTGACTTTGCGTCCCTTCCTCCGGTCGAATGGTGATACAGGATCGGCATTCCTTGACCGCCTCGCCACTTCTTATGAGAGTGCGGTCCTTTCTATGAGCCAGGCTCATTGGGAGCAGAAGGTTTATCGCTTTGGCCTGACCGGTCACAAGAGTGTATTGGATTTGGGTTGTGGGCCCGGCCAGTGGTTGCGGATACTTGCGGAGCACAATGGCGATGTAGTGGGCACCGATATTGAGAGAATCCCACTGGAGATGGCGCTGCAAACCGTTAAGGACTCTCATCATATAGATCTAACTCAGGCGCGGGCGGAGTCTTTATGCTTTCTCGCGCAGACTTTTGATGCGGTCCTTTGCTATAGCGTGTTGACCTACACCAACCACGAAAGTACCCTTCGCGAAATCAACCGCGTCACAAAGCCCGGCGGCAAGGTGATAGTGGGTCTCGCTGGAATGGGTTACTACTTGAAGCATGTCGTGGAAGGAGTTAGGTATCGAAACCTCGCAGCGGTCCGTTACGGTTTAGATCCAATCCTTACCTATTGGGCGCAATCGCTTTTGGGTCGTCGTTCGCAGGCGATAACCTACTGGACCAGGCGACGAATAACCCGGCTTTTGAAAGATAACGGCTTTGATGTGGTGCGCACAATTGCCGAAAGAAAGGATTCGTCGTGGCCGGACACGTTCCTGGGCGCATATTTTTTCTTTTGTGTTGAAGCAATAAGAGGCAAGCCTTTGAAATGTCCGTCGCGATAAACAGCAAGACCACGCCGACAAGAGCGGCACTTCGCAAATTCCCATACCCTTATCGCGCTGCTCTCACTATTTGTAATGATGCCGACTCTATGACGGCGGAATCGCTGCGCTTCATCCACCGTTATCTGAATACTGACAAGGAGACTCCTCTCGGCAGGGGGTTGAGCTTGCCAGTCGGAGACAGCTTTTTCCTGTTCAGCTCTCCTGCGAGTCCGAACAAGCTAACGCTATTTGAGGGTATCTCGTCGAAGTTGTCCCCACATGCCGACTTCTTAAGCGAGTGCGCCCGGAGTGAGATGCTCGATACCCTTCACACGTACGGGTGCTTTACTTCGCCGGACGACTTTTCCAGAAGCATTGCGGAACGGGGCATTGAGGAGCTCGACAGGCGCGGCATACAACTTCGGGTTTGGGTGAACCACGGCACATCTGCCAACGTTCAATGCTTCGGCCTTCCAGAAATAGAGCATTATCGCGGAGACATCCCTGGGACGAAGTTTTATCACACGGATATCACGCTCGCGTACGGCATTCGTTTTTGCTGGCTTGGTGAAGAACTCAGCGATTGCATCGGCCAGGATTCAAGCTCTTCGCTGCAATCTTTAATAGATCGTAGTAAGACCATGCTCAAACATTTGAGCAAGCGTCAGCTCTCGCGCGCCAGGCAGCAAAACAAACGGCTGATGCGATCTGCTACGCTTCGAGATGGAAATCAAGTTCTTAGTTTTAAGCGTTACGCCGGTACTTTGGGTCTCACTCCGGTGATTGATGATCTCCCGAACCAGCTTTCGCAATCGAACCTCGAAAAACTCAAGGCATCCCAAGGCTACTCGATCATCTACCAACATTTCGCTGTTCGACGTAAGGGTAACGGATTCGGCGTAAGCAACTATAAACCAAACTCAGAGCCTTTTTTTTTACCGGCCGAGAAGGCCGCGCTGGAACGTCTGGCCCGGGAGTTCCATAACGGCAACATCTTCGTTACAACGACATCAAGGCTGCTGCAATATAATCTCGCGCAGAAGGGATTGAAGTGGAATCAGCAGACTTCAGGCGGTCGCGTCAGAATCATCCTGGACGGCATAGATGAGCCTGGAGGCCTGTTTCGCGGTGTCAGTCAACGCGACGTCGAGAGTCTGACGTTTTACACTCCACGACCGCGAGAAACCGAGTTGTTCATCAAGAACGGACGGGGCGAAGAATTGGTGACCGGACTGATCTACAACCCGCCGGATGATACCGGACGCGAGAGCGTGACCGTGCCGCCATCTACTAGGGCCTATCCGGATCTGTGAGATGCGCCGCTGGTACCAACTATCGAAAAACTGTGGCGAGTGACCGGTTTATCCGCTTGCCTGAGCAGGAGAAATGAACATTGACTGACTGGAAAGTGCCGCTATCGGACATAGACCTTGGTGCGGATGAAATCGAAGCCGTAACGGAAGTTATTCGCAGACGCTGGCTGACGATGGGGCCCAAGACTGAAGAGTTCGAATACGAGTTCGCTCGCCACCATCACGCTAAGCATGCAGTGGCTGTTTCGAGTGGCACCGCAGCACTTCACCTTTCGTATCTGGCTATTGGGCTCTCTCCTGGCGACGAAGTGATAATGCCGTCGATGACGTTTGTGGCTACGGCAAACGCAGCGATTGTGTGCGGAGCTAGACCGATCTTTGCGGATATCCTCAGCGAAGGTGAGCCGACCATTGACCCGGATCATGTTGAGTCGTTGATTACACCGCGCTCTCGAGCCATCGTTGTTGTTCATTATGCCGGGTATTCGTGCAGAATGAAGGAAATCATGCGCGTGGCCGAGAAGCATAGCCTTCCTGTTCTGGAAGATTGCGCGCACGCTCCCGGTGTTCGTTATGACGACCGGTATCTTGGAACGCTCGGAACAACGGGGTGTTTTAGCTTTTTCTCGAACAAGAACCTGAGTACCGGCGAAGGTGGTATGGTCACGACTCAAGACGACGAGATTGCTGAGCGCGTCCGTTTGCTTCGTTCGCACGGAATGACATCTGGTACCTGGAAGCGACACAACGAGAGACCGCAGGACTACGATGTCTCGGAAGCCGGTTGGAACTACCGGATCGATGAGATACGCGCAGCCATGGGTTTGGTACAGCTCGCCAAGCTCGAACAAGCCAACGTGCGTCGAATCGAGTTAAACTCCCGGTACCGCAGTGCGTTGCAGAAAGCTAAGGCGGCGCGCATGCCGTTTCAGAAATACCGCGGCGAGAGCGCGTGTCATATCTTACCTTTAGTCGCGACTAACCATTTGAGTAGGCAACAACTGGTGGGCGCGCTTACCCAGGCGCGCGTTCAGTCGAGCCATCATTATGCACCCGTCCACCTCTTTCGGCTTTACAGAGAAAAATTCGGATACGGCCCGGGTTTACTACCTAGAACGGAAAGCTTCGCGGCGAGGGAAATAACGCTTCCGCTGTTCGCGAGAATGCTTGATGTCGACGTTGATTACGTTGCTGACGTGATAAATGCAATATAAGTCCAGGCTTGTAGATCCAACCGAATGGACACAGCTTCTAGAGTCGACCGACAGCGACTACTCGCTTTCCCAGACATACCGGTTTGGTGAAGCAATAGCCGGAGCGTATTCCGAGTATTCTTATGAGCCACGAATCTTCGAGTTTGGGGACGGAACTACCATGCTGTTGCCGCTGGTAAGGATGAAAAGTAGGATCCGATTCCTTAAATGCTTTGAAGGCATGCCGTTTTCGCTTAACGGCTCGCCCATATGTGTAGCAGGTGAACTAAGTGCTAGGCACTTTGCAATAGCTGTACGGTCCTTGCGGGCTGACAGGATATCCATAAGCACCAGCGCTCTTGCGAGGACAGTGTGGAATGAGGCCGATCTGGAAGCACTAACGGTGTCGGAACGCTCAACCCACATACTCAGTCTTGCGGGTGGGTTCGAATCGGTGTGGACAAATCGCTTCGCCGGTAAGGTGCGAAATCAATGTCGCGCCGCCGAGCGGCGAGGTGTCGAGATTCGTGTAGGGAAAGGTGCGGCTGACTTTGAAGCTTATTATCCGATCTATATGGCCTCCGTTTCGCGTTGGGGACGAGACGCGACCTCTTATCCCTTGGGGTTGTTTCGGGCGTTGGCGAAGCTGGCAGGCAAAGGCGTTGAGTTGAAACTCGCTATGGTTGAGGGGCGCGTAGTGGGCGGAGTGCTTTTGCTGCATGGTCGTCGGAACACTCTCTATTGGGGCAGCGCAATGCTTAAGGAGTACAGTCGCTACAGTCCGATGAATGCTGTGCTTCGATCGGCCATAGAAGAGGCTTGCGAGAAGAGAATGGAGTGGTTTGATTTCGGAGCAAGTGACAAGCTCGATTCGGTTCGCACCTTTAAGGAAAGTTTCGGGGCACTCCCGCGCAGTTACAAGAATTATGCACTTACAACACCAAGATGCCGGGCAATAATGCAACTTAGGAAGGCGTTGGCAGCCGTGGTTTGAGTTATGTCATCTCTGGTCTTGGAACTGCCTCAGCTTTTTGTCGGGCACTTGGTCGAGGTGCTGCGAGCGCGCAGGCTGCGGACGATTCTCCTCAAGCAAAACTCCGGGCTCAGCTTAGGCAAGCGCGTCGAGATTCGTTCGCCTGATCGACTGCGGCTCGGAAAAGACGTGATGATCGATAGCGGCGTGCTATTGCATTGCGGGGGAATGGAATGGAGCGGTGGAGAAGGTGGCATACTGATCGGCGACGCGACCTACGTTGGTCCGAACTCAGTCCTCTTCGGTGCGGGGGGAATCGAGATCGGCGGTAGCGTGTTGATTTCGCCTGGCGTGGTGATCACCTCGCACCAGCATACTTTCGCCCAAAGAGATTTGCCTATCCGCTTACAGCCGTCCGAGTTCGCGCCAGTGTTAATTGAGGACAACGTCTGGATTGGTAGCAACGCCACAATACTGCCAGGAGTCAGGATAGAGAAGGGAAGCGTGATTGGCGCGGGCGCGGTCGTCACTCATAACGTACCGGCAGGAAGTCTGTATGTGGGCGTCCCTGCGCGCTTCCTCCGGGAACTATGACTCAGTTGCGAATCGAAGCCAACGTCGAACTCTCCGATCGACCGTTACGCGCTTGCAATCTTTGCGGATCAAGCGAAACTCGCTTGCGATACGAGATAGACGGATATCACATTGTCGAATGCGAGAAGTGCGGACTGTGCTATGTGGCCGAATCGGTTTCGAGCATCGAGCTCACAGACTACTACGATGAGGCCTATTACAGCGGTGCCCGAAACAAAGGCTACAGCGACTATGTCGGATCTCGAAATGCGCGGAAGGCGCACTTCCGCTCGCTCCTGCCAGTGCTGCGCCGTTACTTGCCCTCCGGTGACGTGAGGGTGCTCGACATCGGTTGTGCGGCTGGGTTCTTTTTAGAGGTTGCCCAGGAGGCTGGCTGGAAGGCACAGGGCATCGAGCTCTCGCCTTATATGTCGGAGTACGCGCGCCATAGTCTGGGCCTTGATGTCCTGACAGGCCGTCTCGAAGAGATTGATTTCGGGGAGGCTCGATTTGAACTCGTTACAATGTGGGACGTGATTGAGCACCTCGCGGATCCGCTTGCCGCGATAAGGCGTGCTCACAGTCTGCTCGCTCCCGGAGGACTTATCGCCATCTCGACGGGCGATATCGGGGGAGCTACGGCGAGAATCTACGATCGGCGGTGGGCGCTGTTAGCTCCGCCTGGTCATTTGTTTTACTTCTCGCGAAGAACTCTTTTCGCCATGCTGCGGCAGGCGCACTTCGAACCTCTGGGCTGGCAATCGGATGGGGTGTTTTTGATGAACACCGATGGCGACGAGAATATGTCGCCGCTGAGATCCGCCGTCAACGCGCTTCATCACAATCGAGTGGTCAATGCAATTCTGCGGCGGTTGAAGCTCGGCAGCATAATGACGGTCTACGCACGAAAATGTGGAAACAGCTAAAGCAACTCGGTAGGCAATCAGCGATATACGGTTTGGGCAACGTTGGGATCAGCCTGCTCAGCTTTTTGCTGGTACCGCTCTACACTCACAATATCTCGACGTCGGAGTTTGGCGTCTACTCGTTGATGCTGATTCTATATAGCGTGCTTTCGCTGGTTGCGGATTGCGGGTTTACTAACAGCATAGCGCGCTATTACTTTGATGATGAGTTGGGGACGACCGCCCTGAAGGGGATCACCTGGTACCGGCAGGGACTGATCTCGACCGCCATGGCGATAACGGCGGCGATCTCTGTATTACTCTCGCTCGCTTGTTACGCGTCTGCCGACTTGCTTGCGCGCAATTTATTCGGCCAGCCCAGCTTCAGCGGATATATCAGGATTGTTGCCGTAACGCTTCTGTTTCGCGGATTGACCGCCGCGCCGATGATCTACTTGAGAGTGACCGAGCGCCCTTTAACCTACACAACGCTGACGTTCTTGCAGATCGCTCTTTTTCTTGCCTCCAACATTGTCTTTGTGGCGGTACTCAAACTGGGCGTCAATGGAATTCTGTACGGACTGCTCGCAAGCACGGTCGTATATGCGGTTTTGCTCATCGGCGCCATTGCGCGCGACCTTAAGCCGCGATTGGAAAAGGCTGTAGCGAAAGAGTTGTTTCGGTTCGGATTGCCGTTTCTTCCCGTTTTGCTGTTGACGTGGGTGATCGATTTCTTTGACCGATACCTGCTCAATCACTATACGACCATGAGTGAAGTTGGTGTTTACTCGCTCGGCTACAAGTTTGGCCAGGTCATGATGTTTGTCGTGACCGCCTTTACCCTCGGGTGGGTGCCAATAAGATTCAAAATGCTAGTTCTCGACGATGCAAAGGTTGTCTACGGTCGGGTTGCCACATTCTATCTAGCCGGGACTGGACTGGTCTGGCTCATCCTTACGTCCTTCGCGCGCGAGATAATCATCCTGTCGTCGCCCGAAGCATTCCACAGCGCTTCTACATACATCGCTCCGGTGGCCTTCGGTTATTTGCTTTATGGCTTATTCGTGGTATCGCTAACCGGCGTTGGCGTTGCCAAGCGGTCTGCAAGCCTGCCACTCGTGATGCTGGTCGCAGCGGCGATCAACATAGCCTTGAATATTCTGTTCATTCCCCGCGTAGGAGCAATAGCTGCGGCTTATGCAACCATTGTTTCTTACGCCGTTATGGTGGCTGGCGGTTTGTACTTCTCGCAACGCCTTTATCCGATAATTTACGAGTACGGCAAATGCGCCGCACTGCTGGCCGCTATGATCGCGCTTGCTGTGGGTATTACGTTGGGATCGAAATTGGCACTGACGTTCAATATTGCAATCAAGCTTATCGCTCTGGTCAGCTATATGGGGTTCGTTTTCTGGGTTGGAGTTCTGAACAGGGCGGAGTTGAGAAAACTCATAGAGTTGATTTCACGCCGCTCCCCGCGGTCAGTAAGAGCCGGGTTGGATTCTTACGTAAAACGAAGGTTCGAGGCCTCAGAGAGCAGTGGAGTTGAAGTGACGTGTCCGTGATCACATCTGTTTCGGCAGTGAAACTGAACGCTTGCGCGCCGCGGAAGGTATCTCCGATGCGCCTGTGCTTCATAGCTGATCCGCGCAGCATTCACACAGCGCGGTGGATAAGGTTTTTTGCGGAACGGGGTCACTCTGTTGCCCTCATTAGCCATTGCACTCCCGATTCAGGTCTGGGTATTGACCGGCACTACCCGATCTCCGAGGAAAGTATTCCAGGTACTCGGCTGATAAAGAACGCCCTTGAGGTGCGCAAAGCAGTGCGCGATTTTAGAGCCCAGATATTACACGCGCACTACATAAACGAGTCGGGTTGGCTCGCCGCCTTGAGCGGGATTCGCCCGTTCGTGGTAACGGCGTGGGGTTCGGACGTGTATCTTGCGCCTATCCAATCGCGGCTTGCTCGGGTACTCACTCCGTGGACCGTCCGCCGAGCTGATTACGTCACGGCGGACTCAATGGACCAGGTCGCCCGTCTGTGTGCAATGGGCAGAGCAACCGGCACCACTGAGATGATAACCTGGGGGGTTGATCTCGATCGATTCACAGGCAGAAACGGTATGATGTGGCGAAGAAAGAACTCCATAGAGCCTGACCAGATCGTGATACTTAGTCCTCGCCAGTGGATCGACAACAGCAATATCGAAGTGATATTGGAAGCGTTCTCGCTCGCGCGGGCGGCGCAACCAAGAGCGTTACTTGTGGTCAAACGTATGTCGGATACGGGATCCGCGATCAGGGAACGGCTCGAAGCGCGTATTCAAGCGCTGGGAATTGCCGACTCGACTCTTGTTATCGGCGAGATGCCTGAGCAGGAGTTGGCGGAAATGTACGCAGGAGCGGATGTCACTGTGTCAGTGTGCGCCTCGGATGGCACTCCGGTCAGTGTACTGGAAGCAATGGCCAGCGAGTCCGCGATGATTGTCAGCAATTTGCCAAGTTTGGCTGAGTGGATCGAACCCGAAGTATCAGGCTTACTGGTCCAGGCGGGCGATGTCCAGCAACTGTGCCAAAGCATCTTGCGACTCTCTGAGGATGTAGCCCTCCGCTCCCTTGTCGGCAAGAATGCGCGTCGCGTCGTGGAAGACCGGGCAGATCGAAGGGTAAACCTGCAAAAGGTGGAGGCAAAATACGAAGAGCTGGTTTCTGCTGCTTAAGAAACCATCTTTCGCGCAGTACTGATATAGGTTCTCGCAATGCAAATTCCTCTTGTCGATCTAAAAGCACAATACGCCGGCATAAGGTCGGAAATTGACGCGGCCATTCAGCGAGTCCTCGACAACACCAGCTTTATTCTCGGCAATGAGGTCGCCAGCTTCGAGCAGGCTTTCTCCGTATATGTCGGCGCGAAAGGCGCGGTGGGGATCGGGTCGGGCACGGCGGCGTTGCAACTTGCGATGTTGGCTTGCGGTATCGGGCCGGGCGACGAAGTTATCACTTCGGCTCATACGTTCATGGCTACCGCCGAAGCGATCTCGCAAACTGGAGCCCGGCCGGTCTTTGTCGATATCGATGCTCGGACCTTCAACCTGGACCCGAATCAAGTTGAAAGCGCTGTTACCTCCAGGACGCGCGCGATCTTGCCAGTTCACCTTTACGGTCAACCGGCCGACCTCGATCCGCTCCTTGATATTGCCGGGAGCAGGGATCTGTGGCTGATCGAGGACGCAGCGCAGGCTCACGCGGCTGAGTACAAGGGCCGTCGCTGCGGGAGTATCGGACACCTGGCGTGCTTTAGTTTCTACCCGGGAAAGAATCTGGGAGCGTACGGCGATGCCGGGGCGGTGACAAGCAACGATGAGTCATTGCTCGCGAAAGTGCGGAGGCTTCACGACCACGGTCGAACTACGAAGTACGAGCACGACGAAATCGGATGGGGAGAGCGTCTCGACGCGCTGCAAGCCGCGGTGTTGGCGGTAAAGCTTCCGCATCTCGAAACATGGACCGAGGCGCGCAGGTCTCACGCACGGCGTTACAGCGAGCTGCTAGCCGGCTGCGACGTGGTGACGCCTTACGAGTCACCTGACGGGCGACACGTTTATCACCTCTACGTGATACGCACTGGTCGCCGTGACGAGTTACTTGGATTTCTCAAGAGCAGAGGTGTTGACGCGGGCATTCATTACCCGATCCCGCTTCATCGGCAGCCGGCCTATCTCAAGCTGGGATACTCGGACGTGAATCTGCCGGTAAGCGAGAAAGCTGCTGCTGAGGTGCTGTCCCTGCCGATGTATCCCGAGTTGACCGAGGCTCAGATTAGTTACGTGGCGGAGACGGTAAGACAGTTCGAGAAATGACAGGAGCAGGATTTTGGGATTAGAGTCTTGGGAAGGAAAGCCACGACGGCACTGCCAATGAATCACGGTCGGTCGCTAGCAGTCATAGGGTGCGGATACTGGGGCAAGAACCTGATCCGCAACTTTGAAGCGCTCGAAGTTCTGGCGATGGTTTGCGACGCTACGAAAGAGGGCCGCACGCTGGCTGCTGAGATAGCGCCTAACATCGAAGTGGTCAGCAGCGTTGAGAGAGTGCTTGCCGCCTCGGAGATCACGGGAGTCGTGATCGCAACACCCGCGGAGACCCACTATGAACTAGCGAAGCAAGCGCTTGAGGCCGGCAAGGACGTGTTCGTAGAAAAACCACTCGCGTTGACCTACGAGCAGGGCGCATATCTGGTGAAACTCGCCGGCGACAACAACCGAGTGCTCATGGTCGGGCACGTGCTCGAGTATCATCCGGCGATCCAGCGGTTGCTTGAGCTGGTGCGCGCCGGTGAGCTTGGAAAAGTTCAGTACATCTATTCGAATCGGTTGAGCCTGGGCAAGATTAGGCGCGAGGAAAACATCCTCTGGAGTTTTGCGCCCCACGACGTCGCCGTCATCCTTCGCCTGATGGAGAGCCTTCCGTTTCAGGTGATTGCTTGCGGCGGGAGCTATCTTCAGCCAAACATCGCCGATGTGACGGTGACCAACCTCCTTTTTGATAATGGAGTGCGGGCGCACATTCACGTCTCCTGGTTGCACCCGTTTAAGGAGCAGCGGCTTGTCGTGGTCGGTTCGAAGAAGATGGCGAGCTTCGATGACGTGGCCAAGCGGTTGATCCTGTATGACCAGCGCGTCGAGCTTCAAGCGGGTCAACCTGTCCCGATCAAAGGCAAGGGAGAAGAAGTCGCGTTTGATTCCGCCGAGCCGCTGCGGTTGGAGTGCCAGGCGTTCCTGGATGCGATTAACAGCCGGCAAGCGCCGCTAACCGACGGAAACAGCGGATTGCGCGTGCTGAACGTTTTGCAAGCTGCGCAGCGCTCAATGGTAATGAACGGTGAACCCGTCGCTTTGTCGTTTGAACGCTTCGGCGAGGGTTAGTGAGAGCGTGCCGGCGCGGAAAATCGTGAAGTTCGGAACAACTAAAGAAAGGTCAGAACTAGTCGAATGTCCAAAGTTCAAGAAGTAGCTTTTCAGCCTGTCCCCTTACTGGATTTGAAAGCGCAACACGCGACCATTCGCGACGAAGTGCGCGATGCGATCGATCGCGTAGTCGAGTCACAGCATTTTATCCTCGGTCCGGAGGTCGAAGCGCTGGAAAGAGAAATCGCCGAGTACTCCGGGTGCTCGCACGGCATCGGGGTTTCTTCTGGGACCGACGCTTTGCTTGTGGCGCTTATGGCGATCGACCTTAAGCCCGGGGATGAAGTGATCACGACGCCTTACACGTTCTTTGCTACTGCCGGGGCCATCGCCAGGCTTGGCGGGAAGCCGGTCCTGATAGACATCGATCCACTAACATACAACATCGATCCCGCTCTCATCGAAGCGGCGATCACCTCGCGTACGCGCGCGATTATACCGGTGCACCTCTACGGACAGATGGCCGACATGGACCCGATCATGGAGATAGCCGAGCGTCGCGGGTTGTACATTATAGAAGATGCGGCCCAGGCGATCGGCTCAGAGTACAAAGGGCTTCGAGCGGGCTCGATCGGTCATCTCGGGTGCTTCAGTTTCTTTCCGTCCAAGAACCTGGGTGGAGTGGGCGACGGCGGTATGGTAACCAGCAATGATGGGGAGCTTGCGCATCGTGTGAAGCTGCTGCGCAATCACGGGTACAGCCCCAAGTACTACAACAAAGTCGTCGGTGGAAACTTCCGGCTCGACGCGATTCAAGCGGCGGTGCTGCGGGTGAAACTCAGGTACCTCGATCAATGGACCGAAGCGAGGCAGCGAAATGCGGCGGTGTATCGCGATCTCTTTGGCGAAGCGGGCTTGACTGTGACGCTCGACGAATTCTCTGCCGGCTTGCCGGGGGTAGTGTTGCCGCTGGAGTCGCCGAATGTCCGCCACATCTACAATCAGTTTGTTATACGGAGTCATCGGCGGGACGATTTGCTGAAGCATTTGAAGGAACGCCAGATAGGGACCGAAGTTTACTATCCGGTGCCGATGCACTTGCAAGAGTGCTTCGCGGAGCTGGGCTATGGGAAGGGTGATTTTCTTGCAAGCGAGTCCGCCGCCGATCAGACACTCGCACTGCCCATCTATCCGGAGTTGACCTCGGAGATGCTTGCAACTGTTGTTGAAGCAACTTCTGAGTTCGTTCGGTCATAACGTGAAGTCCGATTTCAGCCACTCGCAATCCGGAGCCGACCAGGCACGGCAATGATGAAGAACGTTTTGTTTATCGCTTATCATTATCCGCCGCTTGGGGGCGTTGGAAGCCAGCGTTCGCAGAAGTTCGTGCGTTATCTTGTCGAGGACGGCTGGCGGTCAGTGGTATTGACCCCGGAGAAGGGTTCCTACTTGCTCGATCCTTCGCTCCAGGGCGGAGAGAGCCAGGGCATTGAGGTGGTTAGAACCCGGAATGTCGACCTCAGTTCGTTCTTCAAGCTGGCAGTTCCCGCGCAGCCAAAGTCCGGGGTTAGCTCCGAGGCCAATGGTTCAGCACGCAGGGGAGACTCTTTGCGGAGCTTTGCCAGGCGAGCGGTTCACACGTGGGCATATGTTCCGGACGCGCAGATTGGTTGGTTCCCATACGCCTTGAGAGCGGGAAAACGAATAGTGAAGACTCAAGACATTGACGCGATCTATTCAACTTCGTTTCCGATAACGGCGCATCTGGTTGCTTACCGTCTCAAGCAGGCAACTGGCAAGCCCTGGATTGCCGACTTTCGCGATCTTTGGACTGAGTTTCATTACGCCGAGTATTCGAGTGCGCTTAGAAAACGGCTGGACCGGCTGATAGAGTCCAGATTGCTTGAGAAGACCGACGCGATTCTAACCGTGTCGGAAACGCTCGCCGCGACGCTTCGCAGGTTGACCGGCGGACGCAAGCGCGTCGAGGTCATAAGAAACGGATTTGACTCGAGTGACTTTGCCGGGATTGAGTACGAACGCCCGCCGAGATGGACCATAACCTACATAGGTCTGTTTTACGGCGCACGTCAGGACCCGTCAGTGTTTCTCCAGGCGCTCCAGCGGTTGATTGAGAGCGGTCGAATACCGAGACAAGATGTGCTCTTCAATATCGTGGGAGAGCCCGATTCTTACGTGCGAGAGCGAGTGGCGCAGTTTGGCCTCGACGACATTACCTGCTTCACTGGATTCGTTCCGCATCGGGACGCTCTCGCTCATCAAGTTAGCTCTTCACTCCTGCTCCTGATCTTGCATGGCGACAGAGCCAACCCGGGAGTCATCACAGGTAAGATCTTCGAATATCTTGGGTCGCGCAGACCGATCCTGGGCATAGTTCCCGCGAGTTTTGAGGTGGCTCGCATTATTGAAGAGACGGGCGCGGGGGTCACGGTTGACCCTTCTGACGGTTCGGGTGTTGAGCGGGAGCTTCTCGCCTCATATCTCGAATACAGGTCGGGCGCTAGCGACCATGCTCGCTCGTCTGATTTGTCCCCGTATGAGCGGCGCGCCGGAGCTCGACAACTCGCTGGTTTGCTGAGCGAGTTAACCGGAGCGAGCGCGCTTCCGCATACACAGCTCGCGGAAGCAGTCTGACCTTCTTTGCGACTCCAATAGTCATGAGTTGATGCCAGCCGAATGCGACCAGCGATCGAGAGAACACTCTACCGATATGGATGGGACACACGATGTCGGAATCTTGTGCCCGCACGTATGCTGCGACCGGTTTTGGATGGAGTACCGGTTAACGGTGGTCCCGTTCTGCTTGACGTAGGGAGTGGCGGGCTTGGTGTTTCAACTTTCCTGAACGGTGTCCGGGCGATCGGCGTTGACCGGGAGCAACCGCCCGCTGTTGCCGACGGACTGGTGTTTCACCGAGGCGATATTACCGCGCTGCCATACCTGGATCGCTCGTTCCCGGTGGTGAGCTGCATCGACGTGCTTGAACACTTGTCTCTAAACGCTCGCGAGAAAGCAATCCGAGAACTGGTGCGGGTGGCATCGCACGCGGTTCTGATTGCCTGTCCCCATGGTGAGATTGCGAAGGAGTGCGACGAGGAGTTCCGAAGAGCTTGCGAGGCGCGCAATCGATCAATACCCGGCTGGCTGACTGAGCATCAAAGGCAAAGCTATCCAGTGACATCACGAATCGTGAAAGACATCGAGGAAGCCGCTGTCGAAGGTGGTCGCGTGGCCAGGATTTCGTTGTCGTACTGCGAGCCGGCAAGCGTCTGCCGGTTCGTTCGCTCGGCGGCCGCGCGATCCGCCATTCTATATATTGCGGCTAATCTGGTCCTGGGCGCTTTGTTCAGTTTCTTGCGATCGCCGGACGCTGACAACAGCTACAGGATGATTGTGCTCGCGGGTTGAACTTAGAAATCTTTGAAGCCTCCCAACAAACCGGAAATGCGTACTCTTTACCTTTGCTACTTTGGCCTGGGCGAGCCGCTTGTGCAGACCCAGGTGCTCCCTTACCTGCGACTGCTAAGCAAAGAAGGGATTGAGGTCACGCTGCTCACGTTCGAGCCAAACCGACGGCGCGCGTGGCCGCGAGATGCAGTGAAGGCAATGGAGACGCAGCTTGAATCGGAAGGCATTCGCTGGTACTCGCGTGGCTATCATAAGCGCCCCAGAATACTCTCCACTTTTTATGACATCGTCGCCGGGGCGTGGCAAGCGGCGCGCATCGCCAATCGCCATAAGATCGACGTGCTTCATGCGCGAGCACACGTTCCGATGGCAATCGCGTTGATGATCAGGCGGTGGACTGGCTGTCGCCTTGTGTTCGATATTCGCGGTCTGATGGCTGAGGAATACGCCGACGCCGGGACTTGGAAGGAAGGCTCCGTCATTTTTCGCTTAGTGAAGTGGATCGAGAGAAAGGGGATCAAGCGAGCTGACCAAATCGTCGTGCTCACCCGACGAATGAGAGCGTGGCTTATCGAGCAGGGTCTCACCTCCGAAGAGAGAATTGAAGTCATACCGTGTTGCGTTGATTTCGCGCGCTTCAACGCACCAAGCGGCCGCGATGTGGAAGGGACCAGCGCGAGGTTCGAGTTGATTTATGCGGGCGCGGCTGCAGGCCTTTATCTGGTTGATGAGATGGCTCGCTTCTTCCTTGCCTTGCGCGCACTTGAGCCGGAAGCCTTCTTACGTGTACTCACCACAACGCCGCGGGATCAAGTTACTGGCAGACTCGAAAGCCAGGGTTTGAAGGAATCGGATTTCTGGGTCGGGTCGGTTCCCGCGGCGGAAGTGCCTGCTTATCTCAGAAGAGCGCGCGTCGGAATCTCGTTCCGCAAACCGACGTTCTCGCAGATCGCCGCTTCGCCGACCAAAATCCCGGAGTATCTGGCGGCCGGACTCCCCGTCGTATGCAACTACGGAGTAGGGGATATCGACGAGCTGGTAGAGGGCGCCGATGTCGGGATCGTCGTCCGGTCATTCGATAATCAAGCGAATACGGACGCGGCTCGGAAGGTGTTGGCGCTCGCTGCTCGCCCGGATATCGCTGCTCGATGCCTTGAGGTTGCGACGCGTCACTTCGATCTGGAGCGCATAGGGGTCAGCGGGTATGCGCGTGTATACGACCGCATTCGAAAAGACCTCTATCCTTGGGAATCTCCGGTACCGGTGTCTTACTAACGTGTTGAGATTATGCAGATGACAATGCCGCGGGCCGTGTGTCCGGCATGTACGGTGGCCTCGAGTGAATTCGTGCTTGAGGGTTACGAGGGCATCAGGCTGATGCGATGTGGTTCGTGCCATCTGGTTTTTCATAACGCGTTCACCGATGAGACAGAGCTGCGGGAGTACTATGACGAATACTATGACGGGGAGAACCTGGCGTTTAGCCCGATCACGGATAGGCGCTTCGGTGAACTGCTCCGTTCGTTCGAGAGCTATCGGCAGTCGCACAACATCCTGGATGTCGGTTGCGGGTCGGGTCACTTCTTGAAGGTGGCAATAGAGATGCGATGGACCGGGTACGGTACTGAAATCGCATCGAGCGCCTTCGACCAGTTATCGAAGCTCGGTATCAAGTCGTTCTGCGGTAAGCTCGAGTCTGCAAATTATGCGGCTGAGTTCTTCGATGTAGTCTATTGCTCCGAGGTTATCGAACATCTGCCGGATCCAACGGCGCTGCTCCGCGAGATCGCTCGGGTTGTCAGGCCGGGCGGGTTGCTGTACCTCACCACCCCAAACTTCAACAGCCTCAGTCGAAGGCTGCTGGGTTCCAAGTGGCGGGTAATAGGCAAGGAACACATCTGCTACTTTACGCCGGCCAGTCTTGCGGGTGCGATCCGCGAGGCAGGATTTCGCAAGGTCGCAGTCAAGACCCGCAACATCGATCCGAATGAAATAAAAAAAGCTTTCAGTCGAAACCCGGTCGAAGTCGGGATCGGGTTTCAAACAGCGACAACTGAAGCGCTGCGGCATCAGCTTGAGACGAGACCCGCGCTCAAGCTCGCCAAGAGCGCCGCGAACGTTGTCCTGAGGACAACAGGCACAGGCGATACGATAGTTGCGAGGGCAGAACGGTGAAGACGCCGATCAAGGTTCTCGCTCTTGTGCCGTATCCACTCGGCCAGACGCCAAGTCAAAGATATCGGATTGAGCAGTGGCAGCCGTACTTGGAACGAGAGGGGATCTCGCTTGACCTGTCACCGTTTGCAACCGAGGGGCTGATGCGTGTGCTTTACCGGCCGGGGCATCTCGCCTCGAAGGCCTGGGCACTTGCGGCCGCCAGCACGAGGCGCTCTCTGCAACTCACTCAGTTGGGTCGCTACGATGCTGTGCTGATCCATCGCGCCGCGTGCCTTGCCGGCCCCGCGGTGCTGGAGCGCGCAATCGCTCTTTCCGGTAAGCCTGTCATCTTCGACTTCGATGACGCGATCTATCTTTTGCACACTACATCGGCGAATGAGCCGTTCGGATGGCTGAAGTTTGCAGGCAAGACGGCCAGCATCTGCCGCGCGAGCACGCACGTTGTTGTTGGAAACTCTTACCTGGCGGATTACGCACGGCAGTACAATCCGCACGTTACGATCATCCCTTCGAGCGTCGACACTGAACGCTATTGTCCACGCGGCAAGCAACCTTCGAAGAAGCTTGTTGTAGTAGGGTGGATGGGAAGCTCGACCTCACAGACTCACCTTGAAGGTTTCGCACCTGTGATGCGTGAGTTGTTTACGCGCCCGGGTGTCGAACTTCGGGTTATTTCAGATCGCGAGCCGGTACTGCCGGGCGTGCCGTTCGTGTGGCGTCCATGGTCGCCCGCAAGTGAGGTCGAAGAACTCGCACAGTTCGACATAGGCATCATGCCAATGCCGGATGATCTCTGGACGCGCGGAAAGTGCGCGATGAAGGCTTTGTTGTATATGTCGATGGGTGTGCCGGTGATTTGTTCACCGGTTGGGACGAATCGAGAAGTGATTGTTCATGGCGGCAATGGCTTGCTTGCTGCGACCCCAGAAGAGTGGGTTGCAAGTCTTGACACCCTTGTGGCCAATCCAGCCGAGCGAGAAAGGCTCGGGGCAGCGGGGAGACAAACAGTCGAAGAGCGTTATTCGAAGGAACACTGCGCCGCCAGCTTCGCTCGTGTTGTTGAGCAGACGATCGAGAGAAAGCGTCCTGTGGCGGGTTATGATCTCTCGGACCCAAAAGCGGTGAGCGAAGAGCGCTCGATGTCGAGGAACTGACGGTACATTCGGCATCTCTTTTTTGAGAAAAGGATGGACGATCGCGCCGTATTGACGGGAAACAGCAAGCAGAGGAATTTGAATGCTTGAATCGATGCGCAGCAAGGGAATTATCGCGGTGCTTGGGGTCGCGCTTATCTGGGCCAGCGTGTCGCTGGGCCAGCGCATCTCCTATGCTCCGGATGCGGGGCTAACACTCCTAGTAGCGTTGGTTCCTCCTCTTATCTGCATCTGGATCATACTCAAGGATAAGACGGATCGAGCCTTCCTGTTGCGAATATTCCTACTTGCTATAAGCCTTCGATGGGCCCTTGCACTTGTTATCGACTGGAAGCACCTGCAGCCGTTCTTCGGACCCGATGCCCAAACGTTTGACAATGTGGCGTGGGCGATTTCCGACGTCTGGAAGGGCCTCATTCCTCATAACTCGCCATTCATGACCGAATACGCCAATCACACCCGGCCGGGCTGGGGGATGTTTTATTATGTAGCGTCGATTTACTACGTGGTGGGTCGCGATCAGCTTCTAATTCAGTTGATCAACGGCGCCCTGGGAGCGGCTAGCTGTATTACGGTCTATAAGATCGCCCAGATGCTTTACCCCAAAGTGCGGGTGGCCCGCACCGCTGCGTTCTTAACTGCGGTTTCGCCGTCCATGATTCTTTGGTCTTCGCAAATGATGAAGGACGGACCGATCGTGTTGACTCTAAGCCTCTGCGCGCTTTACACGCTCAAGCTGCAGGCCAAGTTCGGTGTTAAGAACCTGTTGCTTCTCTTAATCTCTTTGTTCTGCCTGTTCTCGCTGCGCAATTATGCCTTCTACATCATGTTCGCGGCGGTTGCCCTGGCGTTGCTTCTCACGGGCAAGAGGTTCACTCCGATGCGCTTCATACAGGGAGGAGTGCTTGTTATCGTGATCGGAGGGGCGCTGGCTTATCTAGGCGCTGGAGAAGTTACCAAGGACACTTTCAACCTGAAGAAGATACAAGCGGGACGTGAGTGGTCTGCGAAGGTTGCCGAGTCGGGCTTTGGCGGCGATGTTGACATAACGGACCCGCAGGCAGCGCTGGCATTCCTTCCGATCGGCCTGGTTTATGTTCTGTTTGCGCCTTTTCCCTGGATGGTAACCAACGTGCGACAGCTCATCACCCTTCCCGAGCTGATAGCGTGGTGGCTGCTGGTGCCTATGGTCGTCAAAGGCTTTTGGTACGCTGTAAGACACAGGCTCAAAGAATCGTTTGCCATAGTGATCTTCACAGTCGGGCTGACTCTGGTGTACGCACTCTATCAATCAAATGTAGGAACGGCCTACCGGCATCGGGCGCAGCTCTACGTGTTCTTCTTCATCTTCATCAGTATAGGACTCGACTTGAGACGGAAGGCCAAATTGCTGAGTCGCTCTCGGATGGCATTCGGGCATCCTTCCTTTACCCCTCTGCAGGCTCCGGTAGCTCCCATCGCTATGACGCGAGGGACCATAGATCCCAGGATGTCATAGGGGCACAAGCAAAAAGCATGTGTGGAATCGTCGGAACGGTGAATCTTGGCGGGTTGCCGGTGGATCAAGCGGTGCTTCGCCGCATGTGCGATGCGATCGTTCATCGCGGGCCGGACGACGAAGGCTATTACACGTCCGGTGGTGAAAGTGGTTCTGGCAGCCGGTTCGAGGGAGACGCTCGAGTGGGGCTCGGCATGCGTCGGCTTTCGATCATCGACCTTGCGACAGGCAAGCAGCCGATTCACAACGAAGACAAGACAGTCTGGGTCGTGCTGAACGGAGAGATCTACAACTATCCGGAATTGCGAGCCGGGCTCGAGTCTCGCGGTCACAGCTTCTACACCAACTCCGATACGGAAGCCATCGTGCACGCTTACGAAGAATACGGCACTAGCGTGCCGAAGTATCTTCGAGGAATGTTTGCGTTTGCGCTGTGGGACGTAAACCGCCAGCAGTTGCTGTTAGCCCGGGACCGCGTTGGCAAGAAGCCGCTACTCTATTCGCAGATCGGGAGCAAGTTGATCTTCGCCTCGGAGTTTCAGGCGATGCTTGCCCACCCCGACGTGCCGCGTGAAGTCAACACTGAAGCGCTGTCCGACTATCTGTCGTTCATGTGCGTGCCCGCGCCGCATACTGCTTTTCGCCACATTCACAAGCTCGAGCCGGGTCACACGCTGATCTGGGAAAACGGCGAATCTAAGACCGAGCGCTACTGGTCGCTCGACTTCAAGAACAAAACTGATCTCGGCGAGAAGGAGGCCGGCGAGCGGGCGATCGAATTGCTTCGCGACGCAGTTCGAGTCCGGTTGATGTCGGATGTGCCGCTGGGTGCGTTTCTTTCCGGCGGCATAGACTCGAGTGCGGTGGTCGCGTTAATGAGCGAGCTGTCCAGCGAACGGGTCAAGACCTTCTCGATTGGGTTTGACGAAAAGGACTTCAGCGAGATTGGACACGCCCGGCGAGTCGCCCAACGCTTTGGTACGGACCATCACGAATTTGTGGTGCGCCCGAATGCTGTTGACGTGCTGCCGACCCTTGTGAGGCACTATGGCGAGCCTTACGCGGATTCGTCGGCGATACCCACCTATTACCTTGCAAAGATGACGCGGCAGCACGTGACTGTTGCGTTGAATGGCGACGGCGGCGATGAGTGCTTCGCGGGCTACGAGCGATACGCGGCAATGAGACTCGGCGAGCGCTATGCCAAGCTGCCTCGGCTCTTCAGAAAGCACGTCGTGGAACCGGCCATCGGAGCCATTCCTGGAGCTGGTGCCTCGAGGTCGCGGATAGGGAAGGCGCGGCGGTTTCTTGACGTGGTTGGCCGTCCTACCAGCGAGCGTTATCTGAGATGGACGAGCGTTTTCAACGACGAGATGAAGGCGGAACTGTACACCCGCGAGTTTCTCGCTGAGACAGCTCACGCGAACGCAATTCGGTTTGTGCAGCCGTGGTTTTCGGGAAATGGCGAGATCGAAGTAGTGGATCGCGCCTTGATGGCCGATACGCTCAACTACTTGCCGAACGATCTGCTGGTCAAAGTTGATATCGCGACTATGGCGGTGTCGCTCGAGGCGCGCTCCCCGTTTCTCGACCACCACGTTATGGAGTTTGCGGCTTCGTTGCCTGCGAGCTTCAAACTTCGAGGTCTGACCACGAAGTACCTCCTGAAGAACGCGCTGCGAGGTCTTGTGCCACAGGAGAACCTGACTCGGAGCAAGATGGGTTTTGGTGTTCCAATCGGGCACTGGTTCCGCGCGGAGCTGAAGGGATTCCTTCGCGACACGGTTCTGGGTGAGCGGGCGCTGAGGCGCGGTTACTTCAAAGCCGAAGCAGTTGAGCGGCTTGTTGATGAGCACACCAGCGGGCGGCGAGACTACGCGCATCAACTCTGGACGCTGCTGATGCTCGAATTGTGGCACCAGGAGTTTATTGGGGAGTAGGTTGCACTCTATGACATCGGCAAGAACTAATCCGCGATCATCGGTTGATGAGTTAGCTCGACGCGTTCTAGCGGAGAACCGCGTCGCGGTCTTCATCGTGGCTTACAATGCAGAAAATCACATCGAGAAAGTGCTTCAGCGCATACCGGCGTGGGTTGCCGAAGGCCTCGTCGAGATTTACGTCATCGATGATCACTCCACCGATAACACCGTAGCGGCGGCAGAGGGTTTCGCCTGGCCAGAAGAATACGCGCCATTGCGGATCTACCGTACGCCATACAATCAGGGCTACGGCGGCAACCAGAGATTGGGATATCTCTACGCGATCGATCACGGTTACGATATTGTGGTTCTACTTCACGGCGACGGCCAATACGCGCCCGAAGCCCTTCCAGACATTCTCGCGCCGTACGCCGAGGGCGCGCACGCAGTGTTCGGTAGCCGTTTCATTAGACGTATTGATGCGATCAAAGGCGGAATGCCGCTCTACAAGTGGATTGGCAACCGAATCTTGACGAAGGCGCAAAACGCGATCCTGGGAACGGAAATGTCGGAGATGCACAGCGGTTACCGCTCCTACCGGATTGCTGCGCTAAAGCAGATCCCCTTCGCCAGCAACAGTCTCGGCTTTGACTTCGACGCCGACATCATCGTTCAACTCCATGCTGCCGGGTTGCATGTCACGGAGGTCCCGATTCCGACTTACTATGGCGACGAGATTTGCCATGTGAACGGCGTGCAGTACGCTTACCAGTGCCTAAAGACGACCCTCAAATATCGGCTTATGCAATTCGAGATCTTCTACGACCCGAAGTTCGACATCCGACGTGACGACAAGCATCACTACACGACAAAGGTCCAGCCTACCTCGCTGCACTATTTTGTTCGAAACCTGCCGTTGGAGCCCGGCACGAGTTTGATTGATGTCGGCGGCGGGCATGGCGACCCGGTCAGCAAAGCGCTGGCCGAGCGCGGGATCGAGGTAACGTGTATTGATCAGTGCGCCGATGGCGAGGGTCTTACGATCAAGCTTTTGCAGGTTGATCTTGACGCGCCTTGGGAGCAACAGTTTGAAGCAAAGCAATATGACACAGCGGTTGCGCTCGACGTGTTGGAACATCTGAAATCGCCAGAGCAAGGTATAGCGGAGATCTTTCGCCACTTGCGGAGCGGGGGAAAACTTTACGCGAGTACGGGCAACGTAGCGTTTCTACCCCTCCGATTTGCGTTGCTGGTGGGGTGGTTTAACTACGGACGGCGTGGCATCTTGGACCTGACGCACCGACGCTTGTTCACAGCAGCTTCCTTTTGGCGACTATGCAAGAACGGGGGCTTCCGAGTTGACCGGCTGATCGGCTTCGGGCCGCCGATAAGCGATCTGTCCGGGCGTCAGTCGCGTTGGCTCAACACGATGGACAGGTTGATGGCGTGGTTTGCGCGACGGTGGCCGACGCTTTTTGCTTATCAAGTCCTGATTGAATGCACACGGACTGATTCACCTGAAGATCTGATGCGGCAAGTCTTCCCTCATGCGAAGCTCGGCAGCCGCGAACCATTGAAGACCAAGGTACTGCCACGGCAAAGCGAGCTCTTGGGTTCGACGAGGTACGAAACGCAACGAATCAAGCCCTTGGAGAGAGTTCCTCGAAACGTGACTGAAAGACATGGGGCGAGTTGAATGCGAAAAATAGTTTTCCGCGCGCCTAGTGGTCCGTGGTTTTACCTATTGCTGGCCGTACTAGTCTTTGCAGCCGCCTCCGTCTGTCTAATGTTGTTCGGGCCCCTCACAGGCGATTCGGCTAGATATCTGAGACTTGCGGGTAATTTAGCGTCCGGACAAGGTTTTTCGGCGGCCACCGAGCCACCGTATTATCCGGAGGTGTTTCGCGCCCCCCTTTATCCACTCTTTCTGTCGATACTTCTGCGCTTCGGACTCGGGATCCTCGCCATCATCATTCTGCAAGTAGCGCTTTACCTGAGTGCGACCATCATCGCAGGCAAAATTGCGCTGGTTTTGACGGGGAATCGAATGGTGGCTGCCGTTTCATCACTGATGCTAGCTGGTTACCTGCCACTGGTTCATTGGGTTGCGGCAATCACGACGGAATCATTGTGTACTGCTCTATTTTGTTTGTGTTGCTGGCTCTTCCTCACTTTCATCAAGACGCCTTCGTGGAAACGAGTCGTGCTGCTCGGGCTGACATTAGTAGCGCTCTTTCTGACAAGAACTACTTACATCGTGGTTTTCCCCCTCGTCATTGGGTTTAGCTTCTTACTTTTCCACAAACGCAAGACGATTGCCTACTCCGCAGTTCTCACGTTGTTGATTTGTTTGCCGGCTGGAGCGTGGATCTTTCGGAACCTTGCGGTCATCCCAGGAGGCTCATCTCCTTTCGGCGTCGGCTCCGGCATGGCTCTATTTGTGGGTTCAGTTGAGGTCCAAGAGCCGGACATTGGGAAGCGGAACTGGATAATGGACTACCCAGATTTCGTCGTCGTTCACGGCGGTGCTGAGCCTGCCTCGATTGTTGCGGCTGATCAGCAATTGCGACGTGAAGCTATGTCGATAATACGTGCGCGCTGGGCTGACTACCTCAAGCGTACGGCTCTACTCGTTGCCTTCCGCCAATGGGTGGAGGTTTATGACCCGCACCTCCCTGGACTGGTGCTTTGGGCAGTGACCGGAATTTCGAGCGCGATGCTCATTTTGGCATACAGCGGAATCTTGATGACGATTAATCGCTGGCGAATGACATTGCCGTTGGTACTGCTAAGCTTCAGCGTTGCAACAGCTCACGCGATCTTTGCAAACGAAGCGCGCTACACCGCCCCTGTGCGGCCTGTTCTCTATGTCTTCTCCGCTATTGCAATTTGCCGCGTCATCGAATGGGCAATTCAATTGAAGGCCACCAGGTCGAGTCAGGTTGTTATGGAGAGAGCCGCGAGCGTAGCGCCTCAAAAGGATTCGGTATGACGCCTCAAACCGATCTGAATGTTCAATACACAGTGAATCAGGTGCTTGTGAGCGACACTCCTCTTGAGCTGTCAATCGTGATGCCGTGCCTGAACGAGGCGGAGACCATAGGGACGTGCATCAAGAAGGCGCAACAATCGTTACGCGAACTCGGCGTCGTCGGTGAAGTGGTGATTGCCGACAACGGCAGCACGGATGGATCCCAACAGATTGCAGCGGAGCTGGGAGCACGCGTGGTCCTCGTTTCGGAGAAAGGATACGGCAACGCCTTGATGGCTGGGATAACGGCCGCGTCGGGGCGGTACGTGATAATGGGTGATGCGGACGACAGCTATGACTTCACGGATCTCGGTTCATTCCTGGAACGATTGCGGGCTGGCTATGATCTGGTTATGGGGAATCGCTTTGAAGGCGGCATCAAGCCGGGGGCGATGTCAGTCTTACACCGGTACCTTGGCAACCCGGTACTGAGTGGCATTGGGCGTCTGTTCTTCGACAGTGCGTGCAGAGACTTTCACTGCGGGCTGCGTGGATTCAACAGAGTCGGAATCATCGCCCTTGACTTGAGGACAACAGGAATGGAGTTTGCCAGCGAGATGGTGGTCCGGGCGAGTCTCTCGCGGATGAGAATCACGGAAGTGCCTACGACTCTTTCACGCGACGGACGAAGCCGCCCGCCGCACCTTCGGAGCTGGCGGGACGGTTGGCGACATCTTAGATTTCTATTGCTCTACAGTCCGCGATGGCTGTTCCTTTATCCGGGCGCGGTGCTGATGTTGCTGGGTCTGGCGATCGGTGCGGCGCTGCTGCCGGGACCGCGTTCGGTAGGGGGAGTCACCCTGGACGTCCATACTCTGCTTTACGCCGCGCTCGCCGTCATTATGGGATTTCAAGCCATTAGCTTCGCCGTATGCACGAAAGTTTTTGCTATAAGCGAGGGCTTGCTGCCGGAAGATCCGCGGCTAACTCGCGCATTCCGCATTATCACATTGGAAGTGGGATTGATCGTCGGTCTCACGCTCATAGTGCTGGGGACACTTGTATCCGTCTATGCATTTAGCGCTTGGCGGGCTGTGGCTTTTGGGCCGCTCGAACCGGTGCGGGAGCTGCGGTTTGTTATTCCTGCGGCGACATCGCTTACTCTGGGATTTCAGGTGGTGCTGACCAGCTTCTTTCTAAGCGTATTGGGTCTAAAGCGAAGATAATGGCGCCACCCTTCATCATGAACAACGCCGTGGGGGCATATTCGTTGTCGAAACGCTTCATGTCGCGACGCCGCGACAACGAAATTCAATCAAGCGATAGCCAGGTCAGAGTCGTGCGCATCATTGACCGGCTAAACATCGGCGGTCCAGCGAAACACGTCGTGTGGCTGACGGCTGGACTTGCGGCTGATAGCTTTGAAACGACACTCATTGTCGGTACAGTCCCTGAAGGCGAAGGCGACATGGGATACTTCGCCAGCCGCGCCGGCGTAGAGCCGGTTGTAATAAGTGAAATGTCCCGCGAGTTGAGCCTGCGAGATGCGCTTGTCGTCTGGAAGCTCTTTAGGCAATTCCGGCAGATCAAGCCACAGATCATTCACACTCACAAGGCAAAGGCAGGCGCGGTAGGCCGGTTGGCGGCGGCGCTCTACAAATGGCTCACGCCGTCCGCGCTTCTGCTTCGGCCGCGCGGCTGCCGTATCGTGCACACGTTTCACGGGCACATCTTTCATAGCTACTACGGTCCGCTGAAGACCCGCTTGTTCATATTGATCGAACGATTCCTGGCGAGATTCTGCACGGACCAAATTGTGGTCATCAGCGAGCAACAGCGTCGTGAGATTTGCGAGACGTATCGCATCGGCCGCCCGGCGCAGTTCCGAGTCGTCCCGTTGGGAGTGGACCTCGAGGAGTTTGGCGACCGCCAGGGCGCGTTCCGAGAAGACCTGGGTATCGGGCCCGATGAGATGGCGGTCGGCATCGTGGGCCGGTTGTGTGAGGTGAAGAATCACGCGATGTTGCTTGAAGTTGCCGCGCGGATGGCCCAGGAGCCAACAGAGCTAGCGCGACCCGTTCGGTTCGTCGTCATCGGAGACGGTCACCTTCGGGCGGCTCTTGAGCGGCAGGCGCGCGACCTCTCGATTGCGGACCGCGTGTTGTTTGCGGGATTTCGTGAAGATGTAACATCTAACTATGCAGATTTGGACGTGGTTGTGCTAACATCGCTGAACGAAGGAACGCCCCTGACTCTGATCGAAGCGATGGCCTGCGGCAGAGCCGTCGTTTCAACAGAGGTCGGCGGAGTTGTAGATGTGATGGGCGAGCGCCGCGAGGCCCGGGATGGTTTCGCCATCTGGGACCACGGCGTGACCGCGCCGAGCCAGGACGTGGAAGCGTTCGCTCGTGCGCTCCGCTTCATGATCGAGCGTCCGGAGCTTTGCCGGGAGATGGGCGAGCGCGGACGCGCTTTCGTCAGCATGCGATTGTCGAAAGAGCGATTGGTCAGCGACGTCGAAGAAGTTTATCGCGGGTTGCTGGGGATCGAATACAAGAAGGCCCCTGTGCCCAGCGCCGAAGCGCTGATCCAATCTTTAGTGGGAAAGGAAAGCAGGAAATGAGAGTTCTGATAACAGGAGGGGCCGGATTCATCGGTTCACACCTGGCCGAGAGGCTGCTTGAACGCGGCGACGAGGTACACGTGCTCGACGATTTGTCGACGGGTTCGATCGAGAACCTCGCGTACGCGAAGAGTCACCCGAATTTCAGTTACCATGTAGACACGATTCGCAACTACCGCCTCACTGCCGAGCTTGTCGATATGTGCGACGTCGTTTATCACCTGGCCGCTGCGGTCGGAGTCAGGCTTATCGTCGAAAGCCCGGTCAGCACGATCGAGACGAACATACGAGGTACGGACATAGTGCTGAGTCTTGCTGCAAAAAAACGCAAGCGAGTGGTGCTGACCTCGACCTCCGAGGTCTACGGAAAGCGGAACCGCGTGCCGTTCAACGAAGATGACGATCTGGTGATGGGACCGACGAACAAGGGCCGCTGGAGCTATGCTTGCTCGAAGGCGATTGATGAGTTCCTCGCTATCGCTTACTGGAAGGAAAAGCGCGTGCCGACTGTGATCGCTCGATTGTTCAACACCGTCGGACCGCGGCAGACCGGCCGATATGGCATGGTTATTCCAAACTTCGTACAGCAAGCGTTGACCGGGCAAGACATCACTATATTTGGAGACGGAACGCAGACGCGGTGTTTCACCCACGTCTCAGACGTCGTGAAAGCTTTGATAGCTCTAGCAGAACACCCGCAAGCCGTCGGCGAGGTCTACAACATCGGAAGCGATCACGAAGTAACCATCCTCGAGCTCGCGGAACGGATCAAGCGGATAACAGAGTCGGATTCGCGAATCACATTCATGCCGTACGACGAAGCCTATGAGGAGGGCTTTGAAGACATGATGCGTCGCGTCCCGGACATTACCAAGATTCGGGCGTTGATCGACTACAACCCGGTCATCGACCTGGAGGGAATACTCGCCAGCGTCGTCGAATACCATCGAGTAAGAATGGTAGGGGAGCTGGGGATTCCGGCCAGTTCGCTGGTGTTTCAATCGAACAGGTCGCTACCGAGTTAGAGTTGCGTTGGAAAAACGCAGCATTCTTACTTTAGTGGGATAGTATGCGAATCGCTTTTGCTAGCCTGAGCACACTGATGCTCGCGATAGCCCTTACGGCGCTGGCGCGGGTTGTGTCAAAACGGGTAGGACTGGTGGCCGCGCCGCGACAGGACCGATGGCACAGCACGCCGACGCCGTTGTTGGGTGGTCTGGCGATATACGCCGCGTTCCTCGCGGGATTTTTGGTCTTTGGCCCGCGGACGACCGGTGCATACGCGATCCTTGGCGGCGGAACGCTGTTGGTGATCACCGGGCTCGTCGACGACATACTTCACATAAAGCCCTACACCAAGCTTGTCTTCCAGTTGATCGCGGCATCGATCCTAGTCTATTTCGGGCTGCGACTCCCCTTCGTAGAATATCAAATCCTCAACAACGTCCTTACCATCTTTTGGCTTGTTGGGATAACCAATGCATTGAACCTTCTGGACAACATGGACGGCCTGGCGGGCGGGGTTTCAGTGATCGCATGTGGATTTCTTGCAATCACATTCTTGCTAAACGGGCAGACTGCGGAGGCCATGTTACCGGCCGTGCTCGGGGCGGCGGCGCTTGGGTTTCTGGTTTTCAACTTCAATCCGGCGTCGATTTTTATGGGTGACAGCGGTTCGATGTTCCTTGGTTTCTTGTTGAGCGGCACAGCACTTCTGAGCGATAGCGGCCGCTTCCGCCATCTAACATCGGTGCTGCTGACGCCGGTGCTTATTCTGATGATTCCGATCTTTGACACATGCATTGTGACGATCACGCGAAAGCTGTCGGGGCGGCCGATTTCGCAAGGCGGACGAGACCATACGTCTCATCGGCTGGTGGCGCTTGGGGTGTCGGAGCGGCGCGCGGTGTTGCTGCTGTATCTGTTCGCCGCCGTTTGCGGTGCTCTTGCATTGATGGTCAGGTTGATGAGCGTTACAGTCATGATGGGGCTGGTTCCGGCGTTCGCCCTATTGGTGGTTTTCCTCGGGCTCTACCTCGGGAAGGTGCGAGTCTATGAAGAGGGAGAGGAGCCTCAGGGCATTCGCATCATCAACGCGATAGCGGACTTCTCGTACAAGCGGCGAATCTTTGAGGTTCTCCTCGACGTTGTTCTAATGACCCTGGCGTACTATGCGGCGTTTCTTCTTCGCTGGGATGGAGCCTTGCCCGCAGAACAATCTGCAATCTTCCTGAAGACCTTACCGCTGGTAATCATCATTCAGATATCGTTCTTCTTGTTTGGCGGCGTCTACCGGGGACTGTGGCGCTATGTTGGAATCACCGACTTCCTGACGATCTCCCGAGCGGTAATTGCGGGGGGTGCAGTGAGTATGCTGGTAGTGTTCGCCGAGTACTGGTTTCGCGGTCCGTCGCGCGCGGTGGCTTTGCTGAATGTTTTGTTGTTGCTGGTATTCGTTGGCGCAAGCCGATTGTCGTTCCGCTTGTTTCGCGCGCTGATTGTCGGGCGTCCGAAATTGGATCCCGAGGCTACCCCGGTGTTGATCTACGGCGCCGGTGACGGCGGGGAATTGCTGATCCGTGAGATCCTGAGCAACCCCGATCATCGGTATGCTCCGGTGGGGTTTATCGATGATGACGATCGCAAGGCAGGCAAGTTGATTCACGGCTACCGGATCTTTGGAAGCCAGCAACTGCCGCAACTGGTTCGTACTTACGGAGTCAGCGAGGTGCTGATTTCAACTTTCAAGGTCCCGGATGCGAAGCTTGAATATCTTCGCCGGCTTGGCGTGGGCCTGAAGAAGATGAGTATTCGGATCGAGTGACCGGGTGTTACCTAAATAGGTCATTCCATTAGTTTTCCAGAGAAGAAAGAAGTTGACTTTCGCGGCCCCTTCTCGTAGGCTAGGGGCGTTCGACTCGTTGAAACGAATTGGAGCCTGAGTGATCAATCCGGCTCGCAACAGAAATTTGGAGGCAATATGAAGACCCCTAGAACAAGAACCAAAGCCCCGATCAGTTTGCTTTTGACGTTGGCGCTCGCGTCCCTGTTGGTGAGCCCGTTTGCAATCGCTGGCGCGAACGAAGCTGAGCTCAAAGAGCTCGCCGATAGTTTGCCGGTCGTCCAGATTCCAACGGGAATGCTGACAGTCAATGGCCCGGTGCTGCTTAACGGCAACGAAGCAAAAACGGGAATGACGGTGCTGGACGGCAGCGTGATCCAGACGAGGACCGCAGGCGAGGCGATCATTGATATGGGAGCCCTCGGTCAAGTCGTCGTCCATGGGTTCACCGCGATTACTTTGAGGATGTCCCCCAACGCCCTGGACATTGACCTCAATAAATGTGGCAAGGGCGTAACCGTCACGGTACCACCCAACGTGCCCGCGGTTGTTCGTATTCTCGATGAGGGGAATGTCGGAACCTTTACTAACGATCGAGAGATTGACGTGAAGGTCAAGAAGGGTCAAGTGCTGGTCAAGTACGGCGCGGATAAAGAGAAAATCCTGGACGCTGGCGATCACCGCGATTTCGACAATGCGAAGACCGTTAGCACGACGGGCGACGCCGTGTTCAAGGTCTACTGCGATGAGTCGCATTTCCCGGTCATCTTCTTCCTTCCGCTAGCCGCGATCATCTTTCCAGTGGCGGAAGTGCTCGGCCACGGCCCCGTAGGGGAAGAGGAGCCGCCCATCAGTCCGCCGCTGCCCTGATTGTCGTCAGCGAAGACGTGCTTTTAGGCGACACGCGCTACACCCCGACACGTGGGCATCGCCAGATAGTTCCGCCTAGGGGTCGCTGGCTTAGGGTGATACTTCCGATGCGGTCCCTTCGAGCATGGCCGGCTACCGGTCCGGTTCGAGGTGCTTTTGCCCCCGATACCCGCAGGCAGCAAAAAACTGTAAGTGGTCGATGGTAAATAGCCTTTGAGCTTTGAGTATAGGTTTAAAATCGGTGGTAAGGAGCACACAGTCAAACGACATGGTGATGCCTCGTTTGAGGCAAACTTCGGCCTGAATGGAGAAAATTGACCGCCTAGGTTGGGCGGCAGGTGTTGCCATCGTTTCTTATGGGGTCCGGATTGGTATTCGCTCGAACGATCCGTCGATGTTAGAGCACGTGAGTGAACGCTTGCCCGTCGGGTGGAAACTGGCGGGCTCGAATGTGGTTGACAGCTTGTACTCGATAATGGCGCCTTGGGCGCCGGGTAAATCGAACATTCGGCGATTCAACCTTCTGTACAAGGGTATTGAGCGGTTGGCTCGCACCATGGATCTTGATCAGTTGCTTTATGAATTTGAAATTGATCTGCACTCATACGTGGCTGCCGCAACGAAACGGAGAATGTTCTTGCACGCGGGTGCGGTGGGATGGAACGGGCGAGCCATCGTTCTCCCGGGGAAGAATTTCAGTGGAAGGACCAGTTTGGTAACGGCGTTTTTGCGGGCCGGAGCGGCCTACTATTCTGATGAGTTTGCAGTGTTGGACTCGCATGGCCGGGTCCATCCGTATCCGTGGGAGCGACAAAGCCGTCCGGGGGAAGGCGAAAGACCTCGGCAGCGGCCGATTGAGGCGCAGAGGGCGCGGACGGGGAACAAGCCCTTGCCGATCGGATTCGTATTACTAAGTGAATACCGGCAAGGCGCAAAATGGAGGCCGCGATCGTTGTCGCAGGGTCAGGCGGCGCTGGCAATGCTTGGCAATGTGAGGTCCTTAAACCAGTCCCCCGAGGTCATGCTGCGGATGCTCGGGCAAGCCGTCTCGGGAGCCACGGTTCTTAAAGGTGTGCGAGGCGAAGCCGATGAAATGGTCGAGTCCATTTTGAAACTGCTTTAGCGATTTCTACGCTGGAAACCAGACGAAGGCTGGCTCGAGATTCTCGGGCAGCCAAACACACCGCTGAGGGCGATGTTTTGAAGATACCGGTATCAGTGTTTAAGAATGAGCCACGCTCGGAGTCGAGGGGGGAGCGCGGCAGAATAATAGCCGAGCTACTTGCTGGCTCGTGGCGATCGTGTGCCCCGGGCCCGAGCACTTCAGCCGAAGAAACGGATGAAGTTGCGGAGTTGTTGGTACGGTCAGGCGCGGGTGGATTGGCTTGGTGTCGAGTACGCGAAACTGTCCTTAAGGACTTGCCGTTTGTGCGCCAGTTAAGGCAAGCCTACCGATACCAATCCCTTCAATCGGCGCTCCACCACCGCAACTTGAAGCAGGTCATTCCGCTCTTGCGTTCCGTCGGTGTTGACCCCTTATTAGTAAAGGGATGGGCGATCGCAAGGCTCTACCCGGAATTGGGTATGCGGCCATACTCCGATCTGGATCTGTGTGTAACGCCGGATCATTACGCGCGCGCTGAGGCCGTTTTGAAGAGGCCGGACATCCTGCAATGCGACGTAGATTTGCACGTCGGCTTCGGCAAATTCTACGACAAGCAGACGGAAGATATGTTCGCGCACTCAGAGTTGGTGAAACTCGACGGGTTGGAAGTTCGGGTTCCGAGCGCGGAGGATCACTTGCGCCTGCTTTGCGTGCACCTCTTACGTCACGGGGCAGTGCGCCCTTTGTGGTTGTGCGACATTGGCCTTTTGCTGGAGACGCGGGGCGATGGTTTCGATTGGGATCGATGCCTCGCTGGCTCGCGCCGACAGGCCGATTGGGTCGCCTGTGTCATCGGGCTGGCTCACCAATTGTTAGGAGCAAAGGTTGAAGGGACCCCAATAGCGGAAAGAGCCAGGAACTTGCCGCGATGGATGGTGCCAGCAGTGTTGAAGGAATGGGGAATCCCTTATGCCTTTCCCGCGCAGGTTGCAGTCTACCTGCGCAGTCCTTTTCGGATGTGGCGGGGCCTGCTGGGTGAGCTGCCACGGCATTGGCCTAATCCGATTGAGGCAACCGCAAGCGTCCGAGGCTCGTTCAATGACGCACCGAGGTTGCCTTTTCAGCTCGGCCATGTAGTTTCGCGCAGTGCGGCGCTTCTGTTTCAGTTGCCAGGGATGATCAGCAGACGGAGTTCTTTTTAAGGGATAACTGGGAGAGTCAGAATATGGAGGTTGTGTTGTTAGTTGCCAGGCTCGTTCTGGCTTTGATCTTCGGGACATCTGGAGTTGCGAAAGCCGTTGACCAGGCTGGCTCGCGCCACGCGTTCGCCGGTTTTGGAGTACCCGGATGGCTGACGACACCGCTTGCGTTGTGTCTGCCAGTCATAGAGATTGTAATAGCGCTGGCATTGGTCCCTTTGAGTACAGCGTGGTGGGGTTCAATTGCCGCGCTCGCGATGCTATCGATCTTCACGTTCGCGATCGGTATCAATCTCGCCCGCGGGCGGTCCCCGAATTGTCATTGCTTCGGAAAGCTTCATTCTGAACCGGTGAGTCGGACTACGTTGGTCCGCGATTTAGGGCTGGTAGCGGTAGCCGGACTAGTGGTTGCGCAGGGAAGAAATAATCCTGGTTTGAGTGCGCTTAGTTGGCTGGGTGACCTGCGACCCGTAGATGTGACGTTTCTCGCTCTTGGTATGTGCTTGATTGGTTTGGTCGCAGCCGCGACTCTGTTTCTGAATCGAATTGTAAAGCAGCAGGCAAAACTGCTGACCGGGATTGAAGCGGTCAGGATTGCTGTGAACGAGGACGGTGAACCAAGTAGTACCCTCGTGCGCAAAGCTGCAGCTCCCCCGCAAGAGGGATTGCCAATTGGCGCTATGGCCCCGAAATTCTCTCTGTCCACGGTCAACGGTGATGCGATCTCGCTCGACGCTCTTCTTGAATCGGGCAAGTCTGTGCTGCTTGTCTTTGCAAGTCCAAACTGTTGGGGCTGTAAAGTCCTGTTGCCGGTGGTGAGGGTTTGGCAGAAGGACTATGCCGACCGGCTAACCGTCGCGGTTGTGAGCAAGGGGACCCTCGAAGACAACCGTTCTCAAATGGCCAAGTACGAGATTAATGACTTATTAGTCGATGACGCCTCAGAGGTGTCAGATAATTACCAGGCGAAGTGGTCTCCCGCTGCGGTCCTGATCAATCCGGATGGGCGAATCGCTAGTCACCTTAGCTTGGGGGACGGTGCGATCCGACAGTGGCTGAGGAACCTTATCTCTTCGGGCCAGTTGCAGAATACCGGTCAGGACGAGGACGGCGCTAACGTTCACATTCCTCAGGTAGCCCTCAACTATGCAGTAAGAAAGATAGGTGAGCCGGCCCCCGGGTTTGAACTTAAAGACGTATCCGACAAGTTAGTGAGGCTCGAGGATCTGCGGGGCAATCCCACGCTCCTACTCTTCTGGAACCCGCGTTGCAAGATTTGCAAGACGCTGTCGGATGACCTGTTGGCGTGGGAGGGGCAGCCGCCCGCAGGTTCGCCAAACCTCGTGTTTGTTGCCAGCGGGGAACCGAAGGCGATCAAGGCCGGAGGCAAGCGCTTCAAGTCGATGACGTTACTTGACCCGGCATTTGATATTGCTCCGCTGTTCGGAACCAAGTTTACGCCCTCTGCAATTTTGATTGACAGTGAAGGTAGGATCGCATCAAGCCTGGCGATTCGAGCTGACAATGTTCGAGCTCTTATCGGTCTGCCGAAAGCGGAATTGCCGGTCGCGCTTCAGTTGCCTGAAGCTCTTTATGGCGCCGAAGCATAGGGATTTAGATGTTGCCTGACACCCGAAAGATCAACCCTACTGCCGACGAAAGCTGGCGCTCGTCCTGGATAGCTGCGCGGTCTCTGGTTGCTTATGGTGTTCGGGTTGGAATCCAGACTAATAAACCAAGAATCTTGGATTCACTTCTGGCGAGAATTCCCAACATCTGGCGCCCCTCCTCGTCGTCACCTCTCGAGAGAGTGTTCTCGGTGCGCGTCGGGACGACCGGATTACGAAAGCGTGGGCGGTTGGGGCATCAGTTGTTTGAAGATCAGCAGATAGTTGCCAATTCGACCGACCTGGATCTGATCCTGGAAGCTTTTGATAAGCAGCTAAAAATATATGTTGCTGAGATGGCCCAGCGGAGGGTTTTTGTCCACGCCGGCGCCGTTGAATGGCAGGGGAAGGGAATAGTCATTCCTGGTCGCAGTTTCAGCGGAAAGACCAGCCTGGTTGCGGAACTGGTGCGGGCGGGAGCCACTTACTACTCTGACGAATACGCCGTGTTGGATAAGCACGGAAGGGTGCACCCTTATCCAACCCCGCTGGCAGTTAGACAACCTGATTCGAACAAGCAGAGCAACATTTCGGCCCAGGAGCTTGGGGGAAGCGTAGGCGTTACGCCATTGCCCGTGAGCCTGATAGTCGTGAGCCGGTATGCGCCCGGGAAAGAATGGCATCCGCGCCTGATGTCACCAGGACAGGCAATGCTGGAGTTGCTTAACAACACAATACCCGCAAGACGAAAGCCCGAAGCGGTGATCACAGCACTGCAGAAGGCAGTAGGAGACGCGGTTTCATTGAAGGGTGTGCGTGGCGAAGCTAGGCAGACCGCAGAGCTTATCTTCGACCACCTAGTTAGATCACAGGGAAGCTAGTTTGTATTCGCAAGAAGTACCAACCTTGGAGTAAGGAGATGAAAATGGAAAATGGGTCACTTAACAACCAGGCGGCGTTGGCCCGGCACGAGGAGTTGGTGGTGCAAGAGCTGCCAGATGAGGTAGTGGTCTACGACCTCAAGCGCCATAAGGCTCACTGCCTAAACAAGACGGCTGCTTTTGTTTGGAATCACTGCGATGGCGAGACGACCGTCACCGAGCTAGCGCGTCTGCTTGAACAGGAGGCTGGATCACCGCTTGACGAACGGGTGGTCTGGTACACCCTGGACAAGCTGCGCAAGGCCGATCTGTTGGACGGACAGTTGAAGTCACCAGTCGATGACGGCTTGTCGAGACGACGGATGATAAGAAGGTTGGGAGCTATGATAGTCATTCCCACAGTCATATCGCTCGTTGCCCCGACAGCAGTTATGGCAGCGTCCATAACAGTCTTCGCTAAAAAGATTGCTTGTGGTCAATGCAACCAGCAAGACAACCCAATCGGCTGCGTTTCGGACACCTGTTGCACCGGCAATTGCGGAGGTCCGCAACGGGGGTGTGTGTGCGCAACTCCAGGTTGTCCTCCCGGCCCCGGCGGTTTAATCGATACCTCTTGCACAGGAGCACTTTGCACGGCTGCAAGCGCTGCCGCGCCTTGTTCATCGGGCTAGAGGATTCCAGGACGCGCCACCAGCCGATTGACACACGGTGATCGGTCCGGCTGGAGGCGCATGAAAAGACGCGCCTGGCAAATCCGGTTGGTGCTCTCTTGCTTCGGGGCACCCAGAACCTGTGCATGTTTGGCCAAAGCGACGCGCGCGCAAAGGTGTAGTCGTGCGGAGTGTCGCGCCCAATCTACCGCAAGTGCGTCAGGGTTCTGGTGCCCCGTTAGCTTTTGGGGACGGGCAAGCTTAGACCGCAGAGTCGGTGTTTGCCGGTCGCGCGCCGAGTCCATCCGAGAAGCAGCACTGATTCACTCTTCCCTCGTTTCCAGTCCTTTCTCCGATCGAAATCAAAAAAAGACTACGACGAGCAAGGGGTGCGATCATCAAGGGGATATTTGAGAGCTTGAAGCAAAAAGGCTACTTGGACACGAGTCTGGTATTGATCCTCGCTGACCACGGTGAAGCGCTTGGCCAGCGCGACCGTTCTCTCTATGGCCACGTCAATGATCTGTATCAGGAGTATATTCGCATCCCCCTCTTAATCTATGACGATCCCGAAACGCATTATACGAATCTGAACTATGCTACGCAGATTGACATAGCGCCGACTGTACTTGACCGCCTGGGTCTCGCGATACCATCGAATTGGCAAGGGCACTCCTTGCTTGGTTCCGATTCGGAACGATATAGCTTTCATCAAACCAGAACCTATCCTGCAACATATGCCGTCGTTTTCCGAACCGATCGGGCAACCTACAAGTACCTCAAGCACCCGGTCCGAGGGGAAGAATTATACGAGCTGGCTAGCGATCCGGGTGAGATGCACAATCTGATGAGCACCGCCGATCCGGCATTGATCGAACGCATGCGAGAGAAACTGGCGGAGAGCTTGGCTGATTTCTAGCGGACGTGCCGACACACACACGTCCGAAGCACGATTCACGAACTCCAAGGAACATTGAGGCTTGTTATGCAATTCTTTCAGGATCTTGGGTCGCTAGTCGAACAGCGCTGGAGAGACCAGAGTCGTCGGAGCCAAATGTGCTGGGAATCGGCGACTATGATGAGGACTATTTATTCGTCTTTCAATGCTTGCTCGAAGGTCTCAACCCTGAGGAAACAAGAGCCGCTTTTGAGGAAGAGTTCTCAGTCACAGATGGGCGCGCCTTAGGGAAGAAGCACGAAGAGTTATACGAGGCCATACGGAATTCAATCCTCTTTAAGTCCATCTTTCTTGATTCCCAACCAGCCCCGACAGCGAGTCAATCAATAGCTTGAGATTACGACAGTCCCTCGGCAGCGATACCAGACTATGCAGAGCGTGGTAACTGCAGGCCCAGCCGGTGACTTGGATCGAGAGGAGCGCCGCAGTCAAGCGTCCTGGGTCAGAGCTCTCCCATGGTTTGCACTATTCTTTCCCAGCGCGCTGTATGCTGTGCATTTCTTCCTTGGAGGCGGGCTTAACCATCGGATATTGGATAGCTGGGCGTACTTGCAGATTTCTGAGGGTCAGCAAGTCGCGGTGCCGTTTAACACCAGGATATTATCGTCGTCGGTTGCGGCTCTTATGTCGGCCGCAACAGGGTTATCAGCTTCGACGGTATTCGATCTGCTGACGCCGGCTTCGCTTCTGGGGTCCTTGTTCCTACTGCGGAAGATCATCGGCAGACGCGGCGGTACCGACGAGTGGCAGGCTGCTGTGCTGCTCGTGTTCGGGTGCTCGCTGGCGGTGACCTTCGGCTACACGCCGGTGTTGGTCGATCCAATCTTGCTCCTGTTCGTCTGCCTGACGATCGCAGCTTTGGATGCAGGCCACCTGGTAGTCGCCCTTGTTCTAGTTTGCGCAGCCACACTAACCAAGGAGTACGGTCTGGTGTTAGGTGTTGTCTGGGCGTTTCATGCCTATCGTCGCGGATTCCTTAAGTTCGCCTTTTTGGGGTTGATCCCTCCAGCCGTTACGCTTCTGATCCTGGTGATCACGCGTCAGTCTGACTCGGGTCCCGGACTCCCAAGCTGGAATGCGTTCGCGTTTCACATGATGTTTGAGTACCAATTGTCGGTTTTTCGCCTCAGAGGAATCACCGACTATGGAAAGCTTATATACCTGTGGTCCTGGTGCGCTGTTTGGCCGGCCTTTTTCATCGCGCTGTGCACCCTCTTTTATAGCCGCATGAGGCGGGTCAAGTTGTCTGTGGACCAGGCGAGTTTTGCGATCGTTCTGGCCACCTTGCCTGTTTTGTTGTTAGGGGATTGGGTTCGCAGTCTAATTGTGACGGTGCCCTTCGTCTGCATTGTTGCTACGGCACATGCTTTAGCCCGAGATCGGTGGTTTGTTTTCCTCCTGGCGGTTGGTGGACTATCAACCGCGTTGGCCAGGCCGTTTCACAGCGGGACTCCGTCGCCGTCTCTGTTGACTCTCATGATGACAATCGTCAGCGTTGCGTCTTCCTTAGCGATAGGAATGATTCTTGTTCGGTACGTAAACTCAAGCGGCGCAAAGGAGCTTAACTCTGGACTAAGGAGAACTGCGGACGAGGTCGCGATCCAATAAGTGAAAGAAGATCCGGTCATGGGGAGAGTGGCTTTTGGTCCTCGGCCCCGTTCCCTGACCCGTGCAGTATTAACTCTCTACCTTGCCTCACTCGTTCTGTTACCCTGGACGTGGTTTCCCCCGTTTCCATGGCTTCACGAACATGCGCAGTGGAGCGACGCGGTCTTCGCGGCAGCCGCGGTGGCATGGCTGCTCGAACGGCGGCAACTGCGGGCCTGGCCGCGCGTGAGGCCGCCTCACGTAGCGCTCGCCGTTTACCTCTTACTCGCCTTCCTTTCCTTCCTGTTCGCAGCGCCTGACCCTCGAGCCGCCGCGCCTAAACTCCTGGGTGTTTTCGAGCTCGGCACGCTCGCGTTCATTACCTCCGACCTCGCATCGAGACCCGGCCTCTCGCGCAGCATTCGGCGAGCTATTGCTATCACCTCTCTGGTCACGGCGGCTGTAGCGCTCGCAGGTCTGTTGTTTTTCTACGTGGGGATAAACTCACGCCTGATTGGTATATATGGCGAGCTTGAACCTTCAGGCTGGTATGCGCGCGTGCAAGCCGGCACCTACAACCCGAACCTCCTGGCGAGCTTTTGTATCTTTGCTTCGGCGATTGTCACACAGCCCTCTGTCGAGATGCCCGCCTGGTTGCGCCGAGTCACACTCGCGGCTCTTTGGATTACCGTCTGCCTGACATTCTCGCGAGGTATCCTGGGTTTTGCGCTCGCCGCAGTGATCCGCTGGGCGCGAACCCCGCGTCGCCGAGTAGCCGCCGCTGTCTGCGCTTCTTGCTTCGTGGGGATAATCATCTCGCTGACTCTTTGGAAACCCTCGATCAATCCAACCCATCCTCTCGATGTCCACTTTGAGAGCGCCGCTTCAAGTCGCTACCAGGCCGCTTACTCATCTCTCGCCACGCTCGCAAAGCATCCCCTTTTTGGGACCGGGCTGGGAACCAGTCCGGGCCAATATGGTGGTGGCTCGTTCGATTCTCATTGCACGCCCATCAACATCGCGGCAACGATTGGGCTGCCCGCACTTGTTGCGTTCGCTGCGATGTTGACGTGTCTCTGGCGCAACAGAAAGCGGGCTACCGATATCGCGCTGTGGAGTGGCATTGCCGGCTTAGCGTTAGACGGGCTTGCCCAGGACATCGAAGACTTCCGCCACGTCTGGGTTCTTTTTGGGCTTGCTGCTAGTGAGCGCCAACGCGATGATACCGAGTGAATTGAGTCTTAGCGACGCGCAAACGGGGATTGGGCTGTGGTGCCTCTAGCCACCAACTGCGCCCTCCCCTTAACAGTCAGCGATTCTGGGAGGACTGATTAAAGTTCGTTGTACGAGTCGGCCGAGCGAAGGCTAAGAACTTGATTTCTGAATGGGAAGTCGAGCCCCGAAAACGACGCTAGACCGCAAGTTCGACGCGATCGGAAGCAATAACCTGGGCCCGGCATGGTCGAAGTCAGTTTGAAGTCTTCAACATCGAGTGGTTCGCACCCTCACTTCTTACGCTTCTGCACGTCGGCCAGCAACTGTTCAGCGATGCGGTTTGGGAATTCCATGTTGTTGCCGTTTTGCTGAATGGCCTTCTTCAACTCCTCTTCAGCCCGAGTAAGATCTCTCTTGCTCTTCGACTGCGAAAGAACTATGCCGAGGTTCAAATGCGGAAGCGCGCTCGACGGATCGATCTGGGCTCCTCGTTCGATGTCCTTTATTCCATCCTTCTCGCCCTTGGCCCAGCGCGCCAGCCCCAAGCCGGCGTAAGCGGGTGCGCACTTCGGATCAATTGCTATCGCCCTGCGGTAAGCGTCGATCGCTTCTTTGAACTTCGCTCCGCCGTAGTAGACCGTACCGAGCGCCGTGTGAGCCGACTGCCAGCGAGGCTCTGCCTGCGTGACTCTCACGAGGTTTGCCTCCGCGCCAGCCACATCGCCCGCACCCAACATCACCACTCCAAGCTGATAACGCGCAGGAGCAAAAGCCTCATCGAACTTCAACGCGCTCTCGAACTCGGCTCGCGCGTTCGATCCAGAGTTCTTGCCCTGAGCATCTCCTCCAGCTTGACCCGCATCACCGGGCACTGGCCCGTCTTGTAACGAGAGAACTCCCCTCAGATAAGCCGCTTCAGCTTGAACCCGGTTGTCGTCGCTCTTGAGAGCGATCGAGTTGATCAATCCGTCGAGGGTGCGCACGATTTCACTTCGGCCGATGCCACGGGCGTCTGTGACGGTTCTGTTGATCACAGCCATCGCGGGCTCAGCGAGCCTCGCCGCAAGCACACCCCGCATACGCAAGATCTCGGGCCGCTCGCCGAATTGCTTCCCGAGTTTTCCGATAAACTCGATCGCGTTGGGAGTCTCAGGACCCGCAAGCTTACCCGCAGCCATCAGTGAATCGAACTCTTTCACATAGCTATCGATGTCGGCATCGAGCTTGAAGACCAGCGTCGGGCTATCGGCGCCAGCTTGAAAGCGCCGTAGCAAAGGCCGGTATCCGTCCTTGCGAACCTCGACGCTGTACTGAGCGAGCGGCAATTTCTCGATTTGGATTTTCCCCTCGTCGTTGGTGACTCCGCGTGATTGCCCGTTCAGGAAGACCTCGCTAGCCGGCGGATCGCTCAGCACGGTAAGCGTTATAGTGAGAGGCTGAGGCTCGCCCTTTGGCGGAGCGGCCTTCTTGTTCGGCGGCTTCTTTCCCTTTGGAGTTGGCCGGCCCGACGGATCCTGGCCGTAGCCGGTGCCGACAAGAACAACGGCGAGCACCAACAGAACTGATAACGAGCGAGCCAACGATGAAAGGAACGATTTCTTATCTGACATGGTACCACCTCGGTGCGCCATTATACCGCAGCTTCGCTTGGCGACAAACGACGCGCTGCCTGTTGGAAACTTTAAACTCGTGAGCGCTCGTAGTAAGATACCGGCTACGCTGAAAGAAGTAACGTTGGAGAATCAAGAATGCCTGAAGTCAAAGTCTACACGACGAGCTGGAGCGCGGACTGCGATCAGGCCAAACAGTTTCTTGACGATGAGGGAATCTTCTACGAAGAGATCGACATTTCCACATCGGGCGAAGGCGCGCGCGTAGTCGAAAGCGTAAACGGCGGAAGGCGAATCGTCCCAACCTTCGACATAGACGGCACTCTTTTTAGCCTGAAACCTTTCGATTGGAAAAAGCTTCAAAAGGAACTCGAGCGGCTCGGCGTCGAGGAAGAAGAATGAGCCTGAGCAGCGACGCCTGGCTTGCCCGACATTGCTCTCCCGAAAGCCCCGATGTCTCAACTGACCTTTCTTGAACAACTGATGCAGCAGCGTCGCGCGCTCAGCGTTTCTGAGTTGACCGCGCGGCTCAAGACGCTGGTGGAGAGCAGCTTCGTCCAGGTTCTGGTCGAAGGCGAGATATCCAACTTTCGCCGGCACACCTCGGGACACTGGTACTTCACGTTGAAGGACGAAGGTGCAGCGCTCCGCTGCGCGTGCTTTCGAATGCAGAACCGGCTGATCCGCTTCGCGCCTGAGGACGGCCTCAGCGTAAGCGCGCGTGGGCGGCTGTCGGTCTACGAGACGCGCGGCGAGTACCAGCTTGTAGTTGAGTATCTGGAACCTGTCGGCGTTGGCGCGCTTCAACTTGCGTTTGAGCAGTTGAAGAGCAAGCTCGCAGCGGAAGGGCTCTTCGACGCCGAGCGCAAGCGCCCGCTTCCGTTGCTTCCGCGGTGCATCGGCGTTGTTACCTCCTCGACGGGTGCGGCGGTGCGCGACATCGTCCGGGTGATCCGCCGCCGCAACGAAGCCGTCAGTGTGTTGATCGCACCCGCCCGCGTTCAGGGCGAAGGGGCCGCGCTCGAAATCGCGCACGCGATCAAGCTCCTGAGTGCGCGCCCGGAAGTCGACGTGATAATCGTTGGCCGAGGCGGCGGGTCGATGGAGGACTTGTGGTGCTTCAACGATGAGCGCGTTGCTCGCGCGATTGTCAAATCGCGCGTACCGATCATCTCGGCGGTCGGGCACGAAACGGATTTCACGATCGCCGACTTTGTAGCCGACTTGCGCGCTTCGACGCCTTCAGCGGCAGCCGAGCTGGTTGCCTCTGCGCACGACGAGATCAGCGCGCGGATCGCCGGACTTCAGTCGGACCTGAACCGCGCGCTTCGCTACAGGGTGCTGGAGCTTCGGAGCCGGGTCTCGGAACTCGAGTCGAGCCGCGCGTTCGACAGCGTTCAGATGAAGATCCGAAACACGTCTCAGCGACTGGATGATGCTACGCATTCATTGGAGTCGTTGCTGCGCGGATCGGTCAAGACTCGGCGCGCAGGGTTGGGTGATCTGGCGCTGCGGCTGAGCGCGGCTGATTTGCGGCGCGCGTTGATCGAGAAGCGCGCCGCCCTGAGTTCGTTCGCCGGACGCCTAAACGCAAACGTCCGGACGAAGCTTGACCAGGGCAAAGAACGGCTGGCGGTTGGGGCCGGCAAACTCACGTCGCTGTCGCCGCTGGCAGTGCTGGCGCGAGGGTACGCGATAGCTTTCGATGAGCGCGGGCGAGTCATCAAACGCGCGAACGATGTGCAAAGCGGCAGCCGAGTTAACGTAAAGGTCAGTGACGGCAGTTTCGCCGCAGTCAAGGAATAGAGACCCGGCTGCGGTCATCAAACATGCAAGCTTTCAACGAGACACTCGGCTTGGCGCACGAGGACGCAGTGATGAGGACTCCGCTAGACGAACGTCAACGCATAGGGGTGTGCACTCAGAACCGCGACGTTAACGTTCAACGCTTTCTTGCTCTCGGGCTTGTTATCGCTATGGCGGGAGCGCTTTCAGCTTGCGTGTCTGGCGCCTCTGCCCGAAAAGCGTCAGCAAGAGCGACGGCGGAAAACCTAAACCGGAAGTCGGTGTCGGCCAATCCCCAGATAAGGAAGACAGTCGACTCGGCCATCGAACAAACGCAGTACACCTTTGAGTACGACCCTTCTTATACGAAACTGGATTATCCTGGCGGCGATGTGCCTCGTGAGCGCGGCGTCTGTGCGGATGTAGTCGTCAGGGCATTCCGAGGCGCGGGAATCGACCTGCAAAAACAGATCCACGAGGACATGGAGAAACACTTCCCGGCGTACCCTGACAGGTGGGGCGCTCGCAAGCCGGATTCAAACATCGATCATCGGCGCGTGCCAAACTTGATGACGTTTTTTGAGAGAGCCGGCAAGTCCGTCCCGATCACAAAGCAACCGGCGGACTACTTGCCGGGTGATGTCGTTGCGTGGGAACTCGACAACCACTTGCTTCACATTGGCCTTGTCATCGACGCGGTCGCCGAGGGAACGCCGAACTATCTGGTCGTTCACAACATCGGCGCGGGCGCAAAGATCGAGGACGTGGTGATGGCATGGAAGATAATCGGTCATTACAGGATGTGGAAGGAATGACACCAGAAAAGAGTTTCGAATCATCGCTCGAGGAGCTGGAGCGAATCGTGCAACAGCTTGAGGGAGGCGACTTGCCGCTGGATCGCTCGCTGGAGCTGTTCGAGCAGGGTGTTCGACTTTCGCGCGAGTGCCAGAAGCGACTGGATGAGGCAGAGCGCAAGATCGAAATCTTGCTCAAGGGCAGCGACGGCGCTTATGTTCCAACCCCGTTTGAAGAAACAGAAGAATGACTTCGGCGGAAACCATCACTGACTATCTCGCTCGGCGTGCGGTGGAAATCAACGCGTGGCTTGAATGTCTCGTTCCGACCGAAGATGTCGAGCCGCGGCAGCTCCACAAAGCGATGCGTTACAGCTTGCTGGCCGGTGGCAAACGGTTGCGCCCGGCGCTCGCGCTCGCGGCCGGCGAGGCGTTAGGCGCGCCAACTGACGACCTGATGCCTGCTGCGTGCGCAATCGAAATGATTCATACGTACTCGTTGATTCACGACGACCTTCCAGCGATGGACAACGACGACTTGCGACGCGGACGGCCCACCTGTCACAAAGCTTTCGGCGAGGCCGTTGCCATTCTGGCCGGCGATGCGCTATTGACCCAGGCGTTTCGGGTCCTTGCGTCGGATGCTCCACACCGTGACGCTGCCAGGCAGGTTCGAGTCATCCGCGAGATCGCAACGGCGGCTGGATCGGTTGACGGTATGATCGGCGGCCAGATGGCCGATATCGAAAACGAAGGCAGACAGGTCGCCGCGGCGACTCTCGAATACATCCATCGTTCGAAGACCGGAGCGCTGATCACTGCGCCGGTCGTCATCGGAGGGATCATCGCGGGCGCAAGCGAAGAACAGCTCGACAAGCTGAGGGCTTACGGTGAACGAATCGGACTAGCGTTTCAGATCGCCGACGACATCCTGGACCTTACTTCCACGAGCGAGCAACTAGGCAAGACACCCGGCAAGGATCAAGCCGCCAACAAAGCGACCTACCCTTCGGTGCACGGAATTCCGGCCTCCGAGCGGCGAGCTCGAGAGCTTGTAGGAGAAGCCGTTGAGATCGTTTCGAGCCTGCGGCTTGGCACCAGTGTACTTGAGGACATAGCCCGGTTTATCGTTGCAAGGACATCTTGACGCCAGCTATGCTCACCTTCTACCAGTTACCTGACTGACATACTTTGGAGACCAATCATAGCCATGACACTACTAGAACAGATCAACGACCCGGCGGACCTCCGGCGGCTTCCGCAATCGAGCCTTCAACCGCTTGCGGATGAGCTGCGCGAGTACATGATTGAGACGCTGTCGAAGATCGGCGGCCACACTGGCGCGAGTCTCGGCCCAGTCGAGCTTATCCTGGCGCTGCACTACGCCTTTGATACGCCGCGCGACAAGCTGGTCATCGACATCGGTCACCAGGCCTATTCTCACAAGATCATCACCGGCCGCCGCGACCAGTTTCCGACCATCCGTCAGTATGAAGGGCTCAGCGGGTTCTTGCGGCGCGAGGAATCCGAGTACGACGTGTTTAACGCTGCGCACGCCGGAACATCTATCTCCTCCGCGTTGGGAATCGCGGCCGCCCGCGATTTGAAAGGCGAAGACTTCAATGTGATTGCTTTCATTGGCGACGCCGGACTCACGGCCGGAATGGCGCTCGAAGGAATCAATCAGGTTGGTCACTTGAAGAAACGGATGATCATCCTGCTCAACGACAACGAAATGTCGATCTCGCCAAACGTCGGAGCGCTTGCCGGCTATCTGAACCGAATCCGCGGCGCACGTCCGTACAACGAGTTGAAGAGCGAGGTGGAGGAGTGGCTAAAGGTGATCCCGGCCTTCGGCGAGATGATGCTCTCGGGGGCTAAGGCCGTGAAGGATACGCTGACGCGTGCGTTCATACCCGGCGCGCTTTGGGAAGAGCTTGGGCTCAAGTATCTGGGCCCGATCAACGGCCACGACATAAACTCGATACTTGCGACTCTCGAGGAAGCGAAGAAGGAGACAGGCCCGGTGTTGATTCACGCGCTGACTGTTAAGGGCAAAGGTTACGAACCGGCCGAGCGCGACAAGGCCGCGTGGCACGGAACGTCGGCGTTCGAAATCGCAACCGGCAAGTTCATAAAGGAGCCCGCGTCGGCGCCCGCTTACACCGCGGTCTTCGCGCAAGCCACGATTGATTTGATGAAAGAAGACGATCGCATCGTCGCGATCACCGCAGCGATGCCCGACGGCACGGGTCTGAGCAAGGTAATGAAGGAGTTCCCGGATCGCACGTTTGACACCGCCATCGCCGAGCAGCACGCGGTGACCTTCGCGGCTGGAATGGCGACCGAGGGTTTGAAGCCTATTGCCGCGATTTATTCGACGTTCTTGCAACGGGCTTACGATCAGATATTCCACGATGTAGTGTTGATGGGACTCGATGTGACATTTGCGCTCGATCGCGCAGGGGTAGCGGGCGCAGACGGCCCGACACATCACGGATTGATGGACTTTGCTTATCTGCGGCCGATGCCTGGCTTTGTTATTATGGCGCCGAAGGACGAGGACGAGCTTCGGCACATGCTGAAGACGGGAGTCGAGTACAACGGTCCGGCTTCGGTGCGTTACCCGCGCGGCAGCGGAGTCGGCGCTCCGATGGATGAACCGATTCACGCTCTCGATATCGGGAAGGCCGAGATTCTTCGCGACGGAACTGACGTTGCCATACTTGGAATCGGTTCCGAGGTCAGCTACTGCGTGAAAGCGGCCGAGAGGCTGGCGGCGGATGGCTTGAATCCCACTGTGGTGAACGCTCGTTTCGTGAAGCCGCTCGACGGCGAGTTGATCCTCGCTCTCGCCCGCTCGCATGGAATGATCGTGACTGCCGAAGATCACTACCTGATGGGCGGGTTCGGCAGCGCGGTGATGGAACTGCTCGAACAGAACCACTTGAGCGACGTGCGCGTGTTGAGGCTCGGGTTCCCGGACAAGTTGATTGAGCACGCCAGCCAGAGCTTGCTACTTGCGAAGTACGGCCTCGACGCCGATGGAATCTATTCGCAGGTTAGAGACTTTGTTGCAAGCAAGTTCAGCTTCGAGCCGGTATACAGCAAATAGTTGTGTTATGGACCATGTTTGTTGCCTGAGGAAAGAGTATAGCGATGAGCCGACAAGCAATAACGGTAGAACTTCCTGAAGAGGTGTACAGGCATGTGAAGCGGGCTGCCGAGGGTATGAAGAGTCCGCTAGAGCGGACGCTTGCAAGCATTGTGAGAGCTGCCACGCCTTCGCTTGAAAAGGTGCCGCCTCAATATCGCCCGGAGCTAGAGAGCATGGAAACCCTCAGCGATGACGAGTTATTGAAGATTGCGAACAGTCGATTGCCAGCAGAGCATCAACGCAGGTTGGCGAGTCTATTGCGAAAGGCTGCCGGCGAATTGAAAGATCGAGAGCGAGCGACGCTCACCCGACTGCGCGACGACGCCGATCGCCTTACCTTGCGCAAGTCTTACGCATTTCTTCTCTTGAAATTTCGTGGGCATACCATACCAGCGCCGCGGGAAACTGGATAATGATAACTCGCAAACTGCGTATCTCGCGCGAGGCGCGAGAGCGGGTTGCCGAGGCTGCTTTCTATCGATGTGGTTATTGCAGGACCCCTGAGAGTTTCGCAGGTTATCGCCTGACCATCGATCACATCATTCCCGAATCTAAAGGCGGCACGTCCGTCGAAGAGAACTTGTGGCTGGCTTGCGCAGCTTGCAATCAGTTCAAGGGAGTGCGAACGCAAGCCCGCGATCCGTTAACGCGGCGTCAAGTTCGATTGTTCAATCCACGCCTGCAACAATGGGAAACGCATTTCGCCTGGCACTGGGACGATGCGGCGAAAGTGTTGGGCTTGACCGCGTGTGGGCGCGCAACTGTTATTGCCCTTCAATTGAACCGACCGGAGATCGTGGCAGCTCGCTCGCTTTGGGTGCAGGTGGGTTGGTGGCCTCCGAAGGGTTAATTAAGCGACAGGACAGACTAGCGACCAAAAGACTACAGGGTCCTGCCTCATTGACTTTCGCGCCTGCCCTCGACAGGAACCGGGTCGAAAAACTCCGTTGTATGTTCCGTGACGCTCGCGGGTGGAGCGTCCAAACGAGGATAGCTTGTGGTAGCAGGTTCCGTGGGGGCCGGTACGTAAGGTTCTCGATCCACATCCGGCGGGACCGTGAAGCGATCACTCAGGGTCTTCATTGATTCTGCGAACGCCGCGTAGATGATTTGAGCCAGGCCTTTCACCACTGGAAATACCGAAATCATCCAAGCCAGTCTGGCCGCGTGTTGAATGGCGTCCAACTTGTTCGCGGTTAGGTTCGGAATGTCGTTGAGAGCATCCGAGTTCGCGACGTTCTGGCCGAGATAATACAGCAGCACGCCGAGACCACCGCCCCAGAACAAGCTTAGCAGGCCGTTCCTGAGGTTGTGTTGCCAGGAGTACGCCATCCAGTCTTTCGGGCGCGGCAGGTTCCGCCTTTTAGCTTCCTCGCGTTCCCGTCTTCTTATTTCGCGCGTTGTTCGGCCGCGCTTCACTCCTGCGTGAACGCCCGGGCCGGCGCTGCCGCCCCAGCCTTCTTTCCAGCTCTTGGCGAACTCTATCGCATTTTGTTTGAGAGCTTCTACATCGACGCCGTGGATGGACTGGCCGCCGTCCCCGCCTCGCAATGCGTTGTTTATCAACTGCAGGTTCGTTCCGCACGACTTGCAGAATCTCTGACCATCCAGCGCTTCAGCTCCGCATTTCGGACAAAACATGTGCTCCTCCAGTAAACGGCGAGTTCCCAAGGTGAAAGCTTACCCACAACGCAAATTCTTGTCACTGCCCTGGGTGGCGCAAGCTGCCAGCTTGCGAGGAGCCGGGCGACTAACCACTCTTTCGCAAGCTGGCCACTCTGACGGCGTGCCACGTTTGAGCAGGTGCGTCGAGCGACCACCAACTTCTGTACGCCGGCCATAGCGCGATAGTTTTGAACTCGGATAAGCTTATGTGCGGAGTCACATCGATGGGCTGTCACGTTCAGCGCGAAAAGATTGTCGCCGCCGTTATCACATCGTCCGCGATGGCAGTAATTCTTTGCGCGGGCTGCAAGCGGGCGACCGTGACAGCGCCGCCCGCGGGTGTTGCGACACTCGATCCCTGGAAGCAAGCGATTGGCAGAGTCGAACAAGACCGCGGTGAGGCAATGGGTCGAAACGCATTGGTCGAGGTTCCGGCCGAGTTAAGACACTATGCCGATCGGCGCAGGTTTCTTGCTGTTCAAGCAGCCGACTCGCATGCCCACAACGATTCGATTCCCAGCGACTTCGCGGACCTTGCGCAGTTGATTCAGCAGCGTAGCTTTGTCGAGATGAAACCTCTGGGTCAGGACTACGTTCTGTATGGCGTTGGCCAGAATGTTGGCGGCGGGCCGTTCACGCACTACGATCGCGCGACGCGGCAAGACATATCGCTTGCTGCAACGAGAGACGACCTGGGACAGGAGATGCAGCGTGCGATTGACTTAGTGAAGGACAGCAAGGCGAGGCTCGCGTACCTGGTAGCCGAGCGGCGGCGGGCGCCCGCAAGAGATCGCGCGCTGCGAACCGCCCTGCTAAACGAGGTCACGCAAGCGCGCAAGTTGCTAAACTCGACTGTCGCGAAGAGCAGGTTGCTGGGCGCTTTCTACGAGAACACCGAGCGGAGCGAGTTGTTGATGAGTGAACACCGGCTGCTCTCGAATCTGGCGCGAGACTTCGAGGGTGAGGCTTACGATCTGAACGATGTGGATGCGATGAAGAGGTTCAAGACTCGCCTTCTCAGCTTCATTCGTCCACAGGCGCGCGACTTGCTGATTCGGATTGCTCACGATTACAAAGAAAAGTTTGACCGACCGCTGCCAATCTCATCGCTGGTGCGGCCCGAGCAGTACCAACACGAGTTGTCGAAGAGGAACGCAAACGCAGCGCGTGGTTCAACACCACCTCACTCGACCGGGCTGGCGTTCGATGTTTATTACGGCTATATGAGTGCGGCCGAGCAGGAATACTTAATGTCGGTGATCGCACGGCTAAAGGACGCGGGCCAGGTTGAAGCCCTGCGCGAGTCGCGGGAGAACATTCACGTGTATGTGTTTGCCAATGGCGCACGGCCGGCCGAAAAGCTAATCGCCCAGGTGATTGCCGGAGAACGATTGCGAAAACCTCACAAGAGGTCACACGCTGTCTCGGCACATTGATGCCGGTTCAGACAGCCAGGCGAACTGTAAGGTGTTAATTCGAATGTCTTCTCTGCGTAACCTTTGCGGCTCAGCGTCTCTGCGGTTAGTTGGCTCTGCGGCTAGTTACCTTCGAGATCCGCTAATCGCAGAGCCGTCGAGCCGCAGAGCAAACGCAGAGTTGAAGTCAGGACACGGACACGCCTGCAAATAACTCGCGGGCGAGTGGAACATGGCATGGCAAAAGAACGACTCGACAAAGTCCTGGTCGACCGCGGACTGGCGGAGAGTCGCACGCGGGCTCAAGCGCTGGTACTTGCCGGCCAGGTTCTCGTGGACGAGCAGCGTGCCGACAAGCCCGGGCACTCGATTGACTCAAACGCCGAGATTCGGATCAAGGGCGAGACGCTTCGGTACGTGGGCCGCGGCGGTCTCAAACTCGAGGCCGCGCTTCGTGAGTTCAGGATCGACCCGGCCGGTAAGAACTGCATCGACGTTGGCGCTTCCACTGGCGGCTTCACCGATTGTTTGCTTCAGCATGGCGCCTCGCGTGTTTGGGCGGTCGATGTGGGTCACAACCAGCTTGTGTGGAAGCTCCGGCAAGACTCGCGTGTTGTGAGTCTTGAAGGAGTCAACGCTCGCAACCTCAGTCCAACGCAGTTCCCGGTTGCTTTCGATCTGGCCACGGTTGACGTGTCATTCATCTCGTTGGGCAAGATTCTGCCGGCGCTCCTAGCCTGTCTGACACTCGAAGCGGATTGCGTCGCGTTGATCAAGCCTCAGTTCGAGGTTGGCAAAGGCGAAGTCGGTAAAGGTGGAATAGTGACCGATCCACGACAGCATCGCCGCGTTCTTCGCGAAATCGCCGATGCGACTCGAGCGATGGGTTTCCAACCGATGGGCTTGATCGAATCACCGATACGCGGCGCAGAAGGGAACCGAGAGTTCTTGATCCACCTCGCGCTTCACGGCGCCGGTGAGTCTAATGTGGGTCTCATTGACGCCGCAATAAAGTATCTCTGGGAATCGGCTGAATGATAAGGAGGCCCTAATTGCGAAAGCCCGGGATGATCTACTGACTGCTCATCACGGGCGCCGAAAGGTAAATGGCTCTGAGCGCAATCCGTCTCGGTTCACAACAACAACTGAAAAGTCTTGGGCGCGAGGAAAGTCCTTCTTGCCAAGGTTAATGATGATCTTATGACCCGGATCGTCTGCCCTTCGATTCGCTAGACCTAAATCTACGCCGTTGATCTGGATATGCGTACCTGTCAGAAAGTTCTTCCCGCTGACAATTGTGCGGCTCTCCTTGATTGATACACTACTAACCACCGGGCCTGTGCTAATCCCGACCAGGTTAATCTTGTTGGTCCCGGTGCCGAAGGCGAGCAGGTTAAGCGGTTCTACCAGATGTATGGATAGTAAGCGCTTATCATCAATAAGCTCATCATTGACTATCTCACCAGTAATGGTGTCGATGGTGAACAGCCGGCCATTCCCAGATGCTACAAACGCAAGCGCACCTGTCTTTGATACGACCACGTTATTAAAAGGAAACAATCCATTCATAACGGAGCTTTCCGGACTGAATTCGGGCAACTCAACTTGAGCCGTGAGAGTCAACGCGCCCTCGGCAGTCAGGTTGAGAATATCAGTCTCTCTGAATCCCCCCAATACTAGCGAAATGGTTCCATTTCGCTTCTGTGTAAGCCTGGCTTTCATCGGGACGAATAGCGTACTTGTTGGTCTGTGGAAGACTAAATCATTCGAAAAGGGAAATAGTTTTGCATTCACCAGGAACGTACGCGCCTTCTTCAGCTCAAGGTCGTACACAACGTAGTTGTTGACGCCGCTCTTTGCAGTTAGGGGTGAATAACCCGCATGCGCAATCAAAAAGCCCCCATTCTGGCTCATGTCCACACCCTCTCCCCCATCAAAGTCGGCCGCGATACTTGATTCGACCTCAAGCCGATTACTCGCGGGCGTAAACACATAGGCTATGCCACCAGAAAGGGCGATGAGCTGATTTCGCACTTCGTTAAAGAATAGTGACCCGGAAGTGTCGGTGAAGGATAACGCAAATGTGTCAACCATCGAACCATCTTCTGCCCGCACCAGGGCAAGGCGAAGCGCTCTCGGAGAAGACGCGGTCGGCTGCGGCGGCGCCCGCCCGCGAAAGCGCAAGGCGCCACACAGCAATGCGATGGACTGCCGCGGCTGATTGGCGGTGATCCCTGATTCAGTGTCTAACCGGTCTCCACGGGAGAGCAATGACGATTGTGGGGCGGGGTCATCATAAATGAAATATATGCGTGAACCGTCATCATTGAATGTTAGAGCAGGGCCGGCTGGAAAGACCGAGGGCACGGAAAACTGACTCAACCAAAGTTTGCGCAAGTGGCCCTCTCGGTCGGAACTGAGCGCCAACACCTTCGGTATGCCAGTGGAATCGGCCCCAAAGACCACGACGAGCCCAGCTTCAGCATGCACCTTCATCGCAATCAAAAAGTTGCCTATCCCAAAATCTGGCGCCAGGTCAAACTCGTCAACTACCCTGCTCTCAGTTGGCGAGAAGGAAAACAGCACTGCCGCCCGGCCGGCGTTTGTATAGACAAGCGTAAACCCTACTTGGCCATCGTGTGCGAAGGCGATATCCCCCGGCCATACGGTCACTTCTCCATCGCTTCTTGGGAATGTGATTTCTCGCCGGTCGGCCCTGGCCGTAACGCTGGCTAGGGCGAAGAATATCATTGCTATCAGAATCCGAGCGATAGAATGTGTGGGCATCTGCGATCCTTTCACAACCCCACTGACCATCGAGCGGTCGACTCTATGAGCGACCGGCTCTAATGATCAATGGGGCTCGTTCTTATTCGTGACGGTCTTTCTCCAAATAAGAATCATCCATCAGATAAAGTGACAAGCTCTTCCGTAAGGTCAATCGTTACCCCTTCCACCAGATTTGCTTGCCCAAACGGCAACTGGGCCCTCGTCCTTCGCGGATCCGGCTGTGCGCTGGTAAAAAAGTCCTGCTGGTATTTCACCCTAAAGCCGAACACTACATCATCGAAACGGTTTACAGCTACGACCGTAAAGGTCGTGTCAAAACACCCGCCGGATGGTGTCGCCTCTTCAATGTTCGAGGATTGTGTCGGGCGAAATATGTACCTGTCCGCGTTGTCTGGACAGATGTCAAAGCTGCAGTTCATCGCGTGGCGACCGGTGTTCAGGCGGAGCCTGATGTCGTAAACCCGGTCACCGCGTTTTATAATGGTGGCGCTTGAAAGCACCTGCTGAATAGTGAGGTCTGTCGAGTTGCGGCACTCCTGCGCCCTGGCGATTTGCGTGCCCAAAGGCATCAACAACCCTCCAACTGCAACTGCTAAGACCAGCAGCCTTCCAAACAGATTTCTCGAATTGCGTTGCCTGTCAGCATTGTGTAGATTGAACATACAGCACACTCCTTTCTTGGGTGTTGTGTTGGGGGCAAGACAGACTTCGGTTTTGTAGGCTGAGCTGTCTTGCCTTGTTATTCTTAGGGACGGTTTAAGGCATTGGCACCTACCAATTGTTTCGCGGAGCTTTTCCGCGCTGGTGAGGCCCATCAATTCTCTTTGTCGGTTATCGACAACGACTCTGTTGGTTTGTCTCTGATTACTTCATGTTTCCGGGACTTGCCGAGGCCACCGTATCACCAATGAAATGACTTGTCAAATTAAAGGAAGGGTCAACAATTATGAGCACCGCCTTGTGCCCGTCCATAAGATACAGTACGCTTTCGTCCGGATGAGTAAAGCATCCTTCAGTTGAGTAGCGAGCCTCTTGCACGTTACCGACTACAGTTGCTTCCACGTTCATCTTATCCAGATGCGTGCCACCTTCACCTACCAGATCGGGCCCAACAAAGGCGAACGCGCCAGCTTCGATGGCAGTCTGATCTCGATCGGGCGCGCATCCAGCAACGCTCTGAGCGTCGGCGAGAACGAGCGCCGCGTTTCATCACATCACGCACAAGTCTCACGCCGCGGCGATCAGTATGTTTTGGTGGACCTTGGCTCGACTAACGGAACGATGGTCAACGGACGCCGGGTCATAGCGACCGAGATTCATCACGACGACTTGATCGAGTTTGGCGCGGGCGGCCCGCTTGTCAGGTTCGCAATTGAAAGCGACTCGGATGAACAACCGACTGCGGCGGTGTTACGGAGCTCTGGGCGGCAAGCGGACAAGTTCCGGCGAATGACCGGCGACGCCAGTGACTCTCGCCAGAACCGCAGCAATCACCGAAACAACGTCGCGTTGATGCTCGCTCTTGTAGCCGCGATGTCGATCGGCGCAGTAGCCGGCATACTCGCTTCTTCATCGATTCGAGTGCGCGACAACGAGATGAGCTTCGCTGAACTTGCCGAGCTTAGCAGCCCGGCGGTTGTCCTGGTGCGCGTTGAGTTTGAGACGCTCGACCGAAACGGGCAGCCGGTGACCAGGGAGGCCAGGATCGGCTCGGGTTTTGTGATCACTGCGGATGGGTTGATCGTTACCAATCGCCATCTGGTTCGCGCCTGGGAATACGACGCGTCAATTATCTCCGGCCGCACGACAAAGATAGAAGTCGTCTTGAGCGGCCGGACGCGAGACGAAGCCATCACCGCCGAGGTTTCCAAACTCTCCCTCGGCAAGCATCCTGATGTAGCCATTCTCAGAATCGACCGCACCGGACTGCCGGCTGTCCGGCGCGTGGAGGACCAGATAGATCGAATAAACCAGGGCGACGAAGTAGCAGTCATTGGCTATCCGCTTGGACTGGACTTGCTGGCCCTGACCAGCGACACTCGCATCGAGCCCTCGCTGACAACCGGGATCGTCAGCCGGGTGGGCCACGACGCAATCCAACTCAGCCTCCGTGCTAATCACGGCAACAGCGGAGGCCCGGCGCTCAATCGCCGAGGCGAGGTCATCGGTATCGTTACCGGGAACGTCGGAGCCGCGCCCGATATCACGCTGTGCACACCGATCAGCGCGGCACTCGAGTTGATGAGGACTAACTAACCGAGGAATCTCATGTCGGATCAGACGCTGCAAGCCAGACACAAGAAGGCTTATGAGAGATTTCAACCACCCAGGCGAGTGTTATTGGGTCCGGGGCCGAGCCCGGTGGATGACCGCGTGCTTGCTGCGATGTCGGCGCCCGTGCTCGGACATCTCGACCCACTATTCCTTCGCTGCATGGACGATATTCAGGAACTGCTGCGGTACGTCTTCGAGACCGAGAACCGTTTGACGGTCCCGATCTCGGCTACCGGGAGCGCAGGCATGGAAGCCGCATTGGTCAACGTCATCGAGCCAGGCGACGAAGTCGTCGTCTGCATCCACGGAGTCTTCGGCGAACGGATGTACGACATCGTCGGAAGAGCAGGCGGCAAACCGATTCCAGTTCGAGCCGAGTGGGGCACAGCGATTGGCCGGGGCGATATCGAGGCCGCTCTCGAGTCGTGCAAACCGCGAGCGCTTGCGATCGTCCACGCCGAGACTTCGACCGGAGTGTTGCAAGACCTCACCGGACTCTCCGATCTCGCGCATCAACACGGCGGTCTGTTGATAGTCGACGCGGTCACTTCGCTGGGCGGTCACCCGGTCGCCGTCGATCGCAACGGGATCGATGTTTGTTACTCCGGCACTCAGAAGTGTTTGGGGGCGCCGCCCGGCCTTGCGCCGATAACGTTTTCAGAGCGCGCGCTTGAAGTAATTCGAGCCCGCCGCTCAAAAGTGCAGAGTTGGTATCTGGATGTGAGCATGGTCGAGAAGTATTGGGGCAGCGAGCGAACCTATCACCACACCGCGCCGATCTCGATGAACTATGCTTTGCGGGAGGCGTTGCGGCTCGTGCACGAAGAGGGCCTTGAAGCGCGGTGGCGTCGCCACGAGCTGAATCATCGGGCGCTTGTAGCCGGCGTCGAGGCGATGGGGCTTGCAATGAACGTCGCGGCGGGCCAAAGGCTTTGGAGCTTAAACGCCGTGTGCGTCCCGGAAGGCGTGGACGATTCCAGGGTGCGCGCTCGATTGATCGAGGACTCGAACATCGAGATAGGCGGCGGGCTCGGGCCGTTGAAGGGCCGAATCTGGCGGATCGGGCTCATGGGTTCAGGAAGCACAAGAGAGAATGTGCTGCTTGTGCTCGCGGCTCTCCATCGCGCGCTTAAGCAGGAAGGGTTCTCGTGCGCGTCGGGAGTGGATGCCGCGGAGCACTTCTATTCATCGAGCCAGTCAAACTAGAGCGAGGCGCTTTCCTGCTGCTATACTCTCGATGCGCAGGTTCAGCGCGGCCAAAATAGCAACGATGGCAATAGAAATCATCGAAATCAATCACATACAAATAACCGTCCCGCGAATGGCGGAGGAAGACTCGAAGCGCTTTTATCGCGACCTGCTCGGGCTCGAAGAAATCGCGAAGCCCGGCTACTTGAAGGCCCTAGGCGGCGCGTGGTTTCGGCGGGGCTCCGTCGAAGTCCATCTCTCGGTCGAAGACGTGGCGGCCGAGAATAACGAGAGCCGCCGGCACATCTGCTATCTCGTAGCCGATCTCGCGGAGTCCGAGACACGATTGAGAAACGCAGGCGTCGAGATCATTCCTGACGACCGGCCAATCGCAGGATGGAAACGGTTCTACCTGCGCGACCCCGGCGCGAATAAGATTGAAATTGCTCAGCGAGTGGAGAGCGCGCAATGACAGATGCACTTAAGCAACGGAGAGACGAGGGCGGCCAGCCGCGCAACATCACGCTGCCTCCGACCCTGTTTTTGAACCGGCAACTCCTCTTCAATCGCGAAGTGAGCTGGCTGGAGTTCAACAGCCGCGTCCTCGAAGAAGCGCTTGACCGCTCGCACCCGCTGCTGGAACGAGTGAAGTTCATCTCGATCTTCTCTACAAACCTGGACGAGTTTTTTATGATTCGGGTTTCGGGGCTGAAGGAGCAGGTCGAGGAAGGCGTCACCGAGCTTTCGCTGGACGGGATGTCGCCTCCGGCTCAGCTCAAGCTGATCAACGAACGGCTGCGCCCGCTGCTCGACGGCCAGATGAAGTGTTTGAACAACGACCTCCTCCCGGAGCTTACGGCCGCAGCGATAATCCTCACGCCTTACCGGGCGCTTTCGGATCGAGAGCGCCGCGTGCTCAACGCCTACTTCATGGACAACGTATTTCCCGTGCTCACGCCGCAGGCCGTCGATCCGGGTCATCCGTTTCCCTACATTTCGAATCTGAGCCTCAACGTCGGCGTAATGATCGAACCGGAAGCCGGCGACGCCGGGCAAACAGCCTTCGGCGGTTCGCGATTCGCGCGGGTAAAGGTTCCGCCTCTGGTGCCTCGCCTTGTGCCGATCGCCGATTCCACCAACTCATTCATCCTGCTCGAAGAACTCATCGCCGCCAATGTAGACGTACTGTTTCCGGGTATGCGTGTGGGCGATCATCACGTGTTTCGGGTGACCCGCGACGCAGACATCGAGATCCGGGAAGACGAAGCGAATGATTTGCTGCGAACAGTCGAACAGGAGGTTCGCAAGCGCAGGTTCGGCACAGCGGTGCGGCTCGAAGTCAGCTCGTCGATGCCGGGCGAGATGGTGCGCTATCTTGCGAGTTCGCTGAAGCTGAAAGCTGAAGACGTTTACGCAATCGACGGCCCTTTGAACCTGCCGGACTTGATGGCTCTTTACAAGCTCGACAGGCCGGAGCTGAAAGACAAACCGCTTGTCGCATCGGCTCCGGCGGCCCTGCGCACAGGTGACTCGATCTTCGACGTGATTACACGTCAGGACGTCCTCGTGCATCATCCGTACGATTCCTTTTCGTCGGTGGCCGAGTTTATCAACACGGCCGCTGTTGATCCGGATGTGCTCGCGATCAAGATGACACTCTATCGGACGGGACCGGACTCGCCGATCGTCAAATCCTTGATGGAAGCAAGCGAGCGAGGCAAGCAAGTAGCGGTGCTGGTCGAGCTCAAGGCCCGCTTCGACGAGGAGAACAACATCGAGTGGGCGAGACGGCTCGAGCGAGCGGGCGTTCACGTTGTCTACGGACTGCTGGGCTTGAAGACGCATTGCAAGCTTGCGCTGGTCGTGCGGCGCGAGGCGGGAACGCTCCAGCGATACCTGCACATCGGGACCGGGAACTACAACCCGTCGACCGCGCGAATCTACACCGATCTCGGTTTGTTCACTTCGAACGACCAGATCGGATCGGATGCTTCTGAGTTGTTCAACTATCTGACCGGGTTCTCGCGGCAAACTCACTACCGGAAATTGCTTGTTGCGCCTGTCAATCTGCGCGAGCAAACAAGCGCGCTTATCGAACGCGAGATCGAACATCAAAAGGCAGGACGGCCGGCGCGCATAATCGTAAAGCTCAACAGCCTGACCGACACCAAACTGATTCGCGAACTCTACGGAGCATCGCAAGAGGGAGTCACAATAGATCTGATTGTGCGCGGCGTGTGTTCGCTGCGGCCCGGCGTGCCCGGTCTCTCGGACAAGATTACGGTTCGAAGCATCGTCGGGCGATTTCTCGAACACAGCCGTATCTATTACTTCGAGAACGGCGGCGATGCGGTTGTCTACATCGGAAGCGCGGACTGGATGCAGAGAAACCTCGATCGGCGCGTCGAGCTTGTTACTCCCATCGAAGACCCGCGGCTAAAGAAGCGGTTGAAAGAAGAGATTCTCGACGTGTGCTTGCGCGATAACGTAAAGGCGCGCGTGCTGCTTCCCGATGGGACCTACGAGCGCGTTGTCGCCGTTGAAGGCGACGAGAGAGTTGACACTCAGGGTCAGTCCTTGAGTTCCTACTCCTCGATTTAACGTTTGGTGCGTTCGCTGCCATGGCCTTGGTCCTTAGTCATTTGTCCTTAGTCATTTGTCCTCTATCATTTGTTCTTAGGAAAGAATTCGCATAATCGGCACCGGACTAGGGACCGAAGGCTGACCAAGGACAAAGGACCAGTGACCAATGACCGCTCAGGCTCTATCCGCACATTTATCTGCATCGAAGTCCCGGAATCCGTCAAGGAACGCATTGGGAGGTTGCAGCAAACGCTCGCGAGGCACGACGCGAAGATAAGCTGGGTTAAACCTTCCAACATTCATTTGACGCTGAAGTTCCTGGGAGATGTTGCGGCCGCGCGAATTCCGGCTGTGTGCTCCGCGGTCGAGCGCGCCGCGCGACTCAGCGGGGCTTTCGAGATCGAGGTCGGCGGGGCGGGGTGTTTTCCTTCTGCGAAGAGCCCGGGTGTGTTCTGGGTTGGATTGACCGCAGTCCCGGACTTGCTCTCGCAGTTGCACGTCTTGATTGAAGAGGAACTTGCTAGCGAAGATTTCCCGCGTGAAGCTCGAAGGTTCTCGCCGCATCTGACGATCGGGCGTGTTCGCTTGCCAAAGAACGCTAACCAAGTTGCCGAAGCCTTGATCGCAACGGACTTTGAGCCTGAGACCTTTCGGGCGACCGAGGTGATAGTGATGCGAAGTGAGCTCAAGCCGACCGGCTCAATTTATACACCTCAAGTGATCATAGAGCTGAAATAATCATCCACCCTTGTGCAGAGATTAGTAGGAATTACTCGGAAAGCTCGGGCACTCGACACTCGCGATCAACGAAGGTAATGACCATAGCTCCGTGTCGTTTTATGGCTTCAGAACCCATATATTGAGGGCCACGTATACAGCGTGAGCTACTTAAGTAATCAAATATTCTGTCCATGGCGTAGTTAGGAACCACCTGACCTTGTTCCTCTAGCTTAGTAAGAATTTCTTTGCTGTCAATTGCCTTATTGCCTGATCGCCACATCTTAACAATGATTGGCCACATTTCCCTTAGTAGCGGTGCATCTACTTGAATCTTAGAAGTGATTAAATAGACTATATCTACCTTGATTCCGTAAAACTTGTATTCAGTAAGTCTGCGAAGATCGTGTTCAACTTTGTTGTGCTTTTGAATGTCTTTAACTCTTGGATCATACACATCCAATATCGCAATTTTTGAAATAGATAAAAACTCCTCGGAGGTAAGCGCATTCTGGAGTTTACTAGATAAGTAGTCGAGAGCTTTCTTATTATCTTCACCAATCCAAGTAGCAGCTACCACTAGATCCCACCTATCCTCTAACTCTTCATCAGTAGAGAATAGTGCAAAAAGGTCAAACGGGCCTTTCTCGGCTGCAATAGCTGACTCAACTGGAATAAGTTTTTGTACTAGCTCGTTCATAGCTTTTTCAAAAGTATCTTAGCAGAATCAATCATCAATCGCGCCTTCGTTTCAAGCCTTGCTACAACCCTAGGCGGGGTCTTTCTTGTTATCCTGGTAGCTGGCGTATATCGGGATTCTGGACTCCAAGCAGCTACTGCAGACCATTCTGCCGAAAACTTTGTCTTAACTCTTTCCTCTTGTCCTGAATAGCTTAGTAATAATCCTAAAGCGTGAGACCTCAGAAACAGGTATTTTTGATTTTGATTGAACTCTTTAGTTCCTGAGGGGAATTCAGCCCAACGTAGCGTCCTGCAGATTCTGGCCTTCAACGCGATTTCCACAGCGTAGCCACAAATATACATTGCACCCTCGTATCTCTTTGACGTAAAGAGGGCCTCAGCGTCTTCGATTCGTTCTCTTGCTAGTTCGCGCAGTTGATTGACTGTCAGCACAAGGCCGTTACATTATCAGGTTGTGACACGAATAGTTAAGAGGAGAGTGGATAACCTGTTACGAGCTTGATTATGAGAGTCCAGATCGTAGTCGCAGTGTTGACCATCAGTGACTCCCGGTCGCGGGGGGAGAAGAAGGATGAGTCGGGGCCCGCGCTTGTGGCGGAGCTTGAAAAGCTCGGCTGTCGTATCGCCGCGACCGAGGTCATTTCAGACGGCCGCGAAGCGATTGCCGTGCGGCTTCGGCACTATGCGGACAGCGGCGACGTGAACTTGATCTGCACGACTGGCGGGACGGGCTTTGCGCCGCGCGACAACACGCCGGAAGCAACTCGCGATGTCATAGAACGGGAAGCGCCCGGGCTTGCGGAGTTGATGCGCCTCAGGAGCCTAGATCAGACGCCTCTTGCGTCGCTCTCGCGCGCGGTCTGCGGCATTCGCGGCCGCACGCTGATCGTCAACTTGCCCGGAAGCGTGCGCGGTGCAGTCCAAAACTTCGCAGCGATCCGAAGCTCGATTCCTCATGCCGTTGGGTTACTATCGGATCAATCACCGAAGTGTGCTAAGTAGTCAGTAGCCCGTAGTCAGTAGTCCGTAGTCAGTGTTTAAGGCGATGGTTTCGACCTTTGAACTACGAACCACGACTTATGAACCACGAACTACGAACTACGAACTACGGACTACGGACTAATGACTGACCAACTAATTCACGCGACGGCCGCTGACAACCAACTGCGATGTGTTGCTGCTGTGACCACGAATCTGGTCGGCGAAGCATGCCGCCGTCATCGAACGTTCCCGACCGCGTCAGTAGCGCTTGGGCGAACGCTCACCGGCGGGTTGCTTCTCGGAAGCGGGCTCAAAGACCTAGAGAAGATAACGGTCCATTTTCATTGTGACGGTCCAATCGGCAACATCATCACGCAGGCGGACCCGCGCGGGAACGTCCGCGGCTACGTCACCAACCCCGAAGCCGATGCGACCGCAATGAACCCCCAGGGCAAGTTCGACGTGCGCGCGGTCGTGGGCGGTGGAACACTTTACGTCACCCGCGACGCCGGCTTCGAGATCGGATTGTTGAAGGAGGCGTATCGGGGCTCGGTCCCGATTGTTTCGGGGGAGATCGGCGAAGACCTCGCCTACTATCTGGCGAAGTCCGAGCAGATCAACTCGGCGGTGGGGATCGGCGTTTTGATGACGGTAGACCAATCTCCGGACGGCCACGACCACGAGCCTGAGTTTTCGCTCGACCGGCTGCGCGTAGCCGCGGCGGGAGGGTTTATCGTTCAAGTGCTGCCGGACGCCGAAGAAGGCCTGATTGCTCGAGTCGAGCGCAACATTGAGCGAGCACCGTACTCGACCGAGATGATTCGCGGAGGACTCACACCAGTCGAGATGCTGGAAACGATAATCGGCGAGATGGGCTTGAACCTGCTCGAAGAACAGGAACCGCGCTTTGTCTGTCAGTGTTCGCGCGCGCGAGCGTTGCTGATCATCTCGGCGCTCGGCCGCGAAGAGGTTGAAGATATGCTCGAGAAGGACAACGGCGCGGAATTGACTTGTCACTTCTGCAGCGAGTTGTATCAGCTTGACGCCGGTGACTTGCGAGACATTCTCGCTCAGCCCTGACCCAGGGGCGCTCACCTCATAGCTCTCAGGAGCTGGCCAATCCGCCTCTGAAGATTGCGGTAGATAATGTCGATCGGCTGGGTCGCGTCGATGACCTCAAAGCCGTAGGTGTCCACCATCGAGTCGAACACCGAGAGCATTCTCGTTTGGTACTCGCGAAAGCTGTCGAACAGGTCGGCCCCGAGGTGCATGTCCATTCCCGACTCCCAATAGTCGAATCCCGCCGGACTCCTCAACACTCGCGGGATCAAATCCTTCACGTCTCCGCGCATATAAAAAACAGCGTCGGGTTTGAGGGCCAATCCGTAAAACGATTTCACCCAGTCAGCATCAAGCCCGCGTACGATAGCCCGCGCGATCAGCGAGTAGATGTAGCGATCGGTCAGGACAATAAAGCCGGCGCGCAACGCCGGAATCATCTCGTTTTCGAGCCGGTCGGCGAAGTCGGTCGCGTAAAACAAAGTCAACGAGATCGGACCCAGCGTGATACCGGCCTTCGCCTGTTTTATTCCTCTTCCGGCGAGCGCCGAGCGAGTCATCCCCGTATCGAGTACAGCGTGGCCGTTGGACTCGAGCCACGGCTTGAGCATCGCGACTTGCGTGGAACGCCCGATGCCATCGGACCCTTCGATGACGATCAAGCGGCCGCGCAGTTCGCCGCGATCGACGTCCGGTAAGCCCTCGCCGTAAAACTCGAACTTGTGATCGGCTATGTTCTCTGCCACTCGAAGCTCCTCAGAACTCCACCATTGGAAGCGGATGCTTGGGTACGTCGCGAAGCTCGCGTTCGACTATCGAGCGGACTTCGTTCTGCTGTTCTTCGATCGAACCCGTCGCATCGATGACGGTCAAGTTGAACTCGTCGATCATCCCCTCGTATCGGTCGCGAATCCGTCCCTGGAACAACTTGAAACTCTCTTCGATGTCGTCGCTCAACCCCAGGTCCATTCCGGCTTCGTAGTGTTTCAAGCCAGCGCGAGCGCCGAGTATTCGCTTGAGTGAAACCTCCAGCGGGACGCGAAAGTAGAACGCGATTGTCGGCTTGACCGCAAACCTGTAGAGCTCGCGCACCCAACGAGGGCTTACGCCGCGCGCGGCGTCGCGAGCAAACGCAGTGTAGATGTAGCGGTCGGCCAGAACGATCGCCCCGGCCTTGAGCGGAGGGATGATGTGACGCTCGATCCGGTCTGCGAGGTCGGTCGCGTGAATCAGCGAGAAGGTCGTCGGCGTCAGCATCTGCTTTTTCTTGCCGCGCCGAGTCGTCTCTCTTACCAGCGGCGAGGAATTCCACTCGCTGAAAAAGACCATATAGCCTTCGCGCCTCAGCCATTGTTGCAGTAAGCTAAGCTGTGTGGATTTGCCCGATCCGTCGATGCCCTCGACGATAAACAGCTTACCGGGAAACTCGTGGTCGCCGTACATTGGCATACAGGCGAAGTATAAACAAACAAGGAAGCAGGGCCAAACAGTTATGCGTCGACTGGCCGCTCTGATGCTGGTGCTTCTGGTGATGGCATCCGGGCTCGTGGTTTGCGCGGCCGGCGGCGGAGAACCGACCTCAGCGCCAGCCGCAGCAGCGGCGGCCGCCGAAGATGAGAAACCCGAGCTCGCTCCAATCGTCGAGCGCAAGATCGAGTTCTTTGACTTCACTTACAAGACCACTGACGATCGACCCTTCAGTCTGCGGGACTACGCGGCGGGCAAGTCGCTTGTCGTGGTCGAGTACTTCGCCGGCTGGTGCAAGAACAGCAACCGCAACGGCCACGTAATGGAAAGGCTGTGGACCAGGTATCGCGATCGCGGCCTCGGCGTGGTTGGCGTAGCCGAATACTCCGACCCGGATGAACTTCGCATACACATCAACCGAATAGGAATCGACTATCCCGTGGTCGTCGAGACAAAGAACCGGTGGGACCGGAAGGACTCGACTCACTTCAAGTATCGGCGCGCTGTCGGCGACAAGCGCAAGTGGGGCACGCCGTTCTATGTGATTATTGAAGCGCGCGACATCGAGCCGCCTTCTGAGAAATCGCCATTGGCTCGTCGGGTCTTCACGGTGTCAGGTGAGATGGTTGAATCGGAAGCAGAGCAGTTCATCGAGCAAAGACTCACGCGCGGGGCGGGGAAGTGAACAGAGGATTGAGGATTGAGGATTGAGGATTGAGGATTGAGATCCCCTGTCAATCGCCGGGGACATTCGAGGCTGACGGCGAGAGTTCAATCGCGGGTTCGGTGGCGGGGGGACCGGGCACGCCTACGGCGCGAAGGTTCTCCAAGCCTCGATGCGCGAGGTAGTGGTTGTAGACTACGATTATCAATCCGACACATGGGATCGCGAGAAAAATACCCACCAGCCCCGCGATCTCGGCCCCGGCAAGGATCGCGATAATGACTACGAGCGGATGCATATGGATCCCCTGCCCGACTATTCGAGGATAGATCACGTAGTCTTGCACGATGCGAAGTACAATCAGGAACAATGCGACGATCATCGCGCTCTTGAACGACACTGTCATCGCAAGTCCGACGGCGATGCACCCCGAGATCAGCGGGCCTATCAGCGGAATGAACTCCAACAGCCCAGCTACGAATCCAACCACGCCGGCGTAAGGGGCGCCGATTATCCCGAGACCAATCGTGACCAGCGCGCCAATCTCCGCACACGCTATGACCTGCGCGCGCGTGTACGCCGCCATCGTCCGGCTGACGTCTCGCAAGAGCCAATGGAGGCGTCTTCGCAGCCGTTCGCTTGAAACAAGCTTGACGACCGTCCCCTCGAACGACTCCGCGTCTCGGAGCAAGAAAAAGGAAAGCACCGGAACCAGGATCAGCCAAGGTAAATACTTCAGATAGCCCAGCAGCACCGGGATGAAGGTCTCCACTTGTGCGAGGAGTCCGAGCGCCATGTCTGACGTGCGCTCGGTCAAGTACCCTCGCCACTGCTGCGGGAGCTTCAGGTGGCGCATCCAACTGTTCGCGCCGTTGACAAGATTGTTCGCGGCATCCGAGCCCGACTTGACGTAGCCCGGCATGCTCCTTGTCAACTCGGTGACTTGTTCCCAAAGCCGCGGACCAAGCCATCGGACCAAGACAAACAAGGAGACGCCAATGATCAAGTAGACCAGCGCGATTGCTACGCTGCGCGGCACCTTGACCTCGCGCCGCCCCAGATAGAGTGGCTGCTCTAACAGCTTGACTATCGGGGCGATCAGGTAGCAGAAGAAAATCGAGAGCACCACCAGCAGCAGCAGCGTCCTGATCTGGTAGACTAGCCAGGCCGCAATCAGAAGACCAACTATGACGAACAGCACCCGGACAATGACGATGGTCCAGACGCGGCTCAACTCATGCTTTTCGCGCGATTTGCTCTTCAACCCTCGACTCTCACTAACGGGGCTTTCCGAATGGACGCAGTATATCACATCAAATTCGAGCGTGAAGGCTGGGCTTCTGGGTGATGGGTCAGCTTGAGTTCAGAGTTCAAGCTTCACCTTGCTTCCATCACGTTCAACGGCTCAAGTGCACGCTGAAGCTTAAACTCTGAACTCAAACGGACGTGCCGAAAATCAAAAAGGCCCGGACGCTGGGTCCGAGCCTCATTAATCGAGCAGTACTTCGAGGTCAACCTCTATGTCAGTTGCGGCGGACATCCGAGCCTCGAGAGGACGCGCGCATCCGGCGGATGTCCTCAACCAGAGCCTTCGCGCTGGGCAGCTCCTGGATCGCTCGCTGAAGCTGCACGTCTCCCGCCGCAAGCGCCCCGCGAGCCACCTCTTGACCATAGGCCGCCGTCACCACTTCGAAGCGAATCTGGCGCTTGAGCCAGTCCGCGTCTTTTTCCAGTCGCGTCTCGTCCGCCTTCACATCTTTGTTATCGCGAAGGTAGTTCTTGAATGCGGCTAACACCTTGTCGTTGATCTGATACTCGCTAGAGGTCAGGCGATGACCGTGCTCGGCGGCGCGATCGATCCTGAACTCGGGCAAGCCGGATATCTGCCCGCTAACCAGACTCCTTACGAACTGGAAAGTCAGATCGCCCCACGTCCGCTGAAGCTCCAGCTCGGTCGCAGGAAACTTAACCGCAACATCGGGCGCGATTCCGCCGCCGCCGTATACCGCCCGGCCCGTGTCGGTTCGTTTCTCTTCCTGGGGGCGCTCCGTTTCTTTGTCTCCCCTCCTCAGGTAGTAGTCATAGAACGAGCGTCCGCTGTAGTCGCGCTGAATCAAACGCCCGCTGGGCGTATAGAAGTGGCCGGTAGTCAGAGTCAGACCCGAACCGTCCCTCAGCGGGTACACGCTTTGGACCAGCCCCTTGCCAAAGCTGTTCTCGCCGACGATTCGCGCGCGGTCATGATCCTGGAGCGCCCCTGCTACGATCTCAGACGCCGACGCCGAACCGCGATTGATCAAAACCACCACCGGATACTCTTCAGGGCTATTGTTGAAAGCTACCTCGTCGCGGTTTGGAAAGACCGCCGGCCGCCCGCGCATCGACACAATCTTCTGGCCGCGATAGAGAAAGATGTTCGAGATCTTCTTCGCTTGATCAACCAGTCCGCCGCGGTTGTTCCGCAGATCCAGAATCAGCGAAGTCATTCCCTGGCGCTGCAGGACCTGCATCGCTTCTCTCATTTCATCGCTGGTAGTCGTGTTGAAACCGCGGTCCAAATTGATATAGCCGACTCCGCTGGCAACCATATAGTAGTTGGTTATCGACGGCAGCGGCACAGCTTCGCGAGTGAACTTGAACTCGATCGGGTCTCGGACTCCGGCTCGCGAGACCTTAACCGTGACTGGCGTGCCTTCGGGTCCGAGCAGCTTGTTCGAAACCTGCAGCGAGTTCCACCCTTCAGTTGATTCGCCGTTGACGCCGACGATCTGATCGCCGTAGCGGACTCCTCCCCGATGAGCCGGCGTCCCGGCGAACGGCGACATGATGTAGACCTTGTTGTTCCGCTGACCTATCGTCGAGCCGATGCCGGAGTAACGGCTTCGCTGCTCGTTTTGAAACGATTCCCACTCCTTGCGGTCGAAGTAGTTCGAGTGCGGATCGAGAGTGTGCAGCATTCCGAGGATCGCGCCTTTTGTTAGCCTGTCGTAATCGATTTGTCCGGCGTAGTGGTCTTTCGCCACGAGCAGCGCATTCGCAAAGTCGTCCGCCATCTTTTTTCTGGTGACGATCTCATCGCCGTCCTGACTCGAGAAGCGTTGCGCGGGATGAGCGCCCGCAAACGTCACAGGAATGACGATTGCCGCGACAAGCAACCAGTACCGATTCCTCAGTTTCATTTATTACCTCAGTCTCCGGGCAAACTGGCGACGCCGGCGTTGAGCAGGGGGGCTTCACCGCGAGCGGTCACCTGAAACGATCTTACCCGAAAAGAGATTGGCCGGACAACTGTTTGCCTTGGGGAAATACATTTCGGCGGCGAAAACGGCTGAACGAAGTATGCTGGCAGGATGCTTTCGACTTCGCGAATTCGCTTGCGTCAGCCCCGCCGGTACGATAGAAAGACCGTGATTCAACGATAGACTCCAAACCCGGAATTGACGTTCGTAGTCGCGCCTTCAGGCGGAAGTTCGTAGGACGGAGTTCCCGCGCGAAGCGGATTAAGAACTTCTCGATGAAGGCTCGGACTGAGATCACTCTCGATAGGAGCGAACCTACATGCGAAGCAAGACTGTCTGGATCCTGATGCTAGCTGGAATGGGATTCGTCATCGCCACTCAGAGCGCGCCCGGACAGGGACGGCGCGATGTCGACCCCGAACTAATCGCAAAGCGCAACGAGCTCGAGAGAGAACTGCAGTCGATCGCCATCGTCGAGCGCAAATTGATGGTGCCGATGCGCGACGGCAAACGCATGGCAGCGGACGTCTATCGCCCGAAAGATACTTCGAAGAAATACCCGGCGATCTTCGTTCGCACGCCTTACAACTTCAATTTTTGGGACGTGCGCAACGGCGTGCCGCGCGACATGAGCAATGAACTTGCGGCGGTCAAGCGCGGGTACGCTTTCGTTGAGATGAACGAGCGCGGGCACTTCTTCTCCGAGGGCAACTACGACATTCTCGGTCCGCCGCTCAGTGACGGCGATGACGAGTTGTCGTGGATGGCGAAACAACCCTGGTCGAACGGAAAGGTTGGCACAATCGGTTGCTCCTCGACCGCCGAATGGCAGATGGCTGTCGCAGCTCAGGGCAATCCGGCTTTTGCGGCAATGATTCCGCAAGGCTTTGGCGCAGGCGTGGGGCGGGTTGGCCCTTACTGGGAGCAGGGGAATTGGTATCGCGGCGGCGCGGTTCAGATGCTGTTCATCGCGTGGATTTCCGGCGAGCAGAACCAGGTGCGGCCGATGTTCCCGCCGAACACGTCTCAAGAGGATTTGATTCGCGCGTCGAAGTCGTTCGACCTCGCGCAGCAGTTGCCCGCGGTCGATTGGTCCCAGGCGCTGCGGCATCTTCCGGTTAAGGACATCTTGAAAGCGGTGGATGCGCCGCACGGGATCTTTGCCGATCACATGCCTGTGGACACTGGCGGAGCGATGATCGAGCGCGCGCCGAACGACCCGGCTTGGTACAAAGGCGGCTTGTGGCACGACGACATGAAGATCAATGTGCCGGGATTCTGGTTTATGTCGTGGTACGACGTGTCGGTAGGTCCGAACCTCGCCGCCTACAATCACGTCCGGAAGACCGCGAAACCTGAGATAGCCAATCAGCAATACGCGGTGATAGCGCCGACGCTTCACTGCGCTTACAAGCGCGCTACCCAGGACACGATCGTCGGCGAGCGCAGCATGGGCGACGCGCGTTTGAACTACGACGAGCTGACTTATGCGTGGTTCGATCGCTTTCTCAAGGGAGAGAACAACGGCATTCTCGAGAAGTGGCCGAAGGTGCGCTACTTCACGATGGGGATCAACAAGTGGCAGTCATCGGATACGTGGCCTCCGCAAGGCGCGCAGCCGCTGACCTTCTACCTGTCGAGTGCGGGGAACGCGAACACCCTAAACGGCGACGGCATTCTCAGCGATGCGCCGCCGACGAGCGACAAGCCGGACCATTTCCTCTACGACCCGATGAATCCCGTACCGTCGTACGGCGGCAATGTCTGCTGCACCGGAAACGCGGTGGCGGGCGGTGCATTCGACCAACGCAAGATGGAGTCACGCGCCGACATCCTGGTCTACAACACCGAGCCTCTGACGCAAGGGATGGAAGTCAGCGGTCCGATCGAGGTGACCCTCTATGTGTCGTCGGACGCAAAGGACACTGACTTCACGGTGAAGCTGATCGACGTCTACCCGGACGGGCGCGCTTACAATCTGGACGAGACGATCCAGCGTGTGAGGTATCGCAACGGATACGATAAGCCCGAGGTGTGGATGGAGTCGGGGAAGGTGTACAAGGTGATTCTGCAGCCGATGACTACGAGTAATTTCTTTGAGGCGGGTCATCGGATTCGGCTTGAGGTGTCGAGCAGCAACTTCCCGCGCTTCGATCGGAACCTGAACACGGGTGGGAAGAACTACGACGAGGTAAAAGGCGTGGTCGCGCACAACTCGGTGCACCACTCGAAGCAGTATCCGTCAGAGCTCAAGATCACGGTGGTGAAGAAGTAGCGGCAGCGCTTCATCAGCCTTTGCGGCGAACCTTAAGCACTACGATTTTTGTTGAGTGATTGAATGGCGCTGGATCGGTTACTGACTCAGCCCGTAGCACCGGCGGTTCGCCGATAAAATCTGCGGGAACAGGGATCAGTTCTTCAATGGTTAAGTATCCATCGGCGCACACCGATTCGATTTCCTTCAGGTACGCCGCGCCCGAGACGAAGAGCGCGTTGTTGATCGCTACCAGATATCCGTCGTGCTTGATTAAGGGACGCACCTTGTTGATCAGTCGTGTGTAGCTCTGCGCCAGATCTACGACGCCCCTGGCGGTTGCGGAATAAATTGGTGGGTCCAGGAAGACGCAATCGAAGCGCTCGTCCGCCGCCTTAAGACGATTAATCTGCGGCCAGAAATCTCCAGCTTGAAAATCGCTTTTGTTGATTGGAAAACCGTTCAGCGTGTAGGAAGTCTTTGCTACGTTCAAAAACCTGCGATTCAATTCCAAATGGACTACACGCGCAGCCCCGCCCGCCTGTGCCGAGACGCCCAGACTGCCGGTATAAGCAAATGTGTTGAGCACGGATTTATCTTTGAGACGTTGGCTAGCCCAAAGCCGAACGTTGCGCGTATCCAGATACAAGCTTGCATCACGATTGATCATCGGATCAATTGCGTACCAGACGCCATTCTCGAGTACCTTCCGATCCGCGGTCTCTCCGTAGACAACGCTGCCGCGCTTTTGCTGTGGGTCCTGGCTGTTGCGCGTCTTCACCACGATAGCCTTGATCCAGGGCAATCGCTCTGGCAAGAACCGCTGAGCCTCTGCTACTGAGGCAAACCCCTGCTCAGGTTTGTCGGCGTAGTTATGGATGACGAGAGTTCTGGCGTAAAGGTCTATCACAAGATCGGGATTGCCTTCGGTGAAACCGTTGAAGAGTCGAAACGCAGTTTCGTGCCGCTCATCAAAAAATGAAGCCCGGAAACTAAGAGCATTTTCAATCGGTTCTGCAGTCATAAGTGGTCCAACCATTTTGAATCCGGGACGACGGAACAAGCCAGCATCTTAGTCCATCACCTGAGTCGTGGAAAGCATCTCTCCGTGGTTCCATTTGCGCGTCACCGGACATACCGATGGGCACCCCAGCGGGTGCAATGCCCAGAGTCGCCGTTCGCGTGATAGGTGGCGAGTGACCGACATAGCACCCCGCTGGGGTGCGCCAATCGATGCGATGCGCTTCTACAAACATTCGACCTCTACGAGGTGGTAAGCTCAACACCTCCGCTAGTGAAGAAGAACATCTCCTTGCGACGAAGTAGTCTCGGCACCCACATCGTGGTAGGCTTCCCTTCCAATTTTGCCCAAAGGAAGAATAGCGATGACACACTCTCTGGTTTTCGCAACCGTAGCCCTTCTCCTCGCCGCCCAAACCCCTGCTCCCGCGAGCAAGCAACCCTTCACCGTCGTTGAATCAACTATTCGCGAGATGCAGGCGGCGATGGAACAGGGCCGCATCACCTCGCGAGAGATCGTCCTGCAATACCTCACGCGCATCGCGACTTTCGAAGACAAGCTGAACGCGGTCATCGCCGTGAATCCTCACGCGCTCGAGGAAGCGGAAGCGCGGGATCGTGAACGCACCGCGGGCAAGCTTCGCGGACCGTTGCACGGCATCCCCATCGCTCTCAAAGACAACATCCATACGACTGACATGCCGACCACCGGCGGCGCGCTTGCCTTTGACGGGCTTGTCCCACCCTACGAAGCAACGCTCACAAAAAACCTTCGCGACGCAGGCGCTATCATTATCGCCAAGACCAACATGACCGAACTCGCCAATTGGGTAGCGACCGGGATGCCCGCGAACTACAACGGTCTTGTGGGGCATGGGTTTAATCCTTATGACCCGCGCCGAGACCCGCGCGACAGTACCTTCGATGGACGGCCGGCGCTCTTCACAGGCGGATCAAGCTCGGGCGTCGGAACCGCGGCGAACTTCTGGGCGGCGAACGTGGGCACCGAAACGTCCGGCTCCATACTGAGCCCGGCTAACCAGAACATGCTCGCTGCTATCAAACCGACCCTCGGCCGCATTAGTCGCCACGGCATCATTCCAATCACCGCCGACCAGGACACGGCCGGACCCATGGCTAGGACCGTTAGCGACGCCGCGATCCTGCTCGGCGTACTCGAAGGCGCGGCCGCGGATCCCAACGACGCCGCCACCTCGAAGTGCTCGCGAGTTCCGGGCAACGACTACACCAAGTTTCTGAATGCCGGCGGGTTGAAGGGCGCGCGCATCGGCATTCCTCGAGCCTTCTTCTACGACAAGTTCGCACCGCCCGGCGCAAAGGAACCGCGCGGAGGGCTCGACCCGGCGCAGACCAAGGTCATGGAGGAAGCCATCACGATCCTCAAGCAGCAAGGCGCAATCATCGTCGACCCGGTTGAGATCCCGAGCATCGTGTCCACCGATCCGCAGGAAAACTTCCTGCTCTGGAACACCTGTGCCGGCCTGGACAACTCAAAAGGCAAGGACGCCGCGTGTTCGACCGTTTTCAAATATGGCATGAAGCGCGACTTCAACAAGTGGTTGGCCTCGCTCGGAGCGGCGGCTCCAGTTAAGACGATGACCGAACTGCGCCAGTGGAACGTGGCTCATCAAAGAGCGGGCGCGATCAAGTATGGACAGGCGCTGCTCGACATCTCGGACGAGATGAATGTTCAAACCGACGCCGCGCGTTACCGAGCCGACCGTGAGAAAGATCTGCGGCTCTCAGCCACGAACGGCATCGACGCGGTGATGAAGAAGTATCAACTCGACGCACTGCTATTTCCGGGCCCGAGCAGCGCCGCAATCGCAGCGAAGCCGGGCTACCCGACCGTGATCGTACCGTTTGGCTTAGTGCCTAACGCACCTCCTGCGTCCGCTCCGTTCCCCGAAACCTTCGCGGCAAAACCGACGCCTTACGGAGTAGGCTTCACGGGTCTGGCTTGCAGCGAGCCTCGGCTGATTGAGCTTGCGTATGCGTTTGAGCAAGCGACAAAACGCCGCGTCCCTCCGCCCTCCGCGCCCTAGCGTGTAGAGTTGGAGTGGGTCCTCTCTTGACTTGATGCGCGCTGTGATGGCGCGCATAATCTGCAAGTCATGTGATAACGGAGACGGTATGGAGAACACAGACCTTGCGGAAAAACTGAAGCGACTGCCCGAAGAACACCGGCACGAAGTAGCCGCCTTCGTTGACTTCTTACTGTCGCGAGCACCCGACACGCCCGACGCAGCGCGCGTCTTGCGCGAGACGGCCGGCCTGTGGAAAGGCGAGGCCGATGGCATCACCTATGAGAACGCCCTGCGCGAGCAATGGAAGCAGCGACGTTGAATGGACTGGCTAGTCGACACCCACATTCTGATCGATCACCTTCGCGGCGTCGCCAAAGCGACGACATTCCTTCGACAGGCTCGCAGTGGCGGAGTGTTGTGGATTTCGGCAATAACCGTTGCGGAGGTTTTCGCCGGCCAGCGGACGCGACAGTCAAAGCAGGCCGTTAAAGTCAGCCGTCTTCTCAATATCTTTCGAATCGCTTATCTCGATGGCTCTGCTGCACGGCTTGGAGGCGAGATAGCACGTGACTGCGGAACGGCCCTACCAGACGCCTTGATTGCCGCAACGGCAGTCCGCAAAGGGTTAGTTCTTGCGACGCGCAACTCTTCGCACTTCGCGAACATTCCCGACCTCGAGATTCGGGCTCCGTATTGAGTTCTTACGCTGCGTTTGGACAGACGCTTGGCGGCAGATATCTCTCAGACTTTTTCATCTACAAGCCGAGACTCAAGACGGCGGTCATTATTAGCGCTCGCAACATGAGCGGCAAGGAGCGCAAGTCTGGAAGAAACTAAACTCAGCAGCATCTCCAAAGCCGATTCGGACGAAAAGATCGGAGAGTTTTGGGACACACACGACTTCACCGAGTTTGATTCGGATGCGCCAGACGCCGAATTCGAAGTGCCTTGCACCGTTCCCGTCAGTCTTGAATTGCTAAACGAGATTGAAAGACAGGCCGCGAAGCGCGGGGTTAAGGTTGACGAGTTGGTTAATCTCTGGCTTGCAGCAGAAGCTTGACGAAGACGCCGCGTAAACAACCGCCGAGTCGTAACTTCCGCTTCAATAGTATCCTGAAGGAGAGAACTATCATGAGAAAGCGTTTCCTCGGGCCTCGAATCCTGCCTTTATTGATGACGGTTGTCTGGCTACTCGCCGCACATGCGAGTGTGCTTGCACAAGACAAGGCGGCAAAGATCGATGAGTTGATGAAGGTCTACAACAGCTACCAGCAGTTCAACGGCGCGGTGTTGGTAGCTGAGGACGGCAAGGTCATCTTCAAGAAGGGGTATGGGATGGCCAACATGGAGTGGAACATTCCGGTCGAGACAGATACCAAGTTTCGTCTGGGCTCGATCACAAAGCAGTTCACTTCAATGCTGATCCTGCAACTGGTCCAGGAGGGCAAGATCAAGCTGGAAGGCAAGCTCACCGATTATCTGCCCGACTATCGCAAGGACACCGGCGATCGAATTACCATCCATCAGCTTCTGAACCACACCTCCGGCATCCCCAGCTACACCGGCCTGCCGAACTTCTTCCAGGAGATAAGCCGCAACCCCTACAGTGTCTCCGACTTCGTAAAGAAGTACGGCAGCGGCGACCTCGAGTTTGAGCCCGGCGCCAAATGGAACTACAACAACTCAGGCTATTTTCTGCTCGGCGCGATTGTCGAACGCGTCGCCGGCAAGCCTTATGAGCAAGTGTTAAAGGAGCGCATCCTCGACCCGGTGGGCATGAAGAACACAGGCTACGACCACCACGAAACGATCCTCGCAAAGCGCGCCGCGGGTTACGAGAAGCGGCCCGGCGGACTTGTCAACGCCTCTTACCTCGACATGGGTCTGCCTTATGCTGCAGGGTCGCTCTACTCCACGGTCGAGGATCTTTACCTTTGGGATCAGGCGCTATACACGGAGAAGCTGCTCTCGGCGCAGCTCAAGGAATCGATGTACAAGCCGGGCTTGAGCAACTACGCCTACGGCTGGATCGTGCGGAAGCCCTCGGTCGGCGCCCAGGGCGAGCCCGTCACAATAATTGAGCACGGCGGCGGCATCAATGGCTTCAACACGTTGATCACGCGTTTGCCTGAGAGCAAAAACCTGATCGTGCTCCTCAACAACACGGGCGGCACAAAGCTCCAGGAAATGTCCCAAAAGATCGCCGGCATCCTTTTCGGAAAGCCCTACAAGGCGCCGGTGCGCGACATCGCCGAGGCGCTCTTCAACACTGTCAAAGAGAAAGACGTGCAAGCGGCGATCAAGCAGTATCGTGAACTGAAAGCGACTCAGGCTGACGCTTATGACTTTAGCGAGCCGCAACTGAATCGCCTCGGATACCAGCTCCTGCAGATGAAACGTGTCAAGGACGCGATTGAGATTCTCAAGCTCAACGTCGAGATGTTTCCGCAGGGCTTCAATGCTTACGACAGCTTGGGTGAAGCCTACATGGAGAACGGCGACAAGCAGCTTGCGATTCAAAACTACAAAAAGTCGCTGGAGTTGAACCCCAAGAACACGGGTGCTGCGGAGAAGCTGAAGAAGCTGGATGCTGCGCCGTAGGGAGAAGGGGAGAAGGACATAATCCGTGTAAATCCGTCGAATCAGTGTCATCCGTGGTCCGTTCCGAAGTTGGTGATGGAACATGGAAGACACGGATCAGAAGCGCGGGAGAACTGTAACGTCTGTTTTACTGTCACTGCTGAAATGAGAAAGGGAGATTTGTTATGATTGGCAAAATGCTCATGCTGTTGAGTATTAGTTTTCTTGTTTTCACGCCTTTTAGTAATCCAAACGCGGTACAGGATGATTCTAAGCTGATTGAGGGTACCTGGATAATGGTGTCCTTCGAGATGGGCGGACAACAAATGCCACAGGAGGCTCTCAAAGACTCGAACCTCGTTTTGAAAGACGGCCGCTACACATTTCAAGATAGTCAGGGCACATACAAAATCAACCCGACAAAAAAGCCAAAGGCCATGGACCTCGTCGGCACAAAAGGTCCAAACGAGGGAAAAACAAGCCTGGCAATCTACGAACTGACCGCCAATACGTTCAGAATTTGCTATGAGCTCGAGGGTAAGGAGCGGCCCACTGAATTCAAAACCGCGCCCGACAAAATGCACTTTCTGGCCTCATACAAACGAGGGAAATAGCAAAGTGTCATCGAGAGCGGTTTACCTGGCGACCAGACATTATCTGTGTAATCCGGCGAATCAGGGTCATCCTCAGTCCCTTCGGAGCTGTGGCAGCTACGCCACGGATGTAGAGGCCGTCGGCAGCATTCCCAGCTTGTAATCCCGCGAATGGATGATAGAATCCCGACCGCCGAGTGGTGGGCGCTTACTCACCCGAGAAAAGAGTAAGATACATCTATTACACAGCGATAGGAACTCGCCGATTTGGACTGGCGGCTGTTGCCTCCTAGCCGCCGCTCGGTGCGTGGCAGGGATGGCTTGTTGAACGCCGGCCTTAGAGACGCGATTCGATGATTCATTTCGCCGCAACGACACAACCGGAGGTCTGATGCAATGAAGATCGACAAATGGACGCTCGCACATCTGCAACAGCATTTACAGTACGCCATCGACCTCGAGTTCTGGACCATCCCGTTTTATATGTCCGCTCTCTATTCGATCGTCGATCGCACGTCCGACGCATTTCAGTACGTTCAGTCGGTGGTCAATCAGGAGATGCTTCACTTGCAGCTTGCCGCGAACGTGGCCAATGCCTAGGGGCTTTCGCCGGCTTTTGCCGCCCCGGTCTACGGCCAGGAGATCCCGCACCTGGAGTTCGATCTCGATGTGCCAAACCCGGTTGCGCAATTCAGCCCTTATTCGTCGGAGATCGGTCCACTCGACAAGGAACGAATCAACGCCATGTGCCTGATCGAATATCCGGATTGGGATAGCAGTGACCCTCCGGAGCTGAGCGACAAGGTGAAGGAATACGGCAACATCGGCGAATTCTATAACGCGGTCGCTTACGGGGCGGCCCAGCTTACGGAGTATCTGCACGGAGGCAGAAACCAGGTCGATCTATTCTCGGCCTACTATCGCAATCTGCCATCGTTGACCGTGACCGATAGCGGAGAGGTCGGGTTTCGCCAGGTCGACTTGCTTATTCACGCGATCACCGAGCAGGGCGAAGGCATCTCCAGCGCGCGCGAAGATATCGTTTACTCGTTTCAGAACACGGCCACCGACCCGGACCCGCAGTTGAGCCATTTTGAGAAGTTCATTAAGCTCCGCGGCAAGTTGCCGGAGACGTATGTGGTGAAGGCGGAAGGCGGCTACTCGCCGGAAGATCAGGAGCTCCTGAAGATTCTGCTTGCGGACATCGCGCGCCTGCGGAATATGCTGAAGAAGTTATTCTCCGGTAAGAACCCGGGTGACTTTCTGCCGCTCATGCTCACCGTGGGAGCGGATATTCAAAACTGCTGGAAGCACGGCGTCACGCCACGCTTCGACTAATCTCGCTGTAACAAAGCAACAGAGGACGAGCGATCATGACCACGAAAACAGTATTTCGGATTCATCCCACCATCAATCTCGCGCGAGTTGGGACGAGCGATGAGTTCTATCTTTCGCCGGAGACCAGCGCGGGGTTGCCTCTCGAGGGCACGACGACAACCGGCGGTCTGCCGATCAAGCCGGGCACCGAAAGCGAGTTCATCGACAGTGAAGATTTGCGGGACGCCAACGGAGCGCTCAAGCGGCAGGCCGCGCGCTTTCGCTTGTTCGCCTACGACATCGACGGGCCGGACTCCTATCCCGATGGCGGCGGCACGGAGATCGTGCCGGGGCCGCTTCCGGACGGGCGCGTGCTGCAAGAAATCATCTGGACCGTACACCTGGCCAACAAGAAAGCCGCCGCCTTCTGTGTCGTACCCAACAAAGGTGTCGATGCCTTCGCCGACGGGAAGGTGCCGCAATTGCGAAACCCGGGGACTTACGGCACAACCGGCGTTGTTGACGATAAGGTTCGTCTGCAGCAGTTGATGATTGATCCCGGGCCGCGTGCTATCGCTTCGTCGAGCACGCAACCTGTCGTTTTCAATGCGACGACACCCGCCTCTTACGGCGACGGGGATAAGATCGTCCAGCTTCTAGATTATCCGCAGGCGTTTCCGTCGACTACCAACGATGAACTGTATGAACCCAGCGGTCCCCTGGATTCTCTGGGTGAGTTGCGGACCGATAAGAAAGGGCGGCTGGTGGTGCTTCCGGGGAAGGGGCGCACTGCCGCGCAGATCGACGAGTATGGGGTGCCAATACCCCTCACCGGCGATCTCAACAACGTCGGCTGGTTCGACGATCAGTCGGACGGTCCTGTTTCGGCGACGCTCGTTTTCGACGACGGCACGACGGAGGAGGCTTTCGGCGCGTGGGTGGTCTGTTGCGATCCATCGTACGCGCCACAAATTCGAAACGTCGTTTCGATTTGGGGCGATGTTTACGACACCTTTGTGCGCGAGCTGAACCTGCAGCCGGATTTATACAATGGCGCCACACAGAAGTTTGATCCCGAGTTCAAGCCAGCTTTCGACTCGATGGTCCTGCCCGTCTTTCGCGCGTCAACCCTCCAGCGCTGGACTGCGAATCTGCCTGACATCGCGGTGAAGGCCCACGATGCCGTAGACCGCATAACCGCTAAAGACGATCCGGACAAAACGATAATGGCTGGGCTGAACTTCATTCGCAATCCGAACATCTCGGGTGAAACAAACGTCGGCGTACCGCTGATGCCGCTCTCGGTCGGCGATGCGGGGAAGGCTTTCCTGACCGTGACTAAGACGCAGTATTTCTTCCTTGAGCAATGGAGCCGGAAGAAATTCACTCCGGGCGGAACAGCCCTGGGTCCGGGGGAGCAATTGGATTTCGCGTCGCTTAGCAACTGCCTGGGCGGGCGCTACGTGCCTGGCATCGAAATGAGTTATCCGGTCCGTCAACCGGATATTTACATCACGGACTGGCGCGAATCGGGGTCCGGTCCCTTTCGTGTGAAACATCAGAAGCTCGATTACGAGAAGGCGCGAAAACAGAATCCGTTTTTGACCGGAGGCTGGATTCCTTTACACAATATGACTGACGGCCTGCAGCCGGGTGATCTGTCGAAGTTCATGGCCGTTCCCTGGCAGACGGATTACAACTCGTGTTCGATCCATCAGACCAGCATCAACACTGACGACGTGAATACGTCTACCGGCACTCCGACGATGCTCTACTGGTCCTGGCCGTCGCAGCGTCCGGACGCCGTCTACCTCGCCGATGAGGTCATCAACGGTGTGCTTCCGCCTCAACAATGGTCCATTCGCGGAGCGGGCACGTATTCGGATAATCCGGCGACCGCCGCCACGTTTCAGGACCCGCTTCAAGCGGTGAAGCAGTGGGATCGCATCGGCGTCGTCCTGCAGGGCACTGCCATCCCCGGCCACGAAGACATTCCCGAATACTACCTGGAAGCGAAGAGCCGGCTTCAGGTGCCGGGCATACCCACGAATCCGGTTTTGGCGTGGCCCTTCAATGCCAACCCTCACAAGGGGCAGAAGCTTTAGCCGAACGATGCGTGCGCAATACGACGTCGTCGTTCTGGGAGCCGGACCCGCCGGACTTGCCACGGCGATCATGATCCGCCGCGAGACGCGAGCCAGCGTTCTTGTCGCCGATGCCGGGACTGCCGAGCGCGAACGGTTCGGCGAAAGCGTGGCGCCGGATCTCCTTGTCCCACTCAAACAACTCGGCTTGCTCGACGAGTTTCGCGCCGGGGGTCACGCTCCCTGCCCGGGCAGCGCGTCCATCTGGGGCGGCGATCGAGTTGGCTACAACGATTACATCCTGAATCCTACAGGCCCGGCGTGGCGTCTGCAGCGTGGGGCCTTTGACGAAATGCTGACCCGTGCTGCCCGCGAATCAGGCGCCGAGTTGTGCTGGGCCACGCGCGATCTTCAAAGCCCGCCCGACGAAAACGGTCATCGGCTGCTCCTGAGTAATCCCCAAGGCAAGACTGAAGGCCGTGGAAGGTGGATCGTTGATGCGACCGGGCCGGCGGCGCGCTTCGCCTTACACGCCGGCGCGCGCCGCATCGTCGACGATCGGATGTACGGGCTTGCTCGCTACTCGACGATTAACGCTGGAAGCATGACGATGCAAATCCTGCTGGAGGCGGATGAGGACGGCTGGTGGTACGCTGCGCGGCTGCCCGACGATCGCGTTGTCGTCCTGTTCGCTAGCGAAGTCGAAACCGCTCGCCGCCTAAAGGGACGAGGCCATGAAGGATTCGAGCTATTGCTGGGCGCGACAAAACTCATCGCCCCGATCCTCGCGAAACTCGAACTCGAGCGCAATGTGTACTTCGCGACGCCGGTCTACTCATCACGGCTTGATCGGCCGGAAGGCGAAGGCTGGCTCGCAGTCGGCGACACCGCGGCGAGCTATGATCCGATCGTCGCCCGGGGCATCACCAAGGCTCTCGAGGACGGAGTCGCCGCCGGCCGCTGCATCACCAAGGCTCTCGAGGACGGAGTCGCCGCCGGCCGCTGCATCACCAAGGC
>JBBPIE010000025.1:107915-108418 GCA_038040485.1 Candidatus Onstottus arcticum
TCTCGAGGACGGAGTCGCCGCCGGCCGTCACATAGCGGAACGCAGTGACAGTACGGGTTCTTACAGCGAACGCATCGCGGCCCGCTTTCGCGTCTACGCCGAAACCCGCGCTCACTTGTACGAAATGGAACATCGCGATGGGCCTTTCTGGCAGAAGCGCCGGGAGCGTTCGCGGGCGATGGTCGCGCGCGCGAATGAGACGTGACGTGAGTTCAAGCGAATCATCCTGGCGATTGGGAATGGCTAAGGGGGTAACGGAACATGGGGTCGCGAGATTCTGCTAAGGTTGATGCAATGTTAGGCTCATCTGTTAGTATGCGACCCGTACCTTAAGTAGCATAGACTTTAGTCTGTGTCTCCAACCGGATGGACGCGCCGACCATGGGACACAGACTAAAGTCTATGCTACTTCTCTCAAACTGACTTAGGAGAACAAGAATGCGAAACACGATTTTGGCGATCACCTTTGCGCTGACTCTCGTGACTGGCTCCCTCGATGCAGC
>JBBPIE010000026.1:0-53677 GCA_038040485.1 Candidatus Onstottus arcticum
GCCTTCAGTCTCCGTAATGCCGAGTTTTGCAAGAGGCTCTAAAGTCTATGCTACGCCAGGCTTTTGCGCTCCCAAGGTTATATGCTTCTCCTGAAAAGATAGGACGTCTTGATAAAGAAGGTCCGGACGTTACGCCGGAATCCGGGTTCGCGGTGGCTTGTAAACGGATTGAACCCGTTGACGTTCAAGTCGTCGTTGTAGCCGACATACAGCGCGGTCCCGGGGTTGGGCGTCCAGCCAAACAGGTACTGTCCGCGGAAGCTCGACGACAGCGTGTCGTAGTCCAACCGCGCCCGAATAGACGTAAACCGCGTGAACTGATAAGTCGATCGAAGCGAATAGATGTTGTCAATAAAGACGGTTCGTCCAGTTTGAGACCGCGTAAACCGGTTCCTGTTGTAGTCCAGTGACACGCGAAACGCCGCGGTTGGCTTATACTCGCCACTCACTCCCAGACCGAACGTGTTTGCTCCGCCGGGGTCAAGCGGCGCATCAGGATCCAGAAGGGCTGCCGGGCTGACTCGCGGAAACTTCGGGCCCGCCCCGAAGTCGAAGTCGAACAGGTTCCACCGATGACCCATGAACAAGAACGCCGAATACTTCTTTGACCGATTAGTGCCGAAGAATCCGCGCACCGCTCTGCCTCGCAACGATCGCTCCGGGTCATCGCCCGCAAAAGCCCCGGCTTGAGTCGCGCTTCGTCTCGCGCCGAACTCTTCTTCAAAAATTCGCTCGTAGAATTCCTCGTAGCCGATGTTCAAGAAAGTCTGCTTCGTCAGATCGAAGCCTCCCTGCACAAAACCTCCCAGATTCTGCAACCGTCCGCTGAAGTCAAAGTTCGAGTTGGTGCCGCCGACGACCCTCCACGAGATCAGCTTCGCTTTGGGTTTCGGATCGGTGCTGAAACGAAAGAACGCCCCCTGATTGTTGGTGTTTACGCGTCGCGTGAAACCAACCTCGGCCCGGTAGTCCCGCGTGCGCCCTTCTCCTTGCAAGTTGAAGCCGAAATTGCGCCCGGTCTTATCGTAGTTCCAGGAATAACCAACCGCGTTCCCGCTGCGATAGATGCTGTCGTTCACATCAGCGTCGAAGAAGAATGCGCGCGACGCCGTCCCCAGCACTTGAAACGTAAACGTCGTCTGCTTGTCCAACCGCAGGTACCCGTCCAATCCCGCAAGCTGATTGTGCTTCTGGATAAAGTTATAACTCGTCGCGATGATGCCCAGGGTCGATTCACGGCCGATGTCGCGTTTCAATCTCACGACGCCGATGTAGGCGTTCTTGTCTATTAGCCCGGCGATGTCAGGAAAAACCTCGGCATCGCTCTTCTCGTCATCAGTGAACCTTCCGGGCGCGTTGTCCGACGCCAGCAGAAGCCCGAACGAGTTTCGTCCTCGCTTCCCGCTCAGCTTCACCGCGTAGTCCGGATCGATGATGGTTCGCGTGTGAACTGCCTGGAGAGGCGTTTGAAAGATGTCCGCGCCTTCAAGAAAGAACGGCCGTTTCTCGTCGAAGAAGATCGGGAACCGCTGGTTAGCGGTCACCACGGGCTGGTCGGCCTCGACCTGTGCGAAGTCCGGATTGGCCGTAAAGTCCAGCGTGATCGTCGGCGTGATCCCGAACCTCACCGTAAGTCCCGGGTCGAACTTTACAGGTGGATTCAAAAAGCGCCCCGGATCGCGCAACGAGTGATTGGCGTTCACGGCGGCTATCGACTGCGTCCGAACTCTCATTCCGGTTTCCGACAGCGTCAGAGTCGGAATGATCTCGAGAGTCCGCTCTGTCGAGATTCCCTCGAGCCCGGTAATGTGTCCCTCTTGAGCCAGCAAGCTCGACTTGTCCCGCGAGATCGGCATCCACGAATCGCTCTCGTTGTCGAGCCGGGTGATCTTTCGAAATGCGTGAAAGCCCCATTGCTTGCCTTTTCCCGCCTCATACCTGAGCGACTTGAACGGTATTGCTATCTCCACAATGTAACCGTCTTCAGTCAATATCCCCTTCGATTCCATTACGATGTCCAGGCTGTAGTCCTCGCTTCCGTTCCCTCCGTTCTGTGCGCCTTCGGTGATGATTCCGTCAGCCTGCACGCCCAACGGATTGAATGCCAGGATGTAGCCTTTGCGTTTGTCGTTGAAAGTGTCCAGGATCAGACGCACCGTGTCGTCATCGAAGATCTGGTCGCGCTTGGCCACCGTTGCGCGGACCTTGTGTGGATCGTCGTAAGCGTGAAACGCGACGTAAAGATGTTTGCTGTCGTAGCCGATCAGCACTTCGGTCGCGTGTGAGGGAGCGATGTTGTCGCCGGGCTGTGTCTGGTAGAAATCCGCGAGGACTGCGGCGGTCTTCCACATTTCGTCGTCAAGTTTGCCGTCGATGACCGGAGGCTTCTCGAAACGAGTGATCGATACCGGATTGGCTTTTGCGGGCGAAAGCGTGAACTTTTCGGCCTTAATGGCGACAGGCTTGGCCTTCGCGCCTGAATCGGACCTCAAGTCCCCCGGCTCAGTGCGTTGCGCGTGGGTCTGGGCCGCTGCCAACACCAACACGCACAACAGCGTTACAAATCTCATTCTGATTCCGACCCCGTGTGATGACTGGCTGAATTGAGGAAAGCTTTGGTCCGCCGCCCGATGATCCTGCGCCGTCCTCAGCTTAGACGTGCCAGTAATAACCTTTGTTCCATTTGTTAGCCGTCGTCGTAACGAGTTGTCTGAGACTCTTCTCTGCGCAAACCTCAAGCGTCTCAGCGTCTCTGCGGTTAAACAGTGCCGCAGGTTCATGCACCTATCAGCACTCTAACCGCAGAGACGCTGAGACGCTGAGGTTTGCGCAGAGAGGACATTACTCCGACGGACTCCTTAACCTTGCCGGTTACAACCCTCTTCACCACTCGCACGCTACCACAAGCCACCGGTCATGTTTAGGGATAAGTGACGAACCCACGAAATCGAGGAACAAGCGGCTTCCATTGCGGAACAAAGCGGTAAAAGCAGGTCGCGCCGCGTGTCAGGCTACACGCGGCGCGACTTCGCAAGGCCCTGGAGGAAATGCGGCCTAGCCCGCTGACCCTGCGCGCGTGAGCTTCACACTTCCGTTGATTCCATTCACCCGAATCGGCGATCCGCCCGATCCGATCTTCGCGTGGACATCCTGCCGATTGAGCTTGCCAGTCAGCGTCACATTCGGGAGATCGGTGTTGACCGGCCCATTTATGCCCGTAACGTCCAGGTCCGCGTTCACGTCGTCGGTGAATCGAAGCTCGACTCCACCATTGATCCCGCTCACCCGAATGCCCTGCTCGCTCAGCCGCGAGATCGTCACCCGAACGTGGCCGTTGATCCCGCTGAGTTCCGAGTAGCCAACCGCCTGAGCAACATTAGCGCTTCCGTTGATCCCGCTAAGGCGGACCGGGCCTTCGATCTCGCCAACATTAACGCGCCCGTTCACGCCGCTAACACCAAGGTCCACCTGACGCGGCAGTTTGAGTGTGACGCGCTGTTTGACTTGCCGGTCCCGGCTCCCGCGCTCGCGCTCCGAGTCTTTTTCGCCACGAACAACCAGGCCGGTCGCCGTCGCCTCGACGATGATCTTGTGATAGTTCAGGTCATCGCGTGTCCGGGCTGAGCGAACGATGTAGACTTCGGCGGTAGTGCCCGCCGCGGTATCGATGTCGACGGCGCCGTTGATGCCGCGAACTTCTACCTTCGCGCCAGGCGAAAGCTGATAGCTCTGACGAAACTCGTCGCGCTCCGGAAGATCCCGGTCGCGATCTCCCGAATCGTCAGATTTCTGCGCCGGGGAATAAGCTCCGAAGGTCTGCGGCACTGCTGCCAGGCTCATCATCACGGCCAGTGAAAGTACAATGATTTTTCTTCTCATCTCTAACTCACCTCTCTTTCAAATATGTGGCCGGATGATCTTCAGACGTGGTCCGGCTTGGTTCTACTTGTTGCAGTCTTTCATTGCGGCGGCGGCGCCTTTGACTATGCGCGCCGTGCCGCTGAACGAGTCCAGCGTAATCCTCGCTTGTCCGTCACCGTAGCGGCCGGTGACCTGTTTGTTCTTCGCGCCCGCAGGCAAACCCGAATCAAGCTTTAGCGGGAACGCCGTATCAATCTCTCCGCTGTAAGTAATCATTGTGGCAGTGAACCCGGGCGGGTCGGGTTGAACAGTCATCTCGACTTCGCCCGAGATCGACTTCAAGCGATAGTTCCCGCCTGTTCGAATCGCGCTTTTGAAAGAAACATCGCCGCTCGCCGTCGAGGCTTCCGCATCGCCGCCAATTCCTATCAGCGTAAGCGAGCCGCTGGCGCTGCTCACTTCCGCGCGCCCTTTAGCGCAACGTACTTCTACGTCACCCGTCGCCGAAGTCGCGCGCACGTCTCCCGCCGCATTGCGCACCTCTATGTCGCCGTTAGTAGCCGACACATCCACGCGGCCGGCGACGTTCGAAACCACGATCCCTCCCTGCAACGTCTTCGCCGTTACCTCGCCCTTGATGTCCCGCGCCTCGATCTCGCCTGCTCGGCTTGCTACCTTGAGCGATCCCACACGCGAGACGATCACGCCTCCGGTGCCGCTGCTGATCGCAACGCCGCCATCGAGATCAGCGACTTCAATGTCCCCGGTCTGGCTCTCAAGAGTCTCGATGTCCGCATAGCGAGGCAGGTTTACCAGGATTTGAATCACCCGGTCGTAGCGCTTGGAAGCAGCCGGTACGTAAAGAAAAACTCGGGCACGCGATGGATCGCCGGTCACTTCGGCCTTCAACTGGCGGGGGCCGTTTTCGCCCGTCGCTGTAGCTTCAACTGTGTCGCGATCCCATCCCTTGACCTTGATGCTGGCAATTCGAGTGGTCACCGCAAGCCGTCCGCCGCGGCCAAGCTTAACGATAACGGGCTCGACCTGAACCTGCTCGCTTGGGTCAGCCGGCGGTGTCTCGGATTCCGGGGAAGTATTAGCTTTGGGCGCGCGCGGCGCTTTAGGCGGCTTTGAAGGCTTGGGCGTTTGGTCGCTTTCGGCGCGAGTGGCAGGCGCAAGCGCCTGCGCCATCTCGGCCCGTTCAGCCGCCGGGAACGTTGAAGCCATCTCAGCGCGAGCCGGAGCCGCAGTCGTTTGCGCCATCTCTGCGCGAGCCGGAGCTGCAGGCGTAGGTGCCATCTCAGCGCGAGCCGGAGCCGCCGCCGTCGTTTGCACAGCGCGACTGGTCGGCGTTTGCTCGCTTTCGGCGCGAGCGACAGATGTCGGCGTTTCCACCATCTCAGCGCGACTCGCTGGCGTTTGCGTCTTCTCGGCCGGAGCCGGCATTTGCGCGATCTCAGCGCTAACGGGAGCCGTCGAATGCTGACCTCGCACAGTCGGACTTCCAAACGCGACCATCACAAGAATCAAAACTGTTAGAGTTCTTCTGTTCATAACGCCGTTAGTCGATTTCACTTCTCTCAATTCACCATTCTTCAATTTGCAATTTTCATTTTTCATTTTTCATTTTTCAATGCCCGATCCTCAATCCTCCATCCTCAATCCTCGGCCCTCTTCAATCACGCGCCATATCTCTAAGCGCATCGACCTTCTTCGAGTAAGCCGCAAGCAGATAGTTCAACGCAATCGGGTCACCCGGATTCTGCCGCGAAGCCTGCTTTGTCTCCGCGATCGTGCGATCAATATCAGACAACGCTGCGTCAAATCGAGCAAGCACCGCCGGATCGACCTTCGAGCGCCGCTGATTCACATCTCGCGAGAGAATCGCGATCGCCTGGACATATTTCTGTTCAGCTTCGCGCACAAGCTGCTCAGGCGTCGGACGACCGGTCGCCGGCGAACGTCTCGGGTCCTTCCTCACCTGTGCGATAGTTGGCTGATCAACAGCGGGGCCGCTGCTCGCCTTCGGAAGCTCTGGAACTGTTCCCGGCTTGTTTGGCGGCGGCTCGACTTGCGTTCCCGTCGGGCCATTCTGAGCAACCGGGTTGTTGCCTCGCGAACTTGCGTATTGCATGATCAGAGCCGTGACTCCAATCGCAACCAACACAAGCGCTGCAGCAAACGCGGGACTCAGGCGCGGCGCGCCAAACACGCCGGCAAACCGTTCTCGCAATGTTTCAAAGAGGGTTGCCGTCTTGATCGCCCGTTGCCGTTCCAATCGAGCCTCGATGCTGGCCCAGAGCGCGGGCGTGACTTCGATGTCTCGCTGGTACGAAGCGTAAATCGTCTGCTCGCGTTTGAACTCTTCGTGACACCGCGAGCACGCCGCGCAACTGGATAGATGCGCCGACACGTCTCGCGCGGTGCGCACCGCAAACGCTTCGTCAATGTAGTCTTCAATCGTCGCCTGACACTCTTCACACTTCATAACCAACTCCCAGATACGGTCGAATGCGCCGGCGCATTTCGGCGCGCGCTCGATGCAAATCCGTCTTGAGCTTCGGTATCGAAGACCCGGTTATCTCCGCGATCTCCTCGTAGCTCCGCTGCTGAAAAACCTTCAACGTGAACACCACCCGCTTGTCTTCATCCAGAGCGCCGAGCGCGTCTTGAATCACGCCGTTCAACTCCCTGTCCAACAACTCGCGGTCCGGCGGCAGCTTCCCGTCGCTCATCTCGACAACCCGGTCATCGTCGATCCCGACTCTGTGATCTTCGCGAATCCGCGAGCGAAGCGATTCACGCGCGACGTTCTTCGCAATCCCGAACAGCCAGGTCGAGATCTTGGTCTCTTCGCGCATCGCGCCGAGGTTCTTGTAAGCGCGCACAAAAGTCTCCTGCGTCAACTCTTCCGCAAGGTCTCGGCGGCCGACCATGTCGTAAATGAAACTGATGATAGGTCGAGCGTACCGTTCGAAAATAGAACGAAACGCTTCGTGGTCGCCAGAGCGGGCTCGCGCCGTCAATTCTTCCGCGCTGTTCATCAATATTCCGGCGCGTGCACTTGCCTGGCCTTTCAGGCTAATCGCCTCCACCATTTGCGGCCTCATCCTTAGTCCGCCAGTAAGTGACGCGCGCTTTCAAAAGGTTTCAGACCAACCCGCCTCTTGCAATCGACTCTCGTATCTTAACAGGCACCTCAACCGTTTGATTAACGCGCCGCGGAGCACGAGCGTTTCAAAATCATGTTCGCTGGCTTGATGGTTGTAGCGATGGCGCGCATAAACCGGTTGGGCGTCACTTTTCGCGCATACCCACCTCGTGAGAGGTGAGTCGGTGATGCTGCAGCCTACAGAAGAGCACTTCCGCCTAAGCTTGTTTGCATACCCACCTCGTGAGAGGTGGGTTCCTGATGCTGCAGCCTACAGGAGAGCACTTCTGCCTAGGCTGTTTGCATACCCACCTCGTGAGAGGTGGGTCGGTGACGCTCAAGCCTAAGACGGCGAAACGCTACCGGTCAAAGCTCGAAGGCTACAGCATCAGGAACCCACCTCTCACGAGGTGGGTATGACGCGGCACGGCGGTGCGCTCGTAGGCTACAGCATCAGGAGCCCCCCTCTTACGAGGTGGGTATGAAGTCCTTCAGAGGCGTGACCGCGAAAATCTGACACGCATAGCGCATAATCTAAGCCTTACCGTTGCAAATACGTTATAGTTAGTTTCTCTTCGCACGAAACACTGGAGACGCCGAGGTATCCAATGGGTTTGGTCTATGCAGACATAGAATTAGCCAATGCCAGGAACTGTTCCCTCAATTCCATTGCCGTCAGAGCGCAGGTGGACACCGGCGCGATGACACTCTGCATTCCGGAGCACATCGCGATTCAATTGCAGCTACAGGAAATCGAGAAGCGCGAGGTCACTACAGCGGACGAACGGCGTCACGTGGTGCCGTATGTTGGCCCGGTTCAGATCAAGTTCGCGAATCGCACGTGCTTTACGGGCGCTCTCGTAATCGGGGAGTCCGTGCTAATGGGAGCTGTTCCGATGGAAGACATGGACCTGGTTGTCTCTCCCTCTGGCCAAACCGTTACGGTGAACCCGAAGAGTCCAAATATCCCCTCAGCCGTGGTGAAGTAGAACGTTGCCCCAACGCTAGTTGTTTATCCGGTGAGACAGTATAATCAGTCGAAATCGCGGAGAGAGGTTATGGAATCGATGGCGCGCATAATCTGCGCGTTACCGATTCGAATAAGAGACCAGTATGCAGAACACGGACAACCTGACTGAAAAACTGAAGAGACTGCCGGACGAGCATCAGCACGAGATAGCCGACTTCGTTGATTTCTTGCTGTCGCGAATCCCGGAGACGCCTGACGCTGCACGAGTGTTGCGCGAGACAGCCGGTATATGGAAAGGCGAGGCCGATGGCATCGTCTATGAGAATGCCTTGCGTGAGCAATGGAAGCGGCCACGCTGATGGACTGGTTAGTCGACACCAACATTCTTATCGATCATCTTCGCGGTGTCAGCAAAGCAACTACATTCTTGCGACAAGCTCGCAGTCCCGGAACGTTATGGATTTCAGCGGTCACTGTCGCTGAAGTCTACTCTGGCCAAAGAACACGACAGGCGAAGCAGGCCGCAAACGTCAGCCGTCTTCTCAACCTGTTTCGAATCGCATACGTCGATGGGGTTGTCGCGAAGCTTGGAGGCGAGATAGCTCGCGATTGCGGGACAGCGCTGCCTGATGCTTTGATCGCGGCAACGGCAGTCCGCAAAGGTTTGGTGCTTGCGACGCGCAACATGTCTCACTTCCAACACATTCCCGACCTCGACGTTCGGGCGCCATATTGAAGCTCCGGTGCGGGTGGAGGCGGGATGGTCTACAAGGTGACTCTTCAGCCGACGAATACGAGCAACTACTTCGAGGCGGGCCATCGGATTCGACCCGAGGTGTCGAGCAGTAACTGCCGCGCTTCGATCAAAACCGGAACACGGGCGGGCGGGAAGAACTACGACGAATCACATGCCGTCGTCGCGCACAACGCCGTTCAACACTGCAAGCAGTATCATCAGATGCCGAGGTCGTATAGTGAAGAAGTAGCCTAAGCCCGCATTTGTCAACTTCAGTAAGAGCATTGCAAACAGCAGTCTATTGATATGACAATACACCACTATGACCTCCATAATTGACAGCCAAGAAGCCCAGCTACCGCTAACCGCCAACTTTGATATCGGACCCGGCTCCATAACAGCCTATAGCCGTCTTAGCTATACGATGTGGTATGCGTTAGCGGAGTTCATCGACAATAGCACCCAATCACGGGAGAACTACGGCAACATCATTGACTTGGTGCTAGCGGAAGAAGGCAATCCACTCCGAGTTGAAATTACATATGATGCTGCAAAGCGGGAACTTACCATCACCGATAACTCGATCGGCATGACATATCAAGATCTCGTCGAGGCTTTGAAAATTGCTTTCCCGACAAAGGACTCAAACGGGAGGTCGAAGTACGGGATGGGCATGAAGACCGCAGCTTGTTGGATGGGTAGGAACTGGAGCGTCACGACCTGCGAGTGGGACAGTGGCGAAGAGTGGACAGCAACTGTTAGCGTCGATGACATCGCAAAAGGAAATCTCGCGATTCCTCTATCTCGTAAAGAAGTAAGCAAGGATCAGCACTACACGGTCGTTAAGATCTCGAATCTAAATCGGGTCATTCAGAAGCGGTCTGAAGAAACCATTATGGCCTACCTTGGTTCAATGTATCGCATCGACATCCGCGATGAACGGCTGATCATTCTGTTTGGCGGCAAGCAAGTACCGTTACCGGAGGAATGGCAGTTTGCGCTCTACGAGACTGGCGATGAGGTTAAGGAGGACTTCAGCACAGAGATTAACGGTAAGAAAGTACATGGATGGTTTGGAGTGCTGCACACCGGAAGCCGAAAGTTTGGTGGCTTTTCGCTCTTTCAAAACGACAGGCAAATCAAAGGGTACCCCGACGCATGGAAACCGCGGAGCGTGTTCGGCGGGGTGGATGAAGAGGGTGCCAACACGCTCGTGTCGCAGCGCCTCGTTGGGGAAATCATACTTGACGGGTTTGAGGTGTCGCACACCAAGGACAATATTGTCTGGCAGTCGGATGAATACGAACGTCTTGAGGAATTTCTTATCGAAAAGACTCAAGCGTTGAAGCGATTTGCAACCAGCATGAAAAAGGGCGGTGCTTCGAAAACCGCATGGAATCGAGAACGCCTAAAAGAAATCATGCAGGAAGCCAAGGAAGAATTTGGATCGAACGAGTTCCGCGACACAGTTACCGACGCCTCATTGCCGCCAATTGAAGTCATTCAGCAAGCTAATCAACGCCAAGCTGAGGCTTTATCAGACGAAGATATGCTTTTGGAAATCGCCGACGTGGGTGCCGGTATGAGAATTCGAGTAGGGTTTCAGGATCGTTCTGAAAACGACCCGCATCTCGTCTTCGTTCCCGATCCCGACAAGTCCGGCATCACGGTTATCATCAATCAGCAACATCCTTATTATGCCGAGATCGACTCGGGGGAGCGGGTGAAAGAGATTGTTTTTCAATACGTCTACGACGCAGTTGCCGAGTTCCGGGTCAGTAAGCGTTTCAGCCGTCAGGAGCCTGATGCAGTGCGCAAGCTGAAAGATCAACTTCTTCGCGCGAAGATTCAGCGCTTGGAGAACAAAGATGTCGAACACGGCGAGCAAGAACTAGCCAAGCTCAAGGAGCCATAGATAACGGTCTCTATGACAACTTCGATTAAGTGGCCTAAGGGTTTAAAGCCCGTTTACCAAAATGCTCGAGGGTCGCTAATACTTGGCCACTGCGAGAAGATACTAGCTGACCCGACTTTTCGAAAGGAATTCCAAGGGAAGATACAACTCATACTTACCTCGCCGCCGTTTCCGCTGAATCAAAAAAAGAAATATGGCAATTTCCAGGGCGCGGCTTACTTGGAATGGCTTAGTGCATTTGGCCCGCTCTTCGCTGAATATCTCACGCCAGATGGCTCTGTGGTGATCGAGATCGGTAACGCTTGGGAAAAAGGATCACCGACGCAGTCGATTCTGCCATATCAAGCGCTCCTTGGATTCTTGCAGAAGGGCGACTTCAAATTGTGCCAAGAAATAACGTACTACAACCCAGCGAGACTGCCTACGCCTGCTCAATGGGTCACAATCGAGCGAATCCGACTCAAGGACTCGACCACCAAAGTATGGTGGATGGCAAAAACCAAGAAGCCCAAGGCGGACAATCGGAAGGTACTGAAACCCTACAGCGCAGCCATGCGCGGACTTCTTGACCGTGGTACTTATAACGCCGGCAAACGACCTTCAGAACATCAAATTAGCAAGACAGGTTTCCTGAAGGAGCATGCCGGTGCGATTCCTCCAAACCTCATTGAAGCCGCAAACACACGCAGCGGGTCCAAGTATCAGTGCTTTTGTAGAGATCATGGAGTCGAAGCACACCCGGCCCGCATGCCTGAGAAAGTCGCCGAGTTTTTCATCAGGTTTCTGACGGACGAAGGCGATTTGGTCCTGGATCCATTTTCGGGTAGCAACACGACAGGCGTTGTTGCAGATAGACTCGGCCGGCGGTGGCTGTCTGTCGAAGCTTTGCCCCAATACGCGTTGTCAAGCGTGGCAAACTTTAGCGTCCGGCGTGCCAAAACTCTGCTTAAACGGTTTCATCTCACGTAGTCGAAGAAATCACTGATGCCGGACATCTACAGACCGTTACGCCAGTGGCAGGAACAAGCTTTAGAGGCGTGGCTCAGTGGCAACAGGAGGGGGATCGTCTCAGTTGTTACTGGCGCAGGGAAGACTTTCTTCGCTCTCAATTGCATCAAGGAGTTTCAGCGGCGCACTGCCGCGGCTACCGTCTTGGTAACGGTTCCGACCGAAGCACTTTTCGATCAATGGTTCGAGGAGCTTGTCTCCTTCTTCGACATGCCGCCAAACTTCCTGAACCTGTTAACGTCTAAGAGTCCGATCAAGCGAGGCCGAATCAATATAGGTATTATCAACACCGCGGCCAAGCTGGCTTCCGCATCGAATAATCCAGAGGTGTTTCTCATTGTAGATGAGTGTCACAAGGCCGCTAGCCCAGTCCTGAGGTCTGTTTTCAACGTACCTAGACGTGCATCACTCGGCCTCAGCGCAACGCCCGAGCGACCTTATGACGATTGGTTCGAGCAAGTGCTAGTTCCCGAACTGGGTCCGGTGATCTATGAGTACTCATACAAAGAGGCACTGCGGGACAAAGTTATCGTCCCTTTTCATCTCCACAATATTCTGTTCGAGTTTACCGAAGAGGAGCAAAACGAATACGACCGCTTAACGCATCGGATTGGGAGGGCATTCTCACAGCACGGTGCAGAATCAGATCAAGTAGTCCGTTTGCTTCTACAGAGGGCGAGATTCGCCAATTCGAGCCCGAGTCGGATACGAATAGCACTAAAGCTCGTTGCCCGCCACCGGGGGCAAAAAATCTTGCTATTCCACGAGGACATTCGAGCCTGCGAGTTCATATTTGAAGTCCTGCAGAAGAATTCCGTCCCTGCCGGAATCTATCACTCGAAGATTTCACTTGCCCGTCGAGTTAAGACGCTGCAGGAGTATAGGGCCGGAAAGATTTCAGTCTTGGTCAGCTGCCGTGCTCTAGATGAAGGATTTAACGTACCAGAAACCGAAATCGGAATTATTGCTGCCTCGACGGCAACGTATCGACAGCGTATCCAGAGGCTCGGTCGGATACTTCGACCAGCGCCTGGCAAGGACAATGCGATAGTCTATTCAATTGTTGCCTCGGTTCCCGAAATTCGGCGCCTGGCCTCTGAGGCGGAGAATCTGCGAGACGTTGCCAAAACTGAGTGGAGTCGCGCGTGAACACAATCATCACGGGCTTTCCTCCCGTTACGGCCTATGAACTTTGCGATCCAACTGGCGTTTTGGAAGCGGAGTTTGAAGCGGTTGTGATACGCGTTTTGATGCAACTCTACACCGACTGCATAGTATTCCCATTTCGGCCCGATGTGAGATATGACGATGCAATCTGGAACCCAGACTTAGCGCTAGTGGATCGGAATCATGGCTATTGGTTCGTTATTGAAGTGGAAATTGCCACTCATCATCTCGAGAAGCATGTATTGCCGCAGGTCACCGCTTTCAGCGAAGGTATGTACGGCGTAAACGCTGCAGAACAATTAGCGCGCGGCGTCGGGATCAACCTGTCGCAGGCGCACACTCTCCTTTCAGTGATTCCTCGCGATGTCGTGGTCGTCAGCAACCGATATGATGAACGCTGGACCACGAAGCTCGACTCAGTAGGGGTGCAGCACCTCGCAATCGCTAGCTATCGAAACGTCACGACTGCTCAAGTGGTGCATAAGATTGATGGGGAACTCATTCCCGCCCAACGATCCATTGGCTTTGGCAAGGTAAGGGCTGAGGACGGAGTGATCGTTACTCAAATTGGAAGTTTTTGGAAGGAAGGTGTATTTGAAATCATCGGACCAGAAGGTGCAGCCAAATGGATTTGTTCGATCTTAGAGGGCCGAGCATGGCTCATGAAGAAACGTGGTCTGATAGAGTTTCACGATCAAGCATTTGTTCAGTTCCTGTTGCGCCACGACGGGTCGCTGTTGGTTCGCGCTCCTTATGCGCATCTCGGTTTACGTACGGTCCAACCATAGGGGCTCAAAATGTTGAAAAGATGAAGCAGGGAGAAATTGAATGAGCACTGCGACTCTAATTGATCCTCATCTTGTCGAGGAAGGCTGGAAAGTCCTTGTCGAACAGTTGGGTATTCAAAAGGCTACTCAGTTTGTCATCCTGCTGGAACGAGGGAAGGGCGACTCAGTTCAAGAGATAAATGACTACTGGGGAGATACCAGCATAGGTGAAATCCACAATCAAGTTACCGAATGGAAGACCACGCAGCAATAACCAGCCTGCCGAGCAGGTCGAGATTGTCGACTACCACTGAGGAGAAACTATGTCCAAGTCACGCATTGCTCCTGTGCATCCTGGTGAATATCTAAGGGAACTCTTAGATGAGATCGGCCTTTCGCAGTACCGATTGGCGCAGGATATCGCTGTCGCTCCGATGCGCATTAGTCATCTGGTACGTGGACAGCGGCCGGTCACCGCGGAACTGGCGCTGCGACTGGCTCGGTACTTTGGACAGAGCGCACGCTTCTGGATGAACTTGCAGACCCGATACGATATTGATGTGACCGAACAGGACCTCGGTCAGCAAGTCGTTCGGGAAGTTCGGCCTTTCAAGGCAGTCGCGTAGTCATGACTGCGTCTCTTTGAGAATCTCGCGTGGGCCGGAACTGTTTGACCGGGTTCATCACGCGAACTATGATTCGCCTATGAGCAAGCCAGTCATCATTGAAGAACTACCGCACGATCCGGAGTTTGAGCGCTTGTTCTCACAAGCCTACCGAAATCTGATCTGGTTCAGCGATCACGCCCAGGAACTTGGCGTCTTCAAGAAGTATCGCGGCCGTTACGTCGCTTCTTCGGGTGGGGAACTGTTTGTCGCAGATACCGCTCAAGAGGTTGAGCGCATCGCCCGCGAGAGGCATCCTGACGAGATGCCGCACGTTCGCTACATCACTCGCGAGAAGGCCCATCGCATCTATGCGTGTCAACGGTAAGTGGCTACTTTGTGATGATGGAGAGATCAGGCCCGTCGTTCCGGGAATGGTGCGTCTGGCCGATGGACAGTGGCTTGAAGTTCCGTTTCTGCTCGATGCGGGCGCGGATCGCACTGTCTTCAGTGCGCGGTTTCTCCATTTGCTTTCCTCTTTGCAAGTCGTCGAGTCTGATTCATCCCGTTTGATGGGTGTCGGCGGGCCGGCCAACTCGATCACTATCGAGACTGCCCTCGGCTTTGTTAGGCATGACGGCCGATTGATTAGCGTTAGAGGAACGTTTCACCTCTTTGCAGAAAGCGAAAGCGCGGATCTTTCGGTGCTAGGCCGCGATGTGACCAACAACTTCGGCATCATCTACGATTATCCGAACCAAACCGTGGCCCTCCTTGCAGCCCCGCATTACTACGAGATCAGAACCGCATCCTGAGCTTTTCGCGTACTGAAACCTTTTTCTCTCACCCGACACTAACCCGCGTGGCCAAGGCTGCGCGGTGTGCGCGGACGCCGCTTCTCGATGATGTCCGCGACGGGGCGATCGAACGTCTGCACCCGAATCGGATTTCGGGAACGTAATTAGGTCGAACCCTGTATTGCTTTGAAGCTTAGCTCTGAAACGAACGCTTCGAAGAAACAAAAGCTTCGAATCCCAGCGGGGATTCAGTTGCACGCTGACACGAATTGCACGCTGACACGAATTGCACTGAAACGAATTGCACGCTGATACGCGAAGGAGAACCAGATGAGTACTTCCGACCGGCCCCTGCTCGCTCTCGAAGGAGTTACCAAAGTCTTCCTGACCGATGAAGTCGAAACTCACGCCCTGGCGGGAATCCACCTCAACATAAATCGCGGTGAGTTTGTTTCGATCAACGGGCCTTCAGGTTGCGGCAAATCGACGCTGCTCTCGATCCTCGGTCTTCTTGATACGCCGAGCGACGGGAACTATTGGCTCGATGGCAAGCCCGTTGCCGACCTGGCGCTGGCAGAACGCGCCCGAATTCGGAACCGCGAAGTCGGGTTCATCTTTCAAAGCTTCAATTTGATCGGCGACCTCACCGTCTATGAAAACGTCGAGCTGCCGCTCACTTATCGCGGGCTCCGCGCAGTCGAGCGTAAGGAACGGGCTCGCGCCGCTCTCGAGCGAGTCGGAATGGCGCATCGAGCCAAGCACCTGCCGAGTCAGCTCTCCGGCGGTCAACAGCAGCGAGTCGCAGTCGCACGCGCAGTCGCTGGCGATCCGCTGATACTGCTTGCGGACGAGCCGACTGGAAACCTCGATTCGGTCAACGGTGAAGCCGTAATGGAATTGCTTCGTGAGCTGCACGAATCGGGCGCCACTATCTGCATGGTCACACACGATCAACGCTATGCTTCGCACGCGGACCGCAGCGTTCACTTGTTCGACGGCCGGGTCGTCGAAGAAGAAGCGAACGAACGCGCGATGGCGGTGAAGTAACTACGGGTTCAGGGTTCCGGGTTTGTGGTTCGGGGTTCAAATTCCAAACTCTAACCCTGAACCCCAAACCCTGAACCTCAAAGCCTGAACCCTAAACTCCGAACTCCGAACCGGAATCACCATGGAAACCTTCCTCCACGATATCCGCTACAGCTTCAGAATGCTTCGCAAGAGTCCGGGCTTTACTGCAGTCGCCACCCTGACTCTCGCACTCGGGATCGGAGCGAACAGCGCCATCTTCAGCGTCGTCAACGCCCTGCTGCTCAGGCCGCTGCCCTTCAAAGACCCCGACCGGCTTGTGCGCATCTGGGGCAAGTTTGAGAAGGACGGCATACCCAAGAACTGGATCTCCGAGCCCGAGCTTATCGACTTGAATCAGATGAGCGAGTCTTTCGAAGACATCGCGGCTTACCAGGGAAGCGGTGTCAACCTCACCGGCAACCAGGACCCGGTTCGCATCAACGCCGCCTTCGTAAACGCAAGCCTCTTCCCCGTGCTCGGCATCAACGCAACGCTCGGCCGCACCTTCTCAGCAGACGAGGACCAGCCGGGCCGCAACAAGGTCGCGCTGCTTGGTCACAACTTGTGGCAGAGCCGATTCGCTTCAAATCCAAACGTGATCGGAGAATCGATCGGCATCAACGGCGAGAACTACACCGTGCTCGGCGTCATGCCTGCCGGATTTCAGTTTCCTGATCAGGACGACGTCTGGCTGCCTCTCGCGATCGACAGAAACAAACCCGACGACCGCGGCAGTCATTCGCTCGAGGTAGTTGCAAAGCTCAAGCCGGGCTACACTCCCGAACAAGCCGGCGTCGAACTGAACAACATCGCCACGACGCTCCAGGAAAGATATCCGAACAACTATTCTCCGGACGGCGGTTTTGGTTTCTTTTTTGTCCCGATGCTAGATGAGCTTGTAGGCAAGCTGCGCCCGGCGTTGTGGGTCCTGGTTGGCGCCGTGGGATTTGTGTTATTGATCGCTTGCGTCAACGTAGCCAACCTCCTCCTTTCGAGGGCCGGAGCGCGCGCAAAAGAGTTTGCCGTGCGCGCGGCGCTCGGCGCCGGACGCGGACGCCTGGTCCGCCAGTTGATAACCGAAAGCCTGCTGCTCTCGCTGATCGGAAGCGCGCTCGGCCTCGCGCTCGCCTGGACCGCAGTCAGATTGTTCGTAGCCCTCGGCCCGCCCGACATCCCCCGCATGAGCGAAATCTCGCTCGATTGGCGAGTGGCAGGCTTCAGCCTGTTTGTTTCGATCCTGACCGGTTTGGTGTTCGGGCTCGCGCCCGCCCTGCAAGCGTCGAAGCCGGACCTCCAGGACGCGCTAAAGGAAGGCGGCCGCGGTTCGACCGGCGGACGGCATCGACTGCGCAATGTTCTGGTCGTCTCTGAAGTCGCCATTGCACTCGTCCTGCTTGTGGGCGCGGGGCTGATGATCAAGAGCTTCGGCAAACTGCTCGATCTAGACCTCGGGTTCCGCAGCGGCAAAACTCTCACGATGCGCCTCTCGCTTCCGTCAACAAAATACAAAGAGGACGCGCAACAGGCTGCTTTCTACAGGCAACTGCTTGAACGCGTCCGCGTGTTGCCCGGAGTCGAGTCTGCTTCCGTCATCTCGCATCTTCCGCTTAGCGGCTCCTACAGCTCAGGATCAACGGCCGTCGAGAATGCAGAAGTCGAAGAAGGATTGCGGCACTTCCAGGGTATTCCTTACATCGAGGCAGACCGGCGCAGCGTGTCGGCCGACTACTTTTCAACCCTTGGGATCGCTCTGAAGGAAGGACGCCTCCTTACCGAAGCCGACAACGAGACGGCGCCGCCGGTCGCGGTCGTCGACGAGTTGTTCCAGCGCCGCTTCTGGCCAAACGGCAGCGCGGTAGGCAAGCGTTTCATCGCTCAGTTCAATGACGGCAAAGACATCAAGTGGGGTCAGATCGTTGGCGTCGTCGCGCACGTCAGGCACTACGGCATTGATCAGGTCAAACAGTACGGGCTCGCGCAGGAAGGCAGAGAGCAAGTTTATTTTCCGTATCTTCAACGTCCCAACGATCGAATGTATCTCGCGGTCCGGACCGGGATGGAACCATTGAGTCTGGCAGGCGCAGTGCGCGGCGAAGTCCTCGCGCTCGATAAGGACCAGCCTGTCTACGACGTGAAGAGCATGGACCAACTCGTTTCAAGCTCGCTCGCCGAACGGCAGTTGAACATGGTTTTGCTCGGAGGGTTCTCGCTCATCGCGCTACTGCTGGCAGCGGTAGGGATCTACGGTGTCATGTCTTACTCGGTCGCGCAGCGCACTCATGAGATGGGGATACGCATGGCGCTCGGCGCGAAGCAAAGCAACGTGCTGAGCCTCGTCGTAAGACAGGGAATGACGCTGGCGCTTGCGGGCGTGGCGGCGGGACTCGTGGGCGCGTTTGCGCTGACCCGACTGATGACGAGCCTGCTCTATGGGGTGAGCACGACTGACCCGCTGACGTTTGGGGCGATCGCGGTGATACTGACAGGAGTGGCTCTGGTGGCCTGTTTGGTCCCGGCCCGCCGCGCCACAAAAGTCGACCCGATGATTGCACTCAGATATGAATAGCCGAGGATGGAGGATCGAGGATCGAGGATGGAGGATTGAGGGATGAGAATGGAGGTTCGGATTGATTCTGAAAATCAAACGATCGAGATACGAATCTGCGCGGAGTTGCGATCCTCGATCCTCCATCCTCGATCCTCGATCCTCCATCTTCCATCCTCGATCCTCCATCCTCAACGAGGTAATTCATGGAAACCCTCTTGAAAGACATCCGCTACGCAGCGCGCGTGCTTCTCCAAAAGCCCGGCTTCACTGCCATCGCAGTCGTAGCCCTCGCGCTCGGCATCGGCGCCAACACCGCCATCTTCAGCGTAGTCAACGGCGTCTTGCTTCGCCCCCTTCCATATCGCGAACCCGACAGACTCGTTCACGTTCATCGCATGCAACCGCCAATCGAGCGCGGACCCATCTCGCGGCCCGACTTTTTCGAGTGGCGAGACAAACAGGAAGTCTTCAGCGACATCGGCGCTTATCACTTTCAAGTCCTCAACCTCACTGGCAAAGATCAGGCCGAACGATTAGTCGGAGCGCGCGTTACCGGAAACTTCTTCTCGTTGTTCGACATTCCGCCGGCGAGTGGACGCTTCTTCGGTCCGTCCGACGATCAGCCGGGCGGCGATCGCGTGGCCGTCATTGGTTTCGGTCTGTGGAAGCGCACGTTCGGCGGCGACCCGGCTTTGATCGGCCAGCAGATCACCATGAACGGCAACGCTTACACAGTGCTCGGTGTAGCGCCCGCAAGCTTTCAGTTCCCCAGGCGCATCGAAGTTTGGACACCGGCAATTCTTACCGAACAGAAATCCGAACGCGGATCGAACTACTTGAAGATCATCGCGCGGTTGAAAGACGGAGTCGCCGAATCGCAAGCCGAAGCGCAAATGAATCAAATCACCGCCGCGCAGGCGCAGCAGTATCCCGACAACGACACAAACCTCAGTGTGAAAGTCGTTCCGCTCCTCGAAGAACAAGTGCGAAACCTTCGCTCGCTGTTGCTGATTTTGCTTGGAGCCGTCGGGTTTGTGCTGCTGATCGCGTGCGCAAACGTCGCCAACCTGTCGCTTGCGCGCGCGTCTGCCCGAACAAGAGAATTCGCCATTCGCACCGCGCTCGGCGCCAACCGCTGGCGCATAGTCCGGCAGCTCCTTACCGAAAGCTCGATGCTTGCGTTGATCGGCGGCGCGCTCGGAGTTCTGCTGTCGATCCTGGGAGTCGGCTTACTGGTCAAGGTCGCGCCGGCAAACCTTCCACGACTGGCCGAAGTGGGTATCGACGGCTCGGTGCTGGGCTTCACGCTAGGCGTGTCATTGCTCACAGGAATTGTCTTCGGGCTCGCGCCTGCGCTTCAAGTCTCGAAGCCCGATTTGAACGCGTCGCTCAAGGAAGGCTCTCGCGGAAGCTCGGATGGCGCGAATCGCGGTTTGCTCAGACGCGGACTCGTCGTCGCCGAGATAGCTCTATCATTGGTTCTTCTGGTGAGCGCCGGGTTGCTGATCACCAGCATCAGGCGTCTGACTGAAGTGAGCCCGGGATTCGACCCGCAACAATCGCTCGCCGCTGACGTGTCGTTTCCTCAAACATCGCCTTCCGCCAAGGGTCGCTCCGGGGCCTCGGATGTTCAGCAAGCCGCCAACTTCCTTGCAGAAGCTCAACGCAAGATAGCGCTGTTGCCCGGGGTACAGGCGGCCGGCGCAATCAACGACCTGCCAGTAACCGGACGCGGCAGCGTCAACGGCGGTTTCAACATCGAAGGCAGACCCCCGTACAGCGCCGCCGAAGAACCCGTGTCCGAATTTCGTCAAGTCACACCCGATTACTTCCGAGCGATTGGCATACCGCTGCTCCGTGGCCGCGCGCTCACCGAGGCTGACGCAGCCAGGACGCCCGAGAACGTTCTGATCAACGAAACGTTTGCGCGTCTCTACTTCGGCGATGAGGACCCGATCGGCAAGCGCGTGAAGGCGCTCGACGGTAAGCCGCACGAGATAGTCGGAGTGGTCGGCGATGCGCGGCAGTGGGGACTGGACACCAACGCCTCAGCGGAGATCTACTTCTCGTTCTCCCAGATTTCGTTGGGCCAGGAAGCCTCGATAGTCGTGCGCGCCGAGTCCAACCCCTCGAGCGTTGCCGGCTCTGTCCGAGCCGCAATCGCCGAGGTGACTCGCGATGCGCCGGTAACTAGCGTAAGGACGATGATGCAGGTCGTCGCCGATTCGACCGCCCAACGCCGGTTCAACATGATTATGATGACGATCTTTGCAGGCGTCGCCCTGGTGATGGCGTCGATCGGTTTGTACGGTGTGATCTCCTACTCGGTCGGCCAGCGAACTCACGAGATCGGAATCCGAATGGCGCTTGGAGCCTCACGCGCGAGCGTGCTTGGTCTGATCTTGAAAAACGGCATGACGCTCGCGCTGGTTGGCGTGGTTGCGGGCGTGGCCGGAGCGTTCTGGCTGACTCGCTTGATCGCGAGCTTGTTGTACGGCGTCAGTCCAAACGACCCGCTAACCTACACCGTCATCGCGCTCTTGCTGATAGGAGTGGCTCTGATAGCCTGTTTCATACCGGCCCACCGCGCGACGAGAGTCGACCCGATGGTCGCGCTTCGGTACGAGTGACGTGATTGAGGATAGAGGGTAGAGGATAGAGGATGGAGGATAGAGGGTAGAGGATAGAGGGTAGAGGATAGAGGATGTAGAATTGAGAATTGGGGTTCGAGGATGACCGGTCGCCCGGCGCTACGGTCGGCCTCAACTATCAATCCTCAATCCTCAATCCTCAATCCTCGATCCTCCAGCGTTAGCGAGGAAATCATGGAAACTCTTCTGCAAGACCTTCGATACGGCGTTCGCACCTTGATCAAAAGCCCCGGCTTCACGGCCGTTGCAGTGCTCGCGCTAGCTCTTGGTATCGGCGCCAACACCGCCATCTTCAGCGTCGTCGATGCGGTGCTCCTGCGCCCATTGCCATACAAGAACCCCGACCAGCTAGTTCTGATCTGGCACGCCTACCCGAAGATAAACCTGCCGCAAGCATCCATCTGCCCGCCTTGCTACCTCGAGTATCGCGACCTGACCAGCTCGTTCGAGCAGGTGGCGACCACCACCGGATGGAACGTGAATCTGACAGGCGCAGGCGAACCGGAGCGACTTCAGGCCGCCAGGGTTTCTTTCAACTACTTCACGACTCTCGGCGCGGAACCGATCCAGGGACGAACCTTCCTCGCAGAAGAAGACCATCCGGGCAGCAACCGTGTGGTCGTGCTGAGCCATGGACTGTGGGTGCGCCGATTTGGTGCTGACCCGAACATCGTCGGAACTACCCTTGCGCTCGATGGCCAAAGCTACACAGTCATCGGCATAATGCCGGCCGATTTCGTGGTGCCTCCAAGCGTCGAACTCTGGAGCCCCATCGCATTCACGGCCGAACAGCTTGCGGCTGACAATCACGGCAATGAATACCTCACGGTTATTGCTCGCATGAAACCAGGCATCACGGCTGGTCAATCCCAGGCTGAGATGGACACGCTTGCCGAGCAACTTCGAACGCAGTTCTATGGGCCGAACTGGGGAATCTCGGTCGTTCCGGTTCGCGAGCAGCTTGTAGGCGACATCCGGCCCGCGCTTTTGATTCTGCTCGGCACGGTGGGCTGCGTCTTGCTGATCGCGTGCGCCAATGTAGCGAACCTGCTGCTGGCCCGCGCCTCGTCACGCGCAAAAGAAATTGCAATCCGCACGGCGTTGGGCGCTGGCCGCTGGAGAATAGTCCGGCAACTCCTGACTGAAAGCGTTTTTCTCGCAATACTCGGAGGCGCGCTTGGACTTGGCTTCGCTTATCTGGGGCTCCGCGGAATCGTGCTCGACGTACCGCAGAACATCTCGACCTTTCTCATCGGATGGAAAATGATAGGACTGAACTCACAGGTGCTTGGCTTCACACTGTTGGTGTCGGTTCTCACCGGAGTGATCTTCGGCCTCGTCCCAGCCTTTCATTCGTCGCGGCCTGATCTCAACGAATCGCTCAAAGAAGGCGGGCGCGCGGGAAGCGAGGGCGGCCGCCGCAACTTTGTCCGCAGTGTACTAGTTGTGTTCGAAGTGGCGCTCGCGTTGGTTCTGCTGGTCGGCGCCGGACTTCTGATCCGCAGCTTCTCGCGGCTTCAGGAGGTCAACCCGGGCTTCAATCCCCGGAACGTCTTGTCGATGCAGCTTACGCTGCCTCGATCAAAGTACGCCGAGAACAATCAAATGTCGGCGTTCTACGAGCAGGCACTCGAGCGAATCAAAGCGCTGCCGGGCATTCAGTCCGCAGCGTTCGGGACCAATCTTCCGATGAGCGGTAATAACTCGAGCTCGTCGTTCTCAGTCGAAGGCTTGCAGGTCGCTCCGGATGAGAGTTCGCCGCACGGCGATCCTCACATGGTCAGTTCGGATTACTTCAAGACGATGGAGATCCCTTTGTTGAGCGGGCGTTATTTCAGCAACGCGGATTCGAGAGATTCGCTGCCGGTCGCGATCGTGGACGAGACGCTCGCAAATCGCTACTGGCCTGACCAGAATCCAATCGGCAAACGCATTGCCGCGTTTTTCGACAGCAAAGGGGAGCAGCTCAACTGGCGAACCGTGGTCGGTGTGGTCAAGAACGTCAAGCGGTACGGCCTGGACGGCAAGATAAAAGAGCAATTCTACTTTCCTCAATCGCAGGCGCCTCAGCGAAATATGTATTTGCTCGCGCGTTCGACCGGCGAGCCTTCGAGCCTCGTTGGATCGATTCGCGACGCGATTCACGAAGTGGACAAGGACCAGCCGATCTTTCGAGTTATGACGATGGAGCAGGTTGTCTCCAACTCAGTCGCGCAGAAGCGATTCTCGATGGTGCTGCTGTTGATCTTCGCCGGCGTAGCGCTGCTGCTCGCAGCGGTAGGAATCTACGGCGTGATGTCCTACTCGGTGACTCAGCGAACTCACGAGCTGGGAATCAGAATGGCGCTGGGCGCTCAGTCAGGGGACGTGTTGAAAATGGTAGTCAGGCAGGGCATGACGATAACGTTGATCGGCGTCGCGATAGGATTAGGCGGCGCGTTCCTGGCTACGAAGGTGATGGCGACATTGTTGTTCGGCGTCGGGACTCACGATCCGATCACATTTGTAGCGATACCGGTGCTTCTGGCAGGAGTGGCTCTAGTAGCCTGTTTCATCCCGGCCCTTCGCGCTACCAGGGTGGACCCGATGATCGCGCTTCGGTATGAGTAGAGTTCAAAGTCTTCTCTGTGCGAACCTCTGTGTCTCTGTGTCTCTGTGGTTAGCCGACGCCGCGACACCATCTAACCACAGAGACACAGAGACACAGAGGTTTGCGCAGAGAGAACTAAGAGACTTCTGAAGGCGGTATTCCGAACGCGGTCTTGGCGTATTAGCGGTGCGCTCCACTATAATCCCGGCTCATGGCCACAGCGCTGATTTACGACTCCTCTTTTCTCGAACACAAGACCGGTCGTCATCCAGAAAACCCACAACGATTGAAAGTCATCCTCTCCGCGCTTCAAGCGGATGTGCCGTTGTGGGCGGAGCTTCAACACATCGCGCCTCAAGCTGCATCCGACGAAGACATCGCTCGCTGTCACGGCAATCAGTTGATCGACCAGCTAAGAACACTTTGCGAACGAGGCGTTCCGTTCGTCGATCTTGACACCGTCATAAGCCGCGAGTCTTACGATGTTGCGCGATTGGCGGCGGGCGCCGCGATAACCGCGGTTGATCATGTGTTCGCGGCAAACGGCAGCGGAGGACGCAACGCGTTCGCGCTTGTGAGGCCGCCGGGACACCACGCGACTGCGAATCGGGCGATGGGTTTCTGCCTATTCAACAACGCCGCGATAGCCGCGCGCTACGCCCAAGCTCGCCACGGCGCCGAACGAGTCCTGATCATCGACTGGGACGTGCATCACGGCAACGGAACTCAAGACATATTCTACAACGATCCGTCGGTCTTCTATTTCTCAACGCATCAGTATCCCTTCTATCCCGGCACCGGCGCGGCGAACGAAACGGGCGAAGGCAAAGGCGAAGGAACTACGTTGAACATCCCGCTCGGCGAAGGCACATCAGCGCGCGCGCATCATCAAGCCTTCAAAGAAGCGCTTGATGCGATTGAGCGAAAGTTCCCGCCCGACCTGGTGATCATCTCCGCGGGATTCGATTCAAGACGAGGCGATCCGCTTGGAGGCCTGATGTTGGAAGACGCGGACTTTAGAGAGATGAGCAAGGAAGTGATTGGGCTCGCGGAGCGGCACGCTTCCGCGCGCGTCGTTTCGGTGTTGGAAGGCGGCTACAACCTGGATGCGCTGGGCGAGACGGTGAGGACGCACATCTCCGCGTTGGCTGCGTGATCGAAGGCAACGAATCGGAGAAGTCGGCTCAGCGGAGAGCAGGCCGCTTCGCTCCCCACCAGCGATTCCAAGACGGAGAAGCGATTTTCACTCCAGAGGAGTGATATGTTTATAGAAATGCGACGCGAGTTGTTTCTCACTCCGCCAGGAGTGATATGTGGGCCTCCCGGCATAGACATGTCTTAGTTGTCTGGCTGGTGTGATCCGACATTCAACTCCTGGCGGAGTTGGATTCCCCCTCGCGCCTCGTTCTATAAACATTCAATCCCTAACGGGATTGCAACCACTGTGACAATCTGAGGCGATAATTCATCAAACGGCGCAAGGAAACGGGATGAAGCTCAATCTTACAGACAACGCGTTGCGAGTTCTTGAGAAGCGCATCCTCGCCCGCGACCACCACGGCCACATAAGCGAGACGCCTGAACAGATGTTTCGCCGAGTCGCCCGCAGCGTCGCGGAAGCCGATCTCCAGCACGGCTCGCCCGAAGACGCTGCCGTCTCTGAAGAAGCCTTCTTCGACATAATGACTTCGCTCGAGTTCTTACCCAATTCTCCGACCTTGATGAACGCGGGGCGGAACCTGGCTCAACTCTCAGCTTGCTTTGTGTTGCCGATTGAAGACTCGATGGATTCGATCTTCGGCACGTTGCGCGACACGGCGTTGATTCAGAAGAGCGGAGGCGGGACCGGGTTTTCGTTCTCGCGATTACGCCCGCGCGAAGACACCATCGAATCGACTCACGGCGTCTCGAGCGGCCCGGTTTCGTTCATGCGGTTATACAACTTCGCGACCGAGGTAACCAAGCTCGGCGGAAAACGCGCAGGCGCGAACATGGCGATCCTCCGCGTCGACCATCCCGACATCGAAGAGTTCATCGCCGCTAAGACAAATCCGCTCGAGCTGAACACCTTTAACATCTCGGTAGCCGCGACCGACGAGTTTATGGACCGAGTCAAGCGAGGCGAGAGCTATGCGCTGCTCAACCCGCGCACTCGTGAAGCCGGGCGGCAACTTGACGCGCGAAGCGTCTTTGACAGAATCGTCGAGTCGGCGTGGCGTAACGGCGAGCCGGGCGTGATCTTTATCGATCGTATCAACCGCGACAACCCAACGCCCGAGCTCGGCGAGATCGAGAGCACCAACCCTTGCGGCGAGCAGCCGCTGCTGCCTTACGAGTCCTGCGTTCTGGGTTCGATCAACCTCGCGGAGTTCTATCGCGGCGGGAAAATCGACTACGATCGGCTCAAGAAAGTCGTGCACATCGGCGTTCACTTCCTCGACAACGTCATCGACGTAAGCGAATATCCGGTGCCCCAGATCGCCGAGCTGACGAAGATGAATCGCAAGATCGGACTTGGCGTGATGGGCTGGGCCGATCTGCTGATCTTGATGGGCATCCCGTACGACTCGGACGAAGCGATCGGGCTTGCAGAAGAGGTGATGGGTTTCATCTCGCGCGAAGCGGATGACGCGTCGGTCGAGCTCGCCAAAACGCGAGGCCCGTTTCCGCGATGGTATCAGGAGAGCATCTATCGAGAGGAGGAACAGCAGGCGGGACGCCCGCGCTCCCAGGAACCGCGCCGCAACGCTACGGTCACGACGGTTGCGCCGACCGGGACGATCAGCTTGCTGGCCAACTGCTCGAGCGGCATCGAGCCGGTCTACTCGATCGTTTACCGAAGGCTGTCATTTGAATCGGAGCGGATGATGTTCGCTCATCCGTTGTTTGAGAGCTACGCTCGCGAGCACGGATTCTACAGCGAAGCTCTGATGCAGCGAATCGCCGAGTCGGGTTCGCTACGCGGGCTTTCCGAGATTCCTGAGGAAGCGCGGCGACTGTTCGTCACGACTCACGACATAGCTCCAGAATGGCACGTGCGAATGCAAGCAGCTTTTCAGAAACACATCGACGCAGCAGTCTCAAAGACGATCAACTTCGCTGCGGAGGCGACGGTCGAGGATGTGAAGAGGGCTTACTTGCTCGCTCATGAGCTGGACTGTAAAGGTATAACGGTTTATCGAGACGGCTCGCGCGAGAAACAAGTGCTGAGCACGGACCTTGAAGATATGAGCGAGCCGATGAGTTTGGCTTCAGCGGGTCATGCGGAGATGCAGCGGCCGGAGAATCAGCTTCTGGCGAAGAACATCTGCCCCGATTGCGGTGAGACGTTGCGACACAACGGCGGGTGTTTGTATTGCTCGTGCGGGTATTCAGTGTGCGTTCAGTCTTGAGGCGGGCTATTTTGCATCAACAGGTTTGCCCGGAATCAGGCGATGACTGAGAAGGTCGACAGCCGCCTGACACTGCTCCAGGACGATGTAACCGAGCAAAGGTTCAAACGCACCATTCGCGGAGTTCATATCCAAGAAAAGAACCTCACTATAAATCGGGCGAAAACCTTCGACTTCGATTCTAACCGGCCCGCAAACTTCGCCTTCGACCGTGTCCTGAGTGGCCGTTTCGACCGTGACCCTTTGCATCGCTTCGAGCGCTCCGAGGCGACCACGCCAGGCGCTTGGAAGGACCAGAAACGCAGAGCCGGTATCGACCAGTGCATCGAACCTCAAACTCTGGGACGCGTCCCGGGCGTTGGTTACTTTCACTGAAGCAGTTATTCGTCCGACGGCCTCAGTATTTACCGTTGCGATCTCGGCGTTCATCTCTATTTCGCTATCTGTTCTCGATACCACTCAACGGTCCTTCGAAGGCCTTCCTCGAAATCTACCGACACTTGATACCCAAGGCCCTGTGACGCCTTCTCAATCGAAGCCTGCGAGTCACGCACATCGCCTGCACGCGCCGGCTCGTGAATCGCTTCGATGTCGCTGCTGATTATCTCCTTCAGCTTACTCAGCAGATCGAGCAGTGTGTAGCGGTCCCCGCAAGCGACGTTGAAAGCCTGACCACCAACGCCTTCTGCTTCCGCGGCCAACAAGTTAGCATTCACGACGTTTTCAACATAGGTGAAGTCTCTCGATTGAAGCCCGTCGCCGTAGATCACCGGCCGCTTGCTTTCAAGCAGCGCGGTGACGAAGCGGGGGACGACGGCGGCGTATTCAGACTCGAGGTCCTGGCGCGGGCCGAAGATGTTGAAGTACCGAAGCGAGACCGCTTCGAGCCCGTACACGCGATGGAAAATTCTGACGTAGTGCTCGGCAGCAAGCTTTGAAAGCGCGTAGGGCGAGAGGGGTTGAGGCGTCAGCTCTTCGTGCTTGGGCAGCACCGCCGTCTCACCGTACACAGAGGAGCTTGAAGCATAGACCACGCGGCGGACTTTTGCGTCGCGAGCTGCCAGCAACACGTTGAGCGTGCCGGAAAGGTTTACTTCGTGAGTGGTTATCGGATCGGCGACCGAACGAGGGACTGATCCAAGCGCCGCTTCGTGAAAGACTACATCGACGCCTTCGGTGGCGGCGGCGACAGAGCGTACATCGCGAATGTCGGCGCGCATCAACTCGACATCGCCGCCGATGGATTGGATGTTCGTTTCCTTGCCTGAGAAAAGATTGTCCAACACGCGCACGCGATGGCCTTGACGCGCGAGTCGTTCGACGATGTGACTGCCGATAAAGCCGGCGCCTCCAGTTACGAGGTAAGTCTGTTTCTTCATTGTCTCCCGGTTTCCAGTTCTTCTCTGCGCAATCTCGGCGTCTCAGCGTCTCTGCGGTTAGAGAGGACTTTCGGGTTTACTCGTTGGCGACGCCTTCTAACCGCAGAGTCGCTGAGACGCCGAGGTTTCGCAGAGAAGAAGCGAAATGCGAACGGACCTTGCGCCCGAACAAGATGAGCCTGCAAACTTCACTTCTTGATCAAGAAATTACCAATGGCCAGACAATCGATCCCCGAGCAGTAAAATCCTCGGACCGCTTCGCGTGGAGTTGAGACGACCGGCTCACCAAACAGGTTAAACGACGTGTTCAGCAACACCGGGACGCCCGACGCTTCGCCAAACTTCACCAGCAGTTTCCAGAATGAAGGATTGGTCTTACGGCTCACCGTCTGCACTCGCACGAGTCCGTCTCCGAAGACCGCCGCTGGAATCAACCGCTGGGTGCTTTCCTTGACATGGCTCACCCCCTGGAGAAAGTCAGTCAGCGCGCTCGGCTCGAAGAACTCCGCCGCGCGTTCCTCTGGCACGGCGGCCGAGAACGGCCGGTAGTCTTCGCGGTGTTTGATGAATGAGTTCAGATTGTCACGCATCATCTCGCTGGTCGGCGACGCGAGAATGCTGCGAGCGCCAAGCGTGCGGGGGCCGAATTCCATCGCTCCCCGGAACCAGCCTGCGATACGGCCATGGCCGAGCAGGCGTGCGACTTCGGCGATCAGCTTGTCTTCAGTAAGCGAGTACTCGTACGCAAGCTTGCAGTTGTCGAGCACGCTCTTGATTGAATCGTCGTCATAGATTGGACCGAGAAAGGCGTGCTCCATCGTGTAGGCCCGTTCGCTGTTGCCAAGCAGTTGGTGCCACACGTAAAGCGCCGCGCCAATCGAGCAGCCGGCGTTTCCAGCGGCGGGTTGAACGAACAAGCGCCGGAAGCCCGCGCGTTGTTCAACGGCGGCGTTGACCAGGCTGTTGAGCGCCACGCCTCCCGCGAGACAGAGGTTTTCCTCCCCCGTTTTCTCGCGAAAGCGGGAGGCGATCTCGCACACGACTCGCTCGACCGAGACCTGCACACTTGCGGCGAGGTTGCGGTGCCGCTTCGTGATCGGCTCGTCGGCGGCCCGCGCCCCGAAACCGAGCGCCTCGAAGAAGCGATTCGAGAGTGACATCGTCCCTCGAAACGAAGACTCAAAAAACTCCTGGTTAACAAGCGGCAAGCCGTTCGAGTCGATGGTAAGCAACTGGTTCACAATCTCTTCAAACTCGGGCTCGCCGGTCGGCGCAAGCCACATCGTCTTGTGCCAATCGCCGTCGTAGCCGAATCCGAGCGCGGCGGTCGCCGCGCTGTAGACCAGCCCGATAGAGTTCGGAAACTGAGCTTCGGCATTGACCGTGATGCTTCCACCGTCGCCGGTCATCAACGCTGTCGAAGTCATATCGCCTTTGTGGTCAACGCTGATGATCGCAGCGTGGGCGAAGCCCGAAACGTAAAACGAGCTTGCGCCGTGGGCGAGATGATGAGGCACCGAGGCGAACGCGCCGCGGCTCGAAAGCCGAGACTCGACCATTCGCTTCGTCTTCAATCGTTGCTTCAACCCGTTGAGGCTTTCGACGAAGTACGGGGGAAACTCTTCAATTGAAGCTTGCTCCGCGGCTTGAGTTGCGCGAGACGAGTTGAACGCGATTTCGCGATGAAAGAGCTTGTGAGGTTCGAGGTAATAAGCGACGTAGTCCAGGTCTTCGAAAGTGATGCGAGCGCGGTCGAGGCAAAACTGTATCGCGCGTTCAGGCAATCCGCCCGCGTAGTTCATGCCGATGTTTCGAATCCGGGCGAGCTTCTCTTCTTCAATCGCCGCGACGACTCGCCCGTCTTGAATCAGGGCCGCTGCCGCGTCTCGTTCCTGTCCGGAGATTCCAAGAATGTTTACCAACTAGGTTCCTCGCAACAATGCCTGGGGGATGAATACCATTAACATTCGAGGCAAGGCTTTTCAAGTAGGCGCGCGGTAGTGCCCTAAAGCTGTGTTGCTCGCTTTGTCGGCGAATCGACCAACCGCCAAGACGCCAAGAGCGCCAAGATTCTCAACGGATTCTTTGGTCTGACCTTGGCGTTCTTGGCGTCTTGGCGGTTTTCCAATCGAGCAATACACAAATAAGACACTACTGGGCGCGCGGTGCGGGTCCGTTGAGTTGAAAGTTCCCTGCGAGCGCAGGCGTCCCTGCCTGCCCTTCTCGCGCGTCGCCAAGCAGCAGTCAGGGATGCCTGCATTCCCACGCGGTTCACGCGCGAACTCCACGTACTATATTCCGTGCCGGCCCTATTTGCTTAGTCCCAAGTCGGCGTATCATTTTGCGGTGCCGCTTTTGGCATTGGGTCAAACGGAAAGACGCGGAAGTTGGCGGCACACGCATCATTTGGAGGCACACGCATCATAAGGAGAAGGCTCATCGTGAGACAACAAAGCGCGCCCGACAAGCTAACAGCGCAGGGTCTGGGGAGAATAAACTGGGCACAACGTCACTTACATCTGCTCGGGCGGTTGCGAGAGAAGTTGGCGGCAACCAGGCCGTTTGCGAATTTAACCATTGGCATGTGCATGCACATTGAACCGAAGACGGCAGTGTTGTGCAGAGTGCTCCAGGCCGGCGGGGCTGAACTTGCGCTCACAGGAAGCCCCGGCACGACTCAGAACGATGTGGTTGCGGCGCTTCGGAGCAGCGGGTTTCGAGTGTTCGGACAGCGAGAGGACGACCAGGCGAAGCACTTTGAGAACCTGCGCCAGGTCCTGCGCCACAAGCCTCATCTCTTGCTGGACAACGGGGCTGATCTTGTCTTTGCTCTTCTTGACGACCCCGGCGAGAGTCGTGTGATCGGTGGCACCGAAGAAACAACAACCGGCGCAAACCGGCTTCGCGAAGAACTGCGCGCGGGATTGACGTTTCCAGTGATCGTCGTCAACGATAGCCCGCTGAAGCTGACTATGGAGAATGAACACGGCGTTGGACCGACGGTAGTTGAAGGCTTTATGCGCGCGACGAATCTGCTTGTTCCGGCCAGGCGGTTTGTCGTCTTTGGTTATGGGTCGGTTGGCCGGGGCATTGCAAAATGCCTGCGCGCGCTGGGCGCGCGCGTAGCGGTCGTCGAACCCGACTCGATTCGAGCGCTCGAGGCGGCGCTCGACGGAATGCAGGTTTCGGAGATTGAACAAGCCCTGAAAAATGGAGAGGTGTTTATCACGGCTACGGGACGGCCAGGGGTAATGGTCGGCGAGCACTTCCAGCGGCTGCCGGATGGTGCGATCCTTATCAATGCCGGTCACTTCTCATGGGAAATCGATCTCGCAGATCTGAGACAGAGGTCCGCGTCGGTAGATCGTTTCAGCGAGTTGATCGAGGTTTTCACTCAGCCGGACGGAAGGCAGATAACCCTTCTTGCGCAAGGCGAAATGCTGAACCTCGCGGCTGGCAGCGGCAACCCGGTTGAGACGATGGATCTCGGGCTTGCGCTTCAAGCTCAGTCGCTGCGCTATATTGCGGAACGCCATAGAGAACTAGCGCACGAACCGCACCCGGTTCCCAGAGAGATCAATCTCGACGTAGCTCGCTCGATGGTCAAGCTGCTGTCGCGCAGCTAGCGAGTAAATTCCTGGCCCGTACGGGCGGCTCTCCGAGGCCGCCCCTCTTGGGGGCAGCACTCTCGTGCCGAAGAGGGGCGGCCCCGGAGAGCCGCCCGTACAGGACCACGAAGAGGAACAGTCGAATGAACGCTATCAACAGGCTGCTGCTTTTCAGCTTCATTGCGGGACTTGCTTTGGTCGCGTGCTCTGTAAGGGGCGACGCCGGCGGGCCTTCGAGATCAGTCGTGACCATTCTCTCCACGACAGACTTGCACGGCAACATACTGGCGATCGACTACAACACAAACCAACCGGACGCACGAGGTCTCGCTCGAGTTGCGACGCTGGTAAAACAGACGCGCAAGGAAGCGCCTGGCCTGCTGCTATTCGATTCCGGAGATACGATTCAAGGCACGCCCCTAACCTTTCATCACGCCAGGATAAACAACAAACCACCCGATCCGATGATGGCGGCAATGAATGCGATCGGCTACGACGCAATGGCCGTAGGAAACCACGAGTACGAATTTGGCTTCGATGTACTAAACAAATCGCGCGGCGAAGCTCGCTTCCCGTGGCTGTCGGCAAACACCTATCGCAAGGGAACGGAACAACCTTACTTCGAGCCGTTTATCGTCAGGCAAGTGAACGGCGTTCGCGTCGGGATACTTGGCCTGACAACTCCGGGCATGCCAAATCTGGACGATCCCGATAGTTACTATTCGAAGATCGAACTGCGCGAGCCCGTGAGCGAGGCGAAGAAGTGGACTGCCGTGCTGCGCGATAAGGAACGCGCCGATCTGGTCGTTGTTCTCATGCACATGGGGCTTGAAGAAGATCTGCGAACCGGTGAAAAGTCTGCCGGTCAGATGCCGAATGAAAACGCTGCGCGCGCGATCGCTGAGAATGTGCCGGGTGTCGATGTGATCTTGATGGGCCACACGCACAGGCAGGTGACTTCGGTTTACATCAACGGTGTGCTGCTCGCCCAGGCCGACAAATGGGGACGAAGCGTCGCCCGGGTCGACGTGTATCTGGAAAAGACCGATGCGACCGGGCGCTGGCGAGTGGTGGCTAAGTCAGCCCGCACGCTTCCGGTGAGCGACCAGGTTCAGCCTGATCCTGAGATACTTACAATCGCTGAGCCTTATCATCGTGAACTGCAGGCCTGGCTCGACCAGGTGATTGGCGATTCGGCGGTGGAGTTGAGGGCCGGTGAAGAACGGTTCCGAGACACAGCGATTCTCGATCTGGTACACCGCGTCCAGTTGGAATCCGGCAACGCTGATGTTTCAACTGCAATGAGCTTGAACCCCAAATCGCGCATCCCGAAGGGCCCGGTCACGATCCGTGACATCATCGGGCTGTATGAGTATGAGGCGACTCCGGTGGTTGTAGAGGTGACCGGAAAGCAGTTGAAGGAAGCCCTCGAACACTCAGCCCGGCACTTTGCCGGATACAAACCGAATACGCGCTTGTCCGAAATGGTCGATGATCGATTCCCGAGCTACACCTATGACGTAGCCGAAGGCATCACGTACGACCTGGACATCTCGAAGCCGGTCGGCGCGCGCGTTATGAACATGCGCTTTCGCGGACAACCGGTTCTTCCGAATCAGAAGTTGCGGCTCGCTACAAACAACTATCGGGTGAACGGCGGCGCCGGCTACACTATGTTCAAAGACGCGCCTGTCATTTCTCGATCAAACAAAGAACTCCGCGAGTTGATCATTGAGTGGGTGAAGCGAAACGCTCATATCCCCGCGGCGCCGACCAATAACTGGCGGCTATTGCCCGAGGTCGCGCGCTAGCACCTAACTTATCAGGCAGATCTCTGCGTTTGTCTCCGCGTCTTTTTGCGGTAAGGTGGTTTGCCGAAGAGTATCACGCAATCTCGCCCGGCTTGAGCCCAGCTTTCAACGCGATCCACAGCAGCGCCAAAACCGCGGCGGTCAGGACCAACGACAACGCCGAGCCGAACGGTTGGTTGAGCAGCGAAAATTGATTCTGAATCAGGTTGCCTACCATCGCCGACTTCGCGCCACCGAGAAGGTCGGGCGTAATAAACGCGCCAAGCGACGGGATGAACACCAGCACAGTCCCGGCAATCAAGCCGGGCCGTGCGAGCGGAAGCGTCACCTTCACGAGAGTCCAGAATCGGTTCGCGCCGAGGTCCTGAGACGCTTCCAACAGACTCAGATCCAATCGATCGAGAGCAACATAGATCGGCAGAATCATAAACGGCAATTCACCGTAGACCTGTCCCACAAGCACGGCGAAGTCTGAATAAAGCAACTTGAGCGGCTCCTGCGTCAGACCCGTGTACATCAACGCCGAATTGATCACGCCTTCGCTCCGAAGCAGCAGCATCCACGCATAGGTGCGGATCAGAAAACTGGTCCAGAACGGTATGACGGTCAGCACAAGAAGAACACGCTTCCAGCGTTCCGGCGCTCGCAGGGCGATATAGTAAGCAACCGGAAAACTGACCGCCCCGCACAGAAGCGTCGTCGCCGAAGCGATCCAGATCGTGCGCCAGTATGCGCTCAGATAGAGCGGGTCGAACGCGTTGCGATAGTTGTCGAGCGACAGCTCGTAGATGATACGGCCGTACGGGCCGCGAGTGGCGAGGCTCACGACTACGGCGATCAACAACGGCGCTAGAAGTAGTACCGCCAGCCACGCAGCAGCCGGGGCGAGCAGCAACCTTGTAGTAATCCGATTTCTCATTGCTCTCCGCGAACTAATGCGATCACTTATCGAGACAGTGTGTCTTTTCGAACTCAAGTTTTGGGAGCGCCGCTCGTGAATAGATAAACCTCTATCCGCAAGCCGTCGGCTCCGGGGTTCGTGGATACCAAGAGCTGAAAAAGTTCACCGACGTTTGGGTGGTCCAAGACCCAGAACATAGCCCTGGCGGACGATTCCTCCCGTCTTTCGTAGACAAGATACTCAACGTGATTCCTTATTAGAAAGGTCAGGAATCGTTCCTGGTCGGCAAGCGCGTTGGATGAGTCCAGGAAGCTCGACGCCGGGATGCCAGATAGAACCCGAACGGTTGAGTCATCGCAAAAGATTTTCGCGCCTTCGCTCTCAACGAACCTGCCCCTGAGATAATCAGCGACGAGACGCTTCTGCGATGTGTCCCGAATAAAATGCCAGCCGTGACGCACTTGAAGGCCCCATTGGCAAAGGCAAAGAGCCGCGAAACCCACCAGTATCGTCCTCGCCCAAACCGGTCTTTGCTCCTTGATCGCCGCGCTTGTCCAGGCAAGGATGGGAAGACCCAGGGCAAACAGGATCAGCCCATACCGCGGCCATATGTCCGGTTGATTACCGGTGAAGTAAGCCAGCAAGAGAAAACCGAGCGACAAAAAGAAGTAAGCGAGGGAGGCCGCGAGCGCCCACGACGATTTCGAAAAGCCTTTGCGACTTAACCGCTTGATGGCCAGCCACGCCGCAAACATACAGGCTATTATCACTGCTGGACCCGTCGAATACACGACCGCCAGGAGGTTAACGGCAACGCGAGCAACCGAAAAGGAGTTGAGGCTGGCATCCCCCGCGAGCATTTCGCTGATGTAGTTGTTACGGATCTTGAAATACTCGAGTGCGTTCCCGGTTGCCGCCCAGCAGACATAAAGCCAGAACACCGGAGAAAACAGCGCAACGAACAAGGCTGTTATTGAGACCTTGCGCTGAAGCAGGAACTGAAGCGCCGGCAGCAACGGAATGATCAGCCATGACTCAATGCGCATAAGGCACGCAACTGCAACGCAACTTGCCGCAAGTATCCAACGCTCCTTGAGCACGAAAAACATGCTGCCCGTAACCAGAAACGCGTTCGGCACGTCAGTCAGCGAGAAAGCGGAATACATCACATGAAGCGGGCTAAGGGCGATAATCGAAAACGCAATCAGCGAGAGCGTCCGGCTTGCCGTCAGTTCTTGCGTGATAAAAAAAACAACGACGCAAAGTCCAGCACCGCATAGCGCCGAGACGACCTTCGCCACATAAAAGCTGTGTCCAATAAAAACGCTTATCACAGCACAGATGAACTGGTATCCGGGAAGCCAGAAGCCAAACAGATCGGATACGGAGAAGGTCCCGGCGGACATGCTCACGCGCATGCCCTCGATCGCGCGAGCGTATGAGTATGGATCCCCTTCCTCGTTTGGCAGCAAAAAGGCGGCGACAACTCGCGGGACTCCCGAGGCTAGCAGCAGCGCAGCCCAAAGCATGTACGCACGCACAGGCTTGTGCGTCGTGCTTCTACTTTGCTCATCGTCACCCAAGGAATCTCGCTTTGAGGACTCTTGCATCTCGATTCAGTTTGTTTGCTTCGAAGGCTTTGAGAGCTCAGACCGGCCCAAGAAACTCGCGTCGAAACGCCTTGGGCTCGAGACTCGAGTGTTCAATCCAAACGCTCCCGCAATATCACAGCGCTCTCAGGCTCCCACGTGATAAAGACAGTCTCACCAAGTCGCTCGTGGGCTGATTGACAGCGATGCCGGTTCTGCTCGAGCACGGTGAGCGTGCGGCCATCTTCAATCGCAACTCGCCACTGTGTGCTTTCGCCAAGATAAACGGCGGCTTCTATCTTTCCCTTGAAGGCTTCGTTCGACGATTCTGTGGTAAGGCTGAGTTTTTCTGGTCTGAGCACAACGCGGACGCGATCTCCCGGGCGTGAATCGTCACCGACGGCACTGAAGCTCAGCGCGCCGACCTTGACGGTTGTGAGGTGATCGCTCACTGAATCGACAGTGCCTTCGAGTATGTTCGAAACGCCAATGAAGCCAGCTACGAATTCAGTTGCCGGTGTCTCGTAAATCTCTCGCGGCAGGCCCGTTTGTTCGATCCGGCCGTCGTTCATCACTATCACTCGATCGCTCATGGTCAGCGCTTCTTCCTGGTCGTGCGTGACATAGACAAAACTTATGCCGACGCGTTGTTGCAAGAGTTTGAGCTCGAGTTGCATCTGCTTTCTTAATTTTAGATCGAGCGCGGCAAGCGGCTCGTCCAGCAGCAACACTCGCGGCTCCAGCACCAGAGCGCGCGCCAGAGCGACGCGCTGCTTCTGGCCCCCGGACAACTCGCTCGGCTGGCGTCTGTCGAGCCCTTCGAGCTTTACCAACTCGAGCGCTTCGCGGACTCGCTTGCGAATCTGTTCGCCGGGCACGCGGCGACGCTCGAGCCCGAAAGCTACGTTGTCGAAAACGTTAAGGTGCGGAAACAACGCATAGTGCTGAAAGACCGTGGTGACGTCGCGGCGATAGGGTGGAAGCTCGGTGACATCGTTCCCGCCAAGAACAACTCGGCCGTGATCCGGAGACTCGAAGCCGGCGATGATCCTGAGCAGAGTCGTCTTGCCACAACCCGACGGCCCAAGGAGAGTCAGGAACTCGCCTCGCCGAACAGCCAGCGAAACCGAATCGACGGCGGTCACGGCGCCAAATCGTTTGGTGACATTCGACAGACTGACTTCGAAGTGTTCTTCCATCGCCATCCTGAATTGCGCAGACTATCGCAACCCAGAATGGGTTGCATCTCTCAGCTCAGGGTTGCCGTACTCGGCTACCCTGAGTGACGCCGGCGCTCCGACGCCGAGCCGGTCTTTGACGCGGCCTCGATAGTTTCCCTCACCCCCGTAGCCGTTGCACAGCACCGCCACAGCGTTTCGCTGTCATCATCCGGGGCGCGATCTCACAGACTAAGTCTATGCTACGTCCTTGTCTAGCATCCCAGGTTCCCGGGCTTTCGAACGGGCGCACTCGCAAATTCTCGTGTGCTAGAATCGCAATTCGGAGGTCAATCGATGAGCGAGAAAATAACCGTCTATCAAAAGCCAACGTGCACCAAGTGCAGAAGCACACTCAAGATTCTCCGCGCCAGAGACGCGGACTTCGAAGCGGTGAACTACTACGAGACGCCTCTGACTTCCGGCGAACTTCGCGAGCTGATCAAAAAGCTTGGAATGTCGCCCCGCGAGTTGCTTCGGAAGGATGAGCAGGTCTATCGCGACCTGAACCTCGCAAGACGCGAGGTTTCGGATGACGAACTGATCGAGCTTATGGTCGCCAACCCCGACCTGATTCAGCGACCGATCGTCGTGCGCGGGAATAAAGCCGTGCTCGGACGTCCGCCGGAGAGCGTCGAAGAGTTGCTGTAGACCGTTCCCTCGGCGGTACTGTGATGGTATACTCGCGCTTATCACTTCGTTGTCTGAGGGCAGGTTAACGTGAAAAGAGTAAGAGCACATTCGGGCAATGGAACGCAACGGGTTAGGGCGGCCGACGGAAAGAATGCAAACGTCAGCAAACGGCCGCGGCGGCGGAATCCCTCAGTTCCACAACTCCCAGAGAAAACCAAGGCGCTGACTCTGAAGGCATTTCGCCTGGCCTACGAGGCACATCACGACAAAACCTCGTAATGCCGATCTACACTTTTGACACTTCAGTCGTGATTGCCTACCGAATCCGTGAGCTACCCAATAACTTCCTGCTTTCGGCCGTGGTCATTGCGGAGCTAACCGCAAGCGCAACCGACGATTCAAGCCGAAAGGTATTTGAGTCGATGCGCCAAGCTTACGAAAAACTCGACGCTTTGATCGTACCTGTCGCTGAGGATTGGTTGACTGCGAGCAGAGTCCTCTACTGGTTGTCCCGAAGTCGTAAGACAAAGGGCGGTGGCAAAACACCAAAGCTCGGCTTTGGTGCGAGCCAACGAATGTTTCTGGACGCCTTGCTTGCTGTCAGCGCTCGGCGTCGAGGGGCGACGGTAGTGACCAACAACTACGACGACTTCAAAGCCATCCGATACTACTGTCCGGTAAAGGTATTGCGCGGGTCCGACTATTTCAGCGGCTAGGTTCAGTCCACATAAGGCCGAAGGGAGTTTCTTGATTCGAGAATTTTGCAGCAAAACCGGTTCGGATTTCGTCTAACAAGGTGTGGGAATAAAACTCAAAGCTGTTGGGCTTAAGCAGAAGAGGGCAAAACAATGAGTATCCTGGCGTTTTTCCGAAACCATCAACATTACTGGGGCATACCGCATCCGCGAACAACTGACAACAAGTTGATTCAAACCTGCTACGAGTGCAGTGCCGAGCGCGAAGTGAAGATCGAACTGCGCGCGTCGCCGGTCGATGAAATACTCGAGCCGATGCACGGCGGCAATCTCGCCGCCTGATCAAATCGGCATTCTTAACCTGGAGCCAAAGGCGTCATACACCGAGTCCGCTCGGTGAATCCTTCAACTCACGGCCTCACTGACGAGGCCGTTTCTTTTTTGGTAGCTCGCTCCGCAAGCCGAGCAAGCTGCTTCCTGATCAGGCTGCGCGTCACGCGTCAAGTCCAGCTTCACTCCGCATTGACACATCCAGCCGACAACCCTGCCAGGATTGCCAACAACCATCGCATAGTCGGGTACGTCGCGGGTCACTACCGAGCCCGCGCCGATGAACGCGTATCGCCCAATCGTGTGCCCGCAGACAACTGTCGCGTTAGCCCCGATCGAGGCGCCTCGTCGGACAATCGTCTTTCGATACTCGTCTTTGCGCGGCACGTGACTGCGCGGGTTGGTCACGTTTGTGAACACCATCGACGGCCCGCAGAACACGTCGTCCTCGACCTCGACGCCCGTGTAGATCGAGACGTTGTTCTGGATCTTAACGTTGTCGCCGATGATTACACCGGGCGAGATGACCACGTTCTGGCCGATGTTGCACCCTCGTCCGATCTTCGAGCCCGCCATCACGTGCGAGAAGTGCCAGATCTTCGTTCCCTCGCCGATCTCGCAGGGTTGGTCGATGTAGCTGGATTCGTGTACGAAGTAGTTTTCTTTCGTCATCTATCTACCTGAGGGTGCTGTCCTGATTTAAGTATTTTCTCAGCGTTAGCCTCAGCGTCTCCGTGTCTCCTCGGTTAGCTAGTGCTGAAACCTCTCTAACCGCAGAGGCTCCGAAACGCAGAGACATCGCGGAGAGTTGAAAATTAGGACCCTACTCACTGAGCGCGCGTTTCTCCTGCCTACTGTCCGGGAGCCGGCGCTCCACAGCGGAAGCAGAACTTCGCGCTCGAGGGCAGCGGAGCCTCACAATTCGGGCACGCGGTTGCGGCCGGTGATTGAGACGGCGGCGGCGGCGGCGGAGCCGAGAAAGCCTTGGTCGCCCCAAGTGCCGGCGGAGAGTAGCTGGCGCCGCCCCAGGGCTCTGCCGGCGGCAACTGCGCCACGCCTTCCAAGCCAAAACTGTCGCGATAGGCCACCGCGGTCATGGTGAACAGCAAGGGAATCGTGGCCAACAGGCCGACACCGCAAGCTATCTCACCTGCCCCCGCGATCAACTGAACCACGATCGCAAATAACGTGAACATCAGCAGATTGGGCTTGGTCATTTCGGCGCTCGCCTTCATCGCATCGATGACTCCGAGTTTGCGATCGATGATCAGTGGAAGCGTGAAGAACAAAAGTCCCCCGACTATGAATGCCGGGATCACACAAATGAGCATTCCCAGGAAGCCGAGCAAGCCGAGAAGCAGTTGGGCGCCCAGCACTTGGAGCAACTGGTCGCGCGCCGAGAACAGGTCTTTGAACTCGACCTGCCCCCCTCTAAGCTGCTTGAGCGCCGCTTTGTGCATGCCACTAATCAGCAATGCAGACAACGGCAGCATCACAAGCATGAGCAGAAAGGAGCTGGCGACGATCAAAAAGATGCCAACCGGTGAAGCGTCAGACGGACCGGCAGATCCCATCGACACGGCCGCCGTCGCATTCCACGTCACGATTGCGAAAATGAAAAAGAGCGTCATCGGAACTACGACAGCGCCGAACATCCCCAGCCCAAGCATCACCCAGCCTTTCCACTGAGCAGTGAACATCCTCCATCCTTCGCTGATCCATTCGCCGAATCGAACCTGTTGTGGGGCTGTGTTCTCCATATTTCTCCTGAGCTTCTGTACTAGATTTTCAATGAAGCGTGCGGTTCGGATCGTCAAAGCCAAACACGTCGCGGTATGCAACTGCCGCTGCCGAGATCATCCACGGTATGGTCACCAGCAATCCAACTATGCAACCCATGAAGCCGCCAGCAGCGATCGCCGCGAACACCAGCCCCACGACCCACCACATAAACTTATCGCGCGAGAAGACGAGTTTCCCAACCTGATTGATGGCGTGTGCTATGTCCATTCCGCGCTCGAGGGTCAACGACGTCGAAAACGCAAACATCACTAAGAGAAAGGGCGTGGCCACAAGTAACAGCAACAACAAAAACGAATTATTTCCCAAAAAAAGCCAGTACGGTACCGCAACAAAGATAAGCCCGCTAAGGAACGCCTGTACAAAACGGCCGCGCCAATTGAACAGGTCGCCCATCACCGGCCGTTCTCCTCGCATCGTCGCAAAGGCCATTCGGAAGAGTCCCATCAGCATCGGGCCGGCCAGCAATCCACCCGTACCGGCACCGATAACGCCCGTCAGAAGCGAAGCCACCGACATTAGCGCCCAGTTCTCCTTGTAGACCTGCCATCCTCCCGACAACCAGTCGCCAAGCGAGATGTGAGCTTCGACCGGTTGAGGCGGCTGATAGAGAACAGGAGGAGGAGGAGGATAGTATGGTGCGGGCGGCACATATCCGGAGCTCGGCGGCGGATTCGTCGCGCCAGTTGGATTGGGGGCCACCGGATGCGTGGGGCGCGATTGTTCCGGCCGCGGCGCCGGTTGGTTAGACAACATCCATGTGGTCGCTTCCGATCCGGTCAAGTCCTGAGGCATCCCGCACTGGCGGCAAAACTTCTCGTCGTTTTCAACGTTCCTTCCGCATCTTGGACACCAGCTTGGCATCAATCACACTCCGCCGTTTCAGGTTGCCTGGATTTGAACTCGCCGCTAATGCTACGGCATTACCGCTCGGGGCATCAACCGGCAAGTTTGAAGGCTCAACTCCTAATACTCACGAGCCATCTCACTTGTTCCGGCACACGTAGCATAGACTTTAAGTCTGTGAGATCGCGCTATGTGAGAACCTGCGGGCGCGAGCACACAGACTAAAAGTCTATGCTACAAGCTCCGCATCTCTCACGCGCGGGTCACGAAAGAATTGAAACCAACTTGGAGCCCTCGACGATTCGCCCGATATCGTAGTGCGCCTCGCCGCTCGCATCAAGGTGTTCGCGCACGCTCGCCGCGCTTCCGGGGCTTGCGACGATGACCATCCCGATACCCATGTTGAACGTTCGATACATCTCCTGGTTGGAAACTCTCCCGATCTCGGCCAGCAAGTCAAACACGGCAAGCACCGGCCAAGAGCCCGCGCGAACTTCAGCCGCCGTGCCTGCCGGAAGAATCCGCGGCAAGTTCTCGACCAAGCCTCCGCCGGTGATGTGCGCAAGCCCTTTGATCGTGCCCGAATCCACGAGCTTATCAAGCGCGCCGAGATAGCTGCGATGCGGCTTCAACAGTTCCTCAGCGGCCGAGCTTCCAAGCGCGTCGATCTTCGCGTCCCTCTCGTAGCCGGCGACTTCAAACAACAGCTTTCGAGCGAGACTGTAGCCGTTCGTGTGAAGTCCGACCGACGGCAAACCGATCAGCACATCACCCGATTGGATTCCAGAGCCATCAATTATCTTCTCGCGATCGACTACTCCGACAATAAAACCTGCCACGTCGTACTCGCCATCGGCATAAAAGCCGGGCATCGCGGCTGTCTCGCCGCCGATCAGCGCGCACTGAGCCTCGGTGCATCCGCGAGCAATGCCTTCGATGACCGAAGCGATCGTGTCGGGAACAAGCTTCCCCGCTGCGATGTAGTCCATGAAGAACAACGGCCGCGCGCCTTGAACCAGGATGTCGTTCACGCAATGGCACACCAGGTCGTAGCCTACCGTGTTGTGGATGCCGGTCATGAACGCGACGCGGAGCTTTGTACCAACACCGTCAGCCGAAGAAACAAGTACGGGCTCTCGCATCGCGCCGAAGTCCGCGCGGAACATTCCGCCGAACGATCCGATCTCGGTCATAACTCGCGGCGTAAACGTCGAACGCGCGAGCAGCTTTATCCGTTCCCTGGCCTGATTGGCGGCGTCTATGTCGACGCCCGCATCACGGTAGCTGAATTCTCTTGTCATCGGTTGAGTGTTCTGAAATGGCGGGCTTAAGTTCGAGGCCAAACCGAATCGCGTTGAAGCGCTCCCTCTTCCCTTTCGGTCTTTGTTCGGGCAGCCGAGGTCACCGGTATCGGATAGTCGTTCGTGTAACAAGCCGTGCAGTGACGGTTGCCTTTCGGATCGCCACACGCCCGCAGCAAGCCATCCAGGCTCAAGTAGCCCAGACTGTCCGCGTCGATAAACCTGGCGATCTCTTCGATCTTCAAGTTGGCGCCGATCAACTCGTCCCGCGTCGGAGTGTCAACGCCGTAAAAACACGGCGCGATCGTCGGCGGACAGCTTATGCGGACGTGCACTTCGCGCGCGCCGGCTTGACGGACCATCTGCACAATCTTCTTCGAAGTCGTCCCGCGCACGATCGAATCGTCGATCAGCACGACTCGCAAGCCTTCGATTAAGTCGCGCACCGGGTTCAGTTTGACCTTCACGCCGAAATGGCGAATCGATTGTTTGGGCTCGATAAACGTTCGCCCGACGTAGTGATTTCGCACGAGCCCGAAGCGGAACTTCAAGCCCGACTCCGAGGCGTAACCGATCGCCGCCGCAACTCCCGAGTCCGGCACCGGCACTACGATGTCGGCGTCGGCCGGGTGCTCGCGCGCAAGCTGCTGACCCATCTTGTGCCTGCTCTTGTTGACCGAGCGCCCGAACACGATCGAATCGGGACGCGAGAAGTAAACATGCTCGAAGATGCAATGCGCGGGTTTTTCCTTCGCGAGCGGGAACGACGAGTGCAACCCGAAGCCGTCGATGACCAGAATCTCGCCCGGTTGAACGTCTCGAAGATAGGTCGCGTCTATCAAGTCGAACGCGCAAGTCTCCGAAGCTACGACATAAGCATCGCCCAGTTGGCCGAGACACATCGGGCGAAATCCGCGTGGGTCGCGCACCGCGATCAGGCTGTCTTTTGTAAGAAACAGCATCGAGTACGCGCCTTCGACTTCCGTGAAGGTGTCCACGATTGCGTCGATCAGATCAACGGACCGGGAGCGAGCGATCTTGTGGAGGACAACTTCGGTGTCGGAAGTCGAGGAGAAGATCGCGCCTTGAAGCTCGAGCTCCGCCCTGACGTCCGACGCATAAGGAAGGTTCCCGTTGTGACAAAGCGAGATCTGTCCGCGATACCCATCGACCAGGAAGGGTTGAGCTTCGCGCAACGATACGCTGCCGGCGGTCGAGTACCGCACGTGCCCGATCGCCGCGCGGCCGGGCACTTGCGCGAGTTGGTCCTGGTTGAAGATCTCGCTGACGTAGCCCATGCCTCGCGCGGCGTGAAGCTTCTCGCCGTCGGACGAAACGATCCCGGCCGACTCCTGGCCTCGATGCTGCAAGGCGTAGAGTCCGAGATAGCTGAGCCGCGCGGCATCCTCGTGGTTGAAGATGCCAAACACGCCGCATTCTTCTCTTAGCTTGTCCATGCTTGTGTGGAGGAGGAATCTTAACTTGTGAGAAGGAATCTTAACGGGATCGGGAGCGACTATCAAACTCAAGTAGTGTCCTATTTGTGTGTTGCTCGATTGGAAAACCGCCAAGACGCCAAGTCGCCAAGGTCAGACCAAGAATTCGATGAGAATCTTGGCGCTCTTGGCGTCTTGGCGGTTGGTCGATTCGCCGACAAACGAGCAACACAACTTTAGGACACTACCCAAAGTCAAGTCGCGTTGGAGAGTCGCACTCCAAGAAGTAGGCTGTTTGGATGGTGTGAGCTAAGGGCGGCCACGGTGGGCCGCCCGTACAGGCAAACGAGTTTCTCACTTCGCGTAGTAGCCTTTTCGAGTTCTCACCGCGGCATCCGGCTTATCAACCGTCACGCGCACTCGCCGATAAGTCCCATCCTTCTCCGGGTTGGTTGGGTAGTAGCCTACGCTGTACATCGTGCGAATCGCGGCGGCGACTTGCTTGTAGACTCCCGCGAGATCGCTGGCCTTCTCAGCTTTGAACAAGCGTGCGCCGCTCACTTCGGCTATTCGATCGAGCTGGTCTCGGCCGACCGCGTACGCTTCAGAGGTGCTGTTCCCTCTCTCGAACACCTCTTCGTACTCGGTGTCGAGATAGATCGGAAACACCAGCGTGTCCGACTCTTCGAGCTTGTGAGCAAGCTGATTAAACGACACGCGAGTCGGAGCCGGGTTGTAGCGGTCAAGCGAGCTGTCGACGCCGTCGGTCATCACTACGATCGCGTTTCTCTCGCCGCGCGTGTTGCGAAGCGTGTCCACCAATGAGAACCACATTGCTTCGTAGAAAGCGGTGCCACCTTGCGGTCTCCGGATCGCCATTATCCGTTCCTTCAGCTCGTTGCGATTCGATGTGAGTTGAGAAACCACGCGCACCTGGTCGGTGAAGGTCACTACTGCGACCCGGTCTCGCGGCTCGATGACGTCGATGAACCGCAGCGCCGCGGACTTTATCACGTCGAGCTTGTCCTGGATCGAACCCGACAGATCGAGCAGCAAAACAAGGTTGAACGGAGCAGTTGTGGGCGCGAAGAATTCGACCTTCTGAGCCTGGCCGTTCTCAGCCACGCGGAAGTCTTCCTTCTTCAGGCTGCCAAACGACGCTCCGGATCGATTCGTGACCGAGACGTTCAAGTTGACCACAGCGGACTTGAGCACAATCGTGTCTTCGTTCGCGCTGCCGCTTCCGGCAGGTCGCGGATCAGCCGTCTCTTCGCCTGAGAGCTCCGGCGAATCGCGGCGCAGAACCGGGGGCGCGCCAGTTCGTGTGTTTCCGGAAGCAATCTCCCGCGCGTCTTCGGGCTCGCCCGGCGCTGTTGTGTTTCTTCGGGAGCCTTGCGGATCGTAAGCCGAGCGCGAATTCCCTGCGTCGTTCGTCCGGTCGTACTCGTTAGGGGGCGGTGCCTGGCGCGAGGACCTGCTGCCCGAGCCTTTCGATTGCGGAGGGTTCCGGTCGATTGTCAGCGATTCGTCCTGGTCATCGGGTTGAGGGAAGATCGAGTTGTCGGAGCTTGGCGAGGCGCCTAACGGTTGATTGGCGGGAATGATCCTGACTCGAAGCCCCGAGTCTCCGCCTCGCATGACTTTGTTCTTGCGTTCGCGTTCCAGCGGACCGCGCTTTGCGGTGAAGCCGTCATCGTCGGAGACCCCTGACCCGGCAAAGACCGCCGTGCCGCCTCCGGAAGAACCGTTGGAAGGTATCGATTGGTTACGCGCCGCCTGACGGCCTGACTGGTTCGAACTTGCGCCGGCAGCAGAGTCCGCGTCTTGATCATCAGGCTGAGGATAGATCGAGCCGCTCGCGTTTCCCGACGAAGGGATTGCGCCAGGGATGATTCGCGTGCGCATCCCGGAGTTGCCGCTGCTCGAGTCTTTCGACTGGCGGTTGCGCGCGAACTTGCCGGTCTCTGACTGGGATGTCGATTGATCGGCAACATCCGAGCCGGCAAACACGACTGAGCCGTTGCCGGACGTCGTGTTGTTGGCGCGCGAGATCGGACGATTCGGCTGAGTGCCCGTTTCCTCAATTGTGACTTGATCGTCCTCCGATTCGCCGCCCGAGCCGTTCGTTTGCTGTGAATCCAACGGAGGCCGGTCGAAGGCTGCCACGCGCGACTGCTGCGAGTCTTCGGGCTTCCGCACGGCGGGCGCGGCATTGCGCGGCGCGTTTGCATTTCGTGCAAGCGCGGTTGAGTTAGGCCCCGGCGCAAGCGTGATGTTGCCGCTTTGCGAACTGAGCGTGATGTCCGCGGAGCCCTCACCGATTCTCCCTCGCAGCCGGTGGGTTCCGTCTCGCTCTGAATCGGCAAGCGCGAGCGTAGACTTCACGATCCCCTGAGTCGATTGCATTGCGACTCGCGCATCATCGAGGCTCGGGAGCCGGTAGCCGATGCCGCCGCTGGTAGTCTCGACGACCACGCCGGTCAGCGAGCCGCTCACATCGACGGGCCACGCGCCGCCCGTTACTTCAAGCCGCGAACCTCGCGGCACAGACACAGTGAGATCGATTCGCGCGGCGCTTGCGCCTTGCTTGCATTGGATGACCACGGTGTTGCCCATGCCCATCAACACAAGCTCGCCTGGCTCAAGGGCGACTGGCGTCACCCCCTTCTTTTCAGCGGTCACGCGCACTGTTTGGCCCTCCCAGGCTTCAACCCGTGTTGACCCGCGAGAGTTCTCGACTCGCACTTCACCGCCGGGTTGAAGCGCGAAGCTTTCAACTCGCGTCGATGAGCCTTGACCCTTGAGCGTGTTGGTTGAAATCAGGAAGGCGACTGCGAAAAAGAGCGCTAACGCTACGCGATGGAAATAATCCCGTCGCAGCTTGGGGGCTGACGTTCTCATGGCTACCTCCGGCAAACGAACCTTGAAAGGTGAAGCGAACGCGAAGAGAGTTTCGTCTCTCCACGAGATCAAAGTGCGAATGGTTCGATTGTCGGCCAGGAAAAAATCAGAGTCAAACCGGGATGCGCTCACCCATTCGGGTATCCGAGCCTAAGTGGTGGGTCTGTTCGAGCGAGCGTCGCGGGCGTTGTAGCCTCGGCGATGGCGCACGGCGATATCGTCGCGTCCTTTTACAGAAACGCGAATCGAGCGGTAGCCTCCGTTTGATAGCGGGTTACTCGGGTAGTAGCTGAGAACGTAGACGTGGCGCAGTTCGTCCGCGATACGAATCGCAAGCCGAGTCATATCGCCGACCTGCTCTGCGTCGAACACGGGACCGCCGCCTGCCGCCGTGATGTCAGTCATGAAGTCACCGCCTCTGGAGCCTCGCCGCGACGATTGCGGGTTCCCGGAAGGATCGGCGTTTGGGTCGGGCGTCAACGGACCGCGCCGGCGGCGCTGAGGAAACGGCCAGGGGAACGGAAGCGGGAAAGGTATCTGAGTCTGCGGGTCCGGGAACCGCGGCCACCGATTTCTCATATTTCCGCCGTTGCCCGACCCGGGATAACGCAGACCGTACACCAGGACATCCGACTCCGTGACGATGTTGACCGCATCGTCGTAAGTTGCTCGACGGCTGGTCGTATCCTCACCATCGGAAAACAGGATGAGCGCCTTGCGGCCCTCGACGCTTCGAAGCCTCTGCGCGACGGTCTCATACACAGCGTCATAGACGCTTGTGCCGGAGCCGGTCGAGATGCTGCGAATCGCGGACTCGAGCATGCGCCGGTCACTTGTGAAATCAGTCAGGAACTGCGCGCGCTTATCAAAGGACACCACCATCACGCGGTCGTGCGCACGAAGCTGGCGGACGAACGCAATCGCGGCGTCTTGAATGTTGGGAATGTTGTCTGCAACGCTGGGGCTCACGTCAAGAAGGAGCGCCACGGTGAATGGCACTTCTTCGCTGCCGAATGAAGCGACCTGTTGCCGGACACCGTCTTCAAGAAGGAGAAAGTCGTTCTTGGTCAACTGCGGGATATACCGCCCGGAGCGATCGCTCACCAAGAGCGGGAGGTTGATCAGCGTTGATTCGAGCTTGATCGCTTCGTCGGCGCCGCCGGGCCGGGGCTCACTTTGCTCGCGTTGGGTTGTTCTGCCGGACGGCAGCGACGCGTCGCCCCGTTGAGACTGGCGGTTTGCTTCAGGTGGCGGATCGGACGGACGCCGAAGCGTGGGCCGTTGCTGCGTGCCTCGCTCCGCGCGCGGGTCGTCGATGTCGACTCCTGATCCGTTGCGCGAGCTCGCCCCAGAGGTTTGCGGGGGGCTTTGCTGACCGCGCGTGTCGGGCGTCGTTCGCGCGCCTGATCGGTCATCGTTAGTCGAGAGCTGCGGCTTGCGTCGGGCGGGCTCTTGAGGGGCTTGAGACGCTTGAGACTGCGGGCCGCTGCCAAGCGCGGGCCGGTCGAAAGCAGGCACATCTCGCCGCTGGCTTGTCCGCTGCGAGTCTTTTTCTTGAAGCGAGGAGTCTGGGTCACGCTGCTGCGAGTCAACATCGGAGCTTTTCTGCTCAGTACTGGTTGCCTTGGCAGGCCTTGCGTCACGAGCCGGGGTCTGCACTTCCGTCTGAGGTTCATCGGAGTCGCCCTGTTGAGCCGTCACCGCCTGATTCGGCTTCGCGGCCGGACCGGTCGAAGAGTCGTTCTTCCCGCGTCGCGGTCGCGCTTCTGGGCTAGATTGCTGGCCGCCAAGAGCAGGTGCTGGAGGAAGCAATGAGACAACGGAGATCGCAATCAGAATGAATGCAGCGAGCGAGCGGATGAAGTTGCTCCTCATAGTTTAACTCCGAAGCCTCAATCCTAAACGGGTTAGTGCCCTTGCGCAACGGCTCAAGTCGCAAGCGGGCGAGCCCGCCGCTTCGACCTCCCGGGTTCGATGACATTAAGTCGCCGGCGCGTTGACCGGAGTTTGGAAATTCTTCAAGGAGTTGAACAGTCGTACGCCCCCGCGCCCTTGCCTGGCCGGGCGCGCTGAGTGAGCCGGAGCCAACGCGTAACGGTAGGTCACCGCCCGGTGTATAAGGTGTTTTCGTCCACGAAGCAAAGCCCGTTGCCCCACGGGTCTTTGGCGTAAAACGATCGTTCACCCCACGGGCGCACTACAATGTCGCCCGCACTCTCGTCGTGGACATCCTCGTTGGAGAGGCAACCTAACTCAAGCGCTCTCGCATGAACCTCCTCGAGGTCCGCCACTGCAAAGTAGATGTCATCCGCGTTGGGCTTGGGCGTGATGCCGCCCGGCGTCGGGTCGAGTATCGCGAGGATGACCGGGCCGCAGTCGAAGTAGGCGCGCGATCCCCTCAGGGTCCTTCCCTCAATCGCGAGCAGCGTCGAATAGAAATCAACAGCCCTGGTCAAGTCAGACACTTCCACCATCACTCGAAACAGCCTCGGAACATTGGCCATGGTGCGACTCCTTTCTGTACCGTGTGTCTCTATATCAAAGCCGCTGTTCTTGAGCAACACGTTAAAGAGTCGCGGAGACTTGTCGGCGGAAAGCGGGCCGGATGCACCGCGCTCCCAGGGAGCAACACGTTAAACAGTCGCGGAGTCTTGTCGGCGGAAAGCAGGCAGGATGCTGCGCTCCCGGGGCTGGGCAAGTTGTGAAAGAGTCGCTGATCGTGCGGACTGATTGCGGGGTGTGAATGCTTGACCGTTGGGCGCCCGCGCGCGATAAAGCTTGTCATTGAATCGCGGCTGGAGCCGTCGACTCAGGCAACGAAGCCTTCGCGCGCGAGCACCCGCTAATGGCAGCGAGTAACCTTTGCTTCATCTACCCTTCGACGAACGAGATGTCGCCGACTACAGGCTTTGCGTCGGAGGCAGGCTCGCCGGCCGGAGCGATGGTTAGACTCGGCGTCTCACCCAACTTCTTTGCCGCTAGCAGCCGCTTAGCAAGGGCAGTAACGTCGAAGCTAAAGAACTTCTCAGGGTCGTCCGACGATGCTGAACTGTGATCGTGTCCGACCGCATCAAAGAAGTGGATCGTGCCGACAAAATTTGCACCGCCTCTTTTGGGAGAGGTTGTCGAAGGCAGTTCAAGGTAGACGTGGTAAAGCACACCCGGATCGAGGTCCGCCTTGAGGTTTTTGATAACAACGTAGAGGTGCCTCCCTGCTTTGATGCGTCTGACGCGATCGGCAAAGGAGCCTCTGGTAGACTGCGCGGAATCGAAGGTCACCTTTACGGCTCCAGAGCTGAGCTCGATACCCGACTTTTGGAAGTGATTCACCGGGCCCTGGGCGCCTTGAACCACAATCGGGCATACCGGAACCCGCTCGAACGCGTCGTAGGTGTAATTCAGCGGAGCAATCTTCAGGAAGTCCTTGATTGTCGCCGAGACCTTGTTGCCATTCTCGTCGGCAAAGGTGAACTGCTTGGACAGGAACGGCAGGTCAGACGGATTCGGCCGGCCGGCTTTGTTCCAACTCGCCCAAAGTCGATCTATGTTGCAGTGGTGCATCCAGAAGATCGGATCGCCGGCGGCCCAGGGAACTGCGCCCATGTTCTGGGTGCCGCCAGTCAGAACGTGAACATTGCCGTGCAACCCGAAATCGAGTCTCTGGCAGAAGCCCTGTTTTGGTCCAACTGGCGAGTAGGTGCATTCTGAGAGCGCGACCGTACTAAGCGGACTATCCGGCTGACCCTGATCGATTGGCTGCCCGGCGTTGACATCGGGATGTCCCGGCGGTTTGTTCCGCTTCGCCACAAATAACGGCCCGAAGACCGGGTCATTCTGCAGGCGAAACTGTTTGGGTATCACACCGTGTGCTGGGCCGGCGACCGAGTAGTTCCAATACGGAAGCGTAAACGTCGGGTCGGTGACGCTCCGGACAATGCGCTCGAAAAAGTAGACAAACATCCGGTGCCACGGCAGAAAGTAATTCTCGTTCTGGCCGTTGTGAGCCTGGCACTCGTCCCACATGGCCTGAGCCAGCGTTTTCCAGGGACTCGCGGCTGCACCGTAGATGGAATTGATCGTGTTGTTCTTAGTGGGCTGCACAACCTGCGGACCTTGAATCCAGTGACTGTACCACTGGAAGACCCAACTCTTCGGGTCCTTTGAAGGTGTGGCCATCATTGTCTTTACGCCATTCGCGTATTTTTTGAGCATCGCCTGTCCATTGATGCTTGTGGCGTTGTAGCGAATTAGCGGGGGCGCCGCTTGTGCGTATTTCTCAAACCACTCCGAAAACGGTATCAGCGGCGCTGCGGCCATGCTTGCGAGAAAGGAACGACGAGAGAAGTTAGACACAATCCACCTCCTATGTGATGTTACGAACTGGACTTTTCGCGCGGCAGCATATCACACTGCGTTTGCCTGTCAAGTTGCAAACGTCACATCGGGTTGAACTGGTCTTGGAGTGACGTCGATTCCTCCAGCGAGGTTCAGATCGACTACTGAGAAGCATTGCCGGATTGCGACATTCTCGAGCCGCGGGCTCGCATGAGTGGGAGACTTCGGACCTGCTCCAGACTATTGTTCGACCAGCTCAACTCCACCGATCGTCGGTTTGGCTTCGGCCGCTGGGGTTCCGCCGGGCACGATCGTGATTGCAGTCTGGTCGGTCAACAACTTGTGAGTCTTCAGCGTTCTCGCAACCGAAGTGATGTCGAAGCTGCGGAACGACGTCCCGTCCGAAGGCTTAGCTCCGCCTGCATCGAAAAAGCTCACAGAGTCTACGTAGCGAGGATCGTTTTTCTCCGGTGCGGCGCCGGCCGGCAAGTCGAGATAGACGTGGTACAAAACGCCCGGCTGCTCCGTCGTGCTCAAATCTCTGAGGACCAGATAGATGCTTCGGCCCGGTTCGAGTTTGTCGAGGCGCGCCGCGAGCCCTTTTGCATCCTTCTCCGGCGGCAGAGAGATCCGCACGGGGCTGGCTCCCAGCACGATGGGACCCGCGGCTCTTGATATCAGGGTCGACTGACCTCGCGCGCTTCCGGCACCCGAGGGTTCATCAGCTTGGCCAGGCATTTTGGACCCGCCGTTCTCGTTCACCGCTTGCTCCGCTGCGCGGCCTCCCAACCAAACTGGAAGCACCATCAAACACGCGCTTGCCGTAAGGAGGGCGGCAAACAGCAACGCTGGCCGACTGGATTTCATGGCTAACCCTCCGATCACATACATTCTTCAAGATCATTTGTAGTAGTCGCGCCATTCGCCGACAACCACCTCATATGATGTGAGCGCTCGCTTCCACAGTTGCCGCTCTGCCGCCAGGAGGATGTTTACGCCGCCTGCATCTGCTTTATGTCTTCAAGCAGAGTCTGCTCGTGGCCTTGAGGATTCACTTTCTCGTAGACCTTGCGAAGCACGCCTTTCCCGTCGACCACGAAGCTCGTCCGGTCCCAGTACATCGTGCCTTTGTACTCGCTTTGTCCCACCCCGCAGGCTTTCAACAGCGCGGCGTCAGTGTCGGCGAGAAGGTCGATCGTGAAGCCGAACTTGTTGCAAAAGCTCTTGTGCGAGTCGACGTCGTCCTGGCTTACACCGACGACGTTGATCCCGGCGTTGTCGAAGTCGGACTTGGTTGCCGTGAAAGACTTTCCCTGGATCGTACAACCCGGTGTGTCGTCCTTCGGGTAGAAATAAACCACCAGCCAGTTGCCGGCGAAGTCAGCGAGCTTTACGGTCTTGCCATCCTGGTTAGGAAGAGAGAAATCCGGAAACGGTTTGCCTGTCTCGATCATTGTTCAACTTGTCCTTTCGTCGCAATCGGAGAATCTCGCGACAGCGCCGTTCGAGCCGAACTGCGGCGACGGTGACTGATGCGAGTGGACAAAGTCTATCACGGAGAACAGGCTCGCGCCTCCTTGGTGCGCTGACGGGCGTGTCGAAGTTTGATTTGGAGTGCGGCGACTTGTCGCCGCTTTGGCTGAATCAGGAAAAGCGGCGACAAGTCGCC
>JBBPIE010000026.1:53687-103598 GCA_038040485.1 Candidatus Onstottus arcticum
GCGGATTCTGCGGGTTTTACGTTTTTTTTGAGGTGTTTCCGCGCTTGGGTCCCGTTTTGTATCATACTCACCTCGCCCCCCCCCCCCCCCGCACTCCAAATCAGAATCAAAACCAAAGTTGAGACAGCGACCCCACCGCACTTACCCTTTGTGTTGTAACAGATTCCCTGCGAGGCTACTGCTTCATCAAGGCGTCGTAGCGTTGTGTCACTTCCTCGGCAGACAAGTCTTCTTTGCGAGTCGAGACGTACCAAACGTGTCCGAACGGGTCAACGAGTTTGCCGACGCGGTCACCGTGAAACTCGTCGGCCACCGGGCCAAGCGCCTTCGCGCCTTCTGCCACAGCTCTCGCGAACACTTCATCGACATCTTCGACATAGACGTGGATTCCCACAGCCGAGCCGCCGCGCGATTGTGGACTCAGCACATCCAGCTCTGGGTACTCGTCTGAAATCATGATGGGCGAGCCGCTGATCGTCATCTCGGCGTGTCCGATTCTTCCGGAAGGCTCTACAAGGCGCATTGTCTCAGTAGCACCAAATGCTTTCTTGTAGAACTCTATCGCACTCGCCGCACCCTTAATCGTCAAGTTGGGGGTCACAGCAGGTTGGGGTATGAGTGCTGGTTTGCTTGTCATAGTTTTCTCCAGTGATCGATCTTTGGTTGCCTTCGGCCCGAAGTAGCATAGACTTTAGTCTGTGTCCGATGGAGGTTTCTTCTATCGTTTCAGACACAGACTAAAGTCTATGCTACCGGAAGTGATGCTGCGTCAGTGTGGTTGCGCGGCGCGTCTCTGGATCTCCTCCGAAGACACTTCCTCGATGTGAGTCGCGATGTACCAGACATGCCCAAACGGGTCGGTGACCCCGCCGGACCGGTCACCGTAGAACTGGTCCTTCACCGGCAGTAGTTCTGTTGCGCCACAGGCGATCGCCTGTTTGAACACTGCATCGACGTCCTCAACATAAAGATAGAGGTGAACTGCCGAGCCGCCGCGCGAAAGCGGTCCGAGCCATGCGGGATACTCCGGGTTCTCGTCGGTGATCATGAATGGCGAATCGCCGATCTTGAATTCGCCGTGTCTTATCGTGCCGGCCTCGTCGGTGATGCATTCAAAAACGGTTGCGCCGAAAGCCTTCTTGTAAAACTCAATTGCGCCGGCCGCGTCCTTGGCGATCAAGTAAGGCGTGGCAGTGTGGTAGCCGGTTGGGATGTATTTCACCTTGTTTGTCATCAATCATCTCCTATGAAAAAATGATGGACCTGTACGGGCGTCCCTCCGTGGGCGCCCCTCGCCGCTCAGGACAGAGTTGCGACCGAGGGGCGCCCACGGAGGGACGCCCGTACAAGGTTCATCATATTGAAACGTTCATTCACCTTTGATGGGAGTGCCCATGTACCAGATGTTTTCAAACGGGTCCGCCACTCCTCCAACTCGGTCGCCGTAAGGCTGATCCGCCGGCTCGCCCTTCGACGTTGCTCCCGCTTCCATAGCTCGCCGATACCATTCGTCCACATCGTCGACGTACAAGTAGAACGTCGTCGGCATCGGTTGCCACGGGCCATGAGCCTCGCCCATCTCGACCATCGAGTCGCCTATCTTCACCGTCGCATGTTGAATGACGCCGTCCGGCGACTCCGCTCGGGACTGCTCTTCAGCGCCAAAAGCATTCTTCAGGAAATCGATCAGTTGGGGCGCCCCGCGCGGATGCAGAAAAGGAGTGATGGTGCGAAGGCCCTCCGGAACGTGGCCGGCGCCTTTGTGCGTGGCGATGTACCAATGGTTGCCGGAGAGGTCTTTCACGCTCGCTTCGCGGTCGCCATAAGGTTGATCCACCGGCTCGGCCAGGGAGACGCCACCAGCCTGCAACGCACGCTCATAAACCGCGTCCGCATCCTCCACGTAAAGATGAATCGCGGTAGGCGTTGGTGTTCCGCGCCAGGCGCCGCCCCCACCCAGCATGACGATCGAATCGCCAATCTTCACCTCCGCATGAATACCCCCAGCCGTTCCCGTAGTGCGAAAAAGTTCCTGAGCGCCGAATGCCTGCTTAACGAAGTCGATTAGTCCGACTGCTTCATTGACGATTAGATAAGGCGTGATCGTGTGAAAGCCTTCGCGAAACTGCACAGGCGCCTTTGCTGTCATAGCTGCTGTTCTCCTCTTCAGATCGGCGTTGAGTCTCGCTTTGAAGTCCGCGCGCGGAAGATCGCGCAACTCGGCCGCGATGCGTAGCTCCGCGGCGATGCGCGCGCTCACTTGCGGGAGCGGTGCTTCGGGATTGGCGAGGATCGCCTCCACCGCTTGATCGAGTTGTTCTACCAAACTGCCGTTAGCCATTCGTATCACCCGACTCAACGTTCAACTGGGCGCGAAGATTCTGCAAAGCGCGAAACTGAAGCTGCTTCACCGCGCCTTCGCTGCGTGCAAGCTCGTCCGCGACTTCGCGTATGCTCTTCTCCTCGGCGAAGCGCAACTCAATCACGCGGCGTTGATCAGCGGGAAGCCGTTCTACAAGCTTGAAGAGCCGCTCGTGATTCTCTCCTTCATCGAACTCTTGAGGACTCGCGTCAGAGGGCTCATCGACGGCGACAATGCCGGTCTCGTGGGCGCCGCGCTTGGCCCGATCGATGATCGCGTTTGAAGCGATCCTTATAAGCCACGCACCGAAGGGCACTCCGCGCCATTCGAACCGAGGCAATCCGGCGAGGGCTTTGTGAAACACATCGGAGGTGAGGTCTTCGGCGACATCGCGGTTACCAACACGGCGCGCGATGTAAGCGTATACGCGGTGAAAGTTGAGCTCATAGATCTCGGCAAAGCGCGCGGGATCCTTCTGCGCCGCCTCGATCAAGAGCCGCTCCGCCGTATCCGCTTCGGTTGCCGTCAAACCAGGTTCTCCCGCACTGTTTGCTTCTGACTGTATAAACTCCCCGACCCGGCAAAGGTTACGGCAGCGGTGAGAATCGTGCCACCCAAGGCCGAGATGGCGGCCGTATTTCACGCCCAGAAGTTTCGATCGAGCGTCCGGTATTGAATCGCTTCGCTGACGTGACCGGGGTTGATAGCCTCGAGACCTTCCAGATCAGCAAGCGTGCGGCTCACCTTCAGGATTCGATCGTAAGCTCGCGCCGACAATCCAAGCCGCGTGATCGCGTTCTCCAACAGCGACTTCGAAGCCGCGTCGATCACGCAGTACTTTCGAATCAATCGCGGCGCCATTTGAGCGTTGTTGAAAATCTTCTCACTGCCTAACCGAGCAAGCTGAATACGCCGCGCCTTAACCACTCGCTCGCGAATCAAAGCCGAGCTTTCAGCGGGAGTGTCGCTCGCAAGCTCTTTGAACTTCACCGCAGGCACGTCGATGTGAATGTCTATGCGGTCCAGCAGCGGGCCCGAGATCTTCGAGACGTAACGCTGTATCTGCATCGGCGAGCACTTGCACTCGCGAGTTGGGTCGTTGAAAAACCCGCAGGGACACGGGTTCATCGCTGCCGCAAGCATGAACCGCGACGGAAACGTCAGCGACATCGAGGCGCGGCTGATCGTCACTCGCCCGTCTTCGAGCGGCTGGCGCAAGACCTCGAGCACGTTGCGTTCGAACTCCGGCAACTCGTCCAGAAACAGCATCCCGTTGTGCGCAAGCGATACTTCCCCGGGCCGAGGCAGAACGCCGCCGCCGATCAGGCCCGCGTCCGAGATCGTGTGATGCGGCGAGCGAAACGGCCGAGTCGTAATCAAGCCGTGCTTCTCCGTCAACCCCACCACCGAGTGAATCTTTGTGCATTCGAGCGCTTCTTCGAACTCCAGCGGCGGCAGGATTGTCGGGATGCGCTTGGCAAGCATCGTCTTGCCGGAACCGGGAGGACCAATCAACAGTATGTTGTGGCCTCCCGCAGTCGCGACTTCAATCGCGCGCTTTGCGTGAGGCTGGCCGCGGACCTCGCGAAAGTCGTCCGCATACTGATCGGGATTCGCCAGCAGCAACTCAGTATCGACCTTGAGCGGGAACGGCGGCGTGTCGGAGTTCAAAAGCTCAACCACTCCTCGCAGCGACGATACCGGATACACATCAAGCCCCGACACGACCGCAGCCTCGTGCGCGTTCTCTTCGGGCACCAGAAGCTTCTGGACTCCGCGCGCTCGAGCTGCCACCGCAATCGGCAGCGCGCCTTTGACCGGACGAACTCGCCCGTCCAGCGACAACTCGCCAACGATCAGGAAGTCGCTCAGCTCTTCTCGCTTCAGATCGCCGTTCGCGCCGAGAATGCCGACAGCGATTGGGAGATCAAAGCTCGAACCTTCTTTCTTGATGTCGGCAGGGGCGAGATTCACCGTGACCCGGTGAATAGGAAAGAAGAAGCCGCAGTTGTTGATAGCCGCCCTGATTCGTTCGCGGCTCTCGCGCACAGCGGCGTCGGGCAAGCCGACCATCGTGAACACCGGCATCATGCTGTCGCCGGCTCGCGGTGTTAGATCGATTTCGACGTCAACCACATAAGCGTCGATGCCGAAGACGGCCGCGCTCAATGATTTGAAGAGCATCGCAACCCCCCAGACACACAGCTTGCGAAGAAGCTGCTGACTTGAGAATCCACGATTGCCCGCCGACATATATAGACGGAAAGTGGCGGCGCGACAAGCAAAACCGAGATGTTCTCTCTCTTGATCAACAGCTTCGCGGCGCGACGAACCGCGACAGGGCGCTTTACGAGGCTGTCGGAATAAGGTCTTCTCTGTGCAAACCTCTGCGTCTCTGTGTCTCTGCGGTTAGAGAGTGCTCCGAACATTAGCAGACCCGCGAGACCAACTAACCGCAGAGACGCCGAGACGCAGAGGTTTGCACAGAGAACACCGATTGTCCGTCCCGTCTGTTATTATTCCCTCCCGAAACGGCGCCGTCTTTGACCGCGAAGCCTGAAGCTTGCGCTCTCAGTTCTCCCGGCCGCTGAAGGGATTCTGCCAAATGAAGCGCCTGACAGACACGCTGATAACGATCGCCGTGCTCGGCGGAATCCTGGTACTGAGCGCGCTGTTCACAAACTGGTTCACGCGTAAGATGTACTTCACGTGCAGCCAGTGCCGCGCGCTAAACGCCAAGCGACGCGCGCATTGCCGAATCTGCGGCAATCAATTGACGCCTCAACAAGGAGAAACAAGTGAGACATCGGAATAGCGCGATCTTCTCTTTCATCCGCTCCAGAACCTCCCACAAAGACGCCAAGACACAAAGTGACACAAAGGAAACGATAAGAAGGAGACTTGGTGTGAACTTCGTGCCTTAGTGGCTTTGTGGCGAGATTCTTTGCGCCCGCTGAAGCGAATGGGAAACATAATCAAGCAGCCTTGCGATGAAGCAGCGATCCGCTCGACGGTTGCCGTCTCTCCGTGCTCGAAGTCCGCCGAGCCGTGGATACTCGCGGCCACCATACTCGGGTCGAGCATGGCTTTTATTGACGGCACCGTCGTCAACGTCGCCCTGCCAGCTCTGCAAACCGATCTCAATGCGACAGTCGTCGACGTGCAGTGGGTCGTTGAATCTTATGCGCTCTTTCTCGCGGCGTTGGTTTTGGTCGGGGGCTCTTTGGGAGATCGCTTCGGGCGTCGGCGCGTCTATGCAATCGGAGTTGCGTTGTTTGCAGCAGCCTCGGCGTGGTGCGGGTTCGCGCCCGGCGTCGGCCAGTTGATCATCGCCCGCGCAGTTCAGGGGATCGGCGCCGCGCTGCTTGTTCCGGGAAGCCTTGCGATTATCGGCGCCTCGTTCAGCGAGAGTACGCGCGGCCGGGCGATTGGCACGTGGTCAGGCTTTACCTCGATCACCGCTGCGGTTGGCCCGGTCATCGGCGGCTGGTTGATCGAGCACGCCTCGTGGCGAGCCGCCTTCTTTATCAACCTTCCCCTGGCAGCCGTCGTGCTGGCGCTCGTCTTCTGGCGCGTTCCCGAAAGCCGCGATGAGGGTCGGCACCAGGGAGTTGACTGGCGGGGCGCGGTCCTGGCGACTACAGGCCTGGGGAGTCTTGTCTTTGGTTTGATTGAGTCGTCAAGCCTCGGCGTCTCGCATCCGGCGGTGATCTTCTCTGCGATAGGCGGGATGCTTTTGCTGTCGGCTTTCATAATCGTGGAAGCCCGCATTGAAGACCCAATGCTTCCCGTGACGTTGTTTCGCTCGAAGAACTTCAGCGGCGCGAACCTGTTGACGCTTCTCTTGTACGCGGCGCTAGGAGGTTCGCTGTTCTTCGTTCCCTTGAACCTCATTCAAGTTCAACGCTATTCCGCGACGGCCGCGGGCGCCGCGCTGCTCCCATTCATCCTGATAATGTTTCTGCTTTCGCGCTGGTCGGGGGGACTGGTCGACCGTTACGGCGCCAAGCTCCCGCTGGTGGTCGGACCAGTCATTGCAGCCGCAGGTTTCGCACTTTTCACCGTGCCGCGAGTCAGTCACAACTATTGGACAAGTTTTTTTCCGGCGGTCGTGGTGCTCGGCCTGGGCATGGCGATCAGCGTCGCGCCACTTACCACGACGGTGATGAATTCGGTCAAGACGAATCAAGCTGGAGTTGCTTCAGGGATAAACAACGCGGTCTCGCGAGCCGCCGGGCTGCTTGCAGTGGCGATATTCGGGGTAGCGATGCTTCACTCGTTCAATCAAAACCTCGACCAACACCTGGCTTCGATTAATCTCAGCCCGGAAGCGCGGCTTGCAATTGATCAGCAGAGAGTCAGGCTCGCAGGAGTTGAGCCGCCTGCTGATCTTAGATCCGAGACCGGAGCAAACGTTGAGCAAGCTGTCGCAGATTCATTCGTTTCAGCCTTCCGCGTTGTGATGTTGATGTCTGCGGGTTTGGCTCTCTTAAGCGGAATGAGCGGGTGGCTGATGATCGAAGGGAAACAAGACAAACGGGACGTGCTGGCTGACGGCTAGAATGATGTCATTGATCTGCGCCGTGGTATACTGCGCGACGGCAACGCGGACGCCGCGCATTGATAGTGTCACGACGCCGTGGGGGAGGCTCAACCAAATACGATGAGCGCACAAACCAAGGAAGCCGTTGTAGCAGCCATACGTTCCCATGGCGGCCAGATCAAAGCGGCAGGGGTGCGAAGACTTGGACTTTTCGGCTCCTTTGTTCGCAGTCAGCAGAGGCCGGACAGTGACATCGATATACTGGTGGAATTCGACCCCGCGCGGAAGACCTTCGACAACTTTATGCGCGTGTCGATGTTGCTCGAGGACCTTTGCCAGCGCCGAGTCGACCTTGTGACGACCGAATCCCTGAGCCCGTACCTGCGTCCGCATATAATCAAAGAGGTCGAGTATGTCCATCTCGCCGGTTGAATACCTGCGCCACATTCTCGATGAAACGGATTTCCTGGCAAACCGCTTTACTGGAATCAGCAAGGAAAATTTCTTGACCGACGAGACGTTGAAGCGCGCGTCTGTGAGAAGCCTCGAGATCATAGGGGAAGCAGTGAAAAAGGTGCCCGATGACTTCAGAAGTCACCATTCGAGCGTTGACTGGCGTGCAATAGCCGGTATGCGCGATCGTCTGGTTCACGACTATCTTGGAGTTGACTACGACATTGTTTGGGATGCGATTCAAACCAAGGCTCCGGCGCTTGCGATTGCGATTCGAGAGATAGTCAAACTGGATACTGGATCCTAGTTTGCTCTACACTTCGCGACTATGAGAGTCACGTCGTCGTGCTGTTCATGAGGGCTGAACTGCCTAACGTCATCAACAACAGCGGCGAGCAAGCCTTGTGAACTCAACTCTCGATGTCGAAACAATGCTTCAATCAAGCGCTGTTCTCCATACTCCTCTTCGACTTCGTTGAAGGCTTCGGTTATGCCGTCGGTATATAGCGCCAGCGTGTCTCCCGCGAAGAGGCTGCGTTCTCCGATCTCACACTCCCATTCCTCAAAGAGTCCCAACACCGTCGACGTCGATTCCAGCCGTTCAACCGTGCTGTCGCGGCGAAGCAGCAGAGCGCAAAGGTGCCCACAATTCGCGTAGCGCAAGCGACGCGCCCCGTCGTCGTATTCGGCAAAGAACAGCGTCGCGTATGCGCTCTCGATCGTGTTCTCGTAGAACAGCCGGTTCACCGAACACAAGAGCCGTTGCGGTTCATCCACCGCGATTGTGCACTGACTGCGCAGGTTGGCTTGCAGGTTTGCCATCAAGAGGGCGGCAGCGATTCCCTTTCCCGCGATGTCGCCGATCACCAGCCCGACCCGGTCTCGACCCAGGCTAAGGAAATCGTAATAATCGCCGCCGACCTTGCGAGCCTGAATGCAGACACCCGCGTAGTCGAGCGTGGTAAGAGGCGGCAGCGTTTGCGGGAAGAGCCTCGCCTGCACCTGTTTCGCGATTTCCAATTCCTGGGCGGCGCGGCGCTCGGATTCCTGCTTCTCAGCCGTAGCCCGGCGTTGGACGTCAAGAGCCTGGCTCACCTCGTCGAAGCTCACCAGCGAGAACGAGTTCCTGTCAACATCCTCGAAGCGGGTGAACACGCCGCCCCAGACCGGGCTCCGCTCCCCAAGCAGCATCGATTGGCTAGTCGACGTGGCCTCCGGCTTCTGCTTGTCATACTTGATGCGCTTCAGGCGCGGGACGTGCCCAAACTTAACCCCGCGCTTGGACCACTCATGGAACTTGGCGATGACGTCGTCCGTGACAAAAGCAACCTGCGTGGCTCGGCCGATGAGCTTGGATTCGCTGGAGCCGGGCTTAGGCGCGACCAGTGCGAGGATAGCGGTGCCGTCCGGCGGAGCGACGGCTACCCATCGTTCACCGGATTGAAGACGGGTGTCATAGACCAGACTGAACCCAAGCTGGTCCAGGTAGAATCGCAGACTTCGATCCTGGTCCCGCACAAAAATCTTTACGGCGTGAAACCGGAGATAAGGCTCGTTTTCTTCCGAAGGAAGAGTCGATTGGTTCGGCCGAGAAGTTGGGCGGGAGCTATCCACGGGCGTGATTATAGAGTTGTTAGGCTGTTTGGCACAGGCCGATTCCTCGCGTTCACTTGCCGCGTCTTGCGATGAGCTCTCGCTGATCGGCGTACTCGCCCCCACCGGAGCTAAACGAATCGCCGAGAGTGCAGCTCACTTTTGCGGGGAGCTGTCGTGAACAATAACCAGCGTGCCTATTGGGGTGATGTCACTAAACTCCTTCGCCGCGTGCATAGGAATACGGATGCAACCATGGCTTGCCGGATAAGCGGGTACCGACTGACTGCCGTGTATCGCGATTCCTCCGACGATATAACTCGGGTAATACATGAGACCAAGCTCGCTCTTGCGCCAGCCCGGAATCTTTCGCGACACCTTGAACCGCCCTCGAGGCGTGACCGCCGTCAGCGTCCCCTCCGAAGTCTCGAACTCTTTGTTGTTGCCCGTAGACACGGACAGAATTCTCGACACTGTTCCGGCGTCGTCGACTATGAATAGAACCTGACGTACCAGGTCAACCTCGACATGAAACGGACCGCCCTCGAACGGTTGCGGACGCGTCGCGGAACGTAAGGCCTCGAGCTCTTTGAGCGACAGCCGGCCTGTCCGAGTCCGCCCTTCAGTTTTCTGAAAGGCAATCAGCGCCTGACGGCACCCGGCATCCAGCACTCCGTCGATTGGGCCCGTCCAGTACCCCAGATCCAAGAGCCGCTGCTCGCCCTCTCGAATGTCCGCGGCGCTGAGCTTCGCCTGCTTACGATGCGGACGTTTGGCTGAAACCGCGAAGGAGCCGCCCACCCGCTCCGCCCGAGGCGAAACGGCTCGCGCCGGCGACTCAATCGAAGCTGCCAGCGTCATCAGCGTAGCCGAAGCAAGCAGCCGGACGGCCACTAGCCTAACGCCGTCTTCGCTGAGGATCTGTCCGACTCTAGTACTCACGAATATTATGATGAGCACGAAGCGTGCCGTTTTTGACTAAGCTGGTGGATTATTGCGGTCCGGACACATACTCCCAGTGCCAGGGTTCATAGAAGTAGGGGCGGAAACCGAATTTCCCCGCGTTCTTGACCAGCCACCGATAAACAGGCGTTCGGGTTTGAAACAGGCGATTGCCCTCCGCCGTGCTCACTGGCTCCCCGCCCACATAGAGGTCAAGCGCGCGGCCAGTGAAGTGAGTACTATTGACGGCCAGGCCCGCTCGTCCGGCCTGAGGCTCGGCTTGTCTAAGGCGATCCTGGTGTTCGCGAGTTCGGAACGCGGAGATGATTTTCAGATATTTCTCCGCGGGATCAAGCGCGCCCGAGGCGGTGACCCTCAGTCCCAGCGACCGAACCTTCGCGGCTACCGTTATCATGCGCTTATACGCGGCGTAGGCGTTCCTTTCGACCTGCCTGAGTTCAGCAGGCCGCTCATCATCATAGAAGTCCGCGGGCGGCACGACTACGAGTGAATCGCTCGGCGGGCTACTCCGGTCCGTCATCCGCCGAGATTGAAACTCACGGATCATTTCCGACCAGGTTTCCTGGTCAACGATACCGTTCGCGCGGAGTCCGCGATGGGTTTGCCAACGCGCAACTGCTTTTGCGAACTCGGGGCTTTCTACGCCCTTCCCGGTTCCCACTGCTTCGAGGATCAGCGGAATGTATAAAGCCCATCCACGTTGCGCCTTGCCTCCAAAAGACCACTTGAGCTCGGTGCTGTCTGTTTTGTTGATCGCTATAACCTCGGGAGTGGACAACGTAGTCGGGCTTGCGCTCCTTTCCGAAGGAGGACGATTAACGGATGTGGCCAACGGACGCTGAGCTGTGAAACCGCCGGCCACCGATCCGGTTAACACGATGATGGCGCCAGCCCCTCTACAAAACGCGGCGCTTCGGGTTCTGAAAGCACTCGATGAATTACTCAAGAAACAACTCCTTCTCCTTCACCGTAGCTGGGATTTTCTGTCCGTTGAGATCGTGACCGCATCTGGTGTCCCGCTCGTCATGATGCCAGACCAGGTCTCGATCTAACCAGCGCCGAATGATCGCCGCCGTCCAAGTGCGTCCGACTTTCGAGTCGGTGATCGGTAACGTCCGGTCGTCAGTGGCCCGTGATTAGAGCACCGGCGTGGGAGGTCGAACCGCAGATCGGAAGGTGGCTTCATCGAGTTCGGCGGCCGAGCATGTCGAGACCCACGGCGCCTACCAAAATCACTCCCTTGATTATGTCCTGGGTAAAGTCCGGCAAGTTCTTCAACGACATCCCATTATCCAGACTCGCCATGAACAATGCGCCGACGCAAGCTCCAAACACCGTGCCGCGGCCGCCCATCAAACTCGCGCCGCCGATCACGCAAGCCGCAATCGCGTCCAGCTCCAACAACACACCCGCGTCGGGAGACGCGCTCCCAACGCGAGCCGTGTAGATGATCGCCGCTACGCCCGCCAGCGCTCCCATTATGCAAAACACCGCAAGCAGGTGGCGGCGGATGCTTATGCCCGACAAACGCGCGGCTTCTGCGTTGCCGCCTATCGCGTACAGGTAACGCCCGAACGTCGTGTTCCGTGTGATGAATGCTCCGAGCAAGGCTATGGCAAGCAGAATGATCACCGGCGCGGGCACGCCTGTGTACGAGTTCAGCGCATAGGTGAAAGCCAGAACCGCAATCGAGGGCGCGAGAACTTTGACCGCGACGACCAGCGCACTTTGAGCAGTCATCCCGTAAAGCGTTCGCGCCCGATTGCGGCGAAGCGTCAGCCACACAATCGCTGCCACGATCACCGCTGCTATCGTGTAGCCCGCAATCGGATGCAGGTAGCATTGTCCGATCGCTTTGAAGCCGGGCAATTCGATGGGAATCGTGTTGCCTCTGCTGATGCCCTTGATCGCACCACGCCAAACCAGCAAGCCACCGAGCGTCACTATGAACGCGGGAATGTTTGCGTAAGCGACAAGGAGTCCATGGGCCGCGCCGATCAACAGGCCGACGACGACCGCGGCTACAAGCGACGGGACCAATCCCCAGCCGAGCCACGCTTGCGAAGCGGCTGCCGCCGCAACGCCGCCTGCGAGTCCTACGACGGAACCGACAGAAAGATCTATCTGGCCGGTGACGATGACCATCAGCATTCCGATCGAGAGAACTCCGGTCACCGCCGTCTGACGCATCAGGTTGGAGAAGTTTCTCGCCTCGAGAAAGATGCCGCCGGTCGCGTATTGAAAGAAGACCCACACCACGATCAGCGCGATCACCATCGTGTAGGATCGGAGCGCTTCGCGTGGGAGCTTGAGACCACCGATCTTTGGTTGTTCCGACATGTCAGCCATCCCGCTCGACTACCATGCTAGAGCCCGAAATTCATGCCTTCACTTCGCGCCTCGACCCGTTGCGCAAGCCATCACGGCTTCTGGAGATGCACTTGCTCGTGTGAACTCGCCGCTCACTCGGCCCTCGTGCAAGACCAGCACTCGATCGGCAAGTCCAAGCACTTCGGGCAGCTCTGAGGAAACCAGCACGATCGCCATTCCGCTTCGCGCAAGCTCGCTGATCTGCGCGTAGATTTCCTGTTTAGCTCCGATGTCTATTCCCCGGGTCGGCTCGTCCAGAAAAAGAATCGCGGGTTTCGAAAGAAGCCACTTTGCGAGAACGACTTTCTGCTGGTTGCCGCCCGACAGCGTACCGGCAATCGAAAAAATGCTGGGAGCTTTGATGTTCAATTCGCGCGCTGCCTGCTGGGCAGCGGCGGCTTCGGCGTCGATGTGAGTAACGAAGCGGCCCGACACGCGCCGCAGACTCGCCAGTGTGATGTTGTTGAGTATTGTCTGATCCAACACCAAACCGAATCGCTTGCGGTCTTCAGTCACAAAAGCGAGACCGTGCCTGATCGCATCCGAAGGATTGTTCAGCAGCGCTCGTCGCCCGTGAATGCGAACCTCGCCCGAGACCCGGCCCGCGTGCGCGCCGAAGATCGCCATCAGCAAGTCGCTGCGGCCCGCGCCCATCAAGCCGGCAACGCCAAGAACTTCGCCGCTTCTCACCTGGAAACCTACGTCATCCACCAGCTTCTTGCCCGCGACGGCCGGATCGAAAACCGTGACGTTTCGAGCTTCAAAGAGCGTCTCTCCGAAATCGTGTTCAGTTGTCGGGAAGATCTGGCCGACTTCGCGCCCTACCATCAACGCGATCACGCGCGTTTCGCTTATCTGTCCGCGCGGGTGTGTGCCGATGGTCTTGCCGTCGCGAAGAACAGTGATTCGGTCGCTGAGCCGAAACACCTCGTCCAGTTTGTGCGAGATGTAGATCATGCCAACGCCACGTTCGCGCAAGCGATCCAGTATCGCGAACAGAGTTTCGGCTTCGGTTTCAGTCAGCGCGGCTGTCGGCTCATCGAGCACAAGTATCCTCGCGTCGTGCGACAGCGCCTTCGCGATTTCGACAAGTTGTTGCTGTCCTATGCCAAGCTGGCGAACCGATGTGTGCGGATCAATCGGAAGGCGAAGATCATCCAGCAGCTTGCGCGCGCGGCCATAGAGTTCGTCCCATGCGATGACTCCGAACCTGCGCGGTTCGCGTCCAAGAAAGACGTTCTCGCCGACGGTCATCTCCTGGACAAGCGAGAGCTCCTGGAAAACAACGGCAACCCCGGCCGCTTCGGCGTCACGGACGCCGCCGAATCTCTGCTCAGTCCCGTCGATACAAACCTTGCCGCCGTAGTCGTCGTGCGGATAGACACCGCCGAGGATCTTCATCAGCGTCGACTTCCCTGCCCCGTTTTCGCCACACAGCGAATGCACTTCTCCCGCGCGAAGATTGAACGACACGCCGGACAACGCGCGCACGCCGGGGAAGGTCTTCGTTATGTCGCGCATCTCCAGTAGCTTGGTCTCTCGTAGCATAGACTTTAGTCTGTGGCTCTTTGCGTTGTGTTCAGCGCCGGACACACAGACTAAAGTCTATGCTACTTGCGCCTCATCGCATCAACTTTGCGGGACCGGCGGCCATTGGTGCCGCGGAACGTTGCGGTACACGTCTTCCATTTTCAGATAGCCGTCCTTGATCACGGTGTCCACCACGTTGGTTCTATCGACGGTGATCGAATCCAGCAAAACAGCGGGCACGTCCGTCTTGCCGTTGTTGACTGTGGCTGAAGCGCCTACCCGCTCGCCCCTCGCTAGCGAGACGGCTGCTTCGGCGGCGCGCAACGCGAGTCTAGCGACCGGTTTGTAGACGGTCATCGACTGAGTACCTGCAACGATTCGTTGAAGCGCGGCAAGCTCGGCGTCTTGTCCGGAGACGAAAACCTTGCCGGCTAGATTCTGCTCGCCAAGCGCCTGCACCGCGCCGCCGGCAACGCCGTCATTGGAAGCCACAACGGCCACGATGTTGTTGTTGGTTTGGGTGAGCGCGTTCTCAGTATGTTTGAGCGCTTCGCTGGCCAGCCATTCGCGCGCCCATTGATCGGCGGCGACTTTGATCTCGCCGCGATCAATCGCCGGCTGCAAGACATTCATCTGGCCTTCGCGAAACATCCTCGCGTTGTTGTCGGTAGGCGAGCCGCCGATCAATACATAGTTGCCGCGAGGCGCCCGTTCCAGCAGATAGCGCGCCTGGGCTTCGCCGACCTTCACGTTGTCGAAGGAGATGTAGAGATCCACGTCGCTGTTGCGAATCAACCGATCGTAGCTGAGAACCGGCACGCCCTGGCGCTTCGCCGATTCTACAATCGACGCGGCGACTTCCGCGTTGTGCGGCGCGACTACAAGCACGTCGACGCCTTGAGTCAGCAGGTTCTCGGCTTGCGCGGTTTGCAGCGCGTCGTCGCCGTTTGCGGCTTGAACCAGCACCTCGGCGCCAAGCTCTTGCGCACGCGCGACGAACAGATCGCGATCCCGTTGCCAGCGTTCTTCCTTCAGAGTGTCCATTGAAAACCCGATTCTCACCGGGCCCGATTTGCGCGCGCCGCTCGCGGCGGTGTGATCGGGCTGCGCACAGATGCACCCGCCGGATACGAGCGAGGCCACTACCATCACCAACGCTAATGACCGTCCATGCCGCATCGCCTAGTCTCCTTCCTTTGCGCGATTGTCTTCGTCGAGAAGGATCACATGGAGTTCTTGCGGGCCGTGAACCCCGACTACAAGCGTCAGCTCGATGTCGGCAGTTCGGCTCGGCCCGGTGATAAAGGTAAGCGCGCTGTCGGGTCGTGCCTCGGATTCGTTATCGCGAGCCAGCAGCGGAAACAGATCATCCAGTCCCGGGATTATCTGGTCAGGCCTCAGCAGCGCGATGTGCACGGGAGGAAGCAAAGACACCGAGCGCGCCCGCCCGGGTCCGCTGCGCAGCACGAGCGTTCCGGTGTCCGCGAGCGCGTAGTCGACAGCCGTCACGCCTATGTCAGCGCTCGCAGCGTCGATGATTGCAGGCGGGACGCCTGCGCTCCCAGGGGTGAACTCGATGCCGGCTTCACCCAGACTAGTCGCAAGACCAATGTCGCCGATCAACGCGAGGTCCCAGGCGATAGCTTTGCGAGCCTTGTGAACCGAGGCGATCCTCACGACGCAATCGCAGGCGGCTGCTGCGTTCGGAGCGCGGTGGAACAGTCCGCCCACAGCCGCGAGTTCCTCCTCGAACTGTAGTATCAGCGCATCGCGTTGTTGGACGCGGTTCGAGTGAGCGTCGCTCGCGTCGTATCGATCGTCATTCGCAAGGGTCGAGTGGTTGTCGGGACTTGAAGGCTCGCCCGCGGCGCGGTGAGACAGAGCTTCGCCAATTCTGTCGAGTATCTCTTGGCGTGCGCGCGTTGAAAGCATGTTTCTCTTCTCTGCGAAACCCTCCGCGTCTCAGCGTCTCTGCGGTTAGGAGGCCTGAAGACTGGTAAACGAGAAAGTGCTCTCTAACCGCAGAGTCGCAGAGACGCCGAGGTTTCGCAGAGACTCCTAACTCTTCTCCATCTCACTCCACAGCTCACGAAAAGACTTCCTTGCGATCGGCGGGAAGTCTCGATTCTCGGTCCATCCGTCGAACGGCGGCGGCAGACGCTTGAGCTTGCCGTCGTCCAGCAGCGGTCCTTGAAGAAGAGCCGCAGTGCGAAAGAGAATCCCGTAAAGCACGGGGTGGCTCATAACAAAGCGCCAGAGCTTCATCCCGGCTCGCTCGATCAAGGGCGGGCCTGATCGGTCATCGCGCGCTGCCTCGACCCACTCGTTTCTGAGCCTCAATAAAACGTGAGGAATGTTAATCCTCACCGGACAGACCTCGCGGCACGCGCCGCAAAGCGAAGAAGCGAAGGGCAAGTCTTTAGCCTTCTCGATCCCCGCCATCGGCGGCGTGATGATCGACCCGATCGGACCCGAGTAAACCGATCCGTAAGCGTGCCCGCCGATCTTCTGATAGACCGGACAGATGTTCAAACAAGCGCCGCACCGCAGGCAGTAAAGCGACTCACGTTTCTCCGGATCGCGGAGAATCGTCGTGCGCCCGTTGTCCATGATGACCAAGTGGAACTCCTCAGCGCCGTCCGCTTCGCCGGCTCTCCGCGCGCCGGTGATGAACGAGACATAGCTCGACATCTTCTGGCCTGCCGCACTGCGCGCCAGGATCTTGAGAAACACCGCGAGGTCGTCGAGCTTCGGGATGACCTTCTCGATTCCCATCAGCGCCACGTGAACGCGCGGCAGAGTCGTGCTCAACCGGATGTTGCCTTCGTTTTCGACGAGAACGATCGTTCCGGTCTCAGCTACCCCGAAGTTTGCGCCAGTCACAGCCATCTCCGCCGAACAGAACTTCGAGCGCAGTCGCTCGCGGGCGAGTTTTGTAAGTTCCTCGGCCTCGGCCAGCCTCTCGCCGCCAAGGCGATCCGCAAACAACTCTGAGATGTCGCCCTTCGACTTGTGTATGGCAGGCGCGAGTATGTGCGAGGGCTTCTCGTGCGCGAGCTGCACGATGTACTCGCCGAGATCGGTCTCGACCGGTTCGATGCCGGCGGCCTCGAACGCTTCGTTCAGTTCGATCTCCTCGGTCGCCATCGACTTGCTCTTCACGACTTGTTTGACGTTGTGGCTTCGAGCTATCTCGAGAATGATTCTGCACGCTTCGCGGCCGTCGCGCGCCCAGTGGACCGTCCCGCCAAGACGTGTGATCGATTCCTCGAGCTGAACCAAATAGCGGTCGAGGGCGGCGATGGTGCGTTCTTTGATCTCGCGGGCGCGGTCGCGCAACGCGTCGCCGTCGGGCAGGTCCGCGAAGGCCGTGGCACGTTTGACGTTGAAGTTGTTGAGTACGCGCAGCCGCGATTGCAGCGTTCGGTTGCGCACCGCCGCCGTCGAGTTTTCGAGAAAAGATTCGGTCGTTACGCGCATTGGACTCCGCCCTTCATCCGCGAATAACACTAATCTCCACGAAGGCCCAATGCCCATTCGTGATGATTCGCGCTATTTGCGGATGTTCTCGAACACGTGTTCATTCTTCACTCTTCGACAGTAATTCGGCGATGTGCATCGTTCGGACTTCAATTCCCTGGCGGCTCAACCCGCCGGCTATTTGCATTAGACAACCCGCGTCGCATGCGACGACCACGTCAGCCCCGCTGTTCGCGATACAGTCAAGCTTCTCCTGCAGAATGCCGCCTGAGATCTGCGGGTACTTCATCGCGAACAATCCGCCGAAGCCGCAACACACGTCGGCTCGCTCGAGCTCAACCAACTCGATTCCTCGTACTGCCCTCAGGAGGCGCTGCGTCTCATCCTTCACTCCAAGCTCACGCAGCAGGTGACACGACTGATGCAACGCGACTTTACCGCTCGACGAAGCCCCGACGTCTTCAACGCCGAGGACCTTGACCAGAAACTCACCAAACTCATAGGTCTTTGCAGCGAGAGCCTCCGCGCGTTTGAGATTCGCCGCGTCATCTCTAAACAAATCGCGGTAGAAAACCCGGACCATGCTCGCGCAAGAGCCAGACGGCGCGACGACGAACTCGCTGGATTCGAAGATCGACAGAAACCTCTCCGCTAAGCTGCGCGCTTCTGTGTGAAACCCGCTGTTGTAGGCGGGCTGCCCGCAGCAGGTTTGGTCTTTCGGAAACTCGACCTCCACGCCAAGCCGTCGGAGCACGCTGACGGCGCTCACACCGGCTTCGGGAAAGAACTGATCGACCAGGCAGGTGATGAACAACGAAACTTTCATTAGAGGCTCGGTGACCGGCTCTTGAGTCTCCGGGGTCGGTCGCTGAAAAGCTTGAGCGTCGAAGCGGATCGCGTAGCGGGCCACCCGCGCCTGTCATTTATCTCATGAACGAACCGGTTGTTGAAGCCGTCCAACGCTTGAGTAGAAACCTACGCGTGCCGGTAGCGGCCGCGAACCCAACGGGTGCCGAGCCGCGTCGCGGCTGCCTTTTGAAGAGCGCTCGTCAATGGGCCCCGGGCCATTGGTTGACAAGCGCCAACTGCAAAACTATGCTCTTGCTCGGATGGTAAGCGAGGAGCTAAACGACATAGATTGGCCAGTTTGAAAAACAAACCCGCGTACCAGGTGCCGACACCAATCGCGAAGCGGGTGGACTCGATTGCGGGCAGCCTCGTGCTGTTCTCGCTGACGGTGTACGCTCTGTTCGCGCCTCACTCGATAGCGATAACCCAAACCGCTTCGCTGATAGGATTGGCTGCCTGGTGCGCAAGACTCGCGGCCAACCGGGACTTCCGCCTCGCAAGAACCGCTGTCGACGTCGCAATCCTCGGCTTCTTTGCTTGCTGTGTCGTGTCCTCGTTCCTCTCCTACGATCCGCTTGTCAGCGTCAAGGGTCTCAAGAGTCCCGCTTTTTTCTTCGCTTTCTACCTGGTCAGCAACAATGTCACGAGCCAGCGGTTCGCGAAGTTCCTTGCCTTTGCGCTGGTTGGTTCGTGTCTGTTCAACGTAGCCTATAGCGCAAGCCAATTAGCGGCCGGCCGAGGTATCAGGATCGATAGCATTGGTGAGGATAGCCCGCTTGCAAAACGAGGGTTGACCGTTGACGACGTCATTCTCGAAGCCGACGACATAAAGGTCAACACGCTTGCTGATTTCGTCGCGACTGTTGATACCGGGCGCGGGACGGTTCGGATAAAGTATCAGCGATCGGAAGCGGTCGCTGAGACGACGGTCAGACGACAGCCGCTTAGGCAGGCGCTGGCCTCGGGCGAGGGGCTTGGGTTGACAACCTCGCCGGGTCGCAACTTTCGGATCACTGGCTTCTACAGCCACTACGAAACCTACGCCGAAGTGCTTCAGCTGATCGCGGCTCTCGCGGTTGGACTGTTCATCGCTCATCCTAAAAAGTTTTCCTTGCGCGGGCTTTTCGTCGCAGCGGCTTTCGTGCTGATCGCGGCAGCCCTGATGATGACTTCAACGCGAGCAGCGCTTGCCGGGCTCGCAATCGCGGTCTTTACGATGGCCGTCGCAAGCGCTCGAAGCCGGGCCATTGTCGCCGCAACCGCGGGCATCGTGATACTGGCTCCAGTAGCCATTTTCATGGTGGAGCGCGCGCGCGGCATATCGGTCCTCGATCCTCAAGAGCAAAGCACAGCGTGGCGGCTCGAGGTTTGGCGCGAGGCGTTCGGTATGGTCAAAGACCATCCGGCCGTCGGCATAGGAAAAGGCAGCGAGGCCAAGCTCAAGACGAGTCTCGGGCTCTACGATGAAGGCCGCTTGCCGCCGGGTCATTTTCACTCGACGCCGATTCAAATCGCGACTTGGTGGGGGCTGCCCGCGCTTATCTTCTACTTCGCGGTGATGGCCATCCTTTTCCTGGCAATCCTGAGATCAACCCGACGATTGAAGGCGGCGGGTCAATGGGACCTGTGGGGGATTGAACTCGGCTGCCTTGGTGCTCTCGTTGCCTTCAACGTCAGCTCGCTTGCTCATTTCAACTTTGGAGACGGCGAAGTGGTCATGGCGTTCTGGCTGTTGATGGGTCTTGCGTTTGCGGTTCAACGGATCGCCTCTGAAGCGAGTGCCGATTCGCAATCAGAGCATACGTCAGCGCTGCCAACAGAAGGCAGTTCACATAGAAATCCGCTCCTAGAACCAGCAACAGCCGCTGAACCGAGCGTCCAGGCAGCAAGGGCAAAACACAGTTGATCACCGCAATCACCAGAACCGCGCGATAGGTGAACCGCGGGCCCGAGGTCGCCTTGTGCATCGATAAGCTTGCAAGACACGCCACCGGCCACAAAAGCGCGATGAAGTAGATCTTCGAAGTCAGCGGCCCGATAAACAACCCGACGCAAATCATTAATCCAAACTCCAGCGCCGCTTGCCCTGCAAACCAATCGTGCTCTCCTTCGCGTTCTCTCTCTCCTGATCTGCCGGGAGCCGACTCACCCGGCCGCCGCCTCGACGACTTCCACACAACCGCAAGCGCAGCCGAGAATACAATCGCCGCCACGATCATCCACGCTGTGTCCGTCTGCCGCGCGCTCAGCGAAGCCGCGTTTACCGCGGGATACTGCACATCGCCATCTACTCGCTGCGAATAATCCACTCGCGTGAAGTACCTTCGGAGCTGACCCTTCAATGAGAGGTTGATCGGACCATTTGCTTCGTGAAATTCCTGCCCGGCTACCACGTTGCCATACCAGGCCTTTAGTAGTTCGGCGTTTTGCTTGAAGCCAAAGTACGCCGCCGGCGCCAGATTCGCGGCTATCAACAACGCGCCGGTTAGCAGCAGGAACCGCGTCTTCCGCTTCAAAGCGAAGTACGGCAGCAGCAGCAATGGCGTGATCTTGATCGTGATCGCCAACGACATCGCGAGCGCGCCATGCAGATTCTTCTCTCTGAACGCGAAGTAGAACGCGACGAACAAAAGAAAAACCGCCATCAAGTGCGCGTTGCCGTAGTGAAGCACCATCACGTAGTACTGACCGACGGCGAGCGCCGTGATCAACCACACCTTCCATGTCAGCCGCTCGGGACCAATCACACGCCGGAGGATCACGACGCAACCGATGATCTGAAAGACTTCGAGCAGATACCAGATGTAGGCGGCGATCGAATACGGAATCAACCAAAGCGGCACGAACGCCAGCACGAAGAAAGGCGGATAGCGATAGTCCATCACCCTCCCGGCGGCAAAGTCGGCCGAGTAGAGATCCGTGCGCCCGCTGACAAGCGAGCGCCCCGCCGCGTAGTAGACGGGAAAATCGATCAGGTTGCGGGTGAAAACAAACCCGAGGATCGCAAGGGTGATGACGGTCAGGGAAAGTAGCAGGATCCTTCGAAGCCGGTGGGCTGAGTGTTGAGCTAAACTCGCTTGTGGCTCATCACTCATCGGTGGTCACTCATTGCTTGTGTTGGAATAAGGTGTGCGGGAATCGATCCCGCGCGGCGTCGATTGTACCAGCCGCTTTTTCTAAGACAAAGCCCTCTAAACGGGGTCCGATCTGGGAGCAGTGCAGGTGTTCGACGATTGTCGAGGTTTCTATCCGGCGATTATCTCCAAACCCGTGCACTATTGGACAGAAGTTACAATCTCATCGGCGTATCATTTGATCGTCAGGGGCGGCGATGCTCGATCGAAAGTCTTGGCGGACTAAGCAACGCCATGCCCAACCACACCGATTTTGAATTGGGAGGAGATGAGGAGAACAAGCGGGATGAAACGAGATGCTCTACAGATCGGGCGATTGCTAATCGTGGCATCGGTGCTGGGGCTCGTTTCGTTGGCCAACCTGCCGCTCGATCAACCGCTGAAGGCCGCGACGGGAGGCCAGCAGGCGTTAGTATCCAATCCGTCTGCTACGGAGACGACGACCGGCGACCTCGTCTTTGCGAAATTGGTTGAGTTCAACCGTCGTAGAGAGTCTCGTTTGGAACAATATTCCGTGCGCGGTACCTACCGGGTCGAAAACGCTAAAGGCGAGATGAGCGCGGAATCCCAGGTGTTGTTGAGCTACCGCGCGCCCGGGACGAAGGCGTTCAAGATCATTTCTGAAAAAGGGTCAGGGCTCATTCGCAGTCGGGTTTTCAAGCCGTTGATGGAGGTCGAAGTCGAAACTGCTGCCGTGCGCAACCGCAACGACAGTTCGATCACGCCTAACAACTACACATTTGAACTTCTTGGCGAAGAGGATGTGAACGGCTATCACTGCTTCGTCGTGCAAGCCATTCCGAAGCGAGCGGACAAGTATCTGTTCAAGGGAAAAGTCTGGATTCACGCCGAAGAGTTTGCAGTAGTCCAGATTGAGGGTCAGCCCGCCGTGAGCCCGTCGGCTTGGATCAAGCGAGTGGACTTCGTGCGCCGCTACCAAAAGGTCGGAGGATTCTGGCTGCCGCTCAACAACCAATCCATCACGCGAGTCCGAATCTTTGGGAAAAATACCTTGACCACTGCCTACGACAACTATCAAATCAATCAAGCGCTCGTCGCTGCGCCCTAAGTCGCTGAGCCCTAACAAGAAAGAGCGCGCTATTTCTTGCCTGAGGAGGATACCGCGTATGGCACACCTTAAGAATGCTCCTCTCCTTATGGTGTGAATTTGGTGCTGAATTTATACAGCAGGCTAAAGCTGTACTTGTGGTCTACCTTTTCGAAAAGCGGCGGCAGTCTCCCGTAGTCATAACTGAAAGCAAACCCCGCGAATTTTGAGAAATCATACTCAGCGGTCGTCTTCAGGTAGTCACGCGGCCCTTTGCCGACATTAACCGGGACAAGCACCTTATCTTTGGCCTCGTTCTCCATTTCTTTGAAGCTAAATTCGCGCTTGAGAAGAAAGCGCCGGATGTAGTCAACCTGAATTGAAAATGAACGATCATTTGGCTGATCAAAGATAAGATACAGTGCGGAGCCGACGTACGGACGAGAGAGGACGCGGTCGCTGGCTTTGTCGACGGGGCTCCGGATGTTGCGCCCAAGTTCATAGCCAATAAATGGCAGAAGCCTTATCCTCCACTTGAAGGTATGTTTGTTACCGGGTATGCCGAAGGTCAAGCGGTGGTTCATAATCAGGTTGACGTTTTGAAAACGGCGATCGGATTCAAACCCTGCGGCTGGGTCCCACCTGACGTCTGTGAGACCCTTGTGAAGACCTGGGTGTTTCTCATTGGAGATGTTAAAGGGTATTGCAAACTTCCCGCCGAAGTTCATCGCGTCGGCATCACCATTCTCGGCGCTGCCAGTCTTCAAATTGAAGTAGGGGGCGATGTCTATGACCCTGCCCGATCCGTTGTTTGCGCCCGGGTTGATGGAGAATGGGACTTCAAATTTGAGGTCGACAGCGAACGCAGGATCGCCGCCGCGCGCGCCCTCGATTGTTGTCATTATGTAGACATTGGAATCCTCTCGTCCGTCGGACTTGCCCATCGGAAAGTAGTTCTTTTTCTTATCCGGTGTAGCCGGGTCGACGAGCTTTCTAAACTTTAACAAAGATTCGGTTGGCAGATCATCGGCGCTCGGGCGGCACGCCTTAAAGGTCAAGGAGAGCGCCGAGACCCGATATAAGTGGCTCATGTCGAGCGGCGAGTTCAGGTTGATCGTTACATTGTTGAATTCCGCGAGGTTCGTGGGGTTGTCGCCCGTCACACCCGCTATCGCAATCAACGTTGGAGGGTTTGAGGAAATATCCTCGAGTCTCCACTTATCGGCCGTCCCGTTTGTATTCAGATCATTGTTATTGATGGTCTTGCTCAAGGTGACGAAGACCCGTTTTGAACCCTCCTTGTACCGCGCACTCAGTATTCCAGCACCCTCAACCACGCATTGCGCCGGAGTTGGTGACGCGATCAAAGCAAGCAGCATGATGGGGCTAAGCAGCCAGATGATGCTCGAAGTCATCGTTCTCATCGTATTTACCTTTCTATTTTCTATCGCCGGATCATTTCGTTTATCCGTGTTGAGCGCGCGACAGGAAATTGCTCGCCGGCGTTGGAGCCGAGCCGGAAGTCTATCTAAGAAGCCGCCTACCGCACAGATATTGCCGCCGCCGACAATTGGTCCTGCAACGCACTGGCTGATGGCGGACTTGTAGAGCTATCTTTGGACGCCTTCACGCGAGCGAGGGCCGAGCAGGCTCTGTTACCGGTTCCGCGTTATCAAAGATGATGTCGGCCAGTTCCTGTAATGTCCAACCAGGGCTCAAATCCTTGATAGCATTTGGATTCATCTTATGCTTGTAGTGCGGCAGTCCGAATACCTTGCTGTTGAGTATGTTCTGCCTAACACTCGGCGAATCTTCGTTTTTCATGTTGTACTTGGACAAGGCAGCAAGCGGCTCGATAGGTTCACCGCTTCCGGTGATGTCTGTGACGCTCCGGTGAGCGATCGCCATTGCCTCTCCGGGTGTGAGTTCTTCGATTTCTGGCATTGTTGAGTCTTCCTTCCTGGTTTTTAGCATATTGACAACCCCAATATCATATGGAGTTTTCGCTGGAAATCTTACATGTTTCTCATACATGAATTGACCGCGTGCGCATCGACATCAGGCTGAACCCCGCTTGCCTGTCCTGGCTGACAATCATGTTGGCAAAAGATGCGGATCGCTCACCGCCGCTTCATACGGGCTTCCTGCCTCAAAATCAATGGTTTGACGGAACTCTCATTGTCTAGATAAGAAACGATCCAAGAAACCACGGCGCGCAGTGTAGCATGTTTGTCCTTGTTTCCCACGTTTCGAGCAATCTTCACTTGCCAGCGGTCAAGCAATTCTCAGGTCGCAAGACACTGGTTAGGTTGGGCGATATGGCCCCAGAACGGAGAGTTGAAAGCTACAATGGACAGACTTTTCTTTCCGGGAACAATCTCCCGCAAGATCGCCTCGACCGAGTTGGCCGCCTGATAGAGGGATTTGAAACTCCCTACGGTATGGAACTTCTATCTTCTGCGCACTGGGTGGCTGTTCACTCGGAGAGTCCAGCACGGGATCTCGATGAAGTGGTTCGCGCAGTACACGGTTGGAACTAGAAGAGCGCTGAACACCGGTAAGGCATTGAGTATACGATGCCGAGGGCGGGACTCGAACCCGCACGGCCTTGTGGGCCAGAGGATTTTAAGTCCTCTGTGTCTGCCATTCCACCACCCCGGCGAACATTTGTTTGCAGCAAGTTACATAATGCTATCAGAGGCAACCGCTGCCAGTGTAGCGGATACTGTAGCGGGTGCCTTGCTTTTCGGCTCCGTTTTCGTCTCCCGTGGGGCATTGGAAGCCTCAAGCTTTTGAAAGGCTCGCTCCATCGCCTCGGATGAAGGGTGAACGTACTTCTGAGAGACAGTGATCATGCTATGTCCTGCAATCCGCATCAGCGTGAAAGCATCAACCCCGGCTTCGCCTAGGCGCGTCAGAAACGTGTGCCGCAACGAATGTAGCACGAAGTCATTCGGCAGTCCCAGAGTCGTCCTAACGCGGCTGTGCTGCCCGTCAAGCGATGTGCTGAGGAAGGCGATCTTGGCTGTCCTTTCGCCTGGGAAGACCCACGGGGACTCATTCCCCGCCATCCTAATGCGAAGCATTTCACTCGCGCGCGCTGTCAGGCTAATAGCTCTCGTGGCATTCTTGGACTTGCCGCTCTTGACCCGAAGATAGCCGAACTTCGAGCCGTTCGACTTGTCGAGGTGAATATCAGACTTTGCCAGCGCGACAAGCTCACCAACTCGGAGGCCTGTGTCGAGTAAGAGTAACGCGGCATCTTTCAACGGCTGCTGTGCGATTTCAAGATACGCCTTCTCTAGCTCGCGGCTTAAAACGAAGTCTCGACTCCGCTCGCCATCCAGCTTTGTGACTACGGGTATGCGGCCGATGACTTTCCACTGATACGCGAGGCCCAGCAACCGGCGCAACGTGGCAAGCTCACGGTTTACACTGGCCGGGGAGACGGTCTTTCGACGGAGTTGCACATAGGTTTCGATTAGTTGTTCGTCGATCACGTCGAGCCGTGCAGAGGCCAGTGCTTCGAACTCAAGAAGGCGATCCAGCTTCGACAGGTAAAACCTGATCGTTTGCGGCTTCTCTGCCGAACGAACCTTGATTGAATCCTTAAACCGCTCCGCGAAGGTTCTCAGCGTTGGCGCAGGAGCTTTCTTTTCGACTATCCCAACTTCGCCCTTGGCCAGTCGGGTTCGATGTGCGGCTTCGATCTGCCGGGCTACTCGGGGATTTCCTTGCTTGGTTGACTGCTGGACATGCTCGCCGTTGAAGCAAAAATGAAACCAGTACGTTCTGCCTCTTTTGAATATCGCCATTATCTACTCCTTCTCCTTCTTCGAAATCTTCATTGGTTTTCTTCTTCCCTGCGCGGCGATCGCATTCTTGCGATGTTCCTCCGCGTATTGCTGCCCTTTCTCCTTCTTTCTAGCCCTGCTTAACAACTGCCGGCGCGAATCACCGCACCTGGACGAACAGGTCACCTTATCGACTCTTCCCGCCCAGAAGAAGGTTTGGCACTGCCAACATTGCCGGACCCGCCACAGGAATCGGTCTCGGTCCTTGATCAACGTCGCGAGTGGCCCGGAGGCCAGAGTTCTAAGGGTTAGTCCGGGCGCAGCGAAGTCAGCGAGAGGAGAGGTTGCCCAAAACTCAAGAAGAGCTTGGGGCGTGATTCGCTCGTTGCGCTGTCGCTGGTACCCAATCCCGTGGCTGTTCACGATTGCAATCAGGCTCACCACTTCCCTCAGCGCGAAAAGTTCTGCGCACGCACGAGATGCGTCCCGCTCGACCAGCCCGTGCATCGTTGTCCCCTTCAACATGTCCTCGACTCCTCGATTAAACACCTCTGCAATGTCTTCAACGGACGCGCCCGGCATCTCATCCTCAATTCGTCTGTACATGTCTTGAGGAGATTCGGCCCCAAAAGGTAGCGCATTGAGGTCGTTAAGCAAGATGCGCAGCTCTTCGGGCGGCTCGTCTGGAGGAAGCCGCGGAGGCTCTTCGTTTGAGTCTTTGGACTGTTCGGAAATGGGCGGCGGACGGTCGCCTGGCGACAATCAAGCTGGGGAGTCGTCGCGTGGTGCGGACCTCCGAAGTAAACCGGGTCCTCAGCAGCGGAGTTCCCTCAAAGCCGGATGAGAGGTGATCCACCTGGCCGAAGCGCAGAGCGTTGAATTAGGAAGCAGAGCGCTTCGACATTGGTCGCGATGATTGGCGGAACGAATCAACCTCAACCTCAGGGACGCGGGGCGGATGCCGATGATCAACTTTGGCGAGGATCTAACGGCCCAGGATCTTGAAGAGCTCGCAGAGTCATGGATCACACCGGAGTTGGCAATCGCCGCCGGGCTGCGACGAGTGGACTCGCTCACCGGCGGCGCCATCGTCGGACGCAATGGCAGCGGCAACTACAGCGGCATGATATTCCCGTACTACAGGCCAGCCGAAAGCAACGTCAGAGCGAACCGTCTACGCCGTGACCACCCTGACCTGGAGCTACAGCCTGATGGCGCGATCAAAGAGAAAGCCAAATACCTCAGCGCGCCTGGTCAGCGCTCGATGTTGTACTTTTCGCCCAATACGAATCCTAATTGGCTTGATGACGTGAGTCTACCTGTGATCATTGTTGAAGGCGAAAAGAAAGCCCTAGCCCTATCACGGCTGGCGTTGTTCGAGAGTGAGCAACCTCGATTCTTGGCCGTTGGTGTTGCCGGCGTCTGGGGTTGGCGTGGCATCGTAGGCAAGACTTCAGGACCCACAGGTGAACGACTCGATGTGAAAGGGCCATCCCCAGACCTCGATCGTATCGCCTGGACCAGAAGGACCGCGATCATCCTATTCGACGCAAACGCGGCCACCAACTCTAACGTAGGTGATGCGCGGCGCGCGCTGACTGCCGAGGTTCACCGGCGCGGTGCGAGACCCCTATGGTCAGAGATTTCCAACGACTCCGGAATCAACGGGATTGATGATTACTTAGGAAAGTATGGCGCGGAGGCTGCGCTCGCGATTATTGGGGCTGCTCGAGAGCCTGACGGCTCAGTCTCGGTGGTAGCGACTGAATGGCCTGATCCTAGCCCATTGCCTGAGGGGCTAGTCCCTGTACCGGTTCTACCCGAAGCGCTCCTTCCAGACTCCTTGCGACCGTGGCTAGCAGATATTGCTGAACGCCTACAGGTTCCCCCTGAGTTCCCGGCCACGGCCTCGATGGTCGCCCTATCGTCCGTTATCGGCAACCAGGTCCGCATACGGCCCAAGCGTCGCGATGAGTGGGCGGTGACACCAAACCTGTGGGGCGCCATCATAGGGCGGCCGGGTGTCATGAAGTCTCCGGCTATCGCGGAAGCGATGAAACCACTTAATCGACTAGAGCAGCAATCCCACATCGCGCGGGTGGAAATCATGAAGCAGCAAGAGTTTGTCAGAGAAGCGGCACAAGCTCGCCTCATCGCGCTTCGAGAGCAGATGAAGAAAGCGGCCAAGGGTGGCCAAGACCTTGATGGCTTCCGTGATCAGTTTTGCGAGGAAGAGGAGAGCGTAACTCGACCGCGCCGCTTCATAGTAAATGACACGACTGTCGAGAAGTACGGCGAGCTGTTGAACGAGAACCCGCGAGGCCTTTTGATCTTTCGCGACGAGTTGACGGGCTTTCTGCGGTCTCTCGATGACGAGCGCCGATGCAACGATCGCGCTTTTTATTTGGAAGCTTGGAATGGCGATGGAAGCTACACATATGACCGCATTGGTCGGGGTACGCTAAGGATCGAGAGCACGACGACCAGTATCCTCGGCGGCATTCAGCCGGGACCGCTTGAATGCTATCTGCGCAACGCACTTGGTTATGGCGATGGCGACGACGGATTAATGCAACGCTTCCAAATGATTGTTTACCCTGACATAACCCCCGATTGGAAAAACGTTGACCGCTGGCCTGAAACGGAAGCGAAGAACCGAGCCTTTGCCATCTACAGGACGTTAAGCGAGCTCGACACCACTCTGCTGCTGGCAAAACAAGACGATGATCGCAAGCCGTTTCTTCAGTTTCATGAGGACGCTCAAGAATTGTTTGATGAATGGTTCGGTGACTTGAACCGCGCGCTCCGTTCAGGGGAGTTTGAGCATCCTGCGCTGGAAGCGCACTTCTCAAAGTACAAGAGTTTGATGCCGTCGCTCGCACTGATCTTGCACCTTTGCGATATCGCTGACGGCCAGGAAGCCGGGCCGGTTAGCTTGCGCGCTGCGGAGCGCGCCGCCGCATGGTGTGCCTTTTTGATGCGCCATGCACATAGAATCTACGGGCTCGGACTGAGGTCAACCGCGATCAACGCGCGCACGCTAGCAACTCACCTGCAAAAAAGAGACTTGGCCGACGAGTTCACCGCGCGAGAGCTTTATCGGAAATGTTGGGCGGGGCTTGAAACCGCTAAGGCGGTCGAAGAGCCCCTCGGACTTCTTGAGGATCTGAATTGGCTCCGCAGCGTGAAGATACAAACCGAGGTGGGACGACCGACGATTCACTACATCATCAACCCAAAGGTCGAGGGCTTGCGAAGATGAAAGACTACCTCGCGCAGTTCCAAGGCCAGAAGTTTCCGGGCGACACGTCATCCGGTCAACTGACAGAACTGCCCAAACCCCCATCGAGAACCCGACAGGCTTCGCGCTGGGCGTCGCGCGCAACGTTTACCGGGAAAACATGAGAAAGTCGGCGAAGCTCACGCACATTGATGAAGGCTACGAGATAGCGACTGAGCTGCAGCTAGATTCATTCGATAATGAGTGTGCTAGGCTCTGTTTCCAGAAGCTACCTGATGACAAAAGACTGCTACTTGAACAATACTATTCCGGGGAGGGGGGCCATGTAGCCCTAGCCGAACAGATGGGACTTTCAATTGCGGGCCTGAGAACGAAGATCCATCGCGTCAAGGCCGAGTTGAAACAGTGTTATCGCAAGTGTATGCGTGGATCAGCCTAGTTAGGGCGAAATCAGTAGCGTCACTATTGGTCAGTTTCCTGGCCAGTTTGTTGGTTTGACGGATCGTAAGGGAATAAGCGGTAGTGATGGTCCGCGATGCCGTGAGGCAATCGCCAAAAAAGAGATTTGGAGCACAGATCGAAGAGCGAAGGAACGGGTTTGTGAAAGCCAGGTCGAATCCGTTCGACTTCTATGTTAGAGAAGGAAGACCCTTCCATCGCCTCAAGGACGTTCTTTAGGTCTAAGTCGGCCGGATCTTTTCCTATCACCATCTCCATGATAGGCCGCCGTGTCACTGGGGACTACTGTAGCGGATAACGTAGCAACTACCTGTTTAGATTGGCTTGTACTGGTGAGTGCGTCCGAGTGCTAACCTGCTCAATCTGCTCACGTGTCCAACTTTGTGCAATCCCTTACAAAACGCTCCTCAGGGATTTTTAAGTCCTCTGTGTCTGCCATTCCACCACGCCGGCTTATCTTTGTTATGAGCAACTTACATTATGTTATCAGAGGCCACCGCCGCCAGTGTAGCGGATACCGGTCCCGGTCAGGCCTGATCTTAACAGCAACCTTGACAGCGAGGTGTCATTGCAGCCTTCTGTGTCTATCGGCCCTGCTGAGATTTGAAAGAGATCGCTCGATAGACAAGTAGTACGGGTAGAAAGCACCAAGATTAGCAGGTTCAGGCTCAGGATGAAGCCCACTCGGAGGGATTGCCGAACCGGACCGCCCGATCTTCCAGCACCTATGATTGGCTGAAGCATGAGATCTCGATAGAGTTGCTTCCGACAAGAAAGCGGCGATTTGGGGCCGCCGCTGAATCCTCTAAACCAACGTTCGGTATCGCTCAAACTTGGAGTCCCGAGGGAACGTAGTGGCTAAGGCGCAGACCTTTACAGGCGAAGAAAGAGTATTTCGTATGTGCTCACTGATCGCCCGCAGAGTACCCTTGGAATCATCACAGCCTTTAGAGAACTCAACGAGAAGATCGAAGCTCTGCAGGCTTGTCTGCGTGATTTGAAATTCCCGAAGAGGAAATCGCGAAAATAAATCGTTGAAATGCGTAGGAGAAAACAACTCGCCCGATGCAAACCGAAAACAACGTACTCGCCGACCAGACAGCTTTCTGATTCGCCGTCCCTGAAAGCCACAAGCGCACGGTTCAGTCTCTAGTTGCGCAAGATCGCCCGTTTCATATCTCAGCAACGGCATGCCCATATTAGATACGCTGCTCAGTACTAGCTCGCCTTCCGCGGCTTCTTTCTCCGGAGCGCCGGCGGCGCGCATAACCTCGATGAGAATCGAAGACTCGTCGATATGGAATCCCTCCTGCTGATGACACTCTGATGCAATCAGTCCGAATTCGGTCATGCCATAACCGTTTATCAGCATCGCTTGAAACAGTCCCTCTACTTGGTTGCGAAGCGACTCTTCCAAGGCAGCTCCGCTGGAAATCAAAACATCCGGAGAGCACGGTTTGCGGAGATTGGTTCGAGCAGCATAAGAAAGAATAACTTCGTATATGCTCGGCTTTGCGGTCATGCAAGCCGGCTGAAGCGCCTGTAGCAGCCGGAAGAGGCGTTCAATAGTTTCCGGCTTTCTTTCGTCGATAACTACCTGAAGCAGAAAGCCTACTTCATCAGCAGGATCCGCTACGACGAAGTCTTTGCAGGAAGTATTATCCGTAACGGCGACACAGAAGATAGGCCGTTGCCCAACATCATTTGCGCCCGCAAGCGAGGCAATCTTGCGAATCGATAAAAGAAGCAAGTCGAAATAAAACTCGGGAGCATACCAGACAGCGACAGGTGGGCCCGTGGTTCCAGAGGTCTCCTTTTTCCACACCACCTCTTGCTGGAGCGATGACGAAACAAAAGCATCAGGGTCCTGGCGGATCAGGTCTTTGCAGATAAGAGGGAGTTCGGCGAGGCTCTCAATTCCCGCATAATTCCTATAGGCGCGAACCAGATGGCACAGGTCCTTTCGAAACGTCTCTAAGATATTATTCGCGAGCCGCGCTCCGTAATTGTTCGAATCGCCGGTATTCTTGAATAAACGAAATCGCTCCCGCAGCTCCTCTTCATACTTTGTCGACGCAATGAATTCTTCAAGGTCGAATGTGAAGCCGGGATAACGGCTGATAAACTCAGCTACCGTTATTCTGGAGTTGCTCATTGCCATTTCGCAGCTTGAAAAGAGAAGCTAGAACTTCGACTGTCGATAACTAGTTGATCCGGGTGGCGTGCCAGGCGGATGTCCGAGGTTTGTCACCCGCCCGACTCGCTTGATCCAGGTGGATGTTTCCGAGGCATTCACCCATCGGATCCCTTGGCTTGACGCAGCCGAGTTCCGAGGTTTGGCTCGTCTGCTCAAGTGTCGCGTGGCGGCTTAGACGACTAAGCCGTTTCTGCCGACCTTAAACGCGACCTTAGTATTAGCCAAGGTGACCTTGCCAAGAGGCTCTTCGCCTCCCAAGGACTTAACGTTCTTCAGTGCCTGAGAAAAACCCAGCTTATCAAGCACCTTCTGAACGTCCGCCTCGGAGACGCCGCTTGTCTTGGAGAGTTCGGTCACCAGTTGTGCCTTTTTCTCCTTCATACGGTGTTTCTACCTCCAAGTTGGATTTGACAAACGTAAGGAATGAGCGGATGAACAAACTTGGAAGGTCAGTGATACTATCGACCTCCTAATTCATGAACATCTACCCACTCTTCAAACTAGACGGAATCTACGGTCGAACCAATTCACCTTTCTTCTTTTTTTTGAGGACTCTCCTTCAGCCTTCAAGTTCTGAGAGAACATTTGAATAAAACCGCCGGTGAATTCCGTCTACATGTAATGGCGAGGGGTAGACGAGGTTTGAAACCCAGCTCAGAGAGCGTCGAGCACAACGTAGTTGATTGTCAGGCCGTCCAGCTACTTCGGTGCCTGCGCGTCAACGAAGGCCTCTTCCGAAACGAAATGAGGGTCTAGAACGGGCGATCTTTTCAGGAGTTGACCGGACAGCACCCTCATTTCAACCGGAGCGCCGGGTCTAGCTTTTGCGGCTTGGGTCTTAGCCTGATTTCTCAACTTTGTCCTCGCCGATTACTGACTATCGCATCGCGGACGACCATTCGTGACTGTGAACGCCGGAGAACTCAAGAATATGAAGGCTACGACAAGGGGGGAGCCCTCGTTGTCCCTTGCTCCGTCGGGCTGGCGGCTTTTTAGGCAGGTGTTCCCGGATCCCTCCCGCGAGGCAGCCGAAAAATGGATCGATGAAGTCGCGCTCAGGGCGGAACAGGATTCCGGGCTAGAACCGGAATTTGAACCGCTGCTGCTCGATGGTCGGTTGGCCGCCCGGAAACTCCGCAGACTTTTTTGGAATGATGAGCCGTTCTGGACCGAGCTGTTTCAGCGCTGCGACCTTCTTGAACTTGGCGCCTCCTTTCTCGCAGGCGCGCCGGCGCTCATCTATCACGCTGCGTTCTTAAAGACGCGAATGGTCGGCAGCAAAGTCGCCCTGCATCAGGACCAGGCACTCTGGAACCATGACTATCCGGGCGCGGTAAGCATGTGGGTCGCGCTTACAGATTGCGACGAGGGAAATGGGTGCCTGGAGTTGTGCCCTGAATCACATCACAGAGGGCTGGTTCCGCATCAGTGGGATTCTATGTATGCCTGGCATCCTTGCATCTCGCCACAAACCAATAACATTCCCGTGCCTCAGAAGGTTCCGATGCAAGCCGGCGATGTATTGGTATGGCATCGATATATGGTTCACGGGAGCGGGCGCAATTGTTCGTCGAGCGACCGCAAGGGGATGGTCCTGGTTTTCGCAAATGCAGCGGAACCGAACTTCACGGCAAGAGACACCTACAAAGTGAGGCCTTTTTCCGCGCTTCGATGCGGTGATCCTCAGAGGGTGAAATAAATGCCTCTGCCTGAACATGATTACGATTGGCAAAGAGAGGAAAGATACTCAAAAGCCGAGCTTTTCGCGATCATCGATCGCGTAGCGGAAGACAATTTTTATGGGTACTCGCATCCGTTGGGGCAAAAGCTTCTTGCCGGAGATATGACTCCTGAGCAGCTTCGGTTTCTTGCCACCCAGGAGTATCCCTACTATGCATCGACTACCTGGTGGAATGCCTTCAAGCTCGCGAAGAGTGACGATCTCGAGCAACAGCGGCTTCTTCATGGCCCGCTGTTAGACGAGCTTGGCACTGACTTGGTGGAAGAGGAAGGGCTTCCCGCTCATGCCGAACTGTTTCTGGAGTATTGCGAGGGAATCGGGCTCACAAGAAAAGAGATTCAAAACGCCGAGCTTGTGCCAGGGGTTGTATTAGCAGTCACGGAATTGTTGCGGATTGCTCGCGAAAGACCGCAGTTCGAATTTCTTGCTTGTAGCAATCTTGTCATAGAAACAATGCGTCCCCTCTTCTACCAAAAGCTGCTTGAAGTATTCGCCGCGAAGTACAGATGGGTTCCCCGATCCGGCCTCAGGTTTTATGAGGTGCATGCTACGCACGATGCAAGCCACACCTCGATAGGCCGGAAGGTGGTTTCATCCTACATATCCTCCAAGCGAGACCAGGACGCTATCTTTTCGGCGGTGCTCCGCAGCCTGTGCTTGCGCCAGGTGATGTACGACGGCATCTTCGCGGCAATCAATGACCAGGATAGGATGAAGCTAAAGCCATGGCCGAATTTTCCCCGAGAACCGTGGCCTCGGCCTCTCAACGTGGAAGGATAAAGTGATGGCTGCTCCCAGGCCAATTCGTATCATTGACGCCACTCTAAGAGAAGGTTGCCAGGCGCCCGGCGTGAGCTTCGACGCAGAACGGTCGGTTGAAATTGCGCGAGCATTATCGCGCCTTGGCGTCGATGCGGTTGAATGCGGCCACCCGGCTGCATCGGCCTCAGAAATGGAAAGAGTTCGGCGGGTCGCACACTTGGGCCTCGACTGCCCCGTGTTGACTCATGCGCGTGCCTGCGTCGATGACGTGAACGCGGCTGCGGAATCCGGAGCCGGGTGGGTCGGAATCTTTTTAGGCATCAACGAAGTAACACGCCGGGCGCGAGTGCCAGGCATGTCGATCGCGCAGATACTGGACCGCATTACGGCAGCTATAAAGCAGGCGCGCGGGCTTGGGCTGCGCGTGCGCTACACACTTGAAGACTCTTCCCGAACCGATGAAAGCTTGATGATTCAAGCTTTTCGCGCTGCCGCAAGCGCAGGGGCCGATCGCATCTGCTTTGCCGATACGGTCGGCATTGCAGAACCTGACTTGATTGCTTCCCGAGTCCGCAGTGTGAAAAGCGAACTCCCGGACACTGAGTTGGAACTCCATCTGCACGACGATCGCGGCTTAGCTATGGCAAACGCTCTCGCGGCGTTGGACGCCGGCGCGGACTGGATTTCAACCTCTGTTAATGGGCTTGGAGAGCGAGCCGGCATATTGGATTTGTGTCTCCTGCTTTCAAACTTGAGCCATCGCGGGGTACGTCCGCTTCTTGCAGGCACGGGCCTCCTCGATCTCAGCACCCGCGTTGCCGCATACGCGCGAGCCCCCGTCGATCATCGTCGTCCCGTTACCGGGCGCGATGCCTTCACCCATACCGCACGCCTTCACGTCAAAGCCGTCAACCGCGATGAATCGGCATATAGTTGGATTTCTCCGTGCGTAGTCGGCAGACAGAATGCCACCGCAAACTGTGGCTCGTCTCACAGCCTCGGGCAGTTGTTCCTCTCACCGTTGCTCATCTCTGCTGTTGAGCTAAGGCATCATCGGGAGGGCCCGGGAACTCGTTACGTTATGGTTGATGACCGGTTGGTTCAAGACTGTAGGCAATACTGCATCGCGAGGGAAATCCCCCAGATCAATGAACCTTTTTCATCGCACATAGATCCGCATGTTCACACCGTAGACAGTCTGTTCATGTTCCTCGGCTATGAACCCGGGCTCACCGGTCTATCGGTTGAGGTTTCGCTCGGAGATGTAGTCAAGCAGTTGAGAAGCCCCGCCAGCGTATTCATCCCCGCCGGAACGAAACACACCTATCGAATCCTTCAAGGCCGCGGCATATTCATCAACCATGTCCTGGCAGGTCTTTACAATGAGAGTCTGCTTGACTCTCCGGAGTGATTATGACGGATGGCAAAGATCCGAAATCGAGAGCATGGGATCTCGTCGGCGGGATGTTCTGGAGACTGGGACGGGAGTCCGCCCGCCCGAGCCGCGCCGAAATCGAATTGTTCTTGAAGGACATTAATAGCAGATCAACGTGTTGCATCATCGGTGCCACCACTAAGGAACTCATTGAGACTGCCATAGAGCGCCGAATGGAGGTAACCGTGATGGATTTTTCGGAAGCGACACTTGAAGACCTCAAAGGCGATATGGCCGCGAAGGAGTATGAGAGCCTTTGCATTGATGTGCTGTCACCTATTCCTCAATACCTGCTCAAGAAGCAACGTTTCATACTTTCGGATCGTCTTGTGAACCGCTTCACGCGAAAGGATGTGCCCAATTTTCTGCGAAACGCACTAGCGGTGCTCGCGAAGGCTGGAGAACTACGGATAACCGTAAAGCTGGGTCTTTATCCCATGGACATCGCTTTGATAGAAGAGGGGCGGTCGCGAGGCACGCTAAAGCAATTCTATGACGAGGAAACTCGGACGTTGGACTACGCGGAGGCTCGCGCCGAGTTGGAAACTCGCCTCCTCCCGCATGGCCGAATACCGCGAGACGTGCTCTTGCAGTGGTATCAGGGCCGCGGAAAGGAGAGTCGTTTCACGGATGAAGACATTCAAAACATGCTGGCTGCGGCTCAGCATCATGGGCGGTCATTCACTAGAATAGATCGACAGGTGTGCCCGGATGCTCCGAATACCATCCTGTACTCCGCTTACTCAGATATCCGAGAATCTTCGAGGTAATTGCGATGTGTGGAATAGCCGGCGCAGTCGGGTTTACCGATGCATCACGCATCACGAGGGAAATGCTGGCGGCGATCGCTCATCGAGGGCCCGACGGTAAAGGCTTTATCGATTCCGATGACCGCTCGCTTGGAATGTGCCGCCTTCGCATTCGGGGAGACGCCTCGCTTCAAGTCCCGATCTGGAATGAGACGGCCGGAGGGTGGGTCGCTTACAACGGCGAGGTTTACGGGGCCCGGGAGACAGAGGGGACGCGAATCCCAGCGCCGTCAGATAGCGCCGGCGAGGTTGACCTGATTTATTCGGCGGCCAATGGCGGCGCTGCTCTCGACGGCATGTACGCTACGGCCTTGATCTCATCGCACGCAGACACGATAGAGTTGCGCCGCGACGCTTTTGGGATAAAGCCCTTATTCTGGCGGCGCCTGCCGACTGGGAACCTGTTTGCGTCCGAGCTCACACCTCTGAAGCTTGTAACGGATCATCCGTCGAGTATTCGCCAAAGCGCGATTGCGGAACTCCTGGCATTTGGACGCAACCTGGGAGACAAGACGATTTATGATGACGTTCACAGCGTTCCACCGGGAGGATCGCTTCTTTTGAGTCGTGATGGAATTGAGCGGTACTCGCCGGACCCGGCGACCGTTGATGCTCCCAATGCCTTTGCGGCGGATCTGAGAGAGAGCTTGAGGCATTCCATTGAAAGGTGCCTGATTTCAGACCGCCCGGTCGGTTTAGCTTTGAGCGGTGGCCTTGATTCCACAATAATAGCGCACGATCTGAATTCCATTGGGGTCGAAGGCATCACAACCGTGAGTGTGCGGATTCCCGGCGTAACGGATGGGTTGAGCGACCTGGGGCGGCTTGGGTTTACTTCGGGCGGAGCTTGGACAACGTGGCGCCACAAGGTAGTCACGTTCTCTCCGTCGGACTTTCAGACGATGATGGATCGGGCCGTCATAACCCTCGGACAACCAACGAGGCTGACAAGTGCGCCTCTGTATCTTTTGCTCGCTCAAGCGGCGAGCGAGGCAGGCATAGTAGTTTTACTAACAGGGGAAGGCGCGGACGAATTGTTGAGCGGTTATGCCAGCTATTTGGGCTGGCGAGACGGAGCGGCACGGCTGAACGGGTGGCGCCGCCTCCTGGATTTCGCTTTTCCATCGAGTCGCCGCTCCTGGGTAGTTCGCCTCCTCGGCCCCGAGGCTTGCAGCATTTGCGAGAGCCGATTCCAGGACGCTTACGAGATTACCGAAGACATGGAGCCGTTTCAAGCCCTGCGCCATTTGGAAAAATCGCTCAGCCTGGAGCCCTTGCTGATTCGAATGGACCACTGTCTGATGCGATTCGGAGTCGAAGGCCGAACTCCATACCTTCACGGAGACGTTCCGGCGGTTTGCGCCACATTTGGCGAACGCGCGCTCCTGAGCGGAGATACGACGAAACTTGCTTTGCGAACGGCTTACAGCGATGCGCTCGCGGGCAGCGGCAACTTATTTCCCAAGCGGGCGTTTCGCCTGCCGATTGCCACTTGGTTTTCTACATGCTTGTCGGGTTGGATATCGGAGCGTTTGCGGGATCGTATGGGAGAGATCGAGGAATTCGGACTGAGGCCTGACGGCGTAAATGCGTTGCTCGATGCGACGCTTTCAGGCGATGCTGAAGCGTCCTCGCTTTGTTTCGCGGTGTTGAGCCTGCTGCCTTGGAAGGACCATTGCTTCCAGGCCTCAGAGGCATTGCATGAGTTTTGAAACGCAGTTTGGATTGTCGGAGGCTGCCTATCGAGCTTTTCGGCCTGCCTATCCGGCATCGTTGTTTCAGCAGATCATCGATTCACTGTCTCCGCCTCACAGGCGAGCGGTAGACCTGGGAGCCGGAACAGGCTTGTCCACGTTGCACCTGTGTCAGTGGTTCGATGAGGTAATTGCTGTCGAGCCTGATTCAGAGATGGCGGCTAATCTCTATCGCCTGTCGTCGAAGATCGAGGTGCACCACCATGGGGCGGAAGCTCACGAGGAAGAAGCGGGCAGCGTTGATCTCGTGACGTCGGGCAACGCCTTCTATTGGATGAACGGTGAAGTAGTGGCCGCCAAGGTGGGGCAATGGCTGCGAGCACAGGGGGTCTTTGCTGTGTGCCGCTACGGCTTTCCGCAAGCTCCACCCGCCATTCAATCAGTGCTGGAGAACGAGCTGAGGGAGCACTGGAACAGTTTCCGTCACCCGCGACTCATTGACGAGGCGTATTCGTTGCGTATCATCCAGGCCAACCCAATATTCAGAAGAGTTCGCGGCGTGGAGATCGCCAACGTCGTGCTACTTTCCGCAGAGCAATTGGCGGGCTTTCTGGCTTCAACTTCGTATGTGAGTGCATACCTGAGAACGATCGTTGATCCAGTGGCTTATGTCTCTAACCTTGAAGCTGAGTTCAAGGACCTCTCAGGCCTGTCTCATTTCCCTGTCGATTTCAGCGTTGAGCTTATTTTGGCTTCAACCTGATTCGCGGGATCGGTCGGCGCGCGAACCAACTTAGAGCCGACAGCAGTTCGTCAAGAATTCATTTCAAGTATGAATAAAACTTCGTTTGAAATACGTCTATTAGTGTTGAGTGAGCTTAATGTCCGAGTAGTGCGAGAAACGCTCCGACCGTTATCCAAACCACTGCTCCCGATTGAAAGGAGGTTGATTGAAAACCTTAATCATAGACAACTATGATTCGTTTACGTTCAACCTCTACCAGATGATCGCCGAGATCAATGGAACAGACCCGCTGGTCGTCACAAATGACCAGCTAAGCTGGGAGGAATTGCGCGGCTTAGAGTTCGACAACATTGTGATCTCGCCGGGACCCGGACGGCCGGACAACAGAAGAGATTTTGGAGTCTGTTTTGATGCGCTGCTAAAAGCGGAAGTTCCGGTCCTGGGTGTCTGTCTGGGGCATCAGGGAATCGCGGATGTTTGCGGCGGCAGTGTTATTCATGCTCCCGAGCCGATGCACGGACGACTGACCGGCATCTATCACGATGGGTCTGCGCTCTTTGAGAATATACCTCAGGGCATCAGGGCGGTCCGTTATCATTCTCTGGTTGTAGCCAATGATTTACCCGAGTCTCTTAAGAGGACTGCCTGGACGGTTGACGGCCTAATCATGGGATTGTGCCATCGTGAGCGGCCGCTTTACGGCGTGCAGTTTCATCCGGAGTCAATATGCACCGAATACGGCAAGCAGTTGCTGCAGAATTTCCGAGACATTACTCACAGGTACAAACAGCGCCGAGCAGGCTTGCCGATCGATAGGAATCAGGGAGCAGGTAAGAGCTCCTCACGGCGCTCTGTTGACGATTGTCGGGAGATCCATCGCGGCTCCGGCGCCTTTCAAGTCCGAAGTCTCAAGCTAAATCAATTATTTGACCCCGAACAGGTTTTCGTTCACTTGTTTGGTGACGATCAGAATGCGTTTTGGCTCGACAGCAGTCGCATCATGTCTCGCCTGTCCCGCTTTTCCTTCATCGGTAGCAAAGGCGCGCATGGTCTTGCAGTCAGCTATCGCTCACAAACGCGAGAACTGACGATTGATGAAGCGGGATGCTCGCGCGCGTACCGTGAGAGCATCTTTGACTATCTGCAACAGGAATTGAACCGCAGGCAGTGCGGGTCGGATGATCTTCCATTCGATTTCAATTGCGGTTTTGTAGGCTACTTCGGCTATGAGCTCAAAGGCGAATGTGGCGCAGAGAACAGACATGCTTCACAAGTGCCCGATGCAATGTTCATGTTCGCAGATTCGCTGATCGCGTTCGATCACCAGGAAGGAACAACTTATTTATTGTGTCTTGTGTCTGAGCGTGATGCCGCGACGGCCGAAGCCTGGCTCGAAGATCTGGAGTTGCGTCTGAGGCATCTTCCTCCTTTGCCGCCGCTGATCCATGGAAAAAGTCGGGAACCGCTGGAATTCCACTTCGGCAGGTCGCGGGAAACCTATTTGGATGACATCGCACAATGCAAGCATTACATTGGGGAGGGTGAGACTTACGAGATCTGCTTGACTAACCATATCTACAGCGCCGCGAGCCTTGATCCGCTCTCGCTATATCGCACTCTGCGAAGGGTAAATCCCGCTCCGTACGCTGCGTTCCTGCGCTTTGGCGATCTGGCCATACTGAGTTCTTCACCGGAAAGGTTTCTTCGAATCGACCGCAATGGGGCAGTGGAATCAAAGCCCATAAAAGGCACTCGTCCTCGTGGTCGAACTCGTGAAGAAGATATTTATCTTCGAGAAGATCTTCGCACAAGCGAGAAGGACCGCGCGGAGAACCTGATGATCGTTGACCTGATCCGCAATGACCTCGGTCACGTGTGCGAGGTAGGCAGCGTTCATGTGCCGAAGCTCATGGATGTGGAGACATACGAAACTGTTCATCAGCTTGTCTCCACGATTCGCGGCCGCCTCTTGCCCGATAGGAGCGCGGTCGATTGTATCCGCAGCTCGTTTCCAGGCGGGTCCATGACCGGAGCGCCAAAATTGAGAACCATGGAAATACTCGACCGTTTGGAAACAGAGGCAAGAGGAATCTATTCGGGCGCTATTGGGTTCTTGGCGCTCAACGGGGCGACGGATCTGAATATCGTCATACGGACGATTGTTATCACTCCGGGCTCTACATCGATAGGGGTGGGCGGAGCTATAGTGGCGATGTCCGATGCTGAAAGCGAGTATCAAGAAATGCTGCTCAAAGCGCAGGCGCTGATTCAGGCAATACTCTTGACCGCGACCGGAGAGTGCGCTCCAGCCCGATGCGATTGGGTTGCAAATCAGCTCGATCAAAAAGTGGAGATGGTTTCATGAGCACAGCCCCTATCCTAGTACCGTGTCATTGGGCGTATCTCGACGGAAAGTTTATTCCTTCGGAGCAAGCGCTGTTTCGGGCAGATAATCACGCCCTGCACTATGGCACGGCCGCCTTCGAGTCTTTTCGCGTGTATGAAACTCCGTTGGGGCCGGGAATTGTTGGAGTTGCTCAACACTTGAAGAGGCTCAAGTTTTCCCTATTCTCGTTGGGCGCCGCCCCAGCGAACCCGCAAGAGGTGGAAGAGGCGATCTCTGGTGTCATAACTCGAAACTGCGTAAAAGAAGCGTACCTCCGATTATTGGTGTATCCGGCCGGCGATTGTGCTCGCCTGGACATCTCTCAATACGATTCAAAGATCCTGCTTTTGGGATGGCAAATTGACGGCCCCAGATTTCCGGCGCCATTGTCGCTGACAATATCCGGCCTGCGTCGCGCTCCCGCAAGCTGCCAACTTCCGCGAGCCAAACTCAGCGGATTTTACGCCGCCTATGCGTCGGCGCACGTCGCAGCTCGCGCGCAGGGTTTTGATGACGCGCTGATACTGCACAACGATGGGACGGTTTGTGAAGTCACCGGCGCGAATGTTTTTCTGGTCAAGGACTCCGTTCTTCTTACTCCGATCCTTTCCCATAGCATTGAGGGTGTAACAAGGAGCCTTGTGATCGAACTCGCTGCCCAGTTAGGCATTACTACAAAGGAGACCATAATGCCTCCTGAAGATTTGATGGCGGCAGACGAGGCGTTTATCACGGGGACTTTTTATGGGATTCGCGCTGTCTCTTCGGTTGCCGGATGCGAGTTGTCTCTTGAAGCTCCGGGCCCGATTACAAGAGCCGTTCAACTCGCGTTCGACAAAATGTTGAACGAGCCTGAATCCGAGATGGCGCGCGCCTGGATTTATCGGGCCTCGTTACCGGAGCCGGAAAGAATTGCTGAGCCGCATCCTCGTTTTCGCGTGCGGGCAGCTCAGGGGCAGGATGTCGCTCGCGTTATCGCGGGTATCGAGTCGTTGTTGGCGGAGTTGAGGGGCGTGTCTGATATTACTTTGCCGGCGGGAGCAGAATCGGTCTGCCTTCGGACCATTGGAGCCGACTTGCCGGGCGCTATCTTCGTTGCTGAATTGACATCCGGTGACGATCACCTCATTGGGCTCGTCAGCCTGACCGTACAGGAAGCCATTCATACCGGCGGGCCTTATGCTCTGATCCAGGACCTATGGGTTCATCAACGGCATCGAAGTCACGGAGTCGGAGCCGCATTGATCGAAGCGGTCGAGAACTATTGCCGCAAGCATGAACTGACGGATCTCGAGGTGTGCTTGCCTAAATATCACTTCGCTGAGCTTCCACGCACCAGCGCTTTCTATAGAGCCTGTGGTTTTAGCGACGTCGGTCCCAGAATGCGCAAGGAGCTCAAGTGAGCGCGTCGGTATTAAATATCATTCTTCCTTTGAAAACAGATATAGCAACTCCGGTGATTCTCGACGCGAGGGGCGAAGAAATGCCCGGCCAGGAAATAGAAGAGCGTCTTCATCGGATCGCTCGTGGACTTAAACGCCTCTCCCGCTGCCATTTTTCATTCCCGGTTGTTTCGGATCAGCAGCTTGAAGCAGCCCTTTGCAGTGTCCATACCGACGAGTACCTGAACTTTCTCTCTTCGTACAGCCATAACCTTGGAGAAGGAGAACTCTTTGTCAGTCCCCAGTATGTCGAGCCCGGAGTGGAGCCGGATACGCCGATAGTCAATGGCATTTATGATGTTGCCCGCGAAGGAACCAGGGCCGCCGTTGCTGCTGCAATGCAGACCGCGGAGGGCGCTCAATTCACATATGCCTTGTGCCGGCCGCCCGGACATCACGCCGGGCCGGGTTGGTTGGGCGGCTACTGCTACTTGAATAATGCGGCCGCAGCTACAGTTTTTCTCCTGACCAGGATGGGCAGAGTCTCAGTTATCGATTTTGATTACCACTTCGGCAATGGATCGGCTGCAATTCTTGAAGGTCTGGAAAATGTGCAATACGGATCGATTCATTGCTCAACCGAAGCGACCTATCCCTACCAAAAGACCGAACCGGCCAACAGCAGGCAAATCTTTATTGCGTTTGAGCAGCCCCCAACTGAGCGGGAATTCCTGGATGCGGTTCGAAGACTTGTCGAAGAATCATTGAAGTTTGGCTGCGTGGCAATAGTGGTGTCAGTCGGCTATGACATTATCGCGGGCGATCGTCATGGAACGTGGAGCCTCCCGGCTGAAATATTTGAGGAAGTCGGTTCGATACTGTTGCGTGCGAATGTCCCGATCTGTCTGGTCCAGGAGGGAGGATATCTCTTGGACCGCCTGGGAGAATGCTCATATCGGTTAGCGCGCGGTATTCTGGGAGGGGATGATGAACAATGAAAAACCCGACACGCTCGAGAGCTTCAGGCAGCAGATTGATTCCCTGGATGCGCGGATCATAGACGCCCTTGGGCGTCGTTTCAAGATCTGTGAAATGATAGCGCTCCACAAAAAGAAGGAGGGCATCCCGATGATGCAACACTCACGTGTAGAGCAGGTAAAGCAACGCTGCATGAATTTGGGCGCTCAATATGGATTGGACCCCAATCTTGTTGCCGAGCTTTATGGCCTGATAATCAGGCAAAGCTGTGAGCTCGAGAATGCGATTATCGAGAATCAATAAGAGTCATTCCAGACGGAGAAAGCGATGCGATTTTTGACTCTGGGTCCCGAAGGCACATGTCACGAGAGTGCCGTGAAGAATTACCTTGCTTATCATTCGATTTCTGATGCGAAGATCACTCTCATAACCGACTTCTTTGAGGGCTTGGAAATGGTGCGGGAGGGGAAGGCGGACTTTCTCGTTCAATGTAGCGCACACCTTGAGGTGCACTTGATAACCGAAAAGTACTGCAATGAAGTCTTAGTCACTGATACGTTTATGTTCCCGACAAAAGAACTGGTTCTGCTTGAGGACGCAAGGATTGAAAACCCTCAGTCGCTCGGATTGGTTAAAGCAACCGAAGGATACCTTGGGAACATAACGTATCCCGAGATAATCTATGAGGTATCGAAGCCTGTTATCGGCACGAATCTATTGCTGGGCAAGTACGATGCCGGGCTGACTTATCCCGAGTATCACAACCAGAATCCGGGCCGGTTTCGTATAAGAAAATACATCGGGCGGGTGTTGACTACATGGTTGGTTTACGGCAAGAGAACAGTATTTCTAGATTCGGCAATAGGCGTTGCTCCGCGAGGATTCTACAAGTAGCCATTTGAGAGGAACTACTGAGCGGGTTCATAACGGAAGCAGGTTGCAGGAACCGCTGCGCCCTTTCAGCACCATCTATGGAAACAACTTCCGCATTTTCTTCTGCAAGCCTTCGATTGGAGTGAATCCCAAACGTCAAACCTATCCCATCGAATCTCTACATACTTGCCAGATCACTCTTGATCGGAGTTAACAACCCCAGGCTCGTCAGCGTCAGTTGCAATAGAGTGCGGGCCACGCGACCTAAATGCGCATCTGCCGGTTTCTCGAGGAAGAGCTCACAGTAGTGCTGTAGGTAGCTGGTCAACGTAGAGAGTTGAAGAGTCTCTATGCCATGCCTGAGACAGCGACGGAAATCCTGCGACCGGATAACCGCGAGCCGGTAAGCCTGTTTATCAGCCGCTGAGTCCGATTCGGTATTATTCTCGTGCGACATTACATGACACCAGGTGCGCGCGATGGTCCAGCCCGGATTAGATTTCTCTTGCATAAGAAGGTCCCAGGAATACTCGATCGGCTTCAGAACCGGACGACAAAGGAAGTAACTCTTGAGAACTATGTCGGCGACCGTGTTCGCAGTGACGGCTCCATTGGAGTTCTCGGCTATTGCGCGCACTGAAGGAGCACTGACGAGTTGATCAAGCACGTGATCTATCAAGATGGCTTCGCCGTCGCTCGAATTCATCTTTTGGTCCTTGACGGTAACCATCCCATGAAATACTTGAATGTGAGTTTGGTCGATTTCGCTCGACCGGAGTTCCCGCATGATTTCCATGTGTAGGGCGGAAGCGGGCTGCCATTCGGTCCCGGCCAGATCTATGTATGTGCATTTCGATCGCCATTGATCGAATAAACGGCTGTAAACGGCAAGCAAGCGAGCGTGTTCGGTTGGAAACCCATCCTTTCGGACAAGCGTCATAGTCTCAAACTCGGTGTGACCGCTTTCATAAATGATGCGCCCATCAGTAGTGCGCTTCAGCAAGCCTCGCTGGAGTCCATCGCTTATCAAGCTACCGACGCCCGTTATGGCATCGGATTCGAAATCGAAACGATCCAGTCGCACGCCCAAGCGTTCGAGCGTATCCCGGTGGCCCATCATTATCCAATTACGTAGCTGACGCCAAAGGTTCAACACGTTCGGGTCGTTTCCCATCCAGCGACGCAGAAGGTCGTCGGCGAGATCGCCGGTCATTTCAAGCTCACGACTGATGGGATCATTTTGAGCTGTCGTATCTATTTGCGTCGCACGGTGCCGGCGAACGTAATCGGCATACGCTTTCCCTACGAAATGATCGCTCTTCATAAGTTTGAAATCCGAATCGTCTCGGTGGCCGGTCTGTAAGTAACCAGCCATGGCCTCGCCGATGTTTCGCCCTATGTCGCCGACCAGACTCTGCCTTATCACGTGCGCTCCTGCTGACTCGAGCGCCGCCGCAAGCGCGTTGCCGACACTGATATTACGCAAATGACCTACGTGCAGAGCCTTGCTTGTGTTGGGTCCTACAAACCCTACCGCGAAGACCTTCCCGCACAGGAGATCGCTTCCATCAAGGCTGGTGGTGTCATTGCTCTCCAACTGTGCTCCGAGGCTGGCGATCAATTCATTATCAAAACGCAAGGAAACTACCGACTTTTTCTGATGGGTGCTGGCTATCAGAGGATTTGTGTCGAGAATCTGGATTAACCTTGTTCCGGCGGCGGATGTGATCCAGATTTTGTCCTTAAAAAACAGCCGAGCATCCGCAAACGAATCGCTTTTGCGTCTCAACTCGATTGTCTGGCATACCTCTTCACCGTTCACCAGAGCTACTGTGTCCTCCAGATACGTGCCTAGATTGACAATGGTCGGGACTTCGCTTGGAGGAGAAAAACGCATAACGATCCGCATCAGCGGCGAGCCTGGCCGTTTCGCTCAATCGCTAGTTAGCGTGCGTGTTCGGTGTTTCCGGTTCGTAGGCTGTCGCCTCGCCGTATAGAGTATCGAAGAAGTTTCTATATCGTTCCAGGCTTTCGCCGCCGCATAGAACCTTGCCCTCGACCAGCATTCTCTTTTCGTCAAGAAACCACAACAGAACTATTCTTGAATCGAAGAGACCGAAATCAGTGGTTTCAAGCCCGTGGGCCATGGCGCTTAGCACTCGGTCAGTTTTTATTCTGCCGCTCAGGATATAGCTTACGTCGATTCCTTGCTGCTGTTGCTTCTCACAAGCGTGCACTCTATGCTGTCAAGCTCGCCCGGTTCATCGACGATGAAAACTTTCCTGATGTTTACTTTCTGCGCCCTGATCTTTGCCGTCTGAGCGGCGAGCGCCGCATCTGCGTAGCCTGTGGGATATAGCTGGTCAACGCTCATGTAGTTCGTGGCGAAGTAACTAGTGCCTGTTTGCCAAAGCAGCCACAGCCAAACGTCTTTCATCTTGTCCGCGGGGAATCTGTTCACTCCATAGTGTAAGAGCGCTTCCAGTTCAGCGCACGTGCTGATTCTTTCGTGCAAAGCGGCGCGAACGTCAATGAGATCGCCCCTTGCCGAGGAGAGAGCTTCACGCAGTGACCTAAGCTCGTCCTGGTTGACCTTGAGCAAAGATACCGCCTCTTCAATCGTGCCATCACGTCGGAGTTGGCGGATGAACAGAACGGCGACAAGCACCGTGGAGAGCGTCAGGAGGATGTCTACTTCGACAAGATGCAGGAAATGAAGAATGATAGCGGCGAGAGCTGCTATGATCCCGGCGATGGCGTCCCAGTCAAAGACTTGAATCTTCTTGATCCTGCCCATCATAGGCTCCAAGGTTGGGATGCGGAGTCTGACTCCGGGTAAAGACTCTGTATGTGTCGTTCCGGCTTCTCGCGCAGAGCTAAGCGGCCCGCGCACACTGAATATGAAGGTTTTGATGATTATCAGTACTCTGTCACGCTTCAAGAGGATCGACCTGTAAGGGCGGCCCACCCACCGTGGACGCCCCTCGGTGGCAATCCAAACCGCTTCGCACCTCAGGGGCGCCGGTACGGGTCGGCATCAGAATCATCGTGACTGATTACATAAGATGCTCAGCGCATATGTGCCATACTCGACCGCGATACGGCCTGCAATGGGGCGCCTGACGGGACTCGAACCCGTATCGACGGTTTAAGGGACCGTTGCTCTTCTAAGCCTGGTATTCCGCTCAGCGTGAATGAACCCGAGATTCTATCGAGAAGTTCAACAGCTCAAACCTTTGTGTGCCGGCGATTGGATCTCACAGCAGGTGGCCTCGGATCCCCACTGACGCGCGCGATTTTGTCCCAATCTAAGGGAGAAAGTCTCCCTCTGGCACATCGATATTCATCTATAGGATATTCTCATTGAGCATCGCAACCTCACCTATTTTACCAGTTGAGCTACAGGCGCGTTTGAACCTTGTGCCAAACAACATCGTGTCAATCTGTCTAAGACCTCCTATCATATAAGACGCAAAAACTCGCCAGAATCATCCAAGACTTTGCGGTTGCGCTGGAATTTTTTTGGATCGCAAGGCCGGACCTACGGATACCAGGCATGATTATCTCACGGGGTGGGGCCCCTTCGCTGTGAGCAACACAGGCGAGTTACTTTTGTGGCGGATACTGTAGCGGATATTGTAGCGACTACCAGCTTAGACGCGTTGGTATGAGTGAGTAGACAGATTTGGTATGTGGTTGAATCTACTCGCAAGTCTCGCTTGGTCCAACCGCGTACTAAGCGTCTCAGCGGGATTTTAAGTCCTCTGTGTCTGCCATTCCACCACCCCGGCTTTAGGAACGGTGAGATTATAGAGCAAAGCAAGTCATCCGGTGAAACTAGGAACCGCCGTGGTGAAAAAGAAGAACTCTGCCACGAAGACCCAGGACTCAAAGTGGCACGATCAACAAGGAAAAAGAGTTACTGTTCGTATTCTCTTGTGTCTTCGCGTTTTGGCGAAAGAGATTGTTTCAGCATTCAGCTAAACGAACCCACAGACACCGGTTGACTAGCTCTTCTACGCTTCATATCATTTGGCCGTTTCGAGGAGACCTACCAATGAGACAAAGGCTGCGATCGCTCATCATCTTGCTTGCACCCTTGTGCCTCGGCGCTCCATGCATGATCGGGCGCTCGCAAGACGGGCCAACAGCGGCGGCGTTTCATCACGTCCATTTGAACTCAATTGATCCGGCAGCAGCTATGGCGTTTTACACAAAGACGTTTGACGTGACTAAGAAGACCAACCTCGCCGGGCTCGACGCGGTGCAAAGTGAGAACATGTATCTCCTCTTCAACAAGGTCACGAATCCTCCGGCGACCGCGCCGGACTCAGCCATCTGGCATTTCGGGTGGGGCAGCACCGATATGGAGGCCGACTATAAGAAACACATTGCCGCCGGAGTCACTTTTCACACGCCGATGACCCGGCTCGGATCGGGAACTCTGTTCGCCTACATGAAAGGACCGGACGGCGCGCTTGTCGAAATCAATACGTCTCAGACTCGAGCCTTTATTCACGTTCATCTGTACAGCGACGCGCCGCTTTGCGCAGCCGAGTGGTATCAGAAGCATCTCGGCGCTGTGAGCCGCGCGAGCGCCCAGCGAACCGGCCCCTGTGAAGTCCCGTTTGCGGCGCCGAGCGAACCGCTCGGCGTGATTCGCTCTCCGGCTACGACGGTGAGGATCGGCGAGGTGAATTTGATCATCTACCCGCGTCAGCGTCCCGGCCCGTTGGTGAGCACTCGCGGACACGTGGTCGATCACATCGCCGTCAGCTATCCCGATGTCGCGGCGGCGCTGGACCGGTTGCGCAAGTCCGGAGTGAAGGTGCTCGAGGAACTTCATCGCTTCGGAAAGAGCAATGCGCAAGCCGCGATGATCGAAGGGCCCGACTCGATCGCGATCGAGCTTGTCGGGAGAGAATAAAGCAAGATTCTGGCAGTGCCTTAACTTAGTCGGGACGCGCCGGATTTTGGAGTGCGGGGGGGGGGGGGGGGGGTGGGGGTTGTTTGGGGGGGGGGAAAGGGGGCCAAGGCCCCCCACCCAAAACAAAATATAAAACACACCCACGGTGGGTTGGAGGGGTGGT
>JBBPIE010000003.1:0-121789 GCA_038040485.1 Candidatus Onstottus arcticum
GCACCGCAACCGCACCTACCGCCATCACCACCACCATCAGCATCAACGCTCTTTTCGTATTCATATGTGCGTCTCCCCAACTCACGCGAGTTGATCAGATTCCCGGAAGGCTTACCTCGACCTGCCGCGTTCCCTTTCCGTTCCTGGAGGTATCGCTGACGTGTGCAACCCCTTCAGCCACTCTCGAATCCCCGATGATTGGTTGGTAAGGCTCGCAAAAGGTGCAACTCATGTGCCGGTTGAAACCAGCCAGGCTGGCTAACTCGAAACAGCTATTGAGTAAGAAACTGAGGCCTATTGGCCCGTTGGAAGAATTGACATTGTGGGAAGCGGGTGAGCACGATCAATGGCTGGATACAAAGTTCTCGCGGGGCGTTGTGAATATAGTTTCCAAGGGCATCAAGCGTCCCAGTCAATAGAGGTCCGAGACGAGTTTCTTGGTCAGGCTGGCAGGCCTTCGCTCGAGGTGTCAGGTGCTCTGTGAACCTTGTCCCAGTTCAAAGCGGCCACTCCTTATCGATGAACTGGACACAGAGTCGCTCGACGCCGTCTTTGGCAACGAAGCGGCTGCGCGGCGCCGCCATCGAGTCAAAGCCGCGGACGGCGCACCTCACGCGAACGATATCAAACTCACCCGGCGCCGACTTGACCAAGATGCGCAAACCCGTCCTGCTTACGTTCTCGGTCTCGGCTTCCTCCGAAGCGAGGAGTCGCATCGGTTCGCCGTAGTACTCGATTCTGATTCTCTCCGATCTCTTCATCCGCGGAGATCGGCGCCGTTCACTCCCATCCCACTTGCCGGTCCGAAACACGGCCCAAGGCTTGTCGAGAAAACCCGAGGGAGGGTGTTCGCCCAGGAACTCGAGACTGGCCACCCACACTCCGTCTCGGGGAGGTTCGACTCTTCGAACGAGCGCGTACACATTATAGTGCGGCGCCGCATAGCCGTGGCTTCTGAGTTTCGTCGGAAGCGGCAGGGTCAGGTACAAGACGCTCCCGCACCGCACTCGTCGCCGCATTCTCAGAGTGACCCCGGTTCGGTCTACATCAACCGTCTGAGCCATTTCGTTCCATTTGCCATTCTTGCGATCGCACCCGGTTGCCCGCGCCGGTATCGAAAGGCGAATGCGTTCGCATCTTCGCCGATTGTCTTCCGAAGCGGCGGTCCCAGACTCACGGTAAACCGTTGCGTGCGACACTCGGTGAGAGATTTTGATCTCTGTTGCTTCTGCTCGATCCGGTATTCGCGGTTTGGGCGCTGGGCCGGCCGGCCCGGCAACGGTCTGCGAGCCGGATGGCACCGCCGCATCGGGGACTGTCTCAGGCCTACCCGCTATTCTCGGGTCGTAGCCGCGTCTGCCAGCGAAGCTTGCTAGCACAGAGAACGCGAGCGAGATCTTTCTGAAAGCACTGTCTGCCCTTGCTACTACGTCAGCCGGTAGAACCGCGCTAATTCCATATTCGGGATAGACGACGCCCAACACATGGCGGTAGGCCTCATCGATACGTTCGCGACTCGCCGCCCGCTCAAGATCCAAGACCTGGTAGTGTGTGGTCGCGGACTCGACGCGATCAAGAAGCCTGGACAGGTTGAGAAAGTAGGAACTCAGTTCTGTCGGCGCGACGTTCTGCTCCATCAAACTGAACCAGTCCGGCATTGTAGGTTCTTTCACGCTGCTCAAGTCATTCACCGTACGAACCGCTAGGGGGTTCCGAATGGGGGGCAGCAATGGTAAGGCAATATGTGGCTCGCAGCCATTATCGACTCTGCGGAGCGATTGTCAACGGTCCATCGCGTTGGCAAACAAGGCGATGTACCCACACGGGTACCGAGTCCATCCGTTCAGCGCTGATCCTAATCGCGGCCTACCCACTTTTAGGGGACTGGGGCAAGTAGTCTGACCAAAACAGGCGTTCGCGGAGATTGCGTTCCGAGCCAGACAGGCGCCGCAAATTGTGTTGGATTTCAACCAATGATCCGCGCGTTGCAAGGACTCAAAGCGACAGAATCAGTTTAGGTAGCGCATCATTCGGATCGCCAGGTTGGGCTCGGGTTCTGCGGCGGGGCACTCTCTGCTTGCCCGACACCGACTTCCCGGATAACATTTACCTCAGTGCCAAGCAAACTTCGCCGAAAGGAATACTCAAGCATGAATCTCAAGAAGCTCGTCCTCTGCGCAGCAACCCTCTGCTCGCTCGTCATCCTGGCTTCGGCTCAAATGAATGCCGCTCGCGGCAAAGCCGAAGCGACCGTCAAAGGCAAGGCAATTTCAATCGACTACGGACGCCCAAGCCTCAAAGGGCGGGATATCTTTGCTCTTGTCCAGCCAGGCATGGTCTGGCGGCTCGGAATGAATATGGCCACTCATATCGAGACGGCCGGCGATCTCGTCGTGGGCGGCAAAGAACTAAAAGCCGGAAAGTACACTTTGTGGGCCAAGAAGACCGGAGCCGACACCTGGACGCTCAACTTCCACCCGAAGACTGGCGTGTGGGGCGCGCCCGAGTTGAAGGACGGCTTTATCGCCGAGCTTCCGTTGAAGATGGAAAAAGTCGCGGACTCGGCGGAGCAGTTGACCATCTCTCTTGCCGACAGCAAAGGAAAAGCCGCCATCAAGATTCATTGGGGGACTGCGGCGCTCACCGGCTCATTCGATGTGAAGTAGACCCGTCCGTCGACTCGCAATCGCCTAGAAATAGGAAGGCCACTCTCGCGAGTGGCCTTCTTCGTTTATCAACACCAATCAACGCGATTACTTCTGACCGGCGCCGGATGCAGCGCGGTCTCCGCCGAGCTTCTGATTGTCTATCGTAAAATCGAAGAACGCATTCATCATCTCATCCCAAGTCTGTTCTCCGAATCTCACTTCTTTCGTTGGATCAGGGTTGCGTGTGTTCTTTGTTGAGTTGTCATAGTGCGCGACGGCTTCGAGGCGTGTTCCTTTAGGCGCTGCCAGCGGTTTCGCCGGATAGTAGTAGACCTGCCAGTCGAAGTTATACCGCGGTACTGCCAGCAGAATCTCAGACCTTCCGTCCGGGTAGATCGCTCGATAGGTGATGTCCTTCCCACGCACGTGCATGTGAGGCATCAAGCTGACAATGTGCGAATCCTGCTCGAACTCGTACACAGCCTTTATCTCGTGATTGGTGGCGCCCGGCGGAATCACAAACTTCATTTCGAACGCGGCCTTGCTGTTCACGATCTTATCGACTCGGCCCTTCGCGAAGATCAATCCAACGATCGAGCGATCCTTCGATTCCTTTCCGTTTGGCGTGTAGTGCATCTGAAAAATAAGTTGCGATCCCGCCTTGATTAACTTTGCCTCACCAGGCTTGGCGATAAATGGAGTCTGACCCGGTGAAAGCGCTCCGAGGATTCCGTCCGCGATATTGAACTGTTGTCCGCGAGTGCGCCGCCCTTGCTCTCCCGGCTCACGAACATACACCACGATGTGATGAACGACCGACAGGTTTCCCGCTCGTGCTTCGAGCGCTTGGATGTAGCGGTCCTCCTTGAAGTTCGTAGCTATCGTGAAGTGCTGATAAGGAACGCCTCCTTCAGCAGGCACGGTGAACTCGGTGGGCATCTGAAAGATCATGTCGGGCTCGCCGATCTGCCATCCGCTGGCGAGCTTAGGCGCTGGCGGCAGATCCTTCGCGTTCCCTTCCACCGCTCCGCCATCGATCCACGAGACGATTGTGTCGATCTCCTTCTGCGAGAGCCGCCGGTCATTCTCCCACTTGCCGTAGTTCTGATCTGCGTGCCACGGCGGCATATCTCGAGTCACAACCTTCTCGCGTATCGCCTTGGCCCACGGCCGAACTTCCTTAAAGTTGATCAGCGACATCGGCGCGATCTCACCGGGCCGGTGACAACTTACGCAGTTCCTGTAAAGAATCGGCGCGACGTCTCTGTTAAACGTCAACCCGGCCGGGTTGCTGGCACTCACCCCCGACGAGCAGATCAACGCGGCTCCGAAACAAAGCGATACACCGAACGCAGCAAGACGATTCAATTTCATCGACGGCTCCTCCAACTGAAGATTGCTTTCGAACGCGGGAGGCGATTCTCCGAAGCTTGAAACAGGTGCGACTTCCACTGGCTGAGCCATTCTATGGTTCGGTGCCTAGGAGGTCAATGCTTCGGCGAACACTACGGGCTTCGCTTACTTGTGCGAAAGTCTTGCAGCCCGGTAGACTTCCTGCTCAGTTTCATCTTTATGGCCTCATCAAACAATGAAGTGAATCAGGAAGAGCTAAGTCTGGACAAATACGTCGCGGCTGTTTGGCGTGCGAAGTGGCTGATCCTGGCCGGCGTGATCGCGGCCGCCGGAATCACCGCGTTCCTGTCGTCCCGCGAGCCCGCCCAGCACCGAGCCGTTGCGCATCTCAAAATCGGCCGCGTCTGGAAGCAACCGATCGAAGACCCGTATATCACCGAACGAGTCATCAACAGCGGCGGCTTTCTGAAGGAGGCCGCTGCGCAGATCGGAGTCAGCCAGCATCAACTCAAACGCAGCATCAGCGCCGAGACAATCATCGCCGGACCACGCCGCTCGCGTTATCCGATCCTCCTGAGCCTCGCAGCTACAACAGACAACCGCGATGATTCGATTCGTTATGCGCAGGCTGCCGCCGATGCGCTGATCGCCCGTCACGCAGATATTTTCAACGAAGCGATCAAACCCCATCTCGAGCAGGAACGCCGTCTGGAGGAACGCCGCAAAGAGTTGCTGGCTCAACCGGCTTCGCGCGACCTGCTGATAAAAATCGAGAACGAACTTGACGAAGTGAGATTGAACAACTCGCTCGCCGATGCCAACGTCACCGAGAAGACCCATCTGGTAGACGCCATCTCCGCCGAGAGCGCTGTAAAGCCCGGCTTCTTGCGAAGCACCGCGGCCGCTGCTCTTATCGCTGCGGTTGTGCTTTTCGCCGGCGCGGCGATGACCGTCCACATCAGGGCGCCGGGCGGCCCCGGCAGCGCTTAGGTTCACAGCTAGCGATGCTTCGCATAGTCAATGTCGCCGGCGCGCGACCCAACTTCATGAAGATAGCTCCGATCGTCAGCGAAATGCGGCGACGTTCGGACCGTATCGAAGCGCTGCTTGTTCACACCGGCCAGCACTACGACGACTCGATGAGTGAGTCTTTCTTCGAAGATCTGCAGATACCTCGGCCGGATATCAATCTCGGCATTGGCTCGGCTTCTCACGCAGAACAGACAGCGCGAATAATGATTGCTCTCGAGGCCGTGCTCCAGAAGGTTCGGCCGGATTGGGTCGTCGTCGTGGGTGATGTCAACTCTACGATGGCTGCGACGATCGTCGCCTCGAAGATGCTCATTCGCGTCGCGCACGTCGAGGCGGGGCTCCGCAGCCGTGACCGCACGATGCCCGAAGAGATCAACCGAGTCATCACCGACGCTCTTGCGGATTTGTTGCTGACGCCGTCTCGCGACGCCGGCCAGAACCTTCTGCGAGAAGGCGTCGAGCCCACGAAGATTCGCTTCGTCGGTAACGTGATGATCGACACGCTGCAACAAAACCTCGAACGAGCGCGCAACTCTGACGTATTGACTCGCCTGTCGCTTGAACCAAAACAGTTCTGCGTGATGACTCTTCACCGGCCCTCGAACGTGGACGACAAACGAACGCTCGAAGGTATATGCGAAGCGGCCCTCGCGATCGCCGGGCGGCTGCCGGTAGTCTTCGCCGTGCACCCTAGAACTCGCGCTCGCATCACCGAGTTCGGACTCGATGCGAGACTAACAACGCAGCCAGGAATGGTGCTCACTGAACCGCTTGGCTACCTCGACTTCCTTCAACTCTACAGCAACAGTCGATTGGTGCTCACGGACAGCGGCGGCGTTCAGGAAGAAACCACGGTGCTGGGCATTCCATGCCTGACGCTGCGAGAAAACACCGAGCGCCCAATCACTGTGACCGAAGGAACAAATCGCATTGTGGGAAACGATCCTGAACGCATAAAGCGCGAGGCGATCGACGCATTGGATCATCCAGTGCGAACGACCAGAATCCCGGAACTGTGGGACGGGAATGCCGCCCAACGCATAGTGGACGCGATTGAGGAGCAACGATCGAAGACTGAGGATTGAGGATTGAGGATCGAGGATTGAGGATGAGCCAGGAACCAGCTAGAACCACCATCCAGCCCACAACCCTCGATCCACAATCCTCAATCCTCAATCCTCAATCCCGCCTCGGTCCTCAGCCTTTCCTCGCAATCGCGGCTTCGTCCGGCGCTCTGATCGCAGCCGCGTTGTGCGCCGGTGGAAGGTTCCGCGAAGCTGCTGCCGCCGCGCTAGTCATGCTCGCGTTCGGGTTCGTCGTTTCCGCCGACGTTTCGGTGTCCACGATTCTCGTAGCCTGGTTTGCGGCGTCACCGGTCGCGTCTTTCTTTGTTCGTTTCCCTTACGACAAGTCGGTACTTACTTTCGACCGGGCGGTGTTTCTGCTAATCGCGGGGCTTCTGCTGATCCGGTGGAAGCGCGGCGCAACGACCGGCGCGATTAACAACGCAAGCACAAGAGCGCTTGCCACGGCAACGCGTTTCGAGATTGCATGGGCGGCGCTGTCGGTGGCGGCTCTTGCGAGCGCGCTTCTCAAATCACACGACCTCGGCTACGCCGGCAAGATCGCATTCGACTCGTTCTGCCTGCCGCTGTTTGCGTTCCGCCTTGCGCGTCATCACCTTGGGGGCCGCGCTCGCCTACGCTGGCTGACGCTTGCGGCAATCGGGTTAGCGCTCCTTCTGTTCGCGACTGGCGCTTATGAGTTGGCGACCGGCTCTGACCTGTTTGCTTACAAAGGATCCGAGCTGATTCGCGCAGGCGAGCGGCGAGTCAACGGGCCGTTCGCCGCTGACTCTTCGTACTCGATCATTTGCTTGATGTTCTTTCTGTTCTTGCGAGCGGCGCCCGAAGCTCTGCGCCTGCGGTTTGACAAGACCTCGCGCCTGCTTTACGAGTACGCTCTGGCAGCCGCGCTGATCGCGTCGTTGCTGCCGATGTTTAGAACTGTCGCGATCGCAGCTCTAACCTGCTGGGTGATCCTGGAACTCGGCGGCGGCAAAGCGCTCGCTCTCAAAGAAGGTAAAGCGTTTGGAGGCAGATGGCTGATCGCCGCTTTGATCGCGATGGTGGCGCTCGCCGCCGGGCTAGCTCCGTCGCTGTTCGCCGGGCGGCTTGCTGATCCAAGCAATGCGTTCAGTCGTGTCGCGACGTGGGAGGCAGCAGCCGCCATAGCGGCAGAACACCCGCTGTTCGGAGTTGGGCTTGCGAACTACGGCGACTACTTTCGGGCGAAATACAATTGGGAAGACGAGTCGGTCGAACAGGTGATGGACAGCCGGGCGCTGGCTAGCCCGCACTCGAACCTTATCTGGATCGCCGCCGAGCTTGGATGGATAGCTTTCGCAATTTACGTAATTGCAAATGTGTGGCTGGGGCTGATGGGCTGGCGCGCGTTGAAGCGAGCCGGCACTGCCACTCAGCGAGCTGCAGCAGCCTGTTTTCTTTCGCTTGTGGTTGCCTACTGGATAACCGGGCTCACACTCACAAGCGGGTTGTACTCGGACCTCAATCTGTACTTCTTCTTCTTGCTGGGGCTGTTGTCGAGCAGGTTCGGTGGGCGCGGTGTGCCGATCGAGCCGGCTTGAGTGGCAGCCTGCGTAGCAGGCGAAAGCGTGTGGCCCAGCGAGTCTTCGCAGCTCTGGGAAAGCGTCCCTTGCTGGCAAGCCCGCACAGCGGGCGGAAGGGGCTTTGTTCATTGCTATTTGCTCGTCGACTCTTCTGTCGCCCACTGCGTGGGCTCCCGCTCATCAGCCGTACGCTAACCCAGGGCTGCGCAGACTTGCCCTGGGCTACACGCTTTCGCCCACTGCGCGGGCTGAGGTCGTTCGAACTCAATGCAACTCTTTGGGGTTGCGCTGATTTCGCCCAGCGTCGTGTCAGACAACCACTTCGCTTTTAGTCGCAACTAAAACCTGCGCGTGACACTGATTGCCCGCTCCTTCAGGTGCCTGTACAATGCGTCCCGTCATGAAGCTCCTCTCACGAACGGATCGCTCCACAACTTCTTTGGCAGCGGTGTTGATTGTTCTCTCGGCGTTTACCGCGGCCTCATTTTCGGCTTGTAGGAACTCGGGGCAACCTTCCGCAAAGCTAAGCCTCGCCGTCAACGCGGGAGTCGAAGGCGACGCGCTCAAGCAAGCCGCCCGTGACTACGAATCTCAAACCGGTGTCCGCGTCAACATCTCGGAGTTCCCGTACGACGACTTGTTCTCAAAAGAGCTGATCGACTTGAAAGCCGCAACCGGCGCGTACGACTTGATAATGCTTGACGACCCGTGGTTCCCGCGCTTTGCAACCGAAGAACTGCTCACCAATCTCGCCCCGCTCCTTCAGAGGCGAGGGTTTAGTGGGCCAGACCCCGACTTCGTAGCCTCATCGATCGCATTGTGCCGGCACCCTTACGAGACGGGTGCGCTGTTCGCGCTTCCTTATGTCGGCAACTCGCAGTTGTTCTTCTATCGCAGCGATCTGTTCAAAAAGCACAATCTCAAAGAGCCGGCCACGTGGGACGATGTGTTGAATGCCGCAAGGACGATTGATGAGCTGGAGAAAAACGGCGCGCCGGGCGGTGGCGCGGTTCACGGCTACGTGATGCGGGCGGCGCGAGGCAACTCGGCTGTTGCCGATTTCATGCCGATTTTCTGGGCGTTCGGCGCTGAGATGTTTGGCGCAAATGGCCACCCGACAGTGAACAGCGCCGAAGGAATCAGCGCGTTGAGGTTCATGCTCGAGCTTGGAAAGCACTCGCCGCCGGGATACGCCAGCTTCAACGCAACGGAAGTCTCGGCGCATCTGCTCCAGGGAACCGCCGCGATGTCGATCAATTGGCCGGCCTGGATTGGATCATTCAGCGACCCTGCTAAATCAAGAGTCATCGGCAAGATGGCATTTACAACGATGCCCGGAGCGAAGCGTCCGGGCCAGGCTGAGATCGGAAACTGGTTGATCGCGGTCCCGCGCGCTTCGAGGAATGTCGAAGCCGCAATGGACTTCCTGCTCTGGACGACGGCGGCCGAGCAAATGAAGAAGTCTGCGTTTGCCGGGAACCCGCCGACTCGAACATCGGTGTTCGCCGACACGGAGCTGATCTCGCGGTTTCCGGCTTACCCGGCACAGTTGCGCTCGCTTGAAACCTCCAGGCCGAGACCTAGAACTCCGATGTGGAACGAAATTGAGAACGTGTTTGGCATTTTCCTGGCGAGGGCAAACGGCGGCGAGCTAACAGCGGAAGAGGCGATGAATCAGGCGAACGACGAGATCGCAAAGATCGTCGCGCGCGCGCGGTAGCATAGACTTCAGTCTGTGCGTCGGGCTCGCGAGGTGGCATAGACTTCAGTCTGTGCGCCGGGCTCGCGGGTTGCCACAGAACCTCGAGGAACCAAACAGATACTCGCACAGGCTAAAGCCTATGCTACGTCGGCTGCAGGTATGCATACGGTCGAAACGGCACGATTGATTCTCCGGCCTTTCGTTTTGGATGACCTCGACGCTCTCGCCGCAATGAATCGCGACCCGCAAGTCATGCGCTTTATCGGCGAAGGCACGCCTCAGTCGAAGGAGCAGACCGCCGCGCGGCTCAATGCGATCGTGGAACACAGCGACAGGCACGGCTTCGGGTTGTGGGCTGCTGTTGAGAAGACAACGGGCGACTTGATCGGATTTTGCGGATTGCAGTTTCTGGACAGTACATCCGAAGTCGAAGTCGGATATCGATTGGCGCAGCGGTTCTGGGGAATGGGTCTCGCCTCTGAAGGCGCCAATGCGAGCCTGCGATACGGCTTCTTTGGGCTCAAGCTGGATCGAATCGTCGCTGTAGTCCATCCCGCGAACTTCGCTTCGCAGCGAGTGGTCGAGAAGATCGGCCTCACCCATGAGAAGGACGCACGCTACTACGGCGTCGATGTAAAGTACTACGCCATCGCGCGTGAAGCTTATGAACCAGACGGATCGGTCTATCTCTGCAAATCGCAAGAGGTCTAGAACTCTCGCTGTGCTGCGGGACCGAGCGCTGCCTTACTTGCTCATCGCGCCGACGGTGATGGTTCTGCTGGCGCTGTCGATCTATCCCCTCCTTTACTCAATCAAAGTCGCCTTTCAGACCGGCTCGGGCGAAGCCGCGCGCTGGTCGTTCGCAAACTTCTCTCGTCTCGCGAGCGACAGCTTCTTTCTCACGGCGCTTGGGCACACACTCGTCTACGCGATCGTCGCTTTGACCTTTGAGTTTCTTCTCGGACTTGGGCTTGCGGTGTTGCTCGACCGTTCGTTGCGAGGCCGCTCGATTTTTCGAGCAGTGCTGCTCATACCGATGATGATCCCGCCAGTCGTAGTCGGAGTAGTCTGGCGGTTGATGCTCAACGCGGACTTTGGCGCGATCAACGGCACATTAAAGGGTCTGGGCGTAAACACTGAAGCCTTGACGTGGACCGGTTCGCCGACGCTCGCGCTTGCGTCGGTGATCGCCGTCGATATCTGGCAATGGACTCCGTTCATGTTTCTGGTGCTGCTGGCCGGGCTTCAGGCGATACCGCAAGAACCCTACGAAGCCGCGATGATCGACGGGGCGAGCGCGTGGCAGACGTTTCGACACGTGACGCTTCCGCTGCTTCGGCCCGCGATGCTGGTTGCGCTTTTGTTGCGCACAATGGACCTGATGCGAGTCTTCGATCAGATCTTTATCCTGACCGAGGGAGGGCCGGGCTTTGCGACCGAGACGGTCAGCTTGTACATCTATCGCGCGGCGTTTCGGTTCTTTGATTTCGGCTACGCAGCCGCAATGTCGTTTGTCCTGCTGCTGCTGACGAATGTCATCAGCATCGGCTACATCAAGCTGCTTCAGAGCCAGGAGGCGGCGTGAAAACTCAGGAGCGGCGCACAACCAGGGGGCGAACGCTAGCGCGATGGGCGAAGTACGCGATGCTGATTGCGGCGGTAATCGCGGCCGTCGTGCCTGTCTACTGGATGCTGACGATTTCGCTCAAGACCGAAGTCGATCAATTCGCGTCTCCGCCAAAGTGGTTCTCGTTCACGCCGACGCTCGCGCACTACTACGACGCGTTTTCGACTCGCTCTTTCGGAAGGTACCTGATCACCAGTGCTATAGTCGCGACGCTCTCGACGATCTGCGCGATGGTGCTGGGAACGCTGGCGGCGTACGCGCTCTCGCGGTTTCGCTTGCGCGGCCAGCTCGATAGAAGGCTCTCGCTGTGGATTCTCTCGACGAGAATGTTCCCTCCGATAGTCACGGCTGTTCCGCTGTTTCTGATGATGCGCGATCTCAGATTGATCAACACAATCAGCTCGCTGGTGATCGTGTACACCGCTTTGAACCTTCCGTTCGTAGTGTGGATGATGCGCGGGTTCTTCAAGGAGCTTCCCCGCGAGCTGGAAGAGGCAGCGATGGTAGACGGCGACTCGCGGCTTGGCGCGCTGGTCAGAGTGATACTGCCGCTTGTAACACCCGGCCTGGCGGCGACCGCGGTGTTCTGTCTGATAGTTTCGTGGAATGAGTTTCTGCTCGCGCTGGTGCTGACCCAGACCGACGCAGCAATGACGCTGCCCGTGGGCATCGCCGGCCGGGTCACTCAATATGAAATCAAATGGGGAGTGATGAGTGCCGCCGGAGTCGTCGCGATGATTCCGATACTGGTGTTCGCGATGGCAGTGCAGCGCTATTTGGTGAGAGGGCTTTCGCTCGGAGCCGTGAAAGGGTAGGAAGTGAAAACGTGATGCGTGATGCGTGACGTAGCATAGACTTTAGTCTGTGTACATTGACCAGAGCTAGACTGAAAGAACACAGACTAAAGTCTATGCTACGTCACGCATCACGTTTCACGCATCACTTTTTCTTTCAATGGACGTGAGATTCAAAAACGTGACCAAGTCGTTCGGCGCGAAGAATGTCGTCGATGGGCTGGATCTCGCCGTCTTGGAAGGTGAGTTCGTCGTTTTGCTTGGGCCTTCCGGATGCGGAAAGTCGACCACGCTCAGGATGCTAGCCGGACTTGAAGATGCAACGTCCGGTGACATTTTCATCGGCGCGCAACGAGTGAATGATGTGCCAACTCGGTACCGGGACGTGGCGATGGTCTTCCAGAGCTATGCGCTCTATCCGCATATGACCGTCGCCGCGAACATCGCTTACCCGCTTGTCGTGCGAAAGACTCCCTCCCCGGAGATCGCATCGCGCGTTGGCCGCGTCGCTGACATGCTCGAGATCGGGGAGCTGCTGAAGCGAAAGCCACGCGAACTATCAGGCGGCGAGCGCCAACGTGTTGCGCTTGCGCGAGCCATCGTGCGCGAGCCCCGCGCTTATCTGATGGATGAGCCGCTGTCGAACCTCGACGCGAAGCTGCGTGTTCAGATGCGCGGCGAGTTGAAGCGGCTTCAGCACGACCTGGGAACGACGACCATCTACGTCACTCACGACCAGGCCGAAGCAATGACGCTCGCGCACAGAGTTGCGGTGATGCGCGGCGGTAGGCTTCAGCAGTTCGACACGCCGATGAACATCTACAACCGTCCTGCCAATCGGTTTGTTGCGGAGTTCGTCGGCAGCCCGAGCATGAACTTCCTCGACGTGAAGTTCGCTGAGAACCAAATGTTGCTTGAAGCGGGCGGAAAAGCGGTAGGGGCGCAGGAGTTCTTGATGACAAGCTCAAACAGCCATCGGCCGATGACGCTCGGAATCAGGCCAGAACACATTCACGTGTCTCCAGATGTGGTTGACGGCTGGCTTCCAGCGGAAGTTTATGTGACCGAGTTGATGGGGAATGAGACTTTTGTGTTCCTGCGGCTTGGCGCCGGGAAGATCATTGCGCGGGCGCCGGCGGAGTTCCGGGCGGAGATGGAAAGCCGCGTGTGGATCAAACTCGATTTGGAGAAAGCGCTGTTCTTCGATTCCGTCACCGGCGAAGCGATCCGCGAATAACGATCCGCGAATAACGCGAATCTTCGCCAATCAGAACTCCTTTGTCACTGAAACTCGTTGTGATCAGACCGTTGGATCTTTCCCGAATATTCTTCGCGAAGATTCGCGCTATTCGTGGATCAGGGCTTGCGGATTAGAACTTGATGCATATCTTCCCGAAGTGCGAGCCGCTGGCCATGTACTCGAACGCCTGCCGAGCTTCCTCAAACGCGAACACGCGGTCGATCACCGGATGAATTTCGTGCAACGCTATCATTCGATTCATCGCTTCAAATGTATCGCGGCTTCCGACTAGCACTCCCTGTATGCGAACGTTCTGCATCAGTATCTGAATCAAATTCACCTCGGTCGTATTCCCCGACAGATTTCCGATCAAGCCGATGTGTCCGCCGATTTTGATAGCTCGAAGCGACTTCCCAAAGGTGCCGGCGCCGCCGACCTCGATTATATGATCGACGCCGAGTCCTCCAGTCAATTCCTTCGCTCGCTTGTCCCAGTCGGGCGTCGTCTTGTAATTGATGCCAAAATCCGCACCGAGCTTCTTGGCCCGCTCCAGCTTCTCGTCGCTGCTTGAAGTGACGATCACCTGAGCGCCGGCGAGTTCGGCGAACTGCAAGGCAAAGATCGACACGCCGCCCGTGCCTTGCACCAGAACCGTCTCACCCGCGACCAGCCCGCCCATCTTGATCAAAGAATTCCACGCAGTGACTGCGGCACACGGAAGCGTGGCAGCTTCTTCGTCGGACAAGTGAGGCGGCACGTGCACGAGTCCTTCTTCATTTAGTGCTCGATACTCGGCAAGCATTCCGTCAAGCGGCCCGCCAAGCGAAGCTCCGAGCTTTGCGCGCGCGGGCTCGCCGCCCAACCACTTTTGCGAAAAGTTCGCCGCAACGCGGTCACCCACCTTGACGCGCGTCACACCCTCGCCGACTTCAACCACTTCACCGGCGCCGTCGGACACCGGAATCAGCGGAAGCGGCAACCGCGGGTTGTATTTGCCCTCGACCGTAAGCAGGTCGCGATAGTTGAGCGACGCTGCCCGAAGCTTTACGACCGCGTGATACGGCGTGGCAACCGGGTCCGGCCTCTCGACCAGCGTCAACGAATCCAGCCCGAACTTGTTTTGAATCTCAATCGCTTTCATGAGTTCCTCGTTATCAATGCGTCGGCCGCAGATTTCTGAATTGTCCGATTCGTGTTCTGCAAAGGCTCGGCGTAATATACCTGCTGCGCGAATGCCCGGCAAACGGGGTTCGTGATTCGGCCTTTAGCATGAAGTAGCATAGACTTTATAGTCTGTGTCTCTAACCCTGATAGGCGCGATGCGCATCGGACACAGACTTAAAGTCTATGCTACTTCGACCTCAATGCCAGACTACGAACTGCCTTTCGAGGAGAGACTGAATGGAAATAGCGCTCAATGGCGCGACCACAATGAAGGCCGATCTCGAGACCGATATTCGCGCCGCGAGCAAAGCCGGATTCGACTGCCTGGAGATATGGGCCGCCAAGCTTCGTGCGTTTCTCGAGTCGCGCAGCGCCGCCGAGCTTGACGATCTACTAACAACTCACAATCTCAAACCGTACAGCATCAACTCGATTGAGCGGATCACGTTCAGAGATGCGCGCGAGCACGAAAGTTTGCTCGCCGAATGCGAAGACTTGTGCCGCATCGCTCGCGAGCTTAGATGTCCGAACATCGTAGTCGTGCCGTCACCGCTCCCGGCTCAAGCTACACGCGCCGAGGTCATCGAGGAATCGACGCAAGTGCTCGGCGAGCTTGGCGGTATCGCTGAACGGTGCGGCATCGGTCTGGCGTTCGAGTTTCTGGGCCAGGCCGATTGCAGCGTTCAGACGCTGGGACTCGCGGATGAAATCGTCGAACGAGTCAATCGCGAGAACGTCGGGCTGGTCATCGACAGTTTTCATTTTTACGCTGGCGGTTCTACCATCGAGTCGATAGCCGCACTTGATCCCAATCGGCTTTTCATCTTTCACATCAACGATGCGGAGAACCTGCCTCGCGAGCAACTGCAAGACAGGCATCGTTTGCTTCCAGGGCTTGGAATTCTTCCACTCAAGGAGATCGTCGGAGCCCTCAAGAAGATCGGCTATGACCGGGTTGCAAGCGTTGAGATATTCCGCCCGGAGTACTGGGAGCGCGATCCGTTCGAGCTGGCGCTCGAAGCGCGAGAGGCGGTAAGGAGGGCGCTCGACGTTTCAGCTCTTCCTTAGCGCAAAGGACTTACTTCATGGATCGAATCAAGGTGGGAATCATCGGAGCAGGCTACATAGGCGGGGTGCACGCGAGCGTACTTGCGCGAGACGAACGCGTGATCATTTCATATGTGCACGACCTCGACGCTGAGCGTGCTGAAAAGCTTGTCAGATCTACCGAAGCCGCGGTCTCCAATGACGCCGCGCAGTTGATCGATCGAGTCGATGCCGTGTACGTTGCGACTCCAAATACAAAACACACAGAGTTTGCGCTTGCCGCCATAGACGCCGGGAAACACGTCTTCTGCGAGAAGCCGATGGCTACGACTCTCACAAACGCGAAGGCCATTCTCGACAGAGCTTTGGCCAGCCCGCGGGTCTTTCAGGTGGGACACAACCGGCGATTCGCGCCGGTTTACGCAACTCTTCGACAGATGATCGCCGAAACGAAACCTCACTCAGCCCACGTCAAGATGAACCGAGGCGAGTTGATCAATCCGCCGTGGGTCGCGCATCCCGAGATCACCGGCGGTTTTCTCTACGAGACTACGATTCACATGTTCGACATGCTTCGTTTTCTGTTTGGAGAGGTAAAGCACCTGGAGGCGGCGGGCTCGTCGCACGAGTATCCGGAGCTGGACGACTTCTCGGTGCTGCTCGGCTTCGAGAGCGGGATGCACGCGACCCTCGCTTCGTCGGCCGACGCGAGCTGGCTGTTCCCCTTCGAACGCGTCGAGGTCTTCTGCCACCACCGAACGCTTACGACTCGCGAGATGGAGAGCCTTACTTTGAGCGACGGCCCGGACGGCACGTACACTACGATTTCAATGCACCAACTCTTGAAGGAGGAGAAGTGGGGATACGCGCAGGAGGATCGCGCGTTCGTGGACGCGATTGTTGAAGGTAAGCCGGCGGAAGTGAGCGCGCTTGATGGCTTCAAGGCGGTCGAGCTCGTCGACGCGTGTTACCGCGCAGTCAGCAGCGGCGAGCGAGTCCGGTTCTCAGCAGCTTGAACGCGCCGGGCTTATCGGCCGGTCTTGCCGTCGCCGGAGGAAGAAGTGGAACGAATGATCTGGTTGTAGGTGGGGTTCTGCCCCGCTGGGAGATCCGCGGGCTTCGGCGCCTGAGTCGCCATTGTCGTGGGTTGTGTGCCGGCATGAATGTTACTGTAGCGAGCGTAGATCGTCCGGACGTAGTTCTGAGTTTCGGCAAACGGCGGAATCCGAAGCCCGTAAAACTCGACTGCGCCCTCGCCCGCGTTGTAGCCCGCAAGCGCAAGCCGTACGTCCCCGTTAAACCTGTCGAGCAACCAACGTAGATAGAGCGAACCGCCCAGGACATTCTCTCTGGCATCAAAGATATTTCTCACGCCAAATCGAGCCGCTGTCGCAGGCATCAATTGCATCAGCCCGGAGGCGCCCTTCGGCGACACCGCCGTTCCTCGAAAGCCGGACTCGGCTCTCATAACCGACAGAATTAGACAAGGATCAAGCCCGTTTCGAGCCGCGGCTTCGTAAACCATCGCGTCAATCGCAGCATTTCCGGACGAAATGTGATGACCCAAAACCGCGGCGGGGATTTTGATAACCATAGCCCCGGGATTGCCGGCCGGCGCCGGGGGCTGTTTCCTGGCAGCCTCTTCCGCGCGCGCCTTCTCGAGGTCGGAGCTGGTGAGTGGCACCGGCGATCGCTCGGGCGGCGAAAGCGGGCGCTGCTGAGCGAACACGCCTGGAGCCGCGGCGATCAGAATCAACAGTGTTACGAATTTCTTTAGCATAATTACTGAATAACGATGCGTGCGATCTCGGTCTGGTCTTCGGCCCGCAGCACGAAAGTCAATCTCTCCTTCCCAACCTGCTTGGGATCGAAGATGATGACACCCGTGACGGCCTCGCCGGTCACAAGCTTGTTCTCTGCTTTGCCGGGATGCAACTCGAACGTGATGGGCTGCGTTTCCTTTGCAATGCCTGTTTCAAGGCTTACCGATGCGAACACAAAGTCCATTTCGCCGGTGTTTTGAATCGTGTAGCGCAAATAGGCTTTGTCATCGAACAGCAACACGGTCGGCGGGTCGAGTTTTACAATGACCTTTTTTTGCGTAACGCTCGGTTTGTTGATTTTGATCTCGCGGAGCCCGAGCATCAACGCTTGCATGAATCGCTTCTCGACTGTTTGTCCGGCGCGCTTGGCGGCTTCGCGATCCATGTCGCCGGCGCGGGCTTCGGCCTCAGCCACCTTTCGATCCGCCTGCTGCTGCGCATTGCGGAGAATCTCGGCGGCCTTCACGCGCGTCTGTTGTTCGGCTTCGGCTTTCATGCGTTCCGGGACGGCCGCCGGATCCTCGGCCCCATTCGAGGTGGACCCGGATGAGCCTGCGTTCGCATCCGGGGGAGTTGCGAGCGGCCGAGCGTCCACAACGGTCACGATTCGGTGCGCCTGTGCGACAGGCACGACTTCGAGATCGAAATTATAGGTGCGTTTCTTACCCTTGCCGGTCGTCACAAACATGTTGCTGAGACCCTTGCCTGCGACAGGCTTCACAAAAACATCAGTGCCTGGATCGTCTTTTGTGCCGCTGGGCTGCGCTACAAAGGTTCCCTTGCCGCTTCCGGGATCATACAAATCACCGCAAACGATCTCCAAAACCGGCTCCGGAAAGCTAATCCGGGTAGTGATTCCCAGCGCCGTTCGTATCTTGCCTATCGAATCGGGGCCGAGCGACATTGAGGTAATAGGAGACTGGCCGCGCGCTATTGGAACGGATGCCAAACACAATACAAGAACCCAGATTGGTCTGAAGACTTTCAAACTAGCCTCCTCACGGATAATCGACCGAGCTGCGGGGGGCATCCTGTCTCGAAGAAACCTTCCTGGACATCCATTGTTGCAAAACACCTGCGCGCGAATCAAGGCTAAAGCTCAACCCCGAAGCCGCTCCTGCCTGCCAGCGCCAGACCTTCCTTGGTCGAACAAGCCTCGTGTTGTAATCCGTCGCCCCGTCCGGGCAAAACGCCCGCGTGAGTGTTCCTCACCAGGTAAAGAGCGATCAACGTCGTCACCAGAATCGTCACAAGGACACTGATAATCGTTCGCACGAGCCGCCGTCGCCTCGCCTCGCGGAGTTGGGAGATATCGGTCGCTTGAAGCCAACCTCGCCACCCACACTCAAAACAACGGTAGGTCCGGTTTGCGGTCAACAGCTTGACCAGTTTTTCAGTTATTCCGCGGGTCCGAGATCTGTGAACCGGGCCCCCGCACTTCGGACACATAAGTCAGATATTCCTAAGGCTCAAGTGTTTCCAGAAGCAGAACGCCCCGGCGTCTACCGCCGAGGCGTCAAAAACTTGAGATTCAATGTCGGTACTAAGGCAGCTTGCTTGGGTTATGGCACGGCCGGGCTGCTCGCCCGCGGGTCGCTGTCGTTAACTGCCACGCCGATCGCTATAGCCGCCCCTACGCCAATCAGAGCCAAAAGCCCAATCAGTCCAGCTCCGGTATACATTCCTGCTGCCTTCTTGCCGACGCATTCGACTTTCATATCAACGCCCGCCGCCGCCGTCGCGTCAACTGCGCCATCGTAGGTTTCCGACTTACCTGCCGCTAGCGTCTCAACCTTGGGTGTCTTCACATCTACCTGGCCGCGTCTGACCTCGACCTTGGTCTTGTTGCAATTCGTCCTGACCTCGATCGAGCCGCCGACACAGATGATGGTCGCAGTGGTGTGATCGCCGAGTTCGACCCTACCAGCCGGCCCAAGGTCAACCACGGCGCCGCCAGAGCCCGTGGCCACGACGCTTCCGGTCATGACAGTCGCGCCGGTTTGTGCGGTGTTGCCGTTTATGGTAACCGTTCCGCTCTTGACCGTCAGCGTGCCGGTGCAATCCTGAGTCAACGGCTCGATCGCGGCAAAGGACCGCAGAGAAAACACGCTGGTCACGGTGACAGCAAGCACAAGACTCAGAAATGCTTTGAGGTAACTCGTCGGCAGTTTCATAGCTCCTCCAGTATGTGATGGCGCGAACGCGCCTTTCGTTTAGGCCTGCCCAGAATATGAGATACGCCCCTAAAAGTCAACAGCTTTCTCGACAACAAGAGCACCCTCCGCGAGTTTCCTCGGACCGGTCACTGAAACGAGGGCAAGTCCGCCGGTAACACCTCGGATAGATTCGGATGGCATTGGTCCTTTTCCGACAGAATTGGGCTCTCAATCCCCCATTGGATGCCAAGCTTGGGATCATTCCAGGCGATGCCACGATCCCACTCAGGCACGTAAAACTCGCTGCACTTGTATAGGAACTCAGCAGTATCAGACAAGACCAGATAGCCGTGGGCAAAGCCCGGCGGTACGTACAACTGAACTTTGTTTTCGGCCGAAAGAACGGTGTGCACATGACGGCCGAAATGAGGTGACCCGTAGCGAATGTCGACTATGACATCCAGCACCTCGCCCTGAACCACACGACAGAGCTTGGCTTGCGGACGGTTGATCTGGTAGTGCAGACCGCGCAGCGTGCCGATCTCGGTTGATTTGGCGTGGTTGTCTTGCACAAAGCGGTCTGCTATCCCAAGCTCCGTGTACTTTGCTTCGTGATAGCTTTCGAAAAAGAAGCCGCGCTTATCCCTGGAGACCGCGGGCTCGATCAGACACGCGCCGGGCAAAGAGGTCTCGATTCGTCTCATATTCTGTTTTCCATCAAAATCGCTGCGCTAGTCTCTCAACTATCATCCCGCCCACCGCAAGCGAGGCAGTCGCAGCGGGAGACGGAGCGTTGATCACGTTCACAATTCGCCGCGTCTCACGGATGGAAAAATCGTCCACCAAAGAACCATCCGGCGCAACAGCCTGAGCGCGAATGCCCGACGGTGCCGGCACCAAGTCGTTCGTCGTGATCTGCGGGACCAGTCGCTGAAGCGCTTTCACGAAAGCCGGCTTGCTAATCGACCGCCAGATCTCGCCGGCCCCGGTTTGCCAGTGCCGAGCCGCCAGTTTTCTAAAGCCAGAATAACTCAGCGTTTCGATCAACTCCGAAAGGCTGACGTCAGTCTTGTGATAACCTTCGCGTGCGAGCGCCAGCACCGCGTTTGGTCCGCACACTACCGCACCGGAGATCGTGCGCGTGAAGTGCACACCCAGAAACGGAAACTTCGGATCGGGCACCGGATAGATGAGATTCCTGCACAAGTACGAAGCCTCAGCCTTAAGCTCGAAGTACTCGCCACGGAACGGAACTATCTTTTCGGGTGAGGCGCTTCCGGCAAGCGCCGCAACTCGATCAGACTGAAGCCCGGCGCAGTTCACAAGGAAGCTTGCCGTGAAATCGCCGGCGCTAGTTTCTGCAGTTACATGCGAGGCAGTTTCGTGAAGCTTCAATAGTCTGGCGTTGGTCAACACCCGTTTGCCACCTTCGCCGAGTCGGGAGGACAATCGCTCGCAGACCTTGGTGTAGTCTACGATTCCGGTTTCGGGAACGTGGAGCGCCGCGACTCCCGCCGTGTGCGGCTCAAGCTCGAGCAACCGCGTCCGATCGATCAATTCGCACTTCACGCCGTTGGCCTGGCCGCGCCCGTAGAGCGTTTTGAGCGCGTTACGCTCGGCTTCGGTGGTCGCTACAATCACCTTTCCGCAAATCTTGTAAGGCACGGCCTCGCGCTCGCAGAACTCCTCTATCGCTCGTTTTCCCGCGCGACAAGTGACTGCCTTTAGCGAGCCCGGTTTGTAGTAGATGCCCGAATGCAAAACGCCGGAGTTGCGTCCTGATTGGTGAAAAGCGACGCGATCCTCCTTGTCGAGTATGAGAACCGTTTTCCCGGGATATGCTTCTTGCAATGCAAAAGCGGTAGCCAAGCCGACAATTCCAGCGCCGACGATGATCACGTCCGCCGTCGTCTCCATCAATCCCGGAAGGCCTGGCCTCGTTCCCCGGGCCCAACTGCCAAGTCGGAAGAGGATTCGTTGATAAGCTCGTGCGCCCAATCGGTCTGGCGTCGCATCAGCAGCGATGCGCCTTCATCGCCCAGAAACTTTACGTTGCTGTATTTCGAGTCGCGGTAGTCCATCACCGCCCCGCTCTCCATCGCATCGATAACCTGTTGCACGCCCTGTTCAACCGTCCAGCGAGGCGCGAAACCGAGGGTCTTTGCCAGCTTGGCGAAACTCACTTTGTAGTTGCGGGTGTCGGTGTCGGAACCTTCGCTTACCAGTTCAGAGTTCGGCACCAGCCGCGCGATGATCTCGCCGACCTGCTGGATGGTGTAGTTCTGCTCGTCCGAGCCAACATTGAAAATCTGGTTTCGGACAAGCGAGAGCGGCGCCTCGAGCGTTCGTAGCACGGCTTCGGCTGCGTCATCTACGTGAACGAATGGGCGCCACTGATTCCCGCCGAAGATAGTTATGCGTCGCTCCGTCATCGCTTTTGCGGTTAGCAGGTTTACCACCAGATCAAAGCGAGTCCGGCCTGAAAGTCCATAGATCGTTCCAAACCGCAGCGACGTTGGTCCAAAACTCGATCCAGCCATGCTGGTCAAAACTCGTTCCGAGGCTATCTTGCTCCGCGCGTAGATCGAAACCGGATTTAGAGACGATCGTTCGTCCAGCATCGCCGGGTTGGCGCCGTACACCGAGCAGGTGCTGGCAAAGATGAATCGGCTGACATTGCTGCCTTTCGCGACTTCGGCGATCATCCTCGTCGCCATGAGGTTGACTTCGATAGTCAGTTCTTCATCGAGCGCGCACGCCGGATCGCCGACGATCGCTCCGAGGTGAACGACCGCGTCGACGTTGCGCATCGCTTCTACAACTTTGTCGACCTGACGAAAATCAGCCTGCATGATCTCGAGTCCAGGATGATGGATGACCTCGTCGATGGGCTTCGTGCCGTAGATCAGCAGGTCGAGCAACCGGACGCGGTAACCCTTCGCGAGCAGTTTTGGCATCAGAGCCGAACCAATGTAGCCGGCGCCGCCTATGACCAGCACACGAGCTACATCCTGCGGCGCAGGCTTCTCAAGATTGATTTCGGCGCGAACCACGTTCGACCATAGCACCGCCCACACTCGCGAGAGCACGAGCACGGCCGCGCTGACCGCCCATGCCAGCAAAAGCGCCGCGCGCGGCATGTCGAGGGCGCCACCGAGGAAGTACGCGAGGAACCCGAATAGCAAGTACGCGAGGCTAACCGCCTGTGTGACGACCAGCGCCTTGTAGCGGCCCTGGTAAGCGCGGCCGCGGGTGTAGAACCCGCTGAGAGCAAACACCAACAAACAAATTGCGGTCAGCAGCCAGGCAACATGCAGATAATTGCTGACGATGGCCCAGAAAAGATCGTTGTAGGTGATATCGACCGGCGGGGGCTCGAAGGCTGCAAGGTAGAGAAACCTAATAGCCAGAGCCGTCAAAGCGCTGGCGTTGACAAGCAGGACATCCGCAACAACGCGCAACAGCACCTGCTGTGTCAAATGGACAGAACGGAGAGTAAGCATTGTATCTACACGCCGGAGGCTGTGGTGGATTGCTTGAGGGCCGCCGCTATCTGACCCGCGAATTCGTGAATCCGCCCGATGGCCCGGCAAATACCCAACGCGGTCTCATCGCTCATCTCCGACCACATAGGCAAGCTCAAGCTGCGGGCCGCAAGCAGGTCGGTGTTATCCAACAAGTCGGCCGCCGAGCCAAAGCGTTTATATGCAGTCTGTCGATGAACCGGTGGATCGTAATACTTGCGGGTGTCAATATTTTCCGCGTCCAGCGCTAGAGCCAGTCCGTCGCGGCTAAGGCCGAACGCCTGCTCGTCCACGGTGACGGAAAAGTCCTTGTAGGAATGCCTGTTGGTCTCGCGCACGTGCTGAAACGCGATTCCCGGCAGGTCGCTGAGCGTTCCTCGATACAGCAATGCTATGGCGTTGCGCCGACGCGCGGCCGCTTCGAGCCTGCGCAAGCTGTGCAGCCCCATTAGTGCGTTGAACTCCGGCAACCGGGCGTTGATGCCGGGAAACGCGCTGTCGTACTTTCCGTCGTTCCCGTACTCTCGTCCCATGCGTATGCGCCCAGCCAGCTCGTCGTCGTTCGTAGCTACTATTCCGCCTTCGCCGGCGATGACTAGTTTGGTGGGACTGAGACTGAACACGTGTGCGTCGGCTTGCGAACCGACCGGCTTTCCGTTGTATAGCGCGCCGAAGCCGTGCGCCGCATCGCAGATCAGCTTCAGGTTCCTTCTATCGGCGAGCGCCTGAAGAGCTTCCAGATCAGCCGGGTTGCCAAAGTTGTGAACCGCAACAATGGCGCTCGTGTCGGGCGTGATCGCCGCTTCAGCCGCCTCGGCGTCAAGGTTCGTCGTATGAAAATCCACGTCGGCAAACACCGGTCTGAGTCCGGCCCACACCAGCGCGCTGGCAGTGGCCATGAAAGTGAAGCTGGGAATCACCACTTCCCCGGTTAGCCCGAGGCACTTGTAGGTAAGCATCAGCCCGCTTGTGCAGCTTGAGACGGCGACCGCGTTTCTTACTCCGAGATGCTTGGCAACCGCTTCTTCAAAGTCGAGGAGGTGCCGCCCCTTGGTGACCATGCCGGTTGAGAGCAGCTCCTCGGCGTCCTCCGCCAGATCGGCAAAGGACGGCAAGACGGGCCGCACTATCGGAACCTTTGTTTTGAAGATCGGATCGTCGCCAAGTAAGGCCGGCCTATCTGTCATACCATTTCTCTTCTCTTGTCTTGATAACTCTTGCAGGCGCTCCGATAGCGGTCACGTTCGCTGGCAAACTCGAGGTGAGAACGGCGCCTGCGCCGACGACGCTCCACTCCCCAACCGAAACTCCTTGTATGATAGCAGCCCCGGTTCCTATATCACATCCACTTTCCAAGCGCACGTTTCCTGATACGTGAACCCCAGGGTTGATATTGCAGAAGTCACCTATGGTCGTGTCATGTCCCACTGTGCAATCAAGATTGATATACACGTGATTTCCGATGACTATCTGGTTTGTGAGAATGCAGCCCGCGGTAATAACAACGCCGGCCCCATAGCTTATGAAGGGCGTGACCACAGCCGTGGGATGAATCACGTTGCAAAACTGCAACCCTTGCTTCAGAGCTTTGTTTACGACTTTGCGCCGCGAGGCCGGGCTGCCGATGCCGGTGGTGATGCAGATTTCGGCCTTATCAACTCCGTCAAACCAGGACAAATCGCCAAGCACCGGTAGCCCGTTGAGTTCTTTGCCATGACTTGCCGGATCTTCATCAATGAACCCGACGATCTGATAGTCTTGCCTCACCTGATTGCAAGCGGCGAAGACGTCTGCGACTTCGCGGGCCAATCCACCGGCGCCGATGATCACGACTCGCTTCACTCCATTCGCGCCCCCTCGCGCAAGCTGCCTCTGAACTCTTCGGCCGTTGCCTGTCCCGGCTGGCTTATCCCTTCGCGTCTGATGAGTTTCATTATTGTTAGTGCGATGATCTTCACATCAAGCCATGTCGACCAGTTGTCCACATACCAGATGTCGAGATCGAACTTCTCGTCCCACGAAAGCGCGTTACGGCCTTTGACCTGAGCCCATCCGGTCATCCCCGGCAACGTCTCGTGGCGGCGAAACTGATGAAGCGTATAGCGGCCGCGGTAGCGCGAGTGCAGAGGCCGCGGACCTACCAGGCTCATCTCGCCGCGCAGCATGTTGATCAACTCTGGAAGCTCGTCCAGACTCGCCGCTCTCAAGAATCGCCCTGTCGCGGTGAGCCGCTGCGAATCGGGTAAGAGATTTCCGTTGTCATCCCGCACATCGGTCATCGTGCGAAACTTGGTGATCAAGAACGGCCGGCCCTCGAAGCCAAGCCGTTCCTGTCTGAACAACACCGGAGCGCCAAGGCGAAGGCGGACCACCAGCGCGACGACTCCGAGCAGCGGCAGCACGACCGGCAGAGACGCGATAGCCAGGACTAGGTCGAAGATTCGCTTGCCAAAGCGTTGGTGGCTGCTCCTTGATCGGCTCATTTGCTTGAAAACTGCATTCCCGGGCTGCGGGCGTGTATGATCCTCGGGCCTCGCGCTTCGGTCATGCAAGGTGCGACACCGGGACGTTTCTAACTCGCTCGCTTACCAGAGCCGTCAACAACTCGACAAATTCCGCCGCTTGCTTGTGACGGTTGAAATGCTCGACCGCATAAGCCCGTGCAGCCCTGCCCATCTGCTCGCACTGAGCCGGATTCTTGCTCAAGCAACGTACAGCCTCAGCAATGGCCGCATCGTCCCCTGGTGGAACGACGATTCCGCCTTGCGCTGCTTCCATTACTCTCCGAATGACGCCGTCGATGGCCAGAATCGTGGGACGGCTTGCAGCCATATAATCAAACACCTTGTTCGGGTAGGTTGTGCGAAACATCGGGATGTCCTTGAGGGTCGCGAGGCATGCGTCGCTTGCCGCTAGTACCTCCGCCATCTCAACCTTAGGCCGCGAGCCCGCGAAAGTCACATTAGATAGTTTCATTCTTGCAGCCAAAGACTCGAGCCTCGTGCGTTCCTTGCCGTCACCCACCAAAAGAAAATGAATCCTGGGGTCATCACGAACGCGGTCTGCCGCTCTTAAGATCGTCGGAATATCATTCGCCAACCCCAAAGCTCCCGTGTACGACACCACGAACTGACCATTCAGACCAAACTCCTCGCGGATCACGTCACCTCCGGTTTTTACGTTGAACATATCCGGGTCCGCGCCATTCGGAATCAGACTGATTTTGGCTTCCGGGATTCCCCTGGCCACCAGGTAGTCGCAATACGCAGGCGAGTTCACCAGGATCCCGCGGGCGCGCGCGTACAGAAAGGCCTCCAGTCGCCGGGACAAAGCGATGAGGATCTTGTTCCTTAGCACTCCCAAGTCGATAGCGAACTCGGGCCAAAGGTCGCGAACCTCGAGCAGAAACGGCCGGCGCCGCGCGACCGACACTAGCCAGGCCGACACCGCTTGAAAGATTGGCGGAGAAGTTCCCATCACAAGATCAACTGGACCAGCTCGAAGACCTCCAAAGACCGATGTAACCATAAACGTAAGGAATGAGACTATACGCCAGACAAAGCTTCGGTGAAGCGAGGGGAATGTATATACACGAAGAATGCGAAGGCCGTTGATCCCTTGTCGACCAACTACTTCTCGACTTGCGACCACGCTCTTACCGGTCAAGTAACTCAGGCGGCTAGCTACGATTGTTACTCGATGTCCAAGCTCGGTCAGATGTCGGGCAAGTTCGTAATGCCGGGTCCCGCCAGGTTCATCTGGTGAAGCGAAGGCTTGATGTATCAGCAGCAAGTGCATCTCTGTCAACTCTGCGGCCGCGCCCGCTATCCGCCCGGCCGTTCCAATACTGCAATCACGCTTGACCTCAATCCATCAACGAGATCAAAGCGGTTGACGGCCCGTTCGTAGAGCAACCCGAGCAGGAACGAGGGCAGCGACCACATAAGATAGTTGGGCCGCGCCTCCATCGTGATGTAGTCGCTAACCACCAGGCCCGCTCGCTTTGCCAGACTCGCAATATCTGCCTTGCTGTTAGCTCGGAACCGAGTGGGGAATATGTCGTGCGCTCGATTGCCTCTCACCTTGCCAACCAGTTCGTGAATCCAATGTGGGCTCAACCGTCCAAGCATACTAACGTAGTGATACTTGCTGGGAGTAAGGACTATGAGCTTGCCGCCAGGCTTCAGAACACGCGCGAACTCTGCGAAGACTATTGTGGGCGCGTCCAGATGCTCCAGAACGTAACGGGAGAAGATGACATCAAACGAACTGCCGGCAAAAGGCAAGTTTGTCAGGTTCGCAACGGCGCCTGCCCCCAGACTCACGTTGCGTGAGACCCCGCTGCTTGCATCGCACCCGGCCAGGAACCGCACGCGATCCTTCCACGAGTACGTGAAGAAGGCTCCGCTTCCACACCCGGCATCCAAGACTACCGAATCCTCGTTCAAGCAACGCGAAACGCAATCGGCGAAGACGGCGGTCTCGCTGATGTAGTTGGGGTAGAAGCGGGCAATGGCGCGCGCTACTCCTGCGCCGACGTGTCCCTTCAGCCGTTCCGGTGAGGAATTGACGCTAATCGATGTCATTCCCATCGCGTCCTGGCCGACCCAGTCGCAACCCTCTTATCACAGATTCTCAAGATGGTCCGAGATGGCCCCTGAAGCGCGAACCGATGCAATCAGAGGACATTCTTCAGCTCCCGCACCAGTCAGGTTGATTGTCGCGCGCCACTGATTCGCTTGCAGTTCAATCGATCCATCATTCGAGATTGCTTCACACGGCTCAGGACCAAGCAGGGTCCAGAACTGAAGCACGCTCGCGCGAGCCGTTAGCGCAAGAGACAACGCAGGTTCGCGGTAGTTATAGTACGGCGCTCGCCAACCGCGCGGACTTGATTCGTCCGCTCGAACCACCGTGCTCACACTCTCCTTAGACAGCGACGCGATCTGCACATAGTAGGACCCCTCAGGTGTGTTTAGCTTGAGCCGCCTTTGCCCTTCATCCCATTCATGCGGGGCGTCAATCAAGAGCCAATGCAACCGATAGTCGTGCTCCGCTGAGCTCGTCAGCCGATCGACCACCAACCAATGATCGCCAACTCGCAGGATTGCGCGACGATGAAGAGTCGGGGGATTCAGCCGCTCATAGCCATCGTGCTCGGCTTCAAAATAACTCAAATGGCCCACCGCGGATCGCCTGTGAGATAGCACACGACCTGTCGTCCACGGAAGCCATAAGAATCGTCCGACGCGCTCCATCTGATCGCAGCCGTCCACCGTCACCGTGTTGTGATAGGCCGTATGCGAGAACGGATCGTCCCACGGCGCGGTCGCGTTGTAACTGAACGTCCCGGCGTCGAGCGCGATGTTCTGCCCGCGCCACCATAGATCGACGTGAAGTTGGTCTGCTTGCGCCGGGCGATGACGAAAAGAACCACATCTTGTGAACGCGAAGCCCTCTTCTGACCGGAGCGCGTAGCACCCGCCTTGCTCGGCCTCGAAGTCTGCTCGCTGCCCCTGCGCGACCGGAGCCGTCAGTGCGTCCGGCCCGAACAACCACAGCAAATCTTCATCCCAGCAACCGGAGGCGTAACAGCGTGTACGACTAGTCAGGTAATGCGTCGCCTGAGCGACAGGGCGAAAGTCCTGATGATCGCAATTGCTCAAGGGCAACACCAACGCGCCGTCGTTGTGACCAAAGCAAGGGACTCGCCCGCTGGCATCGTCCTGAATCTGGTAGAGAAACTCGCCGGACTTTCCGACGCGCGCTCTCAGCTCCGAGCTAAAAGGCTGATTCAATACTTCGCCCAGCCGAAGGGCCCACAAGTAATCGTGCAGCATCAACCGATGATAATTCGCCGAGTACTGCGAAAAAGCTCCGTCATCATAGATCAACTCTCTGCCGAGATCCTCTAACACTTGCCGGCCGGTCTCGCGCCACTGGTCGGCAAATCGAAGCTCGGGAAAGAGAACCCCGATCGTCCAGAGCCCAAGCCCTTCGCTGATGCCGTGATTGTTATGCTGGCTGAGCGCGTAGCCGAGATTCGCTTCTATGCGCGCGCCTGATATCGCAATCATCTGCGCAAGCGATGCTACACGCTGCGCGGTTGTCGCTTGTGCATCCAGAAACCCATAAAGCCCGAAACACCATGCCATCACCCGAAAGCTGATCTCTTGTCCGCACTTCCAATTCACCCCGAGCTGCGGCGGGTTATGGTCGCGCCAATCTTCGACGAGTTGCCAGAACATCTCGGCGAACCGTTCGTCGCCTGTGCGCCAATAACTCCGGACGAGCGAGTAGGCGAAACCGAATCGCGACGGCTCCCATATGATCTTTATGTCGCCGCTGTCAAAGTCGCCGATCTCGCTCCAGTGAACATCGGTCGGCGTTCGCTCGCCAGTGAACGGGTTGGCGTGCCAATCAGGCGGAAACCCGGCTTGCGCAGTCGTGTGCTCAAAGTAGCGCAGCCTTCCGCGGCCAAGCTCCTCACACTGCTTCAACGGCGTAGCGCCTTCGCCATCCCACACGGCGAAGTACCGCTGATACTCAACTCGGCTTGAAGGCAAGAAGAAGAATGCCGGGGCCTGCGCGCGCCGATAGTCGAGATAGCTTTGCGCATCGGCTAGCGACGCGTCGTCCAGGAAACTGCCCAGCGGCTGATCGTCCCACTCCGTCGCCGGCATCTTGCGACGCAACACACCCGTTCGCATTCGAGCCGCGTAGCCGATCCGATAAGCCAACCACTCCGGCCCGAGGTGCCGCCACATTTGATGCAGACGTTGAATCCTCTCCATCAAATTAGACAACGGCGCATCCGTCTAGACGGACAGGAATGCAGTGTCCTCTCGTCCAAGAGTCTCGCCAACCAAAGACTTGACGGCTCTCACCTTGCCACCAGGCTCACGCTCGATTTCATCCACATACTCGAACTCGACTATCAATCGCGCGCTGATCTTATCCCTTACCTGCAGTCTCAAATGATCTTCGTCCGCCTGCGAGTAGGCCAGCCTGCGCACGATGCGCAAACACAACCTTCCCAACTCCCTTTGCACAACCTGAGCGTCACGGACATTGTGAGCATCTTTGAAGATGTAATCGAATCGGAGTATCTTGCGGCCCTCCGGCGTAATGACGAAATCTTCGACGCGCCCATCTATCCTGGTTAGCACCTTCGACCTCCGCCCGCATTCGCAATTGACATCCTTCCAGGTTCCGACGTCGCCTACATCATAGCGAATGAACGGCATGCCGTGGCTGCCGAAGCCCGTTGCGAGTATTCGCCCTTGGTGCGTGTCGCCTTCGATCGATTTGCTCTCGGCGCATTCGAGGATCCCGAACTCGAAGTCTTCGTGAAACACATCACGCTCGCAGCGCGACGCATTGCCGCAGCCTTCCGAGAAACCATACTCGTCGGTCACGTCTGCTTTGAATACGTCGTGCATCAGGCGGCGATGATTGTCGTACAAGTTCTCAGCGCCGGTGAAGATCATCTTCGGCGGCGCGGTAACCTGGTGGCCGCCCTCTTCAATTAGTCCAGCCAAAACAAAAATGATCGAAGGATATCCGGAGTAGTAGTCGAATCCGCCTTCATTCAATCGTCCAACGATAGCTCTCACTTTCGCCGGCACGATGTGGTGCATCGTGAAGATCGTTTGCCGCATCGGCCGGTTCTCGCGCCAAAAGGGCGGCCGCTGCTGTTCCAGAGGAACCGCCGCGAGACCCGTGAACGTCGCATAGGGCGCATCGAACTTCACGCCGAACCGCTGGCGGTGCCGCCACCAGACAGCCAATCGAAATTGAATCGCACGCGGCTCTTGATAAAACTGCAAACTCTTGCCGGTCGTCCCACTGGTGTGGCAAAACACCAACTTATCTCGAGCGAATTCGCTGGATACCATTTCTTCGAAGTTCTCGCGGACGTCCTCCTTGGTCAGCACCGGGAGCTTTTGCAGATCTTCGACGGTCTTGATGTCATCCGGTCTCAGCTTCAAGTCGTCGAATCGGCGGCGGTAGAAAGGCGCCGTCCGGTACGCGTGCTCGACGAGGCTCCTGAGCTGTTCGTCCTGATATTCTCGAATCTCAGCGGCCGACTGCCACTGAGACTCTTCCAACCAATCAAGAAGCTCGCGAAACTCTCCTCCGTATCTCAGCTTGCGCTGGCTGCGCCCTTCAACGCCGCAAGCCAGGTTCTGCAGGAACACCGGCAAGCGCGGATAGAGTCTCTCTTTCCAGTCAGACATCGAGCGATCTTTGCGGATTCGGTGAACGGGTGAGAATCAACGGTTGGGAAAGCCGGGGTTCGTTTACGGCTCAACCGTGCGCTCAATATATCCTGCCCAACCGTGATGGGGCTTGAATCGCAGGGTTGACCTATCGGGTATGTCTTCAAGCCGGCCATTCCAGGCGGCTTCATTGCTGACGCACTCGACGTCGCCCCAGTCACAATCCGCCAGCCCATAACGCCGGCAAAGGAAAGATTGACGGACGAGCGGGATCTTATTTGGATCGAAACCCATCAGGTAAGCGCAAGCGGCGTCTACGTATGCGGGGTTCGCTCCGAGAATAACAACGCCTGCCGCAACGGGATCAGGATTCGACGGCCCGCTGCCTTCTCCGGCAATGATCCCATCAACCAAACTGAGGTATCTCTTGCGTTGCGTTGATTCTTCAGTTCGAAACGAGCCGTCAGGATTGCCGTAGAGCACGATCTTATTCAAATCCAGGCACATCCGCCACGCCGTGTCATTCCCATGCCAGTTGCCACTGCGGATGGTCTCTTCCTCTCTCCCATAGATTCGCTTGCCGACCTTGCGCGCCTGCCGATGCACCCATGAGCCGACGGGTGGAACGTTAAGCGACAGCTTGCGCATGAGATGAACGATTTGTCTTTCCGAATCGCTCTTCAGACCGGGATCCATGAATTGGTCGCCGCCGTTTGAAGGGTCGCCATCGGTGTGATGCGGCAGAAAATTCTTATTGCCATTAACGCCGACGAGGTTTTTCAGACTGATCGTCACGCCAACTTTCTTGTGCGTTTTAAGCTTTGGCAAATTGAAAAAGACATCGCAGGTAATGGCCGTACCGGAGAGCTCGTATTCGTGCCGCCCGTCGCTGTGATGATAATTCACCTCTTTGGAATTGTAGTCCGCGCCATAGTAACGCCCCGCACCTCTATGGCCGACGAATTCGCTGGCATCGGCGAGATCCAACCTGACGTAGCCGGAGGGGTCCCCCGACAGCGAGCGTGCGCCGACGACCACTTCGTCTTTCACAAACCGCTCGGTTGTCCGCAGATCCACCAGCTCAAAGTTCACCTTTCGATCAGAGAAAAAGTCAGCCACTTTGTCGAGCCCGATGACCCGGCAGATCTCATCGAAAGAGTTCTCAGGCTGTGGCCCATCAGCGACAACGATCCGGCCCTCACCTTCCAGACCCTTCCAAACATAATCGGCGACCGCTCGAATCACGCTCCCGTGCGTAAGCACGTACTGCCATCCTTCGGGATAACGCGGGTGGCGAGCCGATAACATATTCGGCTTGAGCAGAACGACATCGCCCGGGCAAATCAGGCCCTTTAGAGGGTTCCAGGATCGCGTTCCGTAATTCTCAGCGTCCAGACCCGCCAGGCGGAATACCGAACGCACAGATTCATAAGCCGGATTGGGTTCGCTTCCCAATGAAACCAGATCATACTCCGGGTATTGTATCTGCGGATGGAAAGGTGGGTGCGAGGGGTACTTGCTCGAAGCATCACGATGAATGATTACGGTCTGTTGATTCATCTCCCTAACCCTCCGGTCTGCGCTACCCGTTTGCATTGAATTATTTCCGCGTAGAACGCTTCGGCCTGCATGCCTTATTATACTCTGCACATTCGGCAGCTAATCGAGAATTGTATTCCCGCGCTTATTTACTTAACCATACAACTTGTACTTAGAAGTCTTTGCTTCCTAGAATACAAGGGATAATAGCATTTAAGTGGGCCTCTAGAGTAAAAGCTCTCTGATATTTTCGGATAGCCCCGGAGCTGATTGCTGAGAATTCTTCTTTACTGCGTATTAATTGTTCCAACGTATCGGCTATGGCCTTAGGTTCTGGAGGAACTATCAATCCATCTACTCCGTCATCAATCATATCTGGAATTGACGCTATTGGAGTCGCTAACACCACCAGGCCATATGCCATAGCCTCTATGATTGAGATTGGCTGGCCTTCGTTAGGGTACTGAGTTGGCAAGACAAAAAAGTCCGACTGCCTCAGCATGGCACGTTTTTTTTCGCCGCTTACCGCACCGTGGTAGTGAATGTTTTCAACTAGCCCTCCTGCCTCCACCAATTCCAGAAACTCTCTCTTCATAAGGTTTACTGCTTCTCGGAAATCGCTTCCCTGCTCGGGCACGAACTCTCCGCAAAAGTGGGCTTCGACAGAAAAACCGCGCTCCTTAACCAGCACACGAACAGCCTCTAGCACTAACAAATATCCTTTGCTCTTAACTAGATTTGAAAGGTATAGGACTCTTGCCCGCCTATTTTGTGGAAGTGTTTTACCGGCTAGCGGTAGCTCATCATCTTTCTCAGGAAGCGGATTAGCAATAACCTTAAGTTTTGAGCTTAATACTGTGTCGAAGCTAAGCATGCTGCGAAGACTTTCGCCAAGAACGATAATAACCGAAGCGCGCCGCCACGTATTCCGCACTATCCATTTCTGCCATCTAGGCAGGCCTTGATAAAATCGTCCAAACCCGCCTCCTTTCAGATGGAGAATTATTCTATGCCGCCACGCCCATGCCCACCAGATAATGCAAAAGTCTCTCAGAAACCCTACTTTTGATTGAGCTATGGTTAGGTAGACCGCCCTCCGCTTTCTGGCCGCTAGCCGCGCAAATCGCGAGATCAGCAAAAGCATGCGCATCGCGCGCTTCAAGGAGAATCTTCCTATGAACCTCTCAAACTTCGATTCGCCCATATTAACAAAATCATAAGGGATTCTCCGTTGCTTGAGGCCGCGCAGCAACAACTCAAAACAGATAGTCTGGCCGGTAATAGGTGGCGGCAATGCGCCAACAAGCAGCGGTATCAAAGGGGGATGAGCGTCGGTCCGTTGGTTCTTCAAAATCGCTAGTTATGCTTTCCTCAATTGCGCAGACGAGATTGAGATATGTACTTACAGATCATGATGATTAAAGCCGTGCGGACTAATAACCTAGGTAACAGCAATTGCTGCATCGACGGATGAATTCTTACAAGAGGCTGTTTGAACGAATGGCCTGCGTCCCCTGCCGACCAAGTGAGCCACTTTCGCTACTTCAATATCTTCCAAACCGGCCTCAACGAGCCAGGATCGCAAAGTTGCAGGAGTTTGCGGTTTGTCATGTTTTGGTGAAAGCCAATCAAAGGTATCCAGCACCGCCCATTCATGGAGTTGTTGCTCGTTTAATGGTTGAACGCCTTCGTAATTGGCAACTGGCACTAGCCGTCGAAGCGCACGCCCTATGCCAGGCAATCGCCCTAGCGCCCGGCTTATTGGCAGAATAAACGGCACACTGCGCTCGACCGTCTGAAAGAGGGTTGAGCGAGGTAATCTGCTAGTCATTGGACGCATCCAGTATTTCAAATGCAGCATAGAGGTCCAATGTCTCATGTAAATATCTACTGCGAGTTGTGCGCCGGACTTCAACAAGACTGGTAAAGCAAGCAAGGCGATACGTGGGTCTGGCGTATGCTGCAAAACACCAAAGCAATATATAAAGTCGAATCGAGCACTTTGGAAAGGCAGCGCGTAAATGTCAGCTTGTAAAACATGAAGCTTAGGATGTAAAGCAAAGTTCCGCCAGCAGGCATCCACAGCTTCCGAATAATCAATTGCTATCACCTGGGCGCCTGAAGATAGCGCCACTTCAGCAAACCGCCCCGCGCCGCAGCCGGCATCCAGCACGGTCGCTCCCGCCAATGATTCCGCAGGCCAGTCTGTCTGGCGGAAGAACCGATCACGGGAAATATTGGTGCCGGTGTAGCTATCGAGTTGCGTCCGCTGAAAGCGCTGCCATTGAAAGCCAAAGCTGCTTGCATAATTATCCGATTGGACAAAGCGCGGAATGAAACCCCTGATGGGGAAGATAGCCTGACAACCAGAGCACTCAAGTTTCCCCGCTTCTATCTCCCCCTCTGTTTCCTGCGCCTCAATAAGTGAAAGCGAGCCTTTACACTTCGGACAATGTAGTAATGATATGAGGGACAATTTCATAAGTAAGTCTCAGCCCAAACCTCAAAGATCAACAATGTGTAGAGGCGATTGCTCGCATTGATCTGTCCGGCCTGGTGGCGCTTTAACAGAGAAGTTACTTCGTTCGGGTTGAAGAGGCCGCGCCGTCGCACGCGCTGAGGACTCAAAACAGATTCAAGATACTCTCCCGCCCTGCCGCGAAACCATGCATCTAAGGGAACATTGAAGCCGCGCTTGGGTCGGCGCAGGAGATCAATTGGGACGAGGTCAGATACCGCCTGCCGCAATAGGTGTTTTAGATTCATTGAACGACTGCCAGGCACTTTCACATCTATAGATAGCCCTGCTAGATATTCCACTAACTTCCAATCGAGAAACGGACATCGTGCCTCCACAGAAGCCGCCATCGTCATACGGTCCACTTTAGCCATCATCTCGTCGGGTAACCAGATAAGTATATCCATGCAGTTTTGCTGTAGGGCTGATCTATGGATGCCCTTGGTTTGAATCTTACCTTCTATAAAGCTTGCTGTAGATTCAAAACTAAAGCTGGCGCTGGCCGCAGAGCTATATAATAGTCGCTTCTCGATTTCAGAGAACCCGCTAGCCCAACCTAGACGGCGTTGTCCGAGGCTGCGCCGAGCGTTGCTGGCGAAACGCGCTATCCGATTAGACCATCGGCCCACGGGATTATCTATCCGCACGGACAGCATTCTGGCAGGAGCAGTTAGCACGCGGTCTACAGCTATCGGTAGACGTCTATATCTCTCGGCCCATTCCTCATAAATGTATTGGCCATATCCCATGAACACTTCGTCGCCGCCATCACCTGTCAGGACAACAGTCACGTGCTCACGAGCCGCTTTAGAAATTAGAAACGTTGGTATAGCCGCAGAGATACCCAAGGGCTCATCTGCATAGTGAACGATCTCATTTACAGTTTCGATAATGTCGGGGCTGACTAGAAATTCATGGTGACGAGTGTTGCAATGTTTGGCGAGAATCCGCGCATAAGGCAACTCGTTATGAGTGCTTGGCCCCTGAAAGCCTATAGAGAACGTATCAACGGGCTGCTGCTTGATCCGGCTCATTATGGCAACGACAGCGCTGGAATCAAGCCCGCCACTGAGGAAGGCCCCCAGCGGCACTTCAGCAATGAGTCGTTTTTCGACGGCATCGAATAGCAGGCGCCGCACTTCGGCCACTGCCTCCTGCTCAGAAGCGTGGTGGTTGTCGACTAGCTTGAGGTAATCCCAATATTGGCTTATGCGCGCTCCGTCCGCATCACATTCCAGCAAATACCCGGCTGGTAGCTTGCGAATCGCCTTGAAAATACTATAGGGCGCAGGGATAACCTGTAACGATAAATAGTGATGCAATGCTTCGAAATCTAAATCCTTACCTACGCGCGGGTCTTGCAGGATGGGTTTGATCTCTGAGCCGAAGATCAACGCGTCGCCGAGATCAGCGAAATAGAGAGGCTTCTTTCCCAAGCGGTCGCGAGCGATCACCAGTCGCCCGGATTTCGAATTAGAGCCTTTTGCCGACCTTTGAGGGCGTTGATCGTAGATGGCAAAGGCAAACATTCCGTCCAGGTGCTCTACACAGCCAGGGCCATATTCTTCGTACAGGTGCAGGATTACCTCTGTATCGCTGCGCGTCCGCAGGCGATGACCCTTCTTGATCACTTCCTCGCGCAGTTCTTGATAGTTGTATATCTCGCCGTTGAAGACAATCCAGATTGATTCATCCTCATTACATATAGGCTGCTGGCCGCCTGCCACGTCAATAATGCTCAAACGGCGCGTAGCAAGACCCACGCCGGGAGCTATGTAACATCCTGCATCATCAGGTCCACGGTGACGGAGTGTCTCTCTCATTCGAGTCAACAACTCAGGCGCTACCGTATGATTCGTCCCATACTCAAAAATGCCGCAGATACCGCACATTGTTAATCCTGCCAAATCTAACTCGAAATTCTCTTTAATGTGTACAGCAAATTACAACCAGGGTGGCTTTGGCCGCGGACCTAAACTCCCCTCCATGTGTTTCAAACAATCAACAAAGTAAGGGGCAACTGCTTCAATCGAAATTCGATTTCCCATTGCACGAGCATTTGCTTTAAAACGCGCCCAATCTGTTCTTCTACTCAGGAAGGACTCTAAACACTCACGCAAGTTATCGATGTCCTCGGCATGAAATACATATCCGTTTGTGCCGCCCTGAACAAGATCAGATGCGCCACAACGATCTGAAACAATAACAGGCACTCCCACGGAGAAAGCTTCATTCACAACCAGCCCCCAACCATCCCACCGAGAAGGCAAGACCAGCAAATCGGCTGTCGCCAACCGGGCCTGGATTTGGTCGGGAGGTATTACCCCCTCAAAAACGACACGCTCCTCAAACCCTGCAGAACGTACCAACGCCTGCAAAGCCTGTCTATAGTCTCCAGTGCCAATTATAGTCAAATGAAGCGACTGGTATTTAGCAAAGAGCGGCTGCATAGCTTTCAATAAGATATCCAGTCCTTTGCGCCGAATGATTTGACCAATGAAGATTATTTCAGTTCCACCTTTTTTTGCTTGGCACTCTACGTCATTCTGCGAGGAATGATTAGCTCGGAAATAGCCGAAGGGATAAACTCGCTCTGGATGAAAACCCAGCTTCGTAAAATAGACAGCGGCAAGGCGCGACACAGCTAGTAACCCCTTTGCACGCTTAGCAACAAAAGCGCCGAATGCGTGACGCGCTAACCGCTTGATACTAGATCGAGTTTTCCCAGGATCTGGAGCTTCCGCATAGATAGCAAAGGTGGCTCCCGTCAACCCAAGTACACACAGTGCCGCTGCAAACGCTGGCTCGGCCCAGATGCCATTGACTACATGTACTCGATCCTTTTGCAGCCATGCGGCACGCAGGGCTTTTCCGAAAGAGTATTTAGCTTCTAATGTGAGACAACGATAGTTCCGCTGCTGGCTCTCTTTCCACCCTATCTGCATCCTATGGATTGGAAGCCCCCTCGCAAAAATAACTTGCAGGTCTACCTCGTCGGACGCTGCTAGAGCTTTGAACAAGTCATCCTGATAAAAGGATGGCGCATCCATCCAGACAGTGAGTCGCAGCATTAGCTTAGTCCGTATACTTAGAAATGTGCTGGTAAGGTACAGGGATGTATGTATTGGGCTTTGAGCGTTTTGGAATGATCCGATGAAGGATAACGATAACGGCCAGCGGCATCATGTTAACCAGCGTGAAGACGATTAGCGACATTAACCCATCCCTGTATATCTGTATAAGATTGCAAGCTATTAAAAGATAACCGAACCGTAAGACGGAAAAATAGTTTGCCCGGTAAGCCCGAAAGTAGATGCGCGCTAACCAGTAAGCGAATAAATAAGAGAGCAGAACAATACCTATGTACCCAAAGTTAAGATAAAACTCGCCCATAAAACTCATAACCATCCCTAGTACATCCATAGGACGCCCTGGAGTCGAGAAATCTTTAAGATAATCAGCAATACCAGGCTTCTCAGGCCACCACTGCCTCGGCAATGGTGCAGTGACTATTGCCAAGTATGTAGTTCCATAATAGAACTTACCTCCGCGATCAATTAGAGTGAGAGAAGATGCAAACTGATCCAGAAGTGTCTCATCGCCATGCTTACCGGCCATTGCCTCGCTAATTGTCTGCGTTGAGACATCCTTAATCTCGCTAAAGGTTGCGCCTGTTTGAGTCATCCGGCCGATTTGCTTCAAAGGAAAGAAAAGCACCAGGGTGACAATCATCATGACTACAATAATAGTGGAAGGCCACTTTCTCCCGCGCCGATCAAGATATATCTGGATTAATAGAATCAACGGAACAATGAAGCGAACACGCGAAGAACCCTGAATGGCTATGATAGCCAAATAAATCAAGATCGGTGTTAATAGCCACCAACGAAAGCCATACCAATATATGAGCGCCAGAAGCGCAAGGCCAGCCCAAGTCATGGTTATTAAAGGCCAGCTCGACTCCTGCCATTCCCCTAAGTCTATTTCTGGCCTTTCTAATCCGGGGATATTTCCTAACAATAACAACCCAACAATACCGATAGGCAAGGCAAGCAAAGCAACACGCCAGATATGCTGCAGTGATAGAGTAATAGGTTGCGGGTTATTCTGACGCGGTTGGTTTTGATGCTTTTTATTATCAATTACAGAGGCCCTTATCCACGCGATGGTCATAATGATTAGCGTTAGATCAGCTAAGACGGTCGCCCTAACAATCTCCACCTCACTAACTGGTTCCCAGACCCCGGGCAATTGACTGAACAAGGTCTCGGCGCCTGCCAAAATTGCGAGCAAACGAGAGGGGACAACAAGAGCATGGAAAATAAGGTAAGTAATAGCCGGATGCGAATGGGCAAGCCGACCGTACCGCAGAAGCAGAACCGAGCAAAGAACGAGAACGAACAAGTCTACGATAAGAGCCGTTGGTAAATCTTCGTATGTTATCAACTCAAACAAAGTTCACTCACTCCGTTATTCCCAACATCAACTCGCAGAGCCGACTACGATATTGGAGCGACCATTTGGTAGTACGCTTCCCTTATTCCAACCTTGAAACGCTCCCAGGTGAAAAGCCGCGCTCGTGCTGCCGCGGCTTCCCCCATCGCGGCTAGTTCGTCGCGATGGTCCAAACCCCAGATTAGTCGCTCAGCTATCGCTTCGGCGCTTCGGATCGGTATGAGGAATCCCTGAGCGCCCTGGTCTATCAGATCCGCGGCGCCCGTGTTGTTGGTTGCAATCACCGGGACGCCGCACGCCATCGCCTCCAGAATCACGAGACCAAAGCCTTCTGCCAGGGATGGCAGAACGAAAACGTCAGCACTGTGCAATTCATTGGCCAGTCGTGTGCCTGAGAACCCCTCTTTGATTCTCATATTCAGATCGCCGTATCCGGCCATCAATTCCTTATCGAGCTGACCTCGAGTGTAGAGTGTCAGTTGGACTTTTCGCGGCGGCTTCATCAGGCGAACAGCGTCAAGCAGGTAAGATATCCCTTTCCGTTGTATTAGGCTGCCAACAAAGGCGACATTGAAAGTGGCATTGTTGTCAGGAGGACGCTCGCGCTTAGTGTAGGTAGCGCTGTCGACGCCGTAGGGGACAACTCTTATCCTGTCGCGCGGCGCGCCGTGCGCGGCAAGCGTATCGGCTGCAAAGCTGCAGGGCGCAATCCAACCATTGGCCAGTTGGGGCTCTTCGCACAGTTCCTGAAACTGCTGTTCGGACAGGGAGAGTTCGTACTCGGCTCGGAGCGACGACCGGGCACGTGGCGTCCGCTCCAGCTCTTCCAACAGCAGTTCGCGTTGTGTCTTTGGATGAGCCTGAATCTGAAACAAAATCCGATGAGCTACTCTCTGCCCCTCCCCCTTGAAAGCTTCGATCCCGTAGTAGTTGTAGCTGACTAGCGCCGCGCCACTGTTCAGAGCCAGTTGCCGGGCCCGTCTGCCAAGCGCTCGGTCCTTCGCCCGGTTCAGTTTGAGGATCGGTACTAACTTCATCCCAAGAAATGCGGCCATCGCGCGCTTAGATACTTCAACACGGGAGCTAGGCAGCCCGGCGCAGGACCTTGCAGACACCAGCGATCGTCCAAGTAGGCCGCCTACGGTCGATGAGAACCACTGCGTATCGGCGGGCCAGTACATATCGGTGACCATCACTTGAAGTAAGCCGCCTTCGTGAAGCGCTAAGGGCAATTGGTAATGGTCGCGAGCGCCCGCCAGAACAACAACCGCCTTAGGATATGGTTGCATATGCTCTACGTCACCTGGGATTCAGCTATCTGCGCTTTTCCGAACGGTCTTTCATGGTGACGCGTCAAATGTTCCACGGCGGGCGTGTCTTGCGCCATTCGCAACCGACAACCGCACGTTCAAATTAATGACAAGAAGTGTCGCCGGAGTTGAGCTGCCGCACGCGGCCAAGTGAACGACTCCGCGCGGAGCTTTCCACGCTTGCTAAGGAGTTCCCGCATTCTCGAGTCTTTCAGAAGAGCATCAAGGGCCTCAACCTGCTCAGCAACGGATGAAGGTGATGCGAGTAGCGCTGCATCGCCGGCCACTTCCGGCAGCGAAGTGGAGTTGCTCGCGACTACTGCAGTGCCGCGCGCCATCGCTTCAAGAACCGGAAGGCCGAACCCTTCATAAAGTGAAGGGAACCAGACGACCTGCGCTGCATCGTAAAGCGCGCATAAAACCTCGTCATTAACAAAACCCGTAAGTCTCGCGGATTCCCCCAAGGCTCTACCCGGCCCTAAGTAGTCTGGTTCGCAATGACCGGCGACGACTAACTGAACCTCCGGGTGCATTTGATGAACGAGAGGCCAAGCTCTCAAAACAAGATCCGCGTTCTTTCGATAATTCAGTCCGCCCGGCAAAAGCACGAAGGGGCGGTCAATCAACTCAAACTCCTTCAACGCCTGTTTGCCTACTGCGGAAATCGGCAAGAAGAAACACGGTGACACCGCGTTATGCACAACGCGCAGGCGTGAACGGAGAGTTGGAAAAAAATGCGCGAGCCGCTCCGCCGAAAAGTGAGAAACCGTATGAATCAGATCAGCTTTTCTCGAAAGAATACGGTAAATCAATTCCGATTTGAGCCGCTCTCGGTAGAATAGCCAGCGATGCGGGAGCGCATCGCTTTCAAAGATCGCCGCATCGTGCAGCGTCACCACCAGCTTCGCCCGGCGCGTCGGCACGTAAGAGTCGTACGTGCAGTAAACGATTTCGGCATCGGGCCAGTAATGCTCGGCTAAGGGTCTTCCGGTAAACACCCAATGCGCTTGCTGGCGCGACGTGTCGCGGTTGAAGAAGTGATACGCGAACTCCGTCCAGGGCGCGCCGACTTTGTGAACGACTTTGCGATGGTCTTCCGGGTCGACCAGGATGTGCAGCGTGTCTTCTGTGACTTGCGCGAGATGCTCGGTGATCTGCCGGGCGACTCGCCCATGCCCGGTTGATCCGTAGATATTGCGCAGGTGAACATAAGCAAGAATATTCATTTCTGGCAGGATACGGAATTCGTCAGCACCGAATCAGTTTTCATCGCGGCATCAAGCGCGCTGTTATAAACTGGGCGACCGGTAACGCGATGCTGCGCTCGGCGAATTCTACCCCTTAGCATACTCAAATATGGCCAGAGGCCTAACTGGCGAGATACTTTTCGAACTTTACCCATACTCTGTTTGCGCTTCATATCTAACTCTTTCGCCTTGAGCCTGATTCGCGCCTGCTGTGCTTGCGGCAGTTCGTTGACGAACTCCCACCACTGTTCATACAGGACAGATACATCAATTAAAGTTCCTGCTTTCTCCTTTTGAATTATCTCCTGATAGTTTGCCAGCAGGTATTTTTCTATATCCAGATGCGCGCTCGAAAGACGATCTCCCACCATTTTTTGAATCGCAAGGAAGTCATCAATAATAAGGTTTGTGACCGTATCCAATGGAAGTGGTGTATGCGTGAATGCTTCAACACCCAGAGTAGCGAGGTATTTCTTATGGCCGTTAATCAAAAGGCTCATATGGTTGCCACTCATTGAGCCACAAAGCAAGGAGAGCGGCCGGTCGAGGTATACCATGTCATCCGTGTAGGCGCACAGCAAAAAGGCGGAGGTATAATCCGGCGCAAGAGGGAAGAACATGTGCTGGTGGCGGCTTCGAATCCTCTCAGCCACATCGGCGCGATAGCAACTGTTTAAAGCGCACGGCAGATGCGTTAATGAGACTTCAAACCTGGCGTACGCTTCCGCCAGTTTTTTGGAGTCCCATAGCTTGCAATCGCCTGTGAACTCTCCTGGAGAAAGTATGCCAGGAGAGTGATACGATGTGTCTTCATACCAAAAGATCACTTCGTCATGGCCGCGGAATTCCTGAATTGTCTGGCGCAATAAAGCCAGTGCGCTCGGTCGCATAATTTCTCTATCGGTCAGTATCAACACGTACCGGCCCAAAACGTGCAGTGTGGCAAACTCCCAATGGTCAGGCATGCTCAATTGAGATTCGGGACGAATATATCGAACTCTCGTGTCGGCAGAGTACCTGGCGACAACTTCTTTGAGGCAACCGTTTGCAGAGTTATCGGAAACGATTAATTCAAAATCTAAAAATGTCTGCCACAGCACGCTCTGAATCGCTTCCTCAAACAGGTTCGAGCGCCCTATCGTAGGCAGCACGATTGAAAAGATTGGGCTACCGATTTTCTTTTCGCTCGCAGAGCTGCTAGATGTTTTCAACACGCACTCTCCAGGATTTGATATATCTAACAAGCGTCAGCCTTGTGGCAGGAGTGGCAAGCAACGTCACCGCCATTATGAAAAGAGTAATCACGGTGAGGCCGGTCAGCAATTGCAAGCCTGATATATTCGCTGTGAAAAGGGCGAAGCACAGCGATGCCGCGCCCGCCGCAGCAACTAATGGGATGCCGACATCTTCGAAATACCATCTCCACTGTTCGCCTATGAGCAGGCGGCGGTGCATGAGTTGGATGTTGATGAGTACAAAGCCGCCGTTGAGGATGACCCACACAATGGCTGCGCCCACGCCCCCGTATGAAATCGTCAGTATAATGACCAGTGGCACAAGCAGGATTACCGCTGCGACATTCACATAAAACGCCAGCTTCGTCCATCCATGAGCCAGTTGCAATGCGTATGGCAAGTTCATCAGCCCGTTGAGCGTAAAGCCGGTAACCAGCAAGCTCAGTATTAAATGCGCCTGCTCTGCGATGGCCGCGTTGCGTGTCCACAGAAAAAGTATCTCTCTGGAAAAGAAAGCCATGACTATTGCGATGGGCAGAATAATCGCGGCCAGAGATTGACAGCTCTGATGATAAATCTCTTTTAATCCTAACTGATCGCCTAAAGTGACCAATTGAGTGAAGCGAGGATACATGGCAGTAAAGAACGGGCTAACTAAAATCATGGGCGCGGCTGCTACGCCGGCGGCGAGCATGTAATAACCGAATAGCTCAAGCGGAAGCAGCCTGCTTAAGATGACCTTGTCGGTTTGAGTGAGGATTAAGACCGTCACGGATATGCCGCTCATGCCTGCGGCGAAGCGCCATGTGCGGCGAAGAAGATCGCGTTGAAAACTTGCCCGACAATCAGCAACAGGCAGATTCCGCCACAAAAGCAGCGCTGCGAGAACCGTTTGAAGCAGTGCTGTAACAATCTGCCATGAAAAGAATGCTTGAATAGTGGGAGAAACCTTCCACAAAATGAATACTGCTCCGAGGCTCCGCGTTAAAGCGATGCTGACCATGATAGCGCTGAGCAACACTTGCCGCTGAAGCCCCAACAATCCTCCTGAATACAGGCTGAAAGGCCATTGGACGGCAATGATCACGGCCATGATCCTGATCGCCTGGGTGATAGTCTCTTGCGAAAGTTGAGACGCATGCACCCAGCGATGAGCAATAACGGGAGCAAAAGCGAATACTGTAATACCGATTAGCGCGGCCACCGCCCAGTAAATTAATTCGAGAGTGCGCACCATGTTACGCATCTCCTGCGCCTTGTTCCCCTGGGCGCAAAGTCTTGCCATCTCTCGATTGAGCGTAACGCTCAACCCCATGTCGAGCAGAGTGAGCATTCCTTGCAATGTGACAGAGACACCGATCAATCCGTAGGATTCAATGCCCAGGAAATGTATGTACACGGGCACGAAGGCAATCGCTAAAATCGCGCCAAGGCCATTGCTGATAAAGCTGGCCGCTATGTTCTTTTTGACTAAACTCATTTCGCTTGGAAAGATGCGCGCTTGCCTGGTTCAGTTAATCCTTCTAAAAGGTCGAAGTCGTTAACCGATTGCGTGCGATTACGAAATTCTTTTCAACCACGCGCCGGGCCAATGAGTGACGTTTTCGCTCAACTCGCTTTCGTTAAAAGGCCAACCAGGCTGTTCCAGAATAAACTCCGGGTGACGTTCAGCAAACTCCGCAGCAGCAGCCGCCGGGTTATCCCACACCCATTCGCGCTTGCCTCGCGGCGCGTCATGAAGAATTCGCATGATGCCATCTGTCGCCACGATGTAAGAACCGGGTGTGACCAGCGAATGGTAAGCCTCCAACTCATCCAAAACGTGCTCTTTGGTGTGGCATGAATCCAGAACAACCATGACTGATTCTTCGGGCTTGACCAGAGCCTTGACCTGACGGACTACATCCGGGGCTATGGAACTGCCTTCAATAAGAGTGATGAGAGGAAACAGCTCGTGCGCCTCAATCGCTCGGTGGTTGTGTGGCCGAATCTCGATGTCAATTCCAATCACCCTGCCTTTTCCCATGGCCGAGAACAAACTAGCATAGTAGACCAGTGAACCACCGTTAGCTACTCCGGTTTCAATAATCACATCCGGTTTAACCTTATAGATGACTTCCTGTATTCGAACCATATCTTCTGGAAGCTGAATAATCGGTCGCCCCATCCAGCTAAATGTGTATGAGTATTTTTGACTCCAACCTATTTTAATCCACTGTTTGGATATGAGTTCAAAGGCTTCTTTCGTATCTAGCTTGAGAATGCGCCGCTCTCGAGCTGTTTCCTGGATGAGGATTTTCTCGGTTGTATCAATGATTAGCTTCATTCTTCGGTCCTTATAGAGCAATCAGATCGATATGTAAGTTCGCCTGTTGTAGAAGAGCCAAGTTCTCCTCACGGTAATTGGGGTTCATCAAGATCGCGGCAGTTACGCCGTAGTCAGCGAGTTCTCGGTAATCCACTATCTGATGTCCAGTGCCTGGAAGATAATGACCATGCTTCTGTGGATTGAGATCAACGACGCAGGTTATCCATTTCCTTTCAGGATCAACGAGATTGGCAAACGTTACTCCCTTTGCTCCCGCGCCCCAGAGCGCAATCCTCCCTCTGGCTACCAGATTCTCTACTTTCTCCTGAAAGACCTTTCCAACCTCACCTTCGGCTATCGCAAATTGCCTAGCAAAAAGCGGGATAGAGCCGGGTTGTTTCGTTAGCGTCGGTCTCTCGATAGAGATACCTGCCTCTAGCCAAAGGTATTGATCTCCGAACGAATGATGGACTTTCTCGACTCTGAAACCAGCGGCTTCAAATGCAGTTGTGAGGGATGCAGCACTGAAATACGAGCAATGTTCATAAAAAAAGTCCCAGATAACTTGATTGCGCAGTATCCATTCAACACAGGGAGTCTCAAAAAAGATGCGCGAAGGGGAAGCCCCGGTCATGGTTTGTCTGATCGTGCGCAGCAAACTTAAAGGCTCCGGTATATGCTCTATCACGTGGCGGCAGATAACCACATCGGCGACTATATCAGCGCATTCCGGGCCATAATAGCACTTTCTAAATTGTAGACGTCCGTTGAATTCGCTTGCTGGACCGGTATAGCTAGGATCAAATCCATAGCCACTGTTTCCAGCCTTTTCATTTCCGATCAGCTTTTTCAAAAACTGGCCTTTGCCACATCCCACTTCCACAACACGACAGTTCTGGATAGACTTCTCAAACATCAAATACTGCGTTAAGCCGTCGAGGTACTCATCAAATGCTGGCGACCAGGTTTGGGTATTATCATAAGCCTCACCATAACTGAGCTTTGAGGGATCAAAAGCCTGATTAAAAATAAATCCGCAGGCTTCACAAATTATCAGTTCTAAATCACCACGAGCTATTTTTGTGGCAGATTCCTGTTCATCAAATAAAAGATTTTGATGAACAGGAACTTGCTTACGGCTCAAGAAATGTATCAGTGAACGGCATCCGCAGATTGGGCATAGGCTTTTTGCCTTATTGTCTATCATTAGTCAGACAGGAATTCCACCAGCTTATCGTTTGCTCTAATCTCTGGTCCAAATCGCATTTTGGCCGCCAGCCCACTTCACCACACAAACGGCTAATATCAGCAACCAGCAGCGGTGGTTCGTCCGCAGGAGAAGCGATAGCACCTAATTGAATTAGATCTGCCCGGTTTAGCTTCTTAGCAATCCTATAAGCAATATCCTTCAAAGCAACGGGACATCCTGATGCAATATTTACAGGACCAGACACAACGCTTTCTAGTAACGCAACAAACGCATCGGCGACATCTTCAACATGAAGAAAGTCGCGCATCTGATTACCATGTGAGCAACGGGCAGGTTTACTTTGGCATAAGGCATTAATAACTGAAGAGACAAATCTATAGGGGTGCTCATATGGACCATAGACAAAGAAGATGCGTCCCCAGCCTGCACTGAGCCTAGCTTGTGTGGCAAAGGCCTCTAGCATTATTTGGAGCGAGTGTTTGCAAGCTCCATATAAAGTTGCCGGTGAAAGAGGCGTTCGCTGCTCAGAACAATATCCATATTTCCAATCATACTCAGCACAAGTACCCGCTATCACTACGCGCTGCCCGCCATGCACCGCAAATGCCTGTAACAAGTCAAGACTCGCTTGAACCCAGCGGAGGTTTTCTAAAGAAGTCCAGTAATATCCTGGCACTGTATACCAAGCGAAATGCAGAAGGTGAGTTGGCTTCACCTCGCCTACTAGAGAGGTGACTTGCGCGGAATCCAAGAGGTTAGCTTTATGCCAGCGAACATCTCGAAATTCTTGATTCGCGTGTAAAGCTCTCTCCTCCTGCGCTTTTGATGATACCGCATGGACTTCATAGCCGCTTTCTAATAACGGCGCGATGCAGTGTCGGCCAATGAACCCGGTTGCGCCGGTGAGCAATACTCTTTTCATCAAAAGAAACCCGGATACTGCTGATCCCTTGACGAGATTATTTGGTTATCAGGCGGCCACTGAATGCCAAACGCGGGATCATTCCACTTGACGCCCCGCGCAAACGCCGGGGCATAGAACTCAGACATCTGATAGAAAACTTCCGTATCATCTACGAGCGTTTGAAATCCATGCGCGAAGCCTTCAGGGATGTAGAGCATCGTCCGGTTTTCCGAACTCAATTCGACTGCAATCCATTGTTTGTAAGTGCCCGACTGCGGGCGCAGGTCAATGATCACATCGAAGATCGCACCCATCGTGCAACGCACAAGCTTCGCTTCTTCATGAGGAGCTGTCTGATAATGCATCCCTCGGAGCGTGCCTTTCTTTTTGTTGAATGAAACGCTGCACTGTGCGAGTCGCGCATTGATACCGCGCGCTTCGAACTCTCTCTGGCACCATGTTCGAGCGAAAAAGCCGCGCTCGTCCTCTAGCCTCTCGGCGTCAATGATGAACGCGCCGCTCAATTCTGTCTCGGTGAAGATCAAGCGAAGCCCTCTCGACAACAAAGGCGCAGACGTTCTTTTTGTTCAATGCTACTGCGCCTCTGTGGTTTATCTTTACGCATCAAACGATACACGGCTCAGGGATGGGGATAATAAAGTGCCCGCCTCGCTCTCTATATTCTGATTGCTGAGCCAGTATCTCTTCGGCAAAATTCCAGGTAAGCAAGAGCACGCAATCGGGCATCGTTTCTGTCAACCGTGCGGGCGAATAAATGGGCAGGTGAACGCCCGGCATAAAGCGGCCCTGCTTGTGAGTGCTGCGGTCTACAACGAAATCAAGAGTCTCCCTTCCGATGCCAAAATAGTTGAGCAAGGTGCTGCCCTTGGCCGCAGCGCCGTAGGCCGCAATCCGCTTCCCTTCTCGCTTCACCTGGCAGAGAAGGTCGCGCAAGCGTGTTTTCAGGTCTTCTACCCTGTCTGCAAAGTTTTGATAAAAGCCCAGGCGGTCCACCCCCCACGCCGTTTCTTCTTCAAGCAGATCTCTGACTGCTTGCCGCTGGCCCGCAGGCGATACGAACAGACGCAGCGAGCCTCCGTGAATCGGCACACGCTCTACGTCCTGAATGATTAATTCATGCCGCCGGAACAGGCGGTCTAAAGCCGTGAGCGAAAAATAGCACAGGTGCTCGTGATAAATGGTATCGAACTCCGAGTGGTCAATCAGGTCTTTGACGTAAGGCACTTCGATGACTGCACAGCCCCCGTCTTTCAGAAGCACTCGAATGCCGCGCACGACTCCATTCAAGTCTGCAACGTGAGCCAGCACGTTGTTGGCGTGAATCACGTCTGCGCGCTTGCCTTCATCCAATAGTCGCAGCGCAAGCGCTTCTCCGAAAAACTCGCAGCGCGTCGGGATTCCTCTTTCCTCTTCGGCCACACGAGCGATGTTGACCGCAGGCTCTATGCCTAGCACAGGCACGCCCCGGCGACGATAGTATTGAAGAAGGTAACCGTCGTTGCTGGCGATTTCCATCACCAGGCTTGTGCTGTTCAGGTTTTTCAGGCCGATCATCCGCTCGGCAATTGCTTCCGAGTGTCCGAGCATCGTCTCTGAAAAAGAAGAGAAGTACAGATAATCTCTAAAAAGCTTTTCAGGCGGCACCGTCTCGGTTATCTGCACAAGCGCGCAGCGCGAGCAAAAAGCCAGGTCGAGAGGGTAAGTGTCTTCCGGCTCATCAAGCTGCTCTCGGGTGAGCAATGAATTAGCGAGCGGCGTGCGGCCCAGAGAAAGAATCGTCGTCAGCCCGTTATTGCCGCAAGACCGGCAAGAGACTTGCTCGCTCGTCATTGTGAATGTCTCAGAAGGTTCCTATACCACTCGATTGTTCGCTTCAACCCTTCGTCGAGTGTGAACAGCGGTTCCCATCTCAAAACTTGCCGCGCCTTGGCTGCGCTCAAGTACTGGCGGCGAATCTCGTTTGAAGCTTCGTTGCGAACCTCAGGCTCAAGGTTGGACTGCAGCTGCGCGAGTATGCGGCTAACGAGCTCTAACACGGTCACCTGAGTTTCATTTGAAAAGTTGAAAGCCTCGCCTCTTAAGTCAGGATTGGCGGCGAGGTGTTCGGCCAGAGTCATATATGCCGCGGCTCCGTCCTCTACGTAAAAATAGTCTCGCACGTGGTTGCCATCCGAGCGAATGACGGGTCGCTCGCCGCGCAAAGCCGAACGTATTGTGCCGGGCACTATGCGATTCCAATTGAGATCGCCGCCGCCATAGAAATTCCCGCAGCGAGTGACTGCCACCGGCAGGTCATATGTAATCGCGTAACTCTGCGCGATTAGATCCGCGCACGACTTGCTCACGTCATACGGGTGGCGGCCTTGAAGCGGACTTTCTTCACCATACGGCAGATCCTCCTGATCACCGTAAGCTTTGTCCGATGATGCGAGCACAATCTGTTTTACAACGGGGCTGCGCCGGCATGCTTCGAGCAGTGCCCACGTCCCGCGAATGTTCGACTCGAACGTAGATGCGGGATTGCGATTGGCAATCGTTACTATGGTTTGAGCCGCCAGGTGGATTACTGTCTCTATCTCGTACTCGCCGAGCGCACGTTCGAGCAACGGCTGATCAATCACGTCGCCGCGCACGACCTTGATCTGATCGATCAAATGGCCGCGCGTCAATTCAGATTGAGGAACCCAGTCGCGTACCAGGCATACCACGTCAGCGCCCGCATCAATCAAGCGACGCACCAACCAGCCTCCAACCAATCCGGTTGCCCCCGTAACAAAAGTGGGGCGATCACGCCAGAAATCATTTACCATACTTTCCAAGGAGCCTCTCCGCGATCCCATAAACGTTCCAGAAGACGTTTGTCTCTGAGCGTATCCATGCACTGCCAGAATTGATCGTGCCGGTATGCAGCAAGTTGCCCAATAGAAGCTAGTCGCTCAAGCGCATCGGCTTCAAGACTGCTGTGGTCGCCTTCAAAATAATCAAAAATACCAGGCTCGAAAACAAAGAATCCGCCGTTGATCCATCCTTCGCCGATCTGCGGCTTTTCAACGAACTCGGCAACGAGGTCGCCGTCAAACACGAGACCTCCAAATCTAGCCGGAGGACGAACCGCAGTCACCGTGGCGATGCGGTCGTGCGAGCGATGAAATCGGAACAAGTCTTTCAGGTTCACGTCGCACACGCCATCTCCGTAGGTGAGCATGAAAGGGCCGTCGCTTAGAAAATCTTTCAACCTCTTCAGGCGGCCACCAGTGTTCGTTTCAAGTCCCGTCTCTACGAGATGCACTATCCAATCTTCGCACTCTTTATCGCGCGTTAGTATCTCGCCGTTCTTGAAATCAATTGTTAAATTTCCGTTGAGGCTGTAGTACTCGAGGAAGTATCTTTTTATTATCTCGCCCTTGTAGCCAAGCGCTATGAAAAACTCTTTGAAGCCGTGATGAGCGTAATGCTTCATGATGTGCCAAAGAATCGGACGGCCGCCGATTTCAACCATCGGTTTGGGCGTCACTTCGGTTTCTTCAGCCAGACGTGTGCCGAGACCTCCAGCAAGGATCACTACTTTCATTAATACGGCTCCTCAATCGGCTCTATTCTTTCACATCAATTACCTGAATTCTGACCGACGAATGATTGGACGGCTTCGATGACACATATCACATCTTCGTCGGATAGGTGAGGTCCCATCGGTAAGCTCAAAGCCTCGCGGTGAATTGTCTCAGACACCGGCAATGACCCTTCCCCAAAACCCATCTCTAGGTAAGCCTTCTGCAAGTGCGGCGGAACTGGATAGTGAACCAGCGTGCTCACCCCGACCGATTTCAGGTATCTCTGAAGCTCGTCGCGCCGCTTCGACCGGATCACAAACAAATGCCAAACCGGGTCCGCCCCGTCCGCGACCGCAGGCAACATCACGTCAGCCGTCTTCAACCCTTCAAGGTACATCCCAGCGATGCGGGTGCGCCGAGCGTTCCACTTGTCCAAATGCTCGAGCCTCACTCGCAGCAGCGCCGCATGAAGCTCATCCAACCGGCTGTTCATCCCCTTATCCTCGTTGTAATACTTCTCCCTAGACCCGTAGTTCCTCAGCACTCGCACGCGTTCTGCTAATTCGCCGTCGTCGGTTGTCACAGCGCCCGCGTCGCCGTACGCGCCAAGGTTCTTTGTCGGATAGAAGCTCCAACCCGCCGCATCCCCAAGACTGCCTGCGCGCCGGTCGCGGTAGCGCGCGCCGTGAGCCTGCGCCGCATCTTCGATGACTCTCAGTCCTCGACGAGCGCCGATCTCGTTGATCGCATCCATCTCGGCCGGTTGACCGTACAGGTGAACCGGAAGAATCGCTTTCGTTCGAGGCGTGATCGAGGCTTCGATGCGGCCGGGATCAATGTTGTAAGTTCCCCCGTTCGGCTCGACCGGGACCGGCGCCGCTCCGGTTGCCGAGACTCCAAGCCAGGTCGCGATGTAGGTGTTAGCCGGAACGATCACCTCGTCGCCGGGTCCGATTCCGTAGACGCGAAGGATCAACTCGAGCGCTTCAAGGCCGTTCGCAACTCCAACGCAATGCCTGGTCCCGCAATACTCGGCGAACTCCCGCTCGAAAGCCTTCACCTCTTCGCCAAGGATGTACCAACCCGAGTCCATCACTCTTCGGCATGCAGCGTCGAGTTCTTCCTTGAGCTCGAGGTACGACTCTCGCAAATCAAGAAACGGAACTTCCGGGTTCATTTGCGGTCTCACGCTCATCTTGATGCACCAGCGTTTCTGAACTCATCGTAGTCTTGGATGTACTCTTCGGGATCGTACACATCGGAGGAAAGAACCAGAAGCACGGCGTCGGGCGAGTAGTTTTGCTGAGTCGCCCAGATATTAGGAGGAATGTAGAGCCCTGCCGCTGCGCTGTTCAGGATTACTTCTTCGCTGTTTCTGCCGTCGTCAACGACGATCGAAACGCTGCCTTTCACACACACCAGAAACTGTTCGGTTGTCCGGTGTGCGTGAGCCCCGCGCACCTCGCCGGCGGGCACCTCGAAAACCACGAAGTAGCGCTTCGGAACAAAAGGAAGGCGATCTCCATATTCTGCGAACGACAAGCTTCCGCGCCGGTCGGTGATGATCGGCAAGTTCACAAGCTGCACCGAAGGAACACTCGCCAGGCTTTGCGATGCTTGTGTGGATTTCATTCCGGGCGGGCGTGATTCGCGCGGGCTGCTATTGATGGCTTGCTTCCGCGCCATCCTGTGTATACCCGGAGTAATAGCGGTTGTAGTAGTAGTAATCGTACCCCTCGCGCTTGAGGTCTACGTTGTTAAGCACGACTCCGAATATCTTCGCTCCAACGTTGGTAAGTTCCTGGCGCGCGCGTCGCACGACGTCGCGGGTGCTCTTGCCGCCGTGCACTACAAGTATCACTCCGTCCACCATCGTCGAGAGGATCACCGGATCGGTCACGTTGATCAGCGGCGGCGAGTCGACAAGTATGTGATCGTAACGCTCCGCCAACTCCTTCAGCATGTCCTTCATTCGGTCGGAGATTATCAGCTCGGCGGGATTCGGCGGGATCGGTCCGCACGGAAGCAGCGAAAGGTTGGCAATCGGCAGCTTCTGAATCACCTCGTCAAGCGTTACGCTTTCGCTCGAAAGATATGTCGATAAACCGCGGCTGTGGTCCGCTCCAAGAACCTTGTGGGTAGTAGGCCTGCGCAGGTCGCAGTCAACAATCAGAACCGAGGCGCCCATCTGCGAAAGCGAGATCGCCGTGTTCACCACAGTCGTGGTCTTACCTTCGCCCGCCTGTCCACTCGTGATCAGTATCGTCTTGGGAGCGTGACCGGCTGCCGACAGCAGCACGGATGTTCGAAGCACACGATAGGCTTCCGCGACCGACGACCGGTTGTCGAGCGAGGCGAGCTGAGTCGCGGCGCTCGCCGAGCCGTTCGGCGCTCCTTTCGAGATCAGCCTCTTCCCTCGCGCTGACAGTCTGCGCGGCGTGCTCGTCGCAACAGCCGGTATCACGCTGAGCGCCGGCAATTGCACATAGCGGCCGACATCCGCAACGGTCTTGATCGTGTTGTCCAGGTAGTCGAGGAAGAACGCCAGACCCACGCCTGCTGCGGTGCTGAGCAACAGGGCGAGCACGATTGTGAACATCCGCCGCGGTCCGACCGGGAAGCTGGGAACCTGGGCCGGCTCGATCACCCGCAGGTTGTTTTGCTGTTCCGCGCGCTGCGCGTTTGCCTGGCTCGCCTTCCCCAGGAAGTCTTGATAGAGCGTTTTGTTGGTGTCGACGTCTTGCTTGAGGATGTTGAACTGAATCGCGTCCTGGTTTTGCTGGATGGCTTCACCCTTGGCCTGGCCGAGCGCCACCTTGAGCATGCCCTCGTCGCGAACCGCGCGCTCATATTCGTTCTTGAGCTTTTCCTCGAGCGACTTGCGGCTGTCGTCGATCTGCTCCTTGATAGCCGCGATCTTCTCATTCGCCTCCATCATATGACGGTTCTCCGGCCCATATTTGACCCGCAGCTCTGCCGCCTCGGTCTGGAGGTCGCTGAGCTGTTTCTGAAGATCGGCGATCTTTGGAGACGACTTGAACAGCAAGTCTCCGTACGCCTCGGGCAGTCTCTCGACCCGGCCCTCCTTCACCTCTACATAAAGCGACTGTTTCACCATCCGGTCGGTCGATGTTCGCAAGAGCTGATCGTGCAGGCTCCGAAGCTTGGTCGAAGTCAGTGTGCCGTCCTTGTCCGTCGCGAAAATCCCATGTTCCTGCGTGTACCGGGCGAGCGCTTCTTCCGATTGCTGAACCTGAGCTTTCAGCTTGTTGGTCGTTTGCTCGAGCCAGTCCGCGGCGTTCGTGAATCTTTCGGTCTTGTTCTCGAAGTTGCGATCAAGGAACTCCTGCGCCACGCCGTTGGCCAACTCGGCCGCCAACTCGCGATCTGTGTGAGTATAAGAAATTCGAAGCGCCCTGGTTTCTTTAACCGGATCGACGCTCAATCCGCCTTCCAGCATCGCGATGCACCGCTCGATTCTCTCTTTCTCCTCCTTGCTGCGAAGCGACTCGTCATCAGGCGTGCTCAACGTGATGACCTTAGGATCGGTCTCCGAGGCGTCCTTCGTGCTCGCATCCTTGAGCCCGACCTTCGCGCCCATGGTTCTCAGCGCTTCCCATACCGTCTTCTTGCCCGGGCTCCCGATGAAAAGCGGATTCTGGTCGAGCTTCTTTCCGAGCACGACGCTTTCAAGCAATGAGTGGCTCTTGACCATCAACATTTTGGTCTTGATGTTCACCATGTAAAAAGGATCGTAGTCATCGCCAAAGATGCTGCCTGGGCGGCCGAGCGTCGACGAGTCCTTGCCGATCTCGATCAACGTCGACGCTTGATAGGTATTCTTGGTCCGGTAGACTTCGATCGCAACCAGCGTCGTGATGATCAAAGCAATGCTCAGGATCAACCACCTGCGCTTGCTGACCGTGCGCCACAGTTCGCGCAGATGGATCTTTTGAGTGTCGGGCCCGGTGGTGTAACCATACGCGTTAGGATAATGAGGCCGCAGTCCGCCGGTCTCCCTCGCCAGGATATCCAGCGGAATCGGAAGTTTTTCCAGATCTAGTTTCTCGTCAGGCATTCTTAAAGGCTCCTCAGACAGCAGGAGTGTCAGTCGGTCAAAGCCAACGCATCAAGTCGGCGCGAAGTTGGCTTCAGCCTCAAAATGTTAGTAACGGTATACGCCTCGCTGAATAGCGCCCGTACCCAACGCCTTGAGCACGGAGTTGCCTATGGTCTTCATCTTGCTGTTTGGGATGATGACGATGTCGTTTGCCACTAACGCGATATCTTCGCCCTTTCCCTTCATCACCGCGCCCACGTCAACGGCTATCTCCTGCCGTTGACCGGTGGCCTGGTCTTGCCGGAATACCACGCATCGGGTCGAGGCCGCGTTTATAGTCAATCCCTGAGACAGCGCGACCGCCTGCCGGAGGGTAGTCCCATCGGTCAACGGGAACGAACCCGGCGCGTTCACTTCGCCGGCAACAAAGAAGACATCCGCGATCGGGATGTTTACGATGTCGCCGGGTTCAAGAATCATTTCTTTATCTTTCGGGACTATGCCCCTGAACAGATTGCTGATATTGATGGTCCTAACAACGAACTCCGGCTCATCGTCAGAAGTCTTGTCGGCCGTCTTGGACACGAGGTTCTGCGCGTCGGCGGCGGCAGGTATCGATTTTGCGGCTTCTCCCGCGTCTGAACGCGGGTCCTTCTTCACTTCATGAAGGATGAACGCAGTCGAACCATGATTTTCGGCCAGTCCCCCCGCCACCGTTATCAGCTTGATCAGCGATGGGTGTCCTTCGATCTGGTAAACGCCGGGCCTTCTTGCCGCGCCGAGAATAAAGAAAGCGCGGCTGTTGAACTGCTTGACGGCTACAAGGACGTTTGGGTCTTTGAGGTACTTTCCCCGCAGCCCGTCCGCGATTTCCTTGCTCAGGTCTTCGGTCCTTTTGCCCCCGGCCTTCACCCGTTTGAGGTACGGCATCAGAAACGTGCCGTCGGCGTTCACCGAAGCGGTGATTGAAAGCTCCGGTGCGTCGTCGATCTTGATCTCGATCACATCGCGAGGTCCGATAAGATAGTCCTCATCCGGCGATACAAGGATCCCGGGCGTCATGCTGGTATCACCGCCAGACGGAACCGGCGGCTTCACCTGCGGCTGCTGCGGACGAGTCTGCGCGCTTGTGCCGGCGAAGACCAACGCCAGCGCGGCAGCGAGGCCCAGAACTATCATGGGCCGGAAGATTGTTTTGTTTCTCATGACGGTACTCCTGTTGCTAACTTGCCTGCTTCGGCGGCCGCCCGTTCCTTCAAAGCTACTGCAGGGGCGACCTCATCCACTGTTGCGGCTATGTTGGAAACAACCGCCGCCAGCAATAGAAAGAGTAGACAATTAGATGGTATTTGAAGATTGAAGTCAAACAAACTGTGAACCAGTATCGCGAATATTCCGCCGCCGCACCCAACCGCCAGTCCGGCCAGTAAAGGGTCAGCCGAGCGGGTGCCCCGCGCGATCGCTCGAAACAGCAAAACCAGAAACCAAATCCCGGCAACGCCTCCAACTATCCCCGCGTCGGATAGCAGTTGGAGGTAGTCGTTGTGCGCGTACTGAACCACCATATACCCGTTGCTGTGAGTGTACATTGGATACACGGTTTCATAAGCGCCAAGCCCGGCGCCAATTATCGGGTGGTTGGAAAACATCGTCAACGTGTCTCTCCAAACCCATTCGCGCCCGAAGAACCTCATCTGCGAAGGCGCTGACTGTTCGTCAATCGACTGGGCAGCCCGATTGATCACTCCTTCGGCGCCGATCCAAAAGACGCCGACCGCGATCGCAATCGCAATGGCCACCACCGCACCGGTCCGAACCATTGCTTGCGAGCGCGACCGGCCGCCCGCTGATCGCCGCACTCGTGCGCCGCCGCGCGCCAGGGCTTGCCGGCCGCTCATCACGGCGACGAACATCAACCCCGCAAACACACTCACCATCCCGCCCCTGGACAACGAGACCACCACTGTCAAACCCATGATCGCGGCGCCGAACCCAAACAGCAGCCACGCTTCCTTCGGCACCGCGCGGCTCAGGATGAGACCAACCGGCACCGGAATAAGCATCGCCATGTAACCCGCGTAATGGTTTCGATTCGCGAACGGACCAAACACAGCGTACACCCTGGTCGGCCTGAACCAGTAGAAGCGGCCATCCCACGTGAGGTGCTGGATCAGCGCGAACACCGCCAGCACCAGTCCGTACACAACCACAAACCTGATCAGCGTTTGAAACCGCTCGCGGCTGTCCAGGAAATTGGCCGCGATCAAAAACGACATCAGCAAAAAGAACAATACCGTTACCGTGGCTCGGGTCGCTTCGACGTCCATCGACAGGCTGCGGATCTCGGTGTCCGGGCCACCGATCGAAATGCTCTGCGCCGCTCCGATGACAAGCAGCGCGAAGATCGGCCATGCAATGGCCGGTATTGTGATCTTCAGCTTGCGGTCCAGGATTGACTTGATCGCCCACATCAGCAGCAGCAGCGTAATGATCAACTCGTATAGCGCCAGTGACCACGACTCTACCGCGCCGTGAGCCAGCGCGGTGAAGACCACCGTCACCAGCAATCCGACCGCAATCGTTTTGTCTAGTCGCTCGCTCATTAGTGATTGGTCAGTAGTCAGTAGTCCGTAGTCCGTAGTCAGTGGTCAGTGGTCAGTGGTCAGTGGTCAGTGCTAGATACGTTGGTCCGTAGCGGCGGATTACTACTGACTACTGACTACTGACTACGGACTACGGACTACTGACTACTGACTCTCAATTCTAAAATCGTCAAACCATACCGAGCCCTTGGTCGGCTCATCGTAACTGTACTTTGGTTTGCGCCTGATCGACACATACACTGCCGCCGAGGAACCAACCTTTCCCTTTGGCGCAACAAACGTCAGCGACACCGGCCGCCAATCCGATGAGCCTGCCTCGATCGGATCCGATTCCGCGATCAACGCACCCGAAACCCCGTCGGTCACGACGACCTTCGGGCCTTCCGAGGTGACCAGTTCGCTTGTCTTCACGTAGCCCTCAACCTTGTAGCTCGAGCCTGACCGCACAACCACGAGTTGCTTGATCGCGTTGTCGAGGTTTGTTGTGTCTCTTCCAGCGAACGTTATCTTCAACGATCGAGCGCCGCTGTGCGCGACCGTTCCGTCGATACTCAATCGCGCATACTCGTTTGGCAGCAAAGACCAGTCGAACTGAGCGAAGTCCTTCAAGATGTCAGATTCGAACCCACCGTTCCACATCAGAGTCTCGCGCTTCGGAGTCCCTGGCGCGTCCGCCCCCACAAGCGAACTCCATAGCCCGTGGGCGACCTCGTACTGGCCGGCGGCAATCAGCGCGTTCAGGAAAGCCGGGCTATCCGGAGAAGTCAGCCGCGCGCTCCGGTCGACTCCGCCTAACACCACGACCGCTTCGCTTACTCTCGACTGCTGAAGCAAGAATCGCGCGAGCTTCAGTTTCGCGCGCTGGTCGTCTCCAATCAGGTCGGTCAACGTATCGACGTTCCCGCCCGATGCTCGAAAGATCAGATCGAGCGTCGCCCCCAGCAACTCGCCGTCATAGGCGATCGCAACTTTGAAATGATCAAGCGACTCGGCGAGCTTGCCCTCTCGAACCAGCAAGTTCGCCATTCGCCAGTGCACGTCCCCGTTCGTCGGCGCCAACGCAAGCGCTTCCTTTAGCGCGTCCTCCGCGCCGGCCCGGTCGCCACTCGCTTCCTTTGCCGACGCCAGCGTAAGCCGAAGCCGGTAGTCGTAAGGCGACAGGTTGACCGCTCGCCGCGCGTGGAACTCCGCGCGCCCCAGATCGCGCTCGCCCTCCAAAACCTCGTTCTGTGCGAATCGGGCGTTCAACCGCGAGGAGTTTGGAAACCGCTCGACCGGAATCTGTAGAAGATTACGAGACACCAGCAGCCGTTCGTCGGAGAGCGTCCCGACAACAAACTGGTAGAAGGCGATCCACACCAATCCGCCGCAAATACCAAGCGCCGCTATTGCCAGCGCCGCTCTGGCGGCTCTTTTGCCGAAACTTAACTGCAGAACCATTCTTCGCTCTATCTTATGTTCAGGCTGATGTTGTTGAAGGCCACAACACCAACACGTCTTGAGCGCGAGGCTACGCCCTCAACGGTTAAGCCCATGACGGGAAGCCGCACACGGCGGCAGCGCGCCTTATCAACATTGCGCCCCACGACAGTCTCTGTTCGGGGATACAGCGGCGCTTGGATCCTTAACAACGCTTGCAGCTCCAGAGTAACGGGACTTTGACGCATGGAGAAGACAAGCCCCATGCCTGCCCTCTCTCGCTTCAAACGCGCGTCTGCTCTTTGGTGGTGGGGCTGGCACCGCATCTGAAAGAACTCAGGCGTTCACACTGGCTCAAGTTTGTATCCAAGACTGAAAACTGCGAAAGAATTCCGTAAGCGTCACACAGCATACTGTGGCATTCGCGAGGTTGTCAACACAATCCAAAGAAACGGGTTAGCTCGCTTCGTAACCAGCTAGAACCATTCCAATGGCGAACAAGATAGGCCTGGAAAATTCGATTTGAGCGCGAGCTTTTCGTGCCGGCTGGTCCGCGCCACCTGGAGTCACCTTGGGTCGGGTTTAGTCGAGTTTCGGACCTGATCTACGCAGTCCATCGAGGAACATCGTGATTCGGCCGGCGGCGTTTGCTATCTGATATGGCCATCTGGGAAACCGGTTGAACGGACCGCGCATTCGAATAGTCGCTTCTATCGGGTCGGGCCAGCGCATCCGTAGAGTTCTCAGCATTCCGGTGGGATCGCGAAAGTAAGTCACAAATTGCCGCGTGTACGAAAGCGGAGGGTACAGCTCTGGGAAGGGAGCATCCCAATTCTTCAACGTGCGCCGCACCAACCAACCCGGCAGCTCGTTCGCGCGCCGCTCGACCGGAGTCGTTTTGATTTCTGCTCCCAGAAACCGATGCGCCAGACCGATAGCGCACGCCACCCAATCGGCCTCGCGAGCATCCCGGCCTAAACACCTTTGCCAATCGAAGTCCGCAGCCCGGGACTCGACGGCGGCAGCAATGTCACACAACCAGAGCGGACGCCATACCGAATGCCGCAACGCGTGAGTGCACAGGATGCGAAGCTGGTCTTCCGCTCCCATCACTCGTACATCCAATCCGCCGATGCTAATCGTCCTCGACCTCGAAAGCAGTTCCTCTGCGCTTTGACCGTCCAGCTTCGAGAAGCCTTCGTGGAGATCGACCTGATACGTGGTTCGATCAAGCCCTGAAAATGCGGCCTCAGCTTTCGCGTAGCTCTCTTTTGAGAAGCACAGATCGACGTCGCCATACGGACGCAAACCCATCTCCGGATACATCCGTGCGACCGCCCACCCTTTGACAAGCACCGGCTCCGCTCCTGCGTCGCGGGCAAGCGTGACCAGGTCCTTGATCTCGGACTCGTGAAGAGCCGATTGAAGCGAGTGAAGCCGGTAGGCTTGCTGAAGTTCGAGGGCTGGCTGCGTCTTCTTAAGACTTGAGTTGCGGACTCGCCACCAGCCGAGTGCTGCCGCTCCCGATGCAAGCAACAGCGGGACTACCTGGTCAAGTTCGCTTTCGGATAGGTCAAACTCGGGAGGGTTGCGCCGCCAAGAGCCGCGCAACATTCGCGCCACCAATTCGCCGGGTTTGTGTCTTATTCGGAACAAGGCCACGGAGGTCGGTCTCCGACCTCCCAGGAGAAATGGAAACGGAAAGGCACAACCAAGTAACTCTGATGATGCTGTCTATGAGCAAACGCCAGAAGAGGGAGCACCCGGACACAAGTTCGAACAGCATTGAACTGCAGTCGTGCAAGTCGAGCCGGAGGGCAAACAGTTAGCTGCCTGCGCGGCCTTCGGCGCTACGATGCTCGTTACAACCGGCAAGGCAACTGCCGTCGCGATTCCAACTCGCCTGATTACTTCACGCCGCGAGATTCCGGCTTTGCCTGCCGCAGGCATCACCCGCTCGGTCAGAAGCCGCGATTTTCCGAGTTGACCCAAAGCCAGCCAAACCACTTCTTCGCCTACCGGCGACCCTGCTTCCTTCTCGAGCGCGAGCGCGATATCCTGGATGGTCTTCTTGCCGTTGCAGTGCTGCCACACAAGCGCCGCAGTCCGGTTCAAGCAATGAGCTTTGAACCGCTCATTATCGTAAACCAGTACTTCGTCCTCAAGCTGCTGTACCACCAGCCCTTCCTGGCGCGCCTTCGGTGTAAAGTGGTCCTTCTTGCTAATCATTGATGGCTCCGTTTCTTCGCAGCAGCAGCATCCACTGCGAGTGCGTTATACCCCGCAAACCCGTTATTGTCAATAAAAACCCCGCTAACGACCCAGTCTATCGAGAATAAAGTCTACGACCTGGCTCGACTCACCGCGAAACCCTTTTAGCACCGCCGCGCCAGCGACGACGTGGTTCAGCGTTGACAGAACCTTCTCAGGTTCACGCCTCGCTGAAACGGTGTTGGCAATCAGTTCGAGCGCTCCTTCGCCCGCAGAAAGTTCTCGGGGCCGCCACTTTGCGCCAGGTTTGTACTTGCTTACAACTACCAGTGCAACCGGAAGCGGCCTGGCCCCGGCCCGCCCGCCAAGCGTCTCGACTTTGTATTTCTTTGGCTTCTCGAGGAGCCCGTTCTCCCTGATCGACAGCGGCCGCGCATAATGATGCACGTAGCCCTTCGTGTCCAGCACCGCGTACTCATCCGAGTAGTAGGTCGCACCAGCCTTTACCAGCGCGCTGGTCAGCGTGCTTTTTCCGCTGAAGCTTCGGCCAGGTATCACGACAGCCTTCCCCCTCAACGCAACCACTCCCGCGTGAACGAACAGCCTGTGCGGTGACATCTCCGCCACGTACAACTGAAGGTCCGATTCGAACGCGTCCAAAGCTTGGTGTAGTTCGGGCGTCCGAGCCACTCGCGTCCCATCCGCGTATACAAAGTTGCTCTTCCGCCCATTGCGCCCAGCGCCGTCGCCGCCGACAACTATCGAGTACATCCGGTCTACTATCTGCGATCGCGTCAGCTTCCAACCTGGCGGAAGGACTTGAAGAAACTCCTTCAGAGCTCCGAGTTTGTCGACTCGAAGTCCTATTCGCACACCATACGAACGAATTGATATGCCCTCTGCCCAGGCAAGGCGGTCAAATCTCTGCATTCCGCTCGACTCCATTCTTAGGCAGGGGGTCTCGAAAGATTTGGCAACCTCAACCTCCTGAGATTGTCCTTCGCAATTGTTACACGACAGCTTCGCCTCGCGTCAACGCACTTCAGATGATGACCGCTCGCTGGCAAGCGGTCAGAGCAAACACCGCCCCGTCACCTTAAGCGGGTGGTCGGGTCGCCGAACAAAGTGTATGTGCGGCGCACGTCTATATCACCAACCCCTCTCTTGGCTCGCAGCATTGCCTCTCCCAAGGTCGGCGCCTGTCCCTTGATGTTGCTCGATCTGAAGATCAGCTCAAACACCTGCCGATCCATCGCAGCCTGTCCATCCGGACCAGTCATCCCCGACGATGCCCATACTGCGATCGCGCCGCCCCGCGATTTCATAAGCGCTTCCGCCAGACTATCCACGCCCGGATCCTGGAAGTACCCATTCAGACACGTCATCATCACAAACAACGGCAAACGCCCATTGACCATCCCCGCCGCGTCTTCGTTTGTCAGCAGGCCCCCTCTCCACACGTTCACCGATCCGTGGCCAAGATAGTTCACCACCTTTTGACCGCGGTTGATTCCGTCCATCAATTGTGACCTCGCGATTGCAGGATCCAACTGTCCTCGATTCAGCACGTCTACCTTCAGGCTCCCGGGCACCAGTGACACGAGGTTGAGACTCGCCGTTTCGAAGTCAAACCCTTCGTTGCCGTCCGCTACCAGCATCACACTCCCCGACGGGTTGGACTGATCATAGGCAACAATCTTCTCGATCATCCGCGCCGCCTCTTCTCCCGTGCGCACCGGCAACCGCCCCACTGCAAGCTCCGGTATTCCGTCCCAATTGAAGTCCGCCAGCCCGTCATCCCACGCAGTTTCTAGCAGCGCCGTGTCGATCAGCATGGTCGGCACCAGGTCGGAATCCACGTACCCAAGATATCCCTTCGGATCAAGACTCGCGTCGCCAACCAGCAGCACATACTGCGGCGCAACTTTCCATCCGGTCTGCGCATACAGAAGGAAGTCCCTCACTGCCTGAGGCGACTTATTGCCGAAGCTGAACTCATCGAATATGTCCTCGACGTCCACTACTTCCACCTTGAAGCCTTGGCTCGCACGCTTCGCCCTTAGCGGCTCAACGCTTGAACTCGTCTCTCGATTCGCAATGATCACCAGGTTTGCCGCGTGTTCCGCCGATCTCAAGTTGGAAGCCTTGTTGTCCGTCACCCTCGCCGGCCGGCTTCGCTCATCGTCTATCCCGGCAAGCAAAACTCTCTCGCCAGGCTGCGGCGACGCCACCGTGATCGAGTAGCCGTCATCCATTTGCTGTACCTTGCCAACGACCTCTCGCACTGAATCGGGATCGGTAACATCCAGCACTCGAATCGCTCCGCTCCCGAATCCGCCTATCGTGACTGCCTGTCCTCCCGTTGCGGTGAATCTCAACGCATTGTTGTCAGCCGTAAAGCCATGGAAATAGCCAAGCCGGACGCAGTCCACCAGACTCACATCGCCCGTCCCGCCCTGCGCCTCAAACCTCACCTGATTGTCTCCCTCTCTCAGCAGCGTCTGTGATACCGGCAGCTTTGCCACGCCCTGTGCCTGCCCGTTGAACATCAGTTCACCCACAAACGTGCCGTTGAGGTACGCCCACACTCGGTGCGGTAGCTGCGTCACTCCTTGTAGTGAAACTTCAAGCTGAGCTTGCCCCGTTGCGCCTTGGACCACGTGCTGGAGATTGAGCGTTTGATCCACTGGACTACTCGCGATCACCGCTCCAAAGAAGTTCTCCTTCTCTCCATTTCTAAGCGACGAGAAGTAGATCGTCCTGTCCTTTCGCTCGACCGTGTAGAAGAAGCTTCTCGACGAGGTTGGATAGCCTTCTCCCTTTACCTGCGGCACCCGAAGTCCGGGCTGCGTGCCCGCCACCAGCCAGTAGACGCGCGCATCGGTGTAGCTTGCGTCGATGCCCCTTCCGTAGAAATCCACTGCAGAGATTTGCTTCTGGTTTGTGATCACGCTGATCGGAATCTGGCGCCCATCGACGTGCATCTGAAGCATTTGAGGATCAACCTTGGCATTGAATCCGGCTGCGAGAAGATCCGCTTGAGTCACTCGGTACCACGCCTCTCGACGCACCGAGACCTTCACCGCCTGCTTGCCCGCAAGATCGGTCTGAAGCTTGATCTGACTCGCTGCCACTCGCGTCAAAGCCGCGCTTCGCGTGACCTGGGCCGAGGAACCCGCTTGCGATTCGGCAACACCGACCTGGCTCAAGACTGCCGCATCGCTTGTCGTCGGCGGCTTGCCTCCCACCTGCTTCGCGCCGATCGGGCCATGCCAGGTGCTCTGTCCGCTCAGATCGACGTCTTCCAGCCAGAGCTGGGAGGCTGACTTACCCGAAGCCGAACTGATCCACCACGAATACGATTTCCCGGACTTGAGCACTGTATCCGAGCCCGCCAGCAACGCCCCTCCGGCGATCAGTTGCGGGTTTACCTGTGTTCGCTTGCCGCCCTCGTCGCGGTAGATGTTGAAGCCGAGATTCCTGACCTCCGCTCCGGTTTGCCACTGCAGATATGTCCCCGTGTCGTACTCGGTCGCTTTCAATGACGCGAGTTCGATAGCAGTAGGCGCATTCGGCTCTGCCAGGGTCCAGTCGGAAAATGAAGTGACCCCTGTAATCGCTGCGGTATTCGCAACGGTATTAACCGAGCCACCCGGCGCTGTGAACGTTCCGTCATACTTAAGGATGACGAAGTTGGCTTCGACAGCGGTCACCGGTACGTCCGGCGGATCAAGATAGTTGAACGTAAGGTCGGCCGTGACGCCGGTCGCCGTCAGCACCCAATATCTTTGCAGCGCATGCGTTGGCGACCCAATGTTCGGCTGCGGGCCTTGCACTGCTTTGACAGTGAAATCTGCTGGGAAGGTTCCCGCTGTCACGTTGACCGCAACAGGAGAGAATCCGTTGGCGGTTCCGACGACGAAGTTGAAAGCGCCTATGCTACAGAAGGTTTTCTTGAGATTGCCAATCACGTAATTGCCCGCCCCGGCTCCGACGACCGTAGCATTGCAGCCAATCGTCAAGGTGAAGGCTCCGGTACTCAGTTTTCCATTCAACGTCAGCATATTCGTGATCGTGACATCGCCGCCGAGCGAATCGCCGTCATTGGCGCTGGCGTTGAAGTAAGTCCCAGCCGCAATCACACCGCCCGCCGCCATAACGACTTCATCCGCGCCGATGTCCGGGTTGGATGCCGGCCGCGGGTCGTTATCAAAGTCGTTGGTCACGCTGCCAATCGACAGGCCTGCCGACAGCACCGGACTCGGCGGTTGAACGTGCAGATTGACGGTTGCTGCCGCGGCATTAGGCGCCATAAATTGCGGGTCGGCCGCAAGACTGTTGTTGTCCTGACCGGTTGCTGTTCTCCAGTCGGCAAGCGTTGGAACAACAAGACCGTTGAAAACCCCCGTCGCGCCGTCCGTCCCGGTAAAGTAAAGGTCATTGAAATCACTGGTCAGTCCGGCAGGATTAGGCGCGGTTCCGCCGACTCTGATAGCAATGTTGGCTATGCCACCCGAAGTATTGCTCCGCGCATTCCAGAAAATGTTGTCCTGGTAGTTTCTGGTGTTGGTGACAACGTCACTAAGAAAACAGTAGGTGTTTGAAACCGAGACAACGCCCGAGCCGCCTACATAAACGCTGTTGTGATAGTAATTGCTCGTTGCGCCGACAATATCTCTGATACCGACAATAGAAAACCCTGTCGTGATTGAACTACCTGCCGCGTCAAGCCCGAGGCGAACCATGTTGTTCTTGAAAGTGGCGGTTCCTGTTCCTCTCATAACAAGTCCGAATATCTGATAAGCCGTCAAGGTAGAGGTGACTGATATGGAATGAACCAGGTTCCGCTCGACAACATTAGCGGCTGTAGCCAGGCTGCAATCGATGGCATAGATGGCGCCGGCACTGCCTCCCGTTACCGTGTTGCTCAAGGAATGAACCGTGTTTTGCGAAATTGTATTTACGCCAGTGCTTCCCGTCACGAGAATGCCGCTCATTACGACGACAGCGCCATTAGCATTTCCGATCATGTTGCGAATCGTATTGCCGGTGGCTGTTAAGTTGGCATTTGCGTTTTGGATTGCGTACATCGCATAGCTGCCAACAATGTTATCTGTGATAGCGCCCGCTGCAACCGCTCCGCCAATGGTGTTGTTGTTCACCGTTTTTTCAGAAATGCCCGTAGTTTGAGCTAGCAGTATTCCTCTGAAGCCGGTGGTTGTCCCCGTCCCTCCGGAATTTATCGTGATCGAACCGATATTATTATTGTTGATGTTGTTGGCACTCACAAAACTATTATCGTAAATGCCGGTGACGGGCGCATTGTTTGCGGTAGTCGAAGCCTGGCTAACTACAATCGTTGTTGAGCCGTCCAAACTCCCGATCGTATTCCCGGTAATGTTCCCGATATCGAATCTGCCGGTCGTGGTGCCTAAGAGCATACCCATGAAAGCCGAGGTACTTGTCGTCGCTGAGGCTCGATTGGAAGTTACGTTGATACCGGAAATAGTATTCCCCTGAATACTGGTCACAGTTGTCGCATTAACACTTGGCGCATCTATGCCTTTGAATTCATTTCCAAGTCCTGTTCCCGTTCCAGTGATCGTCGTGGTCCCTGTACCATTGGCGGCTCCAAATCCAATCGTGTTTCCGGTAACCGTAAAAGCGCCTTGGTTACCTGCGGTTGTTGAATTGAGAGTGATTGCGGAATAGCGGATACCAGCCGCTCCAGTGAATGTCCTGGTAGCTGTTTGATAGATCTTGTTATTAGACACGGTCCAATTGTCGTTCCCTGAAAGAATATGCACGCCGGAAACGGAAGTGGTCGCACTGAAAAAATCGAAGAGATTGTTGTTGTCAATCAAAACACCGCTATTCCTGATGGCCGGGGTTGTGATTGAACCGTTTCCGTAAACGAGTTTGGTTGGGAGGTTGGCCCCAGCCGGGCCGATGTTGCAAAAAGAAATTGTGTTGTTGTCGTTGCCGTTTGCAGTCACGCCGTCGGTGCTGAAAAAAATGTTTCCGCCATTGGTGGCGACCGAGCCACTAAAAGAACCGAGGATTGACGAACGCGTGACGAGATTGTTCGTCGCACCTCCGATGAATCTAATGGTCGAAGTTGCGGAAACTGCGCCCGAATTTATGTTGGAGATGGTGAGCGAATTGCCGCCTGTGTTCAGACCGTCAATAGTGACATTATCCGCTCCGTTCAAGAGGATCATTCCTTCAGCGGAAACACTCCCGCTTATGGTTCTAGCGGCTCCGCCACAAGGAGAAATTGTGATCGACGTATAGGAGGCCGAGCCGGACCCGCTCGCGTTCAGAGTCGCCGCTGCCGCTTCCACCGTGTCGCCGGCTACGTCAATCGTGATCGTACCCGTGTGAGTTCCCGCGTTGATAGCAGTAAACGCCGCGCCAAGTGTCGCGTAGGCCGTCGGTCCAACCACGCCCCCCGATGCCTCGACCTCGATCGGCCCCGCAGTGTCGCAGGTGCCGAACGCCTTCGGCTGAATGGTTCGGGGCTTCGCACCAACAGTTTGCGGCTTCGCACCAACAGTCTCGGTAGCCGCCGGCGATTCGTTCGCCGCCCGCTCAGCGCCTTCGACGGAGATCATCTCAACATCCATGACCGCGGGGAGATTCGGCTTGGCAAGTTGAGGCGCGCCCGCTTTTTGCATGTGTGCCGTACTCGTTCCAAACGCAACGACAGCGATTACCATACAAAAGGTGACGATCCTACGAGTCGAGAGGGGCAGAGATTTGTTCATGATGCGCTCCTGTTTTCTATGTTCCTTCAGGTTAGTTAGTGTTCGAACGTCCGATGCCCGCGCTTCCGCGAAAACACCTGGGTTCATGATCGAGCGATTCCTATTTGCTCCTCGGTTTCGTCTCGAGAATCGGATTGAACCATTGCTTAATCTGAAGAGCCTGGTCCGGAGACTTTTGGATTCTTCAACTACGGCCAACTGGGTCGCTCCAATAATGTAGTGACCAATCGCCGTACGGACAGCTTCATCCTCGGATGAAACCTACGATTCTCTTAGCGGCATCTTCGACAAGCCGAGAGAACCCTCGCGCCAGGTACTGCTAACTCACAAGATCTAGAAGAACAGCGCTGAAGTATTTCAGCGACCCACGGATATATGATGGCCGCTAATCTATGCCCGTTTGGATTCGGAGTCAAGCCAAAAGCCTCAAAAAGACGTAACCAGTGCCCCAAACGGAGAGCACTGCGAGGCCTTGTTGACCCGCTCTCCATTTCCACAAAGCGAAGCAGGCGGAGGGGTCGCTCCCTCCGCCTGCAAGCCTTTGTGAACTTTGACTCTGTTCTCTTACTTCTCGCGAGCGCCGCCCGTAAGTCTGAGCTTGATTGACCTGATCGTTTAGCGCCGCGCCATCGCCGTGACCTGATTCACCTGAGCCTGGTGGTTGGGTCGCCGAACAGAACGTAAGTCTGACGAACGTCGCTATCGATGGTAGCCGCCTTGGCTTTCAACACAGCTTCGCCAAGCATCAGCGGCCCGCTGTTCGGTGCACGATTGAACATCAATCGGAACATCTCCAGGTTCATCGCTAGCTGCTCGTCCGCTCCGCACATCCCTGATGAAGCCCACACTGCAGCCGCCCCTCCGGCTTGCGTCTTCAAAAGCGACTCTGCTAGACCGTCGAGCGCTGGGTCCTGAAAATATCCGTTCAAACATGTTATTGATAAGAACAGTGGAAGTCCGTTGCCGCCTGCTGTTCCTCCAACATCCGCCGAAGTGAGAATCCCGCCTCTCCATAGATCAACGCTGCCGTGTCCGAAGTAGCTGACAATGCGCTTGCCGCGCCTCATACTGGCAAGCAACTGACTCTTCGTCGCGCTATCAGTCAGCCGCCCGCGAACAATCTCCTCCACCGTGACGCCCTCAGAAACGAGGTCGCGAAGTCGATCGGTCCCGCTCTCGAAATCAATACCGTCGTTGCTGTCTGAAACCAGCAACACTCCGTCGGGCGCCGTCGAGCTCTCGTACGCGACCGTCTTTCCGATCATCACCTCCGCTTCGTCCGCCGTTCGAGCTGGCAAGCGGCCCACCGCAAGCTCTCCCAGTCCGTCACCATCGAAATCAACCAGCCATTCGTCCGAAGCCGTCTCCATCAAAATCGTATCCACTAGTTTGGTCGGAACCACGTCGAAGTCCCCAAGTCCCATGTAGTTCTTCGGGTCGAGGCTCGCATCGCCAACGATCAACGCGAACCGCGGCGGCTTAGACCACTCGGCGCGCGCGAAGGCGAAAAAGTCTTTCACCGGCTTTGCCGACTTCTCACCAAAGTTGAATTCGTCGTAGATGTCTTCCACGTCGACAACCGCGACGCTCAAGCCCTGACTTCGCCGTAACAGCACCAGCGGTTCAATCGCCGGAATTAGATCGCTTCGCGTCACGATGACCAGGTCGGCCTCGCGCGACCTGTTCCGGAGATCGGAGGGTTGATCCGCGAGCACGCCAACCGGATGCTTGATTTGGTCGGCGCTGAAAGCTATCAACACTCGCTCGCCACCCTTTGGTGTTTTGATCCTGACCGCGTATCCGCTTTCGCGCTGCTCGATGTTGGTTTTCACTTCGCTCGGCAAAGCGGGATCGGTCACGTCAACGACACGAATGTCGGGACTCGTGAACCCGTCGATTGTCAGGACACGCTTTCCCGCAGCGGTGAATCGCAGCGCGTCGCCGTCGGCTGTGTAGGTGCGCTGGTAGGTAAGACGAATCGAGTCGACGATGCTCACGTCGCCGTCGGCTTCGCGGTTGGCGAGCGTGACTAAGTTCTCGCCTTCGCGAATCGCGGCGCGAGGCACGATAAACTTCGCGCTTCGGTTTTCCATCGAGCCGAAAGCTAGTTCGCCCAGGTCGCTTCCGTTGAACCGAACCGCTACGCGGTGATCGATTGCCGTGACGCCTTGCAGAGCTACTTCGAGTACCGCGTCCTCCGCCGACGCGCGATCGACGTGCTGCGCCGTTAGAGATTGACTTACCGGATTGCGAGCGATGACCGCGCCAAAGAAGTTCTCGGTGTCGCCGTTCCTCAACGACGAAAAGTAAACCGTTCGATCCCTTCGCTCGACCGTATGAGCGAATCCGCTTTCGGCCGCTCGCGAGCCCTTCGCCTTCGCGGTTTTGATTCGCGAACCCGCGACCGAGCCCTCAACGAGCCAGTACGTTCTTGTGTTCGTCGAAGGCGTGGCGAGACCAATACCGTAAAACTCTATCGCGTCCGCCGGATCCAATCGCCCGTCGCCTTCCCCCCTTACGATGATGGCTTGCTCCTCGCCTTCAGCGTAGAGGTGCAACTTCCGGGGGTCGGCCGTCGCGCTAAGCCCCGCCGCCGCGAGTTCTTGCTGAGTCACTCGATACCAGCCCTCTCGATCGACCGACAACTTGAGGGCCTGCTGCAAAGCGGTTCCGGCGACCGCCACGAGTTGCGAAGCAGCAACTTGAGGCGGGCTCGCAGTTCGAGCGACGGGCGTTGATGAATTCGCTCGCGAAGCTTTCGCTCCCACGCTGCTCAACAACCCGGCCCGGTCACTTTCGAGAGGCAATCTGTCGCCCTCTTTCGCGGGACGCGTCGAAACCGGTCCGAACATCTCGCTTCGTCCGTCGAGGTCGACCGCTTCAAGCCAGTATTGAGCGTCCCTTCCGTTTGGCGGGTCGTCCGCCCATGCATACGAGTAACCGGATCTCAGCTTAGTCCCTTCGCCAACCATCAAGGCTGAGCCGGCAATCAGTTCTGAGTTGACTCGAGTGCGTTTGCCGTTCCGCTCTCTAATAAGGTTGAACCCGAGATTGTCAACTTCGAACCCGGTTCGCCATTTCAGAAGGACTCTTCCGCCTTCGTAGCGAGTGGCCTGGAATGAGTCGAGCTTCGCCGTAGTGAAAACGTCGCCTCGCGCGCCGACGCCGCCCCGCCCGACAGCCGAGTTGTCACGTGAGATCAACCCGTCGATTGACCAATTCCGGCTAATCGATCGGGCTCGTTTGTGCGCGTTAGCAGAACTGTTTTGGACTGGACTCGCGAGCGGTGCGTTTGCCTGAAGCAACAACGCTGACAGAAACACACTGAGCAGAGCTTGGCGTGTTGGATGATGTGGCGCTTCAGCAGGCAATCCGCCGCGCATCGATCGCTTTGTCTGCATGAGTTCTCTTTCGACCACCAGGATCATCGAGGGAAGCGACGCCACGTAGCGTTCAACAGTACGAACTCGCTTTACAGTCCGCTTGGAGGCAGTAACTCAATACTGAATTTGAGGGGCAGAGAGTCCGGGGGAGGTGAAACCCATTGAGGAGTGCGACCCAATTCTAGGAAGAGCAGTAAGCGATGTCAAACGGAACAGCCCCGGATGAGGATGGAGGATGGAGGATCGAGCATTGAGAATTGAAAATTGAAAATTGAAAATTGAAAATTGAAAATTTGAAATTGGAGGATTGGAGGATTGGACCGCGATCTTTCAATTTGCAATTTTCAATTCTCAATTTTCAATTTTCAATTTCCCATCCCGCATCTTTGCGGTCTCAGGGGAAGGTTGGTTGGATCGAGCAGCATCCCATAGAGCTTCAACCAATGCGTGTGCGCAAGCTGATGCAGCGCAAACGAAGTCTGCATCGCTTGCAAACGACCCTGAGCGTCTTCGGCTACATTCACTGCTTCCTTTGTCAGCTTCAAAGCAAACAGCGATTTGGTTGTGATCTTCTTAGCCATCTCGATTGCGGCGTCTTCGAGCTTCTCACGAGGCACGATCTGGTTGACCATCCCGAGTTGCTTTGCCTCGGCCGCCGAAAGCCAATCAGAAGTGAACAGCAGCTCTTTCGCTTTGCGCGCCCCAAGTTCCCAGGGATGAGCGAAGAACTCGACGCCTCCTATGCCGAAGCTCACAACCGGATCGCAAAACTGCGCGTCCTCGCTTGCAATGATGATGTCACACGGCCAGATCAGCATGAGCCCGCCGGCTACGACTTTGCCGTGCACTGCTGCGATAGTCGGCTTGGGAATATTGCGCCAGCGCTCGCAGAAGCCGAGATAGATTTCCTTCTCGCGCGCCATCTGAGCTTCGGCGCCGGCACAAGTAAACCCGCACCACGTGCCCACGGTTCGAAAGTCGGACATCTTCTGATAAGAGTCCTGTTCGCGCAGATCGTGACCCGAAGAGAAATGCGGCCCATTCGCCGCGAGGATAATCACCTTGATGTTGTCATCTTGCGCAGCGATATCGAAAGCATCGTTAAGCTCGTAGAGCATCCTCGTGTCTTGAGCGTTCCGGGTCTCCGGCCGGTTCAACACGATACGAGCAACGTGCTCGGCTGGGGTCTCATAGAGAATGGTCTCGAAGTCTTTCATTGCTCTCTGGCCTTTCTCTCCTGAAAAGCCTCATCGCGCGCTTCTTCAAAGAGGGTGCTTGTGTCACCTTCGGACAGGCCGCTTGCTTGAAACGTCCGGCGAATGGGCGCCAGGATTTCATCAAAAGGCTTACCCGCTAGAAGGTCAGTGGCTATAAGCCGCTCGACATACTTGTTCACGTCACTACAACCACGTTCACGAGCTCGTTCCTCCAACGCCGATTTCGCATCGTCTGTTACGGTAATCGTTAGCTCCATACTGATACCTCAATCTCGGTTCTCAGCAGTTTAACATAAGTCTGCATCTTTAAATGTCGCAGGGCGCGGGACCTGGGCGAGATGAGGCGGAGTAGTGTCACTGGCCTCCGCTTCAGGGTTGTATCTGAAAGCAGCCGAGCAGGTCCGTGTGCGGGATTTGGGAGGCACGTCATTGTCTTACACCATAGTGCTGCTCCCGATTGCGCGCCGACGCTGGAGATCCCGTTCTCTACCTTCGAACGCCGTCGCTATCGATCCCTGAATAAGTGCCGGCCGGGCGCAAACCGAGCCAGGCGTCCCAACTCGGAGTCAGGAACAACTCGGCGTAGATCTTCTCATTCAAGCTCGCAAGGTCCGACCTCACAGACTTGCTCGCCAGCCACTCGTGAACCCGAGCGATTTCCCGCTGCCGCCACGGTTGCTTGAGCACGTTGAAGGTTCCGTTGTGGTTTTACCCTGAGGCGGTGCATATCGTGCCTCGAATTGGACCAAATCACTGCCACAACGGGTCTCCCGCGGCGAGTACGGAAGAGCATGTCGAGCATTGCGGATCCTTCTTCACAACCACCTCTGAAACAGTGCCGCTGAGGGCGTCATACTGCTTCCGGACGGCGAGCGCTGGCGCGTAGCCGAGGATCAATTGCAGAACGTCGCTGACAGCCAAGCCTGCGAGCACTCCATTGAAGGTTGCGACGTATGCAGCTGAATTCCGCCCGTTGCGCGCGGCTATCGCAGTACGGAGATAAGATCTGTCACCGCCGCCTGATTCGCGCTGAACCTTTTCGTCTGTAAGAAAGCCGGTGCACCACAAGCAGGCCCCTCCAGGCACTGCAGCGCAGACATTCCCGCCGATTGCGGCAATCTCCGAGAGTCCATCATCCGGGTCGAACGGGTAGAGGCCCAATCCTATATCCACGTACGGGATGCAGTATCGCCACGCAATCTCTTGAACGTCGGCGCGCGCGTTGAGGTTGTTTACACAGCCTACGATGAGGTCAGCCCGCTTGAGCGCATCGATAGCCGGCTTTTCCGGTACAAGAGCATCTACCGCTGTAAAGCGGATTTGGCGGTTGATCCACCACACCTTTGACCTGAGGGCGGCCGTCTTTCGGCGGCGCAAGAGGATGTCTGCCCAGCCGAATTCGTCCGTCGCCAACAGGTTGTCCCGCGTGACGCGCTGCGCGTCTATGCCGATGATCTCTCCAATGCCGAGGCCCGCTAGCTGTGTTGCTACTTGGGTGCCACCTCCGCTGAGCCCTACCACTGCCACGACCATGTTGGCGAGCCGCGAGCGTGTTACCGCACCGTCAACGAGTGGTTGGCGCCGATGCAGCACCAAATCCGAAGGACTCACCTCCGTCTGGGGAAATGTTCTGACGGCGTCGCTGAAAAACCGCAGCCTGAAATCCTTCAAGAGATGGGAGGCGTCGGGCAGCAAGATCAAGCCGCTCGCCGAGCTTTCGCCTAGGACGATCGAGCCATGCGGCCTTCCCGGAGCTACCATCTGAAAGATGGGCAACAGCTCACGGGCACTCTGTTCGTCGTCTTGGGACATCCTGACTTGGTCCGTTCCGGCGTGATAGTGGAAGATCAGAATCCCCAGCCGGTGCTCCATGGCCTCGTTCAAGAGCGAAATGTTGTACGCGCCTGTCCACTTCGCGCCGTGTGTTGTGGAGCGTACGAATGCCGTAGTAGGCGGAACAATGATATCCCGGACCAGCACCAGTGTTCCGTCCGAGGTCTGCCCGTGCGAGACCAAGCCGAACACCACCGGCTCATCAGGCCCAGGGCGCCTCACTTCATCCCACAGCCGTCCCCAGAGGTGGAGTGGGATCCGCACTTCTACGCCGACACTCATGCGAACCTCCGGAGCATCCCCTCGACGAACTGCACAGCCGTGTGTTCTTCATCCCAGCTCAGGTTGTAGGAGAACGTGCACCAGTTGTCCCCACCGATAAGGGAATTTCCGTGCTGCGGCTGAACACCGCGGACTGCGGGTATGACCTTCACGTAGAAGTCCGGCTTCGGCTTGGCAGGGTCGAACCCCACCATCGCAGAGGCCGATTCTGGCTGACAGCTCGGCGCAAAGTGCACCTCGGGTAGCCGAACCAGCGTCGAGCCGCCGTCTTTTGTCGTAACCGCGCCTTGATAACTGTTCTTGAGTTCCGCCGTGAGTCGCTCGATCGTTTTCTCAGTCATCATGCGCCTCCCTAGCTGATGGTTCCGGGCGGCAGCGCGACGAAGTGGTCGCCGTCTTTAATCTCAACCGTCTGGTCGTTTGTGACCAGCTCGAGCTTCTGGCCGTGACGTCGCGCCAAATCGTACTCGGCGGGCACGCCAGCCCGCTGCTTGATCTGCTGGCCGCTCACGTGATCCGTATCGAACTCGATCTTCTTCTTGTCGTCCTTATTGAGCTCCACGAAAATGTGGACTCTCGTGGAAACGTTTACAGTGTTCATAGTCTTTTCCTCTCTCTTGTCATTTCGGCCCGATCATTCCGAACTGCCTCAGCGAGCCGGCGTAGTTTCGGAGTTGGTATCTGTTGCCTGCTCCTACTAGTCAGTGCCGGATGGACGGCGGTTTTCGCCGTAACCTGTGGGGAAAAATCCGCGATCCCATTCCCCACGACCCTAGTGCCACCGAGGTGCCCCGATTTGCCTGTCACTAGCAAATTAAGATGTCCGCTTTTGTAGCACACGATGTGTCCGGTTTGGTTTTTTAGTCGTGGTAGCAGTGGCTGTGGGAAAGTGGGAATCCCGACTAATAGATATTCCCGTTCCTTTTGGGGTTTCCACTTTTCCATAGCCTTCTTCTCTTCTATGGGTGCCCCTTCATCCGAGTATCTCCCTACGATCCGGCCTGCATACAGTATCGTGAATGTGTCATCAAAATGCTGATGCACTTTCACTCGGCAACCTGTCAGGCTATTGCGCCAACTCGTCCGTTCGATCTGTAAGCAAAGATTCGCGACTCGAACAGTGTTGTCCTTGCCGGCTACTCTGTCGTACTGCATTGAGAAGACCAGATCCAAATCGTGGCCGTTGACCGGCAGAAACGCGTTGCCTGTTTGGGCCGCTGCTACTGAGAACTTTCGGTTAAAAACGGCAATGTAGGTCTGCCGAAGGAACTGGTTGGCCTCATCCACTGTGGTGATGCCTTTCAGCGCCAGCTCCTGTGGTAAGCGTCCTTGCCAGGTGCCAAAGTTTCGCTCGCTCCGGCCGCGCGCCTGCGGAGAGTAGGCCGCGATCATCTCGATTTTCAGCTCAGCCAGTGCGCGCCCCAATTGTGTCAGCCGCTGCCGATCGACCACATCCCCCGCCTTTGGCGTATGGAAGAAGTGGCTCGCTCGATCGGTGTAAAGCGCGCAAAATGCGCCTTTTTGCTCGATCACCTCTCGAAGGGCAGCCATCACTGTCCTGGTCGATTCTTCGTCCACCAACTGTGCGTAGTACACCTCGCTTGTCGCATCATCCATGATCACTATCAAGTCATGCCAGCGCTCATCCTGGAACCATTGATGCTTGCTCGCGTCGATGTGCAGCAGCAGCCCTGGGATCGGTCGGCGCTCCCGTTTCTTCCGATGCACTCCTCGCTTGGCTTCCTTCTCAACCAGCCCCGCTCCTTGCAGCGCCTTCTTCACCCATGTGTAACTCAGCTTGATCTGGTGTTCCTCTTCCAGCTTCTCGTGAAAATGCTGCACGCTCAACCCGGCGTACTTCTCCCGGTATAACCTCAGCACCTCTGCTACAGTCTCGAGTGCCACTCGCTTGGGGCTTGGCTTCCCAAGTCGCCGATCAAACAACCCGTCGTACCCGTACTTCTCCCACCCAGCTCGCCATCTCCTCAATTGCCGAGCGCTCACCCTGATTATCTCCGCCGCTTGTAGCCACGTGATCTGTTTATCGATTGCCCTCAGGATCACTTCTTGAATCTTCATCGCTTTCTCCACTGCAGCTTCCAGGTAGACCTTCATCCAGTCACTTTATCCGAGCCCCTACCCCTCGCTGCTGAAAGCGGACATATCGTGTGCTACTACGGCGGACATATCATGTGTTAGCGACAGGTGCCCCGATTTGCCTTGCCCTTGAATCCGGCTTATGTTAATTGAGCTACAACGGACTGGAGTGCTGACGAAGGCACTACACGCCCAAAAGGTGATGAGATGTCAGCTCTGAGGAGCTGTCGGCGGCGCTCTTTCCGAGGGCCGCGGCGAAAACTGGGTCGCTCTCGGCATAACAGTCTGGAGTACCGGTGAGCGATGAATACTAAGGCCTACGAAGCGGCTTTCCAGATCTCTGATGACGAGTGGCGCAGCATAGCGCTAGACCTAGAGCGGTATGCGTTAAGCGTGAGCCGTAACCTTTTTTGGCGCACGCGGAATCCCGTCGAGCTCCCTGGGGGCGAAACGGTAGATTCGATTGTCTCGAAGGCCATCGAGAAGCTCTTCTCCGGCGACCGTGATTGGGAGCCCGAAAAAGAGCCTGACATCAGGAACTACTTGAGAGACGTCATTGACAGTCTCCTCAACCACCTCGCCGAGAGTAGAGAGAACACGCTGATAACAGCGGCGCCGGAGCCGGACTCAGCACACGCGCCAGCCTGGGAGAGTGGATCGTCAAAACGCGATCCTGCTGCTGACTGGCTTGTTCCGTCACGACCGTCGCCCGAGGCCGCCCTCCTCAAGCAGGAAGAGGCGGCGCTAGAGGATCGGGCGCTCGAATTGCTTATCGATGAATGTGCCGACGACAAGATTCTGATCGAAGTGCTTGAGGCAATGATGGATGGCTCGGATACAGGCGCCGAAATCTCAAAAGCGAAGGGCATACCTATTAAGGACGTATACAATGCCGCCAAACGGCTGGACCGTAAGCTGGGAAAAGTGCGAGAGCGCATTGCCAGTGAACAGAATCCGCCGGTCTCTGGAGGAAAAGGCCTATGAACGAAAGCAAACCCGACACTCGTGAGCTGTTCCGCCGGATTACGAAGCTGAGTAGCGAAGCCGAATGGACACTAGCTGAGGCCCGCGAAGCGCTTTCGGAGGCAGGAGTTCGTCCGGAGGATGTCGCTGACCGGATACTGCAACTCGTCACTCAGCTCAAGAAGGAGTCGCCGTTCCATTGGACAAACAGGGCGCAGGCGATGCGTCAGGAACTACTGGAGAAGGTACGGGCAAGAGTCAGCACAGAGTCGGCTGGATTAACGCGGCCACAGCTCTTGGAGAAATTGAATGAGGCCATAAACCGATTACCAATCCCGGTCGCAACGCAGTATGGAGTGGCTTTTCGGAAGTTCGAGGACGCTACTGAAGAGGACCTTCGCTCATTGCTTGAAGAGGTTGCGCTAATCGAGGACTTAGAGCAGGGTCAGAGCTGAATAGCCTGAATATGAGTCTGGATGTAATTCGAGAAAGGGCCGCTGAGCGGCGTGCCGATCAACTGATCTCGCAATTAGAAATTAGCGATGTCGGAGAGATCGACATTGAAGCCATCGCAATGACGCAAGATGCGCTTGTGATCGATGGTGGGCTTGCCGGTGCTGAAGCGCGGCTTTCACGCTCGCCTAAGCTCAGCTTCATCAGGATTAACAACGCTATTCGGGAGCCAGGGCGCCGTCGCTTCGCCATCGCGCACGAACTGGGCCACCTGCTGCTGCAGCAGAGCTCTCAATTTGCTCTCTGCACAGACAAGGATTTAGTCCCGTTCTACACAAACAGTCCAGATGAGCTCGAGGCCAGCGTCTTTGGTGCTGCGTTACTAATGCCTGGCAGAATGTTCGAACCGCTCTGCCGAACCGCAAGACCCTCTCTGAAATATGTTTCCGAGCTGGCAACACAATTCCAGGTAACGCTAACGGCGGCTTCCTCACGCTACATTCACTTCTGTCCGCATCGTTGCTGTCTGGTTGTCAGTACTGATGGCAAGACTCGCTATCACCGTAAGACTAAGGATTTCGGTTATTTCATCGCTCCCCGCGAGAAGTTAAACCCAGCGACATACGCCGCAGACTTTTTCAAAGGCGAGCGGTTGCCCGAGGGAATGCAAGAAGTGCTGGCAACTTCCTGGCTCGAAGGAGCGCGTATCGATTCGAGCAAGACAATCTTGGAAGAGTCGATTGCGATGCCGTCCTACGAGTCAGTGTTAACGCTGCTTTGGATTGATAAAGACATTGATCAGTACATTACGGGGGAGGATGAGTACGACGCCGAGGAACGTGAATCCGACAGCCGTTGGTCTTGGAACCGATATCGTGATCGAGAGTAATTGACGGACTTGCTGTTGACTGGGGCTCCGCATTGTTGATGGTAGTCGAACCACAAAGCAGGGCGGCTTCGGACCGTTTCCTACGAAGAGGTTATGTCCAAGTACCGAGATCAATGAGAATACGATTCCTCGAGGCGGCGCAGCGAGAAGTTTCACCTTGAACGGAGCGCTGTAGTATCATCAAGTCGGTTCGGAGGTGTTTATGAAGATCAATCCCACTCAACCAATACCTACCTTGCGGGACTTGCCGACCGCTTTGCGCCGTGAAGGAGCGATTGGAGTCGAACTTGAAGAGGGTGTTCTCATTCTCCGCGTGTCCAAATCCGTTCAAACCCGAATCGAAACTCTTCTGCGCAAACAGCGAACTTCGGACCTGACACTGGCTGAAGAGAACGAGCTACAACAGTACGCGGACGTGGACGATTATTTGAGCTTCCTCAATCGGCTCAGCCGCAATCTTGTCCAATCGCAGCAGACTCAAGAGGGAGTCAGTGCCTCGTAAACTCGGGGCAGTCCTTCGAGAGCAAGTCCGCCAACGTGCCAATTTCCTGTGCGAGTATTGCCACACCGATGAACATTTGCAATGCGTTCGTTTCACCATTGACCATCTGACGCCAGTGTCTGAAGGCCGAGATGATTCTCTTGAGAACCTCGGGTAAGCTCATGCATGCCCACGTGCGCATAGGCGATTCCGATTTGATGTTCAACGACTCCTTTCCGGAACACGGGTCGCCGCCGATAGCGAAGGGACACTTGCCCTTCGCGCTGCACCTGTACGTTCCGGATGCTGACGCCGTTTTTGCGAAGGCTGTAGCTGCCGGCTGCGAAGTGACTATGCCGCTTGCGGATCAGTTTTGGGGCGACCGGTACGGCCATGTGAAAGACCCGTTCGGGTTCACTTGGGCGATTGGTACGTACCTCAAAGACCCGACGGCAGCGGAAATTCAGGAGCGAGAGAAGGCATTCTTTGGTGCCGCCGAAGCGTCAGCGTAAATGTCGTAGAAACTCGCTCAGCCGAGCGGTTTCGATGAATTCACGTAATCTTGAAATCCCAAACCGTCCGGAGGCGGTCGGTAGCCCGGGACTTCAAACACTCCCAGCGTCCAGCCTTTTCCTCCGGTGAAGAAATCCAACGGAGTCGTGCCTAGCTTGAAGATCGCTTCCATCGTTTTTTGATTTGGATAAGGGCCTTCGTTTTGTTGCTCGACCTTCGAGCCGACTTCGGCGCAGGCCCACCACCAATACACGCGATTGCTCTTAGCGTCCGACACGTACTTGAACATCAACGAGTACCCCGGCACGTTGCGCATGAACGGATTCATCGGCGGTTGAAAGCTCATCAGCCCCTGGCAAAGGATGATCTTCCATTTCGCCGGCATCAACGTCTGATAGAATTCGAGCGCGATCGCCTCGCCGGCGCCCGCCAGCGTTTCGTAGTTCAGGCCCGGCCGCCAGAACCAAACCCCGCTCCGAATCGCTTCGCCACACGCCCCGAGCCTTCCCCAGTCGCCGAGGATCGCTTGCTGAAACTCGGATCGAGCCTTTTCAAGCTTGACGACCCTTGAACTCAGAGCGCCCGCAAGATCGGAACATGCGATCTTCAAGGGGACTGACCCATCCGGCAGGTTATGCTCCTTTGCGGTCTGATCGCCCGCGAACTTCAGACAAGCCATTCCGATATCCACGACTTCGGATCCCACAAACGCTTTGGCTTTGCCGACGACCGCGGACTCGAGCTTTCCAACAAGCTTGTCGAAGATCACGCTGACGATCGTCTTTGGCTGTTGCGCCGGGGTGTCTGGAAGCCCCACCATTCCGACCACTTGATTGTAGGTGTTTGTGTTTACCAATCCGATATTGGTGTTCAGCAGGGCGATGTTGACGAATAGGTTGGTCACGCCTTGCACGTATTCGAGCTCGTCCTTTATCTGGTCCTGTATGGAGTCCCAGTCCGTTTGAGGAACGGTGGCCGGCTTGGCCATTTGGCTGACCTTGGTAAACCAAACCGAGAACGTTGCGATCGCGCTTGTATACTGCGAGCGGACGCCGTTGGGATCGGTTATGCCCAGCTCGGTTGATATGGCTTTGTAGCCCTTTGTTTCTCCCGCGTTCATCGCGGGAAAGGCTTCGGCGGGTTGATCCAGCACGCCGTAGGCAGCTCGCTTGAAACCAAACCCAGTCACACTGAGCGAGTAGAAGTAACAGGCGCGGCGAGTGGACGCGGTGAATCCCATCGCACCGCCTTCGAGGAGGAACGTCAAATCGGTAAGCCCGGGTCTTACCAGACGGAGTTCTCCGGGCACCATCATGTCGGCCGAGCTCCACCAGTAAGAACCGTCTTTGCAAGCCCCGACCCATTGCAACCCTGCCGGCGCAGTCGTTACATGGTCTATCCACTTTCCTTCCGAGTACCGCAGAAGCTTCGCTTGCCCGGATTTCTGAGCAACCGCAAGCACAAAATCGGATTTGCCCACCGAAATCTGCTTGATCGTCGTCCCGGCGTCGGGCGCAACCACCCTCCAGGGGGAGGCACCCGAACCGTACAACCACGCCTTGCCGCTGCTGCTCAACACCCAAAGCGTTCCGTCCGAGGCAGCGCTTGCCGCCATTGGAGTGTCATTATCCGGCAGAGCCGGAAGATCCGAGACTGGGGTGTCTTCTTGATACTCGCAAAGCACTCGCTTGCCCGCTCGCGACTGGATAAAGAAGGCTCGCTTGCTCGAGACCGGCGCGATGTAGCGGCCAAAGCTCAAAGGGCCGGGATTGTGATAAGCCATGTCGCAGACTTTCACCTGATCGTCGACTGCGGTGCTGTACTGTCCAAGCTCCGACTTGGTAGCCGTCCATAGACTCCCGTCGGCCGCGACGGCCATCGTGAGAATCCCCGTAGACCCGGGGTAAGTCAGCGTGTTGGCGATTCCGGTTTTTAAGCCAACGGCGGGAGCAGGCGCTTTTGCTTTTGGCGTGGCGCTTCGAAAGAGCTGTTGAGCAGCGGTAATAATCAAATCGTCCACGAGTCCTCCATTTTCCTTAGTCAGTAGTTTTGCGGCGAGCCCAACTCTCTTGAATTATTCGGGTCGGGGTGGCCGAGGGGACGAACGGGGCGAATACTACCATCGAGAAAGCATCAGCGCTAGCGGGTTGGCGTTCGGCGGAAGCGACTCGCGGAGATCGAAGAGGGCCGAGCCTTTGCGCGTGTTTGCCCGGCGGCATCAGTCGGCCTATGATTGACGCACTATGCCTAAAGCAAAGAGTTATATTCCCGAGGGCTTTCACACTCTGACGCCTCATCTCACGGTTAACGGAGCCGTGAAGTACATTGATTTCTTGATACGGGCGTTCGATGCAGTAGAGGTTTCGCGATCGCCCGGACAGGCGGGAAAGCTCATGCATGCTCACGTACGCATAGGCGATTCCGATTTGATGTTCAACGACTCTTTTCCGGAACACGGGTCGCCGCCGATCGCGAAGGGACACTGGCCGTTCGCGCTGCACCTGTACGTTCCGGATGCTGACGCCGTTTTTGCGAAGGCAGTAGCTGCCGGCTGCGAAGTGACTATGCCGCTCGCGGATCAGTTTTGGGGCGACCGGTACGGCCATGTGAAAGACCCGTTCGGTTTCACTTGGGCGATTGGTACGCACATCGAAGACCCGACTCCGGCTGAGCTTCAGGAACGAGAGAAGAAACTCTTCGGACCCGGCCAAGCGGCTGCGTGAGGATGGAAGATGGAGGATCGAGGATAGAGGATGGAGGATCGAGGGTGGAGGAACGGGATCGGGAATTGAAAAATGAAAATTGAAAATTGAAAAATGCAAATTGAAAGAGAGCGGGCTAATCCGCCAATTTGAGATTTTCAATTTTCATTTTTCAATTTTCAATGCTCCATCCTCCATCCTCAATCCTCCATCCTCAATCTCCATCCTCAATCCTCTATCCTCAATCTCCATCCTCAATCCTCTATCCTCAATCCTCTATCTATCCTCTACCTCACTGTCCGTTCGAACTCGGCTCTCGAAAATACTGTTCGATCCACTCCATCCATCGACGCTGCACGTCTCGCTGACGAACAGGGTCGGGCGCGTTGTGGCCGTAGATCGGATACGCGATGAACTTCGTCGGCACGCCGTTGTCTTTCAACGCGTGATACAGCTTGAAGGACTGCGTAGGCGTTACGCGGAAGTCTTGGGTGTTGGTCATAACCAGCGTTGGCGTTCGCATCTTCGAAGCGTAAGCGATCGGCGACTGGTCGATGTAAGCCTGCATTCGCTTTGCATCAGTCCACGGTGAGCCGCCGAACACCGAGCCTCTTCGCACGTTCGCGTCTCCAAGGTTGTACTGATCCATCCAGTCCGTTACCGGCGCGCCGGCCACCGCTACTCGCCAGCCCTGATAGTTCCCGATCAGCCAGCTAGTCATGTAGCCGCCGTACGACCATCCGGACACCGCGATTCGAGTGGTGTCGACAAAGCCGCGCTGCTTCAAGGCTTCGACGCCGGCCATCACGTCGCGGCCCGGTCCGGCCCCAGCGTCGTTTATGATCGCGCGCTGGTAGACGTTGCCGAGCTGATCGCTGCCGCGATAGTTCGGCTGAAACACGACCCAGCCTTTCGCTGCCATGAGCTGCGCCTGCGATGAGAAGGTTTCGAGTGACGCGGCGGTCGGGCCTCCGTGGATCACAAGCACCAACGGATACTTTTGACTGCCGGAGAAGTCCGGGGGATAAGTCACAATTCCGTTGTGAGTGAAGTTCTCCGATTGCCACGAGACCACCTCGGTTCGTCCGAGCGCCAGGCCGGCTACTTCGGCGTTCAAGTTTGTCAGCCGCTTTGGCGAGGCCGCCGTTGACGACATGTAGTAAAGCTCGGCAGGCCGCATCGGGTCGGTTGCGACGAACGCAATCGCTCCGTTCTTGCCGACGGCGACATCAACCCAGAACGAGGAAGCGGGAGTGAGGTTGCCAAGATCGAGCTTGCGCGCCGGGCCTTCGAGCGGCTGCTGCCACAGCGAAACACGCGTGCCGTCGTTCGCGCCGACGAGCAGCGACTTGCTGTCCGGCATCCAGATCGAGCGGGCCATATGCCGGTCGATCGCTCGGGTGATGCTCTTCCCCGCGCCGCCCATTGAAGGCGCGATGTGAATTTCGTTCAGGTTGCCTGAATCACCATCGCGCGGTTGCCAGTACGCTACGAGCGAGCCGTCCGGTGAGAAAGCAGGTTGAACTTCGAGGCGGTCGCGTCCGGTCACGCCGCGCATTTTTCCGGTCGCGATATCGAGCACTTGAACCGAGGCGTTAAGCGCATCGCCCGAGTGAGGCGTCGCCATTCGAACCAGGACGATCGACTTGCCATCGGGCGACCAGGCCAGCGGAGAGGCGGGCGCTCCGGGAGGATGATTGATCGGAAGACTCCAAGACCCGGATGTAAGCCGGCGCGCTTCGCCACCCTCGGCGGGCGCCAGCCACGCGTGCGTAGGCAGTGCTTGCGACTGGATCAGGAAATCGTCGTTGCCGACCTCGAACGAGTCGTTGAAGCGCTCGGGCCCGGTCTTCTTTTCGGGTTCATCTTCAGTCGCGAAGGCAATCGTTCGCCCGTCGGGTGACCACGCAAATTGTTGCACGCCTTTTGGCGCGCTGGTCAGCCGGCGAGTGTCGCCGCCGCTCATCGGCATTACGAAGATCTGTGCGTGAGGCTGCTGGCCCGTTGCAAGCGAGACGTTCGATAGAAACGCGAGCCGGTCGCCCTTTGGCGAGAACCTTGGCTGGCTTACGCTCCGGCGATCGGAAGTCAGCACGCGTTGGTTGCCGCTTGCGATGTCAACGAGAACGAGGTTGCCGTCGTAGCGGTTCTCGTCGTAGTTGGCCAGCGCGACGACCACGACGATCGACGCGCTGTCTGGTGAGATTTGAGGATCGGATACGCGAACAACGCGCCCAAGATCGTCGAGCTGCATTCGACGCGGTTGCTGCGCGAGTGCGGCCACAGACAAGAGGCCAATCAACAGCAAAGTTGCGTTGAGCTTAGTAGTCTTCATGAATCACCTCATTCGATTTAGGCAGATTTGATAGGCGCGACTCTTTTCGAATCGAGGGCGATTCTAACACCGAGAGCGAGGAACGCAAGCAGCGGGTAGTGTTGGTTTCGGTTCAGGGTTTAGGGTTTAGGGTTCAGGGTTCAGGTTTTAGGGTTCAGGGTTGAGGGTTCTGGTTCCTGGTCTCACACCCAACACAAACCAAAACCCCAAACGCAAAACCCTGAACCCTGAACCCTAAACTCTAAACTCTAAGCTCTGAACTCTGAACCTCCGATGCCGTTCGTTGACCGCCGACACTCGCGATGCTAGATTTCGAGCCGTGAATGACACTGACCCGCATGCCGATCAAACAACAAGCCGATTCAAAGGACCCGGAGGCAGCCCGGGCGGGATGGGATTGTTCCTGTTCGGGCTCGCGCTCACAGTTGCCGGCGGCTACTTGATAATGAACCACGTGCAGATCGGAAGCGGGTATTGGGGCTGGTGGGGCGGTAACACGTTCGGGCTGACGCTATTGCCGCTGATCATTGGCATCGGCTTGCTCTTCTTTGACGGGAGATCGATAGCTGGTTGGGTGCTAGCTGGAGCCGGCGCGCTTATCATCTTTGTCGGAATCATCGTCAACCTTCAAATCCACTTTCCTCAAACAAGCCTGTTTAACGTTATCGTTATGCTCACGCTTTTTGCCGGCGGCCTCGGGTTGATGGCCCGCTCGCTGAAGAGTTCCTGAGAAGATGAAAACGGATCGAGCCCCAGGTCCCTCACATCAGACAGTGCGCCTTGTCGCTGGCTTCGCCGCAGCCGCGATCCTGCTGTGCTCATTCTCCCTGCCGAGCCCTGCCTCTCAATCAAAAGCGAGCCGCGCATCGAAGCTCGAACATAGGATCAACGTGCTGATCCGCGAGAGCGGCGCCGAAACGGTTGCGGTTGCCTTCCACGACCTCGGCACGGGAGCGGGGTTGCTGATCAACCCTGATCAGAGCTTCCACGCTGCCAGCACGATGAAGGTGCCGGTGATGATGGAACTCTACCGTCAGAAGGAAGCCGGCAAGTTCTCGCTCGACGATCAAGTCCCAATCAAGAACGACTTCGCCAGCATTGCGGACGGCAGCCGTTATTCGCTGTCACCGGATGATGACTCCGAACTGACGCTGTACAAACGAGTGGGACAAACGGCGTCCGTTCGAGAGCTGCTTCATCTAATGATAACGGTTAGCAGCAACCTCGCGACGAACATCCTGATCGAGCGAGTTGGCGCCGCGAATGTCGTAAGGCTTATGCGCCGGTATGGAGCCAACCACATCCGTGTGCTTCGAGGCGTTGAAGACAGCAAGGCTTTCGAGCGCGGGATGAACAACACGACCACCGCGCGCGATCTGATGATCCTGCTGCGGCGAATTGCAGAAGGCCGCGGCGTGTCGCAGAGGGCTTCCGACGAGATGCTCAAGGTCTTGTTGGATCAGAAGTTCAGCGAGGGGATTCCCTCCGGACTGCCCGGCGCCGCGCGGGTCGCTCACAAAACCGGCTCGATCACAAAGCTCTACCACGACGCGGCGATCGTTCTTCTGCCGAGCCGAAAGCCTTATGTTCTGGTCGTGTTGACGCGCGGGCTCGAAGATGAAAAACGCGCGCACAAACTTGTCGCGGACATCTCGCGCGAAGTTTATGGAGTGGTCACGGGCACCACCCAACCGAATACCAGAGTGGTGTTCCCGCTGCCGCCCGCAGACGCGTCCTCGAGAACGAAAGCGAGCAGACCTACCTGGGTGCCACTAGAAGTGAGACTCGGCCGGTGATTGGCCTTTTTCCGAATTGCAAACGGTTGTGTAGGCTGCATTCTCGGACTTATGCTGAAGTGTCGACAATCCCCTTTATTGAGTCGCTGAAGGCTTGCTCTTCAGCCTCCAGATTCGGATTGGCTAGATCGAACGCATACAAGAAAACTCTCATTGAGCCCACAGTGCCAAGCAGCTGCCATCCGGATTTAGTTCCAGCAGCGCTTTGGTGTACCAAGACGACATTGTCCGTTTTGTAGGAACACCCATACGTTATCGCTTGGTTAATGTCTGGCCGGTCTATACGGTCTTTGTACTTAACTTCAGCGATCCCGAGGACGTTCGGAGGTCTGTCAATCACGATATCGGGTTCGACGAGATGCTTTCGAGTATCGTCAAACATACGCTTTTTACCCTCTTTGTTGCCATTCCGTATTCTTGAGTCTGGCAAGATTGCGGCGAAACGCGTGCGCAGTACGTTCCGTAAGTAGTCCTCGAACAGGGTTTCAAAATCAATGATATAAGACGATAGTTCCACCTCGTGCCCGCGAGTAAGTAAAGACAAACCCTTACCTGATACGATTGTCAGTGCGATTCCAAGCGCACTCTGGTAGTAACCTCGACTAAAAGGTATTCGCTTGTTGTTGATATGATCTCTGACCCGTTCGACCAGCTGCTCCGAGGGCGAGAGTGTTACCTTGTTAAACAGGCCAAGAGCCTTATTAACGTCATACACAAGTTTTCGATTGCGCGAAGAATTCCGGGTCAGGCGCTGCGCTAGAAACCAGAGCGCGTATTTCAGAAGTTGATTGTAAGGATTGTCAATCGTGTGTTCAAAGTGGCTACTGTACAACTTGTGTCGAATACCTTTACTGAAATTGAGTTTCGAGGTGAGGGGAAAATTAATTCGTCCTTTAGGGCGAGAAGAGTTTTCAATCCTCTGGCGGTACTTTTTGTATAATCCCTGCAATTCAACTTGGCGTAGTGCGGTCAAGAGATTGTTGGCGAGGAACTCAGTAATGCTGATAGTGGACTCAGCGTTGGTGGCGTAGAAGCGGGTCACCTTAAGCGAATCAATCACCTGCTGGCCAAGATCAATAACACGCGCTAGATTGCCAACCGGGAGCTTTGGTCTGACATCAATTGTTATTTGAGGATTAATTGGAATGAGCCCGATGTAACGGCCCGCCGCGAGTTCAAGCTCGCACCCTCGGAACGATACGTGAAAGTATCCCTTGTCTTCAACTTCGGAAAACAACTCCAGTCGTCCGTCCTCAGAGACCAAGTCTTTTAGCGGGACTGCAATAGACCTACGAGACTCCACTGTGAGGACCGAAGGGATGGGTCTGGTTAAGGGTGTAGGGGACATTCTCAAGATGTGGACGTGCCGGAGGGATCTACCGTGATACTCGCGAGCATCTTCTCCCAATGCTCCCGTATCTCATTCAAGGTATCGGCGTCGTACCGGAATGCTTTTTCAAAGAGGAAACGCAGCTGATTGTTCCAGAGTCGTTCCAGAGATGCTTGGTCACCCACCGTCCTGAAAAAAGCATGTCCTAGATGGTAGTGCTGCTGGACCCATCGAAAGAAGTCTATAACAGCACCACGCATGGTCTTCGGTACATTGTTATCAGTAAGAAAGCTGTTAAGCACATCGGCGTCCGGCGCTAGATAGATTTTCCCCCAGCGTCTATCCATTGCCGCATCGAGCTCGTCAACCGAGCGGTCCTCAGGGTTCATCGTAGCTATGAAGATCAAGTTCGCCGGTATTGTCACAGGACGGCTTGATGCGAGATAGAATGTTTGTCCTCGCAGCGATTCCTCCATATAAGTCATAGCTTCACCCATCACACGAGAGGGATCAGTACGGCTCAGTTCGTCGATTATCAGAACATGCGGGTCGTCGCTCTGCAGTGCCAAGCTACATATCTTTAGCAGATGCCCACTGGATGGTTTGAAACCGCCCTTGCCATCGGGAATGTACCCTTCAATGAAGTCCTCATATTGATATGAAGGGTGAAACTGAATTTCTCGCAAACGGGACCGTACACCCTTCACTAACTTTATTCCAATCTGGCGCGCGTAATATGTCTTCCCGGTGCCTGGCGGTCCTATCAGCATTACCCCAGAAAACTTATCAATATCAATAAGGCGTGTCAGTTCTAGGTAAACCCAATTGTCATCCTTAAGGCTAGAAAGAAACGGGTCCGTGGATGAGCTACTGTCGAAGGCGAGATACTCCAGTCCTGTTGCTTCGACTGGGTCGCCATACTCGCGTATCCACGATTCTTCATCAAGTTCTTCAAAGTGCGGTTCCTCCGACAACAGGTTGTCGATAAAAGGGAGGTAGTCAGGATTTATCGTATAAGTATCTTTTTCTTGAAAAATCACTCCAACTTGCACTCCCGCGCGTCCCATAATGAATTTCGGTTGGGCAATGACTCCTTTCAATGGTGTTCCGTACTTTTCATCAATCTGCTCGTCTGACATTCCGGCTTGGCGGTCTCGACGGTACGCTGAGATTCGAGCAACTACATTCGGGATTTCCGCCATCCGTTTCGCTTTGAAGACAAATCTTCCTAGTTCATCCTTGGTAATGGTATCGTCACAGCCGCGCATAATCCTATAAAGAGACCAATAAGGGAAAATATCACTATCCGCAATTCCTTCCCTCAACAGCTTATTCTTGGGACTTTTGTTGAGCGGGTTATTGAACCTATACCGCGAGAGCAACTCGATAATGAAATAGGGGACAACTCGCAACGCGAATGGAACTCTCTCGAGAAGTAATGCGGCTTGGTCGCCCGCAGCTGTCGCTCGGAGATATACGCTGTCGCCCTTTTGTTCGCGGTACATCAATCCCATTTCTTCGAGCAAGGTGATGTAAGTTGAAAAATAGCCCCCATGTCTAGCTATCTGGCTCGCCTTCTTTTGGAGTCTAGGGGAAAGTTTGCTGTATTCGTCCTCAAATTTTGCGCGGGCGGATTCGTATTCTTCGTCTTTGTGTGCGTAAGATATTTGAAAGGCGCGCAAGCCTGCGGTAGTGATGAGGTTTTCGCGCGTCTGCTTCCAATAGAAGTGAGTATCAGCCTCCTCGGCTTCGATCCGATCCTCGACGTCAGAATCCTCTTCCTCTGTTTCAGCAGCGTCACCCGGAAGATCAAGCAAGGGATTGTCTCGACTGTCACTCATGAGTCTGTCCTCAGTTGTCACAGATCAAATCGATAATCCAATCATGTAGAACCACTCCTCCTCGACCACCGCGAGGGAAGTGCATGTACTTGTTACGAATCTCATAAGCAAACTGACGCCCGACGCGGAAACCATTCCGCGCTGCAAGCAAGGCGAGTACGCTGTGCGTTGGCACGGCTACGCTCGCGAGGGTTGAGTCACCAATAACAACAACGTAGTGGGCGCCAGGACGGAGAATAGACCGCATCGCACGAAAATGCATGTCCATCTCGGTGAAATAACGCCACATCACAAACGCTAGAGCTTCGTCACGCTCGAAGACCTCCCTAATATATCGGTCGGCTATCTCCAAACCTACGGCACGGAGATCTTTTCGCTCATTTGCGGACACGCGGTCGTTGCCAATATACCTGCGCTTGAAGTTGTTTTGCTTTTCTTGCGTCTCCAAGTGCCACCGGTCGCCAATCCAGAATAATTCGACCATCTGATTGTAGATGTAGTCGACGCTCTTTATATACGGCGGCGACGTGATTGCTAAGTCTGCGGGCGGCAAACCCTCCCCTTCCCATAGTGCGGCCAGGGTGCGGCCCTCAGCCGCGGGCAGCACTTTGGTTTTCGCGCCAGGCGGAACAAGTTGCTGAAATTTAGATAAACGGTCTGAATAATCATGGACGGTCTCAATGAACAGAGGACGCGCCGCAGCGGGTGTTTTTGGTATTGGATTGGTATGAGATACATATGTCTTCATTGTCTGATTGTCCGCGTTTGAAACACGCCTGATAATGGAAGAAAAGCAAACTAGGAGAAAATCATGAACGTCCGCTTGATCAGCGAATTCTTCAACCACGTCATGAATAGCTGAGAGGTCCGCGACTGCCTGATCATTGAACCAGTGCGATAATGTGGGAATCCCGGGTCGAAAAGAACCGTTTCGTTTTGGAGCCAGCGCTGCTGCAACCTCAGCTCGCAGGGACCGAAGCCGCGATTCGGGAATGATCGAAGTCTTGACGTTGCTGATAAGTCTGGCTAACGGGTCCACATCTACGCCATACCCGGACTGTCCGTGCAAGGCTGCTTCCACTAGGGTCGTGCCTGAACCCACAAACGGGTCAAGGACAATCGCCCCTCGTCTGTTGAAGAGAAAACGTCGCAGGGCCCAGCGGGGAATGTTTGGAATAAACTTGCCCGCGTATTTATGAAATAAATGGGTCAAATACCGGGATTCGCCATTCCGAATCACAAATACTTCGCCGTCCTCAATGTCGCCTACAACTGGCAAGTCCTCTACAACGGTTGGAGCAAGTCCACCTCTTTGTCCAAGACTTTCGGGTGATACTTCGTCTTGCCACAGTTTACGCGTTGCAATGGTCATCCTTCACCTTGGGCCTCTGACAATCGAACCTCAACGGGGGTTACGCAGATGAATTATGCTCTCTCTCAAGTAGCTCTTTACCGGATCCAGGCTTCGCTTCTGCTGTGAACTAGTGGTTAGGTGCCGAGTTATGACAATCTTCTCAACTTCGAAACCGACCCGCTCCGCGACGTGGGCAAGCAGCAAATCTGATGGGATCAGGACCCCAGCATATGCCGAATTCCCAACCACTATGATACAGCGTCCTCGCTTACGAATCGCCCGACGGAGCATCGTCAGAATTCGCTGCATATCAGCAAAGTAGCCGCGCACTACATCTGGTAAAAGGGGGCTCCAAAGTTCGTCTGGCTCCATCAAGTCTATCAAGTCTTCAATTATCAATGGGTAGGGGTCAACAACTGGCTTACGTAGCGACTCTGTCCGAGACCTTATTCCCTTAGCGGTAAGAGCCTTAATATCAGGATAGGCGCGAATGAACCCCGCCATCCAAAGCTCCAACTTATATGCTTTGATATAGTTGAAGCAGTTGCAATAAGGCGGGGAGAACATTATTAGGGAAGCCTTAGTCTTCGGCGCGTGAGTGGTAGCTGCACTGGCATCCGATTGAAGCACGCACGGCTCGGGGCCATTCCTTAATAACTGCATTTCCTCCATCATTAGCCTGATTTGTGAGAATAAGCGCTCTCGCACATAAGCAAATTTGTCTGGAGGGTACTGCTGAGATTGCCATTCATCATACGGCGTGACGGAGTACGAATTGCCGTGCCGCAACCGATTCCGGTATTTGACTCCATTTCCTTCCCGGTAAACGTTTGACACTTCTTCGAGGATAGCAAGCCAAGCGAGCAGCAAGAACTCTCGTTCTTCAAGTTGAGTGATGGAGTCGATAGAGGCACGAAAAATGAGCAATGCCTTAAGGATTTCAGGATGAAAGAGCTTGTGTAAGATGCGAAGCGCTGGAGGACGCGCTTCTTCCCCTTTCTCTGAGAGGTGCCCGAGCAGATCAACATAGGCTCGCAATCTCTTTTCACAAGAGGGTAAGTAGGTTCGAGTTTTGACTCTTGAGACGAACGTTGCAAGTGGGCTAACGTCCAAGCCGATTGATGGAATCCCGAGGCCACGAGACGCAACTAAGGTGGAGCCAAACCCGCAGAACGGGTCAATAACCAACGATTCGTCCTTAAACAAGCGTCGGCAGAGTTCGACAGTGTACCCTTCGCGATACCGAAACCATCGCTGTATCGGCTCTCCCGAATCTGATGGCCTGACCAAGCTTCCAAGGGAAGGGTCGCATTGGATGTCTATCCCAATCGTGAGCCGTTCAAGTGATTCGAGCATGGCGGAAACTTTGTGCGAGGCATCAGTCAAAGGGACGGGAATTCGCGCCGCGAAATCACGGCTGACTAATGATCGTTTCGAAGCGGTAATCCCGGATGCAGCCACGATGTCCTTTTTCACAAACCCAGGAGGTCTCGAGTCATTGGTAGGTAAACTCTATGAAGTTGGTCGGTCTGTCAAGTGGAGCAAGCAACAAGGCAACTTCAGCCGCTAGTCTTCGTTTACGACTTGGCCAGTGCTGGAGCGGAGCGACTCGGAATATAGCTTTTGCCACTTGAATGCGATTCGGTTCGGTTCCTCATCGCTAATCCTGTACCGGTTCGCAGCCCTTCTGTCACTATCCAATTCAGCATTCGGACGGATGTGCACGAGTAAAGCATCTCAAGACGCCCACTACCTTCCGCGCAGATAGCATGTCAGGAAATCGAAAGTTGGTCCGTCTAACTGCGTGGCTTTTGAGCTGACAAGCCGCGATGTTAGAATGCGCTCTCCACGCGACCGACCTTACCTTCTAAGAGTGAGCGCATGCCAAACGGGCAAGGAGCCGAAGCCGAACTGGACAGAGGCGGCCTCGATAATCTGAGCGACGAGGAGCTTGTTGACCTCTTTCTCGCGCGCTCGACAAGCGACCGCTCGGGCGCGCACCTGTGCTTTGAAATAGTCATAGCCCGGTATCACTGGTTGATCAGCCACGTCGTGCGAAGCTCGCGCTTCAAGTTTCCGGCGTGGGACTCGGCCGACGACGTCATCGCGCGCGCGGTGTTTAAGGTCTATCGCGGGTTGGTTCAGTGGCGGAGGCAGGGGAAGCTTTCGAGTTTCATCGCTCGCATAGCTTCCAGCGAGATGATTGACACGATCAGGCGAGTGGGACGCGACAAGTCGTGGGACCAGTACGCAGCCGCGGTTGATCCCGACTCGGACGCGCCTTCGGCGGTTGACCTCGCACGCTCACGCGAGCCTTCCCCTGAGGCTCAGTTGGTGAGCAACGAGCAACGCGAGATCGTGGATCGCTTGCTGGCCGATGTCTGCAAGGACTGGAAAGACAGCGTGATCGTCAACGAATACATCATAGGAAATCAGAACGCGAAAGAAATATGCGCGAAGTACGAGATGTCCGAGGACCTGGTCTACCAGCGAGCACGCCGGCTGAAGGTGAGATTGTTGAAATGGCTCGAGGAACACGGAATCACTTCAGCCGACGCGTTGCTCGGCGCGGGCGGCGTTAAGCGCGCGTAGGCGGTAAGATAGAGATGGCAAAGAAGGCGGCACATCCGGATAGGCAGTTGTTCGATTACTTGAGCGGCATGCTTGATGCGCCTGCGGCTCGCGAAGTCGAAGAACATCTCGCGGCGTGCGACGAATGCGGCCTAGCGGCCAAGCTTGTGCGCGTGCTCAAGTCGGCGCGACGCTTCGAAAGCTCAACCACACCAGAATTCGAGAACGAGCACCCGGCCGCGAGTCAGATTGCGGCTCTTTTCTACGGCAAGGCAGCGCGCACTCAGGCAGAGGCTGCCGCGCACGTTGCGACTTGCCGGAGCTGCGTCGAAGAAATAGCCCAGTACGCGCGCGCTGAAGCCGCCGTTTCTACATACAACCCAGCCGAGCATGCTCGAGGTGAAGTGCCCGCCGCGGCGTGGGAGATGATCAGCGAGTGGGAGGAGAGCAGCTTCGCAAAGCCGAAGCCCGCAAGCGAATTGATCGGCCAGGAGTTGCTCGCGAAGCTCTTCAACCTCCTCAGTGAGCGAAAAGACTGGCTTCGCGAGGCGCGTCGAAGTATTGCTGACCCCACGAACGAAAAAGGCGTGGCGGTGATTGTCGTTGACCGCTCCGGACAGCTTCGCCGCGTTGAAATGTTCGAGAAGGTGGCCGACGCAAACGGCGCAATCGTTCTGAGACACGCAGAAAAGTCGGACCGCTTCGACGAGAAGACCGTTCACGCCCTGCACGATGCTGCCGGCCGCCAACGAGTGGCGTCGTATCGCGTCCAGTACGATTCGATTCGATTTGAAGAAGCGAGTTCCGAAGTGACTGCTGACTACTTCATCATTGAGGACTGAGTAGCATAGACTTTTAGTCTGTGCCCACTCGAAGGGAAGATATCGCTTGGCCTGATCTCATCCGCACGCCGCACAGACTAAAAGTCTATGCTACCTCGGCGAGGCATTCTTTGCGGTGATGACCTTCTCGATCGCGTAGATCGGTTTACCCTGCGATTCAAAATACGTCCGGCTCAACATCTCGCCGATCAACCCCGACGAGATCAACTGAACACCTGCCAGAATCAGCACAGCTCCGAGAATCATAAGCGGCCCATGCTGGTCGAACAGCGCTGTGCCGTAGATCACTTTGTCGGTGATCAACCAGAGATTGATAACCAACCCAAGCATAAGACTCAGCAACCCGACCGGCCCGAAGAAGTGCAACGGACGAGTGACGTACTTGAGCAAAAACCGGATCGTCAGCAAGTCAAACAACACCCGCACCGTGCGTGACAGTCCGTAGTGCGAATGTCCGCCCGGCCGCTCGATGTTCTTTATCGGCACTTCGACAACGGTAGCGCCGTTCCACGATGCAAGCGCCGGGATGAATCGGTGCATGTCACCGTAAAGCTTGATCTGCTTGATGGTGTCCTTTCGATAGATTTTGAAAGTCGTTCCGAAGTCGTGAATGTTCACGCCGGACAGTTTAGCCATCAACCAGTTGGCGACTCGCGAAGGCGCACGGCGGAACAGGAAATTATCGACACGCTTCTTGCGCCAGCCGCTCACGATGTCGCAGCCGGTCTCTTCGAAAGTCGCCAGCATCCGCGGGATGTCCGCCGGGTCGTGCTGCAAGTCCCCGTCCATCGAGATGATCACGTCGCCTTCCGCATAGTCGAATCCCGCCGCAAGCGCAACCGTCTGCCCGTAGTTCCGCTTCAATCGGATCGCCACAACTCGCGGGTCTTTCTCGGCTATTCCCTTCAATATGTCCAGAGTCGCGTCGGTGCTGTGATCGTCAATAAAGATGATCTCAACAGGCTCGTAGCGCCCGCCCAGCACTTCGCACAATTGGCGATGCAACTCGGCAACGCTGTCTTGCTCGTTGTGAAACGGCACGACGACGGAATATCTCGGATTGTCGATCTCAGAGTCGAACATAGCGTTATCCAAGCTCGCGATAGCTAATCAGCTTAGCTCCCATATCGTCAATCGCGCGTCGCAGATCAGGATCGGTAAGAGCGTCAAGCTCACGTTGGCGCTCCTGCTTCAACCTTGTGCGCGCGCGCTCGAGCCCGTCGCCGTAAACGCCAGGATGACACATTAGCTCGGTCGTGCCCTCCTTGAGCGACTCAATCACGCTTCGGATCGCTTCAGCGTCCAACAAACCCGTGAGCCTAACCCCGCAGAAAAAGTCGGGCGTCCGAAAAGCGTGCTCTCGAGCGAGCCGCTTGAAGGCTCGGGCGCGCACCGAAACTGCAGCCGACATCGCGTACTGCTTAACGTAGACACCGCGCCTCGCGCGAGCGGCCGGCCCGAGCAGCGCTCCGCCCAAAACACTCTCGAACGGATTGCGCACCGATTTGATTCCGAACTCCGAGGCTACGCGAGAAAGCGCTTTCATCACGCGAGGGTGAGTGTGCGAGTGCTTGTGTGAGTCGAGATGCGAGGGAGTGATCCCGGCCGACACGACTCGCTCGACCTGCGCTCGAAGCTCGCGCTCGAGGTGCTCGTCCTGCACGCCGCGGCCCGAGAGTCTTGTCATCAAGCGAGTCAGCGTCGCCGGAAGCATACCGTCATTCTCGATAAGCGAAGCTACATCGCGAGCGGCGGCGATCGGCGGGCCGCCAACAAGGGAAAGGTGACAGCCGACTCCGAGTTCGGGATTGGCGCCAGCGAGTTCGACCGCTTCTTCAAAGGCTTCGCCGTTCGCCATTATCGTTGTGCTGGTCAGAATCCCGGATCTAAAGGCTCGAATGATTCCTTCGTTGACTCCGCGCGCAAAGCCAAAGTCATCCCCGTTGACGATCAGTTGTCTCATTAGGTTCAGGGGTTATCACCGAAGGCATCCGGCGCCGAAGCCTCTTGTTTCCTTCCGAGTCGAAAGACCCGAGCAGCGGGCGCGCCCTCGTAGACGCTTGCTTGCACGACCGGGAAATTGCTCTCGATGAATTTGGAATTCTCGATGTTCTCAAAATACACGCGGCCTGGTTGAAGCAACACGAAGTCCGGCCGCCCCTCATTCAAATTGAAAGCCGGCTGTGAAAGGATCTCGGAGCGAATATCCGTCCGGTTGTAACGCTCGAGGTAATACTGAACAACGCCGGGTATTTCGCTTGCCATGCGAGCGCCCGGCTCGGCGGTCTCCGCGATGTAGCGTATGCTCTCGCGCGCGCCCAGATCGTAATACTCATCGTGAGGAAAGAAGTAGCCGACTCGATGCCCGCCAAGCGAGTTTACCCAAAGAGCCGGGTGCGATGAGAGAACAGCCCTCGCCGCTGTGACCGCCGGCGCGGCGACAAACACCGCCGCTGCCGCCGCTGCCGCAAGCCGCGGCGCGAAGTCTCCTTCAAACCTCTGACGCAGTGCCGAAGACAACGCACGCCATATCGCGATTACTCCGACCGCGGCCGTCACATAGACCAACGGCATGAGCGAGAGCGAGTATCGCGAAAACTTCACTCCTACTAGCAACATCGGCAGCCAGAACACCAGCATCATCCTCAGGAATAGATAACCACGCGATTGCTGATGGTCTCCTCGTCTTCGGAAGATTTCAATCAGCCCGGCGATGAATGCCACCAGAACCGGCAGCGGAAGCTTGACCAACAGGAATAGAAAATAGAAGTACCAGGGGCTGCCTCCGGGCGAGTAAGTGGCATCGTTGATGACCAGCTTGGCCATCATCAGATACCCGTGATGCGTGAGAAACTCCGCGTTCACGTACTTCCACAAGTACCTCCAGGTCTGCGGCAGGAAAATCGCTGGGTTGAAAACGGCAAACGCCAACACAAGCCCGCCCAAATACTTCGCCCACATTCGCTGCGTTAGCGGCCGATTGTTGCGGCTGTCGTAGCCGATCAGCGTGTAGAAAAGCGCGTTGAGCCCGACATAGTGCGGAAAGTATTTGGACGCAACCATAAGCCCGAACGCAGCGCCCGCCAACGCATAGAGCCGCTCTTGCCCGCTCGTATCGCAAGCCGGAAGTCCTTTTGCGCGATTGTATAAGTAGAAACCCAGCAGCATGAAGAAGACAAGCAACGTGTCCTCTTTGCCGGTGCGATTGAACCAAATGGCGTCAAGCCCCAGGGCCCAAAACGCTGAGCCCATGATTGCGATTCTAAACCCGAGCAGCGTGGAGGTCAGCAACAGCAAAGGAATGACGGCAAGCGCGCCGAAAATCGCGTTGGGCAACCTGAGCGCCGTCTCTTCGGAGATCGTGAGCCCCAGATACTCGCCCCGTGTGCGGTTCCACGCCAGAGCAGCCTCAACAGAAGCGTAACAGAGCAGCTTCATCATCATCGGGTGTTCGCCGTTTGCGGTGATGTCGCCCTGGCGATAGGCCCGGATCGCGAATACTTTGTTTGCTTCGTCCTCCGCAAGACTCGCCGCGTCCAACCGGACTACGCGGGCTGAGAACCCGACTGCTGCGAGAATAAGAATGACGAGGAGCGTTCTCTGTTCGAGGCGGCCGAAGAACCCGAGGCGGGTCCGAGTTCTGCTCTGCCCGAGATCGGAATAGCTCAACTCGATCTCGTCTAGTGTTCGCATCCTTTCTTCTCCGGTTCAACTCGAACCTTGTTGTCCCTCAACCAGATCTTAAGAGTGCAGTTGGCGAAACTCAAACGCGATTTCCCGGGTGGTGGGTCAGCTTCAATTCAGAGTACAAGCTTCAGCTTCTCTTTCGCCGCAGGAACGTGAGAAGCAAGCTAGAGCTTGAGCTCTGAACCTTCAAGCGGAGACAAAAAGCCGCTGCCACGGTGGCAGCGGCAAATCAGCTCGGAGGATTGTACGCGCCAAAACTCTAGTCAGCCTTCTTGCGCATGAAAGCCGGAACATTTATGTCATCGCGCCTGAGAGAATCAACCGAAGCTGCTCCGGCGAGCGCGCCAGTTCCACGAGGCTCGGTTGCCGGCGGTTGCGCGCTCGGATAAGTGCGCACAGGCTCGGAGAGCGCCGCCGGTTTCTCGAAGCCCGTGGCGATGACCGTTATTTTCATTTCGTCGGCGAGACGGCTGTCGAGCACCGCGCCGAATATGATGTTGGCGTCCGGGTCGGCGGCGTCGTGAATGATCGACATCGCCTCGTTCACCTCAAACAGAGTGAGATCGGTACCGCCGGTGATGTTAACCAGGAGCCCGCGCGCGCCTTCGATCGAAGCTTCTTCAAGCAGCGGGCTGGATATCGCCCGTTGAGTTGCTTCAAGCGCCCGGTTCTCCCCCTTCGCTGAACCCGTTCCCATCAAGGCCATTCCCATTCCTTCCATGATCGTTTTCACGTCGGCGAAGTCGACGTTGATCAGCCCTGGCACGGTGATGATGTCGGATATCCCTTGCACCGCTTGCAGCAATACGTCGTCGACAAGCCTGAACGAGTCATAGAACGGAGTGCCCTTCGGCACGGCGCTCAGAAGCCGCTCATTGGGGATCGTTATGACCGTGTCGACGCATTCGCGAAGTTCGTTCAAGCCCTGCTCCGCTTGACGCAACCGGCGCCGCCCTTCAAACCCGAACGGTTTGGTCACGACTGCCACGGTCAGTGCGCCCAACTCAGTAGCCAGGCTTGCGATGATGGGTCCGGCTCCTGTTCCGGTTCCCCCTCCGAGTCCCGTCGTAATAAAGACCATGTCCGCGCCTTCGATCGCTTCGATGATCTTCTCGGTATCTTCGAGCGCGGACTGCCGCCCGACCTCCGGGTCTCCGCCGGCGCCAAGCCCGCGAGTCAGCTTTTCGCCGATCTGGAGCTTGACCGACGCGCTTGAGTTCCGCAGCGCCTGAAGGTCGGTGTTGGCAACAAGAAACTGAACCCCTTCGATGCCCGCAGCGATCATTCTGTTGACCGCGTTCCCGCCGCCTCCGCCAATTCCTACGACTTTTATCTTAGCGCCGCTCACGGGTCTCTCCGATTCAGCGAAGACGATGGACCCTGCGCGGGCCCCCTTCCGTTGATCAACTGCCATTATGGATGCCTCCTGCAAACGATAAACTGACAACCATCCAAACGATACCTTCAGGCGTGGCGAAGCGATGCCGCTGACTCTCTACGGGCTTCAAGAGGTCAAACACAACAGCGGTTAATCGGTTCACTCCTCACCCAAAGAGCGAGCCAAACACAAATCACTGCACCATCACCCAGGCGGGCGCTGGAACTTTGCGACCGTGCTTAGAGGGGGTTCTCGTAACAGTGCCTTTTTTGAGGCTGGCATCCGGTTGCTACAATATGTGGTAGACCAAAGTTCTGAAGACACCGCGAATAGTAGCACAGACGGCCAGACCCTACAACATCTTTTTCCGGCAAATTGAAACATTTTTTGCATCAGCGAAGCCACCGCTTCCAGAAACTCTGCGGCTTCGGCACGCCGTCCTTCAACACGTGAATCTTTTTCTGGTTGATCTGCTTGTGAAACCCGTAAAGCAAAGTTCCAACCACCGTCGCATAAGCCGGGCTGTCGATCTCGCCCGTCAAACCTCCGACGAAATCCGGCAGACCATGACGCGCCGGAAGGTCCAGTACCTGCTCGGCCATCTCGACCACGCCATCCATCATCGACCCGCCGCCGATCAACACCACGCTCGAAAGTATCTGCCGCTCGAAGCCTGCGCGTTGAACCTCTTCCGCCGCGTGGCTGAATATCTCTTCGGCGCGCGGCTGCAGGATCTCGCACAGAATCTGGCGGCTGAGCATGCGCGGCTGCCGGCCTCCCACCGACGGCACCTCGACCATCCGGACTCGCTCGCCCTCCGCCATCAAACCCGCAAGCGCGCACCCCTCGCTTTGCTTGATTCGCTCGGCTTCCGGAATCGGAGTCCGCAAACCCACCGCGATGTCGTTAGTGAAATGATTTCCGCCCATCGGGAACACTGCTGTGTGACGCACCGCGTCCCGGTAGAAGACAGTCAGGTTCGTGACGTCCGCCCCGATGTCGATCACCGCCGCGCCGTACTCCTTTTCGTCCTGGGTAAGCGTGGACTCGCCCCCGGCGATATGATTGACGACCGTGTCGGTCACCATTATGCCGGCGCGGTTCACCGAAGTGATGACGTTCTGGCGAGCCGTGATCGGCGAGGTAACCACGTGAACCGATGCTTCGAGCCTCATCCCCAGAAACCCGATCGGGTTTCCGATTCCGTCTTGTCCATCGACTGTGAATTCCTGGGGCAGCACGTCGATGATCTCGCGATCGGTCGGCACGCTGACCGCGCGCGCCTGATCGATGACCCGGTAGACGTCTTCTTCGGTGATGTCCCGGTTGCGGCGGCTGATCGCGATCACGCCTCGCGAGTTGATCCCGCGCACTTGCACGCCGCCCAAACCCACGAACGCAGCATCGATCGGGAGGCCGGACATCATCTCCGCCTCCTCGACCGCACGCTTGATCGCATCAACAGTAGCTTCGATGTTGACGACGACGCTCTTGCGAACTCCACGCGACGGAGCACGGCCGATGCCGATGATCTCCAGCGTGTCGTTCTCGGTTATTTCTCCGACCACCGCTCTGACTTCGGTCGTTCCGATGTCGAGCGCTGCAATGTGTTTATTACCCTTTGACATATTCATCCTCCGGCTGATCAATTTCGGATTGCGGATTTCGGATTGCGGATTGTTAGCAGGTGTTCCGAACTGCGGGCTCTTCAATCCGCAATCCGCAATCCGCAATCCCCGCCTTATTTCTTCTTCGGGGCTTGACTCGATCTTGACTCCTGCCGAGCCGCCTTCTGCGCGCCGGGGGTGGCGAAGTTAACAACGATCCGCTCACTTCGAGCGGCATCGATGAAGTTAATGTTGTCGGCGTTCTGAATCAGCCGTTCGATGTCCTGCACCCGAAAACGGCCAGGCAACTCAGAATCACCTTGCTTGATCGCTCGAAGCACTTGAAGCGCCTTCTCGAAGCGCTTGCGAAAGTCGGTGCTGCCGACGTGCACCATCACCGGCGGGTGTGCCAGCCGCAGGTTAACGTCCCTTGTAAAAGTCAGATCGATCTGATCGATCAGATTCCAAAGCGGATTGGGTCCCTCGCGAAACTCGCGTTCGATCTGTTTGAAGACTGCGATGCGCTCGCGGTCCTCAGCCATCGCCGACTGAGTGCGGTTTCCTTCCGCAAAACCCTTGGCGACCGGCGGTATCTCGCGCGCCTCACCCGTCTTCGGATCGAGATTCACATCGGTGAAGTCGCCCATCTCGACCGCGTCTTCGTCGAGCCAGATCAGCGATTCGGAATCGCGGCGCACCAGCACAACCGGCTGCCGCTCGGCGACGCGTACGAAGATGCCGTCGGGCAAGACTCGCGCTACGGTTGCGGCTCGCACCCGAGGAACTGCTTCAACCTTCTGTCGCAACAACGCAAGATCGACGTCCAGCAATCTGTTCTGGCCGACCGCGCGGCGGACGGCTTGTTCGACATCAGCCTGGAGCGCCGCGCTTGCATCGCTGACGGTGACGCGCCGCAACTGAAACAATCGAGAGCTGGCCATCACGTTGTAGCCGACGATCACAAGCACCAGCGCCGCAAGCAGCGCTGCCGGGGTTGCAAACATCATCGCGGCTCGCAGCGCCTTGCGGATGCTCAGAAGCTGGCTCTGGCGAGGCCCTCTTCTCTGAACGCGCCGCGACCCGCGTGGCGTGACCACCTGGGCCCGCGACTTTGGTTCTCTTGGAGTTACCGGCACGTTCACCTCCCGGGGAAGAGATCAGAAGTCAGAAGTCAGAAGTCAGAACGGAAGATGTCGAAGCAGCTAGCCGCCGACAGCCCGCGAGCGCAACGCGAAAAAACTGACTCATGAATCCTGACCTCTGAGTACTGACTTCTGACCTCTGACCTCTGACTTCTGACCTCTGACTTCTGCTACTCATCCAACATCCTCAACAGCTCATCTCCGGCTTGCCACACGTTGCCGGCGCCTAGCGTCAGCACCAAATCGCCGGGCTGAACGATCTCTTTGAGCCTGGACGCCGCCACCGCGAGCGCTCCGATGTATTCAACCTGACGGTGGCCGAACCGCTCGATTTGTTCGGCCAGCGCCTGACTGGTGATCCCTTCGATCGGCTCTTCGCTGGCGGCGTAGATGTCCGCTATCAGCAAAACGTCCGCGCCGTAAAACGATCTAGCAAACTCGTCCATCTGGTCCCGCGTGCGGCTGTAGCGATGCGGCTGAAACAAAGTGATCACGCGCCGGCCCGTTGTTCGGGCCGCAGCCAGCGTCGCCTTTACCTCAGTCGGATGATGACCGTAGTCGTCCACCAGGATGACTCCGCGCTTCTCGCCCTTTATCTGGAAGCGACGCTCGGCTCCCGCAAACTCCGCCAGCGCCGCCGCGATCTCCTCGAACTTGATGTTCAGGTCGAGTCCCGCCGCGACCGCCGCAAGCGCGTTGTAGACGTTGTGCAAGCCCGGCACGTTCAGCGTCACGCTTCCCAGCTCTTCGCCAAACGCCCGCACTCGAAACTCTGAGCCGAAGTCCGTGTTCATCTGTACTTGCCAGGCAGAGACGTCCGCTTGCGCCGCAAGTCCGTAGCTGATCGTACGACGGACAATGTTAGGAATAATCCCCTGTACGTTCTCATCGTCGAGACACAGAACGATCGTGCCATAGAACGGAACGCGGTTCGCAAACTTCGTGAAGCAGTCTTTGATCTCATCGATGCCGCCGGTGAAGTGATCGAGGTGGTCGGCGTCTATGTTCGTCAACACCGCGATGGTCGGCGTCAGCAGCAGCAGCGACCCGTCCGACTCGTCGGCCTCGACGATGATGTACTCGCCTCGCCCGTGTCTGGCGTTCGAGCCGAGCGATTTGACGCGTCCGCCAACCACCACTGAAGGATCGAACCCGGTCTTGGTCATCAAGTGCGAGATCATCGAAGTCGTCGTAGTCTTGCCGTGAGTGCCGGCGACCGCGATGCCGTGGCGGTAAAGCCGCATCAACTCGGCCAGCATCTCGGCGCGCGGAATAACGGGTACCTGTCGCTGCCGCGCACCGATCACTTCAGGGTTGTCGTCGCGCACTGCGGACGAACACACGACCACGTCCGCCTCCGCGACGTGCTCTCCGGCGTGACCTTCCCAGATCGTTGCGCCCATCGCTTCCAGACGATCGGTTATCGAGCTGCGCTTGAGGTCGCTGCCAGTCACGCAAAAGTTCTCGCCAAGCGACAGCAAGACCTCGGCGATGCCGCTCATCCCGATGCCGCCGATCCCTACGAAGTGAATTTGTCTGGCTCCTCGAAAAAGCATCTCGCCTGTTGTCCCTTGTCCTTAGTCCCTTGTCCTTGGTCCTTCGCCCGTCTTCATCAGTCCTGACTCATGGTCGTCACGAAGGACAAATGACTAGTGACCAATGACCAGGGACATCGCTATATCGACGGTTCGTTCGGCCGAGTCGGGTCTTGCAAGGCTTCGACTCGCCTCTTCCATTCGACCTATTGCTTCTGGATGCCCGATCAATCGCGTCAGTTCCTCCGCAAGCCTCGCCGGAGTCAGCTCCTTCTGAAGAATCATCCTTCCCGCGCCCGCTCGCTCGAACGCCTCAGCGTTCTTGCGTTGATGATCATCAGCCGCGAAAGGAAAAGGGACGAAGATCGCTGCCTTCCCGGCCGCCGCCACCTCCGCCGCCGTCGTAGCCCCGGCCCTGCATATCAACACGTCCGCGCGCTCGAACTGAGCAGCCATGTCGTGTATGAAACTCCTCACGTCAGCTTCGAATCCCGCGTCTTGATATCCGCGTCTCACCAACTCGAAGTCCTGCTCGCCCGTTTGGTGAGTGATCGCCAACCGGCCGCGTTGCGGTACGAGCAGCAAGAGCGCGCCGACCATCGCAGTGTTGATCGCGCGCGAGCCCTGACTGCCGCCGAAGATCAAGACGTTCAACGTCTCGCCTCTCTCTTTCTCCTTCACGTTCGCGAAGTCGCCGCGAACCGGATTGCCGGTCACGATGCCTCGCTTCCCGAAATAATGTCTCGCTTCCTCAAAGCTCACCGCTGCAGCATCCACGAACCACGCGAGGACTCGATTGGTGAAACCGGGCATCGCGTTCGGCTCGACAATCATCGTCGGTACTCGCGTGAGCGCCGCGATCAACAGCGTCGGGCCCGACGAGTAGCCTCCAACTCCGATCACAACCTGCGGCGCAAAGCGCCTCAATATTCGAAGCGCCGCAATAAAGCTCAGCGGCAACTGCGCGAGTGATTTCACCCTTTGAAAGACCGACACGCCTTTGAGCGCGCCCACCTGAATCATCTCGAGCGCAAAGCCCTCGCGCGGCACGATCTTTGACTCGAGGCCGCGCGGCGTTCCCACAAACAAAACCTCGATCTGCGGGTCGCGCCGTCTCAACTCGCGCGCGATGGCCACGCCCGGATAGATGTGCCCGCCCGTTCCTCCGGCCGCGATAATGACACGCATACCGATTTTGGATTTTGGATTTTGGATCTTCGATTGAAAGACGGCGCGTGTGATCTCGCGCAATCCAAAATCCAAAATCTAAAATCCAAAATCGTCACGCCTTTCCGTGCTTCGACACGTTCAGGAGCACTCCCGCTGCGAAAAGGCTGATCGCCAGCGACGATCCGCCCGCGCTTATGAACGGCAATGGGATCCCTTTGGTCGGCACGAGCGACAGAGTCACGCTTATGTTGAACAATGCCTGGGCAATGATCATCGTGGTCAAGCCGACCGCCAGCAACTGCCCGAACAGGTCCGGCGCGAATCGAGCCGCCCGGAAACCGCGCCACGCGACCAGCGCAAACAACAACACAAGAGTCGCCGCACCAATAAGCCCCAACTCTTCGCCGATCACTGCAAATATGAAATCCGTGTGCGGCGCCGGAAGATAAAAAAGCTTTTGCTTGCCCGCCGCGAAGCCGACGCCGCCGGTGCCTCCGCTGCCTATCGCGATCATCGACTGAACCGGTTGAAAGCCCCACGTCGATTGATACTTCCACGGATCAAGAAACGCCAAAATCCGTTGAAAGCGCCACGGCACCAGCAGCATGTAAGTGATCGCCGGCACAACCGGTATCGCAAGCATCGCAAGATAGCGCAGCGGCGTTCCCGCCTGAAACATCACCACCACGAAGACCACGCCCAACGCCAGCGCGGTCCCGAGGTCGGGCTCGATCGCAACAAGGCAGATCAACAGTCCGGCCAGGCCGGCCGCCGGCAGAAACGTCTTCTTGAAGTTCTCGATGTCTCTCGCTTGTCTTTCGAGAAAGACTCCCAAAAAGGCCGCCAGAGCCAGTTTCGCGACCTCCGACGGCTGCAGCGAGAAGTACCGGCCGTACCTTATCCACCGGTGCGTCTCGTTCACCGTGGGCAGAAAAAGCACGACAACCAGCATCGCGAAGGTCACTCCAAGCAGCAGGTAGAGCACAGCAGGCCGCTTGTAGTGTCGGTAGTCGATGCACATCGCCCCCGCCATCGCCGCCACGCCAACCAATGCCCAGACGCCCTGCCGCGCCAGAAAATAGAACTGGCTGCCGTAGTTCTTCTCTGCGAGGATCGCCGACGCGCTGTAGACCATCACGGCTCCGAACAGTGTCAGACCCAACACGGTCGCAAGCATCACGCGATCAACCGGCAACTCGCGTCCTCTTTGAACGCGAGCGCCGCCCGAGAAGAACTCCGACTCGCGTTTCCACCTCGGGCTCACTATCTTTGAACTCGCTGCCATTCCGTGGACTCGACCTCTCATCTCAGCTTCAGAGTCGAAAGACTGAGCAATGCGAACAGGATCGCAATTATCAAGAATCGGAAAACAAGTTTTGGCTCCATGCGCCTCGACAACTCCGGCGGGTAGAGCAACTCAAAGTGATGGTGAATCGGCGTCATCTTGAAGATGCGCCGGTGAAACAGCTTGAACGACGCGACCTGCAATATGACCGAAACTGCTTCCAGCACGAACACCCCGCCGATCATCACCAGCAGGAACTCCTGCTTGATCATCACCGCCACCGCGCCGATCGCTCCGCCGATTCCCAGCGCGCCGACGTCGCCCATGAAAACCTCGGCCGGCGGCGCGTTGAACCACAGGAAGCCGAGACTCGCTCCGGTCAGCGCCGCGCAGAAAATCGTAAGCTCGGAGATGCCCGGGTTGTGAGCCAGTCCCAGATAATCGGCAAGCCTTGCGTGGCCGCTCAGGTATGTAAACCCGGTCAGCGCGGCGGCCGTCACGACCGTGACCGATATTGCCAACCCGTCGAGGCCGTCAGTTAGATTTACCGCATTCGAGAACCCAACCACCACGATCGGGGCAAACACGAGCAAGTAGAGCGGCCAGGCTATCTCGGGCTCGAACGACTTGAAAAACGGCACGCTCAGCTTAGTCGAGTACGTCGTAAGATACTTGAGGGCCAGACCAAACCCGAACGCCGCGAGGAACTGAAGCGCCAGCTTCTGTCGTCCCGTCAGCCCGAGATTGTGCCGGCGTTTGACCTTTAAGAAGTCGTCCCAAAAACCTATCGATCCGTAAGCCAGGGTCGCGCCCACCACTATCCAAACGTAAGCAACCGACAGATCCGACCAGAGCAGCGTCGAGATCACGACCGACAGTAGAACCAGCACTCCGCCCATCGTCGGCGTCCCGCGCTTCGATTCGTGGGATCGCGGCCCCTCCTCCCGAATCTGCTGGCCGATCTGAAACTGCCGCAGCTTTGCGATCATTCTCGGTCCGAAGATCAGGCTTAGCACCAACGCGGTAATCGCCGCCCACGCCGAGCGAAAGGTCACCTGTTCGAACACGCGCATGAACCCGAGGCTATCGACGCTTTGCAGTAGTCTCAGGTAGTAGAACATTCAAGTCCTGGTTCTTCGGGCTTGCCGCCGCGGCGCCCGCTTTCAAGGTCCGATACCTGACCCGCGCAAGCTGCATCGCGCCGCGTCGTGACGGCCTACACGCAAACCGCTGCTTCAAGCATGCGAAACGCGCCGCTTCATCATTGCTTCACGAGCGACTTCGTGATCGTCGAAATGAATCGTTCGGTCACGAAGCACCTGATATGTTTCGTGGCCTTTTCCGGCTATCAGAACAACGTCGCCCTCGCGGGCTTCGCCGATCGCGCGAAAGATTGCTTCGCGCCGATCGGCCAATCTCAAGTAGGGCCGGCCTGTGCGGCTTAGGCCAACTTCGATGTCGGCGATAATGGCGGCCGGGTCTTCGCTCCGCGGATTGTCAGAGGTGACTATTGCAACGTCGCTCAAGCTTCCGGCGATTTCGCCCATCGGAGCGCGCTTGGTGCGGTCGCGGTCTCCTCCGCAGCCGAAAACCGTTATCACTCGCCGTTCGCGCCCGGCGATTTCGCGAGCCGTGTGCAAGACGTTCTTCAACGCGTCGTCGGAGTGCGCGTAATCGACGATCACGGTGAACGGCGGCTGGTCGGAGTCCTCGAGCGACACTTGTTCGAATCGTCCGGCGACGGTTCGGCACTCGGCAACACCGCGCGCTATCTCCTCCAAACCGAATCCCAGAGCCAATCCCGCGGCTATCGCCGCAAGAATGTTGTAAACGTGCGGACGGCCGACCAGCGACGAGTTGATTTCGACCTTGCCCGACGGCGTCTTCGCAACAAAGGCGAGACCGCGCGGCGAGAGCTTGAACTCGTCGGTCCGCACGTCTGCGCCGTTGACCAAGCCGTAGGTGATTTTTCGCCCCTTCGCCGTGCCGAGCAGCTTCACGCCGTACTCGTCGTCGGCGTTGATCACCGAGAACAGCGGCTCGAACCCGAGACCTCCGTTGAACAGCTTTTCCTTCGCCGCGAAGTAGCTCTCCATGGTCGAGTGATAGTCGAGATGATCGCGCGTCAAATTCGTGAAGACCGCAACAGCAAAGTTCAACGCGTCAGCCCGGTGAAGATCGATCGCGTGCGACGACACTTCCATCACAGCGGAGCGGCAACCGGCAGCTACTGCTCGCGCGAGCATCCGTTGAATGTCCGAAGCTTCCGGCGTGGTGTTCCGCGCGTCGAGGTCATGGCCTGCGATTCGATGGCTGATGGTTCCGAACATGGCCGATGCGCCTTCGCTCGCGCAAATGATCGAGTCGATCAGATGCGCGGTAGTCGTCTTGCCGTTGGTGCCGGTAATGCCAACAAGCTTCAAGCGCCGCGACGGGTGACCGTGCACTGCTCCAGCCGCGCGGGCCAGCGCTACCCGTGCGTCCCGGACTTGAATCCACGCCGGCGCATCTGAAGGCTGGCGCTCCGAGATCACGCAGATCGCGCCGCGCTTGACGGCTTCGGCAACATACTGATGAGCGTCAAACTTCGCTCCGCGTATCGCGACGAACACCGAGCCGGGCGCGCAGGCCCGCGAGTCGTGTGTGACGTCGTGAGCTTCGGCCTCGAGCTGCCCGGTCGAGCCGATCGCATCTATCGCCGTTGTCAGTTCGCTGAGCTTCAATTTTCCCTTGTACTCAGATGAACCAGTACGGGCGTCCCTCCGTGGGCGCCCCTTCTCGAAGCTCGGCCGCCAACTTGCGCGATGAGGGACGCCCATACAGGCCATCATCTCTGGCTAGCAGTCGCTGGCTCGGCCGGGTCCTTTCTCGGATAGTCCCTCGACAGCTTGACGCGGCAGATCGCGTCTTGCGCGACCAGCGAGCCGGGCGAAGGGTTTTGCAATGCGACGACGCCGTCGCCGCTCGCCCTCATCTTCAAACCCCGAGACGCACACGCAGCAACGGCTTCGCGTATTCCAAGTCCGACCAGATCCGGCACGACCACGCTGCCAAACCGCTTAGATGCAGCCGCGTCGGTTTCCGCTTCCGCGGCTACGTCGAGCGCGGGCCGCGAGTCGTCGCCTCTTTCATGAGCGGGAGGCACAGCGTCGTTCACCAGATCGGGAAGCGCGTACGTGTGTACGTCGGCCGCAAGCATCGAATGAGGATCGCCTTCCGGAGCAACTCCCAGCACGCGAAGCGCGTCGGCAACTACTCGGGCGAAGACCGGCGCAGCTACATCGCCGCCGTGATGCGCGCCTACCGGCTCGTCAATCGAAACCACGCAAGCGAGCTCCGGATTCTCGACCGGCGCGAAGCCCGCAAACGACGCGACGTAACGAGTGTTCGAGTAACGGCCTGTTTTCTCGTCGACTTTTTGCGCGGTGCCGGTCTTACCCGCCGCCCGGTAGCTGCCCATCTTCGCGGCCTTGCCGGTTCCCTGCATAACCACGCCTTCGAGCATAGCCTTCAAAGTGGCTGCAGTAGCCGCACTCACGACCTGCCGGCGCTCGGGAACGTGTTCGTCGAGCACGTCGCCATTAGCAGTCGTTACCTTGCTGACCATGTGCGGCTTGAGCCACTCGCCACCGTTGGCTATGCAAGCGTAAGCCGCCGCCGTTTGAAGCGCGGTCACTCCGATCTCGTGACCCATCGGTATCGAGCCAATCGTAACCGGCGACCACTCGCTGGCAGGGCGGAAGAGCCCGCGTGATTCAGCCGGCAGCTCGATTCCCGTGCGCTTCCCGAAGCCGAACTGCTCGATGTACCGGGCGAGCCGTTGATTGCCCAACATCATCCCGACTTTGATCGCCGCGACGTTCGATGATTTTGCGAGCGCCTGAGCCGCGGTCAGCACCCCGTACGGATGATCGTGAATGATTCGATCGGCTATGCGAATCTGCCCGCCGCCGCAGTCGATGCGAGTGTCGGGACGAATCAGATGCTCTTCGATGGCGGCCGAGTAAGTTACCAGCTTGAAGATCGAGCCCGGCTCGAAAGCAGTCTCGACGGCGCGGTTGCGCCGCTGAATCTCGGTCGAGCCGCCAATCTTGTTCGGATCGAAGGTCGGATAATTTGCAAGCGCGAGAATCTCGCCGGTGGCCGGCCGCACGATGACGACCGTGCCGCCTTTCGCGTGGCTTGCGCGAACCGCTTCGGCCAGCGCCTTCTCGACGTGATGCTGAATCACCAGATCGATCGTGAGCGTGACGTTGGCGCCGGGCACCGACTCTTCGACCGAGTGATCGTAGGACTTGTTGAACGCGTCAACGTCAAGCAACAAGTTGCCGCCTCGTCCCCGCACAAGTTTGTCGTAGGCCAGTTCGATGCCGCCTCCTCCGCGTTCATCACTGTCCACGAACCCAAGCACGTGCGCGGCCGACGGACCTGAGACGTAGTAGCGCTTCATTTCGCTGACGAATCGAAGACCGAGCCAGCCGAGCTTTTCGATCTCTGCTACTTCGTCGTCCGCGAGCTTTCGCTTGACGGCTACGAGGACCTGAGCGGAAGTGAGCCGCTTGTAAAGCGCGTCTCGATCCACATCCAGAAGCTCGGACAATTGGTCGGCGACGCGGCCCGGGTCTTTGATCTCGGCGGGGGATGCGTACAAGGATTTGGCCTCGACCGATCGCGCAAGCTCGTTGCCGTTTCGATCGTAGATGACTCCACGCGTTGGACTCAGCTCTATCTCGGCTTGCTGCTGGCGCCCGGCGCGCGCAAGAAGCCAGTCGTGTTGCTTCACTTGAAGCCAGACAAGCTTTCCGCCTATCGCGGCCATCCAGAGAATGACGAAGACCTGAATCACCGCGAGACGTTTTTCGGATGGTTTCTGAAGAATAGCCATGCGTATTGTTGACGGCGGTTAGGGCCGCGCCTTCCTTGTCTATCAGTTGGCCGATCCCAGCACAGCCAGAACTGCGGGGGCAGGTGATGGATCAATGCTCTTTCTGCATCGGTGCCTGGCTCGTCCTCGGCGAAGCGGCCAGCGGTCCGGGGTTTTTTGGTCCCTTCCCAACCGGCGTGTTGTCCGCCGTCTTCTTGTCAGGGCTTTCGAGCCCGATCTTCTTTGCCCGCTTTTCTATTTCAACCGGCGAAGCCGCGCGCGCGTACTCGAGTTCCAGTTGACGTAGTTTCTCGTCGAGCTGGGTTGATTGCCGGCGCAGTTCTTCGCTCTGGTAGCCGAGCGATATCGCCTCGAAGTGCTGGCGGGCGCTTATGATGAAACCCGAGGCCACCAGTGCGCCGGCCACTACTACTATGCCAAGCCACGCAAGCACACGCCGGCTCACCGGCCGGGCGACCGGCGCGTTTTCGATGTGTTTGTCGGGGAAAAAACGGTCCGCCATAAAAGCTCAACCTCGAAAAGTTTGTTCGGGGCCTTCTTCAAGTCCTTGCAGCCTGCTGGCTTTTTCGCGCGCTTATTCTCTTTGAAAGTGTTAGAGCAGACACAGACTAAAGTCTATGCTACTTCTTCTCGCAGACTCGAAGCATCGCACTGCGCGAGCGAGGGTTTCGGGCAACCTCCTGGTCACTCGGGCGAATCGGCTTGCGAGTAAGAACAAGAACTCGTTTGCGAGCACCGCAGCGCGCGCAAACGATCGCATCTGGCGCTTCTGTCCCGGTTCCGTCTGTGCCCTGCGTCTTGGGCTGCTGGGTGAAAGCCAGCATTGCGCTGTCGCCATCGCAAACGCAGCGGCCCGACTCCCGTAGAAAACCCTGCTTGACGACTCGATCTTCGAGCGAATGAAACGAAATGATCGCCAGGCGTCCCGCGGGCTCGAGCATTGAGATAGCATCCGGGATCAAACGTCTGAGCGCGTCCAACTCGCCGTTGACCGCGATTCGTAGCGCCTGAAAAGTCCGGGTCGCCGGATGAATCCGCCACCTGCCCGGAACTCGCAACGCGCGGACGACGACGGAAGCTAATTGGTCGGTTGTAGTGATCGGCTCGCGTTGACGCTCGCGTATCACGGCCCGCGCAATCTTGCGCGCGCCTCGTTCTTCGGAATAGTCAAAGATCAAATCAGCAAGTTCAGCTTCCGGAAGACGGTTCACCAGATCCGCTGCTGTTTCGCCGGTGCTTCGGTCCATGCGCATGTCGAGCGCGGCCTTGGTGGCGAAGCTGAAACCGCGCTCGGTCTTGTCGAGCTGAAGCGATGAGACGCCCAGATCGGCCAGAATCCCGCGCGCTCGATCCACGCTCAGGCTGCGCAGCAACGCACCCACCTCGTCGAAGTTTCCGTGCACCGGTTGGAACCGGTTCTCAAAGATCTTCAATCGCTCGCGCGCAACCGCGAGCGCTTCCTGGTCGCGGTCAATGCCGATCAGGACCACGTCTGGCGACGCGCTCAACAGCGCGCCGGCGTGGCCGCCCAACCCGACCGTGCAATCGACGAACACTCCGCCTCGTTGCGGTTGAAGCGATTCGACGACCTCTCGAAGCAATACAGGCTCGTGCGTCTGACCAGGCTGTTCGGTCTCTTGAGACATCGATCGGCCATCGCGGTTCGATTCTTCGGGCAGCTAGATGCCCAACGCCGCAAGGCTCGCCGCATCGTCATCGGTATAGGGATCGCCGTCGATTCGAGCCTTGAACTTGTCCATCTCCCACACCTCGAGGTATTGCAAATAGCCGAGCACGGCTACGTCGCCGACAAGCTCTGCGTTCGAGCGCAGCAGCGGGTGAATAAGCAGCCGGCCTTGCGAATCCATCTCGGCGAGCTGGCCATAATAGTTCGTGCGATCGAGGAATTTTCTCACCGACCTGTCCATCGTCCCGCGAGCCTGCAGCTTCTCTTCGATCATCATCCACTCCTGCATCGGGTAGAGGCGCGCGTATTCACCGGTCAGGCTGGTAACATAGAATTCCGAGCCGTAGTGCTCATCCATGTATCGGCGATAAGCGGCAGGCAGTTTGATCCGGCCCTTATCGTCCATCCTTGCTCTATAGTTGCCTCGCAGCATTCGACTCGCACGCTTTCGGCCGGACAACACCGCATTTCAGCAGGTCTCCACTTTGACTCACACCACTCCACTTTGCTCCACTACTTGCGGCGGTATCGTACGTGAGATAGAAAGGGCTGTCAAGCGAGAAATTCTTGAAGGATAAGAGCTTGCCGGGATTCTTGACACGTGCCCTGAGACTCGATGCTCGAGGGTGGCTAGGGGACAAAGTGAGGTGCGCGGCAGGCTCTGGCGGACGCCCCGGAGCCGCGGCGATGCGTTGAAACCGAGCGAGGGACCCAACTGTGGTATATTGCGAAACCTTGTTGTAGGGCTCGTGCATGGACAAGACCGTCGCCATCACTATCGCCTACGGTTTTGCGGCTGCGGCCGCCAACTTCCTGGGCGGACTCCTGGTCTCCTCGCGACGGCTGGGCAAGACCGCGCTCCGCTATCTCATAGCGCTTGGCGCCGGTTTCATGCTGGCGGCGGTATTTTTGAAGATCGTCCCCGAGACAATCGAGCAGTGGTCGGGCGAAGCGCTCATCCCAATGATGTGGTTGTTGGGTGGCTACCTCCTGATACAGTTCGTCGAGCACACGCTTGCGCCTCATTTTCACTTCGGCGAGGAAACCCATCACGCCGCGATGCTGGCGCAGCACGCGGCAGTCGCGGGATTGACGGCGCTGATGGTTCACACTTTTTTCGACGGAGTCTCGATTGCGGTTGCTTCGCTGGTAAGCCCGCAGCTTGGGGTGTTGATCTTCATCGCAATACTGCTTCACAAGCTGCCCGAGGGTTTTACCGTGGCTTCGATGATGCTCGCGGCTGGACGAAGCAGGCGCGCGGCTAATCTTGCGGCGCTTGGAGTCGGGCTCGCAACGTTAGCCGGGGTAGCGCTGGTGATAGCGTTCAGGAACCTCGCAGTGGATTCTCGTCCGCTTGCCGCTTATGTGCTGCCTCTTTCAGCGGGTGTCACTCTGTACGTAGCCGCTTCGGACCTGATCCCGGAAGTCAACGCGCACGAACGCGGCGCGAAAACATCATTGACGGTCTTCGCCGGAGTGGCGTTGATGTACATCACCGAGCTGATACTTCACGCAGCGGGGTTTTCGCACTAAGCCGGGCGTCCATACTCCAAGTCATGATGAAGCCTGCCGAGCCCACGGTCTCGAAGCGAGCATCTCGTTGGTCTTCCGCGTATTCTCTTCGATGTCCATGAAAACGTACATCCACTCTCCGAGCCCGTAGAGAAAGACAAACAAAGAAGCGCCGAAGACCAGAAGCACCAATCCGCCCACCGCTCCGCCGAACATCGCGGTTGGGTCCGGGCCAATCGTCGGTGTGCTGGGGGAGTTGCTCGTGAAGCTGTTCACAATTAGAAATAACGCCAGGAGTGCGCAGCCGCCGCCGGACACGAAAGCCAGAACCTTGTACAGCCTCGCAATCAGCCTGAGGGCTTTGTACTTCCTCTCAACGCTCGGCGGAGGGCTGTCGGCGTGGCTCGGCGAGGACGACGGCCCGACTAGATTTGGCATTTCGGCCGCGGCTGCGGGTTTGGGCGGAGGCGTGGGAGATTTAGGCGGCTTGCGCGGGGTGATAGTGGCGCCACAAATGCCGCAGAACTTGGACGTGGCAGGGATCTCCGCGGTGCAAACCGGGCATTTCATCTATCGCGCTCCTTTACGAGAGCTGAAGAACTTCGTTTGATTCGAGAGCTGCGGCTCCCAAGATAGTACGCCTTCCGCTTTCAGATCAACCGGCCGCATTTTCGAAGAGTCCTAACTTTCAACTCTCCGCGATGTCTCTGCGTCTCGGCGCCTCTGCGGTTAGAGGGGTTTCAGCACTAACTAACCGCGGAGACACGGAGACGCTGAGGCTAACGCTGAGAAAATATCCAAATCAGGACACCACGCGTTTTCGTTCTTCTTTGCGCGCAGCTTGCCATCATCTACTATTGAAGCTGGCAAGTCAGAAAATGCGGAAGGCGGGCGTCAAGCAGTCTCGCGAACTCAGACCGGGCAGCTTAGGGAACAGTCGAGTCTTTATGATCAATGCGCTGAAGAGATTTCTTGCGGCGGCTGCGGCCGTTGTTTTTCTAGCTTCCGTTTCATACGCTCAGCCTCATGTGCCGCCGCCCCAGGGAATGGTGAACGACTTCGCCGGAAAGCTCGGGCCGGACACACGCCAGCAACTCGAAACTCTGTTGACAAACTTTCGCGACCGAAGCGGCGTCGAGATCACGGTGGTGACTGTGAACTTCGACGACATGAAGGGATATGCGATCGAAGACTACGGACTCCAACTCGGGAGACAGTGGGGTGTCGGCCGTGGTTCGACCGGGCGCGCGCTGGTTTTACTGATAGCTATACAATCGCCGGGGAGCGACGGCATCTATCACGGTGGCACGAGGCTCGAAGTCAGCCGCCATCTGGAAGGCGATGTGCCTGACATTCTGGCAGGCGAACTAATAAGAAAGATGCGCACCGATTTCATGGCCGGCCGCTTCGACCAGGCACTGACAATCGGAACACAAACGATACTCGCCACACTCGCCGAGAAGCTCGGTATATCGATGGAAGGCATCGATCGGAGTCAGGCTGCCCGCGTGGTTGCCCGGCGGCAGCGATCGAGCGGCAGAGGAATCTCGCCGTTCCTGATCGTGGTCGGGATATTCATCTTCCTGGCGATCCTCCGCGCGTTCGGTCGCGGGGGTGGTCGGGGACCCGGCTCTCGGCGAGGGTTAGGAGCCGACTGGATCGTACCGATTATCATCGGGACCCTGGGAGATCGTCGCGAGATACGCCGCGATGGAGATGATTCGCACGGCTGGGGAGGATTCGGCGGGGGAGACTCAGGTGGAGGCGACTTCGGCGGATTCGGCGGCGGCGGTGACTTCGGCGGTGGCGGCGCAAGTGATAGCTGGTAAGAAAGGCGTGATGCGTGATTCGTGATGCGTGATGCGTGATTCGTGACACGTGATTCGCGATGTGTGATCCGTTTGCGACTTCGTACGACAGGCGACTCAATTCACGAATCACGCATCACGAATCACGGATCACGAATCACGCATCACGAATCACGGATCACGAATCACGCATCACCATCACGGGCAGCGGAGGGCTCTTGGCTATTGAACTCAAAGAGCTAATCGACAAGCTGGGTGCGGCACACGGCACGAATCTCAAGTCTGTCGTGCTGTACGGGTCCGCGGTCGCAGGCGGACAGCTTGACGAAGACGCCCCCAAGAAAGTCCTCGTCGTGCTGGACCGCATCACGCCGGCCGACCTGAAAGCTGCACACGAAGTCGCTGAGTGGTGGCGGCTCGAAGGCAACCCGCTGCCGGTCTATTTCACCAGCGAAGAGATGACCGATTCCTCCGACGTGTTCCCCATCGAGTTCATCGATATGAGCAAGCTCCGCCACGTGCTATACGGCAAAGATCCCTTTGACGGGCTCGAGATAGCGACGAACAACCTGCGTCATCAACTTGAATACGAACTGCGCGCGAAGGTCATCAAGTTGCGGCGGCTTTACATACCGGCATCGCACAATCCCAACCGGCTGACTCGGCTGCTGGCTGAATCTCTCGATAGCTTCGCCGTGTTGTTCCGCCATGTGTTGGAGATGATGGGAAGCGAAGCGCCTTTCGACAAGCGCGAATGCGTAATGAAGCTGGCCGCTACGCTCGACCTGGACAAAGGAGTGTTTGAGCGAATCTTCCAGTGTGAGTCCGACGAGGAAGTGTGGCTTCAGGCGGAGACCGATGAAGTGTTCGGAAAGTATCTCGACCAGATCCAGCGAGTGATCGACGCAGTCGAGGGGGAGTGATTCGCGAAGAGTGATGCGTGACGCGTGATCCGTGATTCGTGATGCGTGATGCGTGAAAGACTTGATCTGAGGTGCGTTCCACCCTTCGCAAATACGAATCACAAATCACAAATCACGCATCACGCATCACGAATCACGAATCACGAATCACGAATCACGAATCACGAATCACGAATCACGCATCACGAATCACGAATCAGGTCAGCTTCACCTCTTCCAATCCCTTAGGCATCAAGTAGAGCTGGCCCAGTCTCGTTGTCAGGTACTCGAATGCGTCGTCGACAGAGTCGGTCTTGTGAAATATGTTCAAGTCTTTCTCGCTGACCACTCCCCACCGAACCAGCGCGTCGAAATCCAGCACCTCATCCCAAAACGTTTTGCCAAACAGGATCACCGGCATTTTCTTGCGAGGCATCTTGGTTTGAATCAGAGTCAGTACCTCAAACAGCTCGTCCATCGTGCCAAACCCGCCGGGGAAGACCACCAGTGCCTTGGCCGGGTACACGAACCAGAATTTGCGCATGAAAAAATAATGGAAGTTGAAGACAAGCTCGCGAGAAACATACTGATTGACTTCCTGCTCGAGCGGCAATTGAATATTGAGCCCGATGGTCTTGCCGCGGGCCATTGAAGCGCCGCGATTGGCCGCTTCCATCATCCCGCCCGAACCTCCTGAGCAGATGATGAAGTGATGATTGCCAGTCAGCCCCTTTGACCATTCGGTTATGCGTCTCGCAAGCTCCATCGCGTCCTCATAGTAACGCGCGAGCTTGACTGCGTGTTCGCCTCTCTGACGCGACGCTTCAAGCTCCGTTGTGTTTCCAGTTTGCTCGATCTCATTCTCTATTGCTTCGAGCTTCGCGCGAGCCTGTTCGGGCGGAAGCGAGCGTGCCGAGCCGAAGAAGACAATCGTGTCGCTGACCCGATGCTGGCGCAGCCGCGTGTGCGGTTCAAGGTACTCGGCTACGATTCGGAGGATGCGGGCTTCGCGGCTCTTGAGGAACTCCGCGTTGAGATAGGGCAAGGGCGGTGTGATCGTCTTATCCAAGTCGGACATCTGCTCCCTCTTAATGAAAACGAGTTCGATGCTTTCTCTCGCAAAGAAAGAGCCACGCTGACGGAACTGTATTCCCCGGTCACGCGTGGCAGAGCCTCAAACTACTGATTGCCTTTCCAGACCTCGTGCAGCAGGTCCCAGGCGATCATCAGCCCAAAGGCTAAACTGAAGAGGCCCGCGCACAGACGAATGACGACATTGATGGCCTCGAACCGCCGCGCGGTCAACACGAACGGCAAGCTGATCAACGCGCTCATGATCAGCATCCCGCCGATCGATCCGATCCCGAACACCGCCATGTAGACCAACCCAAGTGCGACCGAAGGGATTTGCGCCAGGACCAGCAGCGTCAGTGCGGCGCTTCCAGCAAACCCGTGGACGAGTCCAACCGCGAACGGCCGGCGGCCGAGCTTGAACATCCGATGCATATGATTGTGCTCGTCTCCGACGTGTAAGTGGACATGCGCGTGCGGCTCGTCGCCGTGCTGGTGAACGTGTGTGTGTACCTGCACTCCGCGCTCGCCAAACGCCCGGCGTGTTGCGCTGACTCCAAGGACGATCAGCATCAGCGCGACCGGCGCTTCCATCCACGGCAAAACGGTTTCGGGGATCGACACTCGAAGCAGGATGATTACGAGGCCCACACCGAGCAGGGACGCCGAGTGCCCGAGTCCCCAAAACGTGCCGACGAGCGATGAGCGAGCGAGGCTCTTGTGTTCGCTCACGATGGTTGAGACTGCGACCAGGTGGTCAGGGTCGAGCGCGTGCCGAAGTCCAAGCACGAATCCCAAACCCAGCGCTGCTGTCACAGTCGATTCCATGATGCCTCATTCGAAACTCAGCTCAGAAGAAGGGCCGGATGCGAATGATACCATGCCGGGAGACGGTCGGAACGCGTCTCCTTCGAGCAATACCGCGTCACGAATTGGTGATCGGGAAAGGCATGAAGCAAAACAGAAAAACCAGCAACGCCAGGATGGCAAGCCCGACTCTGGCCTTCCCGAGCGGCTCCTCGTCGATAACCGGCGGGTGCCCGACCTTTAGCAGAAACAGCAGCACGACCGCCCACAGAAAGTACACCGGCGGTTGACCCAGGTAAAAAGCCAGCCCGGCGAGACCGACAACTGCGGCAGCGGTTATCGCCGAGATCCATTTGTGAATCCGCTTGCCCGCAAGCGCGTAGACGACGTGCCCGCCGTCGAGTTGCCCCACAGGAAAGAGGTTCAGCGCGGTGACGAGCAGTGTTCCCCAGGCCGCCCAGTAAATCGGGTTCCACTCGATCCATTTCGGCAGACCAAGCAAATCGGTGACGACTATAAAAAGCAGCGGGTCCCGGAACTGGATTCCCGCAGTCAGGCTCGTAGTGTCCAGCGGGATTGCTGCTTTCGCGAAGATCAGACCGATGATCGAAGCAGGAACCGCAAATGCGAACCCCGCAAGCGGCCCCGCGATGCCAATGTCAAACAGCGCGCGGCGCGAGCGAATCGGAGCTTTGATCTTTATGACCGCGCCGAAGGTTCCCAACAGCGTGACCGCCGGCGGCGCAGGTATGAAAAACGGCAGCGTCGCGCGAATCCCGTAGTACCGGCATGCGAAGTAGTGCCCGAGTTCATGCGCTCCCAGAATAGTCAGCAATGTGAACGAGAACAGCAGGCCTTTTGCCAGCGGCTCGAAGTTCCCGCTCGCCATTTCTCTTATCACTGCGATCATCGGCGCCAGCAGCGAGCCTACAACCGTCGGATCGTCTGGCACCGGAACAGCGAACGCCGCGCCGGTGAGCATAGTGGTAAACCCGGTTGCGACCAGGAGCGCAGAGTGCAGAAGTATTCGCGAACCGCTCAACTCGCTCTCGCGTCGAACGCGCGACAGCTCGTCTAGTTTTTGTTGGAGTTGAACTTCTGGAAACAGATAAGGTTGGTCGGCTCGTTCCACCCGCTTAGAATACAGCGTTCGATGACTTGACTGTCAACCGAACAGATCTCGAGGAGTTCTCGCCTTCAGGCGTTCGCGATAGGTCAATTTCGTTCGCGTTACCGGGGGCGACAATAGTTATGAGTCTCAGGACTGGAGTTCCTTGCCGGGTTTGAACCTGATGGTCTTGCCGGGCGGAATGTCGGTGACTTCGCCGGTGCGAGGGTTGCGGCCGACGCCGCGCTTGCGTGGCTTGACTACGAACACACCGAACCCGCGAAGCTCGATTCGTTCGCCTCGCTGCAAGGCGGACTTCATCGCGTTGAACAGCGCCTCGACTGCTGCTTCCGCTTTGATCTTTGGAACGCCGGTCGTGTCGGCGACAGTATTCACGATATCAAGCTTGATCACTTTGGCCTCCGTAGCCTATTCAATCTGAGAGCCCGGCTTGGAAAGGCTTGCATTATAAGAAGCGGGTCGGGGGCTGTCAAACGAAGTTGTGTCCAACACACACCTGCCGATCGCCGACCGTGCATGTCGTGCCCGTTTCCGTGAAGGCTGCGTGATTCGTATTGAACGTTTTGGTAGACGCCGGCTCTACAAGGGCTGGGATTCGATCTTCTCCACTTTGTCTTGCAACTCATGGATATCGACAGTCATGTCGATGAGTGTCTTACCCAGCAGGGCAATTCTGCGATTGACGGCGCGGAAGCCGTTGGCGGTTTCGACACGCATCTCGGTCATTTGCGTGAGTATTGTGACCATGTGCATAAGCATCTGGGTATTCTGCTTGCGCATCTCAGTCATCTCTGCGCTGGACGCCGTCATCTCCGAGCGCATCTCGGTCATCTCTGCGCGGGACGCGGTCATCTCCGAGCGCATCTCGGTCATCTCCGAGCGCATCTCGATCATCTCCGAGCGCATCTCGGTCATTTGCGTGAGTATCGTGACCATGTGCATAAGCATCTGGGTATTCTGCTTGCGCATCTCAGTCATCTCTG
>JBBPIE010000003.1:121889-368052 GCA_038040485.1 Candidatus Onstottus arcticum
CGCTGGACGCCGTCATCTCCGAGCGCATCTCGGTCATCTCGGCGCGGGACTCCTTAATCTCGCCGCGCATTTCGGATATCTCGGATTCGATCGCTCCAACGCGTTCACCGAGCTCTTGCACTTGAGCCTGGACGGCTTCCCAGATCGGACGTGTATCGTACAGACGCTCCTCAAGCACTCGTTCGAGTCTCTCAACACGAGCGTCAGTTGCTGCTTGGTTGTTCTTGACCAGACTGACTAGCTCATCGAACCGGGCGTTTAACAGATTTCGTGTGGTTTCGTCGCTCATTCTGAATTCATCCCTCCAAGCGACCCACGATTCGCTTCCACTCTTATACCGCCGGCCTCGAGGGACGGTCAACTCAGTCCGAACAACACTGTCCGCACAAGCGCGGTTTCGCTTCGCGCATCGGCACGGCTTTGTTAGACTGAGGCTCACCGAAAAGGACCAGCAGCATAGTCCAGGGATTCACAATGGCAACTTCTGAAGGAAAGATCGAAGAAAAAAAGCCGGCCAAGCTTGGAGAGAAAGCCTCCTCCGCCGGATTGAAGAAGCTTGCGGAGAAGAACGCCGCGGCATTTGCCGGAGGCGGCTCAGAGCGAATCGAGCGCCAGCATGCCGCCGGGCAGATGACCGCTCGCGAACGCATCGAGTTCCTGCTCGACGACGGATCGTTCGAAGAGTTCGACCGCTTCAAGAGGCATCGCTGCCTGGACTTCGGCATGGAGAACCAGCAGTACCCCGGCGATGGAGTCGTCGCCGGCCACGGCTTGATCGACGGGCGGCGGGTGTTTGTGTTTGCGCAGGACTTCACCGTCTTCGGAGGCTCGCTATCGGAAACCAACGCCGAGAAGATTTGCAAGGTGATGGATCTGGCGATGAAGGCAGGCGCGCCGATCATCGGCTTAAACGATTCGGGCGGCGCTCGCATTCAGGAGGGAGTTGTTTCGCTTGGCGGCTACGCGGACATCTTTCTTCGAAACACGCTTGCGTCGGGCGTTGTGCCTCAGATCTCGGCGATCATGGGGCCGTGCGCCGGGGGCGCGGTCTACTCCCCCGCAATCACCGACTTCAACATCATGGTCAAGACGACCTCGTATATGTTCATCACCGGCCCTGACGTGATCAAGACGGTTACTCACCAGGAGGTGACGAAAGAGGAACTGGGCGGGGCGATAACTCACAACTCGGTTTCAGGCGTGGCTCACTTCGCGGCGGAGAATGATGAAGATTGTCTGAGGTTGATTCGCGAGTTGCTGTCGTTTCTGCCGTCAAACAACCTCGACGACCCGCCTCGCGTTTCGACCTCCGATCCGGCCGCGCGAGCCGACGAGCGGCTCAACTCGGTCGTGCCTGAATCGGCAAGCGTGCCTTACGACATTCGCGACATAGTTCACCTTGTTGTGGACGACGGCTATTTGTTCGAAGTGCACGAACACTATGCGAAGAACATCGTGGTTGGGTTCGCGAGACTCGGCGGCCGTTCGGTTGGAATCGTCGCGAATCAACCGGCGCACCTTGCCGGCGTGCTCGATATTGACGCGTCGATAAAGGCGGCGCGCTTCGTTCGCTTCTGCGATTGCTTCAACATTCCGCTGATCACATTCGAAGACGTGCCCGGCTTTCTTCCGGGCGTTCAGCAGGAGCACGGCGGCATCATCCGGCACGGCGCCAAGCTTCTATTTGCCTTTGCCGAGGCTACCGTGCCGAAGATCACGGTGATAACGCGGAAGGCTTACGGCGGAGCTTACTGTGTGATGGCCAGCAAGCACATTCGCGCGGACCTGAATCTCGCCTACCCAACGGCTGAGATCGCGGTGATGGGCGCCGAAGGAGCGGTTGGGATTCTGTATCGCCGCGAGATCGCTCAGGCGGAGAATCCGCAGGAAGAAGCAAACCGCCGCGCGGACGAGTTCCGCGAGAAGTTTGCGTCGCCTTACATCGCGGCGGAGCGAGGCTTTATTGACGAAGTCATCGAGCCGCGAATGACCCGTCCAAAACTGATTCGCGCGCTCGAGATGCTCGACACGAAACGCGACAAGAATCCTCCCAAGAAGCACGGCAATATTCCGCTGTGATAAGTTCACCTGAGCAACATGGTCGGGTCGCCGAGTAGAATCCATGAGCGGCGAATGTCCGGATCGCTGACTGCCCGCTTTGCCTACGAGGTGGGGATCTCAGTTGTCGGTTCCGCTTAGGCAAACCATTGATCCTTCCTAGCGATGATCACTGATACGCCCGGAGTGAGTATTACGACCACGGTTGAGCGCTCCTTCGCGGTAGTGTTAATGTCGGTGCCTGCGAGTTTATGGATGGCAGACCAACGAGACCACGCAAACCTGATCTGGCAGATTGCTGACTTGCTCCGCGGACCATACCGTCCTCCGCAGTACGAGCGGGTCATGCTCCCAATGACCGTGCTGCGCCGATTCGACTGCGTGCTTGAGCCGACCAAGGCCGCCGTGCTAAGGAAACTCGAACAGGTAAAGGACAAATACAAAGACGAAGCGCTGGACAAGGTCTTGAACAAGGCCGCCGGTCAGCGTTTCCACAATCATTCACCGCTAACATTTGAGAAACTCAAGGGCGATCCTGACAACATAGAAAAACACCTAGTCAGTTACATCAAGGGATTCTCATCCAACGTCCGCACTATCTTTGACTTTTTCGAGTTCGAGAACGAAATCGAGAGGATGCGCGAAGCGAACATTCTCTATCTTGTGGTTTCCAAGTTCTGCGATGTAGACCTGCACCCGGACGAGGTGCCGAATGAGCAGATGGGGTTGATGTTCGAAAACCTCATCCGCCGCTTCAATGAATTGGCTAATGAGACCGCGGGCGATCACTTCACACCGCGCGAGGTTATCCGGTTGATGGTTAACATCCTGTTCATCAACGACGACCATCTGCTGGCCACGCCCGGCACTGTGCGGAAGCTGCTCGACCCAGCCTGTGGAACAGGCGGCATGTTGGCCGAAGCCCAAAACTACCTGCGCGATCATCATCCCGAAGCGAGGCTCTATGTCTTCGGCCAGGACTACAACAAGCGCGCCTTTGCGACCGCGGCGTCCGACATGCTCATGAAGCAAGTGGACCACAACGGTGGCGGCGACAATGTCCGCTTCGGCGACAGTTTCACCGAAGACCATTTCCCTGATGACACCTTCGACTATTTGCTCACGAACCCACCATTTGGTGTGGACTGGAAGAAGCAGTACAGAGAGATCGAGGACGAGCACAAGAAGCGCGGATTCGCTGGCCGCTTTGGAGCTGGTCTGCCCCGCGTCAACGATGGTTCGCTCCTTTTCCTCCAGCATATGATCAGCAAGTTTGAGCCGGTGTTGCCGAAGCAACAAAAGCACGGCTCGCGCCTCGCCATCGTCTTCAGCGGTTCGCCGCTCTTCACGGGCGGCGCGGGTTCCGGAGAAAGCGACATACGCAAGTGGATCATCGAGAATGACTGGCTCGAAGCCGTCATCGCGTTGCCGGAGCAGATGTTCTACAACACCGGCATCGGCACCTACGTCTGGATCGTCACCAATCGCAAGGAGAAACGCCGCAAGGGCAGGATTCAGCTTCTTGACGCCCGCGAGAAGTGGCAACCCGGTGGCAGCGAAGACAGCAAGCGGAGCCTTGGAGACAAACGGCGTTATATGTCAGGGCAGGATATCGCCGAAGTCGTCAGAATCTACGGGCGCTTTACTCAGGGCGACGTGTCGAAGATTTTCGATGATGCAGACTTCGGCTACACGCGCGTCACCATCGAGCGCCCGTTGCGGTTGCGCTACAAGATGACCGTCGAGGATAAGGCCCGTTTTCTCAACGCCTGCCCCCAACTGCTCGACGACGTACAGGCCATTGACAAGGCGATTGGCCGCAAGCCTCAGCCAAACTGGAACCACGTTTGGCGGCGGATCGAAGACTTGCTTCGCGAGCGCAAGTCTCGTTGGAAATCTCCCGAACAAAAACTCTTCCGCATTGTCTTTACACAAAAGGCCCCGGAAGCCGAGCCGGTTGCGAAAGCCGGGCACAACGAAGGCTACGAACCCGACGCCGACTTGCGGGATTTCGAGAATGTCCCCCTCAAGGACGACATAGACGTTTACTTTGAGCGTGAGGTGCTGCCCTACGTGCCCGACGCTTGGATGGAGCGCAGCAAAGATAAGGTGGGCTACGAGATCAATTTCAATCGCCACTTCTATCGTTACACGCCGCCGCGACCGCTTGAGGAAATTGACGCCGACCTCAAACGAGCGGAAGACGAAATCATGCAGTTCCTCAAGGAGGTCACTACATGACTCACGGCGCCGACGCAACTCGAGTTCGATTGAAGTACCTCGCCCACATTGAGATGGGCCAGTCACCTCCTTCTGCTGACTACACTTCGTCACCCGGAGATGGACTCCCATTTCTGCAGGGAACAGCTGATTTTGGGACGCTGCATCCTCAACCCCGTACTTTCTGTGTTTCACCAACAAAGCTCGCTGCTGCCGGAGACATCCTGTTCTCTGTACGCGCACCGGTCGGCGAGTTAAATCTCGCTGACCGTGACGTCGGAATCGGCCGCGGGTTATGTGCTGTTCAGCCGGACAGACTACATGTCGGGTTCACGTGGTGGGCACTTCACGAGGCGAGGGATCAGCTCAACTACGTTTCAACCGGAAGTACCTATGAAGCGGTCGCCACTGAGGATGTCAGTAACCTACGCGTTTGCTACCCAACCTCTCGTAGTCAGCAGTCAATCTCAGCCTACTTGGATACAGAGACGGCGCGGCTGGACGGTTTAGTAGCTTCGAAAGAGCGGATGTTAGGTCTGATGGCGGAGAAGCGTAGGGCGCTCATCACCCATGCCGTGACACGCGGCGTTGACGGCCTCTCCCTCCGCGACTCCGGCATCCCCTGGGTTGGGCAAATCCCAGCACAGTGGGAGTCGCGCCGCATTGCGCAGCTGTTTCGGGAACGTGACGAACGAGGGGAGCCAGACCTACCCCTGTTGGAGGTATCAATCAAAGCTGGAGTCGTTCTGCGAGAGTTTTCAGATGACCGGATCGAGAGCACCGCAGCCGACTTCAACAGCTACAAGGTCGCCCGGAAAGGTGACGTAGTCTTCAACAAGATGCGCATGTGGCAAGGGGCCGTTGGCGTTGCGCCCGAAGACGGATTGGTGAGCCCCGACTACACGGTAGCAGATCCGCTTGGGCCACTGTCATCATCCTATGCCGGTCAACTCTTTCGGACGGATATGTTCAGCGCGGAGTGTGCGCGCCACTCACACGGAATCGTCTGGGATCGCTTGAGGCTATATTGGGATGGGTTTCGAGACATAGTGGTTCCGCTTCCTAGCAGGGACGAACAAGACTCCATCGTCGCGCACGTTTCGTCCGAAGCCGCGAAGCTAGATGCCCTGCACTCGGCGACAGTACGCACCATCGCCTTGATCAAAGAACGACGTAGTGCGCTCATTACTTCCGCTGTAACTGGGCAGTTGAGTAATTTGGAGGCCGTATGAACATTAAGCGCCTCGAGCTTACCCGGATTCGCGCTTTCGGGCAGGCCGAGTTCGACTTTACACCCGGTATGAATCTGATTGTAGGCGTGAACGGCGTTGGCAAAACTACGGTTCTTGACTCAGTGAGAATTTGCCTTTCAAGAATCCTCCCTAAGATTACGGCTTCACGAAGCAAACCTGATTCGTTTGAAACCGAGGATATAAGAGGCAATCTGTCGTCATTAACGGCCAAACTCACCTTTGAGGTTGGAAAGCAAGGATTTCAGTATATTCGTCACCAGCCACGTGTAGAGATAGTTCTTCCAACGAGGAAAACGATTGCTCCTCAAACGCGTGAGCTTCTTGACCAGCGTCTGAAAGGACCTGGGAAGCTTCGAAAGAGAATACGGCAACTCGAGGAAACCGCAGACGCGCCAGATCTAGATACCTTCATTCCAGATCTTAACGAATTGCAAACGGCTATCAGATCGTCACAAGTGCATCCGATAGGTATCTACTTCTCAACACGCCGGTCTCTCGTGTCGGACGCCACTTCGTCCGCTGGAAAGATAGCGAGTGAGGAATCAGTCGCCTTCGCTGAGGCGTTAAGCAGTCGCGAGTTGCGCCTGGCCGAGCTTGCACACTGGATGCATGCACAGGCAGTACAGGCAAGGGACTACCTTCCTGCCGAAAGGCACCTAGCCGCGTTGCGGCGCGCCGCTAAGGTTTTCCTCCCAGATTGTAAGAACCTTCGCGCGGAAACCTCGCCAAAACCTCGGTTGCTCGTTGATAAGGGACGCATAACACTTGACGTTCGACAGCTCTCGGACGGCGAGCGGGGCTTGTTAGCGCTTGTGTTAGACATCGCCCGCAGGCTTTCACAGGCAAACCCCGGTCTGTCTGATCCGGTGAAGCAGGGGAAGGCCGTCGTGTTGATAGATGAGCTTGATCTGCACCTGCATCCAAAGTGGCAACGGACCATTGTCGAACGGCTCACAACGACGTTCCACCACTGCCAGTTTATCGCCACAACCCATTCGCCTCAGGTTGTAGCGGCGGTCGAACCTGAGCAAGTGTTCTTACTGACGGACATGGGCGTGTTGCGCCCAGATCGAACACTTGGAATGGACTCGAACTGGATTCTGCGCCATCTAATGGAAGCTGATGATCGGCCCCTTCGGGCAGCAGGAGCCATCAAGAGTATTGAGAAACTGATTGACGGGCGCAACTTCAAGAAAGCTCGAACGGCAATCGCCACAGCAAAGAAAGAGGGATGGGATCTTCCTGAATGGTCTGTGCTGGAAGCTCGGATGGCACGAATGGAGCTACTTGAGAAATGAAGTACATAAAGAAAGCGGGGGCTCCTCACAGCTATCGAATTTGGTATAAGCAGGTTTGCGGCACTCAGGATGAAGATTTTCGCGAATTAAAGAATCCTGTGAAAGCCGATCTACAAAGGGGCTTACTCAAGGAACAGGGCTGGCTTTGCGCTTACACGATGCACCGCATAGACTCTCACAACTCTCACATTGAGCATATAAAGCCGGAATCACTCTGCCGGGCACACCAACGGGGGTCAGATCTTTACTACGAGAACTTGGTTGCTTGCTTTCCGCGCGATGGAATGAAAAGGGAAAATCGGTATGGAGCACCAAAGAAGGACGATTGGTGGGAAGAAGATGGGGCGGATTTTGTATCACCGCTACACCCTGCTTGCGAGAAACACTTTAGCTTCGCTTTGGATGGAGAGATTACGGCAGTTAATAACCACCGTGCTGCGCTTGCGACCATTAAAGTTCTCGCTCTTTGTCACCCAAGCCTGACTGATGATCGCAAGAGGGTTATTGCAGAAGTTCTCTATGGACCGAAGGGGGATGACCCGCTTTCGCTTGCCAAGGCGGATCAGATAAAAGCGAATATCTGCACCAGAAGCAGCGATGGGCGCTTCTATGAGTTTTGTGTTGCAATCCGAAACGCACTTGATGAGTATCTGAGGAATCTGCAAAAAGCTAAACGCCGAAGGAGGTTTGCCCATAGGAAACGCTGATATGTCGGCGAATTCTCCAATCCATTGTGAAAGAATGATAGCGCTTTGATGCGAGTTGAGATCAAACCGGAGTAGCTGAGTTTTGGGCGAGCGTGCGTGCGAGCTTCGACAGCTCAACGGAGAAGATCATAGATTCCTGACGTTTGATCGTGCTGGACATCAAGGCAATGACGCCGTTCGGGATGCTCCGCCAGAGAGCGCGCGGTTATCTTGGGCGTGCAACCATGACACAAACAAACGAAGCCGCTTTCGAGACCGTTCTTGAGGCCCATCTTCTGGCCAATGGTTACGTGTCTCTTCCGCCCGAAGGTTTCGACCGCGAGCGAGCGATCTATCCCGACGCTGTGCTCATGTTCATCCGCGAGACCCAACCGAAGGAATGGGCGAAGCTTGAAGCGCTTCACGGCGAGAAGACCGGCGAACAAATCTTGAGCGACCTGTGCAAGTGGATGGACGCCAACGGCTCGCTGGCGACGCTGCGCCACGGATTCAAATGCTATGGCCGAACTCTCCGCGTGGCGTTCTTCAAGGCGGCACACGGACTGAACCCGGAACTTGAAGCTCGCTACGCGGCGAATAGGATCGGCATAACTCGGCAACTACACTTCTCGCCGCGTTCAGAGAAGTCACTCGATGTCACGATCAGCCTGAACGGTATCCCGATCGTCACCGCCGAATTGAAGAACCCGATGACGGGTCAGACTATAGACAACGCGCTGTGGCAATACCGGCACGATCGCGACCCGCGTGAGCCCGTCTTCGAGTTCAAGCGGCGAACGCTGGTGCATTTCGCAATAGACACCGAAGCGGTGTTTATGACGACGCGGCTGGCGGGCACGGCGACCCATTTCCTGCCCTTCAATAAGGGCTGCGATGGCGGGGCGGGTAATCCGCCCGACCCGACAGGCCGCACTTATCGCACGGCGTATCTATGGGAAGAGGTGTTGCAGCGGGACAGCCTCCTCGACTTGCTCGCGCGGTTCATTCACCTCCAGATCGAGGAGAAGCGCGATGACCAGGGACGCAAGGTGAAGAAGGAGACGATGATCTTCCCGCGTTATCACCAGCTTCAGGCTGTCCGCTCGCTGGTGGATGCGGCTCGGCGCGAGGGCGTTGGTAACAACTACCTTGTCGAGCACTCGGCGGGAAGCGGCAAGAGCAACACGATAGCCTGGCTCACACACCGGCTGGCCTCGCTGCACGACACGCACAATGAACGAGTTTTCGACAGCGTCATAGTGGTGACGGACCGAGTCGTGCTCGATCAGCAGTTGCAGGATACGATCTACCAATTCGAACACAAACGCGGCGTCGTGCAGAAAATCGATGAGAGATCGCGCCAACTCGCAGAGGCTCTTGAGAGCGCCGTGCCGATTATCATTACAACGCAGCAGAAGTTCCCGTTCGTCTCGCGGCACTTGCTCAAGATGGCAGAGGACCGTGGCGAGAGCGGCGGCGGCACGCTACCGACTCGCCGTTGCGCGGTGATCATCGACGAAGCGCATAGCTCTCAGGGCGGCGATGCCGCTACCGAACTCAAGGGTGTGCTGGGCGGCGAAGCGCTGCAGAAGGAGGCACAACGGCAGGCAGCCGAAGAAGGGCTCGACGATATGGAAGAGTTGTTCCGCAGCATGGCCAAGCGTGGACGACAAGCGAATCTGAGCTTCTTTGCGTTCACCGCCACTCCGAAGCACAAGACGCTCGCGGTCTTTGGGCGCGACGGGGAGCCGAGCCACCGCTACACCATGCGTCAGGCAATCGAGGAACAGTTCATTCTGGATGTGCTGAAGCACTACACGACCTACGCCACCTATTACAAATTGATCAAGGCGTGCGAGGACGACCCGAATGTCGAGCGGAAGAAGGCGGCCAAGGCGCTGGCGCGTTTCATGAAGCTGCATCCGCACAACATCGCGCAAAAGACCGAGGTGATGGTCGAGCATTTCAACGCTGTGACTCGTCACAGAATTGGTGGTCGGGCCAAGGCGATGGTCGTGACGGGTTCTCGCATGGAGGCTGTGCGCTACAAGCAGAGCTTTGATCGCTACATAAAGAAAAAAGGGTATGCGATCAAGACGCTTGTGGCTTTCTCGGGTACGGTGCAGGACGACAAGCTGAACAACGTGAGCTACGCGGAAGAGGGCATGAACCAGGGCATCAAAGAGAAGGAATTACCCGAGAAGTTCGCGACGCAGGAATACCAGGTGCTCCTGGTGGCGGAGAAGTATCAAACCGGTTTCGACCAACCGCTCTTGCACACGATGTATGTGGACAAGAGGCTGGCAGGCATTCAGGCTGTGCAGACGCTCTCGCGGCTAAACCGAATGCACCCGTTCAAGGAAGACACGTTCGTCCTCGACTTTGTGAACGACCGCGAGGAGATTCGCGAAGCCTTCAAGACTTACTACGAAGGCGCCGAGATGGGCGGGGAGGTCGACCCCGCTGGCATGTATCAGCTCAAGGGTGAACTGGATGCTTCCGGCATCTATCTGAGCGAGGAAGTGGAACGCTTCTCCGCTGTCTACTTCAAACCTAAAGAGCGACAGAGCGCGGCGGATCATCAAGCAATGAATGCGGCCCTTGATCCGGCCGTATCGCGATTCGCAGCCCTCCAGCAAGAGAATGAAGACGAGGCTGAACTGTGGCGCGGGAAGCATAAAGCCTTTCGCAATCTCTATGGGTTCCTGAGCCAGATTATCCCTTACCAGGATTCGGACCTTGAGAAGCTCTACGTGTTTCTCCGATATCTCGGCTCAAAACTGCCAAGGCGGCGCAGCGGCCCGGCGTACCAGTTCGACGAAGAAGTGTTGCTGGAGTACTACCGGCTGCAGAAGATTGCTGAAGGTTCGATCAGCCTGAGCGAAGGTTATGGACGCCGATTGGACGGCCCGACCGAAGTCGGAACCGGGATGGTGCGAGAGAGCCCAGTGTTGTTGTCACGGCTCATCGACATCGTGAACGATAGGTTTGGGACTGATTTCAACCAAGCCGACCAGCTTTTCTTTGACCAAATCATCCAAGTAGCAATTGCTGATGAGGCACTCAAACAAGCGGCGGCGGTAAACCCCGGAGACAAATTCGAGTTGGTCTTCAAGAATCTGTTGGAAACGCTTTTTGTGGAACGCATGGACCAGAATGAGGAGATCTTCACCCGATTCATGAACGACGCTCCATTTCAAAAGCTTGTCACCAGTTGGCTGGCCTCAGAGGCGTATCGACAATTGCGGGGTGACTCGCCATGACTCGAACAGTTTGGTTGGTTTCCTTCCTCAAACTGATACTCGCTTCCAAACGAGATGAGTCACGGTAGGCTGGGTTGATAGAGCATTGAGCATCCGCCGCTTAGTCCTTTACGATTCGGTCCGCGGCATGCTGATGGTTGCGTTCAAGTTCCGCTGCAATACTTTCGATGACTGCTCTCTCAGCACTTGAGATCTTGGACCCAACTCCGAGAATGCCGCCCGACGCCGATGCGACAAGCGTAGAGTACGAGACCAGGTCACGCTTGCCGGCTTCTTGCTCCTCAGGCGGCAACGATCGCAACAGAATCGAGATGATTCGAAGCGCCTCGCGGAAAAACTCCTCCGGGGGCGGCTTGTTCAGCCAAGCCGCAAGCTGGTCGTAGGCGGTGCTTCCCGATTCGATCCCACGAAGTCTTGCGACCTCGAATATCTGGTCGCGCTCACGGCTGGCGATTGCGCCGTCCGCCCAGGCCACAGCCACTAACGGAACTATGTACAGGAGGAGCACCGTGTCACGCGTGAAGCCAAGTTCCTGCAGATGACCCAGGACATCTTCGTCGGCCACGCCGATCACGTCCGCCAACTCTTTCCTCTCCGCCTCGAGCCTGAGCCGCTGCTTCATTTTTGCGAGCAGCTCCGCCTCTCTCTTTCGAAAGTACTCTTCTTCTTGTGATCGCCTGAAATCGGTAAAAGAATCACGGCTTGGCATTGCATCTCCTTCGACTCGATCTTATGAATCTGACCAAAGCATCTTATCGTAGCATCGGCGAGACCGCGAGCCCGCTCCACAGTCATTCCGTTCGATTGCATTTCAAACTCCCGGTTGCAACTGCGGCGCGAAGGTGAAGCGCTCTCACGCTGCCGAACACCCGGATAAAGGGAGCACCGCGACATAGTGCTGACAACGGCCAGCCGACAACGTATAATCGGCGTGTCGCGCGGGTTAGATTCCTCGGAACACTTCATGATCGAAGCAATGGGTGATCTACTCGCTGAGGGAGCCAAAACAAATGAAAGAGTGTCCTGTCTGCCACCGTTCGTATCGCGACGATAACAGCTTTTGCACGATCGACGGCACCAAGCTTGTCCAGGCTGAAGGCCAGGCTAGTGACGCCGAATCGGCAAAATCCGTCGAGCGACAAATACCGCCTCCTGCCAAACCGTTGCCGCTTCGGCTGACGATCATTGACCAGGCTGACGACGGGCATCGATCGAGGCTCATCGAAGGGGTGGTGCTCGACGTAGGCGAACAGGGAATGCGAATCCAGACCGGCACGATCGAAACCGGCAAGCTGCACATCATTCGCGATCATACGATCGCCTTCAAGAACAGGCTTGAATTGGAGTTCGATCTCCCGCGCAAGACGGTCACGTGCACGGGCTTCGCTGCGTGGTACAAACCGGAAGCGGACGGGTTAGTCTGGGTGGTTGGAGTCTACATTCGCGACATGCCGGCCGCGGATCGCAAGGCTTACGACGAATACTTGAACGAGCTAACCAGCGGCAAGGCGAGCGAAGGAGCCCCGGCTTAGCCAGAGATTGGGCTATCGCCGAACCGGGCGGTCAAACAAATCGTTAGGCCATCTGTCAGTCCGACCCAAAGCATTTCGTCAGAGGCCGGGAACTAGCCAGTCTGTCAGGAGGAAGCATGAGCAGTAATGCTGGGGAGCAGCGCAACTGGATCGAGCGGCTCACGGAAAAAATTCCGGGGTATACGGGCTATGTGGACCGCGAACGGCGGCGCGACATCGACAAGCTGCACCGCGAGCGCGTAGCCGACCGGGTGCGCGCGCTCAAAGCGCCGTTGACAGACTTGATCCGCGAGCTGACTTCCAGCGGGCGGCTTATGGAAGTCGGTCCAATCGACTCGGCTATCAAGAAACTCGACCGCCTGGAGAATCGCGTGAGGTTCGCCAGCTACGGTTACTCGGGATTCTTCGACGTGGTGAAAATCGAACAGGCCCAGTTGGATTCGATATACAGGTTTGATCTTGGGCTGATTGAGCAGGTCGACAAGCTCGCGGGTAAGGCTGGCGAGTTGAAGGCCAGCGCGGCGACGGCCGAAGGTCTTAAGGCGGCGTGCGCGGAACTCGCCGCGATGGCTGACGAAGCGGATCGGGTCTTTGAGCAGCGCTACTCGGCGATAAACAATTTCACCGAGGACCAGCCGCCCGGCCGGCCGTTATTTAGTTAGAGGTTTCTAGTTTCTGGTTTCTGGTTTCTGGTTTCTGGTTTTGGTTTGTGGTTCCCGTGACGGAAGCAGAAACCGAAAACCAGAAACCAGAAACCAGAAACCACAAACCAGAAACCGCTCTTGAGGATCGATGGCACAACCTTGTGGAAACTGCGGGGCTGAACTCTTCGCTGGTCAGCGATTTTGTCGAGCGTGCGGCGCTACGATAGATGGACTCTCCGAGGAACAGACTCCGACTCGAATGATGTCACCTCCGCCTGCCGATTGGGGAGCGCGGAGCGCCAATACAGCTCCGACTCCCAGCCACGAGACCAGCCCGGTCTATGCGCCGGCTCAGTACTATCAACCGTCTGTCCCGCCGCTTGCGCATTCGATGCCGCCATATCAGCCGCCGCGCTCGCGTTCGCCTCTCGGTTGGATCCTTGCGTTGATCGGAGTGGGATTATTCGTCGCGTTGATCCTTGCGGTGGTATTCGTAACGAGATACGCCAATAACCGCACGCCGCGCTTCGATCGAGGGTCGTCGCGCGCAGAGGCTCTTAGCGGCGAGACCTTGCTCAACGAGACAAGCGCAGAACAAGTAACTACGGCGGGCAACGAGACTACGTTTATCAAGACCTTCGAACTCGGCGAAGACGCAACATTCGGGATTAAGAACATCAACGGCAGTGTTACGGTCGAAACGTGGGACAAGCCGGAAGTCCAGGTGATCGTGATTAAGCGTGGATCAGAGTCCGATAGAAAGGCTGCCCAGATTTACTTCAAGCAAGAAGAAGACGGGCTCTGGTTGCGCACCGCGTACCAGAGAGGCAGCAACAACAAGAGCGATGTCGTATATCAGATCAAGCTGCCGCGTAAGATGGAAAGCGTCGACTTGAACACCGTCAACGGCGGCATCAAGGTGTCTGACATCAGCGCGGAGATCACCGCGCAAACGGTCAACGGCCTCGTCGACCTTTCAAACGTCTCTGGCGTGAAGAAGGCCCAATCGGTTAACGGCAATATCAAAGCTGTCTTGAAAGAGGCTGGCTCCGAGCCGATGGAATTCAAGAACGTGAACGGGAACATCGATTTGCAGATCAAGGGCGATCTGGACGCCGAACTCGAAGCCGCCTCGGTCCGCGGCATCATAAACATCGACGAGCAGTTCGGGGTAACCGTCCAAAAACAAGTGGTGGGGCAGAAAGCGTCAGGACAGATCGGCGCTGGCGGCGAGCCGCTCAAGATCACAACCGTGAACGGAAGTATAAAGCTCTCAAAGTAGACAACAGGGTAATCGCGGGAGAAAACATGGCAATCGAAGTACTGCAGTTTTTCGACAACAGCGGCACGGAACTGGTCCATCGGATACCGCAAACCGGTTCAAGCGACATCAAGCTCGGCGCGCAACTGATCGTTCAGGAGAATCAGGCCGCGGTATTTTTCCGAGACGGCAAGGCGCTCGATACGTTCGGTCCGGGCCGCCATACGCTGACGACGATGAACGTGCCTTTGCTGACCAAACTTCTGTCGATTCCTTTTGGCGGCACGTCACCGTTTCAGGCAAGCGTGATATTCGTCGCGCGCCACACCTTTCAGGATTTGAAGTGGGGGACGAAAGAACCGATCGCGTTTCGAGACACCGAGCTGCGAATGGTGAGGCTGCGAGCGTTCGGGAAGTACTCGATGCGCGTCACGGATCCGCAGTTGTTCACCGGATCAATCGTAGGGACGAGAGGGATGGTTTCTACCGATCAAATCGGATCGTTCCTGCGCGACATCGTTGTGGCCCGATTGAACGATCTGCTCGGCGAAAACCTCAAGACGATCTTCGATCTTCCCGCTTACTACGACGAGCTCGCTGCCGGCGTGAAGGCTCGAGTCGCCGAGGACTTCACCAAGCAAGGTCTCGAGCTTGTTGACTTGATCATCTCGGCGATCACTCCGCCGGAAGAAGTACAGAAGATGATCGACGAGCGTTCGGGCATGGGTGCGATCGGAGACATGAACGCGTATATGCAGTTCAAAGCCGCGCAGGCACTGCCGGACGCGGCCAAACAGGAAGGCGGCGCGGCCGGGCAAGGAATGGGGCTCGGGCTTGGCATGGGCTACGGCCAGGTTATGGCTGGAGCTATCAGCGGCCAGGGAGCGGGCCGCGCGCAGGGCCCGGCGCAGACTGTCCCTTGTTCGAAGTGCGGAACGCAAAACGTACCCGGCACAAAGTTCTGTTCGAATTGCGGCGCCTCGCAACAAGCTCCCGCGGCCGCCTCTGCGGAATGCCCAGCTTGCCACGCGCAGTTGCAGGCCGGTACAAAGTTTTGCGCAAGCTGTGGGACCTCGCTTGTGCCTCAACCATGTAAGAACTGTCAGGCGCCGGTCCAGGCCGGGTCAAAGTTCTGCGCGAGTTGCGGCACTCCTGTGTAATAATCTCAGTGGGACTTGGGGAGGCTCAAGCTTATGAGATTAACAGCAACACTATTCATCTGCCTTTTCTTGTTAACCGCGGGCGTCCTTTGTCTCAACGGCGGTCCAACGGTGCGGGCAGCAGCCATCCAATCGGACGACTCTCCCAAGATTCTCAACGCCCAGGTGAAGGGCAAGAAGCTCATCGTGACCGGCCACAACTTCGCTCCGGGAGCCGTGATCCTGGTCGATGGCGAACCGCAAAAAACAAAGAACGATCCGGACTTGCCGACGACGATGCTCATCGCGAAGAAGGCCGGCAAGAAAATCCCCGACAATACCGCGGTCAGCATTCAAATTCAAAGCGACGGCTCCACGTCGGACAAGTTTGGAGTGTTCAAAGGACGGGTTATAACCTTCGCCGATGTTGGGAAGCCGATCAACTTGAAGACCGGCGACAGATTCCTGCTGTTCCTGGTGAAGGGTGGCTACGAGTTCAACCCGACGGTGCTTGATCCGGCTGTGCTCCAGAAGATCGAGGACGTCGAGATCATCGCGGGATCACAAGGTGTCTTCGAAGCAAAGCGCGAAGGCAGCACCAGGCTTCAAGCCATCGGCGAGCTTCCCTGTCATAAGACAACTCCTGCCTGTCTCGCTCCGAGTTTGTTTTTTGAGTTCAGCATAGCAGTAACAGAGATTGGCCCCTCCAATTAAGTTCTGGCTGAAAGACTCCGAGAGGGCCGCGCGATGACGAAAGTCGCGCGGCCCGATTCTTTTGGTACTGTCCTAAAAGCGTGTTGCTCGATTGGAAAACCGCCAAGACGCCAAGAGCGCCAAGGTCGACCAAGAATCCGTTGAGAATCTTGGCGCTCTTGGCGTCTTGGCGGTTGGTCGATTCGTCGACAAACCAGCAACACAACTTTAGGACACCACCGATTCTTTTGGCGCGTCCTCATCTCAGCCGTTAGAATGTTTGTTCACGCACATGACATCAACTCAAGGAGACAGCGATGACAGCTTCACCAAAATCAGAAGTCAGCGTTTACGAGAAACTTTATGTGAACGGAGAATGGATCGAGCCGGCCGGCAAGGGAACGCTCGACGTGATCAACTCGACCACGGAAGAAGTGATGGGCCAGGTTCCCGAAGGCACCGCGGAAGACATCGATCGCGCGGTGACCGCTGCTCGCGCGGCGTTTGATTCGTGGTCGGCGACTCCTGCAGCCGAGCGGGCAGGGTTTCTTCAGAAGATCTCGGCGGGGCTTGCGGCGCGCCAGAACGAAATCGCCGGGATCATCGCAAGCGAAGTCGGAATGCCGCTGCCGCTGGCGACAGCAGTCCAGGCCGGTATGCCGGCGATGGTGATGGGTTCTTACGCGAAGCTGCTCGGCGACTACTCGTTCGAGGAGCAGATCGGCAACTCGCTGGTCGTGAAAGAACCGGTCGGCGTCATCGGCTGCATCACGCCGTGGAATTATCCGCTTCATCAGGTCGTCGCAAAGATCGCGCCTGCGCTGGCAGCCGGTTGCACGGTCGTGCTCAAGCCCAGCGAAGTCGCACCGCTCACCGCGTTCATTCTCGCGGAAATCATTGACGATGCCGGTTTACCCGCGGGTGTGTTCAATCTCGTCACCGGTCTTGGAGCAGTCGTCGGCGAAGCGTTGGCCTCACACTCCGGCGTTGACATGATCTCGTTCACCGGTTCGACCAGAGCGGGAAAACGAGTGAGCGAGCTTGCGTCTCAGACGGTGAAACGCGTGGCTCTGGAGCTTGGTGGGAAATCGGCCAACATCATTCTCGACGACGCGGACTTCGAGAAGGCTGTTCGAGGCGGAGTCAGCAACTGCTATTTCAACTCGGGGCAGACTTGCTCAGCTCACACTCGAATGCTTGTGCCGCGCGAACGCCATGACGAGGCCGTTCGGATAGCCAAAGACGCAGCCGAGAGCTTCACCGTCGGCGATCCGCGAGAGGGCAAAGCCAAACTCGGGCCGCTCGTTTCCGAAGTCCAACGCGATCGAGTTCGCGGCTACATCAAGAAGGGAGTAGATGAAGGAGCGACCCTGGTCACGGGCGGCGCGGAAGCTCCCGAGGGTTTGGATAAGGGTTACTTCGTGCGGCCTACTGTTTTTGCAAACGTGAGCAACGAGATGACTATCGCGCGCGAAGAGATCTTCGGGCCGGTCTTGTCGATCATTCCTTACGAGGACGAGGACGACGCGGTGAGAATCGCCAACGACACAGTGTATGGGCTGGCGGGGGGCGTGTGGTCTTCGGACGTCGAACGAGCCAAGCGCGTAGCTCGGCGGCTGCGCACGGGGCAGGTGGACATCAACGGCGGCAAGTTCAACGCGTTCGCCCCGTTCGGTGGCTACAAACAATCGGGCAACGGCCGAGAGATGGGCAAGTACGGACTCGAAGAGTTTCTGGAAACGAAGTCGCTTCAGTTGTGAGCGTGATTAGCCGGGCTTCCCAACGACTGACTCAGCTCATTAACGAAATCTGGGATATTCATGGGAGCAATGCGTAGTCGACTCGATTGTCACAGTGGCAAGAACTGAACCTTGTTCTCCCACTCGCCTTCAAGGCTGCACATCGCGATGAGTTCGATATCGCCGATAGCCTGGGCCAGAGGAATCCGCAGCGGAACCACACAAACTCCGCACATTCGAACCCCGTCGCGAATCCGGTCCCCTGCTATGATCCGGCATGGTCCGCCTATCGTGCGTAAGTACGACGCGTTCGTGGCTTGCAGCCCATTCGAGTAGGTCCGGATCAGGCGCTTCACTCAAGTCCTGCTCGTGTGCGGTGACAATATCGAGGTTCGGGATGCTGCGAAGCAAACCGCGTACGATGTCTCCGTCGAAGTTCTGGTCCGCAAGGAAGCGCAGCATTGGAGTCTTTAGTCACCTGCCGAAGGGTTGACTGGTGGATTTCTCTCGGCCCAGCGCGCAAGCAGACGGGCCCTCATTTCGGCTTTACCTTGCTGATACTCGGGGTCTGACTCGATGCGCTGTTGAACGGCATCAGCAGCCGCTTCCTGCTGGCGCAAATACTCCTCGACATCTTTCCGGTGAGCAAGGTAGTAATAGATCGCTCCGTAAATATCCGCGAGCCGGAGCGAAGAAAACTTGTAGCCGATCTCTTCGGCTGTGGCGCCGAGTCTGAAGTGATGAATCACGGTGTCAATCGGAACTCTCGAGCCCGTGATTCGGATCGTGCCGTCTTCCCACTGGGTCAGGGGCGCGCTAATGGTTGTTTCCAGCGTGCTCATGGTCCGGTCATTATACACGAGTTGATTCATCGTTCATTGCCGATTTATTGACAAGCTCGTCAGCCGGTCGCTACGATCTCGTTTTGATTTCTTGCACGAATCGCCGACCGAGGAGCCGCGCGAACTACATGCTCAGACTCAGGAATACGCTGACCCGCACTCAAGAGGACTTTAAGCCGCTAGAAGGCAACACTGTTCGGATGTACGCCTGCGGACCGACCGTTTACGACTACGGCCACATCGGAAATTTCAGGACCTTCGTCTCAGTCGATGTGATGCGCCGGTATTTGAAGTACGCCGGTTATCAGGTGCAGCACATCATGAACATCACCGACGTCGAAGACAAGATCATTCGCGGGATGCTCGCGTCGGGCAAGAGCCTGGAAGAGTACACAGAGTTCTTCACCCAGGAGTTTTTGAAAGACAGCGACGGGCTCAACATCGAGCGCCCGGAGATCATGCCCTATGCGACAAAGCACCTCCCTCAAATGATCGAGATCATGAAGCGGCTCGAGGAAGGCGGGCACACGTACAAAAGCGACGGCTCGTTGTACTTCAGCATCTCGTCGTTCCCCGGCTACGGCAAGCTCTCGGGCCTCAAGCTTGAAGGCAACCTCGCAGGCGCGCGAGTCGATGTTGATGAGTACGAGAAGGCCGACGCTCGCGACTTCGTCCTCTGGAAAGCCTCGAAGGAGGAAGGCGAGCCGCGCTGGCCTTCTCCGTTTGGCGAAGGCAGGCCCGGCTGGCATCTCGAGTGCTCGGCGATGTCGATGGAGTACCTCGGCGAATCGTTCGACATCCACTGCGGCGGCGTGGACTTGATCTTCCCGCATCACGAAAACGAGATCGCGCAATCGGAAGGCGCGACCGGCAAGCCCTTCGTGCGCTTCTGGATGCACACCGAGTTTTTGCTCGTGGAAGGCGAGAAGATGTCGAAGTCCAAGGGGAACTTCTACACGGTTCGCCAGCTCATCGATCAGGGCCACTCGCCGATGGCGATTCGCTATCTGCTGCTGTCCGTGCCGTATCGAACGCAGTTGAACTTCACGCTCGATGGTTTGCGCGGAGCGGAGGCGGCGCTTGAAGGACTTCGCAACTTCCGGCGCAGGGTCGCGGACTTCGAGGGCGCGAGCGGCTCGAACCCGCGAGTGCAGGACATGATCGCACGAGCCCGCGAAGGCTTCGAAGCGGGAATGGACGACGACTTGAATACTTCAAAGGCGCTTGCGGCGGTGTTCGAGCTTCGCCGCGATGTGAACACTGCGATGGACTCCAGCGAGTTCGGCGCCGGCGAACGCGCATCGGTGCTCGAGTTACTCGCGCGGATCGATTCGGTGCTAGGCGTTTTAGGTGACGAGCAGGTACAGATGCTTGATCCCGAGATTGAAACCAGGATCGAGGACCGCAACGCCGCGCGCCGAGCGCGCGACTTCAAGCTTGCGGATCAGCTAAGAGACGAGCTTGCAGAGCGAGGCATAATCCTCGAGGACACGCCGCAAGGCACCAAGTGGAAACGAAAGTAGACGGATTTGAATCGGCACTCTGGAGTCACGCGAGCTGGGGCTCGTGCTGTGCGGCCGCTTTCGGAGTCTCAACCCACGTGAACCAGCCGAACGGGTCTTCGACTTCGCCGGTTATGATGTCGAAGAACTGCTTTTGAATTTCAGTCGTCAGCGGCCCTCGCTTGCCTGCCCCGACCTTTACCTTATCGACCGAGCGAATAGGAGTGATCTCGGCGGCGGTGCCGGTGAAGAAAGCTTCGTCCGCGATGTAGAGCATCTCGCGAGGAATGGCCCGCTCCAGGACCGGTATCCCCATCCGTTCGCAAATCTTGATAACGGAGTCCCGCGTTATGCCGGGCAGAACAGTCGAGTAGAGGGGAGGCGTCATAACCGTTCCGTTCTTGATCAGGAACACGTTTTCGCCCGAGCCTTCGCTGATGTAGCCTTGCGGATCGAGAGCAATGCCCTCAGCGTACCCGTTTACTTTCGCTTCCATCTTGATGAGCTGCGAGTTCATGTAGTTCGCGCCTGCCTTGGCCATCGAAGGCAAGGTGTTGGGCGCGATTCGAGTCCAGCTCGACACGCAAACGTCGACGCCCTGCTCGAGCGCTTCGGGGCCAAGATACTTGCCCCACTGCCACGTGCAGATGTAGGTCTCGATCGGGCAGGGGAACGGATCGACGCCAAACGTGCCGTATCCACGAAAGATAATAGGCCGAAGGTAGCATTCCTTGTAGCCGTTCGCGATGACTACCTGGCGGCAAGCCTCAATCAAATCATTGGCGTCATAATCAGTTTGAATCCGGTATATGTGCGCCGAGTTTATTAGCCGCTCGGCGTGAGCGTCGAGACGAAAGATCCCCGAGCCGTGTCTGTTGTGATAACAGCGGATGCCTTCAAAGACCGATGAGCCGTAGTGAACCACGTGAGTCATCACGTGGATGGTGGCTTGCTCCCAGGGAATGAGCTTTCCGTTGTGCCACACGATTGCGCCGTGTTCCTGCTCTGTCGCCATACGGATTCTCCTGTTTTTACGATGAACTAACGATTCTCAAACGCCCGCATCCTGGACGCGTCCGATGCTGACTCGCGATCAAAGGTGTGAAGAACAAGCGACATAATACGAAGCCGCCTGCTTATGGTCAAGCGGGAGTAGCGAGACGAAGTTTTACAGGAGTAAATTGACGGCGGCCAATGGGAAACGACTTGCTTTGCTTTTTGTTTCTCATATTATTCGGCCCGCCGATAGTAGGACGGCGGGAGCGACTTTCACCGTCGTCTTCAACGCAAATGATCCGGGCGCCGGTTGCCCGAACTACAAGTTCACGGTTTCCGGTCTGCCTTGTTTTGACTTCTGCGTGCAGGATGACCTCGTTCCAGGCAAGTTCATCAAGATCAGCTCGACGTCCGGCGCGTACGAGTTCCACGAATGCACCAAGAACATTGTCCTGACGGGAACAGGCACTCCGGACATCTTCTTCTGCAAAGTGACGGTGTCTGATGGCGGTGGTCCTGTCCCGAACCGTTCTGTCAACGTCGCGCTCAATCCGTGCACAGCCTTTGGGAACGCGCAAATCAGGCTTCCCGGCAGCAAGATAGTGTTTAACATCTCTGATAGTAATATCTTCGACAACACTTGCGCGTGCCCCGGGCCGACCCCGCCACCGCCGCCGGGCTAGGGTGTGTTGAATCAATAAACCACCGCCGCGGTTGTTCTGCCGCGGCGGCCGGCTAAAAGAGTTGAAGGGCGAGTTCGATACTCGCCTTCAACTCTGCTTGGTGGATTGTGTTTGCGGAGGCGCGAGAAGGCGCGGGCGCGACGTCCTAGTCCACAACGTACCGGGCCATCGCTTCGCCCCACTTGTCCTGTGATTTCAGAAGAAGCTCGATGACTTCACGAACCGCGCCGCGGCCGCCGGGCCGCTTGGTGACGAAGTGAGCGAACTCCTTTGCTTCGTCCACCGCGTCCGCTACTGCGACTGCCAGACCTGCTCTCCGAAACAACGGAATATCCACGACGTCGTCACCAACGTAGCAGACTTCGGCGTCGCCGAGCCCCTCTTCCGCCAGCACTTTTTCGTAGGGCTCGGTTTTGACCCACGCCATCTCATACAAGTGCGCAACCCCGAGTTCTTCCGCGCGCGCGCGGACCGCCGAACTCTTGCGCCCGGAGATGATCGCGATCGGAATGCCCGCACGCTTAGACATCACCATCGCATGACCATCGCGAACGTCGAATGACTTGGTTTCGTCCCCTTCCGGGAGAAGGATTATCCGGCCGTCGGTCAGCACGCCGTCGCAGTCGAGGATCAGCAGTCGTATCCCTCGTGCCCGTTCGACGATGTCTCCTGTTTGTTCGATCAATCGCACTCCTTCACGAAAAGAACTCTTTGAGTTGCTCGAGTCGTTCGATCAACACGTCGGGTTCGGTCTCGCGCAACTCGGCGGCCGAGCGGAATCCATAGGACACCGCGCAGGTATAAGTGCCGGCGCGCTTGCCGGCTATGACATCATTCTCGCTGTCGCCTATCATCACAGCTTCCCGGACCGAACCGCCGAGTTGCCTGATGGCTTCCAGGACCGGTCCGGGATCGGGCTTGCGGGCCGGCGTCGTGTCTCCTCCGACAATGGCGTCGAAGTACTTCGAAATGCCTAACCGTTCCAGAATCATGCTGGTAAAGCGAACTTCCTTGCTGGTGACGACGGCCTTTTGTTTGTCATTAAGCGCCGCTAGCGTCTCAGCCACGCCAGGGTAAAGTCGCGTTGTCTTGAACATCTCATCCGCGTAGTGGCTGTGCATAAGCGCGATGCCTTTCGCGTGAAGCGATTCGTCAGGCGGCTGATGTTTGGGATGTGTCGCGGTCAGCGAACGATAGACCAGCACTCGAACACCGTCACCGACAAAGCTGCCGATCTTCGCTTCAGAGAGCGAAGGACGGCCAACATCAGCGAGCATCAGATTGATGGAACTCGCGAGATCCGACGCTGAATCGATCAGCGTCCCGTCCAGATCGAAGAGCATGGAAGCGACTGGGATCACTCTTCTTCTTCCTTGAGCGTGGCCAGAACGGCAAAGTCTTCAAGCGTCGTGACGTCGCCGCGCACTTCTCCGCTTGTCGCGATCTCGCGCAGCAGGCGGCGCATTATTTTCCCGCTTCGAGTCTTGGGGAGCGTTTCGGTGAAGCGAATGTCGTCAGGACGGGCAAGCGCGCCGATCTCGTGAGTCACCCATTTTCGAAGCTCCTCTTTCAACTCATCCGAAGCTTCGTTGCCGGACTCCAGCGTCACAAAAGCCGAGATGGCTTCGCCTTTGATCTCGTCCGGCCTGCCAACCACCGCTGCCTCTGCCACCTTGGAGTGGGCTACCAGAGCCGATTCGACTTCCATCGTCGAAAGGCGGTGACCGGACACGTTAAGCACGTCGTCCACCCGGCCCATTATCCAGAAGTAGCCGTCTTCGTCTTTTCGCGCGCCGTCGCCTGCGAAGTACACACCCGGAATCTCGGACCAGTACTGTTGAACATAGCGGTCGGGATCTCCGTAGATCGTGCGCAGCATCGAAGGCCAGGGCCGCTTGATCACAAGGTAGCCGCCCGCTCCCGCCGGAACCGGCTCACCCTGGCGCGTGACAACGTCAGCGCTGATTCCAGGGAACGGCCGCGTTGCCGAGCCGGGCTTGCCCGCGATCGCGCCGGGCAGCGGGGTTATCATTATCATTCCGGTTTCCGTCTGCCACCACGTGTCAACGATCGGGCAACGTTCGCGCCCGATGACTTCGCGATACCACATCCAGGCTTCGGGGTTGATCGGCTCGCCGACCGATCCCAGCAAGCGCAGGCTCTTCATCTCGTAGCGCCGCGGCCAGCGCTCGCCCCACTTCATGAAGGCTCGAATCGCGGTCGGCGCCGTGTAAAAGACACTGACCTTGTGCCGTTCGATTATCTTCCAGAAGCGATCGGGCTCGGGATGATTCGGCGCGCCTTCGTACATCACCGTCGTCGCTCCGTTTTGCAGCGGTCCGTACACGATGTAGCTGTGACCCGTCACCCACCCGATGTCCGCCGTACACCAGTAGACGTCTTCGTCCGTCAGATCGAAAACCCACTTCGCTGTTATGTATGTCCCAACCGAGTACCCGCCCGTCGTGTGGACGACGCCCTTGGGCTTACCGGTGCTGCCCGAAGTGTAGAGGATGTAGAGCGGATGCTCAGAGTCGAGCGGCTCGGCATCGCACTGGTCCGAAGCGTCCGGCATCACGTCGTGCCACCAGTGATCGCGTCCGGAGGTCATCTCGATGGCGCTTCCTGTCCGTTTGTAGACGACTAGGGTCTTCACCGAAGGACAAGCGGGGAGTGCTTCATCTACTGTTGCCTTGAGCGGGATTTCTGCGCCTCGCCGATAAGCTCCATCCTGAGTGATGACCGCTTTGCACTGGGCGTCGTTGATTCGATCTACAAGCGCATTTGCCGAGAAGCCGCCGAACACAACCGAGTGAGTCGCGCCGATCCTGGCGCACGCCAGCATCGCAATCGGCAACTCCGGCGTCATTCCCATGTAGATTGCGACTGTGTCGCCCTTGCTGATTCCGAGCTGCTTCAAGACGTTTGCGAACTTCGAAACTTCGCTCAAAAGCTGCTGGTAAGTGAGCGTGCGAACTTCGCCGGGTTCGCCTTCCCAGATGATGGCTGCTTTGTTGCGGCGCCAGGTAGCCACGTGGCGGTCGAGACAGTTGTAAGAGAGATTGATCTTCCCGCCGACAAACCATTTTGCAAAAGGCAGTTGCCAATCGAGCACTTTGTCCCACGGTCGGAACCAATAAAGCTCGCTTGCGATACGAGCCCAGAACTCCTCCGGATTTGATTCGGCTTCAGCGTAGAGACGTTCGTACTCTTCGAGGCTCTTGATGTGCGCCTGGCTGCTGAACTCTCGTGAAGGCTCAAAGACGCGGGTCTCGTTGAGCACGGAGTCAATATTGGGGCTCGGCACGCTGCGTTCCTCCGGAGAAGGTTGCTGTGTTGAATCGGAAAACTATCACAGCGACGAACAGCCACACAACGAAGCGCTCAACTTCGCTGACGATAGCAGCGCAATCTCCAGACGGCCGCTGCGACGCAGTGTGGGTGTTCGATTTGAATTCGTCGGGAGGCTAATGTTTCTATGAGGAGCCTTAGCTTCTACTGGCTGGGACGGTCCGATCTAAGGGTTTCGCGCTACTCACGACGCGTTTTTGCACTTCTGCGATATCAATCGCTGAAGCGCCTGGGCATCCTGGTCGTTCGAGTCAATCTGAAGCGCCTTCGTAGCTGATACCTGAGCTGCGGTGCAGTCGTTTTTCAGAACGGCAATACGTCCTAACAGCACGTGAGCCGGACCGAGCCTGGGGTTCCAGAAGACCGCCGCCTTCAACGCGTTGATCGCTCGCTCAAAGTCGCCGCGCCGTTCGTAAATCCTTCCCATCAACAAGTGTGCGTCGTAGTTCTGAGGCGCCGACTGCAAGAGCTTGCCCAGGGAGGCCAGCGCGTCTTCGTCGCGGCCCGCCATGAACGCGTTGCGAGCCGTCTCAAACAATTGCTCCACTTGCGGCGCGAGTGTGCTCGCCGCGGTTTTCGTGTTCAGGCGTTCGTCTTGTTCGCGCTTGAAGCGATAGTAGTTGATCTTGCTGAACGCGGTCTTGATCCGCGCGATGGAGGGTATGCCTTTGGTTTCCCACTGCGCGAAGGCAGGAAGCAGTTTCTTGGCTTGATCCGAAGCCTGAGTCGCGCCGGCCTGATCGCCGCTTGCCGCAAGCGCCTTGCTCAGGATGTAAAACGCTTCGCCGTCCGAAGGCCGCTGTCTCGTTTCGTTCTTCAGAGTCGCGGCCGCGTTCGCGTTGTCCTTCGCAAGAAAGTACGCGAAGCCGAGATTGAACAGCGTGTCGGTGTCGCGGGGCGCGGCGTCGACGGCCGGTTTCAGATGGCTGATTGCGTCCGCGTAGCGCTTTAGCTTGAGCATCAGCGCACCGATGTTGTTGTAGACCTCGAACAGCGGCAACCGGCCCGCGAGATTCTTATTTGTCTCGAGCGCCTTCTCGGTTTGCCCGAGCGCGTCCTGCGCGACGCCGACGTAGAACCGCGCCTCGTCGAAGCGCGGATCCTTGTCGGTTACCAGCGCCAGCTCCTCGGCGGCTTCTTTAAAGTCGCCTGCTTCAAGGTGAACGCGACCAAGCTCGAAAATCGCGGGTATGTACTGGCCCTTCGTCTTTTCGGTGAACTCCTTGATCGCGCGCTCGAGAAAACCGACTCGCGCTTCGCGGTCGCGTGTGAGCGTTCCCTTGATGAAGTTCTCGAAGGCGCCGATCGGGGCCTGCGTTGCATCAATGACGATCTGGTCGCGCGAGTAGGGCAGGGCTTGATTGTGCTGATAGAGAATCTCGTACGCGAGGTCGCCCTGAAGTTTTTGGAGATCCAAAAGAGGGCCGCCGAGATTGTACACTTTGCCAACGACCCGGCCTTCGCGAATGTCGATGACGCGGGCGGTGATCGCGATGGATCTGTCCCGGCCTTCCTCGGCGATGCGGTAAGTTCCCATCACGACCAGGTTCGCTCCCGCCCGCTCGGCTATCTTGATCATCGTCGCGCGGGTGAGAATAGCGCTCGGCGGCAAACCTTCTTGCTTATAGGCAACATTGCGCTCGTCGGGTCTGATGCCGACCAGTCCCGGCTTGTCGAGCAGATCGGAGAGCGCGGCGGCAAAACTCTCACCTACCCAGTTGTACTCCGCGCGGCCAGAGACGTTCTCGAACGGCATCGTGACGATGGTGTCGGCAGTCGCGGGCTTCGCGGGCTGTGAGAGACAAAGGATGCAAAGGATCGCGGTGGCTACAAGTTTGATCATTCTCTAAATCAAGAGGGCCGCCCGGTCAGAAACTTCAACGCTGAACGGCCCGACAAAGTAATTCGTGATTCGTACGGGATTTGAACCCGTGTTACCGCCGTGAAAGGGCACCGCGCAAGCGCGGAAATCAGTAGTTAGGCTCGGGCTTCGCCCTCGAAAAAAGATCCCACCGTTACCACAGCGTTACCACCACATTATTGCCATCGACGATCCAGAGGAGGCCGATCCCCTTGGAAAGTCGAGAGAGATTTCAAAAGAACAGTCAACCCCAACACGTTATCCCAGCAATGAAGCTGCATGCAAGAATTCTGGTCAAATTGGATGGAGCCGCTTAAAGGGCGTCTCCGCCTAAGTGGAATGATTTGGTGTAGAATGCCGGTGTTAAGGCCTGCCTGATTCGTGTTTCAGGCGAGCTTTCTTTTTGTTGGCTTTCCTTCCCTGTTCCCGGGGGGTGCCGGGCAAGGTCATGGTTTGGCTTGTGTGTTACATATCCTGCTTGCTTGCGAGTAGAATCTAAGTTCTATTTGTTATAGATTCCATTATTTCCTTTTCAGCGTCCTTAGATGGCTTGCCGATCCAAAAGTTTAGAATCTTTCCTTCGCTGCTAATAAGAACGGTGCTCGGTGTGCCCGGGAGATTTAGTGCTTTGTAGTTTATTCCGGGAATAGAATCAACGCTAAGCTGTTGCTGGGTGATGTAAGAGCGCACCTCCTCAATGTCTTCGGGAAAAACAGCGACAATTCGTGTCGAATCGCTCTTTCCGCTGTTCGCTTCTAAGAGTTGCTTGAAGAAAGGAATGCTTTCATTACAATGATCACACCGCGAACTCAACACGATGACTAAAGTCTGCGAACTTTTGCCATAGTCAACGGTCGGGATAGGAGAGAATGCACTGCCTTTCGTAAGGCCGCCCTCAGCGCGCAGCTCTAGTTGCTTTGGTTGCTTTGCCAGATGTACCCAAGCAAAATTCCCCAATACCACCAAGGCAACTAGCAACACAACAATGTTCGTGGTTACCTCCAGGTAGGTTTTTACATTGGATGATTTCATGAGATGTGTGTTTGAACCGTTCAACGCATATCCCGAACATTACTTTGTGAAGACAACTCGCTTTCTCAACTCCTTCCGAGGCTTATCAAGAAGCCTTAAACTGTGTGAAATAGCTGCCTTCGCGCCGAGCGTGTCTCTAATTCCCATAAACTCGCGCTGGTATAATGCGAGCGATCGGTTATACGCTTTCAAGTATATCCGGGTCCGCGACTCAGCAGCGCCGCTCGATATTTGGTTGACACCATGCGTCCCAATCCGGGGATTCTCACCCTGGGCCGGGGAGCGCGCTCTTGAGGCCGCGCCCACCCGGTTCACAATTTCCTCTGGTGTTCCACCTTGTTTGCCGGCATCTGCGACTTCCGTCGCCAGATCATACTGTGCATTGATATCAGCATTCACCGTCTGAAAGAAATCGTTGTTTTCGTCTCCAATAAATGTGCCGTCTTCAAGAAAGACGAAATCGACTGAAACAGTGATGCTGGTTGCCTCCGCGAGTACTTTGCCAATTTCAGACCTGTTAAACGCCTCATCCATATTTCCTTGAGTCAATGCATGCCGAAATTCTTCCCCCTCGCTTGAAGATCCGCGAAACGAAATCCAACTCCTGCCGAGGTCCAACTGTTGAGCCACTCCCGCCGAACCCAAAACTGAAATAAGGCCAATCGAGTGAGGAGGTATCGCGGCGCCCATGGTGGTCTGTACCAACTTAGGCTCCAAGTCCATGAGCGCTCTGGGGTTGACGGATGACACCGGCCGACGAAACGTAGTCCCATCCCGTCTCAATATCTCCCATTTAATACAGTTCCCAACAATCGCGAGGCTCCCGGTGTTTTCTAATAGAGCCAAAACGGGCTTTAATCGGTTGACCATCGTTTCTGGCTGTCCTTTGAAGAAAGACTGTGCTCGCTCATCGAAGGATGGATCAGAGGCAGGAATAATCCTTATACCATATTCGGGAAGATCCTTTATGTTAACCTGTACGTTCATTGCGCGCACCTCATGACCGGGCAGGAAAACAATGCCAACAAGGATAATTATTCCCCCTAAAGCTGTTGCGACAGCAGTTCGTTTCATCATTGTATCCTCCCCTTCGCCGGCTCTTGCTTGACGTGAATTTTCGGCCGAAACTCATTGTTCGGCCCGGACGAAGTACACATCCCACGCCCATCTGCCCAGATGTGCGCCGTGTATATCGTACACCTTGGCGCGATAAAGGAATCCGTTGCCGTATTGGTCGATTCGTTTTGATTTTTTATACTTGAGATCAATCGCGTAGACTCCTAGCTGCGCCAACGTATGAAGCTCGCTGGGCTCAGAGATGCCATTGTGGTTCGTATCCTGCCACAGCCGGAGGTTCGAAAAGTGAGGGTCCCTATTGTCGATGGTGCCATCATCGGTCCCGCCAAGAGCGGGCATATCAAGTAGAGCAAGCGCAGAAAACCCATTAGGAGTAGCTGACTGCGGCTGTGTAGTGTAATTGCCGAACAGCTCTCTGCCGGTATCGATGGTTCCATTTCCGTTGTGGTCAAAGACCAGAAACGCATCATCAGATCCAGCGGCGGTCCAAGAGAGATGCTCAGCGACGCCATCGCTATTGAGATCAAAATTCACCCCGCCGTTAGCGTCTGTGAGATCAAAACCATTTCCCGACACGTCAATTAAGATAGGAGATGGACAGCATGCCGTCCCAGATGACTCAAGTACAAAGTCGCCGCAAATAACACCGAGGCAAGGGTCGGGCCCACCGCCGCCGCCATACCCCGGGAAAGGGGGAGCGTTGGTGCAGGCTTCAGGATTATTTACATCAATAAGGGCCGACTCAATATTGTCGCAGTCACGTTCGTGCCAGTGCCCTTCCAGCAGCTGCCCATTAGTCATGACCACAGCAGTAACATCACCCTCTAAGCCGTCGTAGTCGATGCTGACTAGCCCATTTACCGTATTAAGGACGGGCGACACCGAACAGGTTCTTCCAATCAAAGGGAAAATAAATAGCTCGGTCAAGCCTTCTAGGTCTATACATGTAGCAGTAGCTAGGCAGAATGCAACGCCATCGATTGAAAAATCCCAACAAGGAGTCCAAAATATCACGAGGTCCGCGCGAGCTGGCCGAGTTGGCATAGTGAAGAAGGACGCGCTTAGTACAATTAGAAATACGATGTTTCGCAACGCCTTTGTTTTACCAAGCACCTTCAATGTTTGCATGGCTCCTGTCTCCTCGTCGGGCGGCTCGAATCGAAGCCCTGGTACCTGGCGCACGATTATCGTTTAGGAATATTGCCAAGTCAACAACAAAATGTAACAGGGCTCTCTACTCTCGGAGAGTGTGCACAACCCCTAAGATCGAAGAATTTCGGTCCGACGATCTGCGCCACACAGCGGGTCTAGTTGCATTGAGGATACGAGGCGCCGATATTCACACAGTCGCTCAGTTACTCGGTCACAAAGACTTGAGGATGGCTGCTCGTTACCAGCACCTTAGTCCAGCATTCCTTGCGCAGGCAGTCCAGGGTCTGGATGAAGTTTTCGTTGATGTTGGTTACCGAGACGTTACCGCACCGAAGACTCTCTCCCTCAGTGCGGCTGTAACCTCTAGTCAACAAAGTGGTGACTCGTACGGGATTTGAACCCGTGTTACCGCCGTGAAAGGGCGGTGTCCTAGGCCCCTAGACGAACGAGTCAGGATTCATAGAGCCGGCTCTCGGTTGTCGATTCAGCCCGAGCGCGAAACAACGATAGTAGCTAACATCTTCGTGGTCCGCAAGACTGGGCCATGACCTGCGCTATACGTCGTTGCGCCGGTCTTCGCGTTCATGCATGGTGGGTTCAGTCGTCCGCCTCTTGTTCGTTCAAGTCATTCGTTTCATCGGTGGCAGAGTTCTTCAACAACTCAAGCTCGAAACCTGCCGTCTTGTTCTTGCCGTCGAGCAGAAGTGTCTCCAGAAAATAGTGCTCTGCCTTCTTGGTCAAGCCGGCTTCTTTGAAAAGCAGCCCCAGTCTCAAAGGTATCTGCGGGTTTGCCGGATCAAGCTCGGCGGCCTTGAGCAAGTGTTGCTCGGCTTCATATCGCATCCGGGGGTTTGATACCAACGCGCCCCCGATACTGCACGTCACGTGGCAGCCCTCGTGGTGAGCGTGTTCGCGCCTCGCCTTCGAAAGGATGATCAGAGTCATCGCAAGATAGAAATGATAGTGAGGCTGGCTTGGATCAAGTCTGCACGCCTCGCGAAACAAGTGGTGGGCTGCGTTTACATCCTTCTGCTCGTAACGCGTTCGCCCCTGGGTGTAGTTGCGCAACGCCGTTTGCGAAGCGGTGACCCACTGCGGCTGATCCGGCAACTGATCCGACTGCGTTCCGGCGAGCTTTGTGCCAGGCGGTGCTGAAGGTGTTTCGATGGGTGCCGAACCTAGACCCGGAATGGGAGCTCGCCTGGGCGGCTGCAACTCTGCGGTCGTTAGGCGCGACGGCCCGGGCGACGAATCAGCGGCAACCGAGCTGGCGGGGCCAGGTCTGAATTGAGGCTCGCCGCGCTCGATCATCGGGGCGCCGCTCAACGCCGAAGGCGCCGGATTTAAAGCGTTCTCTGATGAAGCCCGGCCGTAAGAGCCGCCTTGAACACCGTCCCGGTCATTCACGGGAGGCGCCGCAGCCTGACTGTTGCTTGAAGCCATAGCCGTCGTCTTGTCGTAAGCCCATCGTCTTGCTGGATCGCTGAGCGTCTCATACGCGTCCGCGACTTTTGCGAAGAGCGCATCCAGCTTGCCGTGGAGTTCTTTGTTGTCGGAGGAAAGCGAACGGTAAGAGTTGAACATTCGTTGCAGTTCGTCGAACGCCCGGGTGACGGCGCCGGCGGTAGCGAACATATCAACGCCAAGCACCTCGTAGTAGTCGGCGGACTCTAAGAGTTGAAGCTTGCGCGAGACGGCGGCCAGCAGTGGATCCGGCGCGGCCTGGCCGGCGGCGGCCTGCGACGCGTACCCGGCGCGCGCCAGCAGCCCGAGCGCTACGAGCACACACACCGCGCGATGGGTATCCTCTCCAGGAAGCCCCAGAAGGTCGCTCACTTCGCTCACGCGCACAGGCTCTTCGATCCTCGAAAGCACGTAGCTTTCTACCGAGTTCAGCGCCGGCAACGACGCAAGGAAGTAGTTGTTGGTGTCGGCCGGCGCAACCAGCATGTCCGGAGGCGCGATCGCCTTGGCAAGCCGCTCTATTCCGACAGCGTGGCGCGCACCTCTGATCAAATCAGCCGGCGTGCAATGCAAAGCTGCGGCTTCCGCCGGCCGCGCGCCCTCGTCGAAGTTGTACTCGCCCGCCTCCCCTTGGAAAATGGAAAGGACTATCTGCTTGACCAAGTCGCCCGTCGTGATCCGAACTTCGTCCTCGGACAGCACCCCCTTGTCTATCAGAGCGCGAGGAAGCGGTGAAGAAGGCTGAGCCCGGCGCGCCGCTTGTATAAGGCCCGCGGTAGTGTGTCCTTCTTTTAGCAGACGGGTTTCAAATTGCTCGTCGGCAAGTTCGCTGATTATGGATACAGGCGTGCCTGAATCGAAATAGATTGACCTGGCGGTGTTGTCTCGGGAAAGGCGGAGCGCTCCGCTAGCGCCCCTTCGGGCGATCTCGCGGATCAAGTCGGGCAGGCTCTCGCCCAAACTTCCGTGTAGACGGGGATCCATGGACAACCCCACACGCAATGTCCTGAGGAAGACTGGGGCGGGCACAAATTTTAGCGACAAACACGTCCATCTTATGTCGAAGCGCAGTCTCCTGCAATAGTTTAGGTTAGCAAGACCGGAGTCGGTGAGAGCTTGAACGATGGATGATTTGGAACTAACCTTGGGCCATCAAGCTTTGAATTGGTGACGCGCATCAAGCGTCGCGGGAGGACCGGATGACAATGCGATCACGATATGCTGCTGCCTTTCTTTCAGCGGCGCTGCTTCTCGCGCTTGTTCAGCCTGCTTTTGGGCAGGAAGCTGCCCGAAAACTGCCGTCGTCCAAGCCTCCGGCGGGTCGGGCGCCGCAAAAGGAACCGCACGCGGAACCAGCAGAAAACGCGGAGACCCGCCAAGAGACGCCGCTCTCCGCAGAGGACGAGATGCGTCAGACGCTTGATCGTCTCGCGGCCGAGCTCAAGTCGCTGGGCTCCGAAGTACAGAGGTTAAGACGGGTCACCGAGCGCAACGGCCAAGCGATGGAGCTGTTGCTCAGCGAAGAACGTCTCTCCAGACTTGAGGACAGAATTCAGGACGCCACCGAGCGCAAGGCTCAACTCGATGCGCGTGAGCAAGACCTTCAGCGGAGAATGCGGAACATTCCAAACGAGCTTCTGACGCGGGGCGGCTTGCGGCGGGAGGAAGCTGAGGCAGCGGCCAAGGCTGAGCTACAGCGCGCACTCGATGACGTGCGCAACCAACAATCAAACTACCAGCAGCGCATCGTCGAGCTAAACGCGCAGGCCGAACGGCTTCGCGCACGAGTGGAGACACTTCGCAAGAAGATCGACCTGGCTGAACCGAAGAGTGAAAAAGAATGACCGGTGATTCGTTCCTTGCGAGCCTCAAATGAGCCGCTTCTTGCCGGTGATGCTGTTCGATTCGCGACCGAGTCCGATCAAAAACCAACGTCCCCAAAAAGAATATGAGCCGCCGATGACTTTCGTCATCGGCGGCTTCAAGAATCTCGATGCAGAGCCACGCCCCCTTGTGCCTCTACATCTCGAATGTCTTACTATCTGTCGCTTCTCTCAATGCTTAAGCTTCAAATTCCGAGTGGCCTGCTCGCCTCTCGAAACGTTGCTTTGAACGGAAGGCAGGGCCCCCATCCTCCCTTCCATTCTCAGCATTTAGTTCCGCATCCCGCAGTTGCTCTGAGCAGAAGAGGTTTCTTGTCTAACTGTTGAACTGCTAGAACCGGGCTTCACTTTGCAATGGGTGTGCCAGCGTTCCATTGAGCTCGAGCAAGCGACGGCAGATGCTTTTGTTTTTCGGATTAGGCCCATCGGGCTCAGAAGCAACTTTCAGTATGGGCGGCTAGCTGACCCGCGGTGCTAACAAATTCCGTCACGCCGGACTGACAAATTGTGCCATTGGGCACTCCGGGGGCTGCCCCAAAACGGCCCGGTCTGGAGCTTTGTGAAGAAATTAGAACGAGCCTGCGCGCCGATCACTAAAGATTCGACGCAATTTGCTACCTGCCGGTGACATAAGTTCGCCGCGATTGTGCTCCGTTTAGGACGGCAACCACCTCGTCCGGTTGCGAGCCTTAACCGTTACCCTGATAATACCAGCTTGGCTTTTCGGCATTATTCCATTTTGAGCAACGACGCATTTAACGCCGCAACTTCAAAGTGCGGCGTCAATGGGTTGAACGACTGAGGAGTACCGGTGCCTCGAGAAAAGTCCATCCAGGAACCAGAGAACCCTAAGGCCAAGCCGCCGGCTAAGTTTGAGCGGGTCTTTGAGAGAATCTATCGGGTGGTCCTTCGCATACCTCGCGGCCGAGTGATGACTTACGGACAGATCGCCCGAATTCTTGAGGACCGCTACAGCCCTCGTCTCGTCGGTTGGGCTATGCACGCAACGCCTGATGATGGCCGAGACATTCCGTGGCATCGAGTCATCAACTCGCGCGGCAGCATCTCGACTGGAAGGCTGCTGCTTCACGAGCCCCAGCTTCAGCGTTTGTTGCTTGAAGCCGAGGGCGTGGTGTTTGACCAGCGCGGCCATTGCGACTTGCGAGTCTATCAATGGTCGCCGCGTGAAAGGCAGACAAGAAACAAACTCGCCGAGGCTCGGCCACCCAGGCAAAAAGGCACAAGAAAAACTACAGGGAAGGCGCGGCCTTTGAAGCGGCCAACCAACAAACGGAAAGTCAGGGCCAAGTAATCAAATGGAGATAACACCCGAAAAGGAAAGAGCGATTCGTGAGAAGTTCGCGACCAATCATTTCACTCGAATGCTCGGGTTCGAGATCGACTTGGTCGAGCCTGGCCGCGCAGTCCTGAGCGTCGAAGTCCGGAAGGAGCTGACGCAACTGCACGGTGTGATGCACGGCGGCGCGACCGCAGCCCTGATCGACACTGCGGTTGCGTTTGCGATCGTCGGTGCGTCCGAACCCTCCGCCCGTTTCACGACCGTGGAGATGAAGGTCAACTACTTGCGGCCGATAAGCGAGGGTCGCGTAACTGCCGAAGCACGACTAATCCGCGACGGCCGGCGGATCGTCGTCGCTGAGTGTGATGTACTCGACTCGGCGGGGCGGCTTGCGGCGAAAGGACTCCTTACTTACATCCGTTTGGACGACGCGGCCGACAACAACACCGCGGGATGACACTGGACCGCGGCAGCTCTCAAAACAATCTGCTCAATCCCTCGTTGGATCAGGCTCGAATTCGGTTTAACCCCGGAGCCTCCGCGATAATTGACTAACCCTGCCCAAGTCGATATGCTCCGCGCGACACGAGATTCGGACCCCTTGGATGATGCGGGAAGCACCAGGTCTTCCCTCTTTTCGACAAAATTCCGGTGCTCGCTGAAAAAAGCAAGAGCGATGAGTCGGCGCGGGTGAGGCCTGACGGGCGTCGGCGGGTTGCGGATACCGGCTGAGGCTGAACTTTGGCTCGCGAGGCCAGACGCGAGTGGACCTATTGGCATACGTCGATGCGTCTGGTGATCACTACGTTGCAAGCTGTTCAAGGACTCACAAGGAGGATCATCATGGATAGACACCTCATAAGGCTTACACCAGCCTCCGTCGCGATCTTGCTCGCTCTATCGTCCGCCTCGTTCCTCCCCGCGCGCGCTCAAGGGGTATCCGAAGGTCAAAGGCTCGCTATGCGAGCGAAGCCGTCGGTCGTACGCATCGTGGATGGCTGGTCAGCAGAGTTCGTATGGCCGCCAACAGGAAAGGTCTACGCGTTCTCCGTTTGGTCGAAAGGATCGGGGGCTTTCATTAACCCTAATGGATACATCGTGACAAACGCGCACGTGACAGAGAGTACCCATGCCGGAGAAGCGAAGGGCAGGGAAATGATGTTCAGGTACTTCGTTCGATATCTCGCTCGGGACTATCGAAAGGACCCGGACGCTGTGCTGAACAACGGCTCGATGGTTTATGCCATCTCCCAAAAAGCTGTGTTACGCAGCCTCACATCGATCCATGTCGTGATCACGCCGGATGGAAGCGCGTTTCCCTTCGAGATCAAGGCCTTCGGCGCACCCATCGGTCAGGGCAAGGACGTGTCGATCATCAAGATCGAAGTCAAGAACGCCCCCGTGCTCAAGTTCGGAGACTCTGACAAGGTTCAACTCCAGGACCACATATCAGTATTCGGCTACCCGGCCGCAGCCGATACCGAAGAAGGCGGAGCATTGAGCAAGGAGTCGTTTCTTGAAGCGTCGATCACCGATGGCCGAATCTCAGCCCGGAAGAATTCGTCTGACGGAGCGCCCGTCCTGCAGGTGAGCGCGCCTGCTACGCACGGCAACTCAGGCGGGCCGGTTCTCAACGACAAAGGCGAGGTCATCGGGTTGCTCACGTTCCGGGGCGACAAGGTAGGCGGTCAGGAAGTATCCGGCTTTTCGTTTATTGTGCCCACAAGCACGGTTACGGAGTTCGTCAGACAGGCCGGCACGACCAACGAAGAAGGGCTCGTGGATCGGCGATACCGCGAGGGATTGGAACTCTATTGGGACGGCTCATACTCTAAGGCCATCGCTAGACTTGAAGAAGTCAAGCGACTCTTCCCGCAGCACTCCGAGGTCTCCCGGCTGATTCGTGACAGCCAGCAGGCTATCGCGGAAGGCAAGGAGAAAAGCTGGATGTTCAGTCCGGTTGGCCTGGTGGTTGTAGGCGGAGGAGCTCTCCTCTTTCTGCTTGTCGCCGGGGGCGGCGTCGTTTTCCTGGTGATGCTGATGCGAAAGAAGCCGAAGCCAACCGAACCCTCCCTCGCGCACGCTCCGTCGCAACAGCCTGCGTCGCACATGCAAGGCGGGCCAGCCGCCGCGCATTCACGGCCGCCTTACGCAGGCTCAGGCAAACCACTGCAGGCCCCAGCGATGTCGGCGACTGCGGCGGCCGCCAAGACCGCATCGTTGAGTCTGGGGTCAATCACCTGCACTTCTGGAACGCTTGACGGGAAGCGATTTGAGATCACTCCGGAGGGCATCTTCATCGGACGAGACGGCTCCCTGTCGCAAATTGTGATCACGGACGAACGCGTATCGAAGCGCCACGTTTGGATCGGACCGCGCAAGGGCCAGGTTGTCGCCACCGACCAGGGTTCAACTAACGGCACGTTCCTCAATTCGCTTGGGTCGGCGCGTATCCAGGAGGTTCCTCTCAACCCGGGTGAGACCCTGATCATCTGCGCCGCGGATGTCGCGCGCTTCGTCTATCAAGCCTAGTTTCGAGCGGGCAAAGTCCCATGCCCGCTCGACCTCTCCCCAATCCTGACCCTCCCAAGTAACGAACCCGGTTTGTGTGGATACCGGCGCAGATTCAGAAGCCGCGGTTTGAGTTAGTCGAAAGTGAAAGATACAATGCGAAAGTGGCGGGAGCGCGGGCCCCGCCTCTATTTCGTTCGGGCGGCGAACGATAGCCGAACAACACTGAAGGTTCATTTGATCACCGTGACGCCTCTTCACAGACTCATCAGCTACTTCGTTCCGTACAAACGCACGGTCGTGCTGGGAGTCTTGTGCGTTCTGGGCACAAACGTCTTCAAGCTCATCACGCCGGATCTGGTAGGTCGCGCGATGGATTCGTTGAAGGGGGCGATGGATGAGCTGACCAGGCTGAGCACGTCCGACGTCGCGCGCGATGCGATGGAATCGTTGATCAAAGAAGGCGCGCGCGCCAGTCTGCTCAAACACGGTTTGTTGATCGTGCTGGCCACTCTCGGGCAAGGCGTCTTCCTCTTCACGCAGCGCCGGCTGCTGATCAATATGTCGCGCGACATCGAGTACGATCTGCGCAACGCCTTTTACTCGCATCTTCAGAAGCTCCCCTTCGAGTTCTATCAAACTCATCGAACGGGCGATTTGATGGCACGCGCAACGAACGACCTGTCGGCCGTGCGCATGATCGTTGGCCCCGCGCTGATGTACTCGATGAACACGGTGTTCGCGATGGCGATCATCATGCCTAAGATCATTTCGATCAGTTGGCGTCTGACGCTGCTCGCGTTCTTCTCGCTGCCGCTGGTCGCCTTCGCCACCAATTACTTCTCCAAGCGAATTCACGACCGCTTCGAGAAGGTCCAGGAATACTTCGGCACGGTTTCGAACCGCGCGCAGGAATCGCTTGCCGGCGTGCGCGTCATCCGCGCATACACCCAGGAGCAGCCTGAGATCGAGAGCTTCAAGCGGGTGAATCGCGAGTTCGTGAACCGCAACCTCAGCCTGATCCGTTTGTCCGGCGTCTTTCATCCGATCCTTCAATTCTTTATCGGGCTCGGGTTCATCGCGGTGCTTTGGTACGGCGGGAGCTTGACCATCAGCGGCACGATTTCGATCGGGCAGTTTGTGGAGTTCACGCTGTACCTCGGCTATCTGGTGTGGCCGATGATCGCGCTCGGCTGGGTGATAAGCATCTTCCAACGCGGGATGGCTTCGATGGGAAGAATGCACCAGATCATGTCGATAGAGCCGGCGATCGGCGACACCGCCGAGACGGACAGCATTTCGGAGATCGAAGGAGAGATTGAGTTTCGCAATCTGACTTTCAACTACGGGACGGCGGCGCGGCCGGCGCTTGAAGACATCAACCTGCGAATCGCGGCTGGCCAGACCGTCGCATTCGTAGGCGCAGTCGGCTCCGGCAAGTCGACACTGATGAACCTTGTTACTCGCCTGCTCGACGCCGAACCGGGACAAGTGTTGATCGATGGCCGTCCGATCCGCGAGGTCCCGCTTGGCGTGCTGCGAGCCTCGATCGGCTACGTGCCGCAGGAGACCTTCCTGTTCAGCGAGACGATCGCCGGAAACATCGCATTTGGAGTCGATAACGCAACGCCCGAAGAGATCGAACGCGCGGCCATCGAAGCCGGAATCGCAGAAGACATCAACGAGTTTCCCAGCGGCTTTCAAACTCTCGTCGGCGAGCGCGGCATCACGCTTTCAGGCGGGCAGAAGCAGCGGACGGCAATCGCGCGCGCGTTGATTCGACGGCCGAAGATCCTGATTCTGGATGATTCGCTGTCATCCGTGGACACTTACACCGAGGAGAAGATCCTCGCGCACCTGCGCCGCGTGATGCGAGGCCGCACGAGCCTGATCGTGTCGCATCGAGTCTCGACGGTAAAAGATGCCGACTTGATAGTGGTGCTTGAAGACGGGCGCATCGCCGAACGCGGAACTCACGATTCATTAGTCAGTCGCGGCGGCTTGTACGCGGAGTTGTACGAGAAACAGTTGCTGGAAGAAGAGCTGGCGGCAAGTTAGTTAGAGAAGGAGAACGTATGGGGACATTCTATACGCGATGCAAAGTTGAGAACATTCTTGATCGCACGAAATCTGCGATTATTCCCAAGCTGTTAGTAGACACGGGCAGCGATTACACGTGGATTCCGGCGGCTGCACTTGAAAGGCTCGAAATCGACAAAGAGAAAAAAGACGTGCCGTTTGTGATGGCCAACGGTCAGCAGATTACTCGCAGCGTCGGCTTTGCAATCATTCGACTGGACAAGGTCTTCACAGTTGACGAGGTTGTATTCGCTGAAAAAGGCGATCTGGCGATTCTGGGCGCTAGGACGCTCGAGGGACTTAATCTCGCTGTAGACTCAAAACGTAAGAAACTCGTCGCTGCGGGACCTTATCTTGCCGCGACATCAACTTTGAGTTCCGATTTCAATGATCGGTTCTACGCCGAAAAAGTTCTCAGGCTTTTTTCTTAGAGATGTCAGATCATCACGAAGAAGAAGTATTGGGCAAAGCCTACGACTCGCGGCTGATGCGGCGGCTGCTGAAGTATTTGTGGCCGTACAAGTGGTACGCGCTCACGGCGCTCGTGCTCACGATGGGGAGCGCGCCGCTCGTGCTTGCAGGAGCGCCGCTCACCAAAGCTGCGATCGACTTGTTCCTCGCTCCGGACCCATCGAAACCGGCTTCCGGCTTTGCCCTCGTACTCAAGAACCAAGCTGAGCGGTTCGGCTTCGGCGAAAACGCTTATCAAGGCATCGCGTTCATCGCAATCGTGTTTCTGCTCGCCAACATCGCTGCGTTCGCAGTCCAATACACGCAGGCGATCGTCATGCAGGCGATGGGTCAGTACATAATGTATGACCTTCGCAAACAAATCTTCGCTCATCTTCAGAGGCTTCCGGTCCAGTTCTATGACCGCAATCCGGTAGGCCGGCTGATGACGCGGCTAACCACCGATGTCGACGCGCTCAACGAAATGTTCACCGCCGGAGTGATCGCAATCTTCGGCGACGTGGCGATGATCTTCTTCATAGTCATCTGGATGTTCCTGGAGAACTGGAAGCTGGCGCTTGTATCGTTTGCGATCCTCCCGCTGTTGGCCGCACTGACGACATGGTTCAGGCTCGGCGCGCGAACCTCGTTCCGAGAAGTGCGTGTGCGCATCGCTCGCATCAACGCCTTCCTGCAAGAACACATAACCGGGATGCCGGTGGTCCAACTCTTCAACCGTGAAGAAAAAGAACTGCGCAAGTTCGACCAGATCAACCAGGCGCATCGCAAAGCGAACATCGACACGATCTACTACTACGCGATCTTCTATCCGGCGGTCGAGATCATCGGTGCCATCGGCGTCGCGCTGATCATCTGGTACGGCGGCGGCCAGGTGATCGAGCGCTTCGCCACGATCGGCACGCTCGTAGCCTTTATTTCGCTCGCGCGCTCCTTCTACGAACCGATCTCCGACATCAGCGAGAAGTACAACATCCTCCAGTCCGCGATGGCTTCTTCCGAGCGAATCTTCAAACTGCTGGACGAGCCGGTGACCATCGCTTCTCCCGAGAAGCCGGTCGCGATCGGACGGGCGCGTGGCAGTCTCGAGTTTCGCAACGTCTGGTTCGCCTACAAGAACGAAGACTGGATTCTCAAGGACGTGTCGTTCACCGCCGAGCCCGGCGAGCGCGTAGCCTTCGTAGGCCACACCGGCGCGGGCAAGACGACGATCACCAATCTGCTGTTGCGGTTTTACGACGTGCAGCGCGGTCAGATACTGCTGGACGGGATCGATATTCGCGAGATGGATCTTCACGAGCTGCGCTCGAACTTCAGCATCGTTCTTCAGGATGTGTTTCTGTTCTCGGGCGACATCGCTACAAACATACGGCTTGGCAACAAAGGGATAACCGACGAGCAGTTGCGCGCCGCGGCGGTGGACGTTCACGTGGACGACTTTGTCAGCAAGCTGCCTGAAGGCTACGCGGCGGAGCTTCGTGAGCGCGGCGGTGGGATGTCGGTCGGGCAGAAACAACTCATCAGCTTTGCCCGGGCGCTCGCGTTTGACCCGCGCGTGCTGATCCTTGATGAGGCTACAAGCTCGATCGACACGGAGACCGAGTTGCTGATTAGCGACGCGGTCGAGCGCTTGATGGAAGGCCGCACGTCGATAGTAATCGCGCACCGGCTCTCAACAATTCAATCGGTGGACAAGATCATCGTTATGCACAAAGGCGAAATTCGCGAGGCCGGCAATCATCAGGACTTGCTCGCGCAGCACGGGCTCTACTGGCGACTGTATCAGTTGCAGTTCTATCAGGAGTACAAACGCGAGTTGGCGGAAAGCGTGGCTGACGATTAAGGCTTGCTTGCTCAGAAAGGACGAGAAGGACTGGAGCGACACCCGGGACGATCCTTCCGGTCCCCTTCGTCCTTTTTGTCCTTTTAGTCAGTGCGGGTGTCGCGCAGTGGCGGCGACGCGAAGGACCAACCGATGCCCAAACTCAGCGCCGGCGAACTAAACACTCTAATGCAGTCCGAGTTTCCCCTCTCCGGCGATTCGCTGGCGGTGGTCGAGTCGGTTGGAGAGATGACCGCGCGAGTCAGGCTGCCCTATCACGACCGGCATCTGCGGCCCGGTGAGACGATCTCGGGAGCATCGTTGATGACGCTTGCAGATATGGCGATGTACGTAGCGGTGCTGGCGATGATCGGCCCGGTGCTGCTTGCAGTGACGACAAACCTGAACATCAACTTCCTTCGCAAGCCGGCAAAGACCGACGTGATCGCCGAGTGCCGGATACTGAAGCTCGGCGCGCGGCTGGCGGTAGGTGAAGTGACGATGTACTCGGAAGGCGATTCGTCTCCGGTCGCGCACGCGACGGTGACTTATTCGATCCCACCCGGAGCGGAGAGATAGCTCACTCGAGACTGCAGATTCTTCTGACTAGCTAGTTGACGCGCGATCCTACAGAGGCAGATTCGGTGATTTCAAACTGTCGACGTGGAAGATCAAAGCACACCCGAAAACTCTCAAAAAAGTCGCGCTGTCCCAAGAGAAACGTGCCTGCTGGAATCTCTTCAGTGAACGCGATATCGATATCCAGCGAACTGAATTCAAGACAACTAAGTGCAGTCGATGAATGTAAGCACGCCCGATCTCACCATTAACCGCGCCGACATATGACCACAATCGACCGGCGTGAATGTCGATCCTTAATAGAGTTGCGAGGTCGGCATGAGCCAGAGAAATGTCCGCACCAGAATCAATGAGTCCGACCACGTTCTTGTGTCTATCATGATTCGTCAGCCGCACTGCCAGATACGGCCTACAAATTGGGCTACCCGGTTCCTGGCTGTTATCGAAGACCGTGTAATCGTATCGTGGCATCGTTTTCTATGGGGCAAAACCAATATCAAACCGAGGGACCTTGAACAAAAGAACGTCGCCATATCCTCTCTGTTCCGCCGCCTCATTGACTTCGAACACAGTTTCGCCACTCGCAACGATTCGATTTTCGGCTTCGCTGATCGCGACCCATTTGTCCTCGTATTCTCTAAATTGCGGGGCAAACGCAGCAAGATTCATGCCTATTCTCCTCTCGTCGGCGGTCATAATTCATTCTGAACTAGGTGTATCAGGTTCAAGGCCGCGCAGTTGAACGATCCATTCTTAGTACACACGACCGGACTTCAAAATATTGTCTTCCCTTCTCGTAACTGATGCCGCACAGAGGTTCCTTGCAGTTCCGACAGATACCTTTCATGAGGCGACTGAAGGTGTAAGAAACCTCGTCACCGCAGGCACCGCAGTGAACCTTTGCCTTGCGCAGTCTCCACATTGGCGACATAAGAGTTCTCCTGTCTTATGAAGTTCTTTGCGTCCGCCTTTATTCTACGAAGACGGTGGCCGATCATCAACACCAGATTGGGCACTACCCCTTCCACACCAAGCCCGAATCTGGTATCCATATCAGCATGATTCAATATCCCGTAGTTTCACCAAAGTCGATAGACAACTCGTCCACTTATATCTTCAGTTGCCCGATCTGCGCTCATCCAGCCTGGGTCACCGGAGATGAAACGAACTATGCTCATAACGGCTCGCAAGGACTCTGGACGGCTTCCTGCGGCCATACGGTGCGCGTCCCCAACCTGTTCTGATTCGGCCAGCAACACACCAATACCCGCTACTCTTTCTTCCGGAACGTCCTGACCTCAAGCGTTCGGCCGTCGGTCTCAACCGTCACAGTTCCGTCGCGCCCGGTCTGAAACAATCTGACTCCACGTCCAACATAGCGACTGACGACGCTCGTGTGAGGATGGCCGAAGCGGCTGCGTTCGCCGACTGAGATCACTGCGCATCGAGGCTGAACCGCGTCGATGAACGCCTCAGTCGAAGAAGTCTTCGAGCCGTGATGCGGGACCTTCAACACGTCGGACCGCAGATCAACGCCTGTGGCAACTAGCTCGTGTTCGGCGGCTTGCTCGATGTCCCCGGTCAACAGCACCGCGACTGACCCGTAGACAAGCCGCAAGACAACAGAGTCGTTGTTGCCCGAAGTCACAGGGACCTGTGTCGGGCTCGGCGGCCATAGCACTTCAACCGTCACGCCATCGACGTCAAACCGGTCGCCCGCGTTGACGAAAGCCAGAGGGACGCGTCGTTGCTCAATCGCGCCCTCGAACCGATTGAACTCGGTGTCCGAATCCGGCACGTGACCAACGATTGCCTGCCCGACGCCGAAGTTCCTGACTACATCCGAAGCTCCGTCGATGTGATCGGCGTCGGCATGAGTCGCCAGCACGTAGTCGACGCGAGTGCGGCCCAGCGACCAGACGAACCGCGAAGTCACGGCTTCGCCCACCGAAAAGCCGCCCCCTGGAAACTCTTCTTCAGATCCTTCTCTGTTCTGTTCAGACCTGTTGAATCGAATCTCGCCGCCTCCGTCAACAAGCATAGTAGCGCCCTTCGGAAACACGACAAGCGCCGCATCACCCTGTCCCACGTCGAGGAAATGAACCGCCAGCTTGCCCGTTGGAGCGGCCGGCGCAGGACCCAAGACCGCTCCCGAAGAGACAACCAGCAACAACAAACAGGCCCATGCAAAGACTCGGCGGCGAATGGTTCGATCTCTCGGCTCGGCTTCCGACGCCTTCTTTGCCACTCGTCGCAACGCCTTGCGCTCTGTCAGGCGGTCAATTGGAAAGTAACGATCGACCGGCCGCCATCGATCTATAGCTACTACAAGCATCGCGAGAGGCACGAAGTAGAGAGCGTAAATAATCGACGGCCAGCCTTCGTAGTGCGCCACTCGAAACGTCGCACCAGGAAAATGCGCGAAGGGCACGACTGAGTGGACCAGCAGGTAGTGCGCGGCCGTTACGATCAAGCTCAGCTTGCTTGCAAGCCACACGCTGACGGCTCCCGCAGCAAGAACGGCCAGACCTCCAAGCATCAGAATCGCGGTCAGCAATCCGGCGGCGATGTTCAGCAGCACGCCGACCGGCGCGGCGCGATTGAAGTACATCGCCATGAGCGGCAGTGTGGTGAGCTGAATTGAACTCGATGTGATAACCAGCAGAGTCACGCTGCGCAGCAGCGCCTGGACATGCAGCCGTCCGGCTACTCGCGCCGCTCGCGCTTTTTTCATTCGATAGCGCACCGCCGCGTGGCGCATCTCGGCTTCAAATCTCCGCGTATTCCAGAAAAGCGTATCGGCGGCATACCTCACCGCTCGCGAACACGACGGGGGATGTGGCGCCCGCGCCGAAGGCCGCCACTCGCCGATCTGGCGAAGCTTCTCCGCGAACGGCAGAGTAAGCGCAGTGATTCCGGCGACCGCCGCAAAGCTCAGTTGAAACCCCGGATCGCCTACCAGAGCCGGTTTCAGGGCCAGCATAACAAACGCAGCCAACGCTACTGTGTTGATCGACGCGGAACGGCGGAACAGCAGCGGGCCTATCAACCCAACCGTGATCATCGCCGCTCCTCTGGTCACCGGCGCGGCAAGACCCACCATCAACGTGTAGCTCCACAGCACAAGTATTGAGAGAAGCACGAGCAACGTCTGCCTCCGTTGCGTTGTACGCCTCAGTCCCCAGAGGTTGCCCAGACCAAGCATCGCCCACGCGATCAGAGCTATGTGCATACCCGATATAACAAGCGCGTGGAAGGTCGAAGCTTGCCGCAATCGCTCGATCGTCTCCCGGTCGAGATAGTACTGGTTGCCTGCCAGCATCGCCTTGAGCGTGCCGGCAACTGGCTGCTTGAAGCACGAATCGATCTCTCCAATTAGCTTCAGGCGCAGCGTGTACAAAACCGCGAGGGCCGGATTCACCTTTGCCCTGCCGATCCGCTGGATCAGAAGCGGGCTCTTGATCGTTCCCTTCAGATCGTAGTCGTGGCGTTCGAGAAACTCGTTGAAATCGGGCGAGCCCGGGTTGTTGTAGGTTCGCGCGTGCTCCAGCCTGACAAGCACGCGCACTCGCGAGCCGTAATCGAGCGCGAGCGACTCAAACTCGCGAGCCGTTTCGGGCTCACGAATCGCGATCATCAGTCGCGCACCGCCGGTCGCTGGGATCACCTGATCGCGAAAGCGGATGGCCTCGGCTTCGACGTCCAGATAGCGGATGTCGGGGCCTGGTTCAGGCGGCGTCCGCAGCACGCCTTCCAACTCAACAGGCCGGGCGGGGGTGATCCGGTGCGCTTCGAATAAACTCTTCAACCTCGACGGCGCAACAGCTCGTTCTTGCTGCGAGAGCAACGCGCCCGCCATCGCAAGGCTCAGCAGTAAAACGCTGCCCGCCGCGCGTTTCTTGCCGATGACCATCGTGATCGAAAAGACGAACGAGACTCCGGCGAGCGGCCATACAATCCACAGCGGTGGCTCGGTCCCACGTTCGAGCAAGATTCCGGTGACCAGCGCGGCGGTCAGGTAAAGGAAAGGTTGCCGGTGCGGCAGGAGGCTGGACTCACCGCGAATGCGCGGCATCGCAGCGACCTCGAGAGACCCCGAAGCGTCCTGCGCAGCCGGTTTCACATCTGTCAATGATTCTTGAGTCTGGGAATCGATCACAGCCCGCGCGCCTCACGCGTCAGCGTATGGCCGGATCATCCCTGCTCAGTTGACAAGGTCTCGCGCTGCGATTAATTATCGAGGCTATGAGCGTGGGCCGGCCAGACGACCTTCAGCAACAGGTCATTGAATTTGCCAGAGCGACCGAAGTGCCCGAGGATTCGTTCTTGATGAGGCGGATGCCTCTAAACGACGCGGACCAGGTGCAGTTGATAATAGACGGGCTTACTTTGGCGCTGATCAGCTATTCCTATCACCGCCACCCACGAGGCGAGAATGTTCACGAGGTAATGGACGAGCTCGATCGCGTGAAGCAGGGTACCGACGAACACTCCGAACTCGAACGAAGGGCGGATGACGCCCTCGCGCTTCAAATTCCGTTCCTTGTCACGCTCAACAAGCTCCTGGAAGACTACTACCATTTGCGGCGAGAGCTCGAAGCCCGGCTGCTAACCCGGTGATGATCCGAGGAACTCGTTCGACCTGCCAGACTTGCGCCGCAGTGACACCCTACTAGTCGAGATGAAATGTTTCAAGCTCAGCGTGAAAGCCGGAACATGGATACGCTGGTTGTTACGCCGCTTTCGCAGGATGGCAGCTTTGCGATTGATCATGCCTTATCTAGTTCGGCATTTGAACTCTGAGTGAAGAGTTCGCTGATGATGGTTATATATCTGTCAGCGAGAGCTGCAACCTCCTTGTGAGCCATTTTCAGAATGATTCCTATTTGCTCATTGCCTCCAAGCGGCACATAGTTCTTACTGACCATATATACTTCTATTTTGCTGATAGCCGTTGCGTTAGCTTCCAAGAATTCTCTAAAGTCTTTGCCGCCCTTGTTGCTATTGCACGGCTTGCAACTCGGTACTAGATTTCCGAGTCTGTGCTCGCCGAGTTTTTTCTTGTTGATTGGTATCGCGTGTTCCATCTCCAGTTCTTTTTCATCACCGCAATAGGCACACTTGTGCGAGAAATAGTCCTTGGTGGAATTCCAGTCTTCCTCATTAAAGGACTCAAGGCCCAAACTACTGAGAATATTTCTAATGAATAGATTTTGTGCATTTCCAATGGGGTTCCCACGGTAGCGGCTATTTGACCGGCTTGAAGGTGGTCGCGCCTGTTGCTTTTTGATGGCTTGGTCTTCATTTCTTTCGTACTCAAGCAAATCAAGTTCTAGTGCGATCCCTTTTGATTCAAGATACTTTATGAATGATGGCCTGCTTGTCTCAAACCATTGACTCGTAACCCGGACTCGTTTGTTTCTGACCGCATATATTTCCGTCCAGTATCTCTTGGACTGAGCCTGTTCAATATTCTCAAGTTCGATGCAGAACGGAAAACTGAGCCCAAATGTATTCTTGGAGTATTTCAGATCAAGAAGGGAATAGATTTCGTCATGCCCCGCAATATCGCAATGAAGAAAAATTTGTTTGATGTATCGTTTGACGAGCTCACCGATTTTCATGCTGACCCCCACAGATGCCTAACAACCGATAATGCACATGGTAAAGCCTATCTGAAGAACTGGCGGCCGCTCTTGACTGTGACGTTGCAGAACCGAGAAATCATCGCGAAGTCCTTCAAGTTGTCTGTTACAAGTGTGGCTCCGGCTCGCCTGACGCACCGCGCAATCAGCACATCTCGAATGATTCGCTGCTTTTGATCGTGAGGTAGCTTCGGAGTCCTCCCGCGATTCCTGGCTTTCAGACCGCGAAGCAGCGCGTTAAGGATTCGCCCTGCTTCAATCCAATCTTCGGTATCAGGCACAAGCAGCCGCTGCTCTTTATCAAATTCTCTTGCGGTCGCAGCCCAAGTCTTCGCTTGTGATGCATCAACTGCTCCCGCGATAAGCTCTTGTACGACCACTGCTGATAGGAGATGTTTGGCAGGAAGGAGTGTGGGGTGATAGCTAATCAGAATACAAGTGTCAAAAGTAACTGGCATCAGCCTACCCTGCGGTCTCGCTTGTCATAAGTGTCCTTCCAGGCCCGCTGAAACATCCTGTCGGCCTTGCTCTGAGTATTCTTAATGTCGGCGGTCTTCGAAGATTTCTGGGCAACGGCACGGCCAGTCCCGCTGTCACGCCTTACATTCCTTGGTTGGTTACCATTGTTGTTGCGCGCCATCAGTCACCTCCCAGCTTGGTTTGATGAATTAAAGCATAGACCGAAAGAATTGACTAGATGTGCAAAGCTGACGGCTCAAAACGGGCTTCTGACGTCCGGGCGCAACCATGCCGCATTAGCGGCTCATTTGCGCTCCTGCGGCCTGACGTAGCCGAACCCTCAATGCTAGAATCTCCGCGCCAACCACGACTCAACTGAGGAAGCATGGACTACACGGAAAACATACTCGGACTTATAGGCGCGACGCCGCTGGTTAAGCTCAGCAAACTCGCGAAAGGCATCGACGCGCTGGTGCTGGCCAAGATGGAATCGCTCAACCCGGGCGGCTCGGTCAAGGATCGCATCGGCGTCTCGATGATCGACGCCGCCGAACGCGACGGCCGGCTCAAGCCCGGCGGCACCGTCGTCGAAGCCACAAGCGGCAACACCGGCATCGGCCTTGCGCTGGTGTGCGCAGTGCGCGGGTACAAGGCCGTGTTTGTGATGACCGACAAATGCTCGGTCGAAAAAGTCCGCTACCTCAAAGCACTCGGTTCCGACGTCGTAGTCGTCCCCGTAGCCGCCAAGCCCGACTCGCCCGACCACTACGTCAACACCGCGCGGCGAATCTCAAAGGAAACTCCCAACTCGCTGTTCGTCTTTCAGTACGGCAATCCCGCAAACCCCGAAGCTCACTACCGGACGACCGGGCCGGAGCTTTGGGAACAGACTGAAGGCCGGATCACGCATTTCGTCTCGGGCATCGGGACCGGCGGAACGATCAGCGGGACCGGGCGCTATTTGAAAGAAAAGAACTCGAAGATCAAAGTCATCGGCGCCGACCCGTACGGCTCGGTCTTCAAGACTTACAAAGAAACCGGCAAGCTCATGCAAGGCACGCCTTATCTGGTCGAGGGCATCGGGCAGGAGATCATTCCCGAGAATGTGCACTTCAAGTACATCGACCAGGTCATCAACGTAACCGACAAGGATTCGTTTCAGATGGCGCGGCGGCTTGGCCGCGAAGAAGGCATCTTCTGCGGCGGCTCGACCGGTACCAACGTCGTTGCCGCGCTGCAAGTCGCGCGCGATCTCGGCAAAGACGACGTGGTCGTGTTCATCGTATGCGACACCGGCGAGCGCTATCTCTCGAAGTTCCTTTCCGACGAGTGGATGAAGGAGAAGCGAATGCTGGGCGTCGAGAAGATGACGGTAGGTCTGATCAACCAGCTCAAGTCGGACGATTCGACTCCGCATCTCGTGTCGGTTAGCCCCGATCAAAAGGTGGCCGATGCGCTTCAGATGATGAACAGCTACGGGCTGTCGCAACTGCCCGTGTTGGAGGAAGGCAAGTCGGTCGGGAGTTTGAGAGAAGGTCCGCTGATGGCCAAGCTTCTGGACAACCGCGAACTCATGCAGTCTAAGGTTTCGGACGTGATGGACGCGGCGCTTCCGGTTGTTCCTGAGGACGCGCCGGTCGAAACAGCAGTGAAATACTTGAAGCGCTCGCCGGCGCTGCTGGTTGAGGAATACGGCCGCATAGTCGGAATCATCACACGCCACGACGTGCTGGATGTGCATCAGTGAGAGCGACTCGCTGGTGGTTGTCAGTAGTGTCCTGGTTTGCTGTCTTCTCTGCGCGACCTCTGCGACTGCGCGTCTCGGCGGTTGGTTGATCCCGAAACCCAGCTAACCGCAGAGACACAGAGGCGCAGAGGTTTACGCAGAGAATTGAACACATCTTGCTGCGAAGCTTGCGGCTCAGGGGGTTCAAATGAACTTCGATGTAATCGTCATTGGCAGCGGGTTTGGCGGCGCGATCACCGGATGCCGCCTGGCGGAGGCCGGCTTTAAGGTTCTGATCCTCGAGCGAGGCCGCCGATGGGACAACCTGACTTATCCCCGCCAGCCCTCGGATGCCTGGATCTGGGACAACGACTCACCGGAAAAGGAGAACGGCTGGGTTGATTTTCGGGTGTTCCCAAACATGGCCGTCGCGCAAGGCTCCGCGGTAGGCGGCGGCTCGCTGATCTACGCGAGCATCTCGGTCGAGGCCCCGAAATCGGTGTTTGAAAAAGGCTGGCCGAAAGAGGTTACCTATTCGGAACTTAAGCCTCACTACGACACCGTCAAGAAATTCATGAACGTCCAGAAGATGCCCGACAACCAGCGGAACGCGCGAACAAAGTTGATGAAGGAAGGCGCGGAGAAGCTCGGTTATGGCGACCGATTTCAAATGCTCGATATGGCCGTGTCGTTCGACAAGGATCTGACCTACGACCCGGACAACCTGCCAAAGATCGGCGAAGAAAAGAAGTTTATCAACGCTCAGGGGATCGAGCAGGGCACCTGTATTCACCTGGGGAACTGCGATGTTGGCTGTGATGTCTATGCCAAGAACACGCTCGACAAGAACTACATCCCCTGGGCGGAAAAATATAACGCCGAGGTGCGGCCGCTTCACCTCGTCACAAACATCGAGCCGGTTAGCGGCGGCTACCGGATTTCATTCGACCGAATCAACCCGTCCGCAAAGACTCGAACCGCGGGAAGCGAAACGGCCAGAATCGTCATCGTCGCCGCGGGATCGCTCGGTTCCACCGAGTTATTGTTGCGATGCCGCGACGTGAATCGCAGCCTTCCCAACATCAGCCGGTTTCTGGGACGCAACTGGAGCAGCAACGGCGATTTCCTGACGCCCGCGCTCTATGCGGACTTCAATATCTCGGCGGCAAAGGGACCGTCGATCTCGAGCGCCATCAGCTTCCTGGACGGAGCAGTGAACGGGCAGACCTTCTGGATCGAGGATGGCGGCTTCCCAAATCTCGTGACCAATCTCGCACGAAAGCAGCGCGAGCGGTACGACAAGGGAGCTTACGCAAAATCGCTGATCAAGCAGATAGACGATTTACTGTTGAAGGTTGATCTGTTTAGCAACGCGATGCCCTGGTTCGCGCAGGGAGTCGACGCGGGCAACGGCGTCTTCTCGATGAAGCGGCCCTGGTGGTTCTTCGGTCCCCGCCAGTTTCATTTGTCGTGGGATGTCGCGAAGTCCAGGCCGGTGTTCGATACCATCATCGACATGCACAAGCGCCTTGCCAAAGCGACCGGGGGGTTGCCGCTTGTTCCACCGACCTGGACGTTCGGTCAGAATCTCGTGACCCCGCACCCGCTTGGCGGCTGCAACATGGGAGACACGCCCGCCACGGGGGTTGTAGATCACACTGGCAATGTTTTCGGCTACCCGAATCTGTACGTGGCGGACGCGGCGATCATCCCGACGCCGCTGGGTGTCAATCCATCTCGCACAATCGGCGCCGTGGCCGAGAGAATCGCGAAGCTGATGGTAGAGCGCGGAGGATCGTAACTTCGCCCAGGGCCGCTGAGCGAAGTTGCATAGACTTTAGTCTGTGTCCTGCATGTTTGCTATCGGCGGCGTAGGGTAGTGGTGTTGAAACTATGTTGAAGGGCGCGCCCATCGGTGATCTCAAATGACTTTGCGAGTTTCGAAGACTTTGTGGTCACATCGAGAACACTTACTTGAAACCCGGATAGCCGACGAGAGGAACGGTTGAAGTTCAAGATAAAACTGTTTCCAAGCGGACACCGGGAGTGGTTCTGGGTCGCGATTCAGGTCTTTGTGTTCGGGTTTCTGTTCATTGTTGCCAGCTTCTACGTGACAAGCATGCCCGGCCGGTCCTATTCAGGACCGCTTCGGCCGCTGACTGAGATTGAAGTGCAAAGCCGCGACCGGCTAAGGACGCACATCTCGACGCTTGCGGAACGGATCGGCGAGCGAAACATCAAGCATTACGAATCGCTGAAGGCGTCGCTCGAGAACATCGAGAGCGATCTTCGAGGGATGGGGTTCGAGGTCGCCGAACAGGAATTCTCGGTTGATGGGAAGGCGGTGAAAAACATCGACGCCGAAATCCGCGGAACGGAAATGCCCGATCAGATCATTGTTGTCGGCGTGCACTACGATTCGGTCTCGGGCAGTCCGGGAGCAAACGACAACGCGAGCGGCGTCGCGGCGTTATTGGAGCTGGCCAGGGTCTTCAAAGCGCAAAGCCCGAGGCGGACACTTCGCTTCGTAGCATTCGTCAACGAGGAGCCGCCGTACTTCCAGACCGAGGAAATGGGCAGCCGCATTTATGCGCGCCGAACTCGCGAGCGCGGCGAGAACATCGTTGCCATGCTCTCGCTCGAGACGATCGGCTACTACTCGGACGCCGAGAAGAGGCAGATCTATCCGTTCCCGTTCAGCTTGTTTTATCCGAGCAAGGGCAACTTCGTCGGTTTCGTCGGCAACACGTCGTCGCGATCGCTCACCCGGAGGGCAGTGCGAGTCTTCCGCGAAGGCGCAGCGTTTCCGAGCGAAGGCGTTGCCGCTCCCGGGTGGCTTACCGGAATCGGCTGGTCCGATCAGTGGTCTTTTTGGAAAGAAGACTATCCGGGCGTGATGATCACCGACGCAGCGATATTCCGCTACCCGAACTATCACCGGAGGTCCGACACACCCGACAAGATAGATTTTGATCGAATGGTCAGGGTTGTTTCGGGGATAAGTCAGGTCGTTGAGGATCTGGCGAACGCGAATTGAAGCCGGCTCCCGATGTCGAAACGAAAAATACAAGCCCACAACAAATCGTAAGAACGACAGCAAGGATCATGATCGCAACTGCCTCTTGCCCACTAATCATTCCTGAGTCGAAACACCCGATCACCCGCGCGGTTAAGAATACTGCAGACGAGCCTAATGCAGTCGCGGCGGAATAGCGCGACAACCTTAACCAGGCGAGTAAGAGCGCGACCGCTAGTCCGATACCTAGCTGAAGAAGACCTATGAGGACTATGACAAGGATGACTGTGAACGCTTCTGATGGCGGAGGCCGAAAGATGGCAGCAGCATAACCAAAAAGCAACGCGACTGCCGCAACAGGAATCGAGGCCATCGTTCGTAGCACGATTGAGCGCATAACCGGATTCTACCGGAGGTCAACACCCTCGATATGCCGCGAGAGCCAAGAGTAATCCCAACAAGAACAGGGCGCCGATCTGCTGTGAGCGAGTGAAGCGCATAGAAGAAAGCAAAGGGCAAAGAGCAAAGCGCAAAGAGCCAAGGGCGGCGCTACTTCTTACCCTTTGCTCTTTGCTCTTTGCTTTTTGCTCTTACCCTTTCGCGGCGTGGTTGCAGACGTAGTTGATCAACGTGCGGATCGCGACTCCGGTCGGACCTTTTGCCATGTGAGGCTTGCGTTCGTTCTCCCAGGCGGTGCCGGCGATGTCCAGATGACACCACGGCGTGTCTTCGGCAAACTCGCGTATGAAGTAAGCTCCGGTGATCGTGCCCGCGTAGCGACCCGCCGAGTTCTTGATGTCCGCAATGTCGCTCTTGATCAGCTCGCGATAGTCCGCGTCCATCGGCAATTGCCAGAAGCGTTCACCCACTTCGCGCGCCGCTTCGCGCAACTCGTCAATGAACGCCTGATCGTTGCCGAGTATCGCGACGTTGACCGGGCCAAGCGCGATCGACACCGCGCCGGTCAGCGTCGCAAGGTCGATGATCTTCGTAGCTCCCAGCTTGCGCGCGTAAGTCACAGCGTCGGCCAAGACCAGCCGTCCTTCGGCGTCGGTGTTTATCACTTCGATGGTCTTGCCGCTCATCGCTCGAAGCACGTCGCCAGGTTTGTAAGCCCGGCCCGATGGCATGTTCTCGGTCGTGGGCATGACTCCGATCACGTTGGCGCGCGGCTTGAGCTGCGCGATCGCGCGCATCGCCGCAAGCGTCGCAGCCGCGCCCGACATGTCGTACTTCATCTTCTCCATGCCCTCGGCGGGCTTGATCGAGATTCCGCCCGAGTCGAAGGTGATTCCCTTCCCGACTATCGCGAGGACTTCGGCGTCGTTGCTCATCGGCTGCGCGTCATCGGGTGAGTATCGAAGCACGATCAGCCGCGCTGGTTCGTCCGAGCCTCGCGCGACGCCCAACAGCGCTCCCATCCCGAGCTCTTTCATGCGAGCTTCGTCGAGCACGTCGATCTCGAGCCCGAACCGGTTGGCGGTTTCTTTGGAGCGTTCGGCAAGCTCGGTCGGAGTCAGAGTCGAGCTCGGCTCGTTTGAAAGCTCGCGCGCGAAGTTGACCGCTTCGCCGATTATTCGCCCGCGTTCGACGCCCCTGGCGAGTTCGTCGTCAGCGCCGGGCGCCGCCGCAACAAGAATCAACTCGTCAATCCGGCGTTCTTCCTTGTGCTCGGTCTTGTACATGTCGGGTTCGAACAACCCGAGGAGCGCGCCTTCCACCGCGGCCTGGGCGCTGTTGCCCAGATCGAGTTGGGACCGGCGCAGTATTGCCATCGTTCGCGCGCCCTTGCCGCGAAGGAACCGGGCGGCCGCGCCGGCGACTTTTCGCACAGTGTCAAACGAGAAGTCCTCGCGCTTGCCGGCCCCGACCAGAAGCAAACGGCGCGCTCGGATGTTCCCGGGCCGATAGATGTAAACCATATCGCCCTGTTTGCCTCGCATCTCGTCGGTTCCGAGCATCTCGCTGATGATGCCGCCGGTGCGTTCGTCCAATTCCTTGAGCGCGCCGTCGGCAGCCTTCTCGCCCTCGTAGATCGTGACTACCAGCGCGTCAGCTTCGACGTCGTAGAACTTTCCAAACTCAGCTCTGACTTCCATCTTGCGATTGCGGATTGCGGATTGTGGATTGTGGATTGCGGATTGTGGATTCTTCTCAAATCCGCAATCCGCAATCGGCAATCCGCAATCAACGACTCCTTTCTTTCATCATCGCGCGAGCCTCGCGGTCGGCCTCGCGACGCTTCTCGGTCTCACGTTTGTCGTAGAGTTTCTTTCCCTTGGCGACAGCCAGCTCAATCTTGATCCGCCCGTTCTTGAAGTACATCTTTGTTGGAACCAGCGTGAGGCCCTTCTCCTGCGCCTTGCCCTGGAGCTTGTCGATCTCGGAGCGATGGAGCAGCAGCTTGCGGGTTCGCGTAGGCTCGTGGTTTTCGCGGTTGCCGTGGCTGTACGGGCTTATGTGGGCGTTCATGAGCCAAGCCTCGCCTTCGCGGATCAGCCCGTAGCTGTCTTTCAAGTTACAGCGTCCCTCGCGGATCGACTTCACCTCAGTGCCGGTTAGCGCGACGCCGCACTCGTGTGTCTCGAGTATGTGGTAGTTGTGGTAGGCTTCCCGATTTGTAGCCACTACTTTTTCGCTAGACATAAGCGCGAACCGTGCGAGACAAGACTGCCGGCCGCATTCGTCGCCGCTCCTCGTCAGGCTTCAGAATATATCCGATGCTTCGACGCGGGCGCAATGCGAAGGGGGATTTTAGATTTTGGATTTTAGATTTTGGATTTTGGATTGCTGCCGGGTGCTTGAAGCCCTCTGAGGCTATCTCAAGACAATCTAAAATCCAAAATCTAAAATCCAAAATCGCCGGATTGACGTACCAGCCGGATTGCATCAAACTAACTACTCGCCAACAGTGGAAATCACCGGAGAGTCTCAATCGTCACTATGCGAAGTGCGGGCCTTGAATCCGTCATTGTAACTCGCTTAACCCGCGGCCAGCGCCGCGATCACAACAACTCAACCAACAGGAGCTATTGATATGACAAGGAATCGCGTTCTGCTTACCCTTCTTGCTTTGTGTGCACTCAGTCTGGCTGCGGCAAGCGCCGGCGCATTCGCCGATCCGCCCGCAGTGGGCGCCCCGGCTCCCGGCTTCAGCTTGATGAGCCACGAGGGCAAGAAGGTTGACCTTAAAGACTACAAGGGAAAATGGGTGGTGCTGTACTTCTACCCGAAAGACTTCACCTCCGGCTGCACAATCGAGGCCAAAAACTTCCAGCGCGACAGCGCCAGCTATGAGAAGGCCAACGCCGTCATACTCGGAGTGAGCGTTGACGATGTTCAATCTCACAAGAGTTTTTGCGAGAAGGAAGGTCTGAACTTCAAGCTGCTGGCCGACACCGAGAACACTGTGTCTGACGCCTACGCCTCGGTCATGGAGTACGGCGGCAAGAAACTCTCGGCACGAAACACCTTTATCATCGACCCGAAGGGTAAGATCGCGAAGGTTTACATGGCCGTCAAGCCGATGAAGCACAGCGAAGAAGTGCTTGCTGACCTTGCCGCGCTTCAGAAGAAGTAGCTGTTTCGGTCAGACTGAATTTTGCTTCGGTGTGGTGCCGACTTTGGATCGCGCGCTTGGCGAGTTTGCTAAGAAGCGCACCAAAGTCTGCGCCACTCCGGCGCTTTGGCAAATTCTCGTTTAGGAGTCGGCCCATGCTCTTTTCTTCCCGCCGCATCCTTTTCCAAGTTTGCGTTCTACTTTTCGCATCGTCCGCGGGCGTTGCCCAGGAAAAACCGATCGAGATTCCGGAGCTGGTTTCACGACATCTCGACGCGGTTGGAAGCGCCAGCGCCCGCACTGCGGTCAAGAGCCGGTTCGCTCAGGGCACGGTTAAGTTCATCGGACGAATCGGCATTACCAGCAACCTGGAAGGCACGGTCGGGTTCGTTTCGCTCCGGCCCAAGACGCGTTACAGCGTCAAGTTCGCCGCATTACAGTATCCCGGCGAGCAATTGGCATATGACGGCAAAAACGTTGACGTAGGGTTTCTCCCCGCCGGGCGGCGGTCTCCTCTCAGTTTGTTTATTCAGCAACAAGACCTGCCACTCAAAGACGGGCTCATCGGAGGCGTGCTCTCGACTGGCTGGCCCCTGATGAAAGACCCGGTGCCGGCGCGGCTCGAGTACAAAGGTACGAGGAAGATCGACGCTCGGTTGCTGCACGTGGTCACCTATCGACAGCAAAAGGGCTCGCCTGATCTGAAGGTAACCTTGTTCTTCGATCCGGAAACGTTTCGCCACATTCGAACGGAGTACGAGTTTCGGATCGGAGCGCGTCTGGGGATCGGTCCGAACCAGTCGAACGTGGTTCAGGAAAGCGTCTATCTGCTCAGCGAAGACTTCGACGACTTTCGGAAGGTCGATGGATTGACGCTCCCGCACAAGTGCAAGATTCAACTGAGCGTTCAGGCAAACGCCAGCCAGCTTCTAATGGATTGGAATATCTCGCTTGGTCAGATAGCGCACAACCAGGCGATCGAAGACAACGTGTTCACGTTGAAGTAGCGCCTGCCCGCCTTTTACCTTCCCCTCTTCTCCGCGTTACTTCAGCGTCTCTGTGTCTCTGCGGTTAGAGGGCAGTCCGCGACACTAACTCGCCGCAAGACTAACTAACCGCCAAGACGCCAAGAAGCGGAGAAGAACGCAGAGACTGCCTTTTTGGCTCGCAGCTTCGGCGTGATGGATCGCGTGGTGTAGAATTGGTGAGTCAGCAACCGCGATATGACCGACAGGTACTCACGACAGATTCTGTTCACCGAGATCGGCGAAGAAGGCCAGGAACGGCTCGCCCGATCTACGGCGGTCATCATCGGCTGCGGTGCGCTCGGCGCGGTTCAAGCCGAGACGCTTGCGCGCGCGGGCGTCGGCCGGCTTGTGCTGGTCGATCGCGACTTCGTCGAAGAGTCCAACCTTCAGCGCCAGATCATCTTTGAAGAAGCAGATGCGCTTGAGCGTCTTCCCAAAGCGGTTGCCGCCTCGCGCCGCCTTGGCCGGGTCAATTCCGCCATTCAAGTCGACCCGGTCGTCGCAGACGTGAACTTCGATGACATCGAGGAAATCATCGACGGTGCGGACGTAGTGATGGACGGGACCGACAACTTCGAGACTCGCTTCCTGATCAACGACGCGTGCGTAAAAGCTGGAGTTCCGTGGGTCTACGGCGCGGCCGTCGGTTCTTATGGACTGACGATGACGATCGTCCCGGGCCACTCACCTTGCCTGCGTTGCGTGCTCGAAGCAGTGCCAGATCCCGGCGCCGGCCCGACTTGCGATACGGCGGGCGTGATAATGCCGATCACTTCGATCATCGCGTCGGTTCAGTCGGCGGAAGCGCTCAAGCTGCTCACCGGCCGAACCGAGAAGTTACATCGCTCGCTGCTGAGAATCGACGTCTGGGAATCCGAGATGAAGCGTCTCGATCTTTCAAGCTTTGAGCCGCGGGATTGCCCGGCCTGCGTGCGCCGAGAGTTTGAGTTTCTGCGGGGCGTGCGGCGGCAAGTGACGACCACGCTGTGCGGTCGAAACGCCGTACAGATCGCGAGGCGCGGCCGCGCCCAGATTGACTTCAGCGATCTGGCTAAGCGGTTGAAGCCGGCCGGCGAAGTTCAATTCAACGATTTCCTGTTGCGGTTTCGGGTCGAGGACTACGAGATCACCGTGTTTCGCGATGCGCGCAGCATCATCCGAGGCACAACCGATCCCGCGGTCGCTCGCGGGTTGTACGCGCGCTACATCGGAAGTTAGTCAGTAGTCCGTAGTCAGTAGTCCGTAGTCAGTCGCTAGAGCCGGGCGATCTAAGGACAACGAAACACGAACCAAGAACTACGAACTACGAACTACGAATTACGAACTACGAACTACGAACTACGAACTACGAACTACGGACTACGGACTACGGACTACTGACTGCTTACCAATGTACACAGGAAGCCAAACCCTAATAAGCGCGGCTGGTGAAAGCTTCGACCGCGATTTTATCGGCGAATGTGAAGTCGTCGTTCACCGCGAGGGCAACAGCCGCGCGCGGCACATCTTTACGGTCAACGGACGGATCATCGCCAGGTTGCGCTGGCGGGGCATGCGCCGCGCGGTCTACGAAGCAGAGGGCGCCAGGTTTGACATCAACGTAGGAGCGCTCGACCGTCATATATCAATCATATGCGAAGACGGAAGAGAGAGCTGCTTGCGTGAGCGCTCGCGCGCTAATCAGAATCGAGCGGGGCTGCGGGCCGAGATGGCCGAAGGCGACAATTTCCGCCTGATGCGCTCGTGGGACAGCCGGTTCCGCTCCCAGGCTTCGATAAAGGTCCACAAGCAGTTCTATGCCTCAACTCTCCTGGTCTTCAGTTTCGACGCCGGCCGCCGAACTCAGATCACGACTCGAGTCAAGGTCAACGCCGTCATGAAGTGGGAGGCTCGGTTCGTTCACCGCCTGCTGGCTCTGATTGTCAGCAGGATCATCCTCGAACGACGCCACTCGGGCACTCCCCCGCTTCGGGTCAAGAAAGAGCCCCGCCGCTTCGCTGGCAGCGCGCGAGTTCGCGAGCGCGGACCGCTCCGTTAGCGGGTCAGTTTGAGGAAGTAGCATAGACTTTAGTCTGTGTCCGATGGTCATCGCGTCTATCCGGTTGGGGACACAGACTAAAGTCTATGCTACTTCCTCAAACTGACCCACGACCACTGCTCCGTTGAAGCTGCAATCCGGCTCGGATTCGTGGTAAGCTTTGCCCTGCACTCAACAGCACTACATTGAGCAGTTCTAAGTCGAGGAATAGCTATGCCGCGAACCACGCATTCCAAAACTCGCCGAAGCCGCGCACCCTTCGCCGCCGGCGCGGTGATTGTGATAGCCGTTGTCATTGCGGGTTGCGCGATGATGTCAGGGGGCAATGGCTCATCCCCAATCGCTGTTTCACCGATACCCGTTTCGACTGACAGCGTCCAACAGAGCCTTGAAGCGTATCGAGGTAAAGTTGTCATACTCGACTTTTGGGCCACCTGGTGCGGGCCGTGCCGCATGGAGATCCCAGACTTTATTGCTCTTCAGAATCAATACCGCGATCGGGGTCTCGAGATCGTCGGAGTCTCGATAGACCCGATATCACCACGGGGCAATCCCGGAGGCGCGCCTGCGGTTGCGCCGTTCATGAAAAACAACGGTATCAACTACACGATCTTGATGGTCAACAACGCGGGCGCGCTTCGCGGATACGACGTGAGCCAGGGCATTCCGACTACCTACGTTCTCGACCGCAATGGACGAGTCGTGAAGACCTATGTAGGCGTGCGTCCGAGGTCCGTGTTCGAAAGCGACATCAAGGCTCTACTTTAGATTGCGGCTTGCGGGCTGATCGACACTGAAGGGGCCCTGCTACCGTTCCCAACTCCGGAGGAGTTGAATGTTTATAGTATGGAGGCGCCTGCGGCAGCTCACCCCGTAGGGGTGATATGGTCTCGCGCCGTGGGTACATAGCACTCCACTGGAATGCCTGCGCTCCTGAGTGGCATCAACCTCCGAGGTTGAAACGGCAGCTGGGATGCCCGCCCGTCGCCGCGCAAAAACGTGATGCGCAACCGCCTCTTCAAGCTCCGCCAACATGGATCAACTTCTACTCAACAACGCTCGAGTCGTCCTCGAAGACGGAATCCAACATGGCAGCGTCCTCGTGCGCGATGGGAGAATCGCGAGAGTCTTCGCACGCCACGAGACGCCGGCCGGAATAAGCTCGCGCGACTCGATCGACCTTCGAGAGGCTTACCTGGCGCCTGGCCTGATCGACATTCACATCCACGGCTCGGCCGGTATAGATGTTCAAAACACCGACGCCGATGGCCTTTTAAAGCTCTCTGAATTCCTGTTGAACGTGGGCGTGACCGGCTACTTCGCCACGTTTGTGCCAACCGACGAGCGGACCTACGGCGAAGCGATCGCAATCGTGGAGTCGAGCGCCGCAGCTCAACAGCAATCGACTCGCGGGGCGCGAATCCTGGGCATCCACTTCGAAGGCCCTTTCGTCAGCCACAACAAGTGCGGCGCGCTCGAACCCGAGCACTTCAGAGCTTATGACGGCGACCCGCGTTCAATCGAGTTGTTCACCAGCCAAACCAGCGGCGAGCGCCGGCCGCGGTTGATGACGCTTGCGCCAGAAGTCGGCGGCGGAATCGAGCTGACTCGCGAACTCAGTCGGCGCGCCTTTCGAGTCTTCCTCGGCCACACCCAGGCCGACCCTGCAACTCTCGATCTGGCCTTCGAAGCCGGGGCGCGCCACATCACTCATTTTCCAAACGCGCTCGATCCGCTGCATCATCGCAAGCCGGGCGCAGTCGCGTGGGGTTTGTTGCGCGCGGACGTCACGATGGACTGCATAGCCGACTTCCACCACGTCGATCCGCTGATGCTGAGACTGATCCATCAATCAAAGACCGCGAACCGGATGGCGCTGATCAGCGACGCGATCCAGCCGGCCGGGCTTGGAGACGGAGAGTTCACGGTTTGGAACACAAAGATCGTCGTTCGCGGCGGCATCACTGCTTTGGTTGAAGGAGCTTTAGTCGAAGGATCTCTAGCCGAAGGATCTTTAGTCGAAGGATCTCTAGCCGAAGGATCTTTAGTCGAAGGCCGTGTGGCAGGCGCGCTCGCCGGCTCTGTGATCACGCTGCGCGAAGCCTTGAAGAACATCGTTTCGCTGGGCGTCCCACTTCACGAAGCGATAAAGATGGCTTCACTTACTCCCGCGCGCGCCGCCGGGGTCGATCACGAACTCGGCTCGCTTGAAGAGGGAAAGCGCGCCGACATAGTGAGCTTTGATGAACAGTTGGATGTTGGGCTTGCAATCATTAGCGGCGAGGTTGCTATTAGAGCTTGAGAGGATGACGTAGTCGTGTCGGGTCTAGCCGTTAACGCTGAAAGGGTGGAGGCCTGAAGCCACGGGTGAGAGCTTGAGAGGATGACGTAGTCGTGGCGGGTCTAGCCCTTAACCCTGAAAGGGTGGAGGCATGAAGCCACGGGTGAGTCCGCGAACCCGTGGACAGCGGCGCATAGCAGCACTAACCCGCGAAGAGGGTGGCGGCCCCGGTTGGCGAATAATCTGGCAGGAAAACAATGGCGAGGAATGTGGGCGATATGCGCGTCGTTGCTTGCCACCCGCCCGCCACCCTCTTCGAGGGTTCAGGTGACTTCTTCACGAGTCTCCACGGGTTCGCGGACTCACCCGTGGCTTTGTTCCGGCATCCCTTCCGGGATTCAACCCGTCCGGGATTCAACCACAAAAACACGACGTCCACCCGATCGCCGCTTTCGGTATTGACATCCGCTGACGCTCCTTGTAGCTTTGCGCCGGCCTGCTTGCTGATTGTCTTGGCTTCCGCGCCTTCCGAACGCATCACCCTGCGATGTCAGTAGGACAGAGAAACACGGCTTCGAGATTAGAACTGGTGAGGAGAAAGCACGATGTCCCATCGTGGAGATCCCACTGAACGAATGGCTTTGATTCCGCTCCTGCTCGCGGAGAGCGCTCGCTTTCAGCACTACCTCGCCCATCAAGGTAACGATGGAGACTTGGCGATTCGTGAACAGTTCGTAGTACCGCATTTATGCGGAATCTTTCGACGCCACACCTTCCGCATAAATGCGGTACTACGAACCCGGAAGACGGTAGCGGCGCCGGACGGAGTGAAGCGATTCGTGATGCAGTACGGCTCGCACGCTCGAGTGCTGGGGCTGAGGAATTGCGGGATGAGATTCGCGACGAGCTATCGCAGAGTTCGAAGGCGTACTCCAAGCGAAAGGACAAGCAGCATCGATGAGTGAACCCAACCAAAGCTTCCGCGCCTTCTTCGAAACAGCCTTCGGCGTTGAGCCGTTCAACTATCAAACACGGCTAGCAACTGATGAGATAATGCCTTCGTTGGTGAACGTACCGACGGGCGCGGGCAAAACCGCGGCAGTGTTAGGCGCGTGGCTATGGCGACGGCTTGAGAGCCCAGCAGCCGTCGGGCGGCGGTTGATCTATTGCCTGCCAATGCGCACGCTAGTTGAGCAGACCCACCGCGTCGCAATCGAAGCGGTCAAGCGGCTGGGCTTACAAGATCGCTTCGGCATTCACGTTCTGATGGGTGGCGATGTTGACAACGAATGGGAAGCACAACCGGAACGCGAATGCCTGTTGATCGGCACGCAAGACATGCTGCTTTCGCGTGCGCTCAACCGCGGTTATGCAATGAGCCGGTTTAAGTGGCCTGTCCACTATGGACTGCTTAACAACGATTGCCTCTGGGTCTTTGACGAGGTGCAATTGATGAGTGACGGGCTGGCGACTTCGACGCAACTCGCCGCCTTCCGTGAGCAGTTCAGGACCTTTGGTCCGTGTCATTCGATTTGGATGTCAGCAACACTCGACCGCGAATGGCTGAAGACGGTTGATTGGGCTTCGCATGTCGACGCCCTCACGAAGCTGGAGCTTTCCGAGACTGACCGCGCCACACCGATACTCGAACAACGATTGAACGCGAGGAAGATCGTCGAGCAAGCTCCGCCGGATTGTCGCACGCCCAATGGTTTGGCAGACTTCATCAAGAGGCAACACGAGCCAGGGACACAGACCCTTGTCGTCGTAAACCGCGTCGCACGCGCTCGTGAAATCTACAGCGCGTTGTCAAAGCACTTCTCGAATGACGAACTGAAGCTGATGCATTCGCGCTTTCGCCCGAAAGAGCGGGCGCAGTGGGCGACGATGCTAGACGAAAAGCCGATCGGCAACGGCAGAATCATCATTGCAACCCAAGTCATTGAAGCGGGTGTAAACATATCGTCGCGTCTGCTCATCATTGACCTCGCGCCCTACGCTAGCCTCGTGCAACGGTTCGGTCGCTGCAATCGCGAAGGCGAGTTCAAAGAGGCGCGCATCTACTGGGTTGATCGGCCGCTCGATCAACGTGATGAGAAGCTGATTGGCAAAGAAGGGTTTGACGACAAGGCGCTACGCAAGATCGCGCTGCCCTACGACTCGGAAAACCTGAAGACGGCGCAGGGCTTGTTGCAGGAGATGCAATCAGCGTCGCCAGCCGATCTCGAGAAGATCACCCACCAGGACCGCTTCACGCCTGCGCACGTGCTGCGCCGCCGCGATCTCATTGACCTCTTTGACACCACGCCTGACCTGTCCGGTTACGACCTGGATGTCTCACGGTTCGTGCGCGGCGGAGATGTGCGTGATGTCTCCGTGGCGTGGCGCAACCTCAACGGGCTGGAGCCGACACGCCCCGAGCCGCGTCTTGCGCACGATGAACTCTGCCCGGTTTCAATCGGGGAGTTTAGAGAGTTCATCAAGAGCAAAGACACAGCGCGTCGGGTATGGAGGTGGGACGCGCTTGACGGCAAATGGCAAAAGGTCGGTGAAGAGGAACTGCGTCCTGGGTTGACGCTGCTGCTCGACGTCAAAGCTGGCGGCTACGATCAGCTCACCGGCTGGGACAAGAACCTCAAGCGGACAGTGCCTGTCGTTGAGGTCGAGACAGACCCAAACGACGCGTTAGACGACGACCCGGACAGCTTCAAGCGGTACGTGCAAACGCTCGCTGCTCATTCAAGGGAAGCCCGAGCCGCTGCCGAAGCGATCACGCAGGCCCTCAGCACTCTTGCGCTTGATGAGTATCGGGACGAGTTGGTCATCGCCACCCACCATCATGATTGGGGCAAGGCGCACGAAGTCTTCCAGGAGACTCTGCACCGCGGAATGGAAGACTCTTTGAGCGAAGTCCTGCTCGCCAAATCGGATCGAAGTCGGACGGCGGCGAATGGAAAGCGTGGACACCAACGCTCACGCTTTCGTCACGAACTGGCGAGCGCCCTGGCGCTGCTGCAGACCGACGCGAGCGATCTGGTCGTCTACCTAGCTGCGTGTCATCACGGCAAAGTTCGCCTGAGCATCCGGGCTCTACCGGGCGAAGACAAACCCGACGACCGCGAGAAGAAATTCGCGCGCGGCATCTGGGACTATGACGAACTGCCTGCGCTCGACCTCGGCGACCTAACCAAACCCGCTGTCACACTCGATCTCGAACCGATGCTGCTTGGCGCGAGCGAAGATGGCGCGCGTTCGTGGCTGGAGCGAATGATCACGCTCCGCGACCGCGTCGGCGTCTTCCGCTTGGCGTTTCTTGAAGCCCTGATCCGCGCGGCCGACGTTCGGGCGAGCAGCAATCCACAAGATTGCTGGGCGAAGGAGACGGTGTGATGCGAAATCAAATCTTGCTCCGTGGCTGCGCACCTGAACCGTTGATTCACTATCTCAAAGCGCTGGGCATCTTTCGCCTCGTGTCCGAACAATGCTTCGATGCCGAGGTACGCGGGGCTTGGCGTGGCGATGCGTTCGCGTTGGAAACAGAAAAGACGGCAGATGAGCTGGTCGCGTTCTTCCTCAATCAGTACAGTCCAACCCCAATCGTCGCACCGTGGAATGGTGGGAGTGGATTCTACGATGGCGATGACACTTCTGGTCGAGAAGCAATTCAAGCTAGTAACAGCAAGCGACTTGAAAATTATCGTCAAGTCATCAACCAGATAATGCAGTTCCCGGAGTTGCCTTCCATAAGTCATCTGAATGTCCGAGAGATGATTGGCTTGGTTGAAGAAGCAACAGCCAACTCCAACGATAGTAGGAGTGAGGAGTGGAAGGATCTCGTTTCAGTTATCAGGGTACAGCTTTCTTCTCTTCTGGACACCACTCCTCTAGCCGAGATGACAATTGATCAACTTGGAGCTCACAAGAACGAGTTAGGGGATGATGAGCAGACCCGCGCCAGAACCCTTAAAGAGCTACTGGGCCAAGTTAAGAAGTTGAGAGGCGCGCTGAAGAAGATAGGTCGCGTCGCCAGAAAAGACACGATCGTTCAAGCCTGCCGAAATCGTCTTGGCGATCAGACCGTGAGCTGGATTGACGCTGCACTCGTGCTCAGCGAGACAAATTCAGAATCTCCGCTGCTTGGCTCGGGCGCAATCGATGGGCACTTGGAATTCACTAAGAACCTCATGGGGCGTTTGCGGGAAGTACTCCCAGAGCTGATAGCAGATGCCGGCCGGCCGAGGGACATAGACAAAAGAACTCAGCAGAGCGAAGAGCAGCTTCGCGGCGCACTCTTTCTCGATCGGTCCGCGAGGTTGGTGAACGCCGCCGTCGGCCAATTCCACCCAGCGGGCGCTGGCGGCGCGAACGCATCGCAGGGAGTGAGCGGAGGTTCCTTTGTGAACCCCTGGGACTTCATTCTCGCCATCGAAGGCACACTCGTTCTGGCGAGTGCAACCGTGCGTCAACTCGCTGCCGGAGCGCGGTCGCGAGCTTCATTTCCTTTCACCGCCAGAAACTCCGCCGTCGGCTACGGCACTGCCGTTGGTGGCGAGAAGATGCGTGCTGAAATCTGGTTGCCGTTGTGGTCCCGCTTAGCGAGCTTCGCGGAAGTCGCGCATATCTTCGGCGAGGGGCGCGTGCAGTTTAGTGGAGCGCGGAAGCGCTTGGCCAGGTCCGGCTTTGATTTCGCGCGCGCCGTCGCCGAGCTTGGCGTTGACCGTGGTATTGATGCTTTCCAGCGATATGGTTTCATCGAGCGCAACGGACAGGCCAATCTTGCAGCGCCGCTCGGACGCTTCGAGGTGCGCGAGCGGCCCAGTTCCGCTCTGATCTATGAAGTGGACCGCTGGATTGAAAGATTGCGCGGAGCAACAAGGGACGCCAAGCGTACACCGCCCCGATTCATTCGCGCGCGGACAAGCATAGAAGACGCCATCTTCAATCTCTGCGCCAGCGGAGAGGCAGAGCATCTGAGGGCTACTCTAATCGCACTTGGTTCAGCAGAAAACGATCTTGCGAGAACCCCACGATTCCGTGACGAACAAGGATTACGCCCGCTCGCCGGTCTGACAGAGCGATGGTCAGTTGAGTGCGACGACAACTCATTCGAGTTTGAACTTGCTTCGGGGATCGCTTCGATTACCGACGAGGGTAAGCGCGGCCCTTTCCGCACTAACATCGAGCCGATTGAAATTACTAAAGCTGGCGTCAACTGGACTAGTGATGATGCTGGTGCCGTTTGGAGCACCGCATCCCTCGCCAACAATCTTGCCGCTGTCCTGCACCGGCGTTCCATAGATGCACGCACTGCGGGTGCCTCACATCCGGCGATGTCGAGCAAACGGTTCGCATCCCTCGCTGCTATTGACCTATTCCTTCGCGCCGAGACAGATGACGAGCGGATTGAAGAGTTGCTGCGTGGTCTCGCTCTGATCGACTGGAGCGCAGTCAGCGCGCGATCGACCGGCGCGTCTATTGCCCTTCCGCCGACGCTGCCAAGAGCCTACGCGCTTTTGAAATTGCTCTTTCTTCCCGACGGCAAATTGAGCCGAGCACCACTTGGCGAGCCCGTAACGATTCGGCATGAGCCGAGCATAGTCCCGCTGCTCCGCGCGGGTCGAATCACCGAGGCTCTGGAGACCGCCGAGCGAAGGCTGCGCTCTTCGGGACTTTTGCCATTCTCCAGTCAGCTCCACTTTCCGGAAGATGAAGGTGCGCGGCTAGCGGCCGCACTACTGGTCCCGATTGGCCTACGGTCCATCGCGTCGTTAGCCGCACTGGTCCTGCGCCCAGTTGTCCCAGGATGATCACAACACGAAGCCAAGTTACGAGCTGATCAGCATCATTTGGACTAGCACAATCCGCTTCGGCTCGCGCAAGGCCGCGGCGTTCAACGTAATTTGATACTAACCATCGAAGGAGAATTCATGACGGACAAACTGCAACAGATGATCGACGCACTGAAAGACCAACCTCGCTTACTTGTGGAGGCATCACTTCACCCAGTTCAAGGAGATCGCTTCCAGCCGACGGGGTTTCCAGACCTGGGCGCAGCAATCTACAAACGACCCGATGGCACGCCGATGCTGCTGGTTGAGTCGGCGCAGTCAATGGCCAATCGCCTCGAAGCGGTATGCTGGGACGAAGCTAACAACAGGATCATCGCCGCGCTGGTTGGTCTCCCGCATATCGTCGTTGATCTGGGCAAGGGCCTAAGCACGAGTTCGATTCAAGAAGCCCACCGATTGAATTCGCCCTACATCATCAACGACCCAACCTTGAAAAGTCAGATTCAGACCGAAGTGGGCAACACTGAGAGCGGGCCACTCGACATTCGCAAGCTTGCACGCGCCGTTCTTAACCGCGATGTCGGCGCAGTTCTACACGGAGTCTTCCTGGAGAAGGTGGCCGGCCGATTGAGGCTTCAGCGCCTGCTGTCTAGCTTCATCGAAGCTGAAGGTGCGGTGCCCGTGACCTCCGGTGGAGTCAAACTCGATAGAGTTGATCCTTCCGGTGACGCAGCGAAGGGATACGGTAATGTTCCATTCAGCCGGACTGAGTTCACGGCCAGCAAAGTGACCGCGTTCTTCAATCTCGATCTTGCAACTCTGCGGGGTTACGGGTTCAAGGAAGCGGAGAACCAGATGCTCATAGCTCTGGCTGTGTACAAGATGCTCAAACTGTTGGCTACCGGATTACGCTTGAGAACTGCTTGCGACATGGAGGCGCGGGCGATCACCGTGACTCGTCCGGGCGGTCTTGATCTGGACAAGACTCTGCTCGTAAGCCTTGAGACGGCGTTGCCGCTGCTTATCACCGCCTGTCTTTTTGATAAGCCGACTACCGAGCTTAAGGCGGGAATAGCGCCGAAGAAAAAGACCAAAGAAAACAAAACCGGCGAGGGACGGCTGGAAGGAGGGAGCGACGCATGATCGCGATAAGCTTGCGCTTTCTCACGGGTCGGTTTCACGCCACGCCTTGGGGACATCACGTTAACGAAGGCGTTGTCGAATGGCCGCCCTCGTCTTGGCGGCTGCTTCGCGCGTTGATCGCGACTTTTCACCGCGCCCGCCCCTCGGGCGTTAGTGAGGAACAACTGATTCGAATCGTGGATGCGCTGTCTGCGCCGCCGTTATTCCGCCTGCCGCCAGCGACCACAGCCCATACACGACACTACGACGTAGCAAATGGCAGCGTGAAGTTCTTCGACACATTTGTTGTGCTCGATCCGGGTGACCCAACTACTTGCGTCTGGCCGGAAGCCGGACTTGATGACGGGGACCGAACCGCACTCGCAGTCTTGCTTTCCTCGCTCGGCACGTTCGGACGCGCTGAATCTTGGTGTGAGGCTGAGCTGCTCGAAGAAGACGAACTTCGAGAACCAAACAGCTACCCTCTCGAAGATGGCCAGTCACTCAGCGGCTTAGAACCGGTTCGGTTGTTAATGCCCGACTCGACGGGCCGGAGTTTGATAGACGCGCTGCTCATTGAAACGTCCGCCATGCGTAAAAAGAAACAGCTCGATCCACCCGGCACGCGATGGGTCACTTACGTCCGCGATTCAAAAGCACTCACAGCCCGCGGAGCCGCGCCGCCGCGTCGAACTGCCTCCAAAGCGCTGACCAACATCGCACACTACGCGCTTGATTCGAGTGTGCTGCCGCTGCCGCAAGATGCCCTTCCCTTCGCCGAGCAAGTTCGGCGGGCGCTCATTCGCAATCGAGTCGATACTTCTCACTCAGAAACCATCACCGGCAAACACGCCGACGGAACACCGCTCGAAGGGCACGAACACGCTCACTACTTCCCTACCGATGAAGACCTCGACGGGCGGATTGATCACGTCACTATCTATGCGCCGCGAGGCTTTGACGACGCCGACCTCGAAGCGATCGGGTCGCTTAGAACTATCTTTCGCTCGGGGAATCGGCCCGAAGTAAGAATGGTGCTGGCCGGGCTTGGCGGACCAGTCAGCCGGAGTAAAGACGACGCTAGTAGTTCCGCGTTCACGCGGCGCTTTGGCGAAGGTGATCCGGCTGAAGCCGGTACTACGAAACTTTCGGAGGTTTCTATCTTTGCCAAAGCGCGACGCTGGAGATCGGTCACTCCGTTCTCGCTGCCTCGCTTTCCGAATCGCGGGGGCGGCAAGCCTCCAAGGCCTCGCGATCTGCCTGAGGGACAACTCGTACGCGAACTGAAGAATCGCGGCCTGCCCGAGCCTGTCTCGATCAAGCGTATCGAAGGCTATCAAGTCGAAGGCCGACCGTTGGTGCGATGGCTCGAGTTTCATGCGACACGCTTCAACGGGAAAGCGGGAAATGCGCTGGCGGGGTTCGAGATCGAGTTTGCCGAGCCAGTTCGCGGCCCACTCGCAGTCGGCTTCGCGTGCCACTTCGGATTGGGGTTGTTTCTGCCAGTTTCGTAGTTCGTAGCCCTCGTTCGTAGTTCGCTCGTAGTCCCGCCTTTAGGCGGAATCTTAGCTTGTTCGTAGTCTTGCTTTGGCAAAGCAGTGTAGCCTCGATGAAGATTCCGCCTGAAGGCTGGACTACGAACTGACTACGAACCATTCACCGACCAATGTACGACTACCGCAAAATGACCCTTGCCCAGCGCGCTGAAATCGTCGAGCGCCGCCGGCGTCGCCATCAGCCGCTTCATTCGCCGCCGCATTGGGACCTTGGAATTAGTAACATCTACTTCGTCAGCGCCGCGTGCTTCGATCACGCGCGAATCATCGGAAAAGACCCAGCCCGTATGTCTCAGTGCGAAGAACACGTGTTGCTGGCGTGCCGCGAGGCGGGCACAACTATTCACGCCTGGTGCGTCTTGCCGAACCACTATCATCTGTTAGTGCAGTCCGATGATCTAAAGCTGTTCACAAAGGTGCTCGGTCAATCCCACGGCCGCTCATCCCACGCCTGGAACCTGGAAGACGCCACGCACGGACGAAAGGTCTGGCACCGGTGCTTCGACCGTGCGATCAGATCGGATCGTCACTTCTGGGCGACAGTAAACTACATACACCACAATCCTGTTCATCATGGGTACGTTGACAAATGGCAGGACTGGCTCTGGTCGAGCGCGAGTGAGTTTCTCGAGCGCGTTGGAGCGAACGAGGCAACGCGTATATGGCGTGAGTATCCAATCCTTGACTACGGCAAGAAGTGGGACATCTAGAGTTGGTTTCGTAGTACCGCCTTCAGGCGGAACGAATCGCGAAGAAGAAGCTAAGGACCGCCTGAAGGCGGGACTACGAACGAGGCGTGCGATGAAGACCGCCTGAAGGCGGGACTACGAACAAGACCGGGAACTACGAAACAATATTAACCGTGGACTTTCCTTCGACTTCGGCCTATCCTATCCGAGCCTTCAACGTACTAACAGCTACCAGGCACAACGCAATTATCTGAAGCGCGTAACAAAATACTGAATACCGGACGTGCTTAGCGAGAAGCGAAGCCTCTGTTGCCGAAACAACTAGACCGAAAACCCGGAACATACGAGACGAGGCTCGCAGTACGGAACCTTGAAGTGAAGGAGGTCTGCCCATGTCATCGACCCAATCCGTCTCACCTGAACAATTTCCTGCCCGAATGATCAACGAGTTCACGTACTGCCCTCGCTTGTTCTACCTCGAATACGTGCAGCAGGAGTGGGACCACTCGGCTGACACGCTTGAAGGCAAGTTTGTACATCGTCGTGTAGACACACAGGCTGGTCCGGCACCGGCCGCCGATGACTTGGAAGACTCGGTACGCATTCACGCGCGCTCGATTGACGTCGGTTCGGATAAGCTCGGCGCTATCGCCCGCATCGATTTGTTGGTTGGCGAAAACGGTTGGGTCACTCCTGTTGACTACAAGCGTGGCGAAGCGCCGGACACACCCGAGCGAGCGTGGGAGCCCGAGCGTGTGCAGCTCTGTCTTCAAGGTCTGCTGCTCCGCGAGAACGGCTACAACTGCGATGAAGGAGTGATCTACTTTGCGAAGTCACAAGAGCGCGTCACCATTCCCTTCACCGCCGAGCTGATAGCCCGGACGCTCGAGATGTTAGCCGAGGCGCGCCGCACCGCGGACTCTGGCCAGATCCCGCCGCCGCTGGTGGACTCGCCCAAGTGTCCGCGATGTTCCCTTGTCGGAATCTGTCTCCCTGATGAAGTGAACATGCTGGCTCAGCCGGCGCTGCCGTTTGAAGCGGAGGAAGAATCCGAAGCCGGACCGCCTGAAGGCGGGACTACGGAGCCAGCTACGAAACAGCGGGTGCGCAACCTCGTCCCTTCGCGCGACGACAAGTTGGCGCTCTATGTTCAGGGTCAGGGCCACAGCGTCGGGTTGAAAGGCGAAGTCCTGGAAATCCGCGACAGGAAAGAAGTGGTAGCAAAGGCGCGGCTGATGCAGGTTTCTCAACTGAGCCTGTTCGGCAACGTGCAGTTGTCGGCGCAGGCGTTGCGCGAGCTTGTCTCGCGGGACGTGACCATTCTGCATCTGTCATACGGCGGATGGCTTTCGGCAGTAACGACTCCGCCGCCTCACAAGAACATCGAGCTGCGCCGAAGGCAATTTCAGGCGGCCGGTGAAGAGAACACCTGTCTGTACTTGGCGCGAGCACTCGTGTCGGGCAAGATCCGCAACTCGCGCACGCTGCTTCGCCGCAACGGGCGTGAGCTCACCGACAATGTTATTCATCGGCTTGCTGAATGGCGGCATCGAGCCGAGAAGGCCGCGAGCCTCGAACAGCTCCTCGGGCTTGAAGGCATGGCGGCTCGCGACTACTTCTCGAACTTCACTCGAATGCTCAAGGTGAGCGACGATGCCGTTGCGACGTTTGACTTCACATCGCGCAACCGGCGGCCGCCGCGCGATCCGGTGAATGCATTGCTGTCGTTCCTTTATTCGATGCTGACTAAAGACATGGTTGTGACATTGGTCGGAGCAGGCTTCGATCCTTACCTTGGCTTCTTTCACCAGCCGCGTTACGGCAGGCCCGCGCTGGCGCTGGACTTGATGGAGGAGTTCCGTCCGCTGGTTGCCGACTCCGTGGTCATAGGCCTGATCAACAACGGCGAGATACGGCCCTCGGATTTCATCGCGAGAGCCGGGGCAGTCGCGCTGAAGCCCGACGGTAGGAAGCGGGTGCTCGAGGCCTACGAGCGAAGGCTTGATACGGAGGTGACGCATCCGCTGTTTGGCTATTCGATCAGCTATCGGCGAGTGTTCGAAGTGCAGGTGCGCTTGTTGGGACGGTTCCTAACTGGCGAGATCGCCGGCTACGCGGCGTTCTGTACGAGGTAGCATTATGAAGACGAGGTACATCGTCAGCTACGACATCTGCGACCCAAAGCGATTGCGGCTCGTGCACAAGACGATGCTGGGCTACGGCGAGCCGCTTCAATACTCGGTTTTTTGCTGCGACCTGTCGGCATCCGAGCGTATACTGCTGATCTCGGACCTTAGCCCGATCATCGATCACCGCGAGGATCAAGTGATGCTGATCGACATCGGGCCCGCCGACGCGCGAGGCAAACAGAGCATTGAAACGATAGGCAAGCGGCTGAAGACGGAAGACCTCGAGCGGCGGACTCTGATCGTGTAGACGGTTGCGAGAAGTGAACCGATGGTAGTGGGGCCAGGGAGCACTCGAATGAGGTTGGCTGAACTGGCTCAAGGGTTTGGTTGAAGACAATGACGAGAGCGAATAGAATCAACGGCGTCAACTGCGGGGCTCTCGAAAGGGCGCCTGCAAGTGCGCTGATGTTTGAAGTTGGAACGCGCGCCGTTTCCACGCTTGAAAGAGCGTGGCCCCATTGAAGCTCCGATATGTCGCTCATTGCCTGCATCGCCGCCTATCGTTTCCACGCTTGAAAGAGCGTGGCCCCATTGAAGCCTTGAAGATGGGATTGAGGCTGTTGGTCCCATAGTTGTTTCCACGCTTGAAAGAGCGTGGCCCCATTGAAGCCGTTGCTAGCGCTGCCCGACAAACGATTAATCGCGAAGTTTCCACGCTTGAAAGAGCGTGGCCCCATTGAAGCACGTTTGATCGCGGAGGCAAGGGCAGAGGGGCGCGCGTTTCCACGCTTGAAAGAGCGTGGCCCCATTGAAGCGCGAAGCGGTGGGATTTATCTCAACCGCTACTCGCCTGTTTCCACGCTTGAAAGAGCGTGGCCCCATTGAAGCGTTGTATTTGGTCGCAGCCCGCGTGCCGCCCTTGCCGTTTCCACGCTTGAAAGAGCGTGGCCCCATTGAAGCGCCTTTCCTTCGAACGTCAAAGGTGCAACGACTATCGGGTTTCCACGCTTGAAAGAGCGTGGCCCCATTGAAGCGCCAGCTCGTTTGCGGTGATGGGAATCTCTTTTGATAGGTTTCCACGCTTGAAAGAGCGTGGCCCCATTGAAGCCTACCCACAGCGCTTGGTAGGTCTTCCGTACTATCGGTTTCCACGCTTGAAAGAGCGTGGCCCCATTGAAGCCTGGACGCCGGATGAGGATGGAGAGCCCGGGCGGTGTTTCCACGCTTGAAAGAGCGTGGCCCCATTGAAGCACCAAACCCGATAGCCGTGGTCGCCCCGGTTCCGTGTTTCCACGCTTGAAAGAGCGTGGCCCCATTGAAGCCGTTTTCGGGCAGCGCGCTCCGCAATTCCAGCAGACTGTTTCCACGCTTGAAAGAGCGTGGCCCCATTGAAGCTCCACTACGGGTAAGCGCGGCGGGAACGGAGAACAGCGGTTTCCACGCTTGAAAGAGCGTGGCCCCATTGAAGCCTCTTTGCTCTTAGCGAGGGTTTATGGATCACGGGACGTTTCCACGCTTGAAAGAGCGTGGCCCCATTGAAGCGCGCTGGCCGATGACGAGGCGTTGGGGATGATCCGGTTTCCACGCTTGAAAGAGCGTGGCCCCATTGAAGCGGAACCCTGAACTCCAGACTCCGAACCCGGAAGCCCTGTTTCCACGCTTGAAAGAGCGTGGCCCCATTGAAGCGCCGACTTGCTCGCGCCGCCCTTGGAGCCAAGGCCGGTTTCCACGCTTGAAAGAGCGTGGCCCCATTGAAGCAGCTACGGGCATTGAGAAAGACTGTGCACCGTGCCAAGGTTTCCACGCTTGAAAGAGCGTGGCCCCATTGAAGCTGCCCAGTTGGTAACACCATTCCAGGCTGCACGTCTTGTTTCCACGCTTGAAAGAGCGTGGCCCCATTGAAGCTGGTGCTCGTGATCGCGCCGCTGATCATCACGCGGCCGGTTTCCACGCTTGAAAGAGCGTGGCCCCATTGAAGCAGAGACTTCACGTCGGTCTTCTTCTGGAGTACGTGGGTTTCCACGCTTGAAAGAGCGTGGCCCCATTGAAGCGTGGAGCCGGGCTTGCCGGGTTGACGCTCATTCCGGGTTTCCACGCTTGAAAGAGCGTGGCCCCATTGAAGCAGCCGCGATGCTGTGACTGCAATACGGACACTGGCCGTTTCCACGCTTGAAAGAGCGTGGCCCCATTGAAGCCAGCGCGGCGTGACGATGGTCAAGCTTTTAGTCCTGGTTTCCACGCTTGAAAGAGCGTGGCCCCATTGAAGCTTGCCCGCCATCGAGGTTATCAACGGTACGCTCACGGGTTTCCACGCTTGAAAGAGCGTGGCCCCATTGAAGCGCGTGCATCCTCGACCAGAAAAAGGCGTAGGGGCCGGTTTCCACGCTTGAAAGAGCGTGGCCCCATTGAAGCCTTGGTCAGGTTCGCGCGGACCGTCTCCTGTGCGGAAGGTTTCCACGCTTGAAAGAGCGTGGCCCCATTGAAGCGCGCTTTTGCCGTGAGAAATCATTTATTCATTCCCCGTTTCCACGCTTGAAAGAGCGTGGCCCCATTGAAGCCACGTTGCGCCAGTCGGACACGTCAACGAGTTCGCGTTTCCACGCTTGAAAGAGCGTGGCCCCATTGAAGCGCCAGTCCCTCGGTTGAGAGACGGCCAGCTAGGTCAAGTTTCCACGCTTGAAAGAGCGTGGCCCCATTGAAGCTCTCGAAGCTGAAGCCCTCTCACGCTGCGCCCCTTTGTTTCCACGCTTGAAAGAGCGTGGCCCCATTGAAGCGAGTACAGCCCGTGCTTGATTGGCGTCGCGCCACCGTGTTTCCACGCTTGAAAGAGCGTGGCCCCATTGAAGCGTTCTTCCGGGCGTACGCCCCATAGCGCCTCGACGGGTTTCCACGCTTGAAAGAGCGTGGCCCCATTGAAGCGAGGAACCACCAACCTATGCGACGGGTTACCGTTTGTTTCCACGCTTGAAAGAGCGTGGCCCCATTGAAGCCGGGCTCATTACGCTAACACTCGCGGATTCGCACAGTGTTTCCACGCTTGAAAGAGCGTGGCCCCATTGAAGCACCAAGGATATGTTTGCTTACGAGGATTTGACCGAGGTTTCCACGCTTGAAAGAGCGTGGCCCCATTGAAGCGGCTTTGAGCCGTTTGGCTTTTCTCCCCACGCTTGATGTTTCCACGCTTGAAAGAGCGTGGCCCCATTGAAGCGCCGAGCGCGATACCGATTATGGACCGGGCATCTTGGTTTCCACGCTTGAAAGAGCGTGGCCCCATTGAAGCGCCGAATGAATTGTCTGGTAGGAGTAGATTCATTGTGTTTCCACGCTTGAAAGAGCGTGGCCCCATTGAAGCCTTTCAGCGACTCGCACAAGAAGCCCGCAATAATTGGTTTCCACGCTTGAAAGAGCGTGGCCCCATTGAAGCGAAAGCATTGTCAATAAGTCTTAGTCTAATTGGATGTTTCCACGCTTGAAAGAGCGTGGCCCCATTGAAGCTCAGCGCCAGGCATCGCCGCTGCCACGAGCGCCGTCGTTTCCACGCTTGAAAGAGCGTGGCCCCATTGAAGCCCTGGTCTAGTTCGAGGGAGTAAACCATGCGCCAATCGTTTCCACGCTTGAAAGAGCGTGGCCCCATTGAAGCACGGCTTTGGTCTGGTATGGTCGAAGAGTATAGGTCAGTTTCCACGCTTGAAAGAGCGTGGCCCCATTGAAGCCTCTCACAAGTGGAGGACGACGAGTGAGTAAACGAGTTTCCACGCTTGAAAGAGCGTGGCCCCATTGAAGCGTACCTCAGCCCTGCACCCGAACGCCCTTTCACCCGGGTTTCCACGCTTGAAAGAGCGTGGCCCCATTGAAGCTTCTCCAACCCCTGACACGGAGTCTCGTACTCCGCAGTTTCCACGCTTGAAAGAGCGTGGCCCCATTGAAGCCAACTTGGGCTGGACTTCGCGTTTGAGAAATTGGGTGTTTCCACGCTTGAAAGAGCGTGGCCCCATTGAAGCCTTGCCATCTCGCCTCCTATAGCGCTTCAAGTTTTAGTTTCCACGCTTGAAAGAGCGTGGCCCCATTGAAGCTGCCCTGGCTCGGCCGGCCGGCGACGATAATCAACGTTTCCACGCTTGAAAGAGCGTGGCCCCATTGAAGCCAAGATCGTCAATCGAGATGTCGCCTTCGTCGTCGTGTTTCCACGCTTGAAAGAGCGTGGCCCCATTGAAGCAGGCGTGCAAGGTGAGATTGAGTTCAAGTATATCGCGTTTCCACGCTTGAAAGAGCGTGGCCCCATTGAAGCGAGCCGCGCGCTCGGTCAAAGCCCCAGTCGTTGATTGTTTCCACGCTTGAAAGAGCGTGGCCCCATTGAAGCAAATGCACGTGGCCGCTGGCGCGGCCACGTGCATTTGCTTCAATGGGGCCGCCTCTAGGGCAGCGCCAAACACGATGGGGGCCGCAGAAACCGGACGGTGCGTGACTTCTACTTTTCCAAGAACGTTGTCCGGGGTCGCCATAGCCCGTGGCGCCTGGGTAAGCTGCTTAAGCCTTCCCAAACCGAGTCGCGTTGACTTAGGCCATCCCGGAGGTTTAACCTCATCCCCTGGCTATTCGATCTCCGCGTCTTCGAGACGATCCCTCCCAGACTGTTGCGGAGACCATACGATTAGCTGAGTTTCCTCAATCAAGCAGCACACGCCGATCTGTTCGCACTCGGCGAACCACAAAAGTCCGGGGTGGCCAGAAGAAGAAAAAGGAGTCGATCATGCCCAAAACAGCAACAAGCAAGAATGTAGCGGAAGGAGTTCCAGTCTCCGCACCGGCGGCGGACGCGGCGTCTATCCAGGGCGAACCCTCCACCGAAGCAATTGCACAGCGCGCATACGAGATATTCCTCGAACGCGGCGGCTCTCACGGAAACGACTCGGACGACTGGCTGCACGCCGAACTCGAACTGAGGGCAAATACCAAGTGAGGAGTGAGCCGCATCGATCGCGGTCTTCCGCGCCTTTTTGCAGCGGGCGCGTCCATAGGTAATCCGTGCTTGCGCTGAGTTCGCACGCGAGTGGATTCTCTGTGCTATCGCCAAGCTATTCATCCGATGGGAGATGCAAACTAGATGAGCCAGCCTATGTCCAATGACTCGACACGAGGGAGCAACCTTGATGAGCTTTGCATAAACACGATTCGAACGCTGGCGATGGACGCCGTGCAGCAAGCGAACTCTGGCCATCCGGGCACGCCGATGGCTTTGGCGCCGGTCGCATACGTTTTGTGGGACCGGTTTCTTCACCACAACCCGCACAATCCCGAGTGGCCGAACCGAGATCGCTTCGTGCTTTCAGCGGGTCACGCGTCGATGCTGCTCTACGCGATGCTGCATCTGTCGGGCTACGACCTGCCGCTCGAGGAGCTGAAACGGTTTCGACAGTGGGGATCAAAGACACCGGGCCATCCTGAGTATGGCTTGACGGCAGGGGTTGAAACGACGACCGGTCCGCTCGGTCAGGGAGTCGCAAACTCGGTTGGGATGGCAATAGCCGAGCGCTGGCTGGCCGCACACTTCAATCAACCGGGTCACGAAATCGTCAACCATCGAGTCTATGCGATCGCCGGTGACGGGTGCATGATGGAAGGAGTGTCGCAGGAAGCGGCGTCGCTGGCCGGGCATCTTCGATTGAGCAATCTGGTCTGGATCTACGACAACAATCACATAACGATCGAAGGCAACACCGCGCTGGCATTCAGCGACGACGTGGCCGCGCGGTTCATGTCTTATCACTGGAACGTCCTGCGAGTCAGCGATGCAAACGATCTCGTCTTGCTCGATCAGGCGATCAACTCAGCGCAGCAGGAAATCGAACGCCCGTCGCTGATAATCGTCGACAGCCACATTGCGTGGGGCGCGCCAAACAAACAGGACACCTCGGCGGCGCACGGAGAGCCGCTCGGCGAAGAAGAAATACGGCTTACAAAACAACGCTACGGCTGGCCGCCCGACGCCAAGTTCCTCGTGCCTGATGAGGTGAACGAATACACCAAGCGCTCGATCGAGCGAGGCCGCGCCGCCGAAGAAGACTGGAACGCGCGATTCGAGGAGTACAAGGCGGCGCATCCGAAGCTTGCAGGTGAGTGGGAACTGATGCAGCGACGCGAACTGCCCGCCGGGTGGGACGCGGACATTCCGGTCTTTGCCGCCGACGAGAAGGGAGTGGCAGGCCGCGACGCGAGCGCGAAGGTGCTCAACGCCATCGCGCCTCGATTGCCGTGGTTGATCGGCGGCTCGGCCGACTTAGCGCCTTCGACCAAGACGCGAATGACGGAAGGCGGAGACTTCGAGGCGGGATCCTACGGCGGGCGCAACTTCCACTTCGGCGTCCGCGAGCACGCGATGGGAGCGATACTGAATGGGATGACGCTCTCGAAGGTGCGGGCTTATGGGTCGGGATTTCTCATCTTCTCGGACTATATGCGCGCGCCGATTCGTCTTTCGGCTTTGATGGAAGTGCCGGCCAGTTTTATATTCACCCACGATTCGATTGGCGTCGGCGAAGACGGACCGACTCACCAGCCGATCGAACAGCTCATCGGGCTGCGATCGATCCCGCAGCTTTTGGTTATCCGGCCGGCCGACGCCAATGAAGTTGCCGAAGCCTGGCGGGTAATGATGACAACGACTCATCACCCGGTCGCCTTGATCCTTAGCAGGCAGGCACTTCCGACTTTTGACCGCGCGAAATATGCCGCGGCTGACGGCGTCGCGCGAGGCGCATATATCTTCGCGGATTGCGAGGGAACGCCGAAGGTGATTTTGATGAGCACTGGCTCCGAGCTTCAACTATGCGTGGCGGCTCACGAGCAGTTGAAGTCCGAAGGCATCGCAACTCGTGTAGTAAGCATGCCGTGCTGGGAGTTGTTCGAGCGCCAGCCGGAAGAATATCGCGCGTCGGTTTTGTTGCCGGCAGTTCGAGCGCGAGTGGCAATCGAAGCGGGCACGAGCATCGGTTGGCGACGATATGTTGGCTTGGACGGCGGGATTATCGCGCGGCGCGATTTCGGCGCGTCGGCCCCGCTGAAAGATCTGCTCAAGCAGTTCGGGTTCACAGTCGAGCGCGTTGTCGCCGAGGCTCGCGCGGCTCTCGAGCGGAACGCCAAAGGGTAAGAAGCCGACGGAGATGATCAGATTGGGAAAAGATGATCACCCCCAATCCCGTAGGGATTGAATGTTTATAGAACCGATAGCGAGCGGGGGCTCACTCCTTTAGGAGTGATATGTCGGCATGGCCAACACGTTCACCCAGGTTTATATACAGATTGTCTTCGCGGTCGAATGGAGGCAAAGCTTGATCCAGCCCGAGCACAAGGAAGAGATCCACAAATACATCACCGGCATCGTGCGCAACAAAGGTCAGAAGCTCCTCGAGATAAACACCATGCCTGATCATCTTCATATGCTAGTTGGTCTAAAACCGGACATTGCGATTTCGGATCTGGCCAGGGAGGTGAAGAAGGCATCGACGATCTTCATAAACGAACGTGCATTCGTAAGGGGCAGGTTCAACTGGCAGGAAGGCTTCGGTGCGTTTTCATATTCGCATTCTCACCTCGACAAAGTGATTAGCTACATACGGAACCAGGAAAGTCATCACCGCGCGACCTCATTCAAGAAGGAATACATGACGTTACTCCGAAAGTTTGATGTAGCGTTTGAACCAAAGTATCTGTTCGATTTCCCAGAGGGTGTCGAAGGCGAACTCTGACATATCACCCCGCTGGGGTGAGAGAATCGAGCGCATCGGTTCTATAAACATTTCACCCCGCTGGGGTGAAAGGCTCGAGCGCTCCGGGTCTATAAACATTTCAGCCCGCTGGGGTGAGAGGCTTGAGCGACTCGGTTCTAGAAACATCTCACGCCGCTGGGGTGAGCGAGCGGCGAGCGCCGGTTTTCTCCGACAGGTGTAACGAAAGGTATTGAATTTATGAGCGACAATCCTCTACTCGAAATACCGAAGCTCGGACAGAGCATCTGGTACGACAACATTCGGCGCGCCTTGATTGAAAACGGCGATCTGGCGCGCAAGATCAGCGACGATGGTCTGCGCGGCGTGACTTCCAATCCGGCGATCTTCGAAAAAGCCATCGCCGGCAGCGCCGACTATGACGGGCAGATGCGCCTGCTGATCGCGGAAGGAAAAAGCGCGCAGGAGATCCTCGATGCGATGATCATTCAGGACATCCAGAAAACCGCTGAGCTTTTTGCCCCCGTCTTCCGCGAAACAAAAGGCGTCGACGGCTTCGTCAGCGTCGAAGTCTCCCCAATCCTTGCCAACGACACCGACAGCACGATCGCCGAAGCCCGCCGCTTATGGAAGCTCGTCGATCGCAAAAACGTCATGATCAAGATCCCGGCCACGACCGCAGGCATACCGGCGATCGAACAAGCGATCTCAGAAGGAATCAATATCAACGTGACGCTGATTTTCTCGCAGGACTTTTACGACCAGGTCGCCGAAGCTTACGTCCGCGGGCTTGAGCGAAGAGCCGCCGCCGGGCTTTCAATCGCCGGAATCGCATCGGTCGCGAGCGTCTTCGTCAGCCGCATTGATACGGCGATCGACAACCAGCTCGAGTTTCGAATTCGCCGTTCCAGCGACGACGACGAAAAAGCAAAGCTCACCGCGTTGCTTGGCAAGAGCGCAGTCGCGAACGCGAAGCTTATGTACCAACGATTCAAGGAAGTCTTTCACGGTAATCGCTTTGCCGAGCTTGCAAAGAAAGGCGCTTTCGTTCAGCGGCCGCTTTGGGCCAGCACCGGGACCAAGAACGCGGCCTACAAGGATACCTACTATGTGGAGGAGATGATCGGACCCGAGACAGTCGATACCGTTCCGCCAGCCACCTACACCGCGTTTCGCGACCACGGCGTCGCGCGGTTGACGCTTGAAGAGAACCTCGATCAGGCGGCTGACACGATCAGCAAGCTTGCGGAGATGGGAATAAACCTCGGCCAGGTTACTCAGCAGCTTCAAGACGAAGGCGTGAAGTCGTTCATCGACTCGTTCCACACGTTGATGGAAACGATCACCGCAAAGCAGGCCTCGATCATCAGCGGCGTTCTCGAGCGACAATCGGTTTCGCTTGGTTCATACGCCGACGCGGTCAAAGCCACGATTGCGCGCGCTGACAAGGAACAGTGGATTCGCCGGATCTGGAACAAAGACGCCACGCTCTGGAAGGACGACGAAGCTCACAAGAAGATCATCGCCAACGCGCTTGGGTGGGTCACGGTTGTTGACCAGCTCGTCGAAGCAGCGCCGGAGCTTGCCGCGTTCAGCGAGCGCATCCGCAACGACGGCTTCAAGGACGTGATGCTCTTAGGCATGGGCGGCAGCAGCTTGTGCCCCGAAGTATTCCGCCGCACCTTCGGCCGCCGCGACGGCTCCCCCGAACTCCACGTGTTGGACAGCACCGATCCCGCGACGGTCAAGAGCTTCGAGGAACGCGTCGACCTCCCGCACACGTTGTTTATTGTCGCGAGCAAGTCGGGAACGACCACCGAGCCGCTCATGTTCTACAAGTACTTCTTCAATCGGATGCGTGAGATCAAAGGCGAGCGCGCGGGCGAGAACTTTGTGGCGATAACCGATCCCGGGACGTTGATGGAAGCAATGGCGACCGGCGACAAATTCCGCCGAATCTTTTTGAACCCTCCGGACATCGGAGGGCGCTATTCGGCTCTGTCTTTCTTTGGAATGGTGCCCGCCGCGCTCCAGGGCTTCGACTTCAAGACGTTGCTGGCGCGGGCAGAGCGCGTCATGCAAGCGTGCGTTCATCAAGTGCCAACCGCCGACAATCCCGCCGCGCGACTCGGCGCGATACTGGGCACGCTTGCGCTTGCGGGGCGCGACAAGCTCACGCTTTCTGCTTCGCCTGATATTTCATCCGTCGGTTTGTGGATCGAGCAGTTGATCGCCGAAAGCACCGGTAAGGAAGGCAAAGGCATAATCCCGATTGCGGGCGAGACCTTAGGGGCGCCGAGCGTCTACGGCGACGACAGGTTGTTCGTGCACATCAGCGTCGGTGCGATTGACGCAGTCACCGACTCGAAGCTTCGCGCGCTCGAAGCCGCGGGACACCCGGTTGTAAGACGCACTCTTCACGACACGCTTGATCTGGGCGAGGAGTTTTACTTGTGGGAGCTTGCCACGGCGGTTGCGGGCGTTGTGCTCGGCATCGACTCGTTTGATCAGCCGAACGTGCAGGAGAGCAAAGACAACACCAGGCATTTTCTCGAAGTCTACAAAAAGGAAGGCGAGCTTCCCGACCAGGAGCTTGCAGCGGAGGGTCGTGGTTTGAAGGCTTACTGCGACGCCGAGACTCGCGATCAGTTGGGCGCGGAGCTGTCGCTCGACGCGTTCATCATCGCGCATCTCAGCCGCGCGCACGCGGGCGACTACGTTGCGATGCTCGACTACATTCAGGAAACGTCCGAGCACGAACAAGTCATTCAAGCGATTCGAACCCATCTGCGCGAAGCTCTGCGCGTAGCGACAACGACGGGTTACGGTCCGCGGTTCCTGCATTCGACGGGGCAGCTTCACAAGGGCGGACCGCCGAGCGGCGTGTTTATTCAGGTGACGGCTGACAATGCGGTTGACGTTCCGCTGCCGGGCGAGCCTTTCACATTCGGAGTCTTGAAGCAGGCGCAGGCGCTTGGTGACTTTCAGTCGCTGGCGAGCCGTCACCGCCGCGCGATACGAGTTCATCTGGGCGAAGACGTGGGCGCCGGGTTGCAAGCGTTGCTGGACATCGTCCGAACCGGATTTCCAGTCGCGCAAGGACAAACTCACTAGTCTCGCGTGCTTGTAGGGGAGGCCCTCCGTGGCTCCCCTCGACAAAATTGCGGCGTCGCGGAAGGCACGAATTTGTGACGAGGGGAGGCCCTCCGTGGCTTCTTCTCGATAAGACTGTGTCGGCAGGAAGGGCACGAATTTGTGACGAGGGGAGGCCACCGAGGGCCTCCCCTACAATTGACTATGCCAAACATCTCACTCGTCATCTCGGACATCGACGGCACCTTGATCACCTCCAACCACGAGATGACCGAGGCGACGAAGACGGCTGCTTCTGAGTTGGCCAAACGAGGCATCGCGTTGTCGCTTGCAAGCTCGCGCCCGCCGCGAAGCATCAAGCCGCTCGCCGAAGCGCTCGGGCTGCGCACCGGCTTCGCCGCGTTCAACGGCGCTCTGGTCGTAACGGCCAGCGGCGAAGTTCTGGCGAGCAGCGTGATCCCGCCCATTACGACTGCGCGCGTGAAAGCGATCGCCGACGAATTCGGATTGAGCGTTTGGGGTTACGATGAAGCAGACTGGTGGACGCCGCACCGGGACTCGTTTGTCGATCGCGAGGAGCATACTTCGGGTTTCGGTCCGCGGATGGAAGGCTACGAGGAACGGACTTCTCGCGACCTGAACAAACTCACGGTCGTCGGCAATCCCGAGTTTGTCGCCAAAGCCGAAACGCGCGTGCTAAGCGAGCTTGCCAGCGAAGTCTCGGCGTCGCGTTCCAAACCGCGCTTTCTTGACGTGACCGCTTACGGAATGCACAAGGGCTCGGTCGTTATTCGGCTGGCCAAACTCTTCGGCGTTTCGCGCGAACAAATCGCGGTCATCGGCGACGGGCCCAACGATGTCGAGATGTTCAAACAGGCCGGCACCAGCATCGCGATGGGCCAGGCCGTTTACGAAGTGCTCGACGCGGCGACTTATGTGACCGCTTCGAACGACGATGAAGGTTGGGCCGCCGGAATTGAGAAGTACGTCCTCGGCGTGGACACTTCGGAGCAACAAGTAATGAACAAGTTTCTGAAAGATGAGAAGGGAGCGTTGATAGATGTCCAGTGAAGATCCAAAAGCCAAACAAGGGCAGTTCGGAATGATGGGACTCGCAGTGATGGGGCGCAACCTCGCGCTCAACGTTGAAGACCACGGGTTTCCCGTTTCTGTGTGGAACAGGGAGCCCGACAAGGTCGATGCCTTCATCAACGAGTTTCAATCCAAACAATTCATCGGCACAAAGTCGCTTGAAGAGTTCGTGCAGTCACTCGAACGCCCCCGCCGGCTGATGATGCTGATCAAGGCCGGCCCGCCGGTTGACCAGATGATGGAGAAGCTCAAGCCGCTTCTGGAGCCCGGCGATATCCTAATCGACGGCGGCAACTCGTACTTCAAAGACACCCAACGCCGCGAGTCCAACTGGCGAGCCGCAGGGTTGAACTTCGTCGGGTCGGGCGTCTCGGGCGGCGAAGACGGTGCGCGGCACGGACCCTCGTTGATGCCGGGCGGCTCGACCGAAGCCTACGAGCGCATCAAGCCTATTTTCGAAGCGATCTCGGCAAAGACCGACTCGGGTCCGTGCGTTAGCTACTGTGGTCCCGACGGCGCCGGGCACTTCGTCAAGATGGTCCACAACGGAATTGAGTACGGCGACATGCAACTGATCGCCGAGGCTTACGACATCCTCAGCTCGGCTCTTCACCTCGAAGCTCCCGAACTCGCGGATATCTTCTCCGAGTGGAATCGGGGCGAGCTTGAGTCGTTCCTGATCGAGATCACCGCCAACATCTTTCGCGTTCGCGACCCGGAAACCGGGCAGGCGCTTGTCGACCTGGTGCTCGACAAAGCGGAACAGAAAGGCACTGGCAAGTGGACTGCGCAGGAAGCGATCGACATGGGAATACCGATTCCCACGATTGCCGCGGCGCTCGACGCGCGAGTGATTTCCAGCATGAAAGACGAGCGCGTCGCCGCCTCCAAGAAGATAAAAGGCCCGCGCGCGAAAACAGTTCGGGGCGACAAGCAAAAACTGATCAAGGCGGTTCACGACGCGTTGTATGCTTCAAAGATATGTTCGTACGCTCAAGGGTTGAGCCTGATTCGGCGGGGCTCGGAGGAGTATAACTGGAGCGTCAACCTGTCGGAGATGGCGCGAATCTGGAAGGGCGGCTGCATAATCCGCGCGCGCTTCCTCGATTCGATCATGCGCGCCTATGACCGAAAACCGAAGCTGGCGAACCTGCTGCTCGACGACGAGTTCAGGAAATGGATTCGGGCGGCGCAAGCCAACTGGCGATTAGCCATAAAGACGGCTCAGTCAATGGGAGTGCCGGTTGGGGCGATGAGCGCAAGTCTTTCGTACTTCGATAGCTATCGAACGGCGCGATTGCCTCAGAACCTGACGCAGGCGCAACGGGATTATTTTGGCTCGCACACCTACGAGCGAGTCGATCACCCCGAGGTCGGGCACGTTCATACCGACTGGGGACACTATGATGAGTGAGGAGAGTCAGTAGTCCGTAGTCAGTAGTCCGTAGTCAGTAGTCCGTAGCCAGTAGTCCCGCCTTCAGGCGGAACTACTGCAGAACCAAGCTATCCGGCAGGACGAACTTCCGACTGAGGACGGGACCACAAACTACAAACGGACTACGAGACACTACTGACTATTGACTGCGGACTGGGACTACGAACTACTGACTACGGACTACTGACTACGGACTACTGACTCACAGGAGGAGCAATGGCGTCGAGAAAACAGTCAACAGCCGCAATACAAGCTTCGCCGAATAGCCGCATCCTTGCCATCGACATTGGCGGGACCGGCTTGAAGGCCGCCGTCCTCAGCTACGACGGGGAGATGCTGACCGAGCGAGTGCGGATCGAGACGCCGCATCCCACAACCAGGGAAGCCCTGTTGGATGCGCTGATGAAACTCGTCGAGCCGCTTCCCACTTACGACCTCGTTTCGGTGGGCTTTCCGGGCGTGGTCCGACGCGGAACCATCATCACCGCGCCAAACCTCGGCACCGAGGAGATGAAAGGGATGGATCTCGCTGCCGAGCTGCAAACGCGTTTCGGGAAACCGACTCGGGTGATCAACGACGCTGACATGCAGGGCTGCGGTGCGATCGAGGGTAAAGGCCTCGAGATGGTCGTGACCTTGGGTACCGGCTTTGGCTCAGCGTTGTTCTCGGATGGCGAGCTTGCTCCGCACCTCGAACTCGCTCACCTGCCATTTCGCCAGAATCAGACATTCGAGCAGCAGATAGGCGACAAGACTCGCAAAAAGATTGGCCGCAAGCGCTGGAACCGCCGCGTGAAGCGAGCGATCGAGTTCTTGAGAACATTGACTAACTTCGACAAGCTTTACATCGGCGGCGGCAACGCTACCAAGATCGACCTCAAACTCGACGCGGACGTTAAGACCATTTCGAACGACGCCGGTGTGAAAGGCGGCGCCCGGCTGTGGCATAAGAGATAGTTGACGGAGGATTGAGGATCGAGGATTGAGAATCGAAGAATCGAGAATTGAAAATTGAAAATCGCAAATTGAATTGAGGACGACTTGGGGTTGCCAGACTAGCCCGTTACGTAAATTTGAAATTTGCAATTTTCATTTTTCAATTTTCAATGTTTTCAGCTTCGGGAGCTGTCATGTCTACAAGGATGCTTCCAAACGCCCACGCGCAGGTTCGCGTCTATCGCGACTCCGAAGAAGTCGCGCTCAAAGCAGCCAGGCGGTTCGCGCGGCTTGCCGACCAGTACGTTGTCGGCTGCGGGCGTTTCACTGTGGCGCTTTCCGGCGGCTCGACTCCGCGCGGAATGGACTCGTTGCTCGCGGCGCCGCCCTTCCTCGACACCGTGCCGTGGTCTTCGATCTACTTTTTTTGGGGAGACGAGCGTTGCGTTCCTCCCGATCACCCGGACAGCAACTACCGGATGGCGCGAGAGACGCTGCTTTCAAAGGTGCCAGTGCCTGAGGACAACGTCTTCCGCATTCCTGCCGAAAACCCGGATCATGATCGCGCAGCGGAGGAGTACGAGACGACGCTGAGAAGCTTCTTCCTGAGACACGCCCCCAAGTCCAGCACAGCTCCGCTTCCAAACGTGCCACGCCTTGATCTGGTCTTGTTGGGGATGGGCCCGGACGGGCACACCGCTTCGCTGTTTCCGCACACGGCCGCGCTCCAAGCGGACGACCGCATCGTCGTAGCCAACTACGTCGAGAAGCTGAACGCTCATAGAATCACGCTGACCGCCAGGACTATCAACAATGCGCGTAACGTCACGTTTCTAGCCGCGGGCGAGGACAAGGCCGAGCCTCTCAAGCAGGTTCTGGAAGGATCTCGCCAGCCTGAAACTTATCCAAGCCAGCTTATTCATCCGCAGAACGGCTCGCTTCTTTGGATGGTGGATGAAGCCGCCGCGCGGTTGCTTGAAGGGCAAACACTCGAAGGGAAAACGACCAGATGAGCACCGATTCAATGGCTGCAAATCCTTTGCGAGAAGGGTTGAGACTCGAACGATCTGCTGACCCGTGCGCCGTGGTGATCTTCGGCGCATCAGGCGACCTGACCAAACGCAAGCTTGTGCCGGCGCTCTACCGCCTCACTCAGGAACGATTGCTGCCAGCCGAGTTCGCAGTCGTCGGGTTCGCGCGCTCGCCGATGAGTCACGACGACTTTCGCGCAAAGATGAAGGACGCGATCGTTACCTACTCGGAAGCAAAGAGCATCGACGAAGCCGTCTGGGAGAGCTTCGCACAAGGCCTATTCTATCTCGCCGGCGACATCAACGACGCCGAGTCTTACAAACAGATGAGCGCGCTGCTCGACAAGATAGACCGCGAACGCGGAACCGCCGGCAATCGGCTGTTGTATCTTTCGACTTCGCCGTCGCTCTACGGCGAAGCGATCAAACAGATCGGCGACGCGGGGCTCGCAAAACCAAAAGAGTCGGCGTGGACCCGCATTATCATCGAGAAACCGTTTGGTCACGACCTTGAGAGCGCCAGGGAGCTGAACCGGCAAGTCGCCGCCGTGTTCGACGAAGAACAGGTCTACAGAATCGACCACTACCTGGGCAAGGAGACCGTACAGAACTTGCTGGTGTTTCGATTTGCCAACGGGATCTTTGAGCCAATCTGGAACCGCCGCTATGTCGATCATGTCCAGATAACCAACGCCGAAGCGATCGGAGTCGAAGGGCGTGGCGGTTACTACGACACGTCCGGCGTGTTGCGCGACATGATTCAAAACCATGTGTTTCAAGTCATGTCGCTGGTCGCGATGGAGCCGCCGGTGAATCTCGGCGCGAACGCGGTCCGCGATGAAAAGTTCAAAGCGATGTCGGCAGTGCGAGCGATTCCGGGCGATCGCGTGGGCGAGTTCGCCGTGCGAGGCCAGTACGGGCCGGGTTCGGTTGGCGGCGCGGCTGCGGCCGGCTACCGCTCGGAAAAGGACGTGAACCCGGAGTCGAACACCGACACTTTTGCCGCGGTGAAGCTGTATCTGGACAACTGGCGCTGGGCCGACGTTCCGTTCTACTTACGCTCCGGAAAACGATTGCCGAAGCGGGTCACCGAGATCGCAATCCAGTTCAGGCAAGCGCCGCTTCGGTTGTTCACCACCGCTTCCCAGGAGCTCGAGCCGAACGTGCTGATCGTTCGTATCCAGCCCGACGAAGGAATCACGCTTCGGATCGGCGCCAAGATCCCGGGCCAGGTGACTCGGATTCGATGGGTCAACATGGACTTTCGCTACGGCGCGTCGTTCGGCGTGTCGTCGCCGGAGGCTTATGAACGGCTGCTGCTGGATTGCATTCTTGGAGACTCGACTCTCTATGCGCGGCGTGATATGACCGAGCGCGGCTGGGAAATCGTGATGCCGATCATCGAAGACTGGCAGAGCAAGAAGGCTGACTTCCCCAACTACGAGGCGGGCACATGGGGACCGGCGGAGGCCGATGAGTTGATCGAGAAGGACGGACGGAGATGGAGAAGACCGTGACGATTGCGGATTTCGGATTGCGGATTTCGGATTAAAGACGATGAACGCAAATGAAATGAAAAAGCGCACCAGGGCATATGCGCTTGCGATCATCCGATTAGTCGAGAGCTTGCCCAACACGCCCACGGCGAGAGTTATTGGGAATCAACTGCTGAGATGCGGCACATCTGTCGGAGCTAACTATCGGGCGTCGTGCAGGGCAAGGTCTCAGGCGGACTTCATCGCAAAGATGGGTATTGTGGAAGAAGAGGCCGATGAAAGCATTTACTGGATGGAGCTACTCGTCGATTCCAACGTGGTCCTACCTGGCTCTGTGGCGGAACTGTGCGACGAAGGCAATCAAATTGTCGCCATTGTTGTATCTTCGATAAACACGGCCCGAGGAGCTAGGCGATGAATCTTCAATCTGCGATCTGCAATCAGAGAGGCAACGGCCGATGAATGAACAATCCGCAATCCGCAATCCGCAATCCGCAATCAACGTGGGCGCGATTGAGCGAGAATTAACGTCGCTCTGGGCGCAGGCTTCGGAACACGAAGACGGCGGGATCATGCGCGCTTCGACGCTCAACCTGCTGGTCTTCGTGACAAGCCAGTCGGAAGCCGCAAGGCTCGATGACACGCTCACCGAGGTGACTGCCGCGCATCCGTCTCGAGCCATCCTGATCATCGCGGACAGCCAATCTCAGGACCCTGCGCTTGCCGCTCAGGTCACGTCCCGCTGCACCTTGCCGACCGCGACTTCAAAGAAAGTCTGCTGCGAGCAGGTCACCATCACGGCTGCCGGCTCAGAATTGGCGGAAGTGCCCAGCGCCGTAGCGCCGCTGCTCGTCTCGGATCTGCCCGTGTATCTGTGGTGGTGCACGGTGCCGCGGATAACCGACAAGGTGACATTCAGACGACTCGCCGATCTGTCGGACCGCGTGATCATCGACTCGGCGGACTTCAACGATCCGCACGGCGATCTGGCCAGCATGGCGGAGGTGCTGCGCGTGACGCCGCGATGGACTGCGATCAGCGATTTGAACTGGGCGCGATTGACTGCGTGGCGCGCACTGTTGGCGGGCTTCTATGACGTGAGCGAGTACCGCCCATTGATGGCTGCGGTCAACCAGGTCGTCATCGAGTATTCGCCCGCCGGAGCCGACACCGAAGCGCTTTCGCCGCGCGCTCTGCTGTTAGGCGGCTGGCTCGCGAGCCGTCTAGGCTGGCAGCTTGAGGGCGGTCCGGTAACTCGCGACGCCGGGTCTTCGCTCTTTGCGTTTTCAAAGGACGCTCGCAAAATCAAGCTCGAGTTCGCGCGCACCCAACGCGAGATCGAGCCCGGGCGCATCGCGATGGTTACGATAAGAAGCGCAGCCGACGAATCGGCGTCGTTCACCGTCAGGAGAAGCGGCGACGCTCAACGAATCGAGACGGTTGTTGCGCGAGGCGAAGAGCGAATCGCTCAACGTGTGCTCAGCTACGAGAGCTTGAAGGAAAGCGAGTTGGTCGGCCGCGAGCTTGAGATCCTCGGACACGACCGCGTCTATGAACAAGCAGTCCTTGCGGCCGGAGAAATGGTGAAGGCAGTCAGCAGTCAGTAGTCCGTGGCCAGTGGTCAGTGTCCGTAGTCAGGGCGGCAATTTACCGCTCATCGATCCTACAAATGAAGAAGATATCTCTCCCGCTTACGCTCAGCCTGGTGATGACCGGAGCGTATGTTGCGGTTAGCCTCCTCAGACCTCAACTTCTCGACAATGACTTTTCAAAATACCTCCTCGCCCTGATCCTTTTGGGTTTCAGCATAGCTGTTGTGCGAGCGGCGGGCTACGTTTTGTTCGACATAGTCTTCCTCAGGCGTAAGGGCAGGCAAGCCCCGGCAGTTCTGCGTACGCCGCTTTCGATTGTGCTCTACGTGCTGCTTTTCGCCCTCATTTACAACAACGTGATCAAAAGCGGCCTCGGCGGCATAGGGCTGCTCGCGACTTCGACCGTCGTCTCGGTGATCATCGGCCTTGCGTTGCAGGACACTCTTGGGAATTTCTTCGCCGGCCTGTCGCTTCACATCGAGCAACCGTTTCACATCCAGGACGCGATCCAGATCGGCAACGTGCTCGGGCGCGTCGAATCGGTCACCTGGCGAACGACGTCGCTTCGAACCAACGACAACTCTGTCGTGATCTTCCCGAACAGCAAGCTGGCTGGCGAGTCGCTGGAGGTCCATTCCTTCAACGCTTTGAACCGCCGCATCATTCGCTTCCCTGCGCCTTATTCGATACCACCCGAGCGAGTGATACACCTGACGCAGCAGACAGCCGTTACCATTGCGAATGTCACATCCGAGCGGACTCCTGTCGTTCGGCTGGTCGAGTTCGCCGAATCGAGTATCACCTACGAGCTGCTCTACTGGGTCAAGGACTATATGTTGATTCACGACATCGACTCGAAGATCAAGGAGCACATCTGGTACATCTATCATCGAAATCAAATCGATATCCCCTTCCCTGTCCGTCACGTTTTGATGGAGCAACTCGAATCGAAGCCCGCGCAGAACGAAGCGGACTACCAACGTATGCTGCAGTCGGTGGTGATACTCGAACCGCTCAACGAGGCTGAGCGCGAGGCGCTGGCCCGGTCGCTTGTGAAACATGTGTACGCGCCCAGCGAGTTGATACTGCGCCGGGGAGATCCGGGCGATTCGATGTTCATAATCAACCGGGGCAAGGTGGGAGTGCAGCTTCACGCGGCCGACGGAAAACTGCAGCAGGTTGCGGTACTCGAGCGAGGCAATTTCTTTGGTGAGATGGCTCTGCTGACGGGCGAGCCGCGAACCGCCGACGTGAGCGCGCTCGAAGAAACCGAGGTACTCGAGATACGCAAGCCGGCTTTGAAGCAGTTGCTCGAAGAGAACGCGCAACTAGCCGAGGCTCTGAGTCACAAACTGGCCGAGCGACAACTGGGACTGGATGAGTATTCGCGCTCGATGCCCGATGAAGAGCGCCAGGCTCAGACAGGGACGATCCTGCGCCGCATCAAGAGCTTTTTTGGTCTTCGCTGACTTGAGGCCCAGACTTCGCTGGGTTTAGACATTTGTGGACCGTGACGGGTGCGAGGCCTCTTTCCACAGCACTTCATAAATCTCGACGGCTGATTTCTTTCCCTTGACCATGATAGATCCCGAAGGCCTCACCGGGAATTTGTCGCCTATCCTGTCCAATGTCGAGCGGCTGATGATTATCTGCCAGCCAAGCGCCTGCTTCTCCAACCGAGCCGCAAGATTCACCGCGTCGCCTATCGCCGTATAGTCAGTTCGTTCTTCCGAGCCGATGTATCCCAGCGTCACCGTGCCGGTGTTGATTCCGATCCCAATAGCGATCTCGGCGAGCCCGGCTTCCTTCAAGTCGGCGTTCACGATCAACATCCGATGCTGCATCGCGATGGCTGCAGCTACCGCGTTCGTAGCCGCATCCTCGGTCTCGACGGGCGCGCCGAACAACGCCATCAATCCGTCGCCGATGTACTTGTCGAGCAAGCCTCGATGTTCGAACACGATCGGGGTCATGTCGGCAAAGTACTTGTTGAGCATCTCGACCACGATGTTTGGCTCGAGCGTCTCGGACATCGACGTAAATCCGCGAACGTCTGAGAACAACGCAGTCACCAGCGAGTTCTTGCCGCCGAGGTTCACAACATCGGGGTTCGCCAGAATCTCATCGACAACGTGAGGCGGCATGAAGCGCCGGTATTTCGCCCGCGCAAGCTCCTCCCTCAGCAGCCGCTTGTGAGTCATCGCATTGTCGACAGCTATCGACGTCTCGGCGGCCACCGCATTGAGAAGCTCCAGGTCGTCTTCCTTCAGCATCTTGCCCGGCCGCTGGCAATCGACAAGAATCACGCCAAGCGCGCCCCCCTGGCCAAGAAGCGGCGCGCACATTACCGACCGGATGTTTTGCATCATGATCGATTCGGCTTTGGCGAGGCGCTCGTCTGCCAGCGCGTCAAACGACAGGAGCGCGACCCTTTCACTCAGCACCTGGTCGACAACCGTCTTGCTGATGACGATGTCGGCGCTGCTTTTCTCGGCTTCCGGGTTTCGGAACTCAGCGGCATGAGTCGAGAGTTCGCCCGACGCCTCCTTCAACAACACAAAGATGCGGTCGGCCGGCGTGAGCCGAAACAGCATCTCGATGACCTTCTTGAAGATGTCGTCCTGCGAGTATTCGGAGCCGAGCAGCTTGTTCAACTCGTAAATTACCGACAGCGTCTCCGCCTTCTTCTTCAACACTTCGAGATAGTCGAACAACATGTCGGAGCTTTCGGCCCCGGGCGGCATCGAGGCGCGGTCGAGTTGCGGAACGATCGGCGCGATAATGCCTGGTGTTCGGAACAGCACCGTGTTCCCGACTTGCTGGTTCGAGTATTTGATCGAGACCTTGCTGGTCAGGTCCTTCAATTTCAGCGTGTAGTGCGAGATCGTGAACGAATCCCCGTCCTTGAGCATTCGTTCGTTGACTCGCACACCGTCAAAGAAAACGCCGTTAGCGCTGCCTAGATCGACCAACATAAAAGTGTTGCCGGCCCGGCGAATGATGGCGTGCTCGCGCGAGACTTGTCCGTCATTCAGCACGACTTCGTTGCGGTCGATCGCACGCCCGATGCGTGTCTCGTCTGCCGCCAGTTCAACTTCGAAATTCCGGCCGTTCTCGATATTTGTTACGATAAGCTTTGCAAGCATAAGAGTCAGCTTCAAATCGAAGGCCTTGTGTAAGTCGGCCCCGGTCAAACGGTTCAAGTTTGGCACGCTCAACTTAGACTCTAGTCCGTGCGTCCTCCGGCAAGCCCATCATCTCTGTGGCACTTGTACGGGCGTCCCTCCGTGGGCGCCCCTTCTCGCGGATTTATGTCTATCAAACCGAGGAGCGCCCACGGAGGGGCGCCCGTACAAGCAATCTTGCGATCACCATTCGTACACGCGATCGATCTCACCCACTGAAACTTGCAGATCCTTCAGCAAGCCAAGTTGTCTGATGACGTCGTCCCGGTTCGTCGGCTTGATGTGAACCGCATAGACCGGAACATCCCGGTCGAGCTTTCTCAGATCCGCGTCAAGAAGTTCGGGCGTGAGATGCTTCGAAGCCGCGGCCAGATCGCCCATCTCGTTGGGATACGACACGTCGACGAAAATAGCCTTCAAGTTCTTGGCAGCTCTCGCCGCTTTCCAGATTTCGTCGGTGGTGTAAGTGTCCGACGTAAACACAACTGCCGCGTTTTCGTTTTCGACCAGCAACCCGACCGTCGGCACGATGTGGTTGACCGGGATCGGAGTCACGTCCAGTCCCGCTATCTTGATCTTCTTGCGAGTTGTCATTTCGTTAAATCTGAGAGCCGGCCCGCTTTGGTTGACAAGCGGAATCGTTTCGAAGTCGGGCGAGATCTGGTCGTTGAAGACGAACTCGCGCAATGCCTCGATGACTTCGCCGGCCGCGTGGACGACGATCGGAGAATCGAGCGTGTTGAAAGCTTCGGCAATGTAAATCGGAAGCGAAGCGATGTGGTCGTTATGCGAGTGAGTGACGATGATGTGGCGAATGCCGCCAATCTCAGACGGCAGGAGCGCGAACCCGATGCTACCCCCGTCAATGGCGAGCCGATCGTCTACCAGAAAAGACGTCAGGCATTGAAGCTGTGATTTCCTGCCCGCGGTGCTTGGCAGAAGTCTGATCTTCACGCTGTTATCCCCCGTCTAACTCGGCTCCCGACCCGCACAGTATACCACCCAGACAGCTTCCGATTGCCGATTTCCAATTGTCGATTCCGACTCACAATCTCGGCTTCCGCATTTCAATTCCAAATTTGCAATTTTCAATTTTCAATTTTCAATCTCTGCTTCAGATATCGGGGTTCCAACTCGGCCCTTCCTATCCGATCTTGATCCCCAACCCCTCCAAAAACTTCGTAGGCTTTTCCCCGCCTATCAGCGCGAACACGTAGTCGTTCGGGATCCGGGCTTTCTCCTCCTTCGACCGTACGTCCATCAACACGACCTCGTCCTCTTTGATCTCCTTGATCTCGGTTCGAAAGAACACCTTGATTTTTCCGGCGTCGATGCAGTCGTAGACGTTCATCTTGTTGCCCAGTTTGAGATCGCCCTTAAAGTCGCTGCGCACAACCAGGGTCACGTCGTTGTCGCGAGTGAATCGCATTTGATCGCCCTCGCGCTTGAAGCCGCACAGATCGACCGCCGACTCGATGGCCGAGTTACCCGCGCCGACGATTATGCACCGTTTCTTTACATACTCCGCCGGGTCCGAAACCTTGTACTTGACCTTGAGATCCTCCGCCGGAGGTTTGACGGGAAGCTCGGCGCCGCAGCTCACGCAAGCGCGGGCATTCGCCTGCCTCGCCGTCCCGCACCGCGGACAGTGCCGAGCGACGACCGGCTCACCTGATGATGGAAGCTTCAAGTTCTCGCCCGGCACTTTGAGCGTCATTGGCGTGCCCCGGTTGCCAATCGCGAGTATTACCTTGCGAGCCTTATATGAGCTCTCCTGTTTGGTCTTTCCGCGCTCGGTGGTCACTTCGAACAATCCCTCTTCGCGTTTTATGGCAGTGCAGCTCTCCTCTTCATGAATCTGCACGCCGCTCGCTTTCATGGTGTCAAACCAGGAGTGAAGTATTGATTCCTTCTGTTCGCCGGGACCCGGAAGCGGGATGCCGCCCTTTGCTTCGACGGTGTCTGGCTTGAAGAAGACGTACTTGCCCGCCGGGTAGCCGTCGATCGTACTCACCACGCGGTCTTGCTCGATTGCGACATAGCGAAGCCCGCGCTGCTTCGCAATCACCGCCGCCGACAAGCCCGCCGGTCCGATGCCGATAATCGCGACGTCGTATTCGGCGTTCGGGTTCGCGCCTTCGCTGCGTAGATCGTCGATGACGCTGTCGACGACCTGGCCGCCTTCGTTTATCGCGTTCTTGATCAAAGGAACCCCGGACACATCACCGATCATGTAAATGCCGTCCACGTTGGTTTGAAGCCGCTGGTTTCTCTCCGGGACCTTGCGAGCCGGGATCTTCTTGTTGGTGTTGATTACTATGCAAGCCTTCGGATTGGTCGGGCACTCAACCTGACAGCTCGTGTCCTCCATGCATTGGTCGAGCGCTATTGGAGAGGAGATGCCGTTGACGATCGCGAGCACGTCGTGAGGGCAGGCCTCGACGCAAGCGTGGCATCCGATACAGAGCACCGGATCGATCACCGGATGAGGATACTCGGGACCTTCGGCCTTCGCCTTCTCAAAATCGATCGAGCCGGTCGTCGGAGCGGCGGCGGGTGCGCGGACCTCTTTGCTCGCTGCCTTCAACGAACCTCGGCGGCGAACCGTGCCAACTGCCATCACAACCAGCGCCGTTACCGGCAGGCTCGCGATCAGCGCCGCCCATACATACCAGGGCACTGCCCCGACGTGCGGGATCGAGCCGGGGCCCAGCGCCGACTTGTTCTGCCTTATAGCCCCTGCCGACCCTGTGCCCGGGAAAGTGTCTTCCGTAGCCACTCGCGGGCCTCCTCCGCTCTGAGTGTCCAGCGAAGCAAGGTACGTTTTGAGTTTTTGATTGTTGGTGGAGGCTTCGGTCAGGAACTTCGCGAGGTCTTCGCTTTGGTTGTGTTGCTGATGACAAGTGCTGCAGTTCGCCTGCCGGCCTTGCGTCTTCGCCAGGCCGGCTGTGACGCCGTGACACTTCGCGCACTCGCCGCGCGGGGAAGTGCGAAACAGCTCATCGCCGCGCGCTCCCGCGCTGTGGCAGTCGCTGCAACTCGTACGGTTCAGCATTCGACCCGCCTGATGAATGCTGTGGAACTGATCTCGCGGGCTCAACGCAGCCCAGCTCTCCGGGAGCCCGCGCTTCTTGAACTGGTCGGCATCGCGCTTCCATTTCCATTCGCCGTTCTCGACCGGATAGCCCACCGCGCCGCCGTGTGGAATGGGAAGCAGACTCCCCGCCCGAGGACCGCTGCTGATCGTATAAGCTCCATTGTGGCATCGCGAGCAAAGCTCGTAGCTCACCAGCCCGGTGCGTATGTCCGAACCTTCGTGCTCGGTGTGACAACTCGAGCATGCGATGCCTTCGCGATCGTGCGCTGTGTAGATCGCCGGCTGAAAGGTCTTGGTCACATGGCACGAGATACACTTGTCCTGCATGCCTTCCGAGACGCCGTGGCAGTTCGAGCAGGAGGCTTCGTTCGGGCGATTGGCGATGCCTCGTGGCGAAGGCGCCGCCGCCGAAGTGTGTGTAGCGGAAAGTTCCCCGGGCGAGTAAGCCCCCTCGTGAGCCACGAGCGCAACGACCGAAAGGAGGACGACGACGGCGGCGCCCCAGGCGAAGTACGACTTGCGCCACAGCCGCCTCAGATCAAGCGAAGGCCGCCAGTTGAACTGGGCCTTGCCCACCTTGAGCCCGCTCTTCGGATGCAGCGGCGTTTTCTCGGCGATCTTACCCGCTTCCCTCTTGCGGTTCTTCCAGAAGATCTCGAGAGCCAGCTCTTGCCCTCCGAGCGCGCCGCTCAACAACCCGACGCCTTGCAGCCTCATTGTGCCGCCCGGCGTGACTGTCCGCGAGCCCGGGAGCGCCGGCATCTTGATCATTACGGTCGCTCCGGTTTCTTCTTCGCCTGCCGGAGCAACTGGAAGGCTCATCGCACCGTCAACCGTCTGTACTTCGAGCTGGCGCTCGACAGTTATTGCAAGAGCCTGGTTGAGGTACTGGACCAGCAGCAGATACGGTCCGATTTGAACAACGTCGCCGTCGGCAAGCGGGGTCTTTCCGACGAGCTGGCCGTTAAGCGAAGTGCCGTTCGACTCGGAAAAATTGAACAGCCAGAACTCCCCGCTGATCTCCTTCACGCCTGCGTGAGTGCGTGAGACCGCGCGGTGATTGAGCACCACGTCGTTGCTGATCAGCCGGCCGATGGTAAGGCCGTCGCTTTCAAGCACGACGTCATCGACCGCGCTGTCGCGGTCTCTTCTTCTGATGATGAATCGGTTCTTCCCAGCCATATCCTAATAGTCAGACATCTTGAAGTTCGTGTGCCCCTGTATGGGCGTCCCTCCGTGGGCGCCCCTCGGTTGTGAGGCTCCTATTCCCTCGAGAAGGGGCGCCCACGGAGGGACGCCCGTACAGGTCCAACACATTCATACTGACACCGTACTAGCGTGAGGCGTAATAGATCACTTGAACGATGTGGACGATCATCAGCGCGAGCATCAGCGAAGTCGAAACGACGTGCGGGGGCAGCCAAACCTTGAGAAGCCGATGCAGGTAAATCAGCGCATCCACCCGTCGCAGCGTGGCCGCCGCTTCAATCGCGCGGTCGAGCGCGTTCCGGTCTTTTTCGTCCGTGAGTCTTGCTGTCTCGGAAGCGAACCTGCCTTTCGCAGCCTCGAGCAAGTCATCAAGACTCTCGCGCCTGATGTATTGCCTCAGCAGATAGCCGAATGAAACAAACCGCGGGATCACCTTTTTCCTGACGATCGTGCGAAGCGGCTCAGACGGCGAACTGCCGATCTCCGCAAGCCTCTCTTGAAGCTCCGTCCGGCGCTGCTTCAAATCGTCGAGGAGCAGGGGCGAGCCCTCGATCTTCGTCAACAGACGCGGGACGATGATGTAACAGCCGATCCCAAATAGACCGGTCGCGATGACCACATCGAAGCTCAACATCAGCGCAGTCGTCAGCAGCCCGCCTGAATCCGCGCCGCCATGCAGCAGTATCATGATTCCCGCGATCACCCCGAGATAGGAATGCGCCAGAAGCCAGTAGCGCAGCGGGCCCTTGCGGCGCGTGTAGACTTGCCGCCGCGCCGGATAGGTCATCACTCCGGCAATTCCGACAAGCCCGATTAGCCCGGTGATCCATCGCATGTTCAGAAAGCCGAGAATGCGATCGCCCATTCCGAACTTTTGAAGCCCGGCAATTGCCAGCGCGGCCAACAGCACAGTCAGCAAGACGCCGGCGATGTGCATTGCCCGCTTCGGCGGATCGGTCCTGTGGATGTTGCGGCCGGTCGCGTGAGCTTGATCCAACATCATCAACCCTTCGATAGCGCCGATCTCGGTGAAATACTCGTGCGGGTTGATCCGGGCAAGCGCGCCGGTCGGGCAGTTCTCTTCGCAACTGTATGCCGGAGTCTTCGCTCCCGGCGGATTCAACGACGTGCGGTCGCTGCACAGGTTGCACTTCACTGCGACCAGATCATCGGTTGAATCGACTGCGGGTGGAAGCGGCTCAGCCGTCAGCCTGAGAAAATCACGAAGTTGATTCGCGAATCCAAGCTTAGCGTCCGCTGGCTTTGCCTTTCGCGAGATCAGCGCGATCGCGTTGTACGGACATTGAGACGCGCAGTCTCCGCAGCCTATGCAGGTCTTTGAATCGATATCGATCTGACCGGCCCCGAAACGCCCGATCGCGCCGGTCGGGCATCCGGTCAGGCATTCAGGATCCTGGCAATGCATGCACACCGCCGGCGCAAGCACGCTTTGGATCGCGCTCGCCCGCGGAGCTTCAAGCCTTGTTACGTGAATCCCCCGTCGGGTCAGCCGCGATTGCCCGTGAATCTGATGACAGGCCATCGAGCAGTTGCCGCACCGCACGCAAAGATCCATGTCCATCACAAGCAGATTCGTCGCATCCACAAGGCCGGCCTCAATCAAGCTCTGTTGTGCGGCTAGCTGCTTCTGTCCGACGTTCGGTTTTGCGCTGACTCTCGAGCGGAGCGCAGGCGGCGCGAACTGCGCGAGCTCCCGCGCAAGCGTTTCTCGGAGCGCGACGTGTTTGCGGAGACTCGCGATCGGAATCTCCATCAGCTCCGAGCGGCCCATCAGCGTCACCGAGTAAGGCCACGCTCCGGGCTTCATTATTCCTTCGACGCCAAAGCTGTAGCCCTTGCCAAGAAAGTCCTCGACTCCTCCGGCCTCGCACACTCGTCGGAGCCAACCACGCTTCATCAGGAAAATGCGGTCCATCGCCGCGCCCTCGCGAAGCAGAACGTGGTTCTTTGAATAGACTCTGAACGTTCCGCTGCGCTTCAACTCAACGCTCATCTCCTGAGTGAGCGCGAACGTGCTCTTCAAGTCTTCGACGATAGCGTCGCGGCCGTGTTCGCGGTAAGACCGATCGAGGTTTTCGCCGAAAGCCGGGAGTTTGCGGAGCAGGCGCAGGGCCGGTCGCTGAATCTCGAGCACTTGCACGGCAGCACTGCCAGGCGCCTTGATGGTCGCGCTTCGCGTGGTGCCCGCCAGAACGCTCATCTCGCCGAACTGCGTGCCTGCTCTCAGCTCGGCTACTTTTATTTGCTGATTGTCGGGCGTTCGAACGAACACGTCCACGTAGCCCGCGACGACAACGTAGAACGTGTTTCCTCCCCACTCGCCTTCGCTGACGACGGCTTCGCCGGGCCCGTAGCTGAACAGACGAACATACGGCCCGACCTTCTTGCCGCCGTAGTTGCGCCCGTAGACGGTAACTTCGAGATCGAGTTCGTGATCGAAATGCCCTTCATGAGTGGAGAGAAGGTCTTTGAGTGAGGGGAGTTCTTTGATCGCGTTCAAAACGTCGCGACGACTCTTGTGTTCTCGCGGCATCCAGTGTCACCCGTGTTCGGCAAGGGGCTCAGCCTGATAGTTACTCTTGTTCATCTCCCTACCGGCCGGCGAAAGTATACCACGGTGGTCTTTTCATCGATCAAAGGGCATTTGATGAGTAGTGAGAATGGCAGCGGTGGTCGACGATAAACAAAGGAAGAGTAGTTGGTCACTTCCTAGGCTCTATTTCCATATGCTTTTTGTGCTCCTCGAACTTGATAGTGAAGTGCTCGAAGAATCCGCGCCTTCCCAAAATGACTAAGTCTGGATGTTTCTCCGAATCCGTGAATCCGACAAGCGTGTCTGCGGCTCCCACCCCCTTAACTGCGAGATTGACCTGATGTAGATAAGCGGCAAACTCCGGCCCTTCCATTACTCCAACCAGCGGAATTCTTTTACCCTTTGTTAGATCATCTATGTGGAACAGGCGGGCAAATGAAGCACTTAGCAGGGTGATATCCGCACCCGAATCTACTAATCCCCATAAAGGCAGTGACACCTTATTGCGCGTGATGTGGACCGAGACAATAGGTAGTTGAACTAAGTTACCATCTCGGTCCTTATACTTGCGATAGGGAATAATCATCAGAGCGCATAGACGTAGTACTTACCAAACGGCTGGACCTTGAACAGCGCCACTTCGCTGTATCCATTCGCGTCCGCTTCAGCTTTTGCCTGAATAGGCGTATCTCCACTCCCTACGACTCGCTCTTCATCTTCAAGGATTGCTACCCACTTATCCTCGTAGTTCATGAGATCGTTTTCGAGACTGTTCTTCTCTTCAGTCATATCCTGAGCCTCGCAGGCATTCTATTCGGAAGGACCGCACCTTCGCAAACGAAGGGACCTAATACCGAACCGGTCGATGAAGCGTCGATACAGGCTGTGGATCAAAACGGATTCGAGGAGACGTGGCACTTGGTGCAAACCGGCTCGCGCTCGCGCACGTGACAGCGCCAACAGTCCGAGTGATGCCGCTGCCCGCGAGCCGTGCTGATTAGCAAGACATCGGATCGGGGTTGCCCGGCTGGAACTTCAGTAGTTTGATGGCACTTGTCGCAAGCCGCCTTCTTCACATGAGCCGCGTGCCTGAAGTTATAGCGCGAAAACGCCGTGCCCAGGCTCGCGCTGTACGGAACCGACTCGGCCTTCTTCGCGTGACACGCGAGGCAGTCGCCAAGTTTTTGATCTGGTTGATGAACGTGGCAACTGTAGCACTCGGCATGTTTGGGAAAGCTTGCTTCGACAACGCGCGCGTCGAAGCGATGGCAAGCAGCGCAGTTGGGCGCGCCCTCCGGCATCTGAGCCGCGTCCATCTGCCCTTTCATCTTTTCAGGGTTCGCGTGATCGCGATGTGAGAAACGCTTGAGCCCAAACTCGGAAAGCCGCGCGGGAAACTCGATCCTGGAGTTCTGAGTGTCGAGCGGCATCTTATGACAGACGACGCACATCTGGCTGGTCTTCTCGCTGAAGTCCCTCGCGTGACACTCGAAGCAAGCCGCGTGGCCGGGGAAAACCGGTTTCGCGTCGTTGTTTGCCCTCTTGTGACAGGCGCTGCAATCTTCTGTCCTGGTGCGATGCTCTTTACGGTTGTGATTGAACGGTGAGACGGCGGCGATGACTTTCGAGTCGACGACTTCAAAAGGTGACTGGCTTGTAGGCGCGGGAGCCGGAGTCGTCTCAGCGGGTTTGTTGAGGTTCTGCTTAGTGCTCTTGCACGACGCGACCGCCGCGACAAGCATAATCGCCAGTACCACCAGCTTCAGGTGTTTTGTCACTCGGTTTGGCATCTGCAGCTCTTACTTCTTCATCAGTCTCGCGGATACTTCATCGCTGAGCTTGCCCGGCAGTCCCGGCCGATTGTCGATGTGGCATTTCTGACAGTAGCCAATGTCGGGCATCGCGATCTCGCTCAGTTTCTGTGCTTCGTCGGCCGGCTTGTGGCACTCGATGCACAGACGATCGAGCGCGGCCGAGATTGGGAAGTCGGTCCTTTTCTTTGGACGGATGTCCAGGGTGTGATCGTCGTGCTTGAACTCCTTGATGACGCCGAACCGCAAACGCGCGATCATCGCCGGCCCCCGCAGCGAGTGGCACACCCGGCAGTCGTTCGCGTAAGGGAACTCCGCCGCCGGCGCATTGCGGGACTCGGGCTGGTTGCCGTGACAGACAAAACAAGCCGCGTGTCCTTTCTCCGTCAGCATCTCCTTCGCTTCCGGCTGTGCGCGCTGAACCTGAGCGTGACAATCGGTGCAGCGGGGACTCGTGCCTGCGCTGAACTGCGCGCCATAAGGACGGGGCGTGCTCACCGGCCTTATCTGAAGACTGGCGGGCAAGCTCTTGCGATGAGCTTTGTGAGAAAAGACGTCGTCGAACTCGCCGGTATTGCCTGACGAGAGCACGCCGAGTCTCAATGCTTTGTCTGAGCGCGAGATGCTGCGCTGCTCGTGGCACACTCCGCAGAAACGGTTCTTGCCCGAAGTGGCCTTGAAGACTTCCTCCGCGAAGTTGTGGCACCGGATGCAGGATGTGTGAGGAAAGTCCTTTGCCATCGGCTCGTCGGTGTTGATTGGCTTTTGAGGCGCGCCCTGATGACACGCGGCACACTCGACCTTCTGGTGTTCCTTCTGATCGTGAGGAAAGCCTGCTCGAACTGTCCTTTCTCGCGTTTGTTCGAAGAACAAGTTTGCCTCGCCGACGCCGGGCGCGGTCAGCACGAGCCACGCGCCAAGTGACAGGAAAGCGCCGATTGCAATCAGTCTCGTTTTTCGTTCGGTCGTGACCAATGAATTCCTTAGATGAAGACTTTCACTTTTAGAGTTCAACTTTCGCTTGCCGACCACGACAACCTGAAGGTTGAACTCTGATCTCTCATCAATATCTTGACGCGTGACACTCGCTGCACGCGATCGGCGCTTTGCACTTGCTCAAGCCCTTCTCATTCGAGGCGCGGTGACAACCGATGCACAAGTCGTGAAACGCGCGCTCCGACGACACCTCGTCCATTTCCCTGTTTCGCGGGTTTTGCGGATCACCCTCACCTCGGTGACAGGCAGTGCACTTCCACAAGAGCGGCGTGCCGTTGGCTTCGCTTCTGGCGTGATGACAGCTAACGCATTCCGCGCCTTTCTCGGCTTGATGGGCAAACGCAGTGTCGGGGTTCGGGTACGCTTCGTGGGTCTTGTGGCGAAAGCAAACAACGCCGCGCCAGCCTTGCAAGTCGAGCTTCTTCGATTGATTGGCAACATCATCGCACTTGCCGGGCTGGCTTTCGCAGTCGCGCTGCGAGCCACCCTGCCCCGCAAGCAAAGCTCCGGGCGTGACGACCGCGACTGCAAACAGGATAACCAGCGCCAGCTTAAGTCTCATACTCGTTTCCCAGAATTAGCCACAGATGAACACAGATGAGGGGCAGTCTGGCGGCCCAGGTCTCCTTCGAATCGGTGTTCATCTGTGTTCATCTGTGGTTACTTCCTCGGGTCGCCATAAAACTCTCGAATGTCGCGATTGCGTTTGATGTCGCGCTCCTTGATGTCAGGCACCATAAACAGTTTGCCGTCGATCGATTGCATCCGAAGCATCTCGATAAAATTAAGAGGCCGGGCACCGCGTCTTCCAAACACTGAAAGCTGATTGCCGCTCTCATCAACCGCCCGATCGCGGTCCAGCCCTTCCGAGATGGCAAGCGCCGGACCGAGCGTGTGCTTTGTCGCTATCAATTCAGGCGATGGCCGCGGGCTGAATCCATAGTTGCCGGGCGTCGATTCGGGCGACGTGAGCTGGACGACTCGAATCCCATGCTCGCCATCCGCGATGTAGGCGAACAGGCTCACGTTTGTCATCCCCACCTTCACATCGCGCACATCGGTCATCTTGCCGCCCGCGTCGTACACCTGATCGACGCGAGGATGTTCCGGCTGCTCGATGTCGAGGATGACCAGGCCTTGCTTGCCCGCCGCCACATATGCGTAGGTCCGAACCAGATAGATGTTGTTGGCTTGAGCGATCGGAACTGTCGCTGATTCGAGCCCGCGGGCGTGCCGGGGATCAGTCACGTCGACAACCTTGACGCCTTCAGCATCGCACACGAACGCATATCGAAACTGAACTTGAACGGCCCGCGCGCCTTTGAGTGTCGGCGCGCCGACTTCGGAAACGACCTGAGGTTTGAGCGGGTCGTTGATGTCAACGATCACCAGTCCGCGGTCGCACGTGATGTACGCGTGAGTGCCCGCAATCGTTATGCTGTTGGCTCCGTTGAGCAAACCGTTCGGGTTCCAGGTCAACGCGCGCTTCAAGAAGTTGTTCTGCGGATTGCCGTCCAGCAGAGTCGCTGCCCCCACGAGGATCAAGCCTTCGTACTTGTCCGCTACATACAGATAAGCGTAGAGCGGATGAATGGGTTGCTTGTCGTCGCGATTGATCGCCTCTTCGTTTTCCGGCCGATGATTGCGAGTCGGATCGACCGCCATCGTCGCCGGCGAAGCTACCGCCGTCGCGTATTTCGTCTTCACATAGAAGCGCTGCCCAAGCGGTGAGAACGGCGCGGTAGTCACCCTTTCGGAAAAACCCTTCTGATCTATGTTGGCCACGTCGTAGACCCGCAGCCCACCCTTGCCGGTCGCCGCGTAGAGGTATTCGCCTCTCAACTGAAGGTTCAGGACTTCGGTCTTCTCTCCGCTAAATGGATTCAGTCCGCGGATGATGTCATTGCCCGGATGCTCATAGGCTTCCACCAGTTCCTCGTGCAGCTCTCTATGACGCTTGTATTCCTCCGGGTAAGCGAGTTTGTGCAGCGAACTGCCGATGACCGCTTGTGGCTCGTCTCGCTCGGTTACAACCGCGGCTTCGAAGCCTTCCATTCCGAGCGCGGCGTATACGAATCGTCCCAGGAAGTTGTAGAAGTTTGTGCCTTGCATCAGCACCATCGCCATCTGCGCGTTGTTGTCTCCGGTCTTTGATATGTGGCAGTCTGCGCATTGCTTCGTCTCTTTGGTTCGAACCGAGTGCGGGAAGTGCGAGCTGAAAGCGGTACCGCTGTAGCCTTCCTGCGAGACCGTCTGTTGCTGCGAGTAAATCCATTCGCGACTCTGATTCTGCGAACTCACCAGCACCGCGCAAGCCGACCGCACCGGCGCGTACCGCCTTCCGGTCACGCTTCCGTCGCGTCCCAACATGTACACATCGTCTCGAAGCGTTTGGAAGTTGTAAGAGGTCCAGTTGCGGAGGTCCTTCTCGCCTTCGTTGTGAAGCATCGGCCGCTCCTGGTTTGCCTTCATCTTCAAATGACAGCCAAAGCAGCTCGGTGTCCACGAAGTGTGGCACGAGTAGCAAGTCATGTTGCTATTGGCATGCGCGATCTTTGTTTCGTCGTCAGGAGCGATGCCGCCAAGGCCCCACGTCTTGTTGTCTTTGCGGATGGTCTTCGCCAGGGCCGCCTTCTCGTTATAGTCCGTGCTTCCTTCGGTCACCGTGTCCATCACCTGTTTGACTCGCCAGACCACCGGCTTGCCGTCGCTGTCTTTCGAGACCGCCGCGCGCTGGAACAATCCGCCGGCCGGGTCCTTGAAGAAGCGGTCCTTGCCTGACTCCAGCCTTCGATAGTCGAGCATTCGATTCCCGCCAGCCGCCGCCGATGTCAGTGCGCCTCGTGAAGTCGGGTCGGCTCGCTTCGAGATCGTGCCGTGACAATCCACACAGTCGATCTCGATCGCGTTACGCACTTCTCCGTAGAGTTTTCCGTCGCCGTGATTGTCCTGCTTGAAGTGACAATCGACGCAGTGCATTCCTTTCTCGAGATGAATGTCCTTCAGATGAACAGGCAAGCCTTTGTTCGCGGGATCATCAGCCGTTCCTTCGACTGCGCGCTTCAACTTGTCGGCAGTGACATCAGTGACCACGTTGCCATCCGTGTCGAGAAGGTTTCCCTTTCGATCTTTTTTGAAGACATCGCGATAGACCCATCCGTGTCCGTTGAAGTCCGCGAACTGGGTGTGCTTGAGCTTCGGATTGACTTCGTCGCGGAGCGATTTCAGAAACTCGACGCTCTTCCACTTGCCGCGCAGCGAGGACTCTTCGGGGTTGCGGCTGAGGATCGCCTGTTCTTCGGCGGGAGTGGGCTTCTTGAAATCCGCGTCGCCCGGCTTCGGGTACATGTGCTCGCCGTCGGTCTCCAGATCCCACCACGTCGTGCCGTAGTAGCTCATCAACACCAGCGTGCCGGGGTGCATATGACAGACGACGCACTGGCTCGACGGAATCGCGCGAGTAAACTGATGTTTGATGGGATGACCGGGTTCTTTGCTGTCGCGAGCTTCTCGGAGAGCGACATCGTCGGTTTGAGTCGCTCCGGTGTGGCCGGCTGCGGCGTACTGTCCCGAGTGAAACGGATCGCGGTCGTTCGCGTAGACCACGTGGCACGCCGTGCATCCGCTCGACCGATAGTCACCGGGTTGATCGTTGGTCCCGAGGTGGGAGAGCATCGGGTCGAGCAACCGCGTCTTCTGAAGGCCGAGAAAGACCGGGTCAGTCCGCAGCAGCGTTCCAAATCCTCGCGGGCTGAGAAGGTTTTGAGTTGGCTTGCCGGGCGGCTCTTCCGGAAGCGGCAATCCGACCTCGGCGGCTTTTCGTCCGCCTCGCTCGAATGTGCGAAGCGTGTTGCCCATGTGAGTGATCTCCCATCGCGGGAGCGGATCGAGGAAAGGCAGCACGCCTTTCTTTGCCGTCTCTTCATTTGACGGAGGAGGAATAGTCACCAGCCGCTGAGCCGTTCCGTCGGCCCCGTAGCTCTCGCCAAAGCGGTAGTTCTTGAGCGGGAACGAACCGTTGTTGTAGAGCGCCGCGCCCCACAGCATCGCTCCGGTCGTCATCATGCTCTTGCCAACATTGTGCACGTCGCGAGTGTGGCACTCCGAAGTCCCGCAGCTCATCGCGGCTACGCGCAGGTCGCCGGGGTTCATGAAACGGACAAACTCAGCGCTCTCATTATTCAAAGCAGCGTAGGACTGTGCAGGGTTGGCCGACGTCTTGAACAAGCCGGGAAGAGCCGGCTGAACGTGAGCCTTGTTTTGTGCGTCTTTGTACTGGGCCGAGCCTTTGGTTGCGCCTGCCGGGAGTCTGACTTCGGCGTGACCTCCGTGGCAGTCGATGCAGCCAAGGTTGACCTTGCCGCTGTGCATGTCTTCGATGCCTTTGTGGCAATCGGTGCAACCGATGCTGCGGCAGCGAGCCTCTTCGGCAGTCATCCCCCAGAGTTTTGTCCGTGTCGCGGTCGGATCGCAGGGCGCGGTTGATTGAGACGGATCGGCGGAAGTCGAGTTCGCGGCGCCCTCCGCCTCAACCGCCGGGGCATCGTGGGGAACTCGTTCGGTGTCGGCGAAGCTAACGAAGGAATACAGACACACCGATGCGAGGATGACTAACAATTTTACCGCGCTCTTCTTCGATGTTGTCATTCTCGATCTCCCCCGGTAGTGTCGTAATTCTCTCTGTGTTTGTCTCTGCGTCTCTGTGTCTCTGCGGTTAGAGGGTCTCGCAAACTAGCAATCCTGAAAGTGCTCCCAACCGCAGAGACGCTGAGACGCCGAGACAAACGCAGAGAAGATGTCATCAATAAACAAACTTCAGCTTTACAAAAGCTGAATACAACACCTTCGACTTTGCCCCGCACGACAAGCCGCCGCAATTCGAACTGTAGATGTCTCTGAAGCCTGTGCCCGGCACCAGCGACGAAAAGCCTCCCGCCACGATCCAGTTCTCGCTTAAGAACGGCCTCCACAACGCGCCGATGCCGTAGTCCAGTCCGATCGGCTTTCGAATATCGGGCTGAAACAACAACTCCGAAAGCGGCTCGGTGTGATGAAAGTGTGAGTAGTTCAAATTGAATATAGTCCGGAGCTTTGGCATCAGCTCCGCTTCGGCGCCCAGGTTGTAAACGAAGATTCCCGGATTCACAAAGTTCGACTGCCCTTCCGGCTTGCTGCTGCGCAGGTTCGGCAATAAGCTGCCCGGCGTCGTCAACAACACCGCGGTGTTAGTCAGCGGAATCGCTTGCGAATTCCAAAAGCTGAACTGGCCGCCCGCGAACTCCTGAAGGTCTTGTATCGAATCGAACCCGCGCGCCGTGTCGTCGAAGGGTTTCTTGTCGCCCGACGCCCAGAAGATCGAACCCTTGAACCGCAGCCAATCCCGGTCGAGCGACAGTTCAGCCGCCGCCATCTGCGCATTGATGTCCGTTTTCCGCCCGGCGATCGGGTTGCGCGAGTCATGTCCCACAGCCTGATAGAACGCGTGGTTAATGTTGTAGCGCCCGATATGGCCGTCGCCAGCCCACCCAAAATAGGCGGCCTTGACACCGTGAGGCGCGACGTCGCCAATCAGCGACGGGCGAACCAAGAACCGGTTCTCATCGAAGTGCCGGCTCGGACGATCGTTGTTGTAATGAAAGCTGAACTGCGTCGTGTAGCCCTTGAAGCGAGTGTCTTGCCGGAACAAGTTTGCGATTAAGACCGTCTGATTGCGGAAGTGCGGGGTGTTCAACTCGCTGTTCGTGTCCTTCTCGAGCTGGTAGAAGTATGCCGCGTTGAACTGGTAGCGGTTATTGGCATAGTTACCAAACAGCCTCACGCCGAGATTCGTGTCGCTGAAGATCAACCCCCTGAAGTCGGAGATGAACGGTTGGATCCCGGCTCTTATCGAAGTCGTGTCGAAGTACGCGTTCTTTTTGTCCGAGCTTCGGCCTCCGGGAAGAAACGGCAGAACCTTGGTGGTGTCGCCGAGCCGGTATTCGCCAAACGCTCCCTGCAATGAAATGTAGGCGTCGGTTCGCGTGTTGCCGCGGCGAAAGTCCACGTTAACAATCCCGTTCTCCTGAGTATGAAGGTAGTTGATATTGAAGGCAGGTGTTATGTGAATGCGCCAGTCGACTGGTTTGAACGACGTGTCGCCGTGGAACAGCTCAACTGATAACAGGAAGGTTTGCTTGAAGAAAACCTGCCCACCGCGCCCGAAGAATTCTTCGCTGTCGGGCCGCTGAGCCGAAACGTTGCTGGGCACCGGGATGCGCTTCGCGTTGGCGAGAGACTCGCTCTCGCCGATCACCACCAGAAAGGTGTGCTGCCCAAAGATAGGGTAGTCGCCTTTGAGCACGTTCTGACGATAAGGGTTGTAGATTGCGCCTTCCTGGTAGCGCGGGTCTTCGGGAAACCCGATGCGCCAGCGATCGGCGACCGGCACGGCGTTGCCATTCTTCTGAGGTGGGGTCTCGATTCTCGAAGGTCCCGCGTACCCGGTCGCCGCGTCCCTGGGTGTCGGAACTATCGGCGGGTTCAGGAGGCCTTCGTCGGAAGGGCGCGTTGTTCTCGGCTCGGTCACCGCCGGCTCGACGTAACGCCTCTCTTCCCTTGCTACATACTGAGCCGACCGGTCGTGGCACTCGCCGCACTTGAGCGGAAGCTTTTGCTTGACGATGTAGCCGCCCTTCGAGTTGTCCATGTGACAGCCCACGCAGAGCCGGTGATACGCCTCGCGCGAGCTCAGTTCGTAGCCGTCTCGATCGTAGAAGTTCTGCGGATCGCCTTCGCCGCGATGACAGTTCTTGCAGTTCTGAAACTGTTTGGGGTCGGCGATGTCGGTTGTATCGGGCTTCGAGGGATCGGCAGCGTCCCTTCGGTGGTGACACGCGACGCAGGACATCGCGGCTGCGGGTTTGTTCAGATAAGCCGGAGTGAAACGAAGCCGTCGATCGCCCGATTCGTGAGGCTGGTGATGAAAAAGCACGACGCCGCGCCGGTTGTTCAAGTCGAAACCGAAGGCGGGCCGCGTGTCCTGGGGATGCGCTGGAACCGTCCAGTCAGCCTGCGCCAGCCCGCACATTAGTCCAAACGCGATCAAGTAGAGTGTGGTTGCGGTGGCCTTGAGATGCATTCAGTCCCCACGGCTATGGCCGGCTTCGATCAGAGATACAGCGGGGCGCTTATGGTCGGCTGTTTGCCATACAAAAGAAATGAGATAACAATCTAAGCTCGTGCGAGCACGGCGCATTGATAGCACAGCGCGTTTTTCTGAGTCAAGGTATGCGGCACTCGAGGTATACGGCACGCGAGGTGCGCGTGTCGCCGCCACTGGTGGTTCGCCGCAGGAACGCGGAGCCGACGAGGCCGCGCAGCGTGACATGCACCTCCGCGATAACTCCGCGTCTCCGCGTCCCAGCGACTAGCCCTCAACACCTCGGAGAACATCGTCAAAGCACACGACGCACGTTCTTTCTGCTGGTCGCAGTTTACAACGCTCTCTCGCGTGGGCTACACTTGCGCCCGAAATTGAATCTCGGCTCGCGGCGTCTTCCGATCTGTAGACCTGGAGGCACCATGGCGGCACAACGAACAATGCGGCACTTCAGACTCTTCATTCTCACGCTGGCAATTGCACTCGCCGCCGGAGCGTCGTTGCTGACGGAGCGGCACGCGTTTGCCCGCTTACAATCATCCCTTGCGCCGGTTATTAACGTCGAAGCCTGCTCGTTCGATTCCTCGTCCGGCAAGCTCACGCTAAAAGGACAGAACTTTCAGAAGGGCGCCAGTGTTGAGCTTCGTTCCTCTCTTGGTCAAGTGACTCACGGGAAGACTAAGGTAAAGACCTCCGGCAAGATCGTAATCAACTCGGTTGCCGAAGGCGACCTCGCCGGCGGAGTCGACGTTACGATCACCAATCCTGACGGCGCGACCGTAACTGTTCATCTGCAGGTGGCGGCTTCCGACGATGGCCGGCTGACCGAAGACGACGTGAAACAGATCATCGCGCAGGCGGTTGCTCAGGCCGAAGCGAGCGGCTTGAAAGCAACGATCGCGGTGGTCGACAAAGAAGGAAACATCCTCGGCATCTTCAGAATGAACGGCGCGCGCAACGACATAACGATAGGCGGCGGCCGACGGTGCTCGGGAAATAACAGTATCAACAACCCAACCTGCGGGCTGGATGGATTGCGCCTGGGCGCGCTCCCGGTTTCGGACGGGGCGGCGCTTGCGGCGATTTCAAAAGCCGTTACCGGGGCGTTCCTCAGCAGCCAGGGGCATAGCTTCACTACTCGCACTGCAAGCTTCATCGTACAAGAGCACTTTCCGCCTGGCATCGACTTCCAATCGAGCGGCCCGCTGTTTGGAGTTCAGTTCTCGCAGTTGCTTGTCTGTAGCGACATAAACCCGCGCTCTCCACTCGGGCTTGCCGCGGACCCCGGAGGTGTTGCGCTCTACAAGAATGGAATTCAGGTTGGCGGAGTCGGCATCGAGGGCGACGGCATCTATGGCCTTGATCCCACTCCCGCGGACAAGGATGAGCCGGTTGAGGAATTGGTCGCCGTCGCCGCCACCCGGGGGTTTGAAACTCCGCCCGAGGTTCAAGGCGACAAGATCATCGTCAACGGCATACGGTTTCCATTCGTCAACACGCCGATGCCGGGTGCGGCTTCAACCTCGCGTTTCGATCAGCTTCGCGGCGATGTTCTGGTGATTCCAGGACTCGCGCCCGGGATAAGAGCCGCGCAGCCTTCGGCCTTTCGAGTCGTAAGCATCGACTCTTCGGCGCCGGCGGGCCGAGTCGATAATCGGTTCTTCCCGTTCACAGGGAACTCGGAGTTAACCGCGAGCGACGTTGAAAAGATCATCATTCAAGCCGCGCGGCAAGCCTTCATCACGCGCGCGGCGATTCGCCAGCCTCAGAACAGCGCAGCCGAAGTAAACATCTCCGTGGTTGATGTGGACGGAAAGGTGCTCGGAATCTTCAGCACGATTGACGCGCCGATATTCGGCTTCGATGTGTGCGTGCAGAAAGCGCGCACGGCTGCGTTCTTCAGCAAAGCTTCCGCGGCTGGCCAGCTTCGCGGAAGAGGAATGGGACGCTACGTCGACGCAGCGAACAAGGACGGAGTGAAGCTTGACGGCTCGGTCGCGTTCACCGACCGCGCCCAGGGGTTTTTGGAGCGCCCGTTCTTTCCCGACGGAATCGACGATACCGAGAACGGGCCGTTCTCAGTTCCGATTGAAGACTTCAGCCCGTTCAACGACGGTTTGCAGCTTGATCTTTTGCTTGGGATCAACGGATCGATAGGGCGGTTCTTGAGCGCCGGCGCGTTCAGCCCGGGCGACTGCACCGGCATTTCAAGCCTTGCGAATGGGATTCAGATTTTTCCGGGCAGCGTGCCGCTCTACAAGAACGGCCGGTTGGTTGGAGCGATCGGGATCAGCGGAGACGGCGTCGATCAGGACGACTTGATCTCAGCGATGGGAAGCGCGGGGTTTGAAGCTCCGTCCGATATCAGGTGCGACCGGCTGTTCGTTCGCGGAGTGAGATTGCCGTACGTCAAGTTCCCGCGCCATCCGAATCGTTAGTCCGCATGCCGAAGCGCCATTAAGCCGGAATCACCTCGCAAGGAGAGCCCTTGGGTACTTCTTACATGAAGGCAAAACGTCCTCACATCCGGTTCTACTTCCTGATAGTTGCGTTCTTGATTTGCGTTTGCGCGGTTTCGGGCGGTGGGATGAGCAACCGCGCTCAAACGCCAAAAGACGGGCGCGGTATGCGCGTTCGGCCGCCCGCGAGCGTGGTGTCTCTACCCAACAGCTCAAAACGTTTTGCGGTGGTCATCGGCGTAGACGAGTATCAGGATGCCCAGATCAACAGACTCGGAGGCGCGACGAACGACGCCAAAGCAATCGTCGACGCGCTGATCCAGTACGCCGGCTTTCCGAGAGATCAGGTAGTTCTGCTGACCGGTGATCAACCCGTGGAGCGCAGACCCACCCGAGGAAATATCCTGCGCAGGCTTTCAAATCTTCGCACTGCTGCCCCAAAAGACGGACTGCTTCTCCTGGCCTTCGCCGGCCACGGAATCGAGCGCGAAGGACGGGCTTACCTACTGCCGTCTGATGCTCAAGTGAGCGGCGACATCACCCTTCTGGAAGACACGGCCATCAACGTGGAAGAGATGCGCAAGAGGATCGTCCAGACCGGCGTCGGACAGGTGGTGATGATTTTGGACGCGTGTCGAAACGATCCTTCTGCCGGGCGTGGTGACTCGGACAACCCGCTCACAAACCGCTATACGCAAGCGTTCAATTTCGAGGAACGGAATGTCGACATCCAGGCTTTCGCAACACTGTACGCCACCGAGGTTGGTCATCGCGCTTATGAATACACCGAGAAGAAGGAAGGCTACTTCACCTGGGCGCTTGTGGAGGGGTTGAAAGGCGCCGCGGCAAATCCCAACGGCGAGGTCACGCTGAGTGGGCTGCTTAGCTACCTCCAGGATGCCGTACCCAGGCGCATACTGCTCGATCTCGGCGCCGGGAAGACTCAGCGACCGTTCGCCGTGATTCAGGGCTACAAGGCGAGCGACCTGGTTTTGGCCAAGACCGCTGCCGCGGAAAATGTCGCTATACCCGACCGTGCGTCGATCGAACGAGGTGACTGGCAACAAGCCCAGGCCATCGCCAACGTTGCCAGTTATCGCGAGTACCTTAAAAAGTATCCCAGTGGTGTCTTCGCCGAAGAAGCTTCCTGGGAAGCCATACGTAGCAGCAAGAACCCTGAGGATTTCAAACGCTATCTCAAGACTTATCCCAACGGCAAAAACGCCAGGCTCGCCGTGATGCTGGCCGAAGATTCGCTTTGGGACAGAATACAAGACACCAAAACTTCCGCTGATTACAAAGGTTACCTGAAAGAATACCCCGACGGCCGCTACGCCGAGCTAGCCATAAGGCGCACTCAACCACCAGCGCCGCCGCCGCCGAAAATAGATTCAGCGCCGCCGAAGCCAAGCAAGGGGGTGTTGATCGTTCTCACGAACGCCCCGGCCGCCGGCATCGCTATCAAGCCGAGGGATCCGGCTATAAGGCCAGTTGGGGGCCAGAGCACTGCGGATGGAAAATTTCGAGCCGAGCTTGTCCCCGGCGTCTACGACATAGAGGTGAGCGCGGCCAAGTACGCATCAAGGCGAGTCGAGGGAGTAAAGCTGGAGACCGATTACGCCGTGAACGTGGACCTGACTCCGCTGGTCGGTTCAGTCCAAATAGGCCCGGTCGAACCCGACGCAACTGTGCTGATCGACGGACAAAAACCCGTTAAGTTCAACGTGAAGCGTGAAGACAAGCTGATCGAGTTCCTTGAGATCCCTGCCGGCTCGCACAAGCTCAAGGTCGTGCAAGCAAACCAGAACGAATGGACCAAGGACATAGAAGTCGAAGGCGGCAAGACCAAGTACATCCCGACCGAGTTCAAGGCGGCAGTCGCAAACTTGATAGTGAGGACAGAGCCGGAGGCCGAAGTCTACATCGACGATAACTATGGTGGGCGCGCCAACGAAAAAGGTGATCTGAAGGTGCTGAGCCTCGCTCCGGGGCAACACAGAATCAAGGTCAAGAAGAATGAATACCAGCCGGTCGAGAAGTTGCAGGTGTTCAGCGTGGGTTCGGCTGAGCTGAACCTGCCGCTCACGCGAGTGGTTTTCTCGCCCGAGTTTGTCGATGACTTTACAGGAGCACTTAGCGCCTGGAACGCGCCGCCTACCTGGCAGGCCGGCCCGGGCAAACTACGAGTACAAGGGAAGGGCATAGGGCTAATCAAGGACGCGAGCTATAAGGATTTCAGGATGGAGTTCGACGTCAGCTTCGCGAATGGGAAGGGAGCTGTTTGGATCCTTCGCGCACAAGACCAACAGAGTTACTACCTGTTCCAATTGACCGGTCCTAGCGCCCCGACGCCAAACGTCTTTCGGACCTTCCTATATCAGGAAGGGCAGTCGAAGCTGCTGAAGCTCCTTCGCGTGCCCGAGAATCTAGGCATACCCGGCGACAAGTTTCACATAATTGTCGAGGCCCGCGGCTCCGAGATCAAGCACTCAATTCAGCTGACAAGCAATCCAAAGGCTACGCAGCCGCAGCCTTTCAGTCTCACGACCGACACCGCCTTTTCAAACGGCCGAATAGGGTTCGGCTCGATTGAAGGCGAAGAGTTCATTGTTAGCTTTGTCAGTGTCATCCCGGCAAAGTGATCGCCCGTCTTGCGCGAGTCTGTGTTGATGCGTTAATACTCTCGTGATATTTTGCGGCCCGCCCGCCCGCTGAGTATCTACAGAACTCAACTCTTTCCCAAGGCTAGCGGGCTTTCTTCGCCACACTGTCGGAAGTTGTTTACAACATGGGAGGGTAACATGATTAGAGTTGGTGGAAAGCTGTTCTCAGTATTGCTGGCACTTGCGATAGCAACATCATACGTTCCACATCTGCGGGCGCAGACACAGAACACAGGCGCTATCCAAGGACGCGTCTTTGAGGCTGGTTCTATTGCACCGCTGCCGGGCGCCGTGGTTACGGTGGCCCACGAAGACATAGGGCTTGAGCGCACGACGATTACTAACGACCAGGGAGTTTACTACGTTGGGATTCTGCCCGCCGGTCGTTACAGAATCAACGCGGCAAAACCGGGATATGAGAATGACGCCGATCCGCGGAATTCATCAATTAACAACTTCCTCATTCATATCACCAACACCGAGCGAGCCGATCAGCCGCCGCCGATCGTTTTGCGAAAGGTCGCAGCCCCTGCGCCGCCATCGGCAACACAACCTCCAACGACACGGCCTCCGGCAACCCAGCCCCCGACACCAACTACCCCAACAGTAACTCAACCATCAACGCCTCAGCCCGCCGCGGCATCCTCATCGACGGACGCGTCGGATATCGGGCTTTTGGTGAATACGACGAATGCGACGAGGGGCGGGAATTTCGACGAGAGATTCCTTTTGTCTCTGCCGCTGCCGGGCGTACGGACATTTGATGACATGGCTTTCCTGGTCCCTGGCGTCGCGCTGCCGCCGCAGGCAATCGGCACAAATGTCGGACCGGGCATCGGGCCGGGAGTTGGTACTACCGGCCAATTCTCTGTCAATGGACTGCGCAGCCGTTCGAACAATTTCACCATTGACGGGTCAGACAACAACGATGAGGAGGTCGGGGTGCGGCGCCAGGGATTCACTTCGCTTGTGCCTCAATCGATCGAAAGCGTACAAGAGTTTCAGATTTCCACCCTGTTGCCTGAGCCGCAGTACGGCCGCAACATGGGCGCTCAAGTAAACGTAGTCTCCCGCTCGGGCGGCTCTCGATACCACGGAACTCTGTATGGTTTCTTCACGGACAAGAGCCTGCGCGGTCGAGATGCGTTCGACTTCAAGGGGGGACCGTCCAGCTACACGCTTACCTCGAATGGCAACACCGTAAGGTTGGATGGATCGCCGCTGACGGTTCCAAATCCGGTGGATGGCGAGAACGCATACACTCGCGCTCAATACGGATTCGTGTTCGGCGGCCCCATCGGGTCTCGGACTCGCTTTTTTCTCTCCTTCGAGCATCAAGACATAAACGCAAGCAGGGAATCACATTTCGCCGTCCCTACGGTTGATGAGCGGGGCGTTTTCAGCAGCGGAGGCACCGGCCTCGAATTGACAAACGGTTCCCAGGCTTTTCCGGCATCGTTGACCGGCAACTCGTTCCTCAGTCTCTTTCCGTTCCCGAACAACCCTAATGGGCCGTACCGCGGTAACACATTTACAGAAGTTCTTCCGGCGAGCGCCGACGGCACAATACTTTCCGGGAAGCTGGATCATAATATTGGCAAGGCGCACAATCTGACTGGCCGGTATAACTTCACGGACGACGACACGATTCTTCCAGTTACGGGGGAAGCGATCTTCTCAACGCTTCGAGCCATGGTGCGCACGCAAAATGTTGCTTTCTCGTTCAATAGCGCCCTCTCTTCTTCAACTGCGAATCAGTTTCGCTTCTCCTTTGGGCGAACAACTCTCGGCTTCGAAGAAGTGCGCAACCCGTTCCTGCTGCCATCCAATGCATTTCCCGACATACCGTTTCTCCTGAACGCGCCGTTGCTCTTCAATGCGTCCATCGGAGGAAATCCTCAATTTCTTTCTCTTCCAGGTGCTGACACCGAAAGCGGGTTCGGCGCTATCCCGGGCCTTGCTACCACGGGTACTGGACCGATCGGGCAGGTCAAGGCCTCAGGCTACAGCCCACTCGGAGTAGATGTGTTCAACTTTCCTCAAGGAAGAACCAACAACACAACCCAGTACGCTGATACGCTGATATACAGCAAAGGCAGGCACATACTCACGGGCGGGTTCGACATCCGCCAGACTCACCTCAATAGCTTTCTCGACAGAAACTTCCGCCCGCTTGCCGTCTTTAGCGGCGCACTCGATCTCTCTGACGAACAGTTGGCCACTCGATTCGGCAACCCCGTGCCGTTTTACTTGGGCAAGGACTATCTTGCAGCGGGCGCAGCAACGGGCTTCTTCCAGACTCTAACGAACGGCGACCTCGACTCGAAGATTCGGTTGCGATATTGGCAGAATGACTTCTTCTTTTCGGACCAGATTCGCGTGAGCCCGGCTTTTACCCTTACGCTCGGCCTGAGGTATGAGTTGAATACCGTTCCTACTGAGGCCGACCGTCGAATAGAGTCCTCTTTCGCCTCTGAGGAAGTTAGACTCTTTGCGGAGCTTGAGCGTGCTACCTCTGCCGCAATCGGCCAGCCTGCTGTATCCGGCTTAGAACAGTTCCTCGACGGGCGTACGAAGATATTCAGGCTGGACAAGAACAACTTCGCGCCTCACGTAGCGTTTGCATGGGACCCGTTCGGCAGGGGCAAGACCTCGGTGCGCGGCGGGTACGGCATCTACTACGATCAGATACTCGGCGCCGTTATCAGCCAATCGCGGAACGTGTTTCCGAGCTTCGTGACTATCAATCTCGGCGGGTTTAACACCAACTTCGATGTCAACGATCCCGAAGGCAGCGTGCTGCTTCAGCACCCGTTTGTCTCAGCCAACCCTTCAACCCTGTTAGCCGTGCCCGGAACCCTAAATAGATTTGATCCCGGCAGAGGTGGGGGGTCGGCGGTCACGGGCGTCCTGGTGGCGGCGCTGCTGACAAACCTTGCTGCCGGACCGGGTTTCGTTCTTCCCGCGAATGATCTGGTAACTCCTTACGCCCAGCAGTGGGGACTAACTGTCGAGCATCAGTTCGCAAAGGCGTTTCTTGCTTCTGCGGGGTACGTGGGAACAAAGGGAGTACACCTTCTCCGGTTTGCGACGCCTAACCTTGGACCGAACGCGATACCCCAGGTAAATTCGGTTTCCACCCAGAGTTTTCCGGGAAGGGAAGACCTGAGATTCCCAGTCCTCTCCGGACTCAGCATTCCGCCGAACATCGAAGGAAAGAGTCTCAGACCGTTTCCATTGCTCGGATCGTTCAGCTCAATCGAGTCGGACGCTAACTCCACCTATCATAGCTTGCAGCTACAACTCATTAAACGGTTCTCGCGTGGAGTGCAATTCACGACGGCATACACCTGGTCGCACGCGATCGATGAGGTTTCCGACTTGTTCGATTTGGAAGGCGCGCTCGCGTTGCCTCAGAATAGCTTCGATCGCAGAGCCGAGCGGGCAGACGCTAACTACGACGTCCGCCATCGTTTCGTTTACAGTTTTATCTGGGACTTGCCCTTTTTTCAGCAGAACAGGATTTTGGGCGGATGGCAGGTGTCCAGCATTGGAACGTTCCAGACCGGACAGCCTTACTCAGTCTTGTTCTGCTGCGATCTAAACCTCGATGGAAATCTCACGGATAGAGTGGACCCCGGCGGAGCCAATGCCAGCACCGCCAGTCGAAACGGGTTTAGAGCGCCGGGTATTGAGACGGTAGATTTGGCAGTCAACAAGTTCTTCAGATTCAGCGAGAGACACAAGCTTGAGTTCCGGACCGAGTTCTTTAATGTATTCCACAAAACGAACTTCGGCATTCCGGTCCATCAACTTTTCTTTGGGGGCTACACGACTGAGCCTGCCACCCCGGACAACAGATTGTTTGTGAACACGCGAGTTCAGCCGCGCACCATTCAGTTTGGTCTCAAGTATTCCTTCTAGAAACCGTGTTGATCGTCTGAGAGGATACCTGTCCTCTCAGGCGATCATCATGAGCAGCTCGGTGATCCGCCAATAGCAAACATCATGGCTTCTCGCTAGCGGCGCAATTTCACATTCGATATCCTCCGGACGCATCCAGAATCCTGGAAGCCGTGCCGCTAATGCCCTCGATGTGGGACGGTCTGATTGTGTATCTGACTACTGGGATAGTCCCGTCAAGGCCGCCGCCGCCGGTAGGTTCACCGGTTGTTTGGCGCCGGGAACGGTTTTCAGGTCCGCCAAGCGAGCGTGCCGCTTACAAGAACGGCAAGGTGGTCGGTGGCATCAGATGCGGCGGTGGCGGCGTCGGTCAAGACTACTTGATCTCGGTATGTTGAAGGGCGGGATTCGCAGTTCCGTCTGACATTCGATGCGACCGGTTGTTCGTGAGAGGCGTGAGACTTCCTTATGTGAAGTTCCCCCGCCACCCGAACAGATAAGAATTGCGGAATGCGGATTTCGGATTGCGGACCCGAATCCGCAATCCCGAATTCCGCAATCCGCAATCAATTCACTGGCCGACTATGTCGCCCTTCATACCACCGAGCGCTCCGAGAAGCTCGTCCTTCTCCTTCTCGCCCACCTTGAATTGGTCCAGCGCCTTCACAAGGTCTTCCACAAGCGCAGTGAAGTCTGCGTCGGTGATTCCCATGCCCTTGTGAGCCGTCTTCATGTCTTTGCCCTTGTACTTGCACGGGCCGCCTGAGGCTTGGCAAATCTGATCAACAAGGTTTCCTTTGAACTTCGCAAGTCGCTTGGGATCCCCGGCCGTCGCGGCGAAGCCCTTGTTGATGCGGTTGTCGGCTGCTACGTTTCCGACGAACGCATCCACTACCAACGTTATCGCCTTTTTCCCGCCGAGCCGCGAATAAAGCGACTTGGGTTTGGCTGGCTTCGCCATTTTCTTGTCCTCAGTGGACGCAGCCGGGGTGTTCAGGCTTCCGAACGCGACTGCCATTGCTATTGCCACTACGATCAAAATCTTCCGCATTGGTGATTCACTCCTTTTCCTTTGTGATTACTGAGAGCGGCCGTTCAGCCGCATATTGGTTTCGAACCCGCTTGATCTGAACCTCGGCATGGTCGTAGCGCTGATGCCGCATTGCGTGCGTGGACAGCCGAGTCTTACCGGCTACAAGAATAATGCCTATTCCGAGAAAAGCAATCTTGCCTTGGAGACTTCCCGGATACAGACTCACTTCCTTCTATCGCGCCAACCGTATCTACGCCCGGCAAGCAGAATCGGATTTGCGCCGGATGGCCAAAAATCAGCGCCTTCTCAAGACGATCCCCTGGGCTGAAACAGGAAGAAATCGTGCGCCGCGCGAGCAATCTCGGCGATGGCCCGCTCGCGCGCCGCGACATCCTTTCCCGAGGACTTCACGAACACCGCGATTGCTAAATGTCCCGCGCCGTCCGGCAACGTGATGATGCCGACATCGTTAGTGCTTCCTCCGATAGTCCCGGTCTTGTGAGCGATCTCGGTCCCTTCGGACAAGATACCTCTCAGCCGCGCCTCCCCGGTCCTGCATCGCCGCATCACGTCTAACAACAGCTCCGCGCTTTCCGGCTTTAGCAGGTCTTTGCGATAGATTCGTTCGAGCAGCGCAGCCATTCCGTCGGGCGTAGACGTGTCGCGAGGGTCGCTGTCGAACTTCCTGACCGCCGCTTTTTGCTCTTCCGGCCTCACGGTCGAAAACACGAGCTTGAACATCTCAGGCGTCCAGGTTTCCTCCGGCGGAAGGTTCGACACGCCGATCCAGTCCGCGATCAGCCGTGCGCACGAACGATTCACGTTGATGCCCTCGATGCCAAGCGACCGCATCCGGCCGGTGACCGCCTCTCCGCCTCCCGCCTCTCGCAGAAGAATGTCGGTCGCGCTGTTGTCGCTGATCAGCAGCATCAGCTCCATCAGGTTCCGCACCGACAACGAGAGCCCGCCTTTGTTGAACATGTCTGCTAGCGTGCCGCTCCCCGGATGAAGATCGCTCCGCTTTACCTCGATCATCTGGTCGAGCTTCAACTCGCCCTTGTCCACACGCGTCAGAAGCTGCACCGCGAGCGGCACTTTGAAAGTGCTCGCCATCGGGAAGCGCTCGGCGCCGTTCAGCGAGACTCGCCGGCCGCTTTCGAGATGAATCGCCGTCGCGCCAACTACGCCGCCCGACACTTTCGCTACCCGCGCAATCTCGCGTTCCAGACGTTGAAGCGCCGGGTCGGTCGCCGGACGCGAGCTTGTGACGCTAGGCGTCTGAGCATTGGCTACGGCCGTCAGCAACAAGATCATCAGCGCGACGGCGCGGAATCGGCCGGCAAGATTCGTTTTTGTCGTCATCGATTCTCCTCCTGGAGCGCCCTGCAACCCTACGAGAATGAAAATTGGTGCGGCCGTTTGGCCAGCAGCTCTTCAAGAACGAAAATGGTTGCGGGCGGCGCTCCCCCGCTCAGGCGGTCATTCGTAGCACAGCCGCGACTCGAGATCAACACGGCTGCTCAGAAATGCGCGATCGCGTTCCGGCGAAGCGAGGCTTTGTGGTAAAAGATTGACTGGCGTCGGCGCCAGACTACAACGAGGATCTGCCCTGCGGACTTCAGACTGACCCGAAAGGAGCGAACTTGCCACAGAGTAGAAAAAGAAAAACCAGAAGAGGTGGAGGTTCGTCGCGAGTTACTTACTCCAGGAAACACCAATCCAGCAAAAAGAACGTATTCATCGTCGCCGGGATCATCGGCGCGATCGCCATCGTCGTAGTTTTCCTTGCGCTTCGACCGGGAAGCGAGGGCAGTGAGGTAACCACAGCCTCCGGACTTAAGTACATTGACGAAGTCGTTGGAAAAGGTGAGAGCCCTTCCCCAGGCAAGATGGTTACGGTGCACTACACGGGCTGGCTCGAGGATGGAACCAAGTTTGAGAGCTCTCTCGATCGTGGACAGCCGTTCGAGTTTCGTCTCGGCGTCGACCCGATCATTAAGGGATGGAGCGAAGGACTGATGACTATGAAGGTGGGCGGCAAACGCAAGCTGATCATCCCGAGCAACCTCGGCTACGGGCCGCCAGGCAGCCCTCCCAAGATTCCTCCCGATGCCAATCTTGTCTTCGAAATCGAGTTGCTCGCGGTAAAAGACGCGCCAAAGAAAGGCGGCGGCTTTTGATGCCTGGGAGCGCAGGCGTCCCGCCTGCATCGTCTGACGGTACGTGACACTGTCCGCCCGCTCTAAAAGAAAGCGATAAGATGAAGATTCATTTAACGGCGTTCGCGCTTCTCGTCTCGTGCGCGATTGCCATCGCCGCGCAAGGCGATAAGAGCGCCGCGCTCAGTTGGAATGACTCGACGCGCGATGTTTACATCGACAACGAGCTGGACCGCTCAGCTCAGGTGCTGGTTTGCGATTCGCCGTCCCTGCTCGCCTTGATCTCGCCTAAGGTTGATCGCGCAATCGTGCTGGACACAAAGGAGCATACAGTCAGCGCTGTCCCGCGGGACACGTTCACATTCGCGGCAGATCGCTCGACCGCAACTTCCGCGGGTGGCGCGCCGGTTCAGAAGCTCGGCAGGTTCACTCGCGTTGACGGACCGGTCTATGCATTCGCGCTTGATGCAAAGCTCATCTTGATCCGCTCGCATCCGGGAGCTACGGGTGAGATGACCTCCGATAAGCTTTGGGAGACGGTTCCGGTCTGGCGCGCGATCATGGAGACCTGCCAGGCCAACCCCAAAGCGGTCGGCGAGATCAAGTCGAGCAACAAGGCTTCGACCGTGACGGTGTTTTTAGGGACCTGGTGCCCGGACAGCAAGAACTACGTGCCACGTCTTCTCCGGGCGCTTCGGGAAGCGGGCAACGACAAGCTCCAACTCAAACTCGTCGGGATAGACAATCAGTTCCACCAGCCAGTCGACACCGTTCAGGCTCGGCAGATCACGAACGTGCCGACCGTGATTGTCGAACGCGACGGAGACGAGATCGGCCGCATCGTCGAGACGCCCGCTTCGAAGACCATTGAAGAAGATCTCGCTGCGATTCTCAATGGCCGAGAGCTTGTTCACAACGGGCGAACAGACCGGGGGCCGAAGATCGCAAACGGCTCTTACTCATACCGCGATCAGACCGGCAAGGAGTTTGGCAAAGAAGAGTTCGAGTTGTTCAGCACCACTGAAGGAGGGTACCTGATCCACAGTCGAATCAGCTCAGGAGATCTAACTACCGAAGTGTTTCAAAAGATCGACGCGAAGCGCCGGCCTTCGTTCGCCGAAATCACCAAAACACGCGGCTCCGACCGAACACGAACGCGTTTCAGTTTCGACGGAGACACGATGACAGCCCGGATGCGCGGAAGCGTGTCGGGAGTTGTGTCGCAGACCATTGAAGTACCCCAGCGCTGGTTTCTTTCTACGCCGGCGATGGCGTCCGAGGGCTGGACGTTTGACACATCGGGCAATAGTAAGAGCCAGAGTCGGTTGACAGGCTACATTGCGCCTTTTGAATTCGATAAAGCGATGGGAACGCTGATGCACGCGACTGCTGATTTTATCGGCGAAGAGACCATCAAGACTCGGGCTGGCGAGTTTCCGGCGCGTCATTTCAAGCTGCACCTCGGGCAAGACACGTGCGACTACTGGCTGCACTCGCAGCTTGGAATACCGCTTCGAGCGCAAGCTTCGAACGGACACGAATACGTTCTGACTTCGCTCACCATTGCAGCCGCGACAAAGGGATTGTGAGCCTGACAACGGGTCGAATGGCTTGTACGGGCGGCCCTCTCTGACCGCCCCTCGCATAAGGAGGGCCTTCCTTTCTCTACGAGGGGCGGCCACGTAAGGCCGCCCGTACAAGGCGTCCGTTATTGCATTTGTTGACAGCTCTTAACTGTTCGGATAAGTTCCATCAAGGCGGCAATCGATCATGAGCACAATAGCGCGATTCATAACCGAGGATGAGCTTTTGCGAATGCCCCGAGGCTCGCGCTACGAACTCATCGAAGGAGAATTACGCGAGATGTCTCCTACTGGATACGAACACGGCAAGGCTACTGGCAGATTTCAAGGGTTCCTGTCAGTACACGTGCGGAGCAATGACCTCGGAGACGTGCTCGCCGCCGGGACAGGCTTTGTCATCGCTCGTACTGCCGACGGCCGCGCTACGGTGCTTGCCCCTGACGTTTCGTTCGTCGCTAAGGGCCGAATCCCTGCCGATGCCGACACGAGACGCTATCTCGAACTCGCGCCCGACCTCGTCGTCGAAACGCTTTCGCCGTCGGACACCGCACGCGAAGTCGCAGAAAAGGCAGCCATGTGGCTAAAGGCGGGAGTAAGGGTGGTGCTCACTCTAGATCCGGATTCGAGATCTGTGAAGGTCCATCGATCTCCTAACGACGCACTCAGCCTAAGCAACGGAGACGAACTCGACCTGGACGATGTCGTGCCTGGATTTCGATGCCGAGTCTCAGACATTTTCGATTGATCATCCGCTACTTCTCATTTTCATCCGGCGCTAGTAGTTCTGATTCGATGGTTTCTCCGCGGAATCTCTGCGGCTCAGCATCTCTGCGGTTAGTTGGTGTCGAAACCCTACTAGCAGCAAAGTCGCCAAGACGCAGGGACCGAGCTAAGAATCGACGTCTCGGAGGCCAGCCATCGAACCGCTAACTTGACAACCCACTTCACCATCCAGTATTCGATATAGTTCTGCTTGAGACGAATTTCTCATCAGTGTGACCGCTCGAAACGGAACGGAGAGTGTTGATGACCCACAAATACGTTTACCTTTTTGCCAACGGCAAATCAGACGGAAACGGCTCGATGAAAGACCTGCTCGGAGGAAAGGGCGCCGGCCTGGCCGAGATGACCAACGCCGGACTGCCGGTCCCGCCCGGCTTCACCATAACCACCGAAGCCTGCAATGCCTACTATGCGGAAGGCGGCAAGTTCCCTGAGAGAATGTGGGAGCAAACGCTTGAAGCCCTGAGCGAAGTCGAGCGCGCGACCGGCAAGAGGTTGGGCGACCCGGAAAATCCGTTGCTCGTCTCCGTGCGGTCGGGCGCGAAGTTCTCAATGCCAGGCATGATGGACACGGTTCTGAACCTCGGCCTCAACGATCGCACCCTCGAAGGGCTTGCGCGGTTGACTCAGAACTCGCGCTTCGCTTACGACGCGTACCGGCGATTCATTCAGATGTTCGGCAAGATAGTTCTGAACATCGACGGGGAGCTGTTCGAGGACGCGCTCAAGGAAGCCAAGCGCAAAGCTAAAGCCGCGCTGGACACGGATCTCACAGCCAAAGACTTGAAAAACGTCTGCAAAGAATTCAAGAAGATCGTCAAGGGTCACACCGGGCTGGCGTTTCCTACGGACCCGCACCGCCAGCTTCAGGAAGCGGTGAAAGCCGTCTTCCGCTCCTGGAACGGCGATCGCGCGATAGCTTACCGCCGCCGCGAGAAGATTCCCGACGACCTTGGCACCGCGGTCAACATAGTCACAATGGTGTTCGGAAACATGGGCGCCGACTCGGGCACCGGCGTTGCCTTTACTCGCAACCCGGCAACCGGCGAGAAGAAGCTGTTCGGCGACTACCTCGTTAACGCGCAAGGCGAAGACGTCGTAGCCGGCATCCGCACACCCAAGCACATCGGCCAGTTGAATCAGGACATGCCCGAAGTCTACAAGCAGTTCGTCGAAGTCGCCGACACACTCGAACGTCACTACCGCGACATGCAAGACCTCGAGTTCACAGTCGAGCGCGGCAAGCTGTGGATGCTCCAAACTCGCAACGGCAAACGCACCGGCCCGGCCGCAGTGAAGATCGCGGTCGATATGGCTCGCGAAGGCTTGATCGACGAGCGCACCGCCGTGCTTCGCGTGCCGCCCGGCGACCTGGATCAATTGCTCCACAAGACCATCGATCCTAAAGCCGAGTTAAAGGTGCTGGCGCATGGCATCAACGCAAGCCCGGGCGCGGCCGGCGGTCAGGTCGTATTTACGCCTCGCGACGCCGAAGATTGGGCGGTAGACGGGAACCCAGTCATACTCGTGCGGCGCGAAACTTCGCCCGAAGACGTGCGCGGAATGGACGCAGCCCAGGGGATTCTCACCTCGACAGGCGGACCTACCTCCCACGCCGCAGTGGTCGCTCGCGGCTGGGGCAAGCCCTGCATAGTGGGCGCGGGCGACGTTGACATCAACTACGCGAAGAACGAGTTCACGGCGAACGGCTATCGCGTTCGGCGAGGCGACTGGATCACGATCGACGGCACGACCGGCCGCGTGATCGCCGGCCAGGCGCCGCTCGTCGACCCCGAGCTTGGCGAGGACTTTCACCAGCTAATGAAATTTGCCGACAAGTATCGAACGATGCGTGTGCGCGCGAATGCCGACACGCCCGGCGATGCGGGGGTGGCTCGCGGCTTTGGCGCGGAAGGCATAGGGCTCTGCCGCACCGAACACATGTTCTTCGAAGGCGATCGCATCGACCTCGTGCGGCAGATGATCCTTGGTTCGATGGACTACAAGAAGCTCGAACGCGAGATCGCAAGAGTTGAAGACGACGCGCGGCGCACCGGCTCTCACGAAAAGCGAGCCGAGCTTGCTCGCCAACGAAGAGAGCTGAAGCACGAGATCGAAGAGCCGAAACACATGTACATTGGCGGGCTCGCTCAACTGCTCAAGCTTCAGCGCAAAGACTTCGAGGGCATCTTCCGCGCGATGGACGGACTGCCGGTCACGATCCGAACGCTCGATCCGCCGCTTCACGAGTTCCTCCCGCACACCGAAGAAGAAACCAGGGCGCTCGCTCGCAAACTAAAGGTGAAAGCCAAGCATCTCTGGTCAAGTGTTCAGACGCTGCACGAAGCGAACCCGATGCTCGGACATCGCGGGTGCCGGCTCGGAGTCGTCTTCCCCGAGATAACCGAAATGCAGGCGCGCGCGATCTTCGAAGCGGCGGCTCGAGTTCAGAAAAAAGGCGTGAAGGTCCTGCCCGAAATCATGATCCCGTTGGTGAGCATGGTCAGCGAGCTTAAGCTCCAAGCCGACGTTGTGCGCCGAGTAGCCGCTGAAGTAATGAAAGAAACCGGGCAGCAGATCGAGTATCTGGTTGGCACGATGATCGAGCTTCCGCGAGCGGCGCTCACCGCGGGCAAGATAGCCGAAGTCGCGGAGTTCTTCTCGTTCGGAACCAACGATCTGACTCAGACGGCTTTTGGGATCTCGCGAGACGATTCAGGAAAGTTCCTTCCGTTTTACATGGAGCACCAGATCTTGCAGAACGATCCATTCCAGGTGCTCGATCAAGAAGGCGTCGGAGAGCTGGTCAAGCTCGGCACCGAGCGAGGCCGTGCGACTCGCGCGGATTTGAAAGTCGGCATCTGCGGCGAGCACGGCGGCGAACCTGCTTCGGTTGGGTTCTGTCATCGAATAGGCTTGAGCTACGTTTCGTGTTCGCCTTATCGAGTCCCGATCGCGCGTTTAGCCGCAGCCCAGGCAGCATTGGGGTCGGAGCAGTCGATCTCGCGCACGGCATAAGAACGCGTGGCGAGTAGCGCTGGCTGAGAAAGTTGATAAGTGTTCACGGACAATCCTACCAACGCAGTTTGTGGATATACCCACTTCGTCAGAAGTGGGTACGTAATGTTGCCGCCTACAACGAAGCGCGCCTGTCGCTGCATACCCACTTCGTGAGAAGTGGGTATGTGATGCTATCGACGCCCGAGACAGTCCTATGCGCTTAATGCAGGCCACATCATCACGGACCCACCTCTTACGAGGTGGGTATGGTAACCCAGCGGGTCGAATGTATGCCTTGTGTAGGCCACATCATCACGAACCCACCTCTTACGAGGTGGGTATGGTTGGTGGGATTATCGGCACTCACCTCGGAGAAGTTCGATGGCTTCTTCAGCAGTTCCTGGGTCGCTAAGACTTGAAGGATATCAAACAGATCGGCCGGTTCGGCCGGACTTGCGTTTGGAGCTGGCTCGCTTGAACGCCGGCGAATGCGACTCTATCTGTCGCATTGCCTCGCGGTCGTAAACCTTCTCACCGCATTCTAAACACTCGTAATACTCCAGGTTTGGTACTGAGTATTCGTGCCCTTCGAACGTGCGGATCAAGTTTCGCCGAACTCTCTTGATCCTCTTGCTGCCACAAGACGGACAGGTTGTGACGTTAAGCTTGTCCATTCGTTCTATCGATCTCTTCGATGATACCAGGAGGAATAGGTTTCTTGGCAGGCATCCTTAACGAGCCTGTTTTGGGTGTAGATGAGCAAACGAGTTCGCGGTTGATACTTTTCCGGTTGAATCATGTTGGCTTAGCCACCAGCGTTCATTTACACTTCGCGCGAAAGTAGCATTACTCCCGAGAGGAGACTTATGGTTGAAGAGTCGTCTCCGCTGTTGCCGTCCGCGGAAGAATCCATCGAAGCGGAAACCGACACCGCCCTCGAACCGGACCCTAAAACCGACGACGAACCCTCGCCCGAACCTGCTAGCGAGCCGGGCTTCGTTTGCGACTGCGAAGAGTGGATGCGCTCGGCCTGTACGGGGCTTCCCTTTTACAAGGAGCATGAGGACCAGCGCTACTGCGTGCTCCATTATCCCGGCAAAGAGAAGAGCGCTGATTTCAAGGCGGCGCTCGATACCAAGCTCATTAAGAAAGACTTTGATTTTCGAGGGGTGTGGTTTCCCGACGAAGTTGATTTCAAGGGCTTTGAGTTCAGCGCGGCTGCGGACTTCAGGTATGCCACGTTTAGTAAGCCTGCGAACTTCAGCTCTGCGACATTCCGCGGCAAGGCCGACTTTAGCTGGGCCATCTTCGGCGCGGTCGCAGGCTTCATGTCTGCCGTGTTCAGCGCAGACACGCACTTCCTCGCTGCCGCGTTCAGCGCGATGCAGACTTCGGCTCTGCCGAGTTCAGCGCGGATGCTTACTTCAGAGAGGTAACGTTTAGTGCAGATGCGCACTTCAGATGTGCAACGTTTTGTGCATATGCGCACTTCAGATTTGCAACATTCAGCTTGGATGCGTACTTCTCCTCTGCCACATTCAAGACCTATGCGGACTTCAGCGATGCCACGTTCACCGCGGATGCACGCTTCAGAGAGGCCACGTTCAGCGCGGATGCGGATTTCCGTGAGACCACGTTCAGCGCGGATGCGGACTTCGAAGAGGCCACGTTCAGCGCCGATGGTGACTTCGGAGAGGCCGCTTTCGGCGCGCATGCGCGCTTCAGCGACGCGACGTTCAGCGCCGACGCCCATTTCCCCGAGGCCAAGTTCGGCGAAGCGGACTTCAACCGGTCAGTTTTTCATGCTTTGGCAGACTTCAGTCGCGCCTCTTTCAATGACTCTATTCACTTCTTTGGAAGTGCAACCGATAGGCTATCGAAGGATGGAACCAGCCTAACAGGAAGAGCCCTCGGCAATGATCCGTCGCTCGATTTTCAACACGTCAGAATCGAACACCGAGATCGGATAGCTTTTCATACGCTAAACCTCCGACCTCACTGGTTCGTCAACGTCGACTCTCGCCAATTCGTCTTCACCGACGTCGACTGGCAGTGGGACCGTATCAGCATCAAACAGGAGATCGCAGCGCTGGAAGCAAACGACGTTTTTTCCCCGAACCGCCTTCTCGCCATCGCATGCCGCCAGCTAGCCGAGAACGCCGAGTCGAACAACCGTTACGAAGAGGCGTCGCGGTTTCGATACTGGGCGATGGACCTCACGCGGCGCACCAAGTGGAAGGGCTGGAGATTCTGGAAATCAGACTGGCTGCATATGCTGTACTGGGCTGTGAGCGGATACGGCGAGAGGATACTTCGCGCGCTAGGCGTGCTTGCGGCTGTGTGGTTCGTCTTTGCGCTGCTCTACATGCGCGTTGGCTTCGCGCAGTCACCGCCAAAGGCATCGAATGACGGTGCGTCATCAGCGACAGCGGTGTCAACGATTATCGAAGACGGAATAGGGCAGCCGCTTGAATTCTCTCGCGCGCTCACATACAGCCTCGCGGTGATGACCTTGCAGAAGCCGGAGCCGCGGCCGCTCACAAACTGGGCGCAGACGCTCGTCACGCTTGAAACCATTCTCGGACCCGTGCAGGCGGCTTTGCTCCTGCTTGCCATTCGACGCAAGTTCATGCGCTGAACCACCGTTCGCCCGCTGACCCGAATCAGGTATACTCGCCTCGTCTTGATAAGGCGTTCAGGTTCGATAGCTCCTTCAAAGAGGTACACCGAATGAAAAAGCGATTGTCCGCGAAGCGAAAATCCGAACTGTGTCTCATCTGCGGCAAGTGCTGCATGTCGATGACTTTCTTCGGAGGCGAAGTCGATGACGAAGCTCGCGACGAGATTCATTGGATGGAGCTTCACGGGTTCAAAATTGACTACGTTCAAAAACGCGGCCAAACAGAGTATTACTTCTCGATCCCGCAGCGATGTAACGCGCTTCAAGAGATCAAGACCGACGCCGGCGCGACGAACTACGTTTGCGGCGTGTATGAGACTCGTCCTCAGATGTGTCGAGACTATGACGGGCGAATGGACGGCCCGTTCGGGGTGGCTGATTGTTTGTGGCGGCTCGAAACGGAAGATCAACTCGCACCGAAGCAGCAGTTCATTCAACTACAGCCACCAACCCAATCGTCTGCCCAATAGGAGGTAGATTATTGGCGCCCGAGTCGTTTGACAAAGCGCGGCGCCCGGGACTAGATTGCTTTGGCTCAGGGGCGAGGCATCGCGGTGGATTGGCCCTGTTAGCGTCCGCAAGCCTCGCTCAGACGGAGCTTCCGCTGGCCGAACACCTCACTTTTCCGGCGGCGCTCCCCGATCTTTCTTCAAATCGTAATACGCGAATGCGGCGCTTGGCGTCCGGCTAATCGAGCGGACTCTCGGGTGCCGCAGCCGCTCAGACCAGGAGGTATTCTCATGCGAAAGCTCGTTTTCCTTACAGTGGTCCTGTTCCTCTTAGTCAACGTCAGCTCAGCCAGCGCCCAGGCCAAACTTGCTGCACCCGAGTGGGCAATGAAGGCGACCATTATCGAGGCCTGCAGTTGTCCGATGTTCTGCCAGTGCTACTTCAACACCAAACCGGCGTCGCACGCGGGACACGGCGCGGCTGGCGAACACTTCTGCAAGTTCAACAACGCGTTTCAGGTTAACAGTGGAAACTACGGTTCGGTGAAGCTCGACGGCGCGAAGTTCTGGGTTTCCGGCGATCTCGGCGGAGACTTCTCGATGAGCCAGATGGATTGGGCTGTCCTGACGTTCGATTCTTCGGTTACGAAAGCACAGCGTGAGGGAATCGCTACGATTCTAGGTCACGTCTATCCGGTGAAGTGGAAGTCGTTCGTCATAGCCAAAGACGGAAAGATAGATTGGAAGGCGAGCAAGGATCACGCTGAAGCTCGAATCGACGATGGTAAGACTGCGGAAGTCGTGCTCAACCGGTTTCCCGGAATGACTGACGATCCGATAGTCATCCACAACCTCAAATACTTTGGCGTACCAAGGAACAGCGGCTTCGTGATGATGCCCAACGATGTCGAGGCCTATCGGGTCGGCGACAAGAAGTTCGAGTACAAGGGCACCAACGGTTTCATGATCACGATCGACATCACGTCCAAGGACGTCACGAAGTAGGTGTTCCAGGGGCGGCTGGCCGCCGCCCCTCAATCGCCAATCCCTTTCACTCCTTCTGAAGCCAACGACCGCACCCGCCAGACAAGCTTGGATCAGCGCCGGTTCGCCTGATTACTCGGCGTTGCGGGGTCTTGCTACGAGGAGAGCGCACTGCGGCTCCGGTGTAAGGTCGGACCAGCGGACTTGTTTTGCCGGGTCGTTCGGGTTCTTTGTGTTGCTGTCGGAGTTGTCGAAGTAGGCTATCACTTCCACCCGCGTTCCCTTTGGCAGCGAGACTGGCTGCTTGAAGTAATAAGTCTGCTGCCAGTCAAACTGATACCCGCGTGTCCATATCAAAATCTCTTGAGTGCCGTCCGGTCGAAACGCCGTAGCTTGCACCGAAGCCACGAGCGGATGAACGCGCGGACGAATAGCAATTGCTTCAGTGTCATCTTGAATCGTGACTGAGGTCTTGAAGCGCTGAAGCTCCGTGCTGGCGGAGATGATCGCGTCGGCATCGGTGATGGCGATCTGTTTAAGTTGCTTGCGAGGCGCGGACTTCGCAAAGTACAAGCCGACTTCGCTAAGGTTTTTTGTTGCTTCGCCGGCGCCGCGATAGTGAATCGTCACTGCGACTCGCGAGCCGGCGGGCAGAAGCTGCGCGACTCCCTCAGGCAAAGCGACGGTGCGTTGGCCCGGCGCCCAAGTGCCGAGACAGAGGTTGGGAGTGGGGGGTTGGGGGTTGGCGTAAGACGAAGACATGGGCGCTTCCGCACGACTTCCCGAGGCTGCTCTCGCTGGATTCATCGGATCTGCCGTCTGTCCGCCTTGCAAGGAGAACGTCGCGCAGTGAACTACTGAGCCGTTGCCCGGACGAAGATCAATAGCCGTGAGCCACCGGTCCTCTTTCAAATCAGTTGGTAGTGAGAATGTTCTTTGCTCGTCGGCGTCCGCTGCGACTTGAGACTCTGACTGAGGCTTCAGGATTAGGTCCGGCGCGCCCAACAACCAGTCATTTGAAAAGAGCGGACCGGCGGGCAGGTCGATATCGTCGCCCTTTGGCGCACCGCCTTCGACCCAGTTGACGATCAAGTCGATCTCGCGCTGAGTGATCGCCGGCGCGTTGCGGAACTCGCCGTAGCCCCTCACCGCGTGCCCGGGCGGCATGCGCTTCTCGAGCAATTCCTCTTTGATTGCCTTTGCCCACGGCCGCGCCTCGTCGTAAGTCGCAAGCGACATCGCTATCCCGCCGGTGTGGTGACAACCCAGGCAATTCCGCTGCAAGATTCGCACGAGTTCTTTATTGAATCTGACCTTCGTCGTGATCGGCTCGTGCGCGGAAGCAGGGCTCAAGGCAAAAGGAAGTAAAAAAAAGGCAGTCAGAATCAACGCAGAGACGCAGAGCCTCCAAGTCGCAACGGGGATTGGTACGCAAGAACCCGTCGCCCCCTCGCTCCTTCTCCCAGTCGCCCTGTCTCTCTTCATCTTCATACGAATCGGGGCCGACCCAACCGGAGAGTTGAATCGGCCCCTCAATTCTAACCTAAGGTCTCAGACGAAAGAATCAGATCGTCGGTCCTACTTGTTCTGGCCGACAGTGTCCGCCTTGCCCTGAGGCGCGTCCACCGTGTAGCTCATCCAGCCGATCATCATCTCTTCCCAGGTCTGATCGCCCCAGCGCACTTCTTTCTTCGGATCGGGGTTGTACTTGTTCTTCTCCGAGTTATCGAAGTGAGCGAGGCAATCGATACGTGTGCCCTTGGGCGCGGCCAACGGTTCTTTCAGCACGTAGTAGGTCTGCCACGCGAAGTCATACTTCGGGACCGACAGCAGGACCTTCGACGTGCCGTCGGGGAACGTAGCTCGAAACTCAAAGTCCTTCCCGCGAACGTGCATGTGCGGCATCAACGAATATACGTGCGAGTCCTGAGTGAAAGTGAACGTAGACTCGACGCGATAGCTCGGGTCGCCCGGCGGGATCGCGAACCGCGCGTTCATAATCGGCCTCGTCAGGATTTCGGCCTTTGGCGGCTCTTTGGAAAATACAAACCCGACATAAGATTTGTCCTTCGTCACGGTACCGTTTGGCGTGTAGTGAACCTGGAAGACAAGGTCGGAGCCGGCCGGTATTTTTCGCGCGAGTCCTTTGCTGATAACCGCAGGCTGTTCGCCCGGAGCATATCCGACTATCAAGCGCCGCGGCTCCTTCGCGCTCTGCGAGAACACGATTATGTGGTGGACGACGCTGCGGTCACCGGGACGAATCTCGGAGGCTTGAATGTACATGTCCTGTTTGAAGTTGGTCGGCACTTTGAAGTACTTGTACTCGACGGTGCCGCTTGCGGGCACAGTGAACTCCTGAGGCAGATAAAAGACCACGTCGGGTTTGCCGATGTTCCAGCCGTCGGTGAACTGAGGCGCAGGAGGCAAGTCTTTGAGATTGCCTTCCATCGCGCCTTGATCGACCCAGGACACGATTGTATTGATGTCTTTTTGAGAGAGCCGCCGATCGTTTTCGAATGTCCCGTAGTGCGGGTCGGCATGCCAGGGAGGCATCACCCCGGTGGCGACTTTTTCTTTTATCGACTTCGCCCACGGCCGCGCGTCCTTGTAGCTCAACAGCGACATCGGAGCGATCTCGCCCGGCCGGTGGCACGCGACGCAGTTGTTGTTGAAGATCGGCGCGACGTCTTTCGCGAACGTGACGTTGCCCTTCGTCACGTCGGGACCGCCGGCTACAGCTACAGCACAGAAAGCTCCCAGTAAAAGAGCGGTGATCGAGGCCCCCAGAGTTCTTTTCATCCTTACTCTCCTTCCGCTTCAAGCGATTCAGACGCCCTGGAAATCATCGGGCGAACTGAACATTTAAATGTCACCAAACAATAACGCGGGCAACACCTATTTACCTGTGCCGCTCGAAGCGGTCTTGTTCACTCTTTTTGCTCGCAGCTTCATGCCATTAACCTCAAAGAGGAGCTCGGTTACGTCGCCCTTCTCGTTCTTCACGAAAGTAACTTGCGCGTCGATGACCGTGAAAAAGAACTTCGTATCGGATTCAGGGAAAGCTTCCACCTTACCCTGTCCCGGCACCGAGAACATCAGCTTGTCGCCTTCCCTGACGATCGAGAAAAGCTGCGGCCCGATCGCATATTCCCCCACGTATGTGTCGTACGTCTTAAGATCGATGTTCGCGATCTTGCGGGCTCGCGCCGCCGAGACGTAGTCAAAGTATCCAACCATCATCTCGTCATAGGTTGGGTCTCCAAATCGCACGGTCTTCGTGGGGTCAGGATTGTATTTGTTCCTCTCCGAGTTGTCGTAGTGAGCGGTGACGAGCATCTTCGCGCCTTTTGGAAGCACAAGCGGTTTCTCGAGCTTGTACAACGTCTGCCAGTTGAAATCGTAGTTCGGAACGAAGAGCACTGTCTCGCGCTTGCCGTCCGGATAGATCGCCTCGTATTTCATGTCCTTGCCGCGAAGGTGCATATGCGGAAGGAAAGTGAGAATCTCGACATCGCGGCTGAAGGTGTAGCACGCTTTGACTTCGTGGTTGTCGGCGCCCGCGGGAATCTTGAAGTAGTGATTGATAACGCCGAACGACGTGAGCACTTTCTCGGGAGGCCCCTTGGCGAAGAACAGCCCTACGCTGCTGCGGTCCTTCTCAACCTTGCCAGTCGTCTTCGAATAATGAACCTGAAGGACAATATTCGAGCCGGCGGGAATCATCTTGGCTGTGCCCGGAGGAAACACATCCAGATCCTTGCCGGGGGTGTAGAAGCACAAGGGGAACCCAAGCCCTTCCTGGCCGCTGCCTCGAGCCAGTCCGCCGTTTGGCGCGCTGCAGCCGTCATCGTAGGCCGGCGAGTCCAGCTTCGCGCGAACCAACGTTCCATCCTGATAGAAAATGGACTGGGCGCTCGGACGTCCTCCGGTGCTCTTCCATTGAGCAAGCATCTGCGGAGTCTGTATGAACGCGATGACGTGATGTACGACCTTCCTGTTGCCGGGGTGAATCTCGGCGGCCTGAATCCACACATCCTCTTTGAAGCTGGTCGGCATAGTAAAGTTGATGTATTCGTCGGAGCCGTTGGCCTCAAGCGTGTAGTCCTCTTGCATCGAGAGAACCACATCGGGCTTGCCGATCTTCCAATCTACGGGGAAGCTGGGCTGTGCAGGAAGGTCTTTCGAGCTCCCTTCCTTCGCTCCCTGGTCGACCCAGGCAACGATCGTATCGATGTCCCGCTGCGAAAGCGTGCGATCGTTCGAGAACTGACCGTAGTGCGGATCGGCGTGCCACGGCGGCATCTGACGAGTGACAACTTTCTCTTTAATCGAGCGGGCCCACGCCCTCGCGTCCTTGTAGGTCAGCAGCGACATCGGCGCCATATCGTTCGGTCGATGGCAGTCAGCGCAGTTCTTGAAGAGGATCGGCGCGACATCCTTGTTAAAGGTAACGGGCGCAGCGCCTTTATTCGAGTCGCTTGCCTGGCTTAAAGGCGAAGCTACGAGGAAGATAATTGCAAGTGAAGCAGCGACAAAGAGGAGTGAAAGCAGCTTCTTCATACTCGTGTACCTCGCGGGGCGGATTAAGAGGGCGGCGTGCGCCGCCGGGTTGCATTCTAACACAACGCGCCGGCCGCGAAGGAAGTTCGCGGCCGGCGCTCGGTGTACGTCAAGTTGTTACATCCTAAATGTAAGGGCGTCCCTCCGCGGGCGCCCCTCCGTCCCAAGATTTCGCGCAGTTGTGAGAAGGGGCGTCCAACGGAGGGACGCCCTTACAAGTGACTACTTACCCGAGGCCGCGCGAGCCGCATCAGGCTTCGGAGCTTTCATCGGATTGTCAACCGTGAGGTCCATCCAACCAACCATCATTTCATCGTAAGTCGGATCGCCCCAGCGGACATCCTTCTTTGGATCAGGGTTGTACTTGTTCTTCGCTGAGTTGTCGAAGTGAGCGGTGATGATCAGCTTTGTGCCCTTCGGAATATTCACCGGCTGCTTTAACCAGTAAACCGACTGCCAATTGAAGCTGAACTTCGGCACCCACAACAACGTCTCGCGCTTCCCGTCGGGATAGACCGCCTCATACTTCATGTCTTTCCCTCGAAAATGCATATGCGGCATGTAGTTGACCACAGTTATGTCGCGGGGGACCGTCTGGCAAGCCACCACTTCGTGATTGTCGGCGCCCGCCGGAATCTTAAACATTAAGTTCGCCGTCGCGCCGGTTATGGCCATCTTGTCGGGATGCTGCCTGGCAAAGATCAGTCCAATGCTGGTTCGGTCGGTCACGTTCTCCTTTAGCGAGCCCCTGAACGCCGAGTAGTGCATCTGGAACATCAGCGTCGAGCCCGCCGGGACGCGCTTTGCAGTTCCCGCAGCATAGACGGTGTTGCCGCTGCCAGGCGCGAAACCTGTTAGCAGCTGGCCCTCGTTGCCGCCTTCATCGTTGCCGCCGGCCGAGCGACCGCCCGCTGCCATCTTCTGATCGCAAGCGTTGTCCATGATCGGCGCGTCCATCTTCACGCGTCTAAGGTTGCCGTCAAGATAGAACAGTCCCCCGCCCCCAGCGCTGCGCTTGCCGACCTTCTCACCCTTGGTTTTCGCGTCTTCAACTCGTTTCGCCATCATCTGCGGAGTTTGAATAAACGCGATCACGTGATGCACAACACGCCTGTTGCTGGGGTGAACCTCGGCTGCCTGGACCCACACGTCTTCCTTGAAGTTAGTCGGGACGAAGAAGTTGATATACTGGTCCGGATCGTCGGGTTTGACCACGTGTTCTTCAGCCATCTGAAGAACGACGTCGGGTTTGCCGATCTCCCAGCCGCCGGCGGCGACGAAGTCAGGCATCCTGGGAAGATCCTTCGGATTGCCTTCCTTCGCGCCCTGATCTACCCACGCGACTACTGTGTCGATATCTTTCTGAGCGAGCCGGTGATCGTTGGTGAACTCGCCGTATGCGGGATCCGGGCTCCAGGGCGGCATCTCGCGATTGACGACCTTTTCTTTGATCGAGCGAGACCACGGCCGCACTTCCTTGTAGCTCAAGAGCGACATCGGTGCGATGTCGTTCGGCCTATGGCACTCGGCGCAATTGTTAAAAATGATCGAGGCCACGTCCTTATTGAACGTGACTTCCTTCTTGCCCGAGCCGCCTGCGCTCGTCGCCGGCGAAACACCAAGAGACAGCGCGGCAACAAAGACAGCCACCGCTGAGAATAAAATCGCTTTCTTCATCAAATCCTCCACCTGTAGTCGATGACGCGCAACGCGCGTCGTACGTGATAAAGTCCTTGCCACCGCTGCATCTCGCTAAGAAGCAGCTTAATCAGGTGCTGCCAACACCAGCAGGCTGAAGCCTAAGCTCAATGTTGCTATTTGCCCGCGCGGTTCGCTGCCGTCTCGTCGCGCAAGCGCTGCTTGTCAACGGTGTAGCTGATCCAGCCGATCATCATGTCGTCGTACGTTGGATCTCCGAAACGAACCGCCTGCTTCGCGTCCGGGTTGTACTTGTTATTGAGCGAATTGTCGAACAGCGCCGTCACCACGAGCTTCGTACCCTTCGGAATCGAGACCGTCTTCTTCAAGTAATAAACCGTCTGCCACGAGAAGCTGTAGTTCGGCACGTCGATCAGAATCTCCGAGCGCCCATCCGGATAGAAAGCCTCAAACTTCATCGCTTTGCCGCGCAGGTGCATGTGAGGCATCAACGTTGAAATGTGAATGTCTTCCTTGGCGGTCCAGCACGAAGTCACCTTGTGATTGTCGGCGCCGGGCGGAATCTGAAAGTAGACGTTCGCGATCCCGTGCGTGTAGACGTGTTTGTCGGCCGGCTGCTTTGCGAGGATGAGCCCGATCGACGAGCGGTCCTTCTCGACTTTACCGGCGGTCTTCGAGTAGTGCATCTGCAAGAGGATCTTCGAGCCGGCGGGAATCTTTTTTACCGTTCCGGGCTCCATTATTCCGGGAGGCATCCCAGGCGCAAACCCCACGAGCAAGTCAAACCCGCGCGATTCTTCTTTAGTGTCCAGCGACTCGCCGTTCCCGCCGTTGGGCAGCGAACAGCCGTCGTCGTGAACCGGCATACCCGGCTTCATCCGCATCAAAAAGCCTTCCTTGCGGAACATGGATTTCTTCTCGGATTCCTGCTGGTACTTCTCGATTTGCTCTTTGGTGAACTGCATCTGCTTGCCGTCCTTCGAAGGAGGCGAAACAAACGCGATGATGTGATGAACGATCTTGCGATTGCCTGGCCGCGCTTCGGCCATCTGAACGTAAACGTCCTCTTTGAAGTTGGTCGGGATCTCGAAGTACTGATACTCGTCCGGCCCCGACGCTTCGAGCGTGAACTCCTCAGGCATCTGCAACACGATATCCGGCTTGCCTATGACCCAGCCTTCGACAAACTTGGGCGGCGCGGGCAAATCTTTCGGATTGCCTTCCTTTGCGCCTTGATCGACCCACGCGGTAACTGTGTCGATTTGAGCCTGGCTCATGCGGCGATCGTTCGAGAACGTGCCGTAGTGCGGATCGGCGTGCCAGGGCGGCATTTGCTTGGTGACGACCTTCTCTTTGATGGACTTCGCCCACGGCCGCGCTTCCTTATAGGAGAGCAGCGACATCGGCGCAGCTTCGCCGGGGCGATGGCACTCGGCGCAATTGTTGAAGAAGATCGGCGCAACGTCTTTGCTGAACGTCACCTCTTTGTAGTTCGAGTTTGCGCTGCTTGAGCTAAAGCTGATTAAGGCGGCCGCAGCGATAAGAATGAAGAGAACGAGCCTCTTCGATGACACCTGACACCTCCTGGGTGAGTGGCCAATCCACTGAATTTACGAGCGCTACCATCGTATTTGAAGGGGGTTTTGGTGTCAAGGATTATTATGAATAGCCGTGCAGGTTTTTGGCAGAAACTCTGAGTCAGAGTTCAGGTATCAACAAGGTTGAACGCGGAGACCCCCCGGCTCGGATGGGTGATACGCAACTAAAGTAATTCCTGGTTTCATGCATTGTTACTCTGATGAATTGCGTCCATAAGTTTTGGAGGATGCAAGTCTTGGAGGATGAAAGTCTGGACGCGGTGCAGTCTAATTGACCTTGTTCGGCTGCCTCACTTGCGCGCGCGTCTCGTGCTGGGTCAGCGTGACTTCCGTGAAACAAGTTCACGCTACCCTACTCGAAAGGACAAAGATCTAATGAATATCTTCGAAGCACCGTCTATTCCTGTGCCGTCCGCGCTCACTGACTACAACGATGCCGTCAACGCCTCAAGATTCGTCAAAGGGTTCGGCATCGCCGTTTTGGTTTACTCAGTGCTGCTGTTTCTCGGTATCAATCTGCTGTCGTCCGCAATCGGACTCGGAACCGGGTTGTTCATCTTCCGATACGACGCAGGGAAATTCTACAAGGTGCTCGGCGTAGTGGTAATGGTGCTGGCCCTCGTGGCACCGCTGCCATTTTTGAGTCCTAGCGTATTGGCTGGAAGTGTCCTGTGGAAGGGGACGCAGGTCCTTTCGGTGCTGAAGCGATCTCCACAAGACGACCCTGATTGGAGCGAGACCCGCTCGCGGACGATCTTAGGCATTGTGGCGAGTAGCGCCGGATTGCTCGTATCCATAGTCATCGCTGTGCTTGTCATCATTGCGATAGCGGTTATCGTTGCAGAAAGTATGCACTGACGGATTAGGGACGATTACTCGCGCGAGGTTGCAATAACCTGGGACCCAAATGAAGTTGTAGCAACGGCTTCGCGCCACAGCTCGATATGAGCTACAGTACAACTACGCAACTCACGGAAACGCATTAATACTAGCGTTTCCGCGTACGCTGTATATTCTTGCCGGCAATCCTGGGTCAGCTCTTACGAAGCTTATTGATATCGACAACCACCGGCAGCGGGTTGCCATCCTCGCGAAGCTTGTACAGCAAGTCGTTCTCGACAGCTTTCTTTGCCGCTTTCACGTCGATCTTGAACAAGCGGGCTACGTTCTCGCCGAGGATCTTGTTCTTCACTTCCGTCGTGAGCTGCTGATACTTGTGCTTCTCGATGATCGCGTCGGGAATCGTGAAAGCCTGGAAGCCTTGAATCTGCCAGTGCGGCGGTCCGATCACCGGCGTGTCCGTTCCCCACAAGATGTGATCCGCTCCCAGCCCGTCCATCAGAGTTCCCATCATCGTCGCAAACCGTTCGGGCTCCTGGACCATCACTCGCGCCATGCCGCCCGTCTCCGCGTAGATGTTTTTCGCTTTTGACTTTCTGCCGTGCTCCGCAAGCTCCGCTTCCCACGGGTACGAGCAGTGGAACGCGATGAAGTTCAAATCCGGAAAGTCGGCGGCCGCTCGCGCGAGGTCGTCGGTGTGACAGAACTCTTCGAGGAACAAACCGGGCAGACCTTTGTGCACGGTGATGTTCTTGACACCATGTTTGCGCAGCACTTCGTAAAGCGGATAGGTGTTCTTCTCATCATCCATTCGCCAGCCTCTGGTGTCCGGCCCCGGGGGATAGAGTTTCAAGCCATCGATCTTGATCGTCTCACATTGGTAGATGAGCGACTCAACGGCTGACTTTCCGTCCGGGGGATCGACACAGCCGAGCACTTTGATTCGCGCAGGCGCCATCGAGCGAATCATCGCCGCCTCACGCGGCGGGAAGAGATCGACGCCGTCGAAAGCCGCGCGCATGCCGAAGCTGTTCAAAAACGCGATGTCGGTCTGGCTCTGCATGAAGATGTCGTCGAAGAACATCACGCGGCCCATGTCGGCGACGGGAACCGGGCGGCCGATGACCGCGGCTCGCGCGCCTGCCAGCGTCTTGAGAAAGTTCTCCCCGCGCGGCGTCATCTTGCCGATTCCGCCTGCCCGCCACCAGACGTGCGTTTGAAGATCAATCAGCACCGGCGGCTTGAGCGCGGACGTCTCGCGATCGGCGATGCTCTCAATCGTTGTTCGATCGAGAAAGCTCTCGGCGGCGAGCGGCAAGGCTTGCGAGCGGCGCTGCAGGAACGTGACACCGGCAGCTCCAGCGGCAGTGAGCTTCAACATCGCGCGTCGTGAAAGCTTCGGTTCCGGCTTTGATGGCTTAGAATTTGACATAGGGTTTCTCCTCTTGAGTTGGAGCCTTTGACGGCTGCGCAGCTTATCACAGACCTAACGAGCAGTCATCCACTCGCAGCAGGGCACGCTTTGCAAATACCCGGGCGCTCTCTCTTCCTAAGAGGAATCCTCCGCCGCCCTTTGGACCCCGTAGGGTGATCATCACTCCGTTAGGAGTGAAATGTTTATAGGTGCTGGCGTGCCTTTGGTTCTCACTCCGCTAGGAGTGATATGTCGGTGCCGCGACGACTTGAGCCCCGCGCGCGAGCCAAAGCATGACATTCAACTCCTGACGGAGTTGAGGAGGAACCGCACCTACGCTGGTATTCTATAAACATTCCACTCCTCTGGAGTGGTCTGACCGGTCTCCGCACCAGCGTCTCTCCGGGCGCCCTTCGGTTGCGCGCTGTCTCGCGCCCGTCGGAGTGTTTTCAGCGCTCGGAGCTTCCCGGAGCGAGCGCTTTGATCACTTCGAGCAATCGCATATGAAAATCGACCGCGGCCTCAATCCCCGCGCGGCTGATCTTATCAATCGTGTCGTGATCGGTGTGATAGTAAGGAGGGCCCTGGATTAGACAGAACGAAGGCATCTCGCCGCAGATCACCAGCAAGTCTCCAATGCACGCGTCTACGGTCTGCGGCGCCGTGGTCATCACCTGGCTGCGAGCAACCAGATCCGCGAGCGCGGATTTCACCTCAGGCCATCCCTTGCTCCCGAGATAGGCCTGCCGCTGATCGTTGAAGCTCTCGGGCCACCCGGCTGCTTGTGCTTCTTTCCCTCCAAGCGCGTCCGTGTGTTCGATCAGAATCGCGTGGGTCAGGCTCGCGTAGCGTCTTGGGTCTCGCGCGCGAAACGCTCGCATGCCCTCCCCGCCGTCGTGATGCGCGGCGAGCCCCACGAACAAGAAATCCGCAAGCCGCTTCTCGACTGAAAGCATCGCAATGCGTCGCGCAAGCCCGACCGTCGTCGCGATTCCGCTCGCGTTGTCGTTTGCACCCGAGAAAAAGCTGTCCAGGTGATTGAAGATCACAACTCGCGAGCGTTGAAGCCCGGGCAATACTCCAACAACATTCAACGCTTCTCGTTGAGTGCGCGGTTCATACTCGACACGCGCTTCGATCGTCGTGTTTCGAGCCGCCGCAAGCAAAGCTCCATCGGCCGCATCGATAACAAAGCACGAAATCGGCCTTCGTTTGTCGGGGTAGGCTTCGTCGCGCACCGCGTAAGCTTTGTCGATCGGAGCGACTGCTCGCCAGCGGCCCGGCTTCATAGGCAACGAGAAGACCAGCCCCACGGCGCCGGCTTCGACCGCGCGCTTGTAAAGATTTCCCTCGCGTACCGAGTTGCGATAAACCGACGCCTGCATCGTCGCCTCGACAAATGCGAACCGCCCGCGAGCCCCCTTCCAATCTAATTCGTTCGAGATCGGGTGCACCGGCGCTCGGACGACTCCGTCGGTAAAGCGAGCGTCGAACGGCGTCGGCATCGCGCTGGCGAGATCCCCGGCGCCCTGCACACTCAGGCTCCATCGAGCAGGTCGATAAGCGGAGAACGCGAACGACTCAAGCTCGGCGCCAACGACATAAGGGTTTAGCTGTTTTGCGAACAGGCGAGCCGACGCGCGTTCAGCGTCTGAGCCTCCGAGTCGCCCCCAAAGCTGTGCTCGTGAGCGAGTCGCTTCCGCAAGCTGGACGTGGCCCTTTGCGATTTCGAGAAGGTCCGGGTCATCGGCGAGCACACCCCGAGGAGGCTTGCTAGCGCCCACGGCCCTCGACCCTGCGGCCGCGGATGCCAGCGCTGCGCTTAGCGACTTCTTAAGAAACTCGCGTCGCTTCATCTGTGTTAATCGCTCCAGAGTCAAAAGGAACCTGTATGGGCGGTCCTCCGTGGCCGCCCCTCGACGATTCACCGAAAGACAAGGTTTCGAGGAGGGGCGGCCCCGAAGCGCCACCCATACATGATCGTTCGCGCCCAGATAATACCGCCTTGATCGCAGCCTGACCATCCGTTAACGTGTACGTGCTGCTCTAATCTGATCCCTAATGGTCAATAGTCCGAAAAGCCGGAGTTTATCAATGAAGCGATCTACTGCGGCGGCGCTCTTGCTGCTCTCGCTCTTGCCATTCACAACCAGTGCGCAGAGCTTCGATATCAAGACACACACGCTCAAGAACGGAATGAAAATCCTCGTGCAAGAGGACCATTCCATCCCGAACGCTGCTATGTACATCTTCTATCGCGTGGGCTCGCGCAACGAGCGCCCGGGCACGACCGGCATATCGCACTTCTTCGAACACATGATGTTCAACGGCGCAAAGAAGTACGGGCCGGGCCAGTTCGACCGAGTCATGGAAGCAGCCGGCGGACGCAACAACGCCTACACCAGCTACGACGTGACCGCTTATCAAGACTGGTTCCCGAGCTCGGCGCTCGAGTTGATCTACGACCTGGAAGCCGATCGCATTCGCGACCTCAGCTTCGATCCCAAGATAATCGAATCCGAACGCGGCGTCGTTGCATCCGAGCGGCGAACCTCGGTCGATTCGAACAACTTCGGCATTCTGGACGAGCAGCTTTGGGCGGGCGCGTTCACCGCCCATCCTTACCAGTGGCCGGTGATCGGATGGATGGTGGATATCGAGAACTGGACGATGGCGGATCTGAAACGTCACTTCGAGATGGGTTATTCGCCTTCGAACGCAACGATGATAGTGGCTGGCGATGTGAAGGCCGATGACGTCTTCAAGCTCGCCGAGAAATACATCGAGCCAATCCCTTCGCACGATCCGCCTGCAAAGGTCACCACGCAAGAACCGGCACAGTTGGGCGAACGGCGAGTGGTCGTGAAGAAGTTCGCGCAGTTGCCGATTTTGATGATCGGCTATCACGTGCCCCAGACTTCAAGTCCCGATTACTATGCGCTTCAGGTGCTGCAGACGATTTTGTTCAGCGGTCAAAGCTCGCGGATGTACCAGCGCGTCGTCGACAAAGATCAGCTTGCGATCGCGATCGACGGCAGTTTTGAGTTCGCGATTGACCCGACGCTGTTCAAGATCACCGCTCAGCCGAAAGAGGGTGTTAAGCCCGATGCCATCGAGAGTGCGGTCTACAGCGAGTTGGAGAGAGTCAAAACGCAGCCGGTTTCGGATCAGGAACTCGACAAAGCCAAGAACATACTGATTGCGGCGTTCTACCGGCAGATGAAGACGATCGACGGTCGAGCGAACACGCTTGGCACGTTCGAGGTTTTCTTTGGGGACTACAACAAGCTGTTCAGCGCTGCCGCGGATTACGCCAAAGTCACCAAGGCCGACGTGCAGCGAATCGCTCAGAAGTACTTCGGTGAGAAGAACCGCACGGTCGCGATGCTTGTGCCTGAGGCGGAGGGTAAGTAGTAGTCCGTAGTTCGTAGTAACAAGGGCGACATGAGACGATTTTTCGTTTTTGCATTGATAGCATTGCTCGCTGTCTCGGCTGTTGGGCCGGCCGGAGCCGCGGACGGCGCGTTGAAGGTGCCGCCGTTCAAGAAAGTGGTGCTCAACAACGGCCTCACGCTATTGCTCATGGAGCAGCATGAGGTCCCGATCATCAGCCTCAACTTCATCGTCCAGTCTGGCTCGGTCGCGGACCCGGTGGGGAAAGAAGGCACGGCTTCGGCAACCGCGGCGCTCCTTCGCAAAGGCACGAAGTCTCGCACGGCCGATCAGATCTCGAACGAACTCGATTTCGTCGGGGGACAACTCGACTCTGATGCGACGTTTGATTATTCAAGCGGAACCGCCGAGTTTGTGAAGAAGGACATCGCCAAAGGACTCGATCTGCTTGCCGACATCTTGCTTAACCCGACGTTCCCTCAAGACGAAGTCACCAAGCTGTTGAAGCAACGCATCGACGAAATCAAGGCCGCCAAAGACGAAGCCCAGGCAGTGATCGGCAACTACTTCCGGGCATATCTCTACGTGCGTCATCCGTACGGCCGGCCGGCGAACGGCGACGAGAAGTCCATCGCCGCAATCACCCGCGCCGACGTCTTGAACTTCTATCAAACCTACTATTCACCGCGGAACACAATCCTTTCGGTAGTGGGAGACTTTGAAACCGCCGCGATGGAACAGACGCTCAGGGGCAGGTTCGGGGACTGGAAAGGTCCAGTCCCGGAGAAGCGGAAGCCGCTTCTCGCCGCGCAGGCAGTCGCAGGCAAGAAGCTGCTGCTGGTTGACAAGCCCGACTCTACGCAGACCTTTTTTCAGATCGGCAACCTCGGCATCGCGCGCACGAATCCCGACCGCGTCTTTATTCAAGTGGTCAACACGCTGTTCGGCGGGCGGTTCACCTCGATGCTCAACACTGAGCTTCGCATCAAGACAGGACTGACCTACGGCGCGCGCTCCTCGTTCATCCAGCATCAGAACCCCGGTCCGTTTGTGATCTCGACCTACACGCGAAACGAGACAACTGAGAAGGCGATCGATATGACGATCGAGATCCTCAAGCGCCTTCACGAGAAGGGTGTTACGGAAGAGGATCTCAAGTCCGCGAAGACTTACTTGAAGGGGCAATTCCCGCCGACCATCGAGACCAGCGATCAGCTTGCAGACCTGCTCGCTCAGCTTGAGTTCTACGGTTTGGACGCAAGCGACGTGAACGGCTACTACGCGAAGATCGACTCGATGACGATGGCTGACGCGCGGCGCGTTATCAACCAGTACTTCCCGATGGAGAACCTGGTGTTCGTGTTAATCGGCAAGGCCGCCGAGATCGAGCCTATCGCCCGGAAATACGCGCCGACGATTGATAAGAAAGCGATAAGCCAGCCCGGATTCTAGTGATGAGTCGGCACCGCCATGCTAACTTGCCTGAAACTTCCTCTCACCTTCGAGCCCGAGGGGTTGCGGTCTGACCTGGATAGCGTCTTGCCCGGCGAGTGGGTGCGGCACTTCAACGACCGTTACTACGAAGGCGACTGGAGCGGCGTCGCGCTGCGGGCGGTGACGGGCGCTTCGGGGCAGCTCTACTCGGACCCGACGACTACTGAATCACTCACCGATACTCCCGTGCTGGCGCGAAGTCCCGGGCTTCTGCGCGCGCTTGCGGCGCTTCAGTGCCCGGTGAAGTCCGCGCGGCTTCTTAAGCTTGGTCCCGGCGCCCGCATCCTCGAGCACCGCGACTACAACCTTAGCCTCGAAGACGGCGAGGTCAGGCTGCACGTTCCAATCACCACTGACTCGCGAGTCGAGTTTTACCTCAACGGCGAACAGGTTGTTATGCTGGCCGGTGAGTGCTGGTACATCAACGCCAACCTGCCGCACAAGGTCGAGAACCACAGCGACATGGACCGAGTGCATCTGGTCATCGACTGCGTGGTTGATGACTGGCTGCGGTCGCTTGTGGCTTCAGTCAGCCCGCGGATCGAAGAGCCAACCCCGCTCATCGAAAGACCCTCATCTCCGGAAGCTCTCGAGGGATTCTGCAGCCTGGTCTTCGAGGATGTTGGTCTTCAGCAACGGCTCAGACAAGTGTCGGACAAGGGGCTGTTCACGGAGTTGGTTGTGAGGCTCGGCGAAGAGCGCGGCTACCACTTTAACCGCCAGGACGTCGCGGAAACGCTTCGAGCAAAGCGGCACGCATGGATCGCGAGGTGGGTGTGAACGTGAACGCGAATCAACTCGCCGGCTGGGTTCCGATTCGGCTCTACTGGAATGGGGGCATGCCGTTTGTGGACTGGTGCTGGGTTGGAACGAGGCGATTCACTGATCCGTTCTTCGATCATACGATCAACGAATGTATGCGGCTCCCGTTCAGCGTGCTCTTTCGGCCGCAAACGCCAATCGAAATGCTTCGGGAGCGGCACAAGCTAATGCCGGGGTTGGAGCCTCGAGGATTCATCTTTCACATGTCTCGCTGCGGCTCGACGCTGGTGTCGCAAATGCTCGCGGCGCTCGAGGGAAGCGTGGTGCTCTCGGAAGCAGGCCCGGTCGACGCTGTGCTTCGCGCGCAGTTTCGAAACCCGTCTCTGGGCGATCCGCAGCGCGCCGAGTGGCTGCGATGGATGGTCAGCGCCATCAGCCAGCGCAGACGAGGAGACGAGACTCATCTGTTCATCAAGTTCGACAGTTGGAGCACGCTGGAATTGCCGCTCATCCATCGAGCTTATCCAGGCGTGCCATGGATATTTGTGTATCGGGATCCCGTTGAGGTACTGGTCTCACAACTGGGGAAACGAGGCGCGCACATGATGCCTGGCACGATCGAGCCCGCGCTCTTCGGAATGAATCTCGCGGAGGCCTTCTCGATGCAATCGGAGGAGTACTGCGCCAGGGTCCTTGCGCTGACGTGCGAAGCTGCGTTGCGGCATCACGAGAGTTGCCCGGGATTGATGGTCAACTATGAGCAATTGCCGGACGTCGTTTCGACTGAGCTGGCCGGCTTTTTTGGCGTCGAAGTTTCGGACTCGATATTGGAAGCGTTCGCGAGGGTGGCCAGGCTCGATGCCAAGAACCCGTCGGTTGCATTTGAAAGCGACTCGCAATCGAAGCAGGGCGCCGCGAGCGAGGCGGCGCGGCAAGCGGCCGAGCGATGGCTCGCCCCGCTCTATGAGCGGCTCGAAGCGGTCCGGCTTGGGAATCCCGCAAGGCAATCCCAACGGGATTGGAACTGGTAGCCCAAGGTTGCCGTACTCGGCTACCTTGGGACACTGTATCGCGTTGGTTCCCAACCCCAACGGGGTTGCGCCTCTGGATGTTGAACAACGAACATGGCGAAGCTGTGTAACTGCTATCGTAGGCCACAACCCCTTCAGGGTTGGCATCAACGACCGCGGGCTCGGCACGCCACCGTCACCCAGGGTAGCCGAGTACGGCAACCCTGGGCTAAGGGATGCAACCCCTTTGGGGTTGCTTACCAACCTTAAAGGTTGATCAACAATGAAAAAACTCACAGTCATCGCGACACTACTCGCATTCGCAATTCAACCGCTCGCACTCTCCGCCGACGAAGGCATGTGGACTTTCGACAATCCTCCGCGCAAGCAGTGGAAAGAGCGCTACAACTTCGAACCGAGCGATGCCTGGATCGAGCACGTGAGGCTCGCGTCGGTGCGGCTCAACGACGGCGGATCGGGCTCGTTTGTCTCGCCTGACGGACTGATGGTCACCAACCAGCACGTCGCAAGCGGCCAGCTTCAGAAAGTCTCGAGTAAAGAAAAGGACTACACAAAAGAAGGCTTCTACGCTCGAACGAACGATGAAGAATTAAAGTGTCCCGATCTCGAATGCAACGTGCTGGTCTCCTACGAAGACGTGACGGCTCGTGTGCAATCGGCGACAAGGCCCGGCGCTTCGGACAAAGAAGCCGGCGAGCAACGCAAGGCCGTCACCGCCGCGATCGAAAAAGAAGCGACGGCCGTCACCGGCTTGAAATGCGAGGTCGTCTCGCTGTACAGCGGTGGCGAGCACTGGCTGTATCGCTTCAAGAAATACACCGACATTCGCCTGGTCTTCGCGGTCGAAGAGCAGATTGCGTTTTTCGGCGGCGACAACGACAACTTTACCTACCCGCGTTACGACCTCGACGTAGCTTTCTTCCGCGCCTACGAGAACAACAAACCCGCGAAGACGCCCCACTACTTCAAATGGTCCGCAGCCGGGCCGGCGGACGGCGAGCTGGTTATCCTTCCCGGCAATCCGGGCTCGACGGCGCGGCTCCTGACACTCGCGCAGATTCAGTTTCAGCGCGATGTCGGCAATCCGCTTCAGAAGCAGGTGTGGACTTCGCGTCGCGACGCACTCGCCCGCTACGCCGAGCGCGGCGCCGAACAAGCGCGGCAAGCAGGCGGCGCCACACGCTCGCTCAACAACTCGCTCAAGCGGCTGGTCGGTCAGCAGGAAGGCTTGATGAACCCGCGAATGATGTCGAAGAAAGAGACTGAAGAGAAAGCTTTGCGTGACGCGGTTGCGGGGCGAGCAGATCTTCAAAAGGCATATGGGGAAGCGTGGGACCAGATAGGTTCGGCCTATCGCAGTTATCCTCAGATGGCTGCGCGCGTTGCGTTCTCGACGCTCACGCCGTTGCGCGTTGATCAGTTCAGCACGCCATTCGGAAATCCTGTCTCCCGCCTGGCCACATATGCGGCCGCGATCGTTCGGTACGTCGAAGAGACTCGCAAGCCGAACAACCAGCGCTACGACGAGTTTCGAGACTCGAACCTGGAATCGTTCCGCTTCAGCCTTCTGTCGCGCGCTCCGGTCTCCTCCGAAATGGACGAGCACCTGCTTGCGGCATGGCTCGAAGAAGCTCAGAAGACTCTGTCTGCCAGCGACCCGTTTGTGCGAGCGGCGCTCGGAGGCTCGACTCCCGCGGCGGCAGCAAAGCGTGCGGTGAGTGGGAGCAGGCTTGCAGATGTCGAAGCGCGAAAAGCATTGATCGAAGGAGGCGCCGACGCGGTCGCAAAATCAGACGATCCGATGATCGTTCTCGCGCGCAACGTTGAACCGATAACGCGCGAGTTGCGCGTGTGGCTCGAGCAGAAGATTCAAGGCGTGGAGACAAGCGCCGGGGAGAAGATCGCTAAAGCTCGATTCGCGGTTTACGGCAAGAGCTTGCCGCCGGATGCGAACTTCAACCTGCGGATCAGCTACGGCCGCGTGTCGGGCTACGAAGAAGACACGACGCTTGTGCCGCACAAGACGACGTTCTTCGGCTTGTACGATCGCGCACGGAGCTTCGACGAGAAGCCGCCTTACGATCTGCCGCGGCGATACCGCGAAGGCAAAGACAAGCTGGAGCTTGCGACTCCGTTGAACTTCGTTTACACGGCGGACACGATCGGCGGGAACTCGGGGAGCCCGGTGATCAACCGCAACGCGGAGATAGTCGGATTGAACTTCGACAGCAACATACAGAAGCTTCCGAATCGCTACTGGTACGTTGACGAGGCGGAAGGCGGACGCGCCATCGGAGTTCACAGCGCAGCGATCATCGAGGCGCTGAAGAAACTCTACGGAGCCGAGAAGCTTGTGAAGGAGATTCTTGGCCAGTAGCAGCCTGCCAAAGCGCGGAAACCGTGTTATGTTCGAGGTGCCGCTGACGGAGGATCAAGTCGATGGCTGTAGCGTCAATTGAAGAGCGCGTTGCGGTGCTGGAAGTTGAAGTTGCACGCTTGAAGCAACAGATTGAGGCCGTGACCAAACCATCTGGTCCGTGGTGGCAAGAAATCTACGGAACATTTGCGGACGATCCGCTTCACGAGGAGGCGATGCGGTCGGGGCGCGAGTATCGAGAATCGCTGCGTCCCAAGGCACACAAACGGCCAACCAAGCAATCACCCAAACGAAAGCAGCGATGAGATGCTCGTCTTACCTTTGAAGAGCAAGCACGCGGATCGTTGTCGGTTCTGGCTCCATAAACGGAGGATCAAAAGTCATGGCGGTACCAGGAATTGAGCACCGCGTTGAGGCGTTGGAAGCCGACATGGCGCGAGTGAAAGAGCAATTGGAGAAAGCTGTCCCCTCACAGGGAGACTGGCTGGATGAAATCTATGGCGCCTTCGCGGATGATCCTCACTTCGAGGAAGCTATGCGGCTTGGAAGAGAGTACCGGGAATCACTGCGTCCCGCAGCATCTCGGAAACCTGCCCGCAAAGCGGCGAAAAAAGTGGTAAAGGGGCGCCGGCGTTGAAATGTACATACTCGACACTGACCACCTGAGTCTGTTAGGTCGAGCCAGCAGCATGGAGGCGCAGCGGCTGCGCTTTCGCTTGGCTGGATTCAAGACCGAAGAGCGAGTCACGACAATAATCACTTTCGAGGAACAGATGCGTGGTTGGATGGCACATCTCGCGCGAGCCCGCGTGCTAGCTCAGCAAGTCGAAGCTTATCGTCGGCTCAAGGAGTTCTTGGATCGCTATCTGAAGGTCACGGTACTTGAGTTTGATGAAGCGGCAGCGGTCGAGTTCGAGCGACTGCGAAGTCTGCGCCTTCGAATTGGAACGATGGATTTGAAGATCGCGGCAATTGCCCTCGCTCGCAGTGCAACGGTGCTTACGAGAAACGTCAAAGACTTCGTCCTTGTGCCTGGGTTGGGCGTCGAAGATTGGACGCGGTAACCCGGTCTCGCTTCCGCTCTCTCTCTTGATCAGCTGCAAGCGATATCGATCACTTCGAGCAGGATTGTAAATGGGATTCCGTCGCAACATAATCGCGCGCGTTTAGTTGTTCCAGGTAAGGAGATGCCCCACCAATGGCCATTCCGGATTACCAAACACTGATGCTGCCGTTGCTTGAACTGGGCGCTTCACAGAGAGCGCAGTGCCTTTCGTTCGGCGGTTGATCGCAGAGAACCGCGAGCTTTTCGACGCATTAACGCAACGCTAGCAATGCCTGAAGCACAAATTGGAGAGCGCGCGGATGAGGTCGCGCACCGGCTCGTGCGCATCTACGAGATCCACGAGATCATCATCGCCGAGACTGGAGGCTCCCTGGCCTGCGGGATGCGGCTACGCTTCATGTGTTTCGATTGCGGAAGAGAACTCACGCCAGTCACAAGGTGAAGATCTTGAACCTCAGAGCATCGGTGAGATCGCTGTTTGGTTCCAAGAATTGTTACGCGCTTAGCCGCCACGTTGGTTGACCGCGTCGGAGGGTAGCCGATGGCATTGGTTGTATTCCTGAGGGGCGTCAACGTGGGCGGTCACAGGACGTTTCAGCCAAGCGTCCTCGCTAAAGAGCTCGCGGCGTTTGATGTGGTCAACGTTGGCGCTGCGGGGACCTTTGTTGTCCGCAGGACGATCAGCCAGTCGAAGCTACGCGCGGAGATTCTCCAGAGACTGCCGTTCAAAGCCGAGATTATGATTTGTCCCGCGAGCGACATCATCAACCTGGCATCTAGCGACCCTTTTGAAAACGAGGCAGCGGGTCCGGACATCGTGCGATTCGTGAGCGTGTTGGCTAAACGCCCTCGAGTGCTACCCGCGCTTCCTCTCAGTTTACCTCCCGGCGACGAGTGGATTCTGAAGATTGTAGGGGTCGACGGCAGATTCGCTTTCGGCGTGTACCGGAGGGTGATGCGAGCGATCGCTTATCTGGGCCAACTCGATAAGCGTCTCGGTGTCTCGGCCACCACGCGCAACTGGAATACAATCAATGCCATCGTCAAAGTCTTGAAAGGCAGTCCCGCCAGGTGATCACCGGAATGTAGAACTCGGTATGATGTAGTCCTCATGAAGACCAGCAACTTGTTAGTAAGAGCTCAAGAACTATTACGAACGATGCTCGGCCCAGAAGCTCAGTTTCGCGAGGGTCAATGGCAAGCCATCGACGCCATCGTCACTCGCCGCCGGCGCGTCCTCGTAGTTCAGCGCACCGGCTGGGGCAAGAGCCTTGTCTATTTCCTCTCGACCAAGCTCCTGCGCGAGCAAGGCTCAGGTCCCACCATTCTAGTCAGCCCGCTGCTGTCGCTGATGCGAAATCAAATAGAAGCCGCCTCGCGCATCGGCGTTCGCGCCTACACCATCAACAGCTCGAACCGCGCCGAGTGGGACGCCGCAGAAGCCGCGCTGGCAGCGGACTCATGCGACATCCTGTTGATCTCTCCTGAACGCTTGGCGAACGAGCGGTTCATGCGCTCAGTGCTTCCCGGCGTCTCGGGCCGCGCGGGCCTCTTCGTAGTCGATGAAGTGCACTGCATATCGGATTGGGGACACGACTTCAGGCCTGACTACCGGCGCATTGTTCGCGTGGTGCAGAGCTTGCCGGAAGGAATGCCGGTACTGGGCACGACGGCTACAGCCAACGACCGCGTTGTTGCCGATGTTCAGCAACAACTCGGTCCCGAGTTGGTCGTCCTGCGAGGCCCGCTTGCACGCACGTCGCTGCGGCTTCAAAACATTGTGCTCTCAAGTCAGGCGGAAAGGCTGGCGTGGCTTGCCGAGAACATCGGGAAGTTCAAAGGCAGTGGCGTGATCTACTGCTTAACCGTCGCGGATGTGGAACGCGTCACCAACTGGCTCAAGTCGCAAGGCGTCAACGCCGAAGCTTATCACGCCGGCGACGACGCGAAGGTGAACCGTGAAGCCCTCGAGAAGGCGCTGCTCAACAACGAAGTCAAGGCTCTGGTTGCGACCGTCGCGCTCGGCATGGGATTCGACAAGCCGGACCTCGCGTTTGTTATTCACTTCCAGCGGCCGGGTTCGGTCGTCGCATACTATCAACAAGTCGGACGAGCCGGACGCGCAGTCGATCGCGCGTATGGAATCCTGCTGAGCGGCAGCGAAGACGACGACATCCAGGACTACTTCATCGACAGCGCGTTCCCGCCTCCGGAGACCATGACTTCGATCCTCGCTGCGTTGGCAGCAACCGATGGGCTTTCGATCAACGAGCTGCTTGCGACGGTAAACGTCTCGCGTTCGATGGCCGATCGCGCGCTGAAGTTGATGGAAATCGACGGCGCTGTCGAGACCAGGTTCGAGAAGAAGGTCGTCTACTATCGAACGTCCAAACAATGGGAGCCGGACATAGATCGAACAAATCGGATCACCGGTTTGCGGAGAGCGGAACTCAAGCAGATGCAGACCTACGTCGCGCATCGCGGTTGTTTGATGGAATTCCTCGGTCGCGCGCTTGACGATCCCGAATCGACCGCTTGCGGCGTTTGCGCCAACTGCCAAGGCAAGGGCTTTCGCGCCGACGCATCAAATGAATTGGTGAAGGAGGCCGCTGAGTTCCTTGGGCGAGTCGAGATCGTGCTCGAACCAAAAAAGCGCTGGCCTCAAGACATGGTTCTCTCGGAGACGTCGGTCATCCCCGCCGAATTGCGCAATGAGCCGGGCCGCTCGCTGTGTTACTACGGAGACGCCGGGTGGGGCCGGCTGGTCCGCGAAGGCAAGTACGAGCGCGGCCACTTTGACGATCAGTTGGTAGATGCCTCCGCGAGTTTGATTCGCGAACGCTGGTCGCCTGATCCGTTTCCTGAATGGGTAACGGCGATACCCTCGCGACGCCATCCGGGGCTGGTGTATGATTTCGCGTCTCGGTTGGCAAACTCGCTTGGCATTCGATTCGTGACTGCGCTTGTTCGCACCTCGGAGGCGCCCGAACAAAAGCTTATGGCAAACAGCTCTATGCAAGCGCGCAACGTTGCGGGCACGCTCGACACTATCGAACAGATACCGGCAGGTACGGTGCTGTTGATTGATGACATTGTAGACTCGGGTTGGACGTTGACCCTTGCGGGATGGCTGCTTAGAAAGAAAGGCAGCGGCGTTGTTTATCCGTTTACTTTGGCTCGAGCAACAGCACGCAAGAATTAATTTCTCGAGATGTTGATTGGCGGAGGGATTATTTCTCTCATCGAGTTAACTGATCTAGTGATCGTTGTTCGAGGCGGCGCGCGCGAGTTACCATCACCAGGCACACCCTTTTCCGGCGCAGTCGGAAAAACAGTCGAAGACGCCGCCGCTTACATTCCGCACGGCGTGATACGGTTTACGACTATTGGCGCGATCCTGGCAAGCGGCGGCGGCGTCACGCTTAAACCGGAACCGACAAGAAGTGGTAGAATTAACGAGCGTCACGTCGAAGTGATCGAAGGCTCGTTGCCATCAACGTTCTCGGAGCCGATACCCAATCCGATACCGAAAGCGGGTCGGATTCAGTAGGAGGCGGTTCTCTACTAAAGGGAGTTTTTATGAGTTGGGCAAAAATTTCTTATCGCGATTTTTACGATGTCCCTCGCATCTTCATCGCGACTCACGATGGGAAGCTATATCTTTTCGATTGTCCTTTCAATGATGAACTCGATGATTATTCAGAGCGCTACCGCGTCTATCAACTTCCCGCGATCTCGGAAGATGAGCTCCAAGGTTCTTGGGAACGCTTGCCGGAACGAGCTGTTAGCCTGCTCGGAGAGGTTCCAGTCGCTGCCGTCCAGTTTGATACAACGGGGCGAAACAGTATCAACACAGCACTGTTAGACGAACTGAGCGCTGAGAGCACGCTCGTAGCGTGAAGGACGGTAACTTTCATGCTGATCGCCGACAATTCATGCAAACGAATTTGAGATCACGGACTACCACTAAGCTGACTCGGAGAAAAAGCAAGTTTGTGACGCGACGTTTGCCGGCCAAGCGACCGCCTACGCATCCGGATGAAATGCTTTTGGAGAAGTTCCTTAGGCTCCAGGTCCCTTGTGGCATTTCCACTTTTCTACAGGCCTAGCGAAAGGGGCATGTTAGTCTAGCGCTCCAGTATTGGACCAACATTCAGACCTCATGAAACTCACGGACGATTCATTCGCACTCTTTCTCCTCTGTTCGCATCTTGGTCTTGCGGACGAGCCTGATGCGAAACCGCTCAGCGCACGAGACTGGAACAAGCTTGAACAGAAGCTTGCGGACCACTCTTTCAATGTTGCGGACCTTCCCGGTTCAAGCGCCGAACAACTCAAATCAAATCTCGAGACAGACGACGACCAGGCCGAGCGGCTCGCCTGGTTGCTCGGCCGAGGCGGCGCGATGCAGCAGGAGCTCGAGCGGCTCACCGAGCTTGGCATCTGGGTGATCACTCGGTTTGATGAAGACTACCCGGCTCGTTTGACTGAGCGATTGAAAACCGCCGCGCCGGTGCTGCTCTACGGCGCAGGCGACGCGCGATTGTTGAATCGTCGAGGGTTGGCGGTGGTTGGGTCTCGCAACATCGATCCGCGCGGCTTCGCGTTGACCGAGTTCATCGGCGCCGCGTGCGCGGAATCAAAGCTGACCGTTTATTCAGGGGGCGCGCGGGGAGTGGACAAAACCGCGATGGGCGCGGCGCTTGCAGCGGGCGGAAACGCGGCGGGCTTGCTTGCCGACAGCCTGGAGAAGGGTCTCCGCGCCGCCGACGCGCGAACGGCGATCGAAGAAGGACAGCTCGCGCTCGCAACGCCTTATTCGCCTCACGCGAGCTTCAACGTAGGGATGGCGATGGCGCGCAACAAACTGATCTACACGCTTGCTGATTTTGCGCTGGTGATCGCAAGCGACGCCGAGAAAGGCGGCACGTGGGCGGGCGCCGAAGAAGCGCTCAAGTCCGGCATCGTTCCGGTGTTCGTAGTCGACGGACCCGATGTTCCCGACGGCAACCGTCTGCTCCTCAAACGCGGCGCGATTCCGTTCCCGGTTTCCTTTGAGGACTCGCCGGGGTCGCTCGGAGTCTGGCTTGAGGAGCACACTCCGGTTAAAGAGCCGGCGGCCGTGCAGGGCAGTTTGTTTTAGCAAGGCGCGGAAAACAACCGCCACTAAGACTCGAAGACTCAAAGGAGCACGAAGGCGTAGCTTCGTGAGACTCTGTGTCTTCGAGTCTTAGTGGCGAAAAACAGCGAGACATCAGAGCCGATGAAGAACTCAGACGCAATCACAAACGCCGCACGCGATCGAAATAATCAACTGTTGAACGCGCACCGCGATCAACTCATAGAGCTTGAGCCTAAGTACCTGCTCCAGATGGCTCATCTCACAACGCCGGCCACCGTTTGGAAATACGTCGAGAGCGCAGTCACCAAATCGAAAGCCAATCTGGTGATGCTCGATTTCGAAGACTCGATCCCGCGCGACAATCCCGAACTCCTGGAACAAGGGCGAGCAAACGTCATTCGAGCGCTGAACGAGCTGGACTGGGGGTCGCGATTGCGCTTCTTTCGCCCGCGAGGGCTCGAGTTGGATCCCGCGCATTCTGACATCGCTGCCATCGTCCGGGCCGCAGGCTCAAAGCTCGATGGGTTGATCTATCCGAAGATCGAAAGCGCCGATGAAGTTCGCTCGATCGACGAGACTCTCAGTGGGTTGGAAGCCGAGCTTGATCTTCATCGCGGCGCTATTCGAATCGAACCATTGATCGAGTCGGCTTCAGCGGAAGAGGCCGTCTTCGAGATCGCGCGAGCTTCAAGGCGATTGGTGGGCCTGGTCTTCGGTTCGTACGACTACTGGGCGAGCCTCGGGATGGGAGCGTCGAGCTACCGAGCCGATCATCCGCTGATCGCGCAGGCACGCGGGAGAATCGTGAAGGCGGCAGCATCGGTCGGCATTCCAGCGATTGCCGAGATGACGACTAACTACCCGACTCGCGACAAGAGCGACGACGAACGCCGAGCCGCGATGGAAGAGTTTCAAAGCGATGCTCTACTCGCGCGCGACTTCGGCTTCGCGGGAAAGTGGACCGGCATTCCGGATCAGACTGCGATGGCGGTCGAGATTTTTCAAACTCCGGATGAAGAGATCGAGCGCGCGATCAGCGAAGCGAAGCAGTTTCTCGAAGCGGAAGCAGCGGGCCGCGGGGCGACGATGATCGGTGGTAAAATGGCCGACCGCGCGACCGATCGATTGAATCGCAACACGCTGAAGAAGGCTTATGCGATGGGGCGAATTGATAAAGATGCCGCGAAGGAGTTGGGCTTGATCTAGCGGGTGCGGCAGCCGGATGAGAGGGGCTTCGATGGCCGAACTGAAAACCAAGAAGAACACGGCGAACGTCGAGGAGTTCCTGAACAACGTCGCCGATGAAGAGCGGCGTGAGGACTGCTTCCGGCTTTTGGAAATCATGAAAACCGCGACCAAAGCTGAGCCGGCTATGTGGGGAACTAGCATCGTCGGCTTCGGCCGCTATCAGTACGCGTACAAAAGCGGGCGCGCGTTGGAGTGGTTTCTTACAGGGTTTTCACCACGCAAACAAGATCTTACCCTGTACATCATGCCGGGACTCGAGCGTTATCCCGCGTTGATGAAGAAGCTTGGAAAGCACAAGACGGGAAAATCTTGCTTGTACGTCACGAAGCTCGAAGACGTAGATCTCCCGACGCTGAAGCAGTTGGTCCGGCAATCCGTCAAAGACCTTGCAGGCAAAGGCAAAGCCGGTTGAGGACGAGTAGATTCGCGACAGCCGTGGTTGAATCTGGAGGGCGTTATGCGGACAAACTCGCTACGTCGACTCATACTCGGCGCATTGCTCCTGGCTGTATCGCATCTATTAATCGCTTCCTCACCTGCGCAGGTTGACGATGGAAAGAAGTTCTCTCGTGTACCGGCCCGCATTCGAGCGCGCCTGGTGGAAAGGTTCAACCTCTTCATCGGATACGAGCATGCCCGGCAGTGCGATAAACTGTACGAAATGATCGAACCTGAAATTCTCGAGCTCGGGCGAACCGAGGGAGTTGATAAAGCCAAGTATGTCGATAACTGCCAAAAGGGTTTTGAATTCCTGGGGAAGGAATGGCCGATCGAAACCAGGGTGTTAAGCGTGCACTCGACTCGGCGTAGAAAGGGAGTAGACGCCGTTTACATAATCAAGGTGATCGAGAAGTTCCGCAGGAAAGGACGAACCGTTGAGGAGGACAGTCAAGTCTGGGCGCAACTGATCCAGGGTGAATGGTACCTCGATCACCCCGATGTTCAGTATTGACCGGCTATGTGACAGCAGTGGTGCCGCCGCTGTTGGAAAGCAGACAATGGAGTCATCGAAACTCAGAGTAGTCGAACCGAAATACGGCAGGTTGCTTGAAGACTTTCAAATCGGTGACGTCTATCATCATCCCTGGGAAGTCACTATCGACGATGGCTTGCTCGCGATGTTTGCGGCTTCGTTTCTTGATCCGAACCCACTTTATTCGAGCCGCCGCTTTGCGCGAGACCTCGGATTCTCAGGTCGGGTAGTGCATCCGCTTGTGATGTTGAACCTCGCGCTCAGCTTCACCGTTCACGACATTTCTGAGCAGGCGATCGCGCATCTTGCCTACATCGATCTGAAGTTTCCGAATGCGGCTTATTCGGGCGATACGCTTTCCGTCTATTCGGAAATCCTCGGCGTCCGAGTATCCGAATCAAAACCCGATCGCGGCGTCGTGCATCTGCGAACAACCGGAGTCAATCAGAACGGCGTCGTCGTAGTGACGTTTGAACGCAAGGCTCTGATCCCGACCGGCAAGCTCGAAGGCCGCGCGCATCCCGATCCGGCCAAGGACGCCCCTGAAACAGCGGGTCTCGTGAGCGATCCTTCAAGCTCAGAGGCTAGTAGCGAACACAGACTAAAGTCTATGCTACCGCTGCCCTCGGAACTCGCGGGCGAGGTCAAGACTCCAGCGTGGCTGGGGCGGCCGCGAGGCTTGTTCGAAGACTTCGAAGAGGGCGACGTTATCCTTCACAGCATCGGCCACACCGTCGGCGAAAGCGAGCATATGCAGTTGACGATTCTCACTCGCAACAGCCACCCGCTGCACTTCGACGAAGTCTACTGCCGCGAGCGCAGCTTCACGAAGACTCGCGTGGTTGAAGGCGGATTAGTGTTCGCGTGGGCGGCTTCGCTTGCGAGCCGGGACACAACTGCGAATGCGCTGTGGGAGCTTGGCTATGACAAAGGCAGCCATCCCAATCCGGTGCTTGCAGGCGACACGCTGTATGCGGCTTCCCGAGTGCTCGAAAAGCAGGAACGTGATGAGCGAACCGGGATCGTTCGATTCAAACTCGTAGGCGTGAAGGACGAAAGGCCCGCGAGCTTGCTGGCGACGGGACTGGATTTGTTTGAAAGTAAGTTTGATCAGAAGGTCTTCGAGATCGAGCGCACCATCCTGCTGCCCAAACGCTAGGGCAGGACGCCGTATCCGTGCAAATCAGTCAAACCAGCGTTATCCGTGGTCTACTTTCCAAACCCATAGACCACGGATGGAACAGATTTGGCGGATTCAAACGGATCGGTTTCCCCGCCGTCCGTTCTGTTTGATTCTCATCGGTCGGCTCTCAAGAACTGCACCGTGACGCGGAGGTCAACAACCAGGTGTTCGCCGCCGCCGTCGAGATCAATAAACACTTCAAGCACATCGCGGTCGCTTTTTTCTGCCGGGTCGCCCGTGCGCACCTTCTTGCGCCCCATCTGCGAGCCTATTCGATTGACTCGCCCCATCAACGTCTTCCCATTGAAAGCATCGCTTCGAATAATCACTTGCTGGCCCGTGCGGATGCGCCCCAAGTCCCGCTCGTCCACTTCGGCGCGAACGCGCATTCTCGAAGTATCGGCAAGGCTCAATATCGGCTGAGGCGTGAATGTGCTGAAAGTCTCGCCCGGCCTCATAAAAGTCTTGAGCACCGTGCCTGAGATCGGCGCTTTGACAAAGCACTTGCCCAATCGCTCGGTCACGTTGCGGACGCGCTCGTCTGCGGCCCTCACCTCCGCATCGGCTCGCTCGAGTTCTTCGGGAAGCGGCGGCGCGTTGACGAGTTCTTTGCGCTGAACCGCCGCCTTCAGATTCGCTTCGGATACATCGAGATTTCTTCGCGCCTCATCCCGCTGGTCCGCTGAAATCACTCCATTCTGGAACAACTGCTCGTAGCGGTTGTAGCGCAACTGCGCCTGCTTGACTACGGCTTCAACCGCACTGACTTCAGCTTCAGCCTGGCGGCGTTCTTCATCACGGCTGCCGCGAACAAGCCGCGTCCGCAATTGCCTCGTGCTTTCCGCAGCGGCGCGTGCAGCGCTCAACTCGGCGCTCAAATCCTGCCGGTCAATTACAGCCAGGACTTCGCCCGTTTTTACCTGCTGGCCTTCGCGAACGCGGATCTCTGCTATCACTCCATCCGCGCCCGCGCCGACATTGATGACTTCGCTCGCGCCTTCGATACGGCCCGGCGAAGCAAGCGCAACGTCAGCGGCGTTTTCCGCGGCCGTTTCTTTCGCCGCCTCTGCGGAAGCATCGTTTGCTCTCGATCCAAGTCGCGACCACGATGCGAAGACCAACACCGATGCGATCAATAGAACCAGTGTTGCGATGGCGAGCTTGTGCTTCTTTACTAGCGAGAACATTCCTTCACCTCCAGGTCTTCGATAACTCTGCCGTCTTGCATCTTCACGACGCGGCTGCCGAACTGCACCAGGCGAGGGTCGTGACTGACGACGACGACCAGCCGTTTCTGCTCGCCGGCGATCTTCATGAGCATCTCCGCAATCTGCCCGCCGGAAACACTATCGAGGGAAGCCGTTGGCTCGTCAGCCAGAATAATCGGCGGGTCGTTTACGAGCGCGCGGGCAATGGCGACGCGTTGTTTTTCTCCTCCGCTCAATTCGTTTGGCTTGAGTCGCCTCTTATCCGCAAGCCCGACTGATTCAAGCGCTTGAAGCGCGCTCTCTTTCGCCTCCCTGCGCGCACTCCCTGCAATCTCCTTCGCGATCATCACGTTCTCGGCAGCGTTGAGCGAATGAAACAAACGAAATGCTTGAAACACGTAGCCGATATTTTTTTGCCTGAGAACGCCGCGCTTATCTTGCGAGAGTCCGGCGACCGGTTGGCCCATCACCGATACGCCGCCCGTGTCGGGAGTGAGCAAGCACCCAAGCACTGAAAGCAAGGTCGTCTTTCCGCTTCCCGATGGTCCCATCACCAGCGCCATCTCGCCCGCGCGAAAACGCAGACTCACGTCGTCAAGGGCCCGTACCCCCGTGTGGCCAGCCCCGTAAGTGACCGAAACATTTTCGGCAGCTATCGCAAGGTTATGCACGAAACACCTTTGCCGGCTCTACCGAAAGAGCCTTTCTGATCGATACGACCGAAGCCAGACAGCACATCAGCAACCCGACGCAGATCATCGCGACCGGCAGCCACCACGGAGTATGAACCCACGAGATGAAGCCTTTGACGCCGCTCGTGGCCGGAAAGACGAGCGCGATTCCGAGCGCGCAGCCGATCACGCCGCTCACCAACGCCTGAGTGATGACAACCCGGCGGATGTAGCCTCGCGAGGCCCCCATCGCCGTCAGCGTCGCATACTCCTCGAGGTTCTCCATCGTCGTGGCGTAGATGTTTTGCGAAACGACTACAAGCCCGACTACGAATCCCAACAAAGCTGCCGTGAGCAACGCGCCGCCCGCGCCTGTCTTGATGATCCAAAACATCTGCGACCGAAACGCGAACTCATCCCGCGTCCAGACGTCCGCGTCAGGCAGCCTCGCTTCAATCTCCCGTTTCGCGGATTTCGCATCCGATCCGGGACGCAGATTAACAGCGAGCATCGCGGTTTCTTCAGGCCGGACGCCGAGATACCTAACCGCGTCCCAGTAGCCCGTGTAGGTGTAAGGCGTGCCGAGAAAAGTGCCGAATCCGTCAAGGATGCCGACGGCTCGCGCGCGGCCTTTGTTGACTTCGAGATCAACCGGAACGGTCGTCACTTCGAGGTCAGCCGCATTGCTCACATCTACCAGCACCGATTCGGGCAAGAGAGTATCCCGCTTTGAATTCACATACGGCACAGGAAAGTCGCCGCCCATCCCTGCCTCTGCCCCGACGAGAAAAACAAGTTGGGCTGCGCCCGACGGACCTTTCCATTGAGTGAACGCCCCAACCACACGCTGTACGGACTGGACGTCTGAGCAGGAATAAGCGAGATCGCGATACCGGCTCGGTATCGGCGTGGCGTACTCAAAGCATTGCACGCCGCGCGCGGTTATCCAGATCTGAGCGTCGCTTGCTTCGATCGGGCGTGAGGCTGCGCGCATGAAACCCGCGAGAAGGCTTCCTTGAAAGACCATCAGGAAGACGGCAAACGTGATCCCAATGATGGTCACAAAGAATCTCAGCCGGTCGTGAAGCAAGTTGCTCCAGGCAAGTTTCATGGTTCTTCATCCTTACAGGTACGAACTCTACGCGATTTGTTGACCGATCAGTCCGCAGCCATCGCGTACTCGCCGGCGCTTGGCGCAGAAGCTGTTCTCTGAATCGCATAGCAAAGCCACGCGAGCGAGGAAATATCGCCTTCCGCGATCAATCGCTCGCTTGCGATTCGATCAATCAACTCGGCCGGCGAGCCGACGCGAAGCATGCCCGCGTCGCCTCTGAGAGTCAGCGATGCTTGCTTACTTGAATCGCTCGAAGGCGCATCCGGATTCTCGATAAGAATCTTCGGACACCCATCGGCTTCAATGGCGAGCCGGTTCGGGCCTGAGTTGTTCATTAGCTCTTTGAGCATTTCGGCGGACCTGGCTAATTCGGCAAAGTCACCCTCTCTATTCCCGCCGACCTCACTCGCGCGCGGCCGAGGCTCTTCGGTCACGCTCAGCAGTTGTTTCATCTCATCAAGTGCGCCGAGCGCCCAATCAATGTCTTCAGCGGTGTGCGATGCAGTGATGGTGAACCTCAAACGGCTCTCGTCGAGCGCCACTGCCGGATGAATTATCGCCGGGGCGAAGACGCCAAGCTCCAGCAAAGCTCGTGAAGCGCGGCGCGCTGCTCCGGCAGTCCGCGCGGGAACAGTCACGATCGGAGAGTTACCCGGAGAGGTAAGGCCGATCTGCGCAAGGCCTTCTCTGAAGCGGCGAGTATTCATCCACAACTGCTCGCGTCCGTAGCCCTCGCCGATAAGCCGAAGCGCAGCCTCGGGACGCGATGCTCGCCGGAGTGGCACAAGCCTGAAAGATGAACGAGCGAGACGACCAGCGAATCAAGTCGATCAACTCGCGATCGCCCGCCACGAAGCCTCCAAGCGACGCAAGCGACTTGCTCATCGTCGTCATGAAAAGATCGACCTGGTCGAGAACGCCGCAAGCTTCCGAAAGTCCCGCGCCATCACGGCCGTAGAACCCGAAGGAGTGAGACTCGTCAACCATCACAAGAGCGTCGTGCGCGTGAGCGGTTTTGATTATCGAAGCGAGGTCGCAGTCGTCGCCGCCCATGCTGTAGACGCTTTCGACTACCACAAGCGTAGTGCCGCCGTGCTGCCGATTGAGAACGCGCTCGAGATCGCCGACGTCGTTGTGGCGGAAGGCTTCGGTGGTTGCGCCCGAAAGACGGCATCCGTCAACGACGCTTGCGTGAATCTCTTTGTCGACGATCACGCGGTCACCTCGCCCGCAGAGCGCAGCTATGGTTCCAAGGTTTGCCGTGTAGCCCGTCGGAAAGATGATGCCCGCTTCTTTGCGCACAAAGTTGGTTAAGTTGTCTTCGAGCCGGCGGTGCATCTCCGTGTAGCCGCCCGACGGCGCAGACGTTCCGACTCCGGCGCCGTGCGTTTCGAGAGCCAGCTTTGCCGCCTGCAAGACTTCGGGATGCCGGTGCAGTCCGAGATAGTGATTTGTGCTGAATATGCGAACCTTCTCATCGGTCTTCATCTCGCCGATTCCGATTTCGGCCCGAGGCGCGCTTCCACCTTTGAGATAGATGTTGTAAAGCGCGCCGTGCCGTTGCTCGGTCCAGGAACGGACGGCGGCAAACAAAGCGCCCTTGTGTCGCACGTCCGCGCAGTGCGCCGCTGTCACAAATGACATTGCAGAGCCGAGACGGAGTTGATTTGCAAACGACTTGACGCCGTCATTCGCTTCAGCCGCTTCAGCGGTTGCGTGACTCGCGGATGCGGCCGTGTCGGTCAACGCGATCGGCTTCAAGTGCTGCTGGATGAATCGGAGCAGTGACGCCGGCGTATGGATATTTCCGATTTGACCATCAACTGGAGGGATATCGAGGCGCGCTTCAAGTCCCGCGATTATTGACTGCAAGTCGAGAGAGTCAATGCCAAGCTCGGCCCACGTCGCATCGAGGCTAAACTCACGTCCGGCGAGCGAGGGCTTTACTTCACAGATTACCTCGCGCAGACGATCGGAGTGCGGAGAAGCCGCGGCGAGGTCTAGTTCATTGATTGCCGGTTCGCCGAATCGCCCCGATTCTGCCATCTGAGCGGCGCGTCTGCGTTGAAGCTTGCCTGACGTTGTCTTCGGGACTGTCTTTGGTGGAACGATCCACACAGCATCGAGCGAAAGCGCAAGCCCATCTACAATTCGTTTGCGCAAAGCCTGGGCGAGAAGGGTGCGACTCCCATTGTTAACCTTCGATTCGACAACCAATCCGACTTGCGGCCGTTGGTTGTGTTGGAACTCGAAGGCAATCGCGCCGCCCGGACGGACGCCTTCGATCTGAGAGGCAAGAGTTTCTATGTCGGTTGGAAAAATGCCGCGGCCGGCTTTCTTGATTAAGTCTTTCAGCCGCCCAACGACGTAGAGCTCTTCGCGATTGATGAAGCCCAAATCGCCGGTCTTGAGCCAACCGTCGTCGATCGGGAAGTCATCGCCCAAATAGCCTTGAGCTACGGACGGGCCTTTTGCTTGAATCTCGCCGACTCGGCTTTCCGGCAGGACTGTGTCCGTGCCCGGGTCCATTATTCGAATCTCGTTTCGAGCAAACGGCTTGCCGACCGAGACAATCTCAACCGCGCGTTCGCCGCCCTCCGGTTGTCTGAATACGCTTTCGCGTTCGAGAGCCGAGGCAGAGGCCCGAGCGAACCTGTACCCATTCGAGGAAACGGAGACGGTAACGGCGAGAGTATTCTCAGCGAGGCCGTAGCAGGGAGAGAACGCAGCGCTGTTGAAACCCAGCGGCGCCATCCGGCTATTGAAGGCGTCAAGGTCGCGCCAGTTTATCGGCTCAGATCCGTTGAACGCGATGCGAAGCGATGAAAGATCAATCCCAGCAAGACGGCTTTCCGGGATTCTCGTGGCGCAAATCGAATAAGCCATGTTCGGAGCAACCGTTATTGTTGCTCGGTGCTTCGAGATTAGTTTGAGCCAGACAGTAGGGTTTTCTATGAACCTGGACGGATCGACCAGAACCAGCGTGCCGCCCGAGATTATCGACGACCCCGTGGCGCCAACCAAATCCCATATCGTGAAACAACGGCAGCCAACTGACCCACACATCAGTCGAATCGATCTGACTGTGCTCGATGATCGCCCGGCAGTTCGCTTCGAGGTTCTCGTGGCTGATTTGAACCGCGCGCGGATTTAGGACGCTCCCCGAAGTGAATTGAAGGAACGCCAGAGAAGAAGGCCTGGCCTCAGGCAGGGTTGCACCTTCGATAGTGATTTCTTCAAGCCGGCAAATTCTCAACTCGTCGGCGTAAGGCTTTTCAAGCGACCGCCGCAGCGACGCTTTCAACTCTTCGTATTCATCATCTGCAATCGTTCGATCCAGGAGCAGCGCCGCAGGCCGGGCAATGCGAATCTTGAGCAGCAGGCTTTCGATAAAGTCGCCGGCCGCGCTCATCCTTGGAGCAAGTATGCTCGGCGTCGCTCCCGCGCGCTGCGCGCCTAGAAAAGCAGCCAGCAGCGCGCTCGAATTCCTGCCGCAGAGAAAGACTACCGCCTCGTGACCGACCCCGAGTTCCGAGAGTCCTGCCGCACACGCGTCGGCCCTCAGTGTCAGAGCTTGCCAGTCGAGCTCGAGGTTTTCGTCAGGGAAGGTAATGCCCCCCGTCGAGTTGTTGCTTGCGTGTTTCCACACGAAGTCATAGAGATTTTTTGTCATCGTTTTCGCCTGTCAACACCATCAAGTCTCAAGGGATTACGCGAACCGTACCCCGCTGCTGTGACGGTGGGACAACCGAATCACAGATGAACTCCACTTTCGAGCGCGACAGAAAACAGTTCTTTAGCCAGAGCGGTCGCGCCAAAAATAACAGTCTCGACCTCCTGCTTATACGAAACCGTTCTCAAACAGAAAGCACCGCTGTCGAGCGCTTCATATGGGAATGGTGCGAGGGCCCAAAACATAACGTCCGGGCTGCGAGTTTTTCGGAAATCCGGCGTACGTGAGCCCTACCCGGTCGTCACTCGCACGGGCGGCTTGATCTCGAAATGCGCGTGGTTGTCATGGGGTTCCATTCAAGCTATCGCCGCTTCACACGTATCGGATTCGGAATCAAGTCTGTTTGCCCCTCATCTCCTAACGCTGAAAACGGCAGAACATCACACTGTTGAAGCCTGAGCGGGATCGGTAACCGGCGCAAGTTTATGTAGGGTTGATCCGCGCAGTGAGGCCGCTAACACGCATCTGATTATCGGAAGGCCGTTCTCGTTCGCAGCAGCTCATTCTGCAGATGCCGCCTAACGGCCTCTAAGGCTGACAGTGCGTCAACCCGAAGAAAGTCCTTGCCGGTGTGTGGTACATTATCATCCTCGTCGTCACCATCGTTGGTTCTAACCCCGCCATTCCTTAGGCACGTCACGAGCGTGTCAACCGTTGGCATTCGACCCGTCGTCCTAAAGAAGAACTCCTGCATAAGCAAGATGACACCTGTCGTTACCGGTGTGGCCTGACTAGTGCCCTGCTGAACGGACTCACCTACGTCCGTCTCATTTCCGGATGAAGTGACCGGCGCTCCGGGGGCAAAGATATCGGTTCTCGTCTCACGGTTCACATCTTCGTGAAGGCGCTGTGCGAATGGGGTTATGCGGTTGGCGCCGGTTGAAAAGGCTTCCGCCCCACTCTCATACATGAAAGGTCCTTCGTTCGCATCATAAACAGCGCTGACGCTTATCGTCTCCCGGAGAATTGCCGGAAAACTCATGCCTTGTTGTGCAAACGTAAAGTAATCGTTACCAGCGGCGACAACGACAGGAACGTTCAAGTCCCGAAGCTCACGAATAAGGCGCCGTGTATCCCTTTGGTCATGTGGTGTATCGTCAGTTTGGTTGGATTGGTCGCCAAGAGACAGGCTTACCGCTGTAATGTTGAACATTGTCCGGTTGTCGAGGACCCACTGGAGCGCGCTGTCTACTGCGTCAAACGACCCGCCGCCCTCATTGCTCAATACCTTGAGCGGAACGATTCCGGCGTTAGGAGCAATGCCGACGTGGTTGCCGTTCGCGACGATAATCCCGCCGACGTTCGTTCCATGGCCATTGCCATCTGCCGCATTGTTCTCGTCCCCACCATTGTCGTCGGTGAAGTTGCGTTGTGCGCGAACCCGCCCCGCGAAATCGACGTGTGTTGTCCGCAGACCAGTGTCCAAAACGGCAACAGTCAAGCCAGTCCCACTCACGGAGAAGGTTTGGCGCGCCCGTCTGACGCGAATCAAAGTGTCCACCTCTGCGTCAGAAATGCGAATCTGTTTTGTTTTGAACTGGGCCGGCGGCGCCGGGTTGGGGATACGTTGAGGTGACGTGCTCATAATCGTTCTCCTTTTCGAGTTTGATTCAGTCGCAATTCAACCGAGAGGAGGAAAGACCCGGACTTCATCTAGCGAATTGGATTAACGCCTCAACGAGGGTCCGAGTCTCCCAGCAAAACGGCTGTATGCGACATCGTGAACGTTGTTCGTGCAGCAGGCTGTCTCCCGCTGTCTCCGCAAGCGCACGGCATTTAGGCGGAACAACCTCGTCATTTGATTTTGTAGGTTAGTGCAAAACCTATTTTCCAGTGATATTCCTTTCGCACCGGCAACTCAGCAAGATCGGCCGGCACCGGCGAACCGAGTTTGAAGTCTCCTTCTAGCCTTTGCTGCCTTCCACCATAGGCCCCGACAGTGATGAAGAACCTCTCCTCGGCAAAGCTGAGCGAAGGGCCAAACAAATACTCGATGTCGGTTCCCTTGTTGTCATTCTTGGCGGTAACGCCCGCGGACAGATGGATGCCACAAGGGAAGGCGTTCCGGGTACATCTCGGATTCCAGATCCGCGTGTGAAGCATGACAAGCGGGACGATCCGCGTGTCCGAGTTTTCCTTCAAGCCCACTATGGGGTCTCCAGTTGCAGGCTGTACGCGTTGGAATTCCTGCTTTTCGAGTTCGGTGAAAGCCAGCCCGCCGGCGAGCACGAAGCGAGGGCCGCCGCCAAAATTAAGCTTGGCTGAGACAATCTCGGAGAACTTGTCGGTCTCCTGAAGTCCCTTGGCTTCTACCGTGATCGCCACATCGGTTGGAAGGTCGAATGGGCCGACGAACCGGACTTCATAAAAGGCATTAGGATCGGCGAGAATCCGCTCGATATTCGCCTTCATCTTGTCATACACAGCCTTGGCTGCTGTGAGTTTCTCGTGGTTCTTCAGCAGCCTCTCGGAAGCGGTCTCTTCGACAAGTTTCGCAAAGGCTAGAAACTCTTCCAGGCGCGGGTCCTTGCAAGAAGGAAAGTCCGATTGGATTTGCTTGATGTCTTTCGCTTGGATTCGAGCCCGGCTTTGAAGATCGACAACAGCGTCGTGAAAGGCGTCAAGATCAGGTTTGTAGTTGCTCAGTCTCTGAAGAAGGACACCGGCTTCTTTCACCAGTGCTGAACAAAGCGCAGTTTCGCTGTCGAGGACTTTCGCGGCTTCCTTCATGGCCGCCTCGACTTCCTTGTTCTTTCTATCAAGGTCGGACGACGCCTTATTCGCGTCTCCCAGTTCCTTTAGAATCAAGACGTGGGTTTTCTTCAACGCTTCAAAGACGGTTTCATTCGGGCAAACAACAGCAGCACCAGCAATCCTCGTCGTGGCCTTCAGATCCTTTGCCTTATCCGCCTTGTCTTCCGCCGTTGCTTCTTCGCCCGAGGGCGCTTCTGTCTGGGGCAGTCCGAGCAAACTCAAAAACTCGGCCAAGGCGGGCTCAGCGACCGTCGTCTCTTTGACGGTGACCTTGTATTGAAACTTGAACGGGTTCTTGTTGATTATCACCACCCGAACCTGGTCACGAGTCGTGAAACACGTGATTCCTTTGGTCTGCCGTAGCCTCAGGTCGATGACGATATCTTTCGTCCCGGCCGAATCGTTCGGGGGAGCGCACTTTGATTGCGCCGGATCATCAGCAGCAGCCGGTGCACCAGGCGAAGCGGCAGTTGTCGACGGAGAAGCCAAAGCCGGAGTCCACGTAGACACCCCGGTGAATGAGAGGCAAACAAGAAGTATGCGGGCTAGATTTCTCTTCATGACTATCGCTCCTTTTCTCAACGTTGTCTCTTGTCACTCGTTCTCGAGAGGCGCGCTCGCACGCAAGACGAAGCCCGCTCCGGTCATGGTCAGACCCGGCGCCCAAAGCCCTTCGCAGGTTCACTTGCACGTCAGGTCACCTTCTTCAACCATCAATCCAGAGAGCCACTTTGGGATCATCTCCCCTGCTCTTCATCTGCTAATGATGAAACAAACAAAACATCACGGGAGGGACGGCTTAGGCGGGCAACTTAGTTGTTTGGAGTGTCTTTCGATTCTGGGTATCGGAAAACTTGATTGATGTCCTGAGCGTAGCACGGATGAGGAGGACCGAATACGGATCGGCACTCTGGAAGCGGTGGAAGCGAGGGAAGGTGCGGTTTGTAGAACTGCGGAAGCGGGGCGTGGCCACAGCGCTAGCCCGAGAACAGCGGGCAGTGTTCACGAGCCGTGGCGGTTAGCAGAACTCGCCCGCATAGCCACGTCTCAAGCCTCGCGAGCAACGGCGGTGCCCCCGCAGGAACTGCGCTAACCAAGCCCTCCGCTTGCACCGTGTACGCCCGGGCCGCACGGCGCTGGATCGGTAGATCTGGCGTAGACTACACCTTCCGGGCAGATGGCAGGGACCTCTGTATTAGACTGTGGGTCCCAACAAAGGAGTTCATACTTCTGCTTCCCACCCGGCACCTTGAACGTATCGTAATAAAGGTAGAAATCGTTACGTTCAGTCGGATCTGAGTTCGTATGGTAAAACTTGCAGGGCATTCCGGCCTTTACGCAATCGTTTGTGAAGTCGACCTGATACTGTATATTTTCCTTGGCATCCAGCCTTATTGGCACCTTATCGACGACTAGTTCGACGTAGCCTCCAGAGGAGAGGTGTATATCGGTTCCGACATACTGCGCCACGTAGCCCAACTCGCGGGGATCTGTGCCATCCGGCTTTACCCTTTTGAACCTGGAATTGGTCCTGTGGAGTGTATAAAAGAGACCTCTGTCAATATTCAAGCTCGGACGAAGCTTCTTCGAGTGCTTGTCCACTTTATTCCCATAGAAGTCGGCCCCTTCAAAGTCGAGCACCCATTGAAAGTCTTTCTTGTCATTCTTGCTCGACGAACCATCCGGAACCTTCCTGTCAAAATCCTTCAACGCATAGACATAGACGCCGTCGAGCTCCGGTACCGTACCCACAGCGTTGATCTTGTACTCAGTATGCTTCATCGGATCGTCCACTGGTATGGTGATCGAGGTACAACTCGAACCAGTCTTCGTCCAGACCGTGATGTTCAAAGAGTGAGGGTGCTTATGTCCGTTGGTATGAGTGGCGTTGTGAATGCCCACCTCCGCACTTTTTTTGCCATCGAAACAAAAAGACAGCAACCCGTGAAAAACTAACCTCACTGTTGGGGGGGTGGATGGAAAGCTGTAGGGCCAAACAGCATAGGTCCGTGGCGCCAGCGTTGGCGGCTGGACTTGTGAATTGGCTTCGCTCTTGAATGCGACGCCTACCGCACCGGCAGCGGTGAACTTCAGCATCTCTCGTCTCGACAGCTTTGATTTTTGAAAAACCGATGTCTTCGGCGCTTCCACTGTTTCCACCCCGCCGGTTTGAGCAACCTGGCGGGACGAAGGAACTATCGTCTTCACTTCACGCTTTCGTCGTCTCGTTGCCATAGCTTCTGCCCCTTTCATGGATCAGCAGCCGCAAGTGTACACAATGGGCCGGTAGCTTCTGATTAGCCCCCGGTGCCGCCGCTGCTACCATAGCCGGCGCCAGCACATGGCGCAGGGTCGGTAGACCTCCTTCGCGCTGTCTTAAGCAAGTTTCCTATATTCTCGCAGGTATGCTCGGCTTCTCCAGCCCTGGCTAGCGCCACTTCAAACCGGTCGTGGTACGGGGATTGGAGCGATTGAAAGTGCAAGTTGAAATCTATGGCACTACTCGCCTCCGAGCCTGCAATGCAACTATTTATGATGTGAATCTCGCGTAACGGGGCTCCCGGTCTAAACTCATGACTGATTGGGGTACCCGTGTTGCTAAACAATCTCAAGACCGCATACTCTTCTGCAGAACTGAATTTGATGTTAGCTGCAACATAGTACGCGATATTCCCCAGTGGTAAAGGACTACCTTGCTTGTCATTCCTATTGAACGTTGAGGCTGTTCCATCCAGCGTATAAAACACACCCTTCTCTACGAAAAGCCTCTGCGTGTAGAACCCTCTCCTCTTCGGAATCGGATCGACAACGTTGAAGAAGTGTGGACCTTCAACGTCCGGCAGATATCTGAAGTCTCTAGGATCAAACGTTTCAGTCTGAAAGGAGGTGACGCCTTTCGTTCCGTTGAGTATTTCCAGCTTGAAAACACCATCGGCCTGGAGTTCATGTCCGGAGTACTCTGCTTCAACTGAACCAGATGGGCATTCACCTCGAATTATCTGGATCGTTAGTTCATGCTCGTCCGATGCGGTAAAGACTCCAACCTCGCAGTAGCGGTCTTCGGTGTAACAAAAACTAAGCAACCCATGAAAAACCATTCTGAGGTCTACGCTGGATGGAAAGATCGGCCTTGTTGGCCATCGCCGATGAAATGGAGACGTCTCCAAGCTACTTAGTTGACTCACTGATTTGTGCATCATACGCTTACCCTCCCAAAAATTAGAATCTGGTGTATCCACCGATGGTCTCGAATCCCGCCCAAGAATGCGGATGGCGGCTGCGCTCGTGCGGGCTCCTCAGCATATCCAACTGAGCCCCCCTGAGAGCGTCCCCGGTCGGAACCCCCTTATGTTTCCGGTGCCTCTGAAAACTGATCATCAAGTCCGCTGTTGACTCCGACTCAACCGACCATAGGGTTGCTACTACTATCGGAACTCCTGCCTTAATGAACGGCCGAGCCATACTGATCGCTCCTTCTCCGCGATACGAGCGCTCGATGCCGGTCCGGCACGCTGAAAGCACCACTAGCCTTGCGCGAGTCGAATCCATCTCGTATATCTCCGAAGCTTGTAGAACTCCATCAAAGCGAGCCCGCTCGCCGCTCCCTTGCTCCTTGGCCAGCAGCAGCTTTGAAAGCATGGGGGAGCGTTCGTCTACGACATAGTGTGCAGCAACGTGAATAACATCTGCTCGCTTCATCGCGGCCCTGACCCGGCCCTCCGTCGCACGCTCGCCGAGAAGAACGTCTGCCGATTCGTAGCAGGCGGCTATCTCTTTCGCTTCTCTTGCAGCTGACGGAAGGTCTGGAAGCGAACCAAACTTGACCCTGTCGAAGCTCGGATCACCGACGCTCAAAACGCTCTCCTTGTCGACTCTTTCCTTCTTCCGCGCCATACCAGAACACGCGAGAAAGATGTTCGAGCTCGGGGCAAGGACAAATAGATGATCTTCCACAAAGTATTTGCCGGAACGTGGCGAAACAAGAGCGCCGAATGGAACGCGATTCAGAATCTTATCGGGAACGATGCACATATAGCTATTCGGGTTCAGGGACTCCGAAACCGGATCGATCAGAAGGTCAAACAGTTCTCTCGACTTGTTAGCAATCGCCTCACTCGAGCGTTCAATCGGCGTTGAGATCAAGTCAAGATACTGGCGGACCTTCTCATTCAGAACGCCGACCGAGATCGTAGTGCTCTTGTTTACGACTCCGGTCTTCGAAACAAGCCAGATCAGGACTTTATCGTCGAGGACGGAGTATTCCAGTATCTGCGCCTCCTCAGGAAGCTGTTGCTGAATCTTGGAAAGCGACAACGGAGAGACGCCTGGACCGAGCTCAATATCCTGTTTGTTCTCTGCGCTCACAATTTTTGCGTTGGTGTTTAATAAGTCGAGCAAAGATCTGGCGTGGCTGGCTTCTGTATATTCGAAAGCTTGTTCGCCATTCTTCATCTGCGAATAAGAGAAATCGATGGCTATGTCGTAAATGCTCTGTGCGAGATCAAAGAAGCTATTGCGATTGCTCTCCGCCCAAATTCTAGGGCGGTATTCATCGATTAGGGCTACGCTCCTGGTCACTTCCCGCTCGGCTCCAGAATCATCGTTCAGCCCAATGAGCGTTTGAAGTCTTCCACGATGTGCCTCCAGGGTGTAGATCTGAATATCCAACTGTTCGTGAAGCTGAATCGCACGGTCGTAATAAGTGAGCGCCTGACTCAAATCCCCATTCTGTCTGTGAGAATGCGCCAGGTTGAGCGTTGAATTTGCTACCGCGTTGGCGCGGCTCCGTTCACCGGAGATCCTTTGTCCTTCAGCGAGAGCGAGTTCACCATTCCTTATCGCTTCGTCATAATGGTTGAGCTGCTCATGAATCAAGCCCAGCCGCGCGTAAGCGCGAGATTTCAGTAGAGGAGTGCCGGATTCATTGGCCAAACGGACTGCCTCATTCTGGAAATCGAGCGCGGCTGCTGAAAACCCAATTAGGTGAAGATCAAGTGCCGCCTCATGATAAAGGGTCCATATGTCCCCCGGCTCCGGTGAAAGGCGGCTTGCCACATCAAACGCCTGACGGATGAAGCCAAGAGACTCACGGTAATCTCCAAACTGTTGGTGCATGGCGACGGGCAGATGCAAGTTTCTGAGCATTCCGGACAGGTCTTCAATCTGTTCGGACACTTCGTAAGCTCGACGGCCGGATTCCAGTGTTTTCGAAAAGTCCCTGTGACTCGATTGAGCATCAGCAATACCGTTGAGGCTTTGGGCAAGTAGGTATTTGTAACCGAGTCGATCGAAGGATTGTGACAAAGGCTCTAAGATTGCGAGTGCCTTTTTCGAGTCTATGCGCAAATTGGCGATACCAATCCGACTCTCTACGAACGCAGTCTCAGCGGAGTCACCGGCTTGTTTGAGAAGTAGCCGCGCCTTTTCATACAGCTCGATGGCTTGTTCATACTCCGTCTGTTTTATCCGCTCGTCCGCCGCCTCCAAGAGCCGCCGCGCTTCGGCGACTAACTGTCGCTGGCGAGCGCTCGCGCCTCCATAGAAACCCGCTAGATCGTCGGTGAAATGGTCTCCCACTCTTCTACTCTCTAATTGTCCCGCGTACCCGAGTATTTGAAGAGCGCTGTGCGCACCGACGCCGCCTCGTGCTGTTGACTCCCTTAGAAAAGCGTCGAGCAAAGCTTTCGTAACTACGTTACCTACCCGAGCGCGGCCTGTGCTGAAAGCCTTCCAAGCGCGGTCATCGTCTGCGACTTCATACGCGCTTGTAAAATCTTGAAAGAGGTGTCCTTTACCTTGTGACTCCTTCTCTTTCTGCTCCTCAATCTGCCTGAGACCCTGCCTGGCCTCCTCCGCCCACTTTGAACTCGAGTCTTTCTCTAGATACTTGTGCCAATCGGCTGCCGCCTGTTGCGGCAACATCATGTACTGATAGAGCAGTGCGCGATTAAAACGGGACTCCAGGAGTCCGTCGTCCAAATCGAGTGCCATATTTAAGTGTTCGAGACTGGCCGCAAACTCTTCAAGGCTCTTTCCCGGCTCATCGCCGGACAAATCATCCTTCCCCTTCTCGAGCAGTGCGGCTCCGTAGTCACTATGAAGCTGCGCGTTGTTCGGATCGCTCTTTAGCGCCTTTTCAAACTGGTCTATCGCTTTGTCAAAGTCACCCTGCGCTAGATACAACCGACCCAGATCGTGATACGACTGAGCGCTCGGATGCTCACTAGCTTCTACCTGGATCAACGCCTTTGCGCGGTCTAGAGCGACATAATCGAATCTATCTCGCTCGGGGCCGCGAGTGGTCGGCGGGGGCGGCGCGTAGTTGAGTTCCGTAATGCGCGATTCGTTCGGACGCTGATCGCGATAAGCTTCTCGGAGAGATGCTATCCCTTTGCTCACCTGCGAATGCTGAAAGTACACGTATGCGTTCCAGGTTCCGAGACCAGCGGCGAGCACAATCACTGCGGCAGAAGCCAATCTGAAATAGGGAACTAGTGCTGGACGACTCCACCAAACAGGCCGCCTAACTCTGCTGGTTGGTGCACGCTCGTCTGTCATTCGCGCTGCCTCTTCGGTTACTCGCGCGGGCTGGACTCGTGCTGGCTCAACTCGCGCTGGCTTTTCGGGGGCTGACACTGCCGAGCTCCCTTCCGAAGCCGAAGCCCTCGAGACATACTCGCTCAGCGCCTTGGCGAAGCTTACTTGCTTTCGCCCTTCGACAGTAGATAGGAACGAAGCTTCAAATCCCGCGCGTTCACTCTCGGACAACTCACCCTGCAGGTACTCCTCAACCATCTCGTCCTCTACCAAAAGCACCCGGTTGTAGAGTTCGTTGTCCGCCATCATCGCCTCTTCGAACTGCTGCCGCTCGTCTTCCGCAAGCTGGCTAAGCAGATATCTCCTCATCAAGCCGTCGTCTTGATTCTCGTCCGCCATTTAACTGCTGCCTTCTCTGCCGCTTCTACTCTCTTATGGATTACCCGCCAAAAACATGACCCGCCTCTACGCACAAGAGTCCGGTCGTCGCGGGCAGGCACTGCGCAGTCGGCCTAGTCCTGACCCGTCTTATGCCTCGCTCTGCCTGTCCACACATGCTCGCGAGGCCCGTGAGAATAACGCTGCCTCATCCTGACCAGTTCTTATGTGGCCTCGCTTTGTTTGAGGCACTCACCGACGCATTGTTGCAGGATCGCTTTGATCCGATGTACCCGCATTCTCAAGGTGTTCAACGCGATTCCCAGCCGATCCGCCAGCTCTTTCCGGTGGTCGATCTTCGCCCGCTTTTCTTGCTGATAGTACTTCAAGACCAACTCCCGGCTTTCGGCATCGAGACCTTCCATGCAGTGATCGAGGCACGCGTAGTTCCGCTCCACCTCTTCGGGCGGGTCAGGCAATGGAACCGGCTTTGGGTCGGGTTTCTTCTTAACGTATTCGTTATAGACATTCTTCGCCACGCCGTAGAAGTAGAGCGCGGGATCGCCAACGTAGGTTGCAGCGATCTCGGGAACCTTGCGGCTGACCCGGTTTATCGCCTCGTCTGTAAGCTCTTCGGCTATGGTGCACCCGCGGCGCGCGTAAATTCTTATGAGCTTGCGGCGGATCTCTTCGTATTTTTCGCCGGCGCGGTCGCGGTCCGCGTCCAACCACGCGAGAAACGTGTCAAACGCCTCCTGGCTTAAGACCCACTCTCTCTTCACTGAAGTTGTTAACCCTCTCGCGTCTTCCGGTTGAAGGATCAACCGGGTTGATGAGGCTGGCCCTCAGAGCCAATTGGCCGCGCAATCAAAATGCGCCTTCCGAGTAAAGCGCTCGGCTAAAGCAGCTCCGAGTAAGGCGCCCGACTAAAGCGGAAAGTTCGTTTGTCGGCTCGAGAGTCGGGCGCAATGTTGCAAGCAGACGAAGCTCCAACCGTGGTCCACTTTGAATCCCGCCGGTCCGTTCTCTCTCTAGCCGTTTACTCTCTGATCAACCTGGGCCAAACAGTACTTCTTATAATCGGAAAGATAGCATCCAGAAATTCAGCGGCACCATCATTGCGAATTTGTCGCGAGCTTGCAAGCCGGGCGAGGAGATTTCTCTTATCGCGAGCGAGGATGAAAGCGGACGGAAGGCAATCAGTCTGGCGACTGTTCCTTCCGTCCGCTGTCGGTGTCGAAGCTTCCTATTTACTTGCTAGCCACGTCCGCGCCGCTGAGAAACTTCATAAGCGCTGTGTTGAACTCTGCCGACTTCTCGAGCTGTGGAACGTGGCCGCACTTCTCGATGATGAAGAGCTGCGAGCCGTTGATCTCTTTTTTAAAGCGCTCGCCCATCGCCAGAGGCGTCAACCCGTCTTCTCTTCCCCAAAGAACCAACGTCGGCTGTTTGATCGCGCCCAGCTTCTTGTCGAGCACGTCTTCCCCGCGGATGATCGAATCGATGAATCGTTGAATCGTGTAGCCGTCGCCCGCCGTCACTCGTCGCGAAAAGAACAAATCGACCGCGGCGTCGCTCGCAAACATCTGCGTATTGTGAAAGACCAACGGTAACATCTGCTTCACTGCATCACGAGTCGATGGGTTCAGCCCGTTGAGGACTTTCGGATCAAGATCGCCAGTGACGGCGAAACCCGCCGCGTCGACCAACACCAGCCGGTCGACTTTTTCAGGATGGGCGATCGCGAACGCCGCCGCGGTCCAGCCTCCAAGCGAGTTGCCCACTAACGACGCCCGCTCGAGCTTCAGCTCTTTGTAAAAACCGGCCAGGAAGTCGACCAGCGTGCCTACGCGATAGTTGATCAGCGGCTTGTCCGATTTGCCAAACCCGATCTGGTCTAGAACTATGACCCGGTACTTTTGCGACAGCGGGCCAATCGTTTGCGCCCAGTTCGACGCGTCGCCCCCGAGCCCGTGCACAAGGATCACCGCAGGCCCGCTGCCCGCTTCGAGATAGTGGATCTTCGCGCCGAAGACCGTTGCGTATTTGTCCTGAACACCCGCTGCCGGGGCTTGCGCGGCTGCTGAAACTGCAAGCCCGCAAACCACCAACAACGCGGCAAGAAATCGTGATTGATTGATCTTCATAGTTTTCCTTTTGCCGGCTCTGTCATTAGAGCCTCATCAAGCCCATACCTTTTCCAGCGGCTCGCCCTTCTTGCAAAACGGGCATTCTTCGGCGGAAAAGAACCCCGACTCGACGTCCAGCAATGAGAAGTACGGGATGTCCGTCTCGAAATGCGCGTCCTTGAAGTGCACCAATGAGCCGATCGCTATCGTCTCCGCGCCCGCCTCGCGAATCAAGTCGAGCATGGCAGTGATGACCTTGCCCGAGCGCACGACGTCGTCAACCAAAATACACTTGAGTCCGCGAGCGTCGAGGTATTGCCGGAAGAAGTAGCGGTCTCCCTCCTTCTCGGCCCAGAAAATCTGATCCGCTCCTAAAGCTTCGCGTATGCCAAATGCGACCGGGATCCCGCCGGCGGCCGGCGCAACGATCGCGGCCCCGGGCAACGCTGCCAACACCTCGGGCTCTCGCCTCATCAGCCGCGAAAGCGCGACGTTCAACACTCGTGCGTTGCCGTGATATCGCATCGCCAGCGGCATCTGGAAGTAATAAACCGAATGCTGCCCGGCTGGGAGCTCGAAATGACCATAGCGAACCGCGCCAGTCTCGCGCAGCAGGTCGAGCACCTGGTCGGCTGTCGGTATGAGCTCAACTCTTGGAACTAACATTAGACCTCCGCACATTAGTATCCCGGCTGCCAAACAGCCGGTCGCACGCATAGCCTCACTCGATGAGGCGTTCGAGTGCAGCATTATATGAGCCGGCCGGCGACCGGTAAAGCCGAAAGCAGAAGCGTGAATTCCAGCAGCCGACGCAGCCGGTCGCGAAGACTAGTTTATCTGCGGAAGCCGGTAAGTAGCAGCGAGTTTGTTCAACTGCCTGCGGAGAGTCCACCATTGATCGGTGAGATACCTGCTATATCGACGCCCTGCCCGGCGCATCATTTCCGCGACGGGCAATGCTTTCTCGAGCACGTCCTTGACCTGGTCCCTGGTCTCCCACCACTTGTCACGCCGGTCGAACTCCTGGCGCAACCGATCGGTGGCTTGCTCGAAAGCCCTGACCCGGTTGTTGTACTCATCCTCCCGCTGGGTGCCGTCGATACGGCTATTGTCGAGCCATCGATCGAGATCCCTTCGGAAGTCGTTCGCGTTGCGCTCGAGCCGCGCGATCACCTTCTCCACATCGGTCTTGCGCATCGTATTCCAATATCTTTGGTCCCATTGATTTGGGTTTCGCCGGTCCTGAACGCTGCGGGCGAGCGATGGAGCGCTCGACCCGAACATCACAAAAGCCATCGCCATCGCCACTGTTGTCAGCCGCACTGTTCTGTTTGTCATTGTCAGGTCTCCTTTGTTAGTCGGGTGAACAACAGGTTGACCACTCGTTCACCCAAAACCGCATTCCAACCTGGTCTCTAGAACGAAATCGGCACCGTCTCGCTCATCATATGATAAAAGTTCGCGGAGTTCCGCACCATAGCCGCATGCTCAGACTGCTCCCATCGCCGGTGCAGCCTGAACAGACGATGGTTGTAGGATCCCACCAGTGGAAGGCGCACCAGATCACGGCGGCGGGCTCCCCGTGTGAATAGTGGGTTGAACGCATCGAAATGAACTTCCGCGATACCGTTTTCGAAGACTCCCACGTGCAGCGAGGCCGTCGCCGTGTCGTTTTCCATCCAGCTTTCCCGCCAACCTCGATGGTTCCACGCGCTCAGATAAGCGAACAAGCCGTTCCGCGCACGACACGCCGTGTAGGAGCCACGCGCTCCGGACTTCGAATCCAGCACCTCCGACAGCGTACCTCGAGGCGTTTCCAGCGGTTCGAAAAAGAACCCCCCGTCCCAGGGTCCTCCGCTTATTCTCCCAACATTATCCAGCCAGCCCTCATGAAATATCTTGTCGATCAGCAGCGCGACTGACCGCTGATCGGGGCCCGGAAGCGAATCCCACATTTCGCGCCCCAGTCCTGCGCTGTCGGCTCCGAGAACTCGCGTGACATGTTCAAGCATCAGGGCGCTCGACTCTGCGCCGGCTCGCGTGACCTGCTCCCAGGTCGGCACGGGCGTGTCATCGCTCGAATGCTGCAAGAATTCAGGGAGATGGTTTGTCAGATCACTCATCGCGTTGACTGTTCAATCCATTTCCATAGATGCCTGCCAGCGACTAGGCGAAGCCCACTATGGCGAATGAACGGGCAGGCGGGCCAACCGTTTTGATTGGCGCCGCCAAAGGCGGGCCGGAGTTTGGCTATTGCGCCGTCGCGGGCTTCTCTTCAGCTTTCCTCTCGTCCTTGACGGGCCGGGCCTCCGGAATCTCAACGCCCAAAACGTACTTCGAGAACCAGGAATATTCCCGGCGCATCTTGTCCAAACGATGACGAGGCTCCTGCAATCCGTGCGGCTCTCGCGGAAAGAGGACCATCTCCACCGGCACGCCGTTCTTGCGCAAGCCCATATATAACTCCTGGGCCTGGCTTGGCGGCACTCGAGTGTCGGCGCCGCCATGCAAGATCAGCGTCGGCGTCTTCGCTCGTTTGATGAAAGCCATCGCCGACTTTCGCCAGTAGAACTCGGCGTCATCCCATGGCTGGCCGCCGAAGTAAGCTTCGAGCGTTCGCTGCAAATCGTTTGTCGAATACATCGAATACATGTTGGTCAGACCCGCTCCCACCATCACGGCTTTGAAGCGAGTCGTCTGCGTCAGCGTCCACGCGGTCATGTACCCGCCGTAGCTCCATCCCGATTGCGCGAGCCTGTCCGCGTCGGCGACGCCTTTCGAGATCAGGTTGTCGATCCCGGTCTGGATGTCCTGATAGTCGCCTCCGCCCCAATCGCGAACGTTCGACGTCAGAAACCTCTCGCCGTACGACGACGACCCGCGCGGGTTCGGATAGAACACAACCCATCCCTTACCCGCCCACACGTGCCCGAAGTTACCGTGCGAATTCGGGAAGCTCTGCGTCCAGGCTCCGGCAGGCCCGCCGTGAATCAACGCAACCATCGGATACCGCTTGCCTGGCTGATAGCCGACGGGATAAATCACCAGGCCTTCGATCTCCATGCCGTCTTTGCTCTTCCATCGGATGACTTCGCTTGCGCCGAGCGTTAGCTCGCGCACCGTCGGGTTGTGATCGGTGAGCTTGATCGGTTCTGAAATCGGAAGAGACCTTGTTAGGTACACATCGTCCGGGTGCTGAGCGTCGGACCTGGTGAAAGCGGCGGCTGAACGGTCACGCGAGAAGCTTGTCTGACCCATCACACCCGCGATGCTCGAAAGCTGCTTCGCCTCGCCGCCGCTTGCGGGAACCGAAAACAATTGGGAAGTAGTTCGAACCGGCGCGTTGAAATAAATGGTCCGGCCGTCCGCCGACCACTTCGGCGCCCCCGGCTGGTACTCAAAGCCCGGCGCGAGCACGCGAGGAGTTCCGCCCTCGATGCCGATGACCGTCAATCGAAGCTGCCCGAGCTCGGCGTTCTTCAGATCGCGGCTCAGGTAGGCGATCTGGTTTCCCTCGGGAGACCAGCGCGGCGCAGTGTCGGGACCGTCATTGTCCATCACCTTGCGAAGCCCGCCCCTCTTCACGATTTCCCGCCGCACTGTATCAATCTGTGAACGCAACTCGATGATCCGTGGGTTAACGCGACCGAGGTCGATCTCGAGTTTGCCAAGCCTCGTCTGAACCTCGAAGAGCGTCTTCTGAAGATCATTCACCGGTGAACTCGATGCCGCCATCACATCGATCAACCAGATGTCACTCAAACTCCCGTCGTCAGCCTTTTGAGTCGGTGTAGTGGTGAAAGCCAGCAGTCTTCCATCAGGCGACCACTGCGGATCGCCTGCGTTGTACTCGCCCTTGACCAGCTCGGTCGCCTTCTTAGTCTGAACGTCGATGATCCAGATCCGGGCAAACTTGAAGTCCTTGTCGATGACTTGCGCGTCGTCCTTGTCCTTCTGTTTCTTCTCTTCGTCCGGCGTCAGCTCCTGGGGCGCGACAAACGCAATGCGCGAGCCGTCGGGCGACCATTGAAACGCCGTCACGCCGGACTTCGAGTCGGTCAGCTTTTCGGGTTCGCCCCCGAACGGCGAGATCAGAAAGATCTGCGATTTCTCTTCGCGAGCAGAGATGAAAGCGATCCGCTTGCCGTCCGGCGACCACCGCGGCTGATTGTCGTTCTTCTTGCTGGCCGTCAGCCGCACGGGTTCGGCGCCCGCCGTCGAGACGAGCCACACATCAGCATCGTTCGCGTTCTCCTTCATATCAGCCGAAGTGACGACGTAGGCAACCCATTGTCCATCGGGAGATACTTGCGCGTCGGAGACGGTCTTGAGCGAGAGAACATCTTCGAAGCTCATCACGCGCTTCTGTTGCGCGGGCGCTGCGACCACGCAAGGCGAAGTTATAAGGACAAGGAGAGCAATGGTGCGTCTCATTCGACGGACCTCCTATTGATCAAACTTGATCCGTGCAAACTCCGCAATCAAAGGTCGAAGAGCCTGCGAATCCAAGAGATGAATTGGAGAGCGGTTGGAGCATCGGCATCGAGGTAGTGCTGGTTGATAGCTGAGCCCATTAAAGTACCGGGTTCTTCCTGCCATGCAAGCCAAGTGTGAATGTACGCTTTGCTCATGGAAGAAAACCGACGCGCTTGAACCGGAATCTCATTCACGCAGTTTTCAGCCCGCTCCCACAAAAGATCATCATTGGGCACCAGGGACCGAACGAAATCTTCCAGCATTCCCGAACCGGTATTGTCCGGCATGATCCACACTCCAACAGTTGGGCGATCCGGCTCTTCAATAAGAACTCCTTCGGGCGTCAGGGCTGCAGGTAAATTATGATACGCGCACGACAGCAGTCTGTCTCTCACGGACTGCCACCGAGCATTGAGATCAACATCAGCATCCACGACGATGCCAAGGCGTTCCAAGCCGCTGGCATCGAGTTCAACATCTAGGTCGCCTACAAGCAGACTGAAGCCATCCTTCTTCCTTATCGTGATTTGGTCTTGAATCTGATGGTGACGCGCCAGATGAAAAAACACGCTGTCATCATCCTTTCCTTCAACCAGCAGCACATAGTTATCAGCCATCGCTATCGCACCTCAATTTCCTCACGGGTAGCGATGCCTAATCTACGCTCGTCGAATTCAGTGGCTACAATTCTCCCTCGTTTGTTTTCAAGGCGAATAAGGATTCCTTCTTCTTGTTTGTTCTCGTCAGCCGCTTGCTGGAATGCCTCAATGCAGTCCCAGCTGTGCGTCGTGGCAAATACTTGGACATTCAGTCGGTGCGCCGTTTCAAAGACAAGTCGCCAAACATCAGGCTGCACCGAATAGTGCAGGCCGCTTTCGATTTCATCAATAAGCAATACTCCGTCCTTCGCATTCACGAGAGCGAGGGCCATGCCGAACAGACGATTCATGCCTTCGCCTAGACTTCGGAGCGGTACTGGGTCGGGCAATACACTTATCTTGGTTTTGGCGATTCGGCCCCGGTCCCTTCCTAAGTCTGCATTGTCTATCAGATTAACGCGCTCAACTTCTGGAGCAATTATGCGGAGAGAACTAAGTACATCTTCCTCTAAGTTAGTTAACGTTATGTCGTCCCAGAGTTGACCGACCTCTACTCGGTTCAGTCCATTTGCGGAAACGAAAATGCAACGGCTCTTTTTTTCGGACTCGGGATATCTTCGATCAAAGCGGTAAACTACTTCTGGCTGGCTTCCGACCCGAACAGCAAGAGCCAGAATCGGTTGGTCGGCCGTGTTGAAGTCTTCAAATTGCAAAGGCTTTAGTTCGCGTCCACCCTCTTCATCAATGTGGATCTTATACCAACCGAGAGCGACCGTAAGCGCTTTGTCAGGTGAATCAACTGGGCCGATTTGAATTGATCCAAGATGATCCCTGATTTCCTTCCGTCCATGAAACAAGTTTTTGACAACGGGAGCGGGGTCTTCGAAGTTTCTAGGGCTGCCCAAGCGAGGTGCCCTACCCTCGTCCCGCGATTCTAGAATCTGCCAGATTATTGGAACCGCCCCTTGATATGCGTACAGCCAAATAGCCTCCAAGAGAGAAGACTTCCCAACGTTGTTCTTGCCTGTAAAAAGAGTCACCCGTCCTAAGCGTTCGACGCGAAAATGGTCAAATGGTCGGAAACCCTGAATATCGAGAGAGTCTAACACGAGAGGCGTGGTCATCCTTGCAGCTCCTATTCTATGCGGTTGAGTTGGCGTCCTGCTCTTCGATTATGCTAAGCGATATTATACCCCGCCTGGCTGCGTCTCAAGCGAGCGGCTGCTGCGATAGGGCCTGGTTGTCGTCATGGAAGCCTTACTGACGCTTGCCATCCTCTCGTTAGCCATATTCTCGCTGAGCCTTAAATTGATCTTGGACTGCTTCCCTTGGAGATGCTGTTGTTGTTGCACTTCGTTGAGCTGCGTTCGCCATCTCCCGTGGCTTCACGGAGCTTCTTCGTCTCAGGTCTACTGAAACCGATCGTCGTCCGCTGATGGTCCGTACAAAGCCGGGACCTTCGCACCCATCAGGCGCAAGTAGACGGTCATCTGCCCGCGGTGATGAGCCCAGTGGTTAATCGTGTCCTGGATCATCACATGGCGTGGCGTCTCCATCACTACATGTCCGCCTGCCAGCAACCGCCACGATGTCATCAGGAATTCGTCGGTGGTCTTCCCTAGTGCCGCCCGCGCGCCGGCTGCCGCTTCGTCGAGGGCGCTCAGCAATGCTCCGCTGGTGTCTTTTCGAGTTTGATCCATCGCCGAGCCCTCCGTCGGAGCAATGTCCAACTCGTCCATCGTGATCCCCATTGCGACCCAAGCCGGCATCGTCGCAACCATATTCGCGAGATATCCGAATATCATCGACTTGTCATGCGGTTTCCAATCGTATTTGCCTTCGGGGACCTGCTCCAAGGCCCTTCGGGAACGCTCCACTTCGCGGTCAAGTTGGGTCAATAACAGTTCTGCCATTTTCATGCGCATCTCCTTTTTTATGCCGATGCATCACGCATCGAAAGTTTTTGCTCTTATTTAGATACCACGGCGACTCAGCCGCAGCCAACGTCACGATAGCTCTGAACTTGACGCCGTGCTAAAGGAAGCGGCAAGGTTCGTGGACGTTGGCTGACTTGACCCGGCGTTGCCCTAACCCATATTCTCCGCTTGCCTTTGAGCCGAAGCGATTGAACAAATCCCGGGAGAGACCATCAATGAAGCAAAAGTTTAATGTCTATATTGCGCTAATTTTGGCCCTCACGCCGTTTGCGGCGGCAGCTCGAAAGCCGCCGCAGAGTCGCGAGCAGAATATCGCTCAAGCCGCCGAGGCGATTCGCGCCAAGCTTATCGAACAGCGGCGCGATTTCCACATGCATCCGGAGCTTTCCAATCGCGAAGAGCGCACATCGCGCATTGTCGCCGAACGTCTCCGCGCGCTCGGGCTCGATGAAGTGAAGACCGGGGTTGGCAAGTACGGTGTTGTTGCCTTGCTCAAAGGTTCGAAGCCGGGCCCTGTCGTTGCTGTGCGCGCCGATATGGACGCGCTCCCGATTCAGGAGACCAACGACGTCCCTTACAAGTCTCAGAACCCCGGCGTAAAACACGCGTGCGGCCATGACGTTCACACAACCGTCGAGCTTGGCGTCGCCGAAGTCTTGAGCAAAATGCGCGATCAGATCTCGGGCTCGATCAAGTTCATCTTTCAACCGGCGGAGGAAGGCGCGCCAGTCGGCGAAGAGGGCGGCGCGGAGTTGATGATCAAAGAAGGCGCGCTCGAAAACCCGCGCCCGCGGGCGATCTTCGGCCTCCACACGATGCCGAGCATAGAAGCGGGACAAATCGCTTACCACTCAGGGCCCGCGATGGCTTCTGCGGACCGCTTCACGATAGCGATTCGAGGCAAGAAGTCCCACGGCGCCCAACCTCAGCTTGGCATCGATGCAATAGTCGTAGCAGCCGAATGCGTAACCGCCTTGCAAACCATCCGCAGCCGCCGCATCGACCCGCTTGAGCCGCTTGTCATCACCATCGGCACCATCAAGGGCGGAGACCGCAACAACGTCATCGCCGAGGAAGTGAAGATGGAAGGCACGATGCGAACTCTAAGCGAAGAGGTTCGTCAACGCGCGCAAGAGTTGATGCGGCAGACGCTCGCCGGTGTCACATCCGCCTATGCTGCGACATTCGATTTGCGATTCGATTCCCCCAACCCGGTCACCTACAATGACCCGGCGCTTGTTGATGAAACGCTGCCGGCGATTCGGGGTATTGTCGGAGCCGCGAACGTAGTCGCGCCTAAGCCCTTCATGCCTGCCGAGGATTTTTCGTACTACCAGAAAGTGGTGCCGGGTTTCTATTACTTCCTTGGCGTAGGCAACAAGACTAAGGGCATCACGGCGGGTTGGCACACAGCGGAGTTCGACGTTGATGAGGAGTCGCTGGTCGTGGGCGTGAAGGTGATGGCTAACGTGCTGCTGGATTATTTGGATCGCCATGCGGGAGGGAAGAACTGAGATCTCCTGAGCCAGTGGCGGCACTATGCAAGTGGAGCTATCTGTGGATACGGTGAAACACAATTCGCAAATCGGCTCGAGAAGCACAAGACATCCTCGAGCAGTGTGGGGACTGGTTTTCCTTGCGTACCTTTCGCTCCATCTAGTTCCGATTGCGTCCCTTTTGTATGTTGTTTTCTATAGCGGAGGCGGTCGCCTTTGGGTCGTTGCGGCGTTTTCCGGTTGCGTCGCGATGATGCGCTCCGCGATTCCTATTGGCCGTAAAGCACGTCGTTACAAAGCGCTATCCGGCCAGCAATCGTCATTGAAAGACCCGCGACCGCCCCTTCTATACCTCCGTTCGTTTCTCTACGAGTTGCCAAATAACTTTTCCCGGTTGGATCTGAAGACCGAAGAACAAATGGTCGCGTCCGTGCTCCGCGATTTGGGGCCCGTAGTCGCCGTCGGTCAGCCGGGTGAAACGCTCCCGCCGTTTTCAGGAATGCTGATGGTTCAATTTGACGGCTCTGTTTGGAAGGAAGAAGTCCTCAAGCTAATGCTGAAAGCCCAGTTGATCGTCATCAACCCTGGTCTTGGCGAGAATCTGAAATGGGAAATCTCGACTGCTCGCCGAGGATGTGCGCCCGAAAAGCTGATCGTACCGCTCCGGACTTTGCAGTCGCTCGACCCGCGGACAAGGAAGCGCGAATGGACTCAGTTTAGAAAGGTTCTCGAGTCCAGCCTCGGGGTTTCAATGCCTGACGACATACGAACGGCCGCCTTTCTCCATTTCGAGGCTGATTGGTCGCCAAGATTTGTTGGCGAGAATAACTGGGCTCATAAGATGTACGGGGGCCGGGTGATCAACGTTTTTCTAGGGGACGGATCGGTCGTGATCATTCGAGAGACGTTGCGAAGGATCCTAAAGAAACGCGGGCTGAGACTGAACCGACTAGGAGTTCTAAAGGACATTGGCTCGGCCGCGCTTGACAATCTCGCATGGTGGCTGGTGATGTTGATGGCTGCCTGGGGTTTTTTCCGGCCCGCTGCTCTTAACGTTAGCTGATTCGTAGGGGAGTGGCTGCCCCGGATATTGCGACCCGGATCGATGGAGTTCACACACAGTCCGCGAAGGAGCCATCTAACACTGTGAGTGACGGATCAACAGTTCTCGTTACCGGAGCCACTGGCTTCGTCGGCAGTCATCTCGTAGACCACCTCATCGAGCGAGGCCGCCAAGTGCGATGCCTAGTCCGGCGAACAAGCAAACTGAAATACCTCAAGGATCCGCAGATCGATTTCGCGTACGGCGGACTTGATGAACAGACCGACTGGGACGATGTGTTCGATGGAGTAGATACCGTCTATCACGTCGCGGGAGTGACTTTCGCGCGCCGCGCGCAGGACTACTTTGACGTCAACCAAAAAGGAACCGAAGCGATTCTTGCCGGAGCCGTCAAGCACCGAAGCCAATTGAAGAAGTTCGTACTCGTAAGCTCGCTCGCCGCAGTCGGACCCTCGCGCGACGGCAAGCTCGTAGACGAAGACACTCAACCCGCGCCAATCACGCCTTATGGCCGAAGCAAGCTTATGGGAGAAGAAGCGGTTCGCGCGGTTGCCGATCTGCTGCCGACGACTATCGTGAGACCGCCCGCCGTCTACGGTCCGCGCGACTACGGTGTGTTCGAGTTCTTCAAGATGATCAACGGCGGCATCTTCCCGATGATCGGCAGCTACGAGAAGCGAGTGAGCCTCGTCCACGCCGGCGACTTGGCCGACGGGATCATACTGGCAGGCGAAAGCGACGCCTCCACCGGCCGCGCTTATTTCATATCGAGCGAAGAAGCGTACCCGATGAGCGAAGTCGCCGAGCTTATCGCGAAGATACTGGGCAAGCGCCCGCGCAAGTTCACGATCCCGAAACCGATCGCCTACGCCGCCGCACTCGCGGGCGAAGCGATCTCCGCGCTGACCCGCAAGCCTCCAGTCATCAACCGCGACAAAGTTACGGATCTGTCTCAGACGTGCTGGGGTTGCTCGATCGAACGCGCGAAACGCGAACTTGGGTATCGACAGCAGGTGGAACTCGAAGACGGACTGCGCGAGACCGTGGCGTGGTACAAACGCGAGGGCTGGCTGTGAGCGGAGGCGGCGAGGAGAGACGAGGAGACGAGGAGACGGGGCGACCCGCTGTGGGGAGAACCGGAGACGGGGCGAAGGGGAGACGCGGTGACAGGCGTGCTTCGCCCCGCGCGAGGTGGCTTGCACCAGCAGACAAAGTCGCAATCGGTTATCTGGTCATTATCACTGCGTTGACTCTTGTCTTCAGCTACAGGATCGAGGTTTGGCCGCGGCTTTGCGCAGCACACGCGATCGGGATTGGGTTTGTCGTCTGGATTTCATGGCTGGACAAGACTTCTCGCATCGCCGCCGCTTCGCGCTCCCTCCCTCTCGCCCGATCTCCCCGTCTCCCCTTCATTTCATTCATCCATGGTTGGTATCCCGTCGCATTGATCCCGATCACCTTCAAAGAGCTGACCTATCTGATCCCGAGAATTCATCCGCGCGATTTTGACAGCGCGCTTGCCGCGATCGACTATCGAGTCTTCAGTGCGCACCCGACTGTGTGGCTCGAGCGATTCACCTGGCCACCGCTGACCGAACTGCTTCAGATTTGCTATCCGACCTACTACTTTCTGCCAATCATTCTGGGAGCGGTTGTCTGGCGCTCAGGCAATTTTGAGCGCTTTCGCTTCTGGGTTTTCGTCGTAACAATGGCGTTCTATCTTTCCTATCTCGGGTACATCGCCGTGCCGGCGATTGGCCCGCGCTTTTTGCCGGAGATACTCGAGGCCCAAACAGAACCGCTCACGGGTCTGCTTTTCTTTGAGACGGTTCGCGACACGCTCAACCGTGCTGAAGGCTTGACGCGAGATTGCTTCCCAAGCGGCCACACTGAGATTACGCTGCTGGCGCTTTACTACGCGTGGCGGTTTCACCGCAGGACGTTCCGATTCTTCCTGCCGTTAGGAGCTGCGATCATCATGTCTACGGTTTATCTGCGGTACCACTACGTCGTCGATGTAGTGGCAGGCGCGGTGCTGGCGGGAGCGGTGATTCTAAGCGCGCGAAGAGTCTTCGTGTTTCTGGGAGGCGATGATCGCGTTGCGTTGGACCTGTAGGGGCCGAAAAGGCCAAAGGGACGAAAGGACCAAAGGGACGAAAGGACCAAAGGGACGAAAAAGACGAAAGGGATGAAAAGGACGAAAGGAACGAAAGTGCATCGCTATTTTGCTTTAGTCCCCTTCGTCCCCTTCGTCCTCTTCGTCCTTTTCGTCCCTTTCGTCACGTGCCTATGACAGGCGCAATAACAGAACGGCCGAAACGTTCCTGGCTCGACGTTTCGGCCGCAGGCATATTTGACTCTTCAAGCTTCGCGGAAGCCAGGTATCACTTACCGCTGAGCGAGGCTACGCGGGCAGCGAGGCGTCCCCCGTCGTGACAATTCATGCACGTCAGGCTTGTAGTGGCGGCCGCTTCCGGATTCGCCTTCCATTTCCTGGCCATCGGCTCATAAGGCGTGTCGCGGAGCACCGCGAGTATTTTGTCGACATGCTGTGCAGCTTCCTCGGTTCGGCCGGTGCGCTGGGCCGACTGAGCCAGCCCGGAAAGAACCTCGCCTCGAAGATGAACCGGCAGCCGGTCTATGATAGACACTTGCTGTTTATAGAGCGCCGCATAGTTCTCATACGCTGCGGACCATGCAGCCGCGCGATACTCTTTTGGAAGCCGGTCCGCGAAGACTGCGAAGCTGCCTCCCGTCACCGCGGCAACCGCTTCATTGCCCGAGGTAGCCTTGCTAGCCTCCTCAAAGCACCCGAGCGTCTGTCGATAGTATTTCTGAAACTCATCGGCGCGGTTGGCCTCGTGCGCGCGCACGGCGCGATATAAGCTTGCACCGCCTTTCCATGCCAGCAAATTGCCTTTTTGGTCAGGCCGCTGCACAAGCAGCAACTCAATATTTCTTTCGCCCCTGGCGAAACGGTCCATGTCATCAGACAAGAAGCCGCCAAAGATGTCTTCGCGGAGAAGGGTGTGAACAGTAAATCTGGAGTCAGAGAGCGGCGGCGACTGTGGCGATTGGGCCGCAGCCACTGTCACCAAAGCGACAACCAAAAGGATTTTCTTGATACCTTGCAAAGCGTGTACCTCCTGAATGAGAGTCTCAAATTTGCCGTCGAGTCTAGCAGCGGGCGACTCGAGAATCAACAATGCGATTCATTCTTAGTTTCCCGGGTTCCGAGCGAAACGCTTCCTGTGAGGCTCGAATGACGGCTCTCCCGTCTTGAGAACGCTGCGTTGCTTCAAAGTGTTCCAGGTGATTAAGAACTGAAGACACCGCGCGTGTTAGAAAACGAACATCGCCACCGTAGCCACGAACATCACTGCGGCGGTGAGCCATCCAAGCGCGCGCAACAACCGCGAGTTGACCCGCTCACCCATCACTTTTTTGTCGCTGGTCAAGAGCGTTATGAGCACGATCAGAGGTGAAGAGAGCGCTCCGTTGACCACCGCGGCCCAGAAGAGCATTTTCACTGCGTTCATTCCCGTGAAGTTCAACGCCATCCCGAACAAGACGGCCACCGCCAGCACGCCGTAGAACTTTGCCGCAACCCGCGGACGATCGTTGAGCGAGCCCCGCCAGTGCATCGCCTCCGCAATTGCGTAGGCCGCCGACCCTGCAAGCGCCGGAATCCCCAACATGCCCGTTCCCAGGAGCCCGACTGTGAACAGCAGGTAGGCGCCGTTGCCGGCGACCGGGCGCAAGGCTTCGGCTGCCTCTCGAGCTGTCTCGATATCGCGATGCCCTGACTCGAACAGCGTTGCGCCCGTGGCAACGATGATGAAGTACATCACCACTCCCGCGAACGCCATTCCGGTTATCACATCCGTGCGGGCGGCGCGCAGTTCTTTTTCGGTCGCGCCGCGCCGGGCGTTGACGGAGCGGTGCCCGCGCGCTCGTTCCTCTTCAACCTCCTGCGCGGTTTGCCAGAAAAACAGATAAGGAGAAATGGTCGTCCCAAGTATCGCGACGAACGTCGCGAGATAGTTCGCGCTCAACTCGATGTGCGGCAGGACAGTCGCTCGCAGGACTTCGCCCCAGCGAGGATGAGCGAGCATCGCGGCGGCTACGTAAGCGAACAACACCAGCGTGAGCCATTTGAACACTCGGGCGATATGGCGATAGCTCGACCAGATAAGCAGCGCAACAATCAGAGCGGCGAACAGCGGAAGCCATATCAAGGCATGCGCGCCGGTCATCATCTCCATGGCAGCAGCCATACCACCAAGGTCCGCGCCTATGTTGATAGTGTTGGAGACGGCCAGCAGCGCGCACGCACCCCAAAGGACCCACTTCGGATACCGCCGACGAATCGCCGCCGCCAGGCCTTCGCCCGCTACGAGTCCCAGGCGCGCGCACATCAACTGCACGGCGATCATCAACGGGATGGAAAAGAAAACCGTCCAAAGCTGAGCGAACCCGAACGCCGCGCCGGCCACCGAGTAGGTAGCAATCCCCGACGGGTCGTCGTCGGCGGCGCCGGTGATCAGTCCCGGCCCAAGCTCGGCAAAGAACCGCCGGACCCGACCTGGTTTCTGCTTAGCCGTCTGTTTCATTGTTGTTGACTGAGTGCCCGGGGCTTGCTGCAGCGGAGGTGCAGCGAGACGGTCCCATAAGATGAAGCGAGCGCTAGCGCGAACCTAGCCGCGGCGGCGCAGCAAGACCTTCGCGGTGTAGCTAACAACGACTTCATCGCGCTGGTTGATGACTTCGCTGAGCATGGTCACGATGCCGCTGCGTGCGTCTCGCTCCGACTTGGCTTCAACCTTCTGTTTGACGTGAATTGTATCGCCTATAAACGTCGGTTTGACGAAGCGAAGCCGGTCGAGTCCGTAAAATGCAATCACGGTGTCGGCGGTCTGTCCAAGCCGCACGCCCAACCCAGTCGCTATCGAGAAGACCAGCGCTCCATGCGCGATGCGCTGTTTGAAGGGCCCGCGTTCGGCCAGTTCTTTGTTTGTATGAATCTCGTTCCAGTCGCCGGTGATTCCGGCGAAGTTGACTATGTCGGTTTCGGTGATCGTGCGGCCCGCGGTCTTCGATTCCTCGCCGATCTCGAAGTCCTCAAAGTATTTGCTCGCCATCAGCTATCTCTCCTGGGAGCGCAGGCATCCCTGCCTGCTCCCTCCTTAGTCTGGTTTTGGTTGGGAAGCTTCGTCCGCGGTTCTCTCGCGGGTTATATTGAACAAAGCGTCGCTAGCTTCGCTAAACACAAAGCATGAGTTGCGAAGCTGCGGCATCCAGTGCAAGACCATATCGCGTTTGAGCTGAGGGTCGTCTTCGACCTTCTTCATCATCGCTTCCGCATCGGGCCGTTGCTTCGCGGCCATGTAGTTCATCTGAAACGCGCACGCCGCCATGCTGGTGACCAAAGTGTGCAAGTGATTGCAGCTCGCCGCTCCGCCAAGCACTTCGCCCGCCCGCTTGCGAAAGCCTCGCCCGATTCGTTCTCCGACCAGCCCAGTGAGCGCCACGGCCGCTCCCTGGCAAAACCCCGGATAGGGCATCCGCGTTATTTCGCCGGCTGCTTCTCGAATGGTGAAGTCCGGGTAGCCCAGCACGAGTCTCGCGGCGACCGAGTGCACGTTGTCATTAAGCGTGCCGCTGATCTCGAAGCTCTGCTTGTCCAGCCACTCCATCTCGACGTTGACGTTTCTGGAAAAAGTCGCCATTCATCCCCCGGAAAGCAACCACAGATGAACACCGATGAACACAGATAAAAACATCTCTTCGTTTTTCATCCTCATCGGTGTTCATCTGTGTTCATCTGTGGTTTCACTTCTAGTCAGTAGCGATGCTCGAGGCGGCGCGGCCGAGAATCTCATCGCGGCGTTTTTGGATCGCTGCCAACAGTTTTTCGAACGGTTCAACAAACAACCTGACACCGTCAGCCAACACCTGGGCCGTCACTTCGTCCAGACTTATCCCGATCTCTTCAAGCCCTCGAAGCCTCGCTTGCTCTTCATCCATGTTCGCTTCCAACGTCAGTCTGACAATTCCGTGATCGCGAAACGCCGCAAGCGTTGCCGGCGGCACCGTGTCTATGGTCTCCGGTCCAATCAACTCCTCAACGTAGTAGACGTCCCGATAGGCCGGGTTCTTGGTCGAAGTCGACGCCCACAACGGACGTTGGACTTGAGCGCCCGCTGCTTTTAGTTTTGAAAACCGTTCGCCGTGAAAGACTTCCTTGAATCGTTGATAAGCCACCTTTGCGTTTGCAACCGCGATGCGGCCAAGCAGCGATTCGAGCCCGGCTTTCTCTTCATCGCTCGTGCTCTTCGCGATCTGTTCGCCGAGCCGCTTGTCGATGGCTGTGTCGATGCGGCTGACAAAGAAGCTTGCGACTGAGGCGATGGCGTTGACCGGTTGGTTCTCCGCAAGCCGCCGCTCGAGCCCGCGAAGGTAAGCCTGAACAGTTCCCTCGTAGCTTTCGAGAGAGAACAACAGCGTTATGTTTATGTTGATTCCTTCGTAGATGCACTGCTCGATTGCGGGCATGCCGGCGGGAGTGCCGGGGATCTTGATCATCACGTTCTTGCGGGCGACCCAACGCCACAACCGCCGCGCTTCTTCGATCGTGCCGGCGGTGTCGTTGGCCAGAAGCGGCGAGCATTCGAGGCTCACAAATCCGTCGGTCCCGTTGGTCTTGTCAAACACCGGCGCCAGCGTGTCGGCGGCCGATTGAATGTCGCGCACGGCCAGCTCTTCGTAAATCTCGGTCGCATTCTTGTTAAGCTCGGCAAGCTCCCTGAGTTGATCTGTGTAGAGATCCGAGCCGGTGATCGCTTTTTCGAAGATCGCCGGGTTTGAAGTCACGCCGCGCAATTCGTCTTCGTCGATCAAGCGTTTCAACTCGCCCGACGTTATCAGCTTGCGTTCAATGTTGTCGTACCAGATGGATTGTCCTGCTCGACTCAGCTCTACAAGTGGATTGTTGCTCATTTGTTTTTCCTCGCAAACGAATATCGGTGATCGGCTGCATTCTGCTGGAGCGCGATCTTTGTACGGGGTCATTATCTGCGTGCGAGTCGCAGGGCGCAATGTCGAAGCATCAAATCTCTACTTCTGCGTGCTCGGTGGAGTAGCACTGTTCTAATTCGCGCTTGAAGGGAAGTCGTTCTTTGGAAGATTTCTCATCGCGAACTCAGTCAGTTTGATTGTGAGAATTTTGGAGGGCATATTGGGTGAGTTCCGCGCTGGTTTTCATGTCCATTTTTTCGGCGATTCGCGCGATGGAACGGGTGACCGCCTGGTGGGTACAAGAAAGCACTTCGGCGATCTCTCTGACCGACTTACCGGACGCAAGCAGGCGCATCACTTCGCGTTCGGGATCGGAGAGGGCTTCGTGGGGCGGCCCGTCATTCCTCCTGGAGTCGCTGCATATGATCCATCGCTCTGGCCAATCCTCCAAGTCTTCTATTTCTTCATTATTGACAATTAGGGTATACAGACTTTCATCAGGAAAGTCGTTCAGGCGTATCAAGTAATTATCCTGGTTAACCTTGGCGGAGTAAGGATATTCCGGGTCCTTAGTCTCTTCCCAGGTCATGCTCTCTCTTTGATAGTTTTTTCGTATCGTACTCATATCTACCAGACTATTTTAGTCGCAATCGCTTATTTACTCCAACGTTCACTTTCATTGATGAAACTATTATGGCTTCGTATACTTCGTCTCCAACTAGCCCGAGTTTCTCGTTATTCTCTACCAAAGAATCAAACGTCGGACCATCGGGATTACCATATCTAGCCAAATCCCTCTTTTGAAGGAGCTGCATTTGGCGTTGCTTTCCCATCATTGTCCGAGCCCTTAGCCGGGAGTTGTGTCGGATTTCCCATGCTTTGTGCGCTCTTACTTGTACTGAAAGCCCTTCTTGTATCCATTGATCGTTTAGGATTCGAATTCGAGCAACTTCTTCGGCATACCATTCCCGAATCTCTCTATTGGTTTTGCTCTCACCGATACCTGGATTCTCAGCCACAGGATGAACCAAAGTCCGTTTCGTATTTCACTAAGCCCAATGCCCCACGATGGCGCGGATTCTAACCGGTACTGATTTGGATTGCAAAGTTCGGATTATCGGAACACAGCCATCTGACCAAGTAGTGGACCAAGAGCCAGAAACAGTGGGACCGGGTAGCGACAAGCTCAGACGGCGAATAAGTGGATCGTCAACATCCCGAATCTTCCCTCCCGCGCAAGCTTTACACTCGCCGCGGGTTTCTCTACGATTCCCTTTGCCTCGATGCCCCGCCCGGCGCCGAGCAATAACTATTCGGGCCTCAAAACAGGAGTGCAAGCATGAAGTTGAACAACTTCCGGTTAAGCAAGTTAAGCAACCTGCGCCGGGCCGTATTGGCTTTGTCGATGGCCGTCACCGTGCTGACGCCGGCGTTTCTCACTCGAGCCGCAGCGGGCAGCGAAGATCAGCTTGCGAATCAGCCGAAGTCGGAATATGCAAAACGCAGACAGGCGCTGATGCAGAAGCTAAAAGACGGCGTGGTTGTCTTGATCGGCGCGCGCGAAGAAGACCTCGGCGAAGTAGGCCGATTCCGCCAGAAGAACGACTTCATGTACCTGACAGGCGTCGAGACACCTGCTGCCTACTTGATGCTGGTCCCGGCCGGACTCATTCCCGGAAAGCCGGCCTCTGAAACTGTCTTCATCCCTCCGCGAAATCTGCGACACGAACAATGGACCGGCGCGCAGTTGGGGCCGGGAAAAGAATCCGAGCAGATCTTTGGTGTCCAGGAAGTGGCCGGCTCGGATACGTTTAAGACCCGGCTTGACGAGTTGCTGAACTCCGCGGCATTCAAAGGCGAGGGTGGCGTTTCGAGGGCGAAGCTTTATACCGAAATCCCGGCGGGTCGGACGGCGGAGATCGAGCGCGAGACTCACTTCGTCGCCAGAATCCGCCAGACCGCCCCCCACGCCGCGATCGTTAACCTCTCGCCGATCATCGCAGAAATGCGCAAGCTGAAGTCTCCTGTCGAGATCGCGCTCCTGCAGAAAGCCATCGACATCACCGGCGAAGCCCAGAGCGAAGCCGCCCGCACGCTCCGCCCCGGCGCTTTCGAGTACCAGGCTCAAGCAGCGATCGAAGCCGCCTTCACGCGCAACGGCTCGGAGCGTCCGGGCTTCCCTTCGATCATCGGGTCGGGCATCTACTCGACGATTCTTCACTACAACACAAACCGAAAGAAGATCGAAGCCGGCGATCTGGTGGTCGTCGACATAGGCGCCGAGTACAGCTACTACACGGCGGACATCACCCGGACTTATCCGGCTTCCGGCAAGTTCACGACCCGGCAGCGCGAAGTCTATCAGCTTGTGCTTGATGCGCAGCGCGCAGCCGAAAAGGCGTTCAAGCTCGGGGAATCGACGCTAATGACTTTGCAAAGTGCGGCCGTGGCGGCGATGAAAGCCAGCCCGCTTCGCGACAAAGAAGGAAAGACACTCGAGAAATACTTCATTCACGGTTTGGGTCACTGGCTGGGAATGGATGTGCATGATGTAGGCGACTACACAAACTTGCCGGTTGGCTCAGTGTTTACGATCGAGCCTGGCATCTACATACCAGACGAGAAGCTCGGCGTGAGGATCGAAGATGATTATCTGGTCACCCCGGCCGGTTTGGTGAAGCTGAGCCGCGCGATTCCGTCAGAGCCGGGCGAGATCGAGCGGCTGATCACAGACTCGCAGGGTTCCGGCGCCTCGCCCACCAGGACTGGCAAAAAGTAATGGCACAACAAAACACATTCGACATCGTCTCCAAAGTTGATATGGCCGAAGTCAAGAACGCCCTCAACCAGGCGCTCAAAGAGATTCACCAGCGCTACGACTTCAAAGGCACCAACTCCGAGATCGAGCTCAACGAGAAAGAGCACACGATGGTGCTGGCGACCGCGAGTGAGTTTACTCTGAAGTCGCTCAACGACGTGCTTCAGCAAAAGCTCGTACGGCGCGGCGTGTCGTTGAAGGCGCTTTCGTACGGAAAGATCGAGCCCGCCGCGAAGGACTCGGTCCGCCAAACAGTCACGCTTCAGCAAGGCATCCCCATCGAGAAGGCCCGCGAGATCGTCAAGTACATCAAGGACTCGAAGCTCAGAGTGCAAGCTTCGATCAACGGCGACTTCGTGCGTGTGGCGGGCAAAGATCGAGACACGCTTCAGCAAGTGATCGCCTTGCTGAAGGAGAAGGACTTCGGGATCGATACGCAGTACACGAACTACCGTTCCCAGTAACGAAGTGTTCGCGGGCGCCGGCTCGAAACGGGCGACAGGTTTCACGGAGCGAATCTCGAACTTGCTGGTTTTTTATAGAATTATTCAGACTTTCGGCCTAACATAGGGCTCTAATCACTGGCGATAAGGTGAACGCGCGTTAGAGTTGACGACGAATGATAAAGGCTTTCAGGACAACTCTTTTAGTTGGAGTGATCATGACGCTGGGTATGCCGGCGGTCCTCGCCCAACGCGGCGTTGGCCAGCAACCAGGTGGCGTGCGTGTTGACCCTGGCCGGCAAGGCAACCGCTTCCCCAATCAGCGAAAGCTGGATCGCCCTCCGTTTGGCAACCCGCAGCTCGGCCGTCGGCCGGGCGCAATTCCGCGCAATCAGCAACAGAAGCGGCTGCTTCAACAGCGGTTGATGCAGGCTATCGGACTTACTCCGGAGCAGCGTGCGCGGATGCAGCAGATTCGCCTCGGGCACGACGACGAAGTAATCGCGGCAGGCCGGAGGCTTCGGCAAGCACGACGGTCGCTCGACTTGGCGATAATGAGCGAACGCTACGACGAAGCAGCGGTGCGGCGCGCAACCGATGAGATGGCATCGGCCCAGGCCGAGAAGATCAAATTGGATTCCAAGGTTCGCGCCGAGGTTCGAGGCGTGTTGACTCCCGACCAGGTGATGCGGTTCCACCAGCTCGAACGTCAGATGCGGCAAGAGATGCGACAGCAGAATCTTCAAGACCGAGACACGCAGGAGCCCACGCCGCCAACTTCGCGGCCGCCCCTGGAAGGCAACGAGAACGAACTAATTGATCTGCTCTCATCGAGCGGTGATGCCCGCTGACTGAGCGGCGCTTCCTCCTCATCGTCCCCACTCGTTTCCATATCCACGCCGCAGCAACGTCCCTGACGTTCGACCAAAAAGCGCTCAGTAAGGGCAAACCACCTTGAAGCCGGTCTTCCGCGCTGGACATACCGGAATCTCGGCCATTAGAATCTAGAACTCACAAGCTTGATCAATTACATTTTCGGAGGGTTAGATGGAGGAGAACGAGATAATTTTCCACGCCGTTGAGAAAGACGGAGTGGTGACCGCGATTTGGGAAATGAATGGACGCAAGCACGTCCGCACGATCGATCCGCGCAGCGAAGAAGGACGTCGAATACTTGGCTCTCACACAATCGACGAAGCCGAGCACGGTCAGGCTCCTGAACAAGCCGAGGCGCAGGCCGCTCAACAAGGTGAGTCGTAGGAGCCGCTCTCACCATTCAAACAATGCACGAAACGTTTAGGCTGCGTCGTGTCAGAGAACTGTCGGTCCCAAATTGGTAGCCAACCAGTAGCTCAGCAGCTCACAAGAACAAAAGCGGACGAGGCTTATCAATCAAGCCGCATTCGCTTGCGAGGTCGAAGTACAGCTTGAGGCCTCGCAAGCTGTCCTCGTCCAGGTCGTAGCTGATGTTCTCCGTCAAGTACCTGAACAGCTCATCGTGAGCCAGACCGAGCTGCGCCGCGTAGATTGCCGCCAGTTCATCGACGTGTTCGAGGCCTTCGCGCTTCGCGGCAGTAAAGTCCACCTCGCTCGCGCCTCGTCCCACGCCCGCCCACGCCTGCGAATCCGAGCGCACAGCCCAGAAGGCAAACACAAAAGATAAGCCGGTGTGTTTTCGCCACTCTTCAGCCAGGTCATAGATATGAAGGCCAGATCGGTCGATTAGCATCGCGGGGTCGCCGATGATGAGCGCCGAATCATTCGAACGAAGCATCTCTTCGATCAACGGCGGTGAACTCGTGTACGAAGGCCGGAGCCGGTAGAAGCGGCCGAGGATGATCTGAATCAGAGCGGCCGACGTGCGTGACGAAGTGTCGAGAGCGACAGAGCGAACCTCGGTTATCGGCACTCGCGAGGCGAGCAGGACGCTGCGCACGCTTGTCTTCGAGGCAACACAAGCCCCGGGCGCAACCTTGAGACCCGGAATCCTCTGGTACTCGATGACCGGAATCAGCGCGGCGTCGGCGTGCCGCTCTGCCAGCATCTCCGAACAGCGAACCGGAGCCACGTCTGGAAGAAAGCTACAAAGCTCTTTTTGCTGACCGAATCGAAAGCTGTAGCAAAGGGGCGCGGCGTTGAGATAAATCGAAGCAGCGATGAATGGTTTGGTCATAGGTTGCGGCGGAGTTGACTGTTTCTTTCAGCCTTTCGAGACGGCTCAGTGCTTTTCCACTTTTTCTGTTGAAAACTCTGTTGAAAACTAGCCGATTTGATTCGCAAACTTTTGAGTTTCACGGACTTTTAGCACATTGCACACATTTTGTTCAAACTTCGTTTACACGCGAAGATCAATTATTGCAGCACTTGTCCAAATCTGGGCGAAATCCCGGGCTTTGGGTGGGAACTTGGTCGCATCAAAGCCCCATATTGCTGCAAACCTGTGCAAAACTCTTTTGGTGCTTGCGTGAAAACTGGCCGGGAGAGGGGATAAACGGGCGGGATCAATCGAACGGCTCCTCGAGCCGCTGACCAATTCGTTCGCGGAATTCGTGAGCCGCTTGAAGGACTTTGCGCGGCTTCGAACCTTCGGCGGGCCCTATGAATCCCTGCCGTTCCATCATGTCCAGAATCTTGGCGGCGCGCCCGTAGCCGATCGACAACCGCCGCTGAAGGACAGAGGTCGAGGCGCGGCCCATATCCGTCACAATCGCAAGCGCCTGGTCATAGAGATCGTCCTGCTCAGCCTCAAAGCCGTCGCCTTCCATTGTCTCCTGGTCGCTGAGCGTCACCTGTTCGTTGTACTCCGGTTCGGCTTGCTTGCGAATATGATCGCTGATTTTTTTGATCTCGGTTTCGTTCGCGAATGAGCCGTGCACCCGGATGAGTCGAGCTGACCCCGGCGGCAAAAACAACATGTCACCCTGGCCCAGCAACGCCTCCGCGCCGTTCGAGTCGATGATCGTACGCGAGTCCACCTTGGACGACACGCGGAAAGCGATCCGCGACGGGATGTTGGCTTTGATCACTCCGGTGATGATGTCGACCGAGGGACGCTGCGTCGCAAGAATCAAATGGATTCCAACAGCGCGCGCCATCTGGGCAAGCCGCGCGATCGACGTCTCGACTTCGCTTCGCGCAACCATCATCAAATCCGCAAGCTCATCAATCGCGATCACGATGTACGGCAGCAGCTTGGGCGCGTCGGGATGCTCGGCGAAGGGCAGAGTTGGGTGAATCATCTCGCGGACCTGCCGGTCGTACTGCTCGATGTTGCGCACCCCGAGCTGAGCCAGCAGCCGGTAGCGCACTTCCATCTCGTTGACTGCCCACTTCAGCGCATTCGCGGCTCGCTTCGGATCGGTCACGATCGGCGTCAGAAGATGAGGGATCCCCTCGTAGAGCCCGAGCTCTACGCGCTTGGGATCGACCATTATGAACTTCACCTCCTCCGGTGAAGCCTTGTAGAGGATCGAGCAGATGATGGAGTTGAGCGTGACTGACTTGCCTGCGCCGGTCGCGCCGGCGATCAACAGGTGCGGCATCTTCGTAAGATCGGCTATGTATTCTTCGCCGTTGATTGTCTTGCCCAGACCAACGGTCAGCTTCGATTCGGCCTTCTGAAACTTTGGCGACTCGATGACGTCGCGAAGGTAGATCTTTTCGCGGTTCGCGTTTGGAGCTTCAATCCCGACCGTAGACTTGCCGGGGATTCGATCGATCCGAATCGACTCCGCCTTGAGCGCCAGGCAAAGATCTTCGGCGAGTCCAACCACGCGGCTGTATTTGATGCCCGGATCCGGTTTGAACTCAAAGGTTGTCACCACCGGTCCGGGATTTATGCGATGAATATGGCCGGTGACCGAAAACTCTTTGCACTTTTCCGCCAGGATCGTCGCCCGTTCGCGAAGCTCCTCTTCTGCCTGTTCGAGATGGCTGATCGGCGTTTCCAGCAAGTCGATCGCGGGAAGTTTGTAGGTCGCGCCAGAAAGAGTTTCAACCGCGGTCTTTCGCTGAATCGTCTTCTGATTCCCGGTCTTTGCGGCAGTGTCACCCGGCGCGGTGCGGACTATCGACGCCGTGGAGATCATCTCTGCGACGTCGGGATCCATCGTGGGGTCGGTAGCCACGTGTCCCGTACGGATCGTTTCAGTCCTCGCCGCGTGGGCGCTGATCGCTTCGCGGATCTGCTGCCGAAGCGGAGATATGACCGGCGCGCCTTCGGCGACCGCGGGTTCACGCCCCACGAATGAGTCAGCGGCGGTTCGCGTCCCGGCCGCTGCCGCGCTTGACGCTTCAACGACCGCAACCGAACTCAGACTGCTTGCTGGTGCTGTGAGCGGCCGCGTGCTGGAAGGCTTTGTGATGAATGGTTGCTGCGCTTCCAACTCGCGTGCCTCTTCAAGCTTCCGCCTGCGCCGCTCTTCAAGTTCGCGCCGTTCCTGCTCAATCCGAAGCTGCTCTTCACGCTCGCGTTCAACTCGCGCGGCTTCCTGCAGCCTGTGTTCTTCGGCCTTCTGAACCCGGCGTTGTTCAGCGCGGAGCCGGTATTGCTCGAGGCGAACCGCCAACAGCGTCTTCAACCGGCCGAACAGGGTCGGCCTGCCCTGACGCGCAGCCGCACGTGCAAGCCGCACTCTGCGAACCCAGCCAGCTACCGCAGCGAGCGAGATCTCCATCGTCAGCACAAGCGTCACCACCGAAGCTACGGTCAGCACGATCGCCGCGCCGACCGCGCTCATCGAGCCAGCAAGCGCGGCCTCAATCAAGTGACCCACCGCGCCGCCGTTGTTGGATCGCGTAAGCGGGCCGATACTTATCTGAGGGAAAAGAGAGATGAACCCCGAGAAGGCTGCGAGAAGCAGCATAGCACCCGCAACTTTTCGCACCCGAATGGTGCCCGAAAAGAACGCACGCGCTGCGATGACAGTCACCAGTATTGGAATCAGAAACGAAGCGAGACCAAACCAGTTCAGGAAGAAATCGCTGAGGTGAGCGCCGAAGGCACCGATCAGGTTCTTCGGTTCTTGCTGGGGTCCAACCGAATTCCAACTTGGGTCGAGAGGGTCGTAAGTGACCAGACTCAACAGCAACAAGACGGATGCCGCGACGAGCACGACGGCCAGCACTTCGTTGGCCAGGGACTTCGTACTCGAAGGCTTTGTCCGAGGTCTGCCGCTCATTCCCTTCACCGCCTAGAACATTACCAGAAACTTCGAAATCCGCCAGAAGATAATGAGGCAGAAGGCATCAATCATGTATGAGGGGCTCTCCATGGCCGCCCATATATGCTTGATGCGTGATCCGTGATCCGTGATCACGCATCACGGTTCACGCATCACGCATCAAGAAAGTCCTCGCCTCGTGCGTGAACTTTAGTTCGACTTCGCCGATGCGGCCTTCGCAAAGTCGCCGGCCTTGATGATCGTTATCTTCGAGGGATCGATGAAGTGGCGCATCGCTGCGTTGATCTCCTCCGGTTTGAGTGCCGCAATCTTCTTCTCCAACTCCGCGTCCCATGCCAGCGTCCGATCCAGGAAGCGGTACTGTGCGAGCTTGCGAGCCAGGCTCGCATCTTGAGCGCGCGTAACTTGCTGGCCTTGCAAGTAGGCCGACTTCGCCGTCGCCACTTCTTCCGCAGTGAACCCGTCCTTGAGAGCGCGAGCGACTTCTTCGTTAAACGCGGCCTCCAGCTTGGCTGCGTTCTGCGGAGCGAGGATCGCCGAAGCCACGAACTGCCCGCTCTTGTCACGAGGGCTCGCCGTCAAGCTCGAGCCCGTGCCGTAAGTCAGTCCTTCCTTCTGCCTGAGCCTCGTCGTCAGCCGAGAGTTCATAGTCCCCTGGCCGAACATGTAATTCGCCAGCAACAGCGCCGGATACTCCGGGTCATCGTCTCGCAGGCTCAATAACATTCCCGCGATAAACATGGCGTTAGCTTTGTCAGGTGTTTCAAACGATTCGTTCTTCGCTGGTATGTCCTTGTAGACCGCGACCAATCGAGAGAACGGGAGCGGACTCTTCCACGAGCCAAACAGATCGCCGGCCAGCTTCTCGATCTCTTTCGCATCAAAGTCACCGACCACCGCCATCTCGCCGGTCGACGCGCCGTAAAACTCTGAGTAGTACTTCTTGATGTCGTCGAGCGTCGCAGCCTTCACTTCTGCTATGTCCTCATCGGGGGTTGTGGGATAGCGCACATCGCCCTTGGGATATGGGTTCAAGTGACGGCTGAAAGCGAGGCCCGCAACCGCTTGCGGCTGACTGCGCTGCTCTTCGATCTGCGCCAGCTCTTCCTGCCTCAACTGTTCAAACTCGCTGGCCAGGAACGCCGGCTCGCGCAAGACTTCGGAGACAAGGCGAAGCACCGCCGGAAAATTCTCGCGGGTCGTTTCAATCGAGACAACCGCGTTGTTCACTCCGCCGAAGACCGACACTCGGGCTTTCAGCTTGTCGATCTCGTCTTGAATCTGCTGCCGCGTGTGCTTCGTCGTTCCGCGCATAAGCATCTGCCCGGCAAACTGACCTGCTTGGCCGCGATTCATCAGGCTCTTCGCGTCCCCAAAGCGGAGAGTCATCGCTGCAACCACCGTGTTGCCGCGAGTCTTCTTTGGCAGCAGCGCGAGCTTCAACCCTGCTGGAACGTCCGGCTTGACCGTGCGCGACTCGATGTTGGAAGGCGAGGGATCGAACGCTTCGCCTTCCGCAACCACCGCGCTGCCCTTGTAGTCTTTGACCACAGCGGCTACGTCAGGTGTCGCGGGAATCTCCGAGCGATCGACCTTCTCAGTCGGTATGAACTGGCCGATCGTGCGGTTGGTGGACTTCAAATAGGCGGCGGCGACTCGTTGAACATCGCCGGGTGTCACTTTCTTGAGACGGTCGCGATACAGAAAGAAAAGACGCCAATCGCCTTGCGCCATCCACTCACTCAACTCGAGCCCGACGCGCTCGGCGGAGTTGAGCGTTAGATCGATGTTCTTGAGCAGCCCCGTGCGCGCTCGGTCTACTTCTTCGGCCGTCGGCGCTTTGGACGCAGTCTCCTCAATGGTCTGAATCATCGTGGCGCGAGCGTCCTCCAGCGACTGTTCCTTGCGCACTTCGGCAAAAATGACGAAGAGGCCGGGGTCGTGCAGCGGAATGTTGAGGCTGTTAACAGAACTCGCTTTCTTGGATTCGACCAGCGCTTTGTGGAGGCGTCCGGAAGGCGTGTCGGCCAGTATCTGGACGAGAATGTCGACAGCCGGGAAATCCGGATGAGAACCTGCAGGAACGTGATAGCCGGCGCCGACGAGTTGTGTGTCTCCGACGCGCCTCACCGTAATGGCGCGTTCGCCGTCTTGCGTCGGCTCGAGAGTGTAAATCGGCTCGAGTGTGCGCGTCGGCCGCGCGATTGGCCCGAAGTTGTCCGCGACGAGTTGCAGCGTCTTCGCCGGATCGATCTTGCCCGTGACCAGCAGTACCGCGTTGTCAGGCTGATAGAACTTGCGATAGAAGGCTTGCAGCCGCTCGATTGGAACGCCTTCGATATCGCTGCGCGCGCCGATCGGCAGCTTGGCGTAGTTATGCCAATCGTACGCGGCCGAGAAGATTCGCTTGAATACCGAAAGGAACGGGTTGTTCTCGCCGTTCTCGTATTCATTGCGAACAACCGTCATCTCGGTGTCGAGGTCTTTCTTCGCGATAAACGAGTTCACCATCCGGTCGGCTTCCAGCTTCAGCGCCCATTCCAGATTCGCGTCTGTCGAAGAGAATGTCTCAAAGTAATTCGTACGGTCCCACGAAGTTGATCCGTTCGGACGCGCGCCGTGCTGGCTCAACTCGTTGGGGATGTCCCGGTGATTGGTTGAGCCCTTGAAGACCATGTGCTCCAGCAGATGGGCCATCCCGGTCTCGCCGTAGCTCTCGTGCCGCGAGCCCACTAGATACGTGATATTCACGGTCGCGGTCTGCTTCGACTGGTCGGGGAATAACAGCACGCGGAGCCCGTTTGGTAGCCGGTACTCGGTGATGCCCTCGACGGAGGTGACGCGCTCGACGCCTTTTGGCAGCGCTGATTGAGCTTGAGTTGCGCCCGCCGCGAACACGGCGCGCGGCGCCGCGCCGGGCAGAATTGAGATCGAAAGAACGAGAACCAGCAGAAACCGCAATGTTACTTTTCGGGGACTCATTTTGTTTACTCCTTTGTGTGATTGCGGTTAGGGCACCGGACCGCAATTGAACTCCAAGCCGGCGGCGCAGACTCGGTCCTGCGTCGCTCTCGGCACAACCGTTATACTTGTGCCGGCGCTTGCTCGCCATCGCGCGCGGCCTTGCTCTTAAGAATCAAATACTGCTTTATGAACTCATCGAGGTTGCCATCCAGCACTCCATCCACATCCGAAGTCTCGTGCTTCGTCCTCACGTCCTTCGCAAGCCGGTACGGATGCAGCACATAGTTTCTGATCTGCGAGCCGAATGAAATGTCGCGCTTTGTTTCTTCGAGCTGAGCCGTCTCGCTGCGCCGTTTCTCCATCTCCAACTCATACAGCCGCGACTTCAAAATTCGCATCGCCACGTCGCGGTTCTGATGCTGCGACCGCTGATTCTGGCAAGTCACTACGATGTTCGTAGGTATGTGAGTGATTCGAACCGCCGAGTCGGTTACGTTTACGTGCTGCCCGCCCGCGCCCGACGAGCGATACGTGTCGACGCGCAAGTCCTTGTCCAGCACTTCGATCTCGATGTCTTCTTCGATGTCGGGATAGACGAACACTGAAGCAAAGCTGGTTTCGCGGCTTGACCCGGCGTTGAACGGGCTTTGCCGAACCAGCCGGTGCACGCCGGCTTCTGCCGAGAGCAACCCGAAAGCATACTCGCCCGACACGGTAAACGTAGCTCCCTTGATGCCCGCTTCTTTCCCCGGCTGCTCGTCGACGATCTCAGTCTTGAACCCGCGCCGCTCACTCCAGCGAAGGTACATTCGCAACAGCATCTCGGCCCAGTCCTGCGCATCGGTCCCGCCGGCTCCCGCGTTGATTGTGACGATCGCGTCGCGGGCATCGTTGGGACCTGAGAGCAGCATGTCGGTTTCCGCTTCTTCGACCTCGCGCTCGAGTCGCTCGATTGTAGTTTTCAACTCGGCCAGCGAGGCTTCATCTTCGGAGGCGAACTCGATAAGTACGGCGGTGTCTTCGACATCGCGGCGGAATCGGTCGGCCTTTTCTGCGGCCGCTTCAACACGGCTTCTGCGGCGGAGGACCTTTTGCGCGCGCTCCTGATCGTTCCAGAAGTCGGGTTTGGCGGATTCTTCCTCTATCTTGGCGAGTTCGACGCGTTTGGCATCAGGGTCAAAGAAACCTCCGCAGCTCCGCCGCGCGAGCCGCAAGGTCCTGGTACTTTTGTCGCAGTTCTTCGATCATCCTACTCCTCGGCGATCAGTCGCGGGCTGCTGCTGCTGTGTCCCCGCACCGGAGTGCCTCACGTTCGCGCGGAGCCGCTAACGTGGAGAGCGCAATTCTACCACGCCCCACGACGCTGTGACCACGTTAGCTTGGTCCCTTTTCCAAGCCGACAAACTGCTGGTGACACTCTTGACGAAGGCATCGTCATACCAGAATTGACGGGCCCGCATTAGCCCAGGGGTCGGGCCAGCAATCAGATTTGAATGGCGAATCCTCACAATGCGATAATGGGCTGCGATGGACTTTGAAGTAGTCGGAGCGATCACCGACATCGAAACCATCGCTTATTCGAGGCATATTCGAATCCTCCGGTTGCTGAGAAAGCAATATGGCAAAGGCCGCTGGAGGAAGCTAAAGGGCACAGCAAGCGTCCGTCTGCTTGATGACACGGTCCGTTTGGCTGAAGTACACTGGTTTGAGGCTCACGGCATCGGCAAAGTGAAAATGAGAATAAAACGTTTCCTGGACTAAGACTATGGCTCAACGTCGTCAACCAGCCCCGCAGTTTGCAATCTGCATTAACACGAACGATGCCGATTTGTTAACTCCTCGGCGGATATATCAGGTCTTGCCGGATGAGGACGCAGCAAAGTCCAACTACGTTCGCGTTATCGACAACGAAGGTGAGGACTACTTGTACCCCGCAGACTATTTCATTCTCACAACGTTCACGCCGGAAGTGGAGCACGCTTTGTTGCGTGTCTCTTAGCCCTGAGAGGAACGGTCAATCGACCCGGTTCTTGGCACCAGCGAAGCCCCTAACAGCAACAAGCTTGCAAAAGCGCACGCAATGACAAACACATCGCCGCGGCGGGTGTAGAAAGTCACCTCACCCGTGCGCGCTTCCTCTTCTGACTTGATCTTCCACACTCGAGTCCCGCTCTCGAGCAGCGGTGTTTCACCGGTCACGATTCCGTAAGAACTCACTCGAGCCGACAAGCCGGAATTCGTCACTCGAACCAGATCAACGCCGTTCTCGACCGCGCGAAAAACTGCTTCCGCCAGCATCTGTCGCGGCATCGACGAAGCGCCAAACCACAGCTCGTTCGAAATCTGCACCAACGCCGACGCGCCTTCCAGACGCATCCGCCGCGCGAGGTCCGGCCGCGTGACTTCAAAACAAATCGAAGTCCCCAATCGCGCACCGGCTACGTCAATAACCTTCAGTTCTTTACCCGGAGCGACGTCCGCGACAAGCGCGGGAATCCGATCCATAAACGGAATCCAACCGCGTGCCGGAACAAACTCGCCAAACGGCACAAGCGCCATCTTGTCGTACTCGGCGGCCTTCTCTCCTGAAGGCGATATCAAAACCGCGCTGTTGTACCGAGGGGCGCCTTGCGGCTCAGCGGGAGAGACCCCCGCGCTCCCAGGATCGGCGAAGCCCCAACTGTTGATTAACAAGTACACATCGTTCCGGCGAGTGAATTCCGCAAGCCGCCGCCGAAGCGCTTCATCGCGATCGTACTCGAAGCTCATCGGCGACTCGGGCCAGATCACGAGGCTGATTCCGGCTCTTGTGTCAGCGCGTGCGTTCGGTGGAGCCGCCGTTTCGTTGTTCTTGACCTTGCCGTTCGATGGACTGGGTGGTTCCTCTTTGGACTCTTGAACCGCATTCTCGGATAACGAGATCAAACGCTGGATCATCTCGTCCTGGAACTCCGGATCATCCCACGGACCATCGATCGGAATGTTTGGCTGAATCGCCGCGACCGAGATCGAGCCGGACTCATCGCTCGACGGCCGCAAGGATTCGCCGTAGAGCACGGCGGCGATCGCAATCGCGCCGGCGACGGTGAGCACAACGATGCCGCGCCGCTGCTCGAGGTAGACGACGCCGAACACCAGCGCGGTGCTTGCGGCTACCATGATCGCGCTGACCAGGTAAACGCCGCCCCACCGCGACGCTTGAATCACGGCCGGCTGAAACGCTTGCGAGTAGCCGAGCGCGTTCCACCCGACGCCGCTCACTTCCAGCCGCGCCCACTCGCTGGCAGCCCAGATAAACGGCGCGGCAAGCATCGCCCATCCACCGAAGCGCTTGACCGCCGCAGCCAACACCGCTCCAAACAAGCCGGTGAACACCCCAAGCGCCGCGGAAAAAATAACCAGTATGATGAAGCACAACCACATCGGGATCCCGCCGTAGTTGTGCATCGAGTGCATCACCCACTGCGAGGACCCCGCGTAGAAAACCGTCCCGGTGACGCTCCCGAGAAGCAGCGACCGCCAGAACCGGCGCTCGCGCACAACCGCCATTATCAGCGGCGCGGCGCCGACCCATCCCAGCGACCACAAGTTCCATTCCGGGAAAGCGAACACCAGAAGCACGCCCGAGAAAATCGCAAGCGACAGATTGCTGATAAACGGAGCGGATAACTGATAAGGAAGAACCCTCGCAAGCCGGAACCGCGCGGCGAGCAAGTCCTCGCGCGCGTAGACGGGCGGCGCAGCTTCTTCAAGATGACGACCGCGGGAGAGAATCGAGGATAGAGGATCGAGGATTGAGGATTGAGGATCGAAGATAGAGGATTGAAGCAGTTGTCGTTGGTTCATCGGTTCCACGCGCGATTCAATCTAGGATCGAGCATCCCTCTATCCTCTTCGATCCTCAATCCTCAACCCTCAATCCTCAATCCTCAATCCTCTATCCTCTATCCTCTATCCTCTATCCGCTGCCTCGTTCACCATCTCCGCCATGAACGAGCTTCGGACAAGCGGGCCCGAAAACACCGCGCGAAAGCCCAGCCGTTCGCCATACTCCTTGTACTCGGCAAAGACGTCGGGGTGAACGTACGCCTCGACCGGCAAGTGACCGCGCGTCGGTTGCAAGTACTGGCCGATCGTCGCGACATCGACTTCGTGCTCCCGCAAGTCTTCGAGCAACCGCCTTACTTCGCCGCGCGTCTCTCCCAACCCAACCATGAACCCCGACTTGGTCAGCACGCTGGATGAATAGCGCCTCGCGGCTTGCAGCAAGTCGAGCGATTGCCGGTAGTCGGCTTGCGGGCGCACGCGGCGATAAAGCCTCGGGACGGTTTCGATGTTGTGGTTAAAGGTGTCCGGCCCGGCGTCGAGTACAACTCGCAACGCGTTGTGATCGCCTTTGAAGTCCGGAGTGAGAACTTCAATTTTTGAGCCGGGCAAGCGCCTTCGGACAGCTTCAATCGTCCTGGCAAAATGCATCGCGCCACCGTCGTCCAGCTCATCGCGATTCACCGACGTGATTACGACATAACTCAACTTCAACTGAGCGGCGGCTTCGGCCACTTGTTCCGGTTCATCGCTCAAGGATTCCATGGGCAGCCCGCGGCCGGTCTTGACCGAGCAAAAGCCGCAGCTTCGTGAGCAGATGTCTCCGAGGATCATGAACGTCGCGGCGCCGCGCGCGAAGCAGTCGTTGCGGTTCGGGCAGCGCGCTTCTTCGCAGACAGTGTGAAGCCCGCGGGTGCGCAGCATCTTCTTCAGGTCGTGATCGGCTTCGACGTTGCGTTGCGGCTTGCGAAGCCACTCAGGCAATCGCGGGCCGCGCTTTGGTCGTTCGAGTTGAATGAGCATCGAAGTCAGAGGTCAGAGATCAGAAGTCAGAGATCAGAGGTCAGTCCGAAATCGAAAGATGCTGCTTCGTCGCGCGATTCGACCTCTGACTTCTGACCGCTGACCTCTCTTAGTTCTGCGTCCACGGAAGGACCATTATTCCCTTGCGGCCTTCGCTTGCCAGTTCGGTTGCAACCTTGTCGGCGTCCGCTCTGTCATAAGGTCCGATGTGCACGCGAAAGAGCGTCTCCTGGTTGCCTGCAGGCATCTTGACGTGCGCCGCCAGGTACTTGCGGCGAAGATCCGTCTCGAGCTGCTTGGCCTTCTCCAGCGTGCCGAATACTGCTACGAACACGACGTAGCGCGCGCCTTCGGCCGCAGGTTGCTCTCGTGCTTGCGGGTTGGCGTTGGCCGCACGTTGGGCGGGCGAAGCCGCTCTCGAGTTTTGATTTGCGGTGCTGGCGTCGCTCACCGCGTCTTGCTTTGTCACTGAAAGCCCGGCCCAAAACGCTCCGAGTAGTAACGCTACGCCTGTTACGAAAATCGCGATCACTTGCTTGTTGGTCATCACTGTCTCAATCAGCCTTATGTCCTGGGAGCGCGGCCGTCCCGGCCGCCTCCTGGCAAACCAACCATTACTACGGCGGCCGTGACCGCCGCGCTCCAGGATAGATTAGTGAAGGCTCCTGCTTTCGTGTTCGGGCGCGTCCCGAGTACTACTCGTTTCGCGGCTGCTTGCCGCTCATCAGGTCCTTGATCATATCAATCGGGATCGGGAATATGACAGTCGTGTTTTGCTCGACACCGATTTCAGTGAGCGTCTGAAGGTAGCGGAGCTGGACGGCGACCGGCTCAACGGCAATGACCTGCGCGGCGGCCAGCAGTTTTTGCGATGCCTGAAACTCACCCTCGGCGTGAATGACTTTCGCGCGTTTCTCGCGTTCGGCTTCAGCCTGTCGCGACATCGCGCGGCGCATCTCTTGCGGCAGGTCCACGCCCTTGATCTCGACCAGCGCAACCTTGATGCCCCAGGGATCGGTGTGTTTGTCCAGTATCTCCTGCAAGCGGTTGTTCAACTTCTCGCGTTCCGAAAGCAGGTCGTCAAGCTCGGCTTCGCCCAACACCGAACGCAGCGTTGTCTGAGAAAGCTGCGAAGTCGCGTAGAGATAATTCTCGACTTCGACAATGGCACGCCGCGGATCGACCACTCGAAAGTAAACCACCGCGTTGACCGACACCGTCACATTGTCGCGAGTGATGATGTCCTGCGGCGGCACGTCCAGCACGACTGTTCGCAAGCTCACCCGCACGATCTTGTCGATCGGGCGGAAGACAAGAATGATGCCCGGGCCTTTTGCTTCAGGCAGCAACCGCCCAAGCCTGAAGATGACTCCGCGCTCGTACTCGCGGAGTATGTTGATCACACTCAGGATGTAGAGCAGCACGACCGCAACGGCAATGAGCGGCAGAGTGATGAAGTCTTGCATTTTGGTCTCCTATTCTACTTTGGCTGTCTTACTTTCTTGCTCCATCTTGCAGAAGCTACTCCCCGATCGCCGAAGCTTTCTTTGGCGCTACGGCAGGCTGCGCGTCAGCTTCCACATCGAGCGTCAATCCATCTATGCCCCTGACTCGCACGCCTTCGCCGCGCGCGATGCTCATCTGCGAACGAGCTCGCCACAATTCGCCGCGAACAAACACCGTGCCTTGAGGACCAATCGGCGTCTCAGCTCTTCCCACGAGCCCGATCATCCCCGCCATCCCAGTAGTCACCTTCGATCGCCGCGCGCGGATGGCCAGCTTTAGAACGAAGATCATGATCACCGCGAAGGGGATCACTACCGCCAGAACCAGGGGGATCGGCAAGCGCAATTCGGGATTTGGAACATCGATCAAGATCAGCGAGCCGATGACCGCCGCCACGATCCCGCCAAGGCCAAAGATGCCAAACCCCGCGACTTTTGCTTCCAGCACGAATAGACCGATCGCTACGGCGATCAACAACACGCCGATCAAGTTGATCGGCAGCATGTGGAAACCGTATAGCGCAAGCACCACGGCCAGCGTTCCAACGACTCCCGGCACGATCGCGCCCGGGTGTTGAAACTCGAAGTAGACGCACAACGCTCCCAGCGCGAACAGCACGAACGCGAGACGCGGGTCTGCCAGAGCCAGCAACAGTCGCTGTCGGAGCGAAGGCGTCGTCTCGGTGAGCTTTTGATCGGCGACGTGCAACACCGATTTGCTTCCATCAAGGCGTGTAATCGTCCGGCCTTCGAGCTGGGCAAGCAAATCGGCTTCGTCGCGCGCGATAATTTCGATCAGGTGGTTCTCGAGCGCTTCACGCTCGGTGAACGATTTGCTTTCTCGAACGGCGGTTTCGGCTACGAGCGGGTCGCGGCCTCGTTTCTCGGCGTGGCTTCTCAGGAGCGCAGCCGCGTCATTGACGATCTTCTCGTTCATCGTCTTGTCGAGGTCGCGGCCGTCAGCCATCACCGGATGAGCCGCGCCGGTTGCGGTGCCGGGCGCCATCGCTGCAACATCGGCGGCTAGGAGGATGATGAATCCGGCGGAGGCGGCTCGTGCGCCGCTCGGAGCTACGAAGACGATGACAGGAACTCGCGACGCGTCGATCCGCGAGATGATCTCGCGCATCGAAGTGTCCAGCCCGCCGGGTGTGTTCAGCGTGATGATCAGCGCCGCCGCGTCTTCTCGTTCAGCTCGGGCTATTGCCGACGCTATGATCTCGGCGCTTGCCGGAGTGATCTGATCATCGAGCTTGAGGTGCAATACATCGGCTCGCGCATTCGGCGCAGCCAAGACAAAGCCGAAAAGAAGAAACGCAGTGATGAAGAGTGTCCTCAGCGCGTTCATGATCGCTGCTCCGAGATTCGCCCGGCGAGAGCGTTAGTCTATCACATCTACGACGGTAGCTTATGACGAGGCCGCAACGAGGACGTCTGACGAAGTACAGGTATGAGTGAGAATCCTGAGTTCAGATGGGGTGAGGCGTGGCACCCCAGAGGGGTGCGATGTTTATAGACCCGTCGACGTGTTTTGGCCGCACCCCAGCGGGGTGCTATGTGCGAGCTCAGGCATAGTACGTACGAGCGGGTGACCGACATAGCACCCCGCTGGGGTGCGCAACCTGATTGACGCATTTCTATAAACATTCAACTCCTGACGGAGTTGTCCTCGCCTCTAGGACCATCTCACGGCTCGAGCGAGGGCTCGTAGCTGGTGATGAACTCCAGGAACTTGGACACTTCGACGATGTCTTTCCCCTTGAAGCGGATGCTGTGCGAGTCTGTACGCTCGACGATCGAGAGGTAGCTCAGCAATTCTGACGGTCGATAGCTTTTGAAGCGCACATCGAGTTGCACCGGCTCCTTGAGCTTGTACGGCTTGAAATCTCTGATCCTTCCGATTGCGCGTTTCACCTTCTCGCGTATCACGTCGTATGCGGCTTCGGGCGTCAGCGTTCGCGCGGAATGAAACCCGTAGGCCCACTTCACAACCGCGCCTTCGATCGGCCCGAGCAAGTCGGTAACTTCTTTGCACACCGCGTCGTCGCCGCTGATCATTATCACCGGCACGTTGAAGTGTCCGGCGATCGCCGCGTTGATTCCGGCTTCGGGCATCGAGACGCCGTTCAGCTTCACATCGGCTAGCCGCGCGCTCGAGATAGTGTGCGCACGAACTCCCGACATGTTGGTTGTGCCGGTGTGATAGCCGATAAAGATTGCGCCGTCGAAAGTCTCGTCAATGCCTTGCATCATCATCAGCGGGCGCGGCCACGAGCGAACAATGGTCACGTTCTTCGGCAGCTTTTCAATTAGTAGGTTCTCTCCGTTGCCGTGCGAATCGCTGATTACGACTTCGGTGGCGCCTGCCTCGAAAGCGGCTTCTGTAGCCGTTTTCACCTCTTCGGTCATGAACTCGCGAAAGCGGTTGTACTCGAAGCCCTGAGGCCCAAGCTGATCCCCGGTGACAACGCCGACTACGCCCTCCATGTCGGCCGAGATGTAAATTTTCAGCTTCCTTGTCTGACCCGCGGAGATGAATTCGGGACACGTTAACCCGGCTACGAGAACACACAGTATACAGATCTTCATCTTCCTGCTCCTTTTAACGATCCTTGATCTCAAACCGATCAAACGCCGAAAAGGATATCATTGACCCGCTGAAGACAATCAAGCGGGTTCGAACGCGTTCCTATGCTGCAAACCGTCACAAGCTTGATGAGGCTCGATGAGGTTTGGGCCTTGCAAGGAAAATAGGCGCGGCGTATAGTCGGTGCGGTTTATCATAGAGCGCTGTGACACTCGGGACACAGCGTGCGAACTTTCCCACTTGTTCACCAGGCTCACAAACCGGTCGAAGCCAGCAATGTTTTGGAGGAGGCTCACCTTATGAATTTAAACCGTCTTGGATATGGATTAGCGATATGCGCTGTCTTAGCTTTGATGTCCCAAGCGGCATTCTCCCAAACTACGGGCGACCCGGATCACGCGATGAAGGACTCGCCTCCTCGGTTGATTCCGCCCCCCTGCAACTCCTATACGATGAAGCAGGCATTAAAGCTAACCTGGCACCAAAAGCTTTGCTACTACGCAGAAAACCGCGTTTTGACAGGCTCGGGGATCTTCGGGTCATTGTTCTTCGGGGCCGTCGGCCAATTTCGGCACGATCCAGAAGAGTGGGGACAGGGGGCTGAAGGTTACGGGCGGAGGGTAGGGACTCGCTACGCGCAAGGGGTGGCGAAGAGCACGGCGGAATTCTTGGTTGGGGCGATCAATCACGAAGACCCGCGCTCCCGTCCGCCAGTCAACATGGACGCTCCCGACACTCGCACGTTAAGAGCTCGCCTGGGAGCGGCTCTTGTGCGAACGGTTTGGACACACCGCGATACGGGGCCGGGGCACGATGGGATAGCTTTTTCTCGGATCGCCGGAGCGCTGACCAGCGGATTCGTAGGCAACGCCTGGTACCCAGACCGCCTGGCCACCACCAGACAGGCATTTGCGCGGACCGGCTCGGCTTTCAGCGGCTACGTCATAAACAACCTGTTCAGCGAGTTTCAGCCGGAGCTCTTTAGGGCGGTTCGCAAAATGCTTGGATTGGCTCCGAAAAAACCATCTCAGATGAAACATTGAGGGCCTGTAGGCTTTCGTCGAGCGCGAAGGATTTCGTCGCCGAGGAGGTTACCAATGCGCAACGTATTGCTCATCTTATTGCTCAGCTTGACTGCGTGTGTGCCCAACCGATCGTTCCGGCAATCCGTGTCCGTCTATCCACCGATCCCCGGCGAGAGTCCCTATACGCTGGCATTCATCGAGTTCGATGATATGGGAGAATTCTGGGACCGAACCCAATTGAATCGAGCACTCCAATCCATCAATGACGCCAAAGCGAGGGGCAACGGTCAGGTGATCGTCGTGACTTTTGTGCATGGCTGGAAGAATAACGCCTCCGACGACTCTGGAAATGTTTGGGGCTTTCGTGACGAGCTAAAGGACATCGCAGGTCGATCCGGGAACATTCCCGTTGTTGGCGTTTATATCGGCTGGCGCGGCGCTGCAACGAATGTTCCGTTCCTAAAGGAATTGTCATTCGGCAATCGCAGAAACGCGGCCATTAGAATTCCGGGCGCCAATATCACTGAGGCTTTGCACAAGATCATGCGCACGACTAAGCAGGGTGAAAACGACCGATCTAAGTGCGTGCTGATTGGTCACTCTTTTGGCGGGATGGTCCTTGAGCGCGCACTCACACAATCGATGGTTAGCTTGATCAATGACGAAGAGGAAAAGAATGGTAAGACGGGTGCCTCTCGTATCTCTATTCCATCGCCGGCTGATCTGATTGTTTTTGTCAATTCCGCGGCTCCAGCCACCGAAGGGAAGCAGTTTCTAGGAATGCTCAAAGCGGGCCATTATTATTATCGGTCCGGTACTAGAGATGTTCCTTTCTTTCTAGCAATCACGTCAAAAGGAGATACTGCCACTGAGTTTTTGATGCCGATTGGGCACTTTCCTTCAAAGATCACAAAGGCAATGCGGCAGTATGACTTGTGCGATCCGGACGCACATCCAGAATTCCCTCCGGGTATACCGAACCAGTCAACGTACTATTTGCATTCTACCGCCAATTCGCCGGTGCTTCAGAGCCACGAGATTTTCGTATCGGATAGGCCTGATGATGATCCAGCAAATTGCGCGGAAGTGCATCAGAAATGGTATTGTGTCCGCCCAAAGGCGAATCGCTGGAATGATACTCCTTATTGGGCCATGCGAATGCAGGCGGAAATCGTTCCGGACCACGGCACCATTTTCCGGCCGGAGTTTCGCCGACTGCTTGAGGTGTTTCTTCCTACGCGGGACGAAACCCCAAGGACTCTTGAGCGGGTTGCCATTCCTAACATAACCTCGTCTCAGCTTGATCTATCCTCCAAAATCCAAAAGAAACGTAGCGAGCTTGAGGCATCCTGGGTTCGTCACAAGAATGAGAAGGAGGGCCAAGACGCGCTTAAGGAAGCTCGCGACATTCTTGGCAAGCTGAACGTATCTGGCACGTGCCTCGCTAACCCAGATAATGTCTTCCAGCTATTGCGGAACAAGATCAAAGACATCGTTAGCGATCCGTCAAAGGTTGTCCAAATCGCGGAAGCAATGGGTATCAAGTCAGATCAATGAGGAGGTGGAAACTATGAGCGCTAACCCCACGCACCTTGCTGCCATTGATGGCGACGCAACCTTGCAAGTACAAGAAGACAAGTTGAACTTCGGTCAGAACGGCTTCACTGCCGAGGCGACCAGCTACGCGAAGGCCGCAGGCGGCAAGCCACCCAATCAATTCAACCACACAAATAATGTCACGTTCACTGAGGTAGACATTGGGGCTGATGTGAGACCAATTCATCTCAAGGTTGTAGAGGGAACGGGAGCGGCTAATCTGGCGGATGACCAAGACGAGGCGTTCGATAGCGAGGTATACATAGAGGGCGCAGTCAAAAGGGTGGTGGGTTATCACGAAAAGTGAGCGCTCCAGTATTGCTCAGTTCGGTCGGGGAGACCGAGAACTCTCAGAGTTTCTACCGGCCGCCACCGACCCCGGAAGAAAGGCCCGTACGCTCAACAAGACTCAGGCAACCCAGTTCTTCGTAAACTGAGTCCGGTCACTGGGGACAAGCACTAGAAGGCGAGTTTTGTTTCGAGTTCGCGAATGCGCGAGACAAGTTTGAGCAATTCGGAATCGCTGACCTTTTCGCCGGCCACTACTTCTTCGCAACGATACAGGAGGGCGCTGAGCTCTCGGGAATCGACGCCCGCCCGGCTCGCGGCAACCTCGGCAAGCCGCGCAGTCTCAGCGTTGCCTTGCAGTCTGCTGAACCGGCACAGCCGCTTTCGAAACTCCGAGTAGATATTCTGCATCGCGAGGTCGCTGGCACGTGCAAGCCGCGTGATGTTAGCCATCGAAGAAACGAACTCCAGGTTTGTCGTTCTCCGTTCTTGCCGAATTGGAATCGGGCGCGCGAACCTGCGGCCGAAGCTGTACACAATCACCACCGCCAGCAGCGCCGCTTGCGCCATCATCCACGGAACAGGCGTGCCGCGAAAGTAAGCCATCAACCCGTCCCCCGCAGCCGACCCGCCGTAGCCGTGATGATACTCATCGAACGCGATCTTTCCCTTCGGTTCGTCCGCAAACAGATTCAGAGCCGCTATCACGTTGTCCGCCTCGGCGAGTCCGTTGTTGGCCACAACGTGAGGATCAGTCAGCAGCACCAGCCTTCCTTTGCCGACTCGCGCGTCGGCAAGCACCGCGCCCGTGACATCCCCGATGTGATAAGTCGCCGCCGCGCCGCTGACTTCGACGCGCGTTGCAAGATGCGACAGCGAAAGCCGCGTGACCCCGCGCGTGTACGAAGTCGGCTGAACGGGGCGCGCGCTCGTGCTTGGATCGGCGCTGCCGGTACCGATCTCAGCGTCGCCGATCGTCACCTCAATCTGCCGGTCGATGATAATGGCGGTGCCTCCGGCCTCGATCCAACCTTCGAGAGCGCTGATTTCTTGTTCGCTCGGGTTGAGCTCGGCGGGTGGTGAGATGATGACGATCGTGTCGGGTTCGTGAGGCTTGAGGCTGGTTAACGGCTTCTCGAAGCGTGAAACTTCAAAACCGCTTTCCTTTAGCAGAGTATAGAAAGCAAGCGTCCCGTACGCAGTGGCCCGATAAGACGAGCGGTTGGCGGTTGCTTCGCTCTCGTCGTCAGGGGTCTTGTCGACAAAGAAAAGCAAGTTCAGCGCAATGAGTGCGGCAAACAAACCTGCGACCAGCAAGACTGCGCGCGCGTTGTTCTTCATTTTAGTTTCTGGTTTCTGGTTTCTGGTTTCTGGTTTCTGGTTTCTGGTTTCTGGTTTCTGATTGATGGTTGATGGTTGATGGTTTCTGGTTGATGTTTTCAGTGTCCCAGTGTCTTCCAACGCAAGAACCAGAAACTAGAAATTAGAAACCAGAAACCAGAAACCAGAAACTAGAAACCAGAAACCAGAAACTAGAAACCAGAAACTAGAAACCAGAAACCTACTTTACATTGAAGAGCTGCACGTCTTCCATCAGCCAGCCGCCGCCCCCCCGAATCAGAATGAAGACAGCCGTGCCGGCCTGGTCGCGCCCTTCGGACTTTACTTTCAGCCCGACAATGAGCGCGACCCGGTTTGCATCGATTTGATCGGCGTGAAGTATCTCGGTCGTCCACGAAGCGGGGCGCGAGAGCGTAAGCCCCTGCACAAACTTCTTCAGGTTGTTCCTAACAACCAGCGGCAAGAGCTTGTCCGAAGACGGCTGCTTGATCGCGACGTCCAGACTTGCGATCAACGCGCGCACCGGCTCTTCGACTTGAGGACTGATCTTTGCGGCGGCGTTGGCCTGGATCAGCGACTCAATCGCCGCGAACTGCGCCGGACCCTCTTCGGCCTCGGTGAAGCCTAGCCGCAACAAGCGCGCGGCCTCGGCAGCCTGATTCCGAGCGAGCGCCACCTGACCCTGCGCGATGTGAGCCCACGCCCGCGCCGGCACAACCGGCGGATCGACTTTCAAGGCGGCGGCCGCTTCCGCTGAAGCCTCGTCCATTTTCTTCAACGCAACCAGCGTCCGCGCAAGCCACGCGTGCAGCAACGGATTGTCCGGCTCGCGGCGAATTGCTTCTCGAAGCTTCGCTTCCGCCTCGGCCTGCTGCCCTTTGTTGAAGAGAGCGATGCTCTCGTTGAACAACGTCTGAGCCGTAGTCCGCAGCGCGTTGCCGGCGATGTCTCTCGCGTCGTTGTCGTAGTTCGTTTGAACGATCAACTTCTCGGGATCTACTTCCAGCGAGGCGATCTGCTCCGAAGTTTGGAGCTCGGCGGCCGCGATGTTCTCGGAAGGAACCGCGACCGAGCCGATCGCTCGCTTGCCCGAAGCGGTTACGGCTGCAAGTGCAACGGTCACGTCCCCAGTCCCCAGGTTTCTAACGTTCACGCGCTGCCAGCCGGGCTTGTCGGACGGAAGCGGTCCGCCGACGATGAGGTCGGGCTCGATGATTGAGTCTATCCACTGCTGGAAAAGTTTTTCGACCTCGGGGCCTCCCGCTTTGACTAACGATGTTTTGAGTTCTTCGTTGGTTAAGATCCTGGTCTGCGCTCCAGAAAACAAGCTCCTCACCGAAGCGATGAACTTCTCGGGCCCCATCGTCTCAGCAAGCAGTCTGAGCACCAGCGGTCCCTTGTTGAGCACAGCCGCAGGATAGTTCGGCAGCGCGATCGTCTGAACCCCAAGCTCCGAGTCGCGCCCCGATTGCGCGACCGGCGTGTATGCCCAACGCATCCGCCCAAGCATCGCGCGCGCGGCGTCCCTCCCAAAGCGATCCTCAAAGTAGAGCACGCTCAAGTAGCGCGGCACCGAGTCGCGAAGCACCGCCGCGCTCCGGGCCTTAACCGCCGGCTTGTTGTCCTGGGCTGATCTGGGCTCCTGCCCTCTCAACCGAGCGCGGCCGTCTGTCCAAGTTCGAGCGACCGCATCGGCCAGCGCTTCCACGATCTCCGCATTGATCGACTCCCGGCGGAACACCTGTTCGCTCAGTACCAGCACACCGGGAACGACGATGTAGCCGGCGCGCGGCGACGAGATGATTCGAAAAACGGCTCCGGCGGGCGCCGGGCCGAGCGTCTTCGTGAAGAAGTCGATGATCCGGGCGGCCTCTTCGCTCAGCCGCGAAGCGATCGAGCTTGCTGCTGGTTTGCCGTCCGCGCTCACCGCGGAGATTCCAAGCTGAGTCCAGACTTCGATCTTCACACCCCCGCGCTCCGAGGCGAGCGGCTGATCGAAACTGCCGCCGGCGATCAACGGAAGCGAATTGAGCGGCTGATCGAAAGTGAACTGGCCGGCCGCGTCACTCTTGAGCGCACCCGATGAAGCCGCGCGGAAGCCGGATGGCGCGCTTGCGAAAGATACCGTCACCGAACTGGGCGCGGTTGCCGGTCCGTAAAGCGAGAACACGGTCGACGGCATCGGAAACCAAACGGCATCCGGGCTCAGGAGGACTTCGCCTGGGTAGATGTGGAGCAGCGCGGATGAATCGGGGACTTCGATGCGATAGCTGACTTCCACGGTTCCGGTTGCGCCGGCAGCCAGGCGCGACGAAGGGGTGATGATTATCTGATTGAGCGTCGTGACTCGACGATCGTCGGCGGTTTCGAACTGTGCCGCCGAGCCGTTGACCGTCACGTTGCTGACCTTCGCCAGCTTAGTCAATCTCAGGTACAGCTTCGGCTTTGGCGCCTGGGCGAGGTTCGAAATACTAAGCGTCGCGCGTACGTCGGCGGCGCTTGCGGCCACGTCAATGCGAGCCGTGATGTTGTAGCGGTCGACTTCTACTTCCTGCGCCGCCGCGGTGATTGCCGTGGCGATTAAGATGAGAATAGTGGTTGTGAATCTCTTGAGCATTGGGTGAAGACCTTTTGCGAGACTGTGTCCATATCTTCTCTGCGCTGGCCTCGGCGTCTCTGCGTCTCCGCGGTTAGTTGGTGTTGCGGCGTCTACTAACCGCAGAGACACTGAGACGCCGAGGTTGCGCAGAGACTACGATCGCGCGAGTTCGTGAATCGCCTTCAGCTTTTCGAGCAGCGCCGACAGTTGCTCGAGCGGGAGACTGTTTGGTCCGTCTGAAAACGCCTGGGCCGGATTGTCGTGCACTTCCATGAAAACACCATCGACCCCGCAAGCCACGCCCGCTCGCGCCATGTACTCGATAAACTGCGAGTCGCCGCCTGTGCTCGTCCCAAGCCCGCCCGGCCGCTGCAAGCTGTGAGTCACGTCGTAGACTACCGGGTAACCGAACTCGCGCATAACGGGCAAGCCGCGAAAGTCCACGACCAGATTGTTGTAGCCAAAACTAGTTCCGCGCTCGGTAATCATCACGCGGTGGTTGTCCTGCGAAGTAACCTTTTCAATCGCGTTCTTCATGTCGTGTGGCGCGAGGAACTGGCCCTTCTTTATGTTGACCGCGCGGTGCGACCTCGCTACTTCGACGATCAGGTCTGTTTGTCGCGACAGGAACGCGGGTACCTGAAGCACGTCGGCGACCTCGGCAGCAGCCCGCACCTGCGAGACTTCGTGAACGTCGGTCAGCACGGCGAGTCCGACCTCAGATCGCACGCGGCCGAGTATTCGCAGCCCTTCTTCGACGCCGAGCCCGCGATGAGCGTTGATTGAAGTGCGATTCGCTTTGTCGTAGGAAGACTTGAAGATGAACGGGACTTCGAGGCGATCGGTGATGGCACGCATGGCTTCGGCCATTTTGAGAGCGTGCGACTCGCTTTCTACGAGGCACGGCCCGGCGATCAGGAACAGATTTGGCCCGCCCGCTTCGACGTTTCCGACTTTGAAGGGTTTGATCGCGACCGGCATAAATGAAGGGTCATTCTACACGGCGCTGGTTGGAATTTGAAAGAGAGAGCGCAACGCGACTCCGCTTGGCTGGAATGCCTGGAAAGGCAGAGACTCAAGCAAGCTCGGCGAGCGCGGCCCACCGATCAACGTCTTTCTCTAACTCTCGATTGAGCGACTCAAGCTCGACATAGGCGGCTTCAACCGCCACGAAGTCGCTCGACGAGCCCGCCAAAACGCGCTCGAGTTCAGCTTTCCTCGCTTCGCTAAGCTCGATCCTCTTTTCCAATTCTTCAAACTCGCGCCGATCCTTGAATGAGAGCTTGCGCTGCGCGGCGGTTGTTGCGGGCGAGGCCGCGGGCCTCGGGGCGCTCGTCTTGGCTTCGATAGTTTCAGGCGCGACTGGTTCGCGAGCTTCGAGAAAAGCGCTGTAGTTGCCGGGATGCTCTTTGATCCGTCCGTCTCCTTCAAAGCGAAAAATGCTTTCCACAGTACGATCGAGAAAATAGCGGTCGTGGCTGACGACAACCAGGCACCCCGCGAAAGAGTCGAGATATTCTTCAAGCCGCACCAGCGTCTGAATGTCCAGATCATTCGTCGGCTCGTCCAGCATCAAGAGATTCGGAGCGCTCATCAACACTCTAAGCAGATAGAGACGCCGCTGCTCGCCGCCCGACAGACGTGAGATAAGATCGTATTGCATCGCCGGCGGAAATAGGAACTTCTCCAGCATCTGGCTCGCGGTTATCTCCAGCCCATCGGCGGTCTCGATTCTTTCGGCGACTTCTCGTATGTAGTCGATCACTCGTTGTGAACCGTTCAACTCGCGGTTTTCCTGGTCGTAGTAGCCGATGACGATCGTCTGCCCTCTATCGATGCGGCCGGCATCCGGCTCGACTCGCCCGGCGATTATGTCGAGCAGGGTTGTCTTTCCGGAACCGCTCGGGCCAATGATGCCAATGCGATCGGTGCGCTTGAGCGTGTAGCTGAACCCTTCGATCAGTTTCTTGTCGTGGGGCGCATGCGCTGCGAGGTCATTTAATGGAGGCGGGACGCCTGCGCGCCCAGGATAGGATTTTGATATGCCGTCGAGTTCGAGGATCTTCTTGCCCATCCGGCTGAAACCCATCGAGATGTCCAGCTCAGCTTTGGCTGCTCTGACCGGTTGCTTCTGTAGCTCTTCGGCGCGTTGGACGCGGGCCTTTTGCTTTGTGGAGCGGGCCTTTGCGCCGCGCCTGAGCCAGGCCAACTCGCGCCGAAGCAAAGCTTCCCGCTTCTCGCCGGCGGCTGCGTCCTGAGCTTCCTGCTCCTCTTTCTTTTCGAGGTAGTAGGCGTAAGCGCCGGCAAAACTCTGCACGCGGCCTCGATCGATTTCGAGTATGCGATTGGTGACTCGATCGAGAAAGTAGCGGTCGTGCGTGACCAGAAGAAGCGCGCCTGGATACCGCGCAAGATATGTCTCAAACCACGCAATCGTATCGGCGTCCAGATGGTTAGTCGGCTCGTCCAGGATCAACAGATCAGGGCGAGAGACGAGTGCGTGAGCGAGCGCGACTCGCTTGCGTTCGCCTCCGGAAAGCGAGCCCATTCGCGCCGCTGTATCGCTGATGCCAAGCTGACTCAAGACGGTCTGGGCGTTTGTTTCCAGGTTCCAGGCGCCTGCCGCTTCGAGTTGATGAGCAAGCGTTGAAACCCGATCGAGGATTCGTTCATCGCCAGGCCGCAGCGATAGATCGTGGCAGGCGATCTCGTAGTCTCTCAGCAGCCGCATCGCTTCGTCGCTGGCAGCGAAGACCGCATCAAGCACCGTCTGGTCGGGGTCGTATTCCGGGTTCTGCGGCAGGTACGCGACGACTCGCTCATTGGCGAGGATGGCGCGGCCTTTCTGAGGTTGTTCCCGCCCCGCGATTATTCGCAGCAGCGTAGTCTTGCCCGAGCCGTTCAATCCTATGAGACCGACTTTGTCGCTATCCTCAAGGCCGAACGTCACGCCCTCAAACAACTGCCTGGGGCCGTAACTCATGCCGACGTCTTCGAGAGAGATGATAGTCATCGTGCAAAAACCGGCTTCCAGTCAGTCAGAGTGAAGATGATGAACCTGTACGGGCGTCCCTCTGTGGGCGCCCCTTGGTGATACATGTTTCTGCGCGAGGAGGGCGCCCATAGAGGGACGCTGTACAGGTCCTCCGGGCGCCAATCACGAAGCTAACTTGACGACTACTAATGAATCTCTCTTATACGTCGGTTAGCTATCGTCTTTCATTCATCTGTTGCGTCAACGACTTCTTGCACCCTGCCAACGTCTCCACTGACTAAGCGCACCTTAATCCCATGCGGGTGAAATGAAGATCTCGTGAGGACATCTTTGACTATGCCTCGCGTCAGTTTTGCTGTGCCTTGATCCTTCTTCAAGATGATATCGACCTCGACTCCGGCTCGCACGTTCTTTCGATGTTGACCATTCATGAGAACTTAAAGATAACGCCTCTGTGCGTAACAAGACACCAGCTTCGCCTCTTCAGAAAAGATTCTTGAAGCTGACAATCAATTCCGTGGGGCATCTCTTAGCTTCCCACTGTACGCGCTTCCGCCGATATTCGGCGGCGGAAAATGGAATCGAACAACTCACGCTGCAGAAAAAGAATCGACAACACGTCTTCGCGCACTGTGGGATCCCACAGTCTCAAGTTGCGTAGATCGGTGCAACAAATGCGGGATGCGACCTACAGCCAGCCTCCGGCGCGGGCGTAGACTTCATGGGTTAAAGAAGGCTACAGGCTTCGCTGATGAACACCGCTCCCTTATATGCGCCAGGTCACGACGGCGACTTCATTGTCGATTCGGAATCGCAGCGCCTGTTGGAGTTTTCAGTCGGCAGACACATCGTCCCGACACGGAGCGAAGCCTCTTTCGTCGGTGCCAGGCTTGGTCCGTACGAAATCCTGTCATCGATCGGTGCAGGCGGGATGGGCGAAGTGTATCTCGCCCAGGATGTACGACTCGAACGCAACGTAGCAATAAAGCTCTTGCCCCTCCAGTTCACGGCGAATGCGGAAAGCGTCCGGCGCTTCGAGCGCGAAGCGAAGTCCGCCTCCGCTCTCAATCATCCCAATATCATTACCATTTATGAAATCGGTGAAGCGAACGGCTCACGCTACATTGCCGCCGAATACATAGAAGGAAAGACGCTTCGTCAACACTTCAGGCGCGAAAGGATGAGCCTGCGAGAGGCTTTGGATGTGGCAACTCAAGTCGCGAGCGCGCTTTCGGCAGCGCATCGGGCCGGTATCATTCATCGCGACATTAAGCCCGAGAATGTGATGCTCAGGCCAGACGGCTATGTCAAAGTCCTTGACTTCGGACTCGTCAAATTGTCCGAAGAGCGAACGATAGTTCTTGCGGACGATACGTACACCATCAACGAGACCACTGAGCCCGGAAAGGTGATGGGGACCGTGCGATATATGTCGCCCGAGCAGGCGCGCGGTCAAACGGTCGACGCGCGATCCGACATCTTCAGCCTAGGCGTCATGCTCTACGAGATGATTACCGGTTGCGCTCCGTTTGAAGGCGAATCCGTAGCCGATATCTTCGCGGCGATACTTCAAGAGGAGCCTTTGCCGATCGCGAATCATTTAACCGATGTTCCGAAAGAGCTTCAGAGCGTCGTCAGCAAGGCGCTGAAAAAAGAACGCAAACATCGTTATCAAGAAATGAGTGACTTGATTGCCGACTTGAATAATCTGCGAGAAGAGCTGCAAATACAGTCAAAGGTGGAACGCTGTCCTGATAGAAGCTCAACAGGAAAATGGTCGGATCAGAAAACGCTCACTTTGCTTACCGGAGGCCCGCAGCCTGCAATAGCGCCGAGCCCATCCGGCGGTTCTTCGCGCTCAGTCTCAAGCGCGGAATACCTGGTGACTCAGATCAAGAGCCACAAGCACAGCGCGATCATCGCGCTTGCCATGCTTCTTGTCGCAACGGTAACAGCCGCCTTCTACTTCAATCGCAAGCCCGTGTTGACCGAACAAGACACGATTCTTCTTTCTGATTTCGTCAACACCACAGGAGATTCAATCTTCGATGGAACGCTCAAACAAGGGCTCGCGGTGCAACTCGGCCAGTCGCCGTTTTTGCATCTCTTCCCGGACGTTCGAGTTCGGCAGACGTTGCGGCTAATGGGGCGTTCGCCTGACGAACGCGTGACGGCAGAAATTGGGAGCGAAATATGCGAACGGCAGGGGCTGAAGGCGCTGATCGTCGGTGCGATTGCGCCGCTTGGCAGCCACTACGTTGTCACACTGGAAGCGGCCAACGGCAGAAGCGGCGAGGTGCTGGCGCGAGAACAAACGGAAGCCGAGAGCAAGGAGCAGGTGCTGAAGGCGCTTTCAGTGGCGGCCAGCCGGATGCGCCAGAAACTGGGCGAATCGCTCGGTTCGATTCAGAAATTTGACGCGCCGCTGGAGGTCACAACCTCGTCCCTCGAGGCGCTCAAAGCATTCTCTCTCGGGGTCGAGCAAACACAGAGCGGGAAATTCCTGGAAGCAATTCCCTTCTACAAACGCGCGGTCGAGCTTGATCCGAAATTTGCCTACGCTTATGGAACGCTGGCAGTGAATTACTACAACACCAAACAGCCAAGACTGGCGGCGGAATACGCTGAAAGGGCGTTTGCATTGCGGGATCGGATGAGCGAATTGGAGAAGCTGCGAATCACTTCCTTCTACTACGCTTTTGTAACAGGCGAAGTGGACAAAGGGATCGAGACGGTTCAGCTTTATAAGCAAACTTATCCGCGAGACGAACGGGGTCCTCTCAACCTGTCTGATCGCTACGGGATGATCGGGCAATTCGAGAAAGCAGTTATCGAAGGAAATCGGGCTCTACTCCTCAATCCAAACAACGCAGTGGCGTACTGGAATCTGGCAGACTCGCTTACCCATCTCAGTCGCTTCTCGGACGCCAAAGAGACGTGTGAAACAGCAATTCAGCAGAAGCTTGAAACGATAGCCCTTCACTACTTCTTGTATCAGATTGCCTTCGCGGAAGGCGACGCAGCGGGGATGCAGCAACAACTGGATTGGGCTCGCGGGAGACTGGATGAGTACATGGCGCTCGACTGGCAGAATGGCGGTGCAGCCTTTTCCGGGCAGTGGCGGCGGGCGCAAGACTTCTCGCGGCGCTCGATTGACCTCGCCACACGCAGCGATGCGAGAGAGGTGGCCGCGCGGTATGCAGCGGACGTGGCGCTTCGCGCCGCGGTCTTCGGTAAGTGCAATCAAACCAAAATAGCGGTAGCACAATCGCTGGCACTCGAACGCAATCAAGTATCGATGGCGCGCTTGACGCTCGCGCTGGCGCTCTGCGGTGAAGCGTTCCAGACACAGTCGTTGGTCGAAGAGCTCGTAAAGCGCTATCCGAAAAACACGCTTATCAACCAGCTCTGGCTGCCGACAATAAAAGCAGCGCTCGAATTGCAGCGCAATAACCCAACCCAGGCGATTCAGTTGTTAGAAACGACCAGGCGCTACGAATCGGCCGCCGAATTCTGGCCGCAATACGTGCGAGGGCTGGCATATCTGCGCCTGAAATCGGGCAACGAAGCGAGCGCTGAATTCAACAGGATCCTCGACCATCGCGGCGAGGCTACGTTATCCGTGTTGTACCCGCTTGCTCGTTTGGGCGTCGCTCGTGCCATCGCTCTCACCGGTGATACAGAAAAGAGCCGCAAAGAGTATCGAAGCTTTTTTGAGCTGTGGAAAGACGCCGATGCCGACCTGCCAATATTGATCGAGGCGAAGCAGAGTTTCGGGTTGCTGAAGTAACCAAGCCTCTTGCGTCCTACCTTATACTGGGCGGTCGATAATCGCGCTCCGCTGATGCCACTTAGCACGTACACAAGTCAGTTGTTTACGCAGCCTTTTTTCGTTCGGCCTTTCCGATCCGCTTGAGAAGCGTCAAAACTGTCGCTTCGTCAGAAGTGAGCATACGCGACTTGCGCGACGCTCTGGAGGCGGTTAGTGCTTCCAGGCTTCCATCGAGGTACGCATCAATTATCTCGGGATGAACATAACACTTGCGGCACACGGCCGGCGTGTTGCCAAGCTGTTCGGCCGCTCTGCTAACAGCCGTTGCAATGTTGTTCTTAGCTTCCTGATCGGAATTTGCCGCTCCCACTTCCTTGAGAGCAATTGCTGCGATCACGGTACCGGCCCATGTGCGAAAATCCTTAGCGCTGAAATCACTCCCCGATATTTCGCGAAGATATTCGTTTACATCTGCCGACTCGACCGAGTGATATTCTCCGTTTTCGTCTTCATACTGAAACAACTCGTAGCCGGGCAAGTCCTGGCAGCTCTTTACGATCTTCGCGAGGCGCAGGTCACTAACGTCCACGATATGCTTTCTCCCGGACTTGCCTTTGAATTCAAAGCGCAGTTTTGAGCCCTTGATACTGACGTGTCGGTTGCGCAAAGTGGTGAGTCCGAACGAGCCGTTGTCCCTTGCATAACACTCGTTGCCAACCCGGATGAGCGCTTTCTCAAGCAACTGGACGACCGTCGCCAGCACTCTGTCTCGAGGCAAACCGGTCATTGCAAGGTCACGTCTCACGCGTCTGCGAATAGCCGGTAGTGAGTCCCCGAAGGATATGAGGCGATCGTATTTCGTCTCGTCGCGCACCTGATGCCAGCGACTGTGATAGCGGTACTGCTTGCGACGTTTTGAATCGCGGCCGGTAGCCTGTAGATGTCCGTTAGGGCTCGGGCAAATCCAAACGTCAGTCCAGGCTGGCGGGATGGCCAGCGCTTTTATCCGGCGTAGCTGATCCTCCTCCCGAATCGGCTTTGCGTCCAGACTGATGAATACGAATCCTCGCCCCGCTCGCCTGCGTGAGAAGCCGGGCTTAGCGTCGGTGACATAACGCAAACCGGCAACCTGCGCCGAATCGGAAGACGCTTCTGCTACGGGAATCTTATGCATTGAAAGTCTGCCTCTCGTCTCTTCAGCATACACCAATCAATCCGCCAGATCAGTGCGCAGCGCCTCAATCGACACCAGACTCCAGCCGGATTCGTTGTCCCTCAGGCACATCAAAGGCCACGATGTGCCTCTCTTGAATCGGGAGGATTCCGGTTGGCAAAGCAACCATTGCGATGAAACGCGGGATGGCAAACTAAAACCCGCGACTCGGGCGGCGTGACGCAATCTCTCAAACCGACATTCCAGGCGACGGATTGGAATGGGCTAGCGGGAAACCTAGCAAGAAGAGGAGTATCGATTTGGGCGAGAAAGAACAACGAACATAGACGGTTTCGATACAAAACCTGCCAAGCCCGTACGCCGACGATACATCGATCACCGCGACGGACAGGACGAGAAACGGAAAGTACTCCATACAGAAACCAACCTGTCGTCGATAACAAGAGCAGACTGTCAGCGTCGTTTGGGCTGTCCGCCGGAGAACATCACTTGGGACTGACCGCCCCGCCAGCCGGCCAGGTCGTATCGCCAACTCGTCTGAGATTCATCTCGAAGAAGCGCACCGGCTCTTTGCCGGGCATGATCCGATCGCCAACCTCAAGCCAGGCGCCATCCTTGACGACCGCCGTGTAGCGGATCGTCATCTGCCCCGCCGGGATCTCCCAAACGTAGCCATCGGCGTTTGGCTTCAACGCGAAATCACCAACGTAGCCCTGCGCATAGGAGTGCAGCGTGTACGTCTGCTTGCCCGGATCGTAGGAAATAGTGCCGAACGCATTGAAGGTGACCTTGCCATCCGGTTCGTAGCCTCGGCCCTCCAGGACCTTAACCGACCCGTCCAGGAACGGCCCGATCCGCTCCGTCTGGGTGATGCTGTGTTTCTCGCCGGAAGGCAGGATGGTCCAGGCAGGACCTCTCCACACTCCGTCCATGTACGCGAGCCGGATCATAGCCTCGCGCTGGGCCTTGATTAGCGTCGGGTCGGGGCGGCCTTGCCCGACAGCTGCGAGCGATGCTCCCGCTGTCATCAGTAGAAAAGCAACTGCGGCAATGCGATGTCTGACCATTCTCTGTTCTCCTTGAGAGTAAGCACGCCGCATAGTGCCAAAGCCTGACCCGCTTGGCAAGCCCGCGTTGACTCATCAAAACACTGTGTGGAAGAGTTCGTCCCCAGGGAGAGTATCGATGACAAAACTGCTGCGCATGTCTGTTCTCATTCTCTTAGTCACGAGCTTGCCGGTTCCGCTTGCCGCGCAAGACCCTGCCCAAGACGCTTCAAAAGTGAGTGAGCGCTATACGAAATATGAGTATCAGATTCCGATGCGCGATGGAGCCCGACTCTACGCGACTGTCTATGTGCCAAAAGACACTTCGCAGAAGTATCCTTTTCTGCTCACGCGCACGCCCTACAGCATCGCCCCTTACGGCGTTGATAGCTACCGTACATCGCTGGGTCCCTCGGAGCATTTTGAGAAAGAGGGTTTTATCTTTGTTTATCAGGACGCGCGCGGACGCTATATGTCGGAACGAGAGTTCCTGCAAGTGCGCCCTTATCAGCCGAACAAACGCGGCAGCAAAGATGTCGACGAAAGCACAGACACGTACGACACAGTCGAGTGGCTGCTCAAGAACATTCCAAATAACAACGGCCGGGTTGGAATGATTGGCGTTTCGCAACCGGGCTTTCACGTCGCCGCGAGCCTGATGGACGCGCATCCGGCCCTCAAAGCCGCGTCGCCGCAAGCTCCGACCGCCGACTACTACATGGGTGATGACGTCTATCACAACGGCGCCTTTATGCTCGGAGCGAATTTCGGTTTCTATGGCTTCTTCACTCCGCGCAAAGGCGAACCGACCGTGCCGAAGCAGCGCCTCGGATTCGATCCTGGCACTCCCGACGCTTACGATTTCTTTCTGAAGATGGGTCCCCTGACTGAAGCCAGCAAGAAATACTTCAACGGCGAAGCCGCGTATTGGCAGGAGATCGTCGATCATCCGAACTACGATGAGTTCTGGCAGTCCCGGTCGCTTTGGAAATTCATGAAGAACGTCACCCCGGCCGTTCTCAACGTCGGCGGATGGTTCGATGCCGAAGACCCGATGGGCCCTTTTCACATCTATCGCGCGGTCGAGAAAAACAATCCGAACACAACTAATCTTCTCGTGATGGGACCCTGGTGTCACGGCTGCTGGGGACACGGCGAAGGCGACAAGTTGGGCAACCTGAATTTCAGTGTGAAGACAGCCGCGTTCTTTCGTGAGCAGATTCAATTCCCGTTCTTTATGCGCTACTTGAAAGACAAGCCGATGGATATGCCCGAAGCATGGATGTTCCTGACCGGGCTGAACGAATGGCGCAAGCTTGATGCCTGGCCGCCAAATGGTCTGCAACCGAAGACGCTCTACTTCAACGCGGGCGGGCGCTTGAACGGCGATGCGCAGGTGGCAGACGGGCAAGACGTTTTTGATGAATACATCAGCGACCCGAACAAGCCTGTGCCTTATGTGGGCTATGTTGCGAGTGGAATGACTCGAGACTATATGACCGAGGACCAGCGCTTCGCGGCTTCACGGACGGATGTCATGGTTTATGAGACCGAGCCGCTGGATGATGATGTGACCATCGCCGGTCCGATCAAAGTCAATCTCCAGGTTTCAACTTCTGGCACGGACTCGGACTTCGTAGTGAAGTTGATTGATGTTTATCCAGGCAGCTATCCTACGCCGCAACCGCCCGCGATTCCTGGGGCGCCTTTCAATCAGCCGGCGCCCGCGAACGCTGTGAAGATGGGCGGCTACCAACAACTGGTGCGCGGCGAACCGTTCCGCGCCAAGTTCCGTAACGGTTTCGAGCGCCCGGAAGCGATGACTCCGAACAAGCCGACACAGCTCAGCTACGACTTACCGGATGTCTATCACACGTTTCGCAAGGGACATAAGATCATGGTGCAAGTGCAGAGCAGTTGGTTTCCGGTGGTTGACCGCAATCCGCAGAAGTTCATGGACATCCCGAAAGCAACAGCGGCCGACTTTCAAAAAGCCACGCAGAGAATCTACCGCTCACGCAGTCTCAGTTCATCGGTGACCGTGTCGGTCGAAACGCGCGCGCGATTATGAGCGATATGATTGTGATCGAAATGAATGGGCAGATTTGTCCTTAGCGCGCGGGCGGCTCCCGTTTTCGGTCGCGGTTCCCCGCTCGACTAGGCGCGGCCGGCGACTTCGCCAGTTTGCGTGTTAACTCGGACGACTTCGCCCTCGTTGATAAAAAGCGGGACACGCACGGCGAGACCGGTCTCCAACGTGGCTTGTTTGGTTGCTCCGCCGGCTGCGGTGTCGCCGCGAAGCCCCAACTCCGAAGTGGCTACCGCGAGATCGACGAATTGCGGGAGTTGAAGCGACACGGCGGCGCCGTTGTACTTCAAAACCTCCAGAGACACACCCTCTTTGAGATAGCCGGCATCAGCGCCGACCGCTTCGGCTGAGAATGTAAACTGCTCGTAACTCTTCTCGTCCATGAAATGAAAGCCGTCCGCATCACTGTAAAGAAAAGAGGCCGGCGCCAGCTCAACATCCGGTTCCCCAAACTTCTCGTTCGAACGGAAGCTCTTTTCCAGGACCGCGCCCGTCAACAGGTGACGCAACTTCGTGCGCACCATCGTCGCCGCGCCGCGTGCAGTCGGCGAAGCAAAGAACACGTCGAGGACCGCGTAAGGCTGGCCTTCAACTTCGATCAGTAGTTTGCGTTTAAGTTCGTTGGCTGCGATAAGCGCCATTCAATTCTTTCCTTAGCAGATGTCCGACCTTGAGTAGCCCGGGCCAGGCTCAGGCTCCATATATAGATCGATCGCTTCACGAAAGTTCTGCAAAGCTTCTTCGCGAGTCTTGCCTTGTGACCAGCAACTCTTGAGCGCGGGAACGTGGGCCACAAAGAAACCGTCTTCGCCCGGTTCGATTACGATTTTTATGTTCATAGCTTCAACCTGTATTCATTCCAAATGCTGCCTGGGAGCTACTCAACAATGCATTTACTATAGCTGCAGCCTGAGCCTCATACAACGCAGGTTGGCACTCGTCCTAATAGCGAACCACACACGTGTCTCCTCGTTGAAATGGTCTTGAACAATGAAGCGTGGGCAGGGACTTCAGCAGATTCTTGGCAGTTGCTCGCCGGCTAGCATATCAACGATGCGGGTGCCGCCGAAGCCGGTCACCATCGAAACAATCCCCTCCGGCTCCGCGATCACTTCTCCGATAACACACGCCTCTCGGCCAAGCGGGTTTTCGCGCATACGAGCGACAAGCGAATCGGCCACGTCGCCGGCGACTATCGCAATCAGCTTTCCTTCGTTGACTACGTAGAGCGGGTCGGTTTGCGATGGCTACGTCTGCTTCGAGATGGCGTGCGGCATGGGCATTGTGCCGCCGGCGTTCGGAAACCGCAAACCGCTCGTGTTAAGCGTAGTCAGGTTTTCTCAGCGTTGTCCCAGCGTCTCTGCGGCTCTGTGGTTAGTCAGTCCTCAGCATCTTAACAGACCCGCGAGACCAACTAACCACAGAGACACAGAGACACAGAGACAAACGCAGAGAAGTCACTTCTTGTCTTCCACTGTGAGCCGCACTTCTGTTCCGTTCGAGCGAATCTCCGGCACGTACATCGCCTGTGCGATAACCGGCAGCGCGTGAAAAGTTCCAGGCGTTTCGGCTCGCAAGTCATACCGGATCTGCCAGACGCCTTCCGGCAGCTTGTCGATAAACATTGCGACCTTCCGGTCTCGAAGCTCCTGATAAACCCAGCGCGTCCGGCCCGTGTAGTCGCCGCTGTCACTAACCGGCGCCGGTCGCCCGATCTTCGAGCCGGATCGCTCGATCTGCAGTGACGCATTCGCCGCCAGACTTCCATTCGAGGAGGCAGTCGAGGCGCTGCCGTCGCCGAACTTGCGAGTCACGGCGCCGGACTTTAGTTCTTGTGCGAACAGCGATTCTCCGCTTCGAATCTGGACCGCTTCCAACCCGGCGGGCTTTAGGTCCTCGAACAACAGGTACTCATAGTTGTTCTTCGCCTCGACCGTTATGACTACTTCGACGCGGTCGCCGCTGGTCACCGACTGGCCGTCGCCAAGCGGCTGGCGTTCGTAGACGTAGCCTTTCAACAGCGTCGGTTTGCCCACCAGCTTGAAGTACTCGCGGCGAACGAATATCTCGTTGCCCGCCGCCGAGATCGGTTCCTCGAGACTGAAGAATTCAGCGCTCGCGGAGAAGTAGAGCGCGCTCGCTCCTCGCCGCCGCACGATGCGAATCTCGTTCACTCCATCTCGGATGAACTGACGATCGATCACGAACTGGCTTGGAGCGCTGAGCGCGTCTTCGCCGGTTAGAGTCCGAGTCGCGATCGGCTTCCCGTTCACCGAAAGCTCGTACTGGATGTCAGCCGCCAGCTCGCCGCTCTGACGCAGGTAGTCGTTCAAAGCCAACACGGTGATCGCGGTGTCGCGCGTATTGCTCCACTGCGAGCCCCTTCGATTCTTGATCAACCAGTTGGTCACCGGCTCTATCAGTTTGTTCTTGGGATCGATGGCCAGCAGCGCGCGCAATGCAAACGATGTGGCTTCGACTCCGCCGTCAGACCATCGCCAGTAGATTCCATCCTCGCCCCAATGCGCAGTCGCGATGACCGAGTCTTGCGACGACTGAGTCCCGCGCTGAACGACCGACGTGTCAGGCGCCGAGTCGATCTTCACGCCGTTCTCGAGATTCTCGACGAGCGTCTTCGCCTTGTCCGCAAAGCCGAACGAGTGCGCGCTCAGAGCTAGCAACGCTCGCGTGTAGGCGTTCAAGCGATCGCGATTGGTCCACAGGTTGTCGAACGCTTTGGACTGAAACTGCGCGACTTCGCCTTTGCCGGACGCACGGTGAAAAACCGCAAGCGCATGAATCATCCAGGCTTGCTGATCGTAATTGACCTCTTCTTCGACGATCTCCTTGTCGAGGTAGCTTGCCGCGCGGTTGAGCCTTTCGGCGTCGATCTCAACTCCCGCTTCGCGAGCGAGCACGAGGCCCCAGGCAACATAAGCCGTCATGAAGTGATCGCTCTCGCCTTCCTTCCACCAGCCCCAACCGCCGTCTTCGTGCTGAAAGTTATAAAGCCGGTCGAGACTCTGCCGGGTCATGTCGTCAAGCTTGCGCAAATCTTGCGGGGCTTTCGGGTGAGTCTTCGCCGCGGTGGCTGGTTCGATTCCGCCAAAGATTCGCCCCATGACGTTTTCAGGCTTGATGCCAAGATCCTTCAGAGTCTTTCGCGTGATGGCTGCCGGCAGAAAGCGGCTCATCGTCTGCTCTGTGCAACCATACGGATAGTCGATCAGATAAGGCAGGGCGTCGAGCATCGTCACCGCCATGCTCGGCGCGATTTGCACGGTGAGCGACGTTGACTCGCGCTTGCGCTCGGCTGGAATGTCGAGCTTGACCGTGACGTCGTCGCCGCGCAGCTTGCCTGATTTTGAGATGAGCTTCTCGATGCCGTGCTCGTAGACTATGAAGCTCTTCTCCATCGAATCGGCGTGCTTGCTTCCGCGCGCCGTGACTCTGAGTTTTGCATCGCCCGATTGTTGGACCGCCACAAGCCAATCGACACGAGCTTCGCTGTTGGGTTGAACCGTGACTGGGCCTGCTTCGCCTTTAACCGGCTTGCCGTCCTGAACCAACCCGGTGACGGTCACGCCTTCAGCAGTGATCGACGGCGCGACTGTCATCGCCGCGCCGGTGTTGTTGTTGATGACCGCCGAAACAGTCACCGAATCGCCGACTGTGAAGAAACGCGGAGCTTGCAGGCGAACGATCAGCGGTTGCTTGGTTCGCGCAGTGCCAGTCCCAATGCCGAACTGATTCCCGGCCGTTGCGACTCGCGCGGTCGCGGTCCAGCCGGTCAACGAGTCAGGGAACTTGAGCTTCACTGTAGCTTTGCCGGTCTTGTCGGTGACGACGTTGGGCTCCCACAGCGCGGTCGAGCGAAAGTCGTTGCGAACTTGAACCGCGGGTTCCTTGCCGCCGCCCGAGCCTGACGCTCCCGCTTCGAGCTTCGCGACCGAGGCAAATTCCCGGCCGTTGATTGGAAGGCCTGCCGCTTTCTTTGCGTCGCCCGCACCTCCATCTCGCTTGGCCAAACGGCTCTCACTTACTTCATTCGCTTGCGCGACGCCGTCGACCACCGCACCGGGAGCGGCCTGGAGGTCCGCCAGAAGTTGCAACTTCTCGAAGGCCTTGTCCTTCTGTCCAACCTGGCGATCATCTATCAACTGCTTGTTTTCGCCCTCGACAAGCTTCAAATACTGCTTCTGTTGAAACGTGCTTGTGGTCTGCACAATCTGCTGGCGCTTGCGGCCGTAGTAGAACTGCCGCGGATCACCCGCGTAGTCCTTCTGAATGTAGAAGACCGACTCATCAACCATCCCTAACGCAACTTCCGCCGCAACCGGTTTGCCGTCCGCGTCCCGCGTCGTAACCGTCAACATGCCTTGCTCGCGAGGTTGATACTCCTCGCGGTCGGGTTTCACTTCGACGCTGAGAAAATGCTCGACCGGCGGCACGACCACCTGCTTGGTGTCCGTCAAGATCTGCCGATCGCTGACCATCGCCGCGCTTAGAAAAACATTCGGGACGTGTTTGTCTTCGATCTGCAGCTCGATCAGTTTCACGTTGCCGTCCAGATGAACGAGTTGAAAGCTGTACAGGTCTTCGCCTTCGACGCTAAACAGAACGTAGCGATCATTGGTCGGCGCTACGAGCATCACCGGCGCTTTCTGCCCGGCGCGGAATGTGTCTTTGTCGACGATGATCTCGAGTCCGCCGTACCGATAACCGAGATCGGTGCTGCGGCCGGTTGCCACCCAGACCGTGGTCTCGGCTTTGATCGGCGAGCCTTTGTCGTCGCTCGTCCAGGCGATCCGATAGTAGCCCTCGCGTTCGGGCGTAAAGCTGAACTCAGCTTCGCCCTTAGCGTTCGTCTTCGCAACCTGCGAGAGAATATCGTCGTGTTCATAGCCCTGGAACTTGAGCCGCCACGAACTTGTGCCTTGAGCTACGGGCGGCGGAAACATCTTGCCGCTTTCGCGCAGCCGCTTCAGTTCTTCCCCTTTCACCTCGCGCCCGGTTGGATCAAGCCAGATCTCGTACCAGTAATCGCGTGTGACTTTGATCCGGCCTTCGGTTTGAACCGGCTGGCTGTTGGCGTCCATCGCTTTGATGTCGATGGTGACCTTGTCTTGCGGCCGATAGATGTAGTGTTTTGGCTTCGGATAAACGTAGTAGCGCTGCCGCGTCACTCGCACGGTGCTCGCCCCGGTGATCTCGCGTCGCGATGAGTCGGTCACGCGAGCTTCAACCAGATACTCGAAGTCCTGCCCGGACCCGCGCGGCGTCTCGAACGTCAGCTTTGCTTTGCCCGTCGCGTCCGTCTTGAGCGTTTCGCGCTTGATGATCTGACCGCGGCCATAGTTTCGATACTGCGGTGTGAGGTCTTCGTAGTACCACTCGTAGTCGCGAGGCTGATACCAGTAGTGATAAAACGGGTTCTGATAAACGAGCAACTCGACTGTCGCGTTTGAAACCGCGCCGCCGAAGTAGTAGTCGGCCTGCACGTTGACTTCGACTTTCTCACCAAGCCGAAATGCCTTTTTCTTCCCGTCTTCTTCGGGCGTCGTCACGCTGACCTTGAACTCCGGAAGCTTGTACTCTTCAAGTCGAAACAACACCGCGCTGCCGATGCTCTTGTGCCGTCCGTCATCCCAGAAGCTCACGTGATACTCGCCCAACGGCATCGCTTGGGTGAGATCAACCGAGCCGAACGCGCTGCCAAAAGCGTTCAACTCCGCCTTGCCGGCGTTGATCTTCGTTCCCCGCGGATCCGTGATCTCGAATTCGATCTTCTGATTCGCCGGAGTCGAGTAGACACCTTCGGCGTACCGGCGCGCGAGGAACTTCCACTGAGCGCTCTCTCCGGGCCGATAAGCCGGGCGGTCGGTGAAGGCGTAGATGCGCCACGGCTGCTCCTCCGACTGATATCGGTAGCTGTGGCCGTTCGCGAAGGCGTGCCGGCCGGCGCTTGATGCCGCGGCGAAGACGTCGGCGTTGTTGTTCGTCCGCGCAAGATCGAAGACCGCAATGCCGTCCGCGCCCGTAGTCTTCACCTGCTCGCGCCAAACGTAATCGTTCCCGCTGTAGCTGTGCTCCCACAGCTTCACGTTAGCCTCAGCGACCGGCGCTCCTGTCAGTGCGCTGCAAAAGAAGACAAGCGCCTGCCTGCCCGAGGTCTTCAGCACAAGCGAAGCATCAGACACGAGAATCAAATCGCGCGCGGTCGCGCTGCCGCTCTTTGCTTCAAGCAAATAAGCGCCAGTCGCGAGCTTGCCGTCGAGACGCACAGTTTCCGAACCGGGCCGATAGTCGCCCTTGTCATCGGTGTCTTTCGACCACGCTTTGATTCTCTCTGATCCGCCGGTCTCGACACGCTGAATCCAGTTGCCCGTGTTGTCGTTCCGCTCTGAGAAGCGAACGTCTCGCGCGAGGTCAACCTTGTACAGAGCAAGCTCGACTCGCTTCACGTTGCGCCAGCTCAGGTAGAACTGAATCTCAGAGTCAGGAAGAAAAACGTTCGAGGCGCCTACTGAAAGCGTCGGCCTGGTGATGTTGTCGATCTGGTTCTTCGCCTGATCGTAGTAGCGAGTCTCTCCCTTCTGGTGTTCGTTCATCAGCCGTCGAAACAACTCGACTGCTTTGACGTAGTCCGCTTCCTGCTTCCACTGACCGTCCGCGAGTTGAGTGATCCGCCCGGCGCTCGTCATCCATTCCGCGTAGTAGTAGAGCGCGTCATCGTACCAATCGGTGGTCTTGCCGGGTTTGATCGCGGCCTCGAACTCTTCGGGCACTCGCTGGCGTCGTTCCCAATCACCGCCCTGACCGCGAAGCGTCATCGCGATCAGATAGTGGAGACGAGCGCGATCGTTTTCGGTCTGGGCGATCTTAAACGCGTTGTCCAGGATTTCGAGCGGGACGAAGTTGCCATAGTAACCGTAGTAGTAAGAAGCCTCGCTCCACGACGGCTTCGAAATCTTCCAGACGATCTTGAGGTACCGTTCGCGAGCGGTCTCGATTTCCGCGGAGCCGCTCCACCAATCAAGCGCTTGCTGGTAGTTCTGCCAGCCTTGTCCCCAGTTCCGCGAGTCGTTCCGCATCCACCAGAAATCGCCCAGGGACTCCTGGACTTCGACCCAGACAAGGTCGCGGTCTTCGGCGCGCGTGATGTCGCGCACCAGCACCTCGAGCTGCTGGCGGGCTTCATCGTACTTCGTGGAATCGGCGGTGTTGGTTGCCGCTTGCGAACGCCACAACGTGTCGGCCAATCGAAATGCGACCCAGCGCGACTCGGCCGGCGCGAGGTTCATCGCGCGTGCAGTTACGTACAACTCGCGGGCCTTGCTATACGAAGCATTAGCATATTGTCTCTCTGCTTCAGCCTTCAGTGTTTGATAGTCGGGTTGTTGGGCGTGAATTGTTAGGAGGCCAACTGCGCATAGCAGGGCCAGCACGACTGCCAGATATTTCATTGAGTAACTTCCTCGCGGTCTCGGTGGATCACTGACTTGATCTGCACGGCATCTCACTTGATTGAACGCCTCAGTCGGCCAGTGTTGCAAAAAGTACGGCTTACCCAAATCGGTAACGACCGTTAGCGCCGGCTCACTTCATCAGTGTTCGGGGGGGGAGTTTCTGGTTGCGAGTTCGCGATCACGCGTGACTGCCAGCTTAACCAGATCGCGTTTGAAAAACAAATCGAGCGTCCAGTCCATCACGACCCTCAACCTTTTCTCGAACTGCGGTATTCGATTCAGGTAATAGGTGCGCCACAGAAACCACGCGATGAATCCCTGAAAGCGAAGACCCATCACATCGGCGACACCCGTTCGCTCGCCGACTATCGCCATCTGACCCATGGTTCGATAGGAGAACTTTTGCTTATTGCCAATGCCGAGACTCGCAGCGACGTTGCGGCCGGCGCATTTGCCTTCGCGAACAGCGTGTTGGGCCGTCGGCGGATGAGGCTTGCCGGTTCTCGGATTGGGGATTTGCGCGCAATCGCCAAGCGCCCATACGTTCGCAAGACCTTCTATTTCTAGAAACTCGTTGACGCGAATACGGCCGTGTTCCGTTGGGACTTCGAGCGACGCGATCAGCGGACTGGGCGCAACACCCGCCGCCCATATCAACGTCCCTGTTGAGACGCGCTTGCCGGTCGATAGCTCGAACTCGCGTCTCTCGGCCCTTACAACGCTGGTGTTCGTGCGCACTTCAACGCCGCGCTCCCCGAGTACCTTCTCCGCAAACGCTGCAAGCTCCTCGTTCATCTCGGGCAACAACCGCGGTCCGGCTTCCACAAGAATTATCCGAATCTGCTTGCGATCTATCTCCGGGTAAAAGTCGGCCGCCTCGCGCACGAAGTCGTTCAACGCGCCTGAGACTTCGACTCCGGTAAGCCCGCCGCCCACTATGGCAAACGTGAGAAGCTCACCGGCTCGCTCAGGTTCGACCGCAGCCTCTTCAAGTTTGTCGATCGTATGATTGCGAACATAGATCGCGTCGCCCAGTGTCTTGAACGGGATCGAATTCTCCGCAACGCCGGGAACGTTGAAGTAGTTGGTGACGCCTCCGAGCGCAAGCACAAGACGGTCGTAGGGAAACTCGCGGACTGCGCCTGTCAGACTGTGCCGCGCGAAGACAACTCGCGAGAGAAGGTCGATCCTGTCAACTGAGACTTCCGCAGGCCGTGTGCGGCGAAGGAGCTTGCGAAGCGGGCTCACGATGTGGCGCGTTCCTATGCTACTTGCGGCTGCTTCGGGAAGCATCGGAGTAAACAGAAAGAAGTTTTCGGCGCTGAGCAGCGTCACCGCGACATCGTCTTTGTGCTTGAGCCACTTTTCCAGTTCGAGCGCCGTGTAGAGTCCCGCAAAACCACCACCAACGATGACTACGCGACTCTCTGCCATTCCATTCCTCCCGATGCTCGAGTGTCAGCTTCGAGAGTATAAGAAGCAATTAGCGCGGGCAATCTGATCGTGAAGTCCGGCTTGAACTGTCATCGACCAGACTCTTGAGGAGTTCGCTTAGCGAGTCTCATTTCTTCTGGCGTCCCGCACAACGGAAACCGCAGGCGGTCGTGGTCCAATGCATGTTGAGAAGAGCTTGCCACTAAGGCACGAGGAGACGAAGGTCCACAGAGTCTCTTTGTGCATTTTTGTGACTTGGCGCCTTCGTGGTAAGAACACCCCGCCACCTCGACACGCCTGTGCTACCAGCAAGCGCCGCGGAGCCCTTGACTCGCGAGGCGTGAGGCGCAAGGCGCGGCTTTGCACAAGAAAGCTGATTCTGAGGGTTGCTTTTGTGCAGAACGCAGTGCACAAGAAAGGCCGTGATAGGAAGAGCGCCTAATCCTGCGAACGGAGGTAGTGTTCGGTTCTTGCGTTGCTGCCTTTGACAGTGGTGCGACAGACATTCGGATACTGTAGTATTAGATCGAATAGCTGGCGCTGGCGACCCTTGCTTGAACGGTGGGGGTATCTACCTATGCTCATAGACCCCAGGGTTCTTCTTACTTCAACGTTTCTCGTCATCGACGACGCAAATGGCCAACCTCAACCCTCTTCGACCGTGTTCTTTGTAGCGTGGTTTATGAGCGGCGGTGTACAGGCCTACTACGCCGTAACCACTCGCCATTCAATTAGTAGTCCTATCGTGTCAATCAGATTCAATCTGAGAGCTGGGGGGACAGAAGATCAAGCGTTCCTTGCCGAAGAGTGGGTTATACACCCCTCGACCGACGTTGCCGTGTTGCCGCTTGAAATCCCGCTAAGCGCCTACAATATAGACTTCGTGAGAATTCACAACTTCGCTGCCAGAGATTGGCTAAACGTCATACCGCAGCCAAGCTCGCCAGATGAAATACTTGGAATGCTTCCGGCCTACGGTACTCGCGATGAGATCTTCACCGTTGGGTTATTCGAGGGTCATACGGGTGAACGCATGACCCAACCCGTTGCACGATTCGGGCACATCGCCCTGAAACCTAAGCCGACTGAAAAGATTCTAGCGGAAATTGATTCTCCCGACCTAACACCTATCAATGCCTTCTTAGTGGAAATGGCGGTCTGGAAGGGACAAAGCGGCTCGCCCGTTTTTATACGTGTGTTCACCGAGGCTCCAGCACATAAGTTCTCGCGCTTTGGAGATACCTATTGCCTCATCGGCCTGATACAAGGATTGTATCCGGGCTATCAGGATGTCAGGATTAACGATCAGCCCGCAACTCTGTCACCGTTGCAAATGGGAATAGGAATTGTCGTTCCAGCACCGGATATTAGGGAAGCTCTCATGCAAAAACCATTGGAAGAACAACGCGAGAAGCTAAAGAAGGACAAACAACAGAATCCGAAGATCAGACCATCGGCCGCATCTATCAAACGAGAAGCGGAGATTACGAAAGAGAGCTTTGAAGACATTCTCAAACGTGTTCGCTGGAAGGCTTCTGAATCTGAGTAAGCGTCTTAGATCGGTCAGCCGAACCACTTTCTAACGGTTGTTGAACTAAACCGCTTCGCGGTGGCTTTGAGTTCTTGATTGATGCCAACTTGA
>JBBPIE010000027.1:0-91117 GCA_038040485.1 Candidatus Onstottus arcticum
GCTACCAGCTCCAGCCATCCGCGAGCTAGTGGTTTCTAAGGAGGGCCGCCCGTACAAGACTTGCTCGCGGCTTCACACCACGACTTCACACCACGCCTTCACACTACAGTGGCCTCGCGCTCGGTCGAGACTCCGTCGAAGCGGCTGAATGAGAAGGGCCCGGCGTCGAAGTCCCGAGCTTCTCCGCTTACGATCATTTCCGCAAGAATGCGACCGGCGGCAGGCGAGTGCTGAAAGCCGTGTCCGCTGAAGCCGGTGATCAAGAAGTAGCCCTCGACGTTCGCCGCAGGCCCGATGATCGGCATCGCGTCCGGCGTCATCTCGTACAATCCCGCCCACGCGTGCGCGATCCCCGCTTCTGCAAGCACCGGCAGCCGCCGCAGCGCTACGCTATTCACCTGTTCGAGAAATTCCCAGTTGACCGTCATATCGAAGCTCGATGGTTCGTCGGGGTCGGACATCCCAAACAGAACACCCGCGCCTTCGCGATGAAAGTAAAACGAAGTCTCGAAGTCGATGACCATAATCCGGGAACCGGGCGCTGAGCCTCGCGAATCTAGCGACGCTGTTGATTGCTTCAACGCTTCAGTTATGAAGATATGACGGCGGTAGGGAAGCACAGGCACATCGAGCCCGGCCATCCTGCCCACATTTCGCGCGTGAGGTCCCGCCGCGTTGACAACTGTTCGCGTCGAGATACGACCCGCCGTAGTCTTTACCGCCGCGACTCGTCCGGCTTGCGTTTCGATCCCGGCCACTTCGGTCTCGCGATAGATTCGAGCGCCCGCAGCCTGGGCCGCTTTCGCAAATCCCATCGTCACGCCGTTTGGATCCGCAATCCCGTCCCGTGCACAAAAAGTCGCGCCCACTATGCCCTCAACTTCAAGACCGGGGGCAAGCCGGCGTGCTTGTTGCGGCGAAATCACATCGACCTCGACGCCGAGCCTTCGTTGCATATCCACGTTGCGGCGGAAGGCTTGGAGGTCGTCCTGGTTTGAAAGGAGAAAGAGGTAACCGTCCTGGTGAAAATCGCTTGGGTAGCCGATCTCTTCAGTGAAGTTCTCGAAGCAGCGGATCGACTCGATCGACAATCGCACGTTCGCTTCGGAAGAGAACTGGTGCCGGACACCGCCCGCGTTGCGACCCGTCGAGCCCATGCCCAGCATCGGCTCGCGCTCGATGATCGCGACATCCGTTACGCCGAGCTGGGTCAGATGATAGGCGGCGCTGGCTCCCATGCACCCGCCGCCTATGATTACGACTTCGGCCGTGTCTTTCATGGGTCACAGCGCCGAGGCGCCAAAACGAAGAAACGAAGAACTGCAGGCGCGCGCGAAGAAGTCGTGGGTCAGTTTGAGAGGAAGTAGCATAGACTTTAGTCTGTGTCACAGCCTCAATAGAAGAGGCCCAATCGGACACAGACTAAAGGCTATGCTACTTCCTCTCAAACTGACCGCCGCGCACGAAGACTATTTCTGAACGATGATCGTTCCCGCCATGTCTTTGCCGCCCTTGTTGCCGTGGAAGCTGCAGTGGTAGGGGAACTTTCCAGCCTTCTTAAACGTGTGATCGAAGTATGCGTGCTCACCCTTCAACTCGGTTGATGTGAACGAGCCGTTGTCGGCTGCGATCGTGTGCCAACCGGTCTTGTTGAGCCAGCGAACCATCGTGCCGACTTTTACGGTCAGGACCTTCGGCTCAAACTTGAAGCTGCTGACTTCTACGATAGTAGGTTCGACTGATGGCTTACTCGCGGCGTTCGGGCGCGCGGCCTTCTTCGCCCCTTGCGGTGCTGCCGGCGTCAAAACCATAGGCATCGCCGTCACAATCGAAGCGATCAGCAGCATCTTCCAAAGCTTGTTCATTGTTATTCTCCTGGTTTGCGATGTGCGTTCGAATAATTGTGCTACTTAGTGACGACGATTGTCCCGGCCATCTCCTTGCCGCCTTTCGCGCCGTGGAACTCGCAGTGATAAGGGTACTTGCCCGGCTTGGCAAACGCGTGCTCGAACTTTTCGCCTTGCTTGAGCACGTTGGATTTGAATGAGCCGTCGTCGGCCTCAACTGTGTGCCTCCCCCCGTCGTTGACCCACTCCACCGTAGTGCCTGCCTTAAGGGTTAGCACCTTGGGTTCGAACTTGAAGCTGGTGATCTTGACCGTAGCATTGGCCGGGGCGTTCACAACGGCCGTTCGGTTCTTGATTGCACCGAGTCCAGCCGACGCCGGAAGTCCGGCGGAGATCACAACCGCCGATATCAGAATGATCATTGTTAGCTTTCGCATGTTTTCTCCTTGAAGTTTGAAAGTTGGTCTTACCGGCCGCGCGGTACCACGGTTATTGTCCCGGCCATCTCAACGCCATGTTTTTCGCCATGAAAGGAACAATAATAAGGGTATATGCCGGCCGTGTCGAACTTGTGCTCGAAACGACCGCCCGCGGTCAACGTGTCGGACTTGAATGAGCCGTCGTCCGCCTCGACAGTGTGGCGGCCCGTCTCATCAATCCACTCGACGGTGGTGCCGGCTGATATTGTCAACTCTTGAGGCTCAAACTTAAAGTTGGAAATCGTTACGGTGACTCGAGCCGATATGTCGCCCGGGATAGGGGCGGCGGCTGCTGGTTGAGCAGCAGTCTTCGGCGAAGGCGCGATGTACCATACGTAATAAGTTCCAACGCCGATCAGTATGACTATCCACCACAGCGCCAGCTCAGTTCGCATCCAGGGTTTGTAGCGCTTGAAGCGGAGCTTCTTAGGCACAAGCTGCGTCGCCGCCACAAGCACGATGTACAACCCGAGCAGTTCGGCTAACGTGCCGAGCAACGCGTGAACATACGGCACCAGGTAGTAGGCTTCCTTCAATCCGTCCGGCACCTGCGGCTGTACCTGTTTGTGAAACGAGGGGACCATTATGAGAACGATCATCACCAGGTTCAGCACCATCACCGATGACTGGCAGTACTTGTGTGCGCGATAGTTGTGCTTGCGCGCAAGAGCCATACCGGCGAGCAGCATAAGGCCCATCGCGATTTGTACGACCAAATTCAAGTCGGCTCGGAAGGTCGCACCGGTTCCAAGAAAGCCATCCATTGCCTATTCTCCTGATGATTTGATGTTGCGCCAGGGGCCCGAAAAGCTGAGCGCCTCAACGACTCAATACGGGATTGAATGGAATATCGGATTGCGGTCTTTCAGTCAAGGCTGTAAAACTCTACTGAAGCGAGTGTGCCCTGCGACTGCGGCGATCCCGCCGATTCCAATCACCAACAGGTGAACCCGTATGACTTACGTTGAAGAGACGGTTACCGCAACCGACGGATTGCGGCTCTTCGTGCGGCGTCGCGACATTGCGAACGCACACGGCGAGATAGCGATCGTTCACGGTTTCGGAGAACACAGCGGCCGGTATGATCATCTCGGCGCACACCTCAACGCGCACGGCTACTCGGTGACTGCGTACGATCATCGCGGACACGGGTTGTCGGATGGCTTGCCGGGCCACGTCGAGAAGTTCAAGGAATATGAGGACGACCTTGACCGAATCCTTGCGGCGATTCGCGGAAGGACCACGGGCCGCCCCATTTTCCTTGTGGGGCACAGCATGGGAGGTCTGGTTGCCCTGCGCTATTTGGCGAGTCCGCGAGATGGAATTGCCGGCGCCGCGATCTCCGCTCCGTTGATCGGGCTTGCCTCGCCGCCGCCGATTCACAAGGTGATCATCGGCCGACTCGCTGCTCGTTTCGCTCCACACTTCAGGCTGAACAACGAAATAAACCCGGCGGTCCTGAGCCGCGATCCCGAAGTGGGCAAAGCCTACGCGACCGATCCCCTGGTCAATCGCAAGGTGAGCGCGAATTGGTTTGCCGAAGCGACTCGCGCGATGCAAGAACTCAACGAGTGGGCGCCTCGAATCACGCTGCCGCTGATAGTCATGCACGGAACTGAAGACCGGCTGGCGAGTGTGGACGCGACCAGGCGGTTGTTTGAACGCATCGGGTCGTCGGACAAGGAAATCGTGATTTATCCCGGCTTCTTTCACGAACTCTTTAATGAGCCTGAGAAGCAAGAGATATTCGATCGCGTCACGGAGTGGATCGATAGAAGAGGCCAAACTCGGTGACGCCAGGGATCTCGCTCAGATGGTCTGGCGCTAGCAGACCCCGAATGATTAAATATCTTCAGTAGGTCGCTTACATCCTTGGCACAGAGGTGATGAATATGGTTCAGGCAATTGAATCTACAGAAGTCGAAGAGATTGAGATTGATGAAACAGAAGAATCGGAGGAGCGAGAGAAGGACTTAATTCGATATGAAATTTCTTACTACCCTACTGACATGACGCTCCAAGTCTATCACGACAAAAGAAAGGATAGACAACTCGTAATCCCGGACTTCCAACGCAATTACGTTTGGGATCAAGTTCAGGCTAGTAAACTTGTAGAGTCATTTTTGCTTGGCATCCCTGTTCCAGGGGTTTTTCTCTACAAGGAGCGGAAAACAAATAAGCTGCTTGTGATTGATGGTCAGCAGCGCATTCTATCTATGATTCGGTTCTTTGAGGGCCGTTTTGATGAAAGAGTTTTCCGGCTAAAGAATGTTCATCCCACGTGGGAAGGCAAGACCTATGAAGAGCTTTCCGAACCTGATCGCTATCAACTTCGAGATGCAGTCTTACGCGCTACGGTAGTACAGCAACTTGATCCAAAGGACGACTCTAGCATCTACCATATCTTCGAGCGACTCAATACTGGGGGGCTCAAACTCAATCCCATGGAGATACGGAAATGTGTCTATCACAGCAGTTTTTTCATATTGATAGAACGGCTCAATGAAAATCCAGACTGGAGGGCTATCCTCGGCCAGATCAAACCGGACAAACGCCTAAAAGATGTGGAGCTAATCTTGCGGTTTTTGGCCATGCGGGAAAATTGGGAGAATTACGAGAAACCAATGAAATCATTCCTAAACCAGTTCATGCAAAGTAAGAAATCCATTGCAGAAGCTCAACCCGATGAGGATTTTGAAGAAATAACAACGGTCTTTGTGTCTACCTGCCACAAAGTCGTAAGTTCTTTGGGTCCGAAACCATTTCATTTGCGCAGTCGCCTAAACCTCGGTGTCATGGATTCTGTTATGACGATGGTTTCCTTTATGCCAGATGCCGGTACCGATGAGATTAGTCAGAAATTTGAAGCCTTGAAAGAGGATAAGCAGTTTTATCTTGATGTGTCATATAACACTAGCGATACCGTCGTAGTTGAACGCCGGTTCGACCTCGCAAAAGAAGTGTTTCTCGGAGGGGAGTTAGAAGGATAGCGCCACATGAGCGATCCTTTTATTCGGACCCAAACAGCTCTGAAAGACTGTGAGCAACACTTGCAAGATACCGGCGCGGGTGGCTCCCCAATAGAGGCATATCTGACAGAGTACTTACTGATTCTAATGTGTGCAGACATGCAGGAAGGAATATACAAAGTCATCGAGGAATGGGCAGACAAATCCGCAAGCCCCTCGCTTAGGGAGTTTGTTGCGACCAGTTCCAGGAGGGTCCTTCGGAGCGTAAAGAAAGGTGAAATCGCGGGATTTGTTGGTATGTTCGGCAGTACCCATAAGGATCGATTCGGTTCAGCCTTAGATGATCGCGAGGTTACGCTGTATAATAACGCGGTTGAGAGTCGCCACGATGTAGCTCATCGCACCGGGGCAACAGTGACTTTCTCAGAAATGAAAGATGCCCTAGCTGCTGCACGGAATATTCTCGCCGCCGTCGAGAGCGCCCTATCATAAAGGTGAAGTGATAGTGTCTTCGTCCGGCCAAGAACAGCCAGGGGGAGTTTCGGAGTTGTCTTGAATTCTAAAGCCTAACTTGAGTACCCACGTTCTCCGCGATCGCTTTCGCATAAGCAAGCCGTGCCGTAACCAAATCTTCAATAGCCAGACCGCAGGATTTGAAGAGCGTTATCTGCTCGGCTGACTCGCGGCCCGCAACCTTGCCAGAAACCACCTCAGCCAGTGTTCCCTTCACGTGGGAGGCTTCGATTGCGCCTTCGGCAAGCGGGATCAGTATCTCGCCCGCTTCACTGCCTGCTGCCGATTCCGCGTCGATGATCACGCGTGAACGGCGGACCGTTTCTGTGTCCAGCTCGCGCGTTTCCGGCGTGAACGCGCCGACCGCGTTGATATGAGTGCCGGGCTTGATGACCGAGCCATCGAAAAGCGGCAAAGGCGAACTCGTGCAAGTGCAGATCAAGTCGCCTTGCGCGGCGGCTTCTTCGCCAGTGACAACATCGCAAGGCAGGTTGTGCAGCGCGCGAACCTGCTCGGCCAGCGCCTGTGCCTGGTCGATTCCTCGCGACACGATCATCACACGTCCGATGTCCGCTACCTCAATCATCGCGTCGATGTGAAACTGCGCCTGGACTCCGGCGCCAAAAACGGCGAGTTGTTTTGGCCCCGGCGACGTCATCAGTTTGGTGGCGACGGCTGAAGTCGCTGCTGTTCGCATCGCAGTGATGAATCGGCCGTCCATCAACGACAACGCAACGCCGGTCTCCGCATCGAGCAGCAGGTAGACTCCTTGAACCACATCCAGCGAGCGCTCCGGGTTTCGGGGAAAGACGCCGACGAACTTTGTTCCGAGAGCAGCTTGTTCGTTTCCCTGTTCAATGCTTTTTCCGGCGCCTTGATGCGGGCGGGACGCCCGCGCTCCCAAGCCCAAGTACGCCGGCATTGCGAGCAACACGGCGTCGCGCCCCGGCAGGTCCATCGCAAGGCGCGCCGGCGCGAACGCGTCGCCTCGAGCGAGCGCGCGAAAGCCGAGCTCGACCGCGTCGATGACCTCGCGCATTTTCAGCACCGAACGCAAGTCTGTCTCGGTCAGGATTAGCATTGAGAAAAGTGGGTGCCTCACGCGCGAGAATACCCGTCAAGGCTCGGGTTGCGAGGACTCGTCAAGGTACTTTACGAACATCAGCTCGTTGTGCCGTTCGTTGTAGATCAACTCGTCGATCACCTGTGAAGCAAGCAATATCCCGAAGCCGCCCGGCCTCAACCCTTTTTCCTGTCGAACCTGCATGTGACGGAACGGATTGTCGTCGGGGTTGGCAACCGCCGCGTGCTCGATCTCGCCGATCTTAAAGCCCTCGCCCGGGTCCCTGATCGAATAGAGTATCGCCCGTTTGAGGCGGATGTACTTGACGTCGACTTTTTTCGAACGGTCGAGTTTTCCGCCGTGTTCGATCGCGTTGTTGAGCATTTCGCGAAACACCTGGCTGATTGCTTCGCGCGTGTCCTTTGGCAGGTTGTCATGAAGCTGAGCCATGAAGCGCTGAATCGGCTCGACCGCGGCCAGATCGCAGGGAACTCGCAGCTCGATCCAGTCCGGTTTGTCCGAGATGACTTCGATTTCGGCTTCAATGTTGCGGCTCAGAGCATCGTGCACGGTTTCGGCGAGTTCTTTCAGATGAAACGGTTTGGTCAGGAAATCACATGCCCCATTTAGCAAGGCGCCGAGAGCGACCTCAGCGGTCCCGCTGCCGGTTATTACGATGGCCCGTAGATCGGGGTGAAGCTTGCGTGCGCGCTCGAGCAACTCGATCCCGCCCAGCCCGGGCATCATGACGTCGGTGACCAGCAGATCAACCGTTTGACTCTTTAGCACCTCCAGCGCAGCATCTCCGTCGCCTACATCGACAACGGTATAGCCTTCCGACTCAAGCAAGGCGCGATAGACCTTGCGGCTGGCGGCATCGTCTTCGGCTAACAAAAGGGTAGACATAGTCGCTTCCTTAGCGAGTCGCCGCGCCTTGCTTCCCGGTGTGAGCCTTGACCCACCGGTCGTAGCGCATTCGAAGTGTCTTTACCGGATTGTCGTTCTCGTCGGGCTTGATGTCCTGGTCCGTCACTTGAAGCTCCAGCGAATACTTCCCATCGTTCAGGCCGTCGCCCATACCATCTTTCTTTCCTGCGACGACAAGATAGGCTACGTGAGCGGTCTTGTTTTCGCACGGTGCGGGCGGATCCGGAGGCGTGTTGCACTTGCACCGACGGTCCCCGCCGCGCGCATCCGCCGCTTCCATTGCCGCCATCACACGGTCGGCGAGGGCGCCCTTCGCGTTCACAAAAGCCTTTACCGCTTCTTCAACCACGTCGTCCCCGGCCAGGATGTTGCCCTGTATCGAAAAGTATATGTCTGCGCCGGGAACTTTGCCTTGCCGGTCGAGCGATTGCTTTCCGTTCGAAGCTCCTGAGTACCCGGCTGCGCGTCCCTGCAGATCAACTATGCCATATTGCCGTGACGGGTGATACTGATCATCTGCCTTTAGCATTTCGATTATACGTGCTGGGTCGGTGCCGCGGTTCAGCTCTTTTGCTATAAGCTGCTGCAACCGGCGAGTGCGATCGACGTTGGCTTGCGCGGCGGCGACTCCGCGGCCCGGGATGATAATAGCTTGAACGTCTTTGAGACCTTTGGAAGGGAACCCCGCGAACGCTTGTTGAGGAACGCAGGTAGCGGACGCGATGACAATTTGCCCGGTTCTTTTGTCTACGGCGACGACCGACCATGTGGCATGAGCCTGAGCGCTGATGGCTAGCAACAGAGCAAGAGTCGAAGCGGGTCTTTTCATGAGCGACCGGAACGTTGCGCCATTTTCGAGAGAGACAACCGGCGGCGCGAACATAACACGGCGAAGCCGCATGATCAACCGGGGCTTAGCAGGAGCGTCGCATTGATCCGGGCAATCGTGATAGATTATGCTTCAGTTTTTAGGCCATCGGAGGAAGTGATGTCGAGCGTCACCACGACACATATTGAGCTTGATGAACGGGGTGTTCCCTGGATCGTTGGCGCCAATACAAAAGTCATTGAAGTGGTGCTCGACAAACTTGCCTATGGGTGGAGCCCCGAAGAGATCCACTTTCAGCATCCCGCTCTGTCACTGGCCCAGATTCACGCCGCCCTGGGTTACTACTACGATCATCAAGCCGAGCTCGATGATGAAATCATGCGACAGGTGAAGGAAATCGAGACGCTGGCGGAAGCTGCGAAGGATTCACCCGGCCGGCGACGCCTGCGCCAACTTGGCCTGCGACCATGAGTGGGTTATCCAGGGAGCGCGGAGCAGCGATGGTCTACTCGGGTCACAGCGGCAAGTATTCAACTCGGTTCACCATATCTTCTGGATCGTAGACCCTTGCGATGAGTTCGAGATCGGCCACACACTGGCCTATCGACACCTTCAACTGCTGAGCAAACACCACTCCCGCAAATCGCACTCCGCTCCGTTGCCGCTCACGAGCGTGCAAGAGAAAGTCACGATCGCGAGTGAAAACGACGCGGCCGAGAGCGGTGGCGCGATCGAGTAATAGAGAGTCGGCCAATTCTGCCGCGCCGTCTTCCTGGGCTGTAAGAACATCAATTCCCCGCAGGCGTAGTCCGGCAGTGATCGCGAACGGAACGTGGACATCCATGAATAGCAGCATCCCTGTCACGACACTCAACAACCGCAATTCGATCAGCCAAACAATCGCTTGAATTAGGCGTCAAGCGAGCATTAATATCACACGGCCTGCAAATTGGGCACAACGCAGCAGAGATGCTTTTCTGGGTGGCGGCTTGTGGGCAACCCTTGGGTTAGGCTCGCGAGTCTCGTCAGAGGGATGCATTGTGCCGGTGGCGAGGCCGCAAACCGGCAACTCAAAATGAAGCCTGAAATCGATTCACCCTCAAGCGACACTGCCCCGGTTCGCGCCGGTGAAGAGCTCGACTGGACCGCGCTAGAAGCATACCTGCGGGAGCGGCTCCCGGAGCTGATTCCAGACGAGAAGCTCGACGAAACTCGCATTGAAGTCGAGCAGTTTCCGGGCGGGCATTCGAATCTCTGTTACATGGTCCGGCTTGGCGGACACGAGTTTGTGCTGCGCCGGCCGCCATTCGGACCCGTAGCTCCAACCGCGCACGACATGCCGCGCGAGTACCGGCTGCTGGTCTCGATCCACCCGGTCTTTCCGCTCGCGCCCAAACCCTACTTGCTATGCGAAGACAATGCGGTCATCGGCGCGCCGTTTTATCTGATGGAGCGAAGACGCGGCCTTGTAATTCGCAGAGAGATACCGAAAGAAGTCGGCGGCGACCTGGACCTGCGCAAGCGGATAAGCGAGTCGATGATCGACACGCTCGCAGCGCTGCACGCCGTGGACATCTACTCGTCCGGTTTGGTGGCCATCGGCAAGCCCGTAGGCTTTGTGAGCCGTCAGCTTAAAGGATGGACTGAGAGATGGCATCGCTCAATGACAAGCGAAGTGCCCGAGATCGACGCGGTGATCGAATGGCTGGCGGCGAGGCTTCCGCCTGAGCCGGACCCGGCCGCCGGCCGCCCCGCGACGCTCGTGCATAACGACTTCAAGCTCGACAACACGATGCTGGATCCAAAGGATCCGGCTCGAGTCGTGGCTGTGCTCGACTGGGAGATGTGCACGGTCGGCGACCCGCTGATCGATCTGGGAATCTTCCTCTGCTACTGGGCGCGCAAGGAAGACCCGGAAGCGCGGCGCGACTCGATCAGCCCGGTAACGACTGAACCCGGCTGGATCACTCGCGAGGAAATAACTGAACGCTACGCGCGAACCACCGGCAGAGACGTGTCAGGAATCGGCTTTTATGAAACATTCGCGCTGTTCAAAGTGGCAGTGGTGCTTCAGCAGATCTATGTCCGTTATGTGAAGGGCCAAACCCACGACGAGAGATTCAAGGAGTTTGACAAGCGGGTCGCCGGGCTTGCGCGTGCGGCGTGCGAGCTTGCGGAGAGAGCGAGGATTTGAGGATTTTGGATTTTAGATTTTAGATTTTGGATTGCCCGATGATGCTCTCGCACTCCTTCGTCTCGCCGATCGATGTGGATATCCAAGAATCCAAAATCCAAAATCTAAAATCCAAAATCGCAGAAGGGGTTATCGATTGGCCTTTATCTACCTGATTCGCCACGCGCAGGCTGGGTCGCGCGACAACTATGACGTGCTTTCCGAGTTGGGCCGCGAGCAGGCTCGTCTCCTGGGCGAACACCTCAGCCAGCAGGGCATCGAGTTGGACGCCGTCTACGCTGGCGGAATGCAGCGGCAGCGTCACACCGCCGAGATCGCTTCCGAGGTGATGGCCCGACGCGGAGTTGCCGTGCCCGATGTCACAGTCGACGAGCGATGGAATGAGTTCAGCTTGATCTCGGTCTATCGAGCGATCGCCCAGCGGATGATCGACGAGAGCCCCGAGTTCGCGCGTGACTACCGCGAGATGCAAGACGCGATTCGCAGCGACCCGCACACGACCGGAGGCGCGACCGGACGATGCGACGCAGCGGTGGTCCGCGCCTGGATCGATGCGCGCTACGAAGACTACAAGGGCGAGTCGTGGACCGCGTTCCGCGAGAGAATTCAGGCGTGCGGGACGCGCCTTTCCAACGGCGACTCGAGCAAAGCAATCGCAGTGTTCACGTCGGCGACCCCAGTCGCGATTCTGGCGGCGGCCGCGCTCGGGCTCAGCGATGAGAAGCTTCTGAGCATACTGGGCGTCATATACAACTCCGGAATTACGATCCTACGCTCGCGCGAAGAGGGCCTCCGGCTGTTCACGTTCAACGGCACACCGCATCTTGAAGCTTCAAAGCGCACGCTCCGGTAGCTAGACGATTGAGTTGCTAACATATACGGGCAGCCCTTCCGCGATTTTGGATTTTGGATTTTAGATTTTGGATTGCGGATTCCTGGATCGATCAACGAGATGAAAGAAGGGCATTAACTTCTCGGACAATCCAAAATCCAAATCTAAAAGCCAAAATCCAAAATCCAAAATCGCGGGAGGGCCGCCCATACGGGTAAACCACCGCGTGCTCAGCGGTTCAAACATATGAACGATGAGGCGCAACGCATCGGGTCTCTTGCCGAAGTGTGGGGCCGCCGCACGCTGACGATAACTGGCTGTTTGTTGATCTGGTTGTTGCTGGTGGCCGCGTTCCCTCTGCTGCTGATTGTTGGCGCTCTGGTTGACCTCGCGCGTGGAGGAAGAAGGGTCATCATGCGGTGCGTCCTCTTCTTGCCCTTCTATTTTTCCTGCGAAGTTCTTGGCATCATCGCAAGCTTCCTGATCTGGCTTGGAAGCGGGATATGGGCGGGCGCGAGCCGCGAACGATTCCTCGACTGGAACTTCGCGTTGCAGCGATGGTGGGCGAACGCTCTGTGCCGGGGCGCTCAGCGAATCTTTGACATCACCATCGAAGTCGAGGGCGCCGATGAGCTTCGCGACGGTCCGGTTATCGTTTTCCTTCGTCACGCCAGTGTGGCGGACACGCTGCTGCCGGCCGTCTTTATCGCCAATCCAAACGGGCTGAGGCTGCGATATGTGCTCAAGCACGAGTTGCTTTTGGATCCGTGCCTGGACATCGTCGGCAACAGGCTGCCCAATTCTTTTGTGCGCAGAAACTCCGGCGACAGCTTTCGAGTGGTCGAGTTGATGAGAAATCTCGGCCCGCGCGACGGCGTGATCATCTATCCGGAAGGCACCCGCTTTACTGATTCAAAGCGCGAAGTCATCATCGAGCAACTCGACCGCAAGGGCGAGGCCTATCTTGCCCGGAAGGCGCGCGGGTTGAAGAACGTGTTGCCGCCACGCCTGGGCGGCCCGCTCAACTTGCTGGAGTGCAATGAAGCCGCCGATATTGTTTTTTGCGCGCACTTCGGATTTGATGGAGTAGTCGACCTGCGCGACTTCCTGCGAGGCTCGCTGGTGGGCCGCGTTGTAAAGGTGCGGTTCTGGCGAGTGCCCTTCCCGTCGATTCCACCCACTCGTGAATCTCGAAGGGAGTGGCTGTTCGAGAACTGGGAGCGCGTTGACGAGTGGGTTGGTTTGCAGAAGGAACTTGAGGTCGCGGCCGCCCGAGCGGGTTGATCGCCTGGAGGAGGACGAGAATTGGAACACACGACGACGATTCTATTGACGACGTTTGGCGTAACCCTGGCGATGATGTTTATGTTGTGGCTTGTGAGCCTGGCGATTAAGAACGCCAGCATAGTGGACATCTTCTGGGGCGCGGGCTTCGCCGTGATCGCGGTAGTCACGTTCTGGCTTACTGACGGGTACGCGCCGCGCAAGTTGTTGATCGCTGCGCTGGCTGCGATATGGGGGACGCGGCTTGCGATCTACATCGGCTCGCGAAACGCCGGCAAAGGTGAAGACTTTCGTTATCAAGCGATGCGCAAGCGTCACGGCGATCGGTTTGCGCTGGCCAGCCTGTTGACGGTGTTCAGTCTCCAGGGAGTGTTGATGTGGGTGATCTCGTTGCCGCTCCAGTTCGCTCAGTTCTCGCGCGAGCCGGCCCGGCTCACCTGGCTGGACTTTCTTGGCGTCGCGCTGTGGGCGATCGGGTTGTCATTCGAAGCGATCGGCGACTGGCAGCTCGCGCGGTTCAAGTCGAACCCGGCGAATAAAGGCAAGGTGATGGATCGCGGTCTGTGGGCATTCACGAGGCATCCGAACTATTTCGGCGACGCGCTACTGTGGTGGGGCTTCTTTTTAATTGCGCTGGCAACTCCGCGGGGTTGGTGGACCGTGATCAGCCCGGTTCTGATGACCACGCTGCTGATGAAGGTGTCCGGCGTCGCGTTGTTGGAGAAAACTCTAGTCAAGACACGCCCCGAGTATCGAGACTACGTGCGCCGCACCAGCGCTTTTTTCCCCCTGCCACCAAAGCGATAAGGGCGGGCGTGCGCTGATTGCGAAGACGACACTTCGGCGCGTATACTGGCCCAGGTTTTTGTTGCTAAGGTAAGCACCGACTTGATGCGAGCCTGCGAACATCTCAAGTTCAAGAACTAAGGAGACTCTGACCATGAATGAGAAGACTGTTTCACGGCGAATCTTTTTGGGCAGCGCCGCGGTTGGCGTGGCAGGGGCGGCTGCATTTTTTACGCCGGGCGTGTTTGCCGAGCACCTGGTTCAAACCCCTGCCCAGACCGAAGGCCCCTTCTACCCCGACAAGATGCCGCTGGACACCGACAACGACCTGCTGGTTATCAATAACTCGATCACACCGGCAGTGGGAGCAGTCACGCGTTTGAGCGGGCGCATCCTTGACCGGCGTGGCGATCCGATTCGAAACGCGACTGTTGAGATCTGGCAAGTTGACAACAACGGCGCCTATCTTCACACCGGGAGCGTCAACAGAGAAAAGCGAGATCCGAACTTTCAGGGCTTTGGGCGCTTTATCACGAGTTCAAAGGGCGAGTACGCCTTTCGCACGATCAAGCCCGTGCTTTATCCCGGACGGCAAGCGCCGCACATTCACGTTCTGGTGCAGGCGAAGGGCCACGACAAGTTCACAACTCAGTGCTACATCAAAGGTCACCCGGGCAACGCGAGCGATTTTGTGTTGAAGGAGATTCGCGACGCAAAGGCACGCGAGTCGGTCCTCGTAGACTTTGCGCCGATCGCTGGCTCAAAGATCGGCGAGTTAGCCGCGAAGTTTGATATCGTATTGGGTTTTACGGCGGCGGCGTGAGTACACATGTAGGGGCGGCCCTCCCGTGGCCGCCCCTCTTCGGCCCAACGTTCAGAGCCGCTACGAGGAGCGGCCACGGAGGGCCGCCCCTACTGACCATCTAGTAGGTATTGTCCCCTCGCAGCATAACCGGAAGCGTCTTCAGCATGATCTTCAGGTCAAGCCAAGGCGACCAGTTCTCGATATAGAAGACATCCAGCCGCACCATCTCCTCAAAGTGAAGCCGGTTTCTCCCGCTCACCTGCCAGAGCCCCGTGATCCCGGGTCTGACGTGAAATCGCGCGCGATGCCAGTCCTTGTAGTGCCTCACTTCGTATGGCAGCGGCGGCCGCGGACCCACGATGCTCATCTGTCCGCGAAGCACGTTGACGATCTGCGGAAGCTCATCCACCGAGTACCGCCGCATCCAGCCGCCGATCTTCGTCAGGCGAGGATCGTCCTTGACCTTGCCGTAAAGCGGCTCATCGGATGTTCCCTGATTGGCGTCCTCACCGTTGATCGTGCGCCGCATGAGGTCGCGATGCGCCTGGTCGTCAGTGCCGTCCATCATCGACCGGAACTTGAACATCAGGAAAACCTTTCCGTCCATGCCCACACGCTCTTGCTTCAGAAGGATGGGGCCCTTTGATTCCATCCTGATCAGAATCGCGAGCGCCAGCCAGAACGGCCACGTGACTAACAACAGCCCGATCGAAACCATCACGTCCATCCCACGCTTGAGCGCCCGCTGCGAGCCGCGAAACGGTTCTTCGTAGAGCTTGATCATCGGCAGCGAGCCGAGCGTCGCAATCTCGGTCTTGCCCGGCAAGCAATCGAACAGGTTTGGGATGACGCGGTATTTGATGTGATGGTCGCGCCCGCACTCCATCAGCACCTCGAACATTTTTCGCGGGTGGATTCGCGCATCGGTGATCAGCACTTCTTCGACGCCGTGCCTCTTTACCAACTCGGGCAAGTCGTCGAAGCTCCCGAGCACCCTTACTCCGCGGCTTCGAACCTCAGCCGCGTCCTCGTTTACTCGCGCAGTGACTGCACCCACCAGCCGGTATCCGAGGCGCGGCTTCTCGGAAATCTCCGCCAGGCAAACCTGCGCCATCTCGCCGCACCCGACGACTATCGTCGGGATCAAGTTTCGTTCGTTTGACCGGTACGCGGTCTGAATCAATCTAACAACGAATCTCGTCGTCAGGAACAGGCCCAGCGAAATCAGCCAGTCATACACGAACACGAGCCGCGAATAGGAAAAGTCTATCGAGATCAGATGTCCCTCGCGAATCGCGAAACCCTGCCGAAACAGAAACGCCACCATCACCAGGACAAGAAACGCGAGCGTGGAAGCATTGAGAACCTTGAAGAGGTCGGTCGAGAAGGAGAATTCACCTCGCAGCCTGTAGAGGCCGTACCGGTACAGGACGTACACCTTAACGAGCGGCACAAATGCGAGAAAGCTCAAATAGGGCTCGAACGCGTCGTAGATCCCGACCGGAAAGAACGACTTGCGATGCCTCCACTCGAAGATGTCGGTGTTCTGGCGCAGCTTGTAAGCGAGAACGAACGCGAGCACTGACGCGCCCAGGTCGATGATTACCAGCATCACCACCGGCAACACGTGACGAATCACGCTACGCCCCGGAGTCGCAACCTTGATTGCTTGCCCGGCTAATGCAGCCCTTTCAGACATTCCCTGCTTGACCCCTCGTGTGAAATCGGCTCAACGCATACAGCATCCAGGCCTGTGCCCAACGCATATACGGAATCCGGATCGTGTAGAAACGGCGGCGTTGAAAGTGGAAGAAGCCTGCCTGGTCCTGCAGATTGTCGATGGTCCAGGCCGCGACCCGGTCTGCCATCTTGCGGGCGGTGGGCATCAAGTCGATCATCTCGGAGAACGTTACGATTGCTTGCGCTGCGCTGTGCACATCCACTGGATAGAGACGGTCATGATAGTACCCGGGTGTTGAGTCCGCAAGAAAGAATCGCTTCGAGTAATACTCATATCCCACGGCAAGCGAGGGCTCCACATCAGTCAGCCCCAAATACGCGCTGATGTTCTTGAGAGAGACCAGAACAAACCCAGTATGAAAGCTGTCGATCCACGCCTGCGAACGGTCTTCCCCGTAAGGCCACGAACCATCTTCTCTCTGCCGCGCCGTTGTATAGCGCGTCGCGCTCAGAGCCGCATCTCGATACTCCTGGCGTCCGTCCTTCGCGAACATCCGCGCCAGCAGCTCGGCTGCCAAAAGACTCACGTTGTGAACCGTCGAATGATCCAGCGTCGTGTAGCTAAAACAAAACGCGTTGCCGTCGTTTGTTCGGTTAATCCGATCGAGCAGGAATCGGCAACTGCTGCAAGCCATCTCAAACGCACGTTCGTCGCCGGTTGCTTCATGCCAGTCCAGAAACGCGTGCGCCGCAAACACCGTGCACACGACGTTAGGCGTGCCGCGAGGCGCGTAGAAAGCTCGCGACTGCCAGTCAAAGTTGTAGCCCCAACAAGCTTCGGCGTAAGCGCTGCTGCGCAGCTCACTCAGCTTTGCCAGAAGGTGCTTCACGTCCGTTTCCAGTTCTTCGCCCGCTCCCGAAGTCAGAACCCCGGCAGGTTCTTCACGCAGCTGCAGGATCAGCGCGCGCGCCGCCAGCGCCAGCCCCTTCGGGTTGAGCCCCTTACCAATCCCGACAAGCGGCCGGATGTTTACCGGACTGTGCTTTATCAATTGAGTCGCGACCGTTCGGAGCGTCTCGTTGTTGAGAGTTAGCGCCTTGAGCAACGGGCTATTCAAGCCATCGTAGGGATCGTAGCCGGCCCACTCTTCTGCGCGGCAGTATCGCAAGAGCCGGCCAAACGCTCGCTCAGTCTTTAGATCAATCGCACTCTCGCTGGTCATTCATTCAGGTGAGGACGGGCAACTTACTTCGTTACTTCAAACGGTATCTCGACGTCGATGGTCTTGGGGAACAAACACTGTACATCGTTGCAAGCTTGAACCCTGACCTTTCCCTTGAGAACGTGGCTGCCTGCCGCGAGCGCCGGCATCGCGCGCGCAGTGAACTTCAACAGAGCTTTGCCTTCGTAAACGGACATCGGAGTCTTCGAGAAGCTGAACTTCTGCAGCTTCGCTTTTGGATAGACGACGCGCGCAACTGTCAGACCCTTGAGCGGCTCCAACTTGAGCGCGGTCGCAATCAGGTACGACTCAGCCGGCCGGTTCGAGTTGATGTGAAAGCCCGGGTCGATATCAATGACAACGGCAGCTTCGACTGCTGAGCCTGCTTTGACTTTGTATACCGGCTCCGCGGGCCGCACCTTGACGACCTTCCCCGAAGTCTGGCCAAATGCCGCCACGCTCGTGAATGCGGCAAGACCTAGCCCAAAGATCACTCTTCTAAGATTCATCCAGCCCCCTGGGTCTTGTTTTCGTCAGCGACCGCTCGCGCACTGTAACCTCAGTTTGAGCCAACGGCTTGTCTTGACGCGTGCGTCTATCATAAATCATCAACTCGAATGTTGCACTCGAAAGGCGTCGTCGCTTCAATTCTCCGCGCAACCTCCGCGTCTCGGCGCCTCTGCGGTTGGTAGACCTCGAAACACTGCTAGCCGCGGAGTCGCCGAGACGATTGAGACGCGCAGGACTCAAGTCGGGACACGACCAAAGCAAGCTTTGAGTTTTCAGCAGGCGGCCGGTAGATTATGACCACTGCCTTTCAAACGATGACCGAAGACCTCAAAGCTCGCGTCCATGATTTCTGGCAAGCCAACCCGTGCGGGGCCAAGTTCGCCCAGGCTGAGATCGGCTCTGAGGAGTTCTTCGCTGAAGTGGAACGGCATCGTTATGCGACCGAATGGCACATCCCAAAGGTCGTCGGCTTCGAGCGTTGGCGCGGCTGCGATGTTCTGGAAGTCGGCTGCGGACTTGGGACAGACGCGGTGAACTTCGGGCGTCACGGTGCGCGCTACACCGGCGTTGATCTGACCGAAGCTTCCATCGAGCTCGTGCGAAAACGATTCGCGCTCGAAAACCTCCCCGCAACCTTGAAGACCGCGGACGCCGAGAACCTGCCGTTCGCCGACGAGAGCTTCGGTCTTGTCTATTCGCACGGCGTCCTGCACCACACGCCTGACACGCAACGCGCGATCGACGAAGTGCATCGCGTGCTGAAGCCCGGCGGAACCGCGATGATCATGCTGTACCACAAGAATTCTCTTAACTACCGCCTCAACATCATGACCTTGCGGCGGCTCGGCGTTCGGCTGCTGAAGTTCAAGTGGGCCCCGGCTGTCATACATCGCCTGACCGGAGAAGATGAAGCGCGCCTTCGGGAGATGCAGCAGTTCTACCTTCAAGATCCGAAGCGGTTAAGGTCTCGCGAGGAGTTCTTGAATCAGAACACGGACGGGGCAGGGAACCCGCTTGCCCGCGTCTACAGTCGCGAGGAAGCCGCCGCGATGTTCTCGAAGTTCGCCGACGTCAGAACGGAAGTTCACTTCTTAAACAAGCGCTGGATACCGTTGATCGGGAGCTTGATTCCGCGCTCGGTCGAGGAGAGCCTTGCCTCATCGATGGGCTGGCACTTGTGGGTAATTGCCAGAAAGTGATTGCGAACATCTTGCCGATATCATTGGGGTATTGGAACCGCGGAACCCATCAGACGCACCGGCACTCAGCAAGAAATGACGCCTCAGTTCTGTTCCTAGCGTTCTTACATCGCACCTAGGTTATCCTCTCACTTGATGAATTTTGAAACTATGTCCTTGTTAGTTTGGTTTATGCCGCTCGTATCACCTGGTATGAGCCCAAAATGCCAATCGAATGCAGCCAGTTCATGCAGCAGCGTAGCAGCCCGCACCTCACCTCGGCTGCCGCGCCCTTGTTCTTAGCAGCGCGATGATCGCTTGATCGCCAATTTCCTTCGCAACAAGGTGGGGCGTCTGTCCATGCTTATTCTTGATGTTAACCCAAGCGCCGCTGTTTAAGAGGGCGCGGACGATTCTGCTTTTGCGGGTCCTTATAGCGTCAAATATCGGTGTCTTTCCGTCGGCGTCCACAGCGTTTGGGTCGGCGCCTTTCGAGAGGAGTGCGTCAACGGCGTCTGCGTCGCCCTTATACGCAGCGAGGTGCAAAGGCGAGATGCCCGGCCCATAGCGTGCGTTTACATCGGCGTTATGTTCAAGCAATACCTTGACGATCTCGTGGAACCCATGGGATATGGCTTCATTTAGCGCGGTCTGACCATACTGGTTTTTTGCATCGACGTATGCCCCGCGCGCCAGTAGTAGCTTCAGGATCTCCACATCGTTGTAAGCGACAGCGCGAACGAGCGCCGTCTCTCCAAACTCATTCCTGTAGTCTATCCTTACCCCGTTGTCTATTAGGGCCTTAGCCTTGGCTACATCATCCAACCTACATGCAAGGAACAGGTCCGCCTGGGGGTCTCCAGTGTACTTCGGTCGCGGCCTTGGCTTCAGAACAACCTCCACCATCTCAACCTTCTGAGGATCTTGTTTGTAGAAGAACTTCTCGGCCCCTTCCCTCGATTCGCGATAGTAACCCGCACGAGCCCAGCCGGTCTTGGGTATATATGCCTCACCGTAGATTCTCTTTTCGAGTTCCACACCCTCGGGAGTGTCAGGAAAAACGAAATCACTTGCGGGCCACTTGCGTCTGACCATAGCCCTGCGAAGCATCTCCGCGTCGGAGTAGACACTTATCTGAAGCGCCTCAGGTTCCTGATAGCGCGCCGCCAGGCCAGTGAATACCGTTCGAAGAAAGTCTGGCGAGCAGTATTGATCCTCAATGAAGAGGAACATCACGCGCCCTTTATACTGTTGGTTGATCGGGGCGAAACCAGAGGCAATCCTAATGGGAAGCCCAAAGGATGTATCAAGGAGCCACTTCTCACTCTCTCCCGTATTACCCGTCACCTGACTGAGACGAAGGGCACCGAGACCACCGACGCGGAGAATATGGCCTGTCACAATCAACGCTGCGATCATTGATACTGCGAATCCTTTTCTTCCCATCGCGACAACCTCCTTTGCTCTTAGAGAAAGCGCGGCGCTAAGGGCCAATCACTTCTTGTCTGGCGGATCCTGACATCCTTTCTCTATCCACTCAGTGAGGGCCTTATTGGCGGCATCCTCGTTTGCGCCCGGGTTTGGCCCTTTCTCATAGTCTACACCGAGCATTCCAGCGAGCGCTTGATGCGTCAGATTGGGATTGGCGACATGTAACATCTCGTGCGCGACGATAGCGCCTTGACGGTCCGGACTAGCTGAGAAGTAACTCGCGCCGAGTATGACTACTGGACTAATGGGCGAGGTCCATGCACCCAAGAACGAACCTGATGGCGCGAGCGGCCCTAACAAAACCCGAATCTGGATGTTTGCGACCGGGTCACCCCTCCCGACTAATCCTTGGCTTCGAAAAGTGGCAAACATACCATACGATTCGTAGCTACGGAATGTAATCCCTTCGGCCAATTCCTCTGGGTTAAAGCCTGTGCTGGAACGAGTCAGCGTTTCCAGCTTCTGGCTGCACTTCTCGAACTTGTTAAGAAAATCTTCGAGTTGGGCCCTTGCCGCCCCTCCCGGGCCCGCCCCCTGGCCACCGCCGCCGGCGTTGCCGCCACCACCCCGTCCACCGCCTCCGCCTCCGCCTCCGGCCTTAGTCTTTGCGTTACAAAGCCAGCAGTCTGTCCATCTTAGATTACGGCCCTCATCGTAGTAGTTGGCACATAAGCAAAGGCCTAACGGATCAATGGAGTTAATAGGACCGTTCTGAACATAAGCATAACGGTTGAGGCTTTGCGGATTGTTTAGCGACGAACTGCCATCGTATGGATCAACTCGCATGAATCTTGCCAAAATGGGCGAATAACTCCTGTTGACTGCGTAGTCCAGTCCGCTCTCGACGTCTCGCTCATAGCTTGTGAAGTGATGCTTCTCCTGCGTGCCGCTCGCGCCGAAGTCTTCGCCAAACGGCAAGTGCCCCTGACGCCCCACCACATTCCCGCTCGAGTTCACAGTCATCCTGACGCTCAATCGGTCGCTCACGAAGTATTGAATCGTCGGGCCCGACGCTTTCGCAATCATCTGGCTTCCGGAATAGACGGATCGTCGAGTGCGGCTTCGCCAATCACTTGTCACTTTAAGCCGTCTAATTATCCTAAAGGTCTGCCAACCAGATATTGCTCAAATTCCTCCGGGTCGCGGCTCAGCCAAAGGTCGCGTCTCTGGGAAGTTATCGATATCTAGCCTGGAGATAGTCGAGAAGCGTCTCAATTCCGATACAGAAGACTAACAACGCGATGCCACCAATGCGACGCCGGGTCGAAAGACCAGTTCTCGGAGTGAAGCCTACGATCAGCACGCCAAGCCCAGCCGGAAACGAATAAAGCAAGACTAACGCGCCTACGATTCCGATTTCGTAACGGGCCGGATTGTGTTTATTGGATAGCCACCAACCCAAACAATAGACTATCACCGCCGCTGCCAGGGCGAGCCACACCACCGAAACCCACCACACGCCGCAAAACGCACGAGGCATCCATTTGCGCATCGGCAACCTCACTTCTTCATCTCAGCTCGAGAGCTTCTCAAGTCTTTACCAATATCCGACGGTATCCTTATCATTTCGACCAAACGGATCATGACTTACACTTCTTCCTGCAAGCGATAAGCGTGTCTAGGGCCCAGTCCGTGCACGTAGAGCCCACTGGAAGCAGACTGTAGTACGGAAGGGGCTCCCTGAATTTCTTTTTGATGCACTTCGCGACGCATGGGTCGGCGGACTGTTCCTCGCAATTCTCGCTGTGATAGCCGTCCGCTGGATTGTTTGTTCCTGGGCTTCCCCAGGCAGTGCCGGACGGACTGAGTCCCTTACAACTCATGTTCCCATTCCTCTCCACGCAAAGGAACATGTGACAAAAAGGTCCACTACAGGTCTCAGCACTGCCTGGGCTACCAAGCGGCCTTTTGCACAGATGGACCTTTCCACTCTTCGGGCCCGAACCGTCCTCAGTGGCACTGACGGAGTCGCCAGCGTTGTCATCGCCGCCCCCTCCGTCGGCGACGCAGGCATTGTCCCCGTTACCGCCTCCAACCCCATTTCCTTTTCCATCAGGGTTGGGTCGTGGTTTTAGTGTGCCGCCCCCGCCTATGCCTATGACCGCTAAGGAGTCAGGGCCTGCGTTGACATCCATGGTTCCTCCAAGGCCCGGACAGACAACCACGCCGAGGAAAACGTAGCACGAGGATGCACCAACATCTTCAAGCCCCAGCGGATCGGTTCTGTTGGTTAGGACGTTGCGAGTGTAACTATATCGATTCCAGCTTCGCGGGTCTTCCCTATAGCCGCTGGGTCTATAGGGATCGGCAGAGACGAATCTTCCGAGGGTGGGCGAGTACCACCTGTTGATCGCATAGTCCAGGCCGGTAGTCATCTCTCGTTCATAACTCGCTAAGTGATGTTTCTCCTGCGTGCCGCCCTCGGCGAAGTCTTCTCCAAACGGCAAGTGCGCTTGGCGGCCTGACACACCCCCGCTTGAGTTCAGCGTCATCCTCACGCTCAATCGGTCGCTCAGGAAGTACTGGGTGCTGCCGCCCGAGACATTCGCGATCACTCGACTTCCGGAGTAAATGTAGTCGGTAATCACTGCTCCTGTGCTCCCGTCGTGCTCGGCTATTACCTGTGACGCTTGCCATACGTAGTGCGTCGTAGCTCCGCCACTCACCTTCTTGTAGCGCTGATTCGACGCGTCGTACGCGTAACTCGCGGTCGCGCTCCCGTCGATGCTCACGATCCGATTCTCCCCGTCGTACGCGTAAGTGTGTAAGGCGTCATTCGTGACGTTGCCTGCGGAGTCGTAGGTATAATTTGCCGTGACGCCCGAAGTGGTCACACTCGTGAGCCTGTTTGTCGGGGCGCCGCCGTTCTGCTGAAGCACAACGCTCTGAATCTGATTGCCGCCGCTTACCGCATCCCACATGCCAGTGCGGTTGCCCCAGCGATCGTATGCGAATCGCCGTTGGGCGCTCGCTTCGTTCGATGTTTGATTTGAGGTCACGAGGCGACCGAGCAGATCGTAAGTGTAACTCGCGGTCTCAGTTGTCGGTGTGGTTGGACATCCCTTACATTCCGTCGGGGCCATTGTCCCACTGATCGTCATTAACTGACCCGCGTTGCCTGCCGTCGAGCCTGCTCCCATTTGGCCCGCCGAAGCATTGTAGCCATAAGTCAGATTCATCAAGCCATTGGCCGGGCCGCCGCTCTTTGTCGCTGTTTGACTGGTCAATTGCATCCGATTCGCGTCGTACCCGTAGCTCTCCGTCACTCCATTGCCGAGCGTTGTCCCTGTCAACTGGCCGATGCCGTTATAAGTCGCGCCCGTTAGATATGAACCCACCGATGAGAGCCGGCCTTTGTTGTCGCGGCCGAAGTTGATCACTCGCCCTGACGGATAGGTCAACTGTGTCTGCTCATTCGCCGTGTTGTACTGGTAGCTGGTCACGTAGTTGCGCCCGTCGATCGTGCGCGTGACAGACGACACACGCTTGTTCGAGTCATACCCATAAGTTTCCGAATAACCAGTGCCCACAATCATCGACAGCAGCAGCCCCTTGGTCCCGCTGCCGTTGACGTTGTCGAAGTTGTAAGTCACCGTCGAAGTCGCCGCCACTCCCGGCGCGCCACTCGTGTTGTAGCTGACGCTCGTCAACCGGTGCAGCGTGTCATAGCCGGAGGTAGTAATCACGCCGCGCGCGTCTTGCTTTGTGGCAAGCGCGCCCCAGTCTGTGTAGGCGTACTTCACCGACCACATCGTTCCCGTGCCGTCGTTGATCGTTGCCGACATCTCGGGGATGCGCTCGAACAGCAAACGCCCTTCGGCGTCGTACTTGTACGAACGGGTCTGATTGCCTTGACTCACAAGCGTCAGCCGGTCGGCGATGTCGTACGTGTAGTTGGTCTCCTGTGTGAGCGCGCCTGTTGATACAACCTGTTCAGTCACTTTGATCAATCGCCCAAGCCCATCCGACTCACGCTTGATCTTGCGATTCACCTGATCGGTGACGGTCACTATGTTTGCTCCGTTGTAAGCGGTTTGAACTGTGTTCCCTCCCGGCAGCGTGACGAGTGTCGATCGGCCGAGCTGATCGTACTGATAGGTCGTCACCGGCCCGGGCGTCCCGCCTTGCGGAAACGGATTTGTTTGCGTGAGCCGACGACCCATATTGTCATAAGCGTAATTCGTCTGTGCGCCGTTCGCGTCAACTGATTGCGTTATCTGTCCCCACGCATCGTAGACCGCGGTTTCGGTAATTGTCTTGTTCACTCCGCCATCGCTGTAGCTGATGCTCTTCGAGGTAGGCTCCGACCACACATTGTAAGTAGTTGTCCCGTTCGCGCCCGTTGGCGTCGTAAACCCAGTCGGATTCATCGCGGCATCGTAGCTCATTATGGTCGCCTGATTGGCCGGATCGGTCTGGGTCGTTGTGGCAAGTGTGTTGAAATCGTAGCTCGCACTGGTGGTCAAGTAGATGCCCAGAGAGTTGCCGCTCGTCGTTTGCGAAGACCTCGACCAGTACGTCGCTTCGGTCATCGTGAAGCTCTTTTCGTCGCAGCAGGAAACCTGCGCTTTCGTCCTGTTGCCAAAGATGTCCAGCTTGCTGTTGCGCGTCACGCCGCCGCCCGAAACATCGCTGTAGCTGGCCACTCCTGTCACGTTGGCTCGCGCCGTCTTTGTTGCGTCGTAGCTCGTCAAGTGTCCCGGCGGCGCTGCCGTTCCACCGTAGTTCTCCATCCCGCCCATTGCGCCGTAGTTGTCGTAATCGTATGTCGTTCTCCCAACCAGCACGTCGTCGGCATCGTTGGTGTTCTGCAAAGCGTCAAACACTTCGGCCATCGTCGATCGGTTTCGAATGTATGCGCTCAAGTACGGCTCCCAGTTTATGTAAGAGTAATGCGCTCTTCTTCGCACCTTCCACAGCCCGCCGACCTTAAAGCCGTACTCGCGCTGATTCGTCACGTTGCCGTACTGATCGCAATCGAAGTCGACCTTGGTCTGCTGGCCAGTCTCGTCGTAGCTGGTAACCGACTGCAACGCCGGTGAGCCCCCGGGATCCGTTGTAAATGTGCTGACTGTCTTGGAAAGGGTCGCGTTGCTCGTGCTCTTGAGCTCGCGATCCGCGCCCGTCAGCACAACCTTGGTTCCATCCGGTCTGGTGATGACATTAGAGGCATAGGTATACACAGCGTTCGGGCTCTCGGTCCGTTGTGTGAAACTCGGACCGCCGTACAACTCCTCGCCTCCGAGCGGATAGTTGTAGGTCACGGTTGCGTTTCCGCCCGCGCTGGCCAGCGAAATGTTGTAGATCATCCCGTAGCCCGAATAGCTGAACTGATAAGCCGGCCGCTGAGGAATCGTCACGCTGCTAACCGCGGGAAAACTCGCGGGGGCGTTTTCGACGATGATCTCGTTCTGGAAATTATGATTCATCGTCACGGTCTGATAGCCGAAGGTAACTCCGCCGGTCGGTGTTCTGATCGAAGTCAGACGGGTGCTGCCCGGAGGCGCGGGCCACTCGCCGTAGTTAAACGATATGACGCGCCCAAGCGTGTCGACGATGTAGTTGATGGCGATCCCAGGAAAGTTCGTCTCCCACTTGTAAGCGACTTGAATGTAGTTGCCGTTGGTGTCGGTGATCTGAGTCGGCAGCAATCGATTGTTGACCTTCCCAATCGTCACAGTCGTCCCGTCGTTGTAGAAGAGCGTCCCGCCGTCAGCCGCGTTGCCGACGTACGTGATGTGCGAGCCGTCCGTTGTCTGAAGCGTATTCGAGCCATAGTCGGTCCCGACTCCCAGCGAGCGCCGGGTGCCGTTCGGCTCGATGAGCATGAAGCTGTGCCAAGAAACGAGATTGCCGTCGACATAGCCGTTGTAATAAACGATCCGCCCGAAGCCTAGCGAGAAACCGGGGCTGGGCCAAGTCTGGATCGGGTCAAACACGTAGACCGTCGTGTTTCTAATCGGATCGAAATACGCGCCCCACTGATTGCTGTTGTAGTAAGCGGTGAGACTTGTCGCCACGCCTCGTCCGCCAAGGTTCACCAGCGGGATCGGCAATTCGAAGTTGCTGCCGGGCATCACGGGCCCAAGCCTCGTGTCTTCAAGCGCGGTAAACGCCGGCGTGCCAACATGTGTTAGCCATGTCGCGTTGGGGAAGTCGCCCGGCGAGTTCCCTTGCGCGTGCGCGGTGGGCGCAACCTTGTCCAGGAGCGAAGGCAGCGCTTCCAAAAAGCCTGACGGCCCGGTCGCCGCGTCGCTCAAGCTGTCCTGATCGGCGCGCCACTCGTTGTCGGTTTGCATTCGCCGCCGGGTTGGTCTTATCAACACCTGGGCTGATTGCGACGCATTGGCTGTGCGACAGGTGACCCGAACCAATCCGGGCTGACGCAATGTTGCGCGTCCTGCCTCATCAATATCGAGCTTGCTCGTATCCGAAGACTCCCAGTCGAACTTTGCTCCGTGGGCGGGTTGACGATCAGCGCCGATGCCCATACCGGTGAAAGTCACTTGGTCGCCAACGTAACCCACGAGCTTGTGCGGGCTCACGCGGACAGATGCGACTGACGCATTGCGCTCAGCTAAGGTCTGAGGCCGCTGAGGAGACGCCACAAACCAGAGAAGCGCTTTCATGATTAATGGAAGATAACCGACGAGCCCGCTAGAAAACTCAACGCCCGTGTACGCCTTGGCTGCCAGACCTCGAACCCCGAAAGCTCCAGGCCAGATGAGGAGGCTCGATATGATCAGGAAAACCAGGGCCCTCCTGCGAACGCGCCCGGCAAAGCATCCTTGTCTCAGCGAGCCACATGCGGCGCGCTTTGATGACGTGGCCTTCCCGAGGCGTACTCGAGTGTTGCACTGGTGGATTGAGAATTGGAAAGCGGGTTTGCGGAAGCGAAGCCTGAAAGTTGGGAGCATGTGGAACCTCCTCCGAGCTGATGCGCGTCTCGCTTTAGATATTGGCGAGCACTCAGCGAAACGGACGTTCATCCCACTTCGAACTCTGATTCAGTTTGCAATTCTCGACGCTTGACGCCGTTAGGACTGGAACGAAAAATACGGGCCGATGATAAAACAGACCGGTTTTGGTGTCAAGAAATATTTTTCCCTTCTTGAAAATAATCGTAAGAGTCTAGTGATTCTGCTGCCATCGGGTCAAAAACGCGAGAGATGAAGTTGCGGGAAATCACAAATGGGTTCGCGCGGTCGGGCTTTCCACGCTAGGTAACTTCTCGAATACAGGTTGGGCGAAGGTTTCAATACTACGCGGCGTCGATCGTTCCTCTCAGGATTGAATGGAGGTTTACTGTCGTCGTTCCACCGCTCAGTAAACTGTCCACCGCAGCAAAGCACGCGAGGCTAGTCGCAACTAGAGAATCGAGAGCTATCGGCGCTTCGGTGGCGTTTCGCACGGCGTCCAGAAACGCGCTTAGCTCGGCGGCGTGCCCCTTGTCCTGGCTGCTGCCGCCAAGCCTTGTCGTCTTGCCGCCGCGAATGAACACACCGCTCTTGAAGTCATCGATACGCGCAACGCTCCTATCGCAGAAGATCTCGACGTGTTCCTTGGGCACCGAATTGTCGCCGCTTGCGGTGTAGACGATCGACGCTACAGATCCTTCGCTCATTCTCAGCGAGATGATCACGCTGTCATCAACGAGCCCCGCTGATTGAGCTTGAGGAACGCCGGTAGCCGTTACGCGCTCGGGCAACGCGCCGGTCAGAAACTGAACGAAGTCGATGAAATGACAGACCTCGCCGATGATCCGGCCTCCGCCTTCGGTCCCGTCGTGAGTCCAATGCTCGGCGGGCAACTGGCCAGCGTTCACACGGTAGACGATCGTCATTGGCCCCGAGCGCTTTGAGAACCGCTCTTTGATCTCGCGCGCAATCGGCGCGAAGCGGCGGTTGTAGCCTACCATCAACAAACCTTCAGACTCGCGAGCCGCCGCGACGACCTCGCGAAGCTCGTCGATGTTTGTCGCCAGCGGCTTCTCGACGAACACGTGCTTGCTCAGGTTTAAGGCTTCAGCCGCCATCCGCGCGTGCGAGTCGTGACGAGTCGCAATGAACACGACCTTGGACTCGTCGTCCTTCAGAATCTCTCGATAGTCGGTTGTCGCGTATCGGAAGCCAAACTGTTCGCTTGCGTTCTTGGCGCTGAGCCCGGTCGCCGCGGCCACGCCTCGAAGATTGAGCTTCGCCGCGCGTTTGACGATCGGCAGCAGCACGCCGCGTGCGAAGTTCCCCGCGCCGATAAAGCTGACGCCAACGTCTCCCGAGACGGCCGCTCTAGTTCGTGGAAGTTGTATTGAACTGGGGTGTGCGGTCTGACCCGGATACTCGAGCAGCACGCCGCAGCATCGCTCGCCGTCGCGATTCAAGATCAAGTTGTAAGCGTCGAGGGCGTCGGCGACTTTGAACCGATGAGTAGTCAGCAGATCGGTGTCGATCTTGCGCTCTGCGACCAGCCGCAAGAAAGCCTCCATGTTTCGCTTCTCGGTCCAGCGGACGAAACCGATCGGGTAATCGTTCCCTTTTTCTTCATAGCCCGGGTCGTAACGCCCGGGACCGTATGAGCGCGAAAGCCTCAACTCGAGTTCCTTCGCGTAGAAGCTGTGGCGCGGCACATCCATCCCAACAAGCCCGACGACTACGACTCGCGCGCGATCACGAGCTAGTTCGGCTGCGAGTTCGATCGGTTCGCTCGATTTGGTTGCCGCGGTTATCAGTATGCAATCGACGCCTCGCCCTTCAGTCAGAGCCTCGCAAGCGGCGCGCGCCGATTCGTTATCTATCGCGACTGCGTCGGCGCCCGAAGCCTTCGCAAGCTCGCAAGCCGCCGGGTCGATGTCCACGCCCAGCACGCGACAACCCGCGGCCTTCAACAACTGAACAGCAAGCTGTCCGACCAATCCCAACCCGATGACCGCGACGGACTCGCCCAGGCGCGGATCGGCCTGCCGCACTCCCTGGAGCGCGATTGCCCCGACCGTCGTGTAAGCCGCGGCGTCGAGCGAAACCCCTTCGGGGACTTTGCAGCAGAGATTCTTGGGAACAAAAATGACTTCGGCGTGAGTAGCGTAGCCGCCGCCGGCGCAGGCAACGTGGTCGCCCGAGTTGAACTCGCGCACATCGCTTGCGACACCGTCAACGACTCCCGATGCGCTGTAGCCGAGCGGGGCGAGTTTGGTGAGCCGCGCTTTGACTTTTTCGTAGGTCGAGCGAAGCCCTTCGCGCTTGAAGGTGTCCACCACCTGACGGACAAGATCGGGCCGCTCGCGGGCTTTGCCAATCAGCGAGCTTTGCGCGGTTTCGACGATGGCGCGCTCGGTGCCGGGGCTTATGAGCGACCACGCGGTTCGCACAAGCACGCCGCCCGCCCGAAGCGCCGGCGGCGGCAGCTCTTCGACCTTTAACTCACCGGTCCGAAAGTTCTGTACGACTTGTTTCATTCAAATAGTCCGTAGTCCGGAGTCCGTGGTCCGTAGCCCGGAGGGAGTAACTGCCGCGTGGGAAACTACGGACTACTGACTATGGACTACGGACAACTGCTTCATATCAGCGGGTATTCGGTACGAATCTTGTGCCTGTAGCCCTGAAGGACTTTGTGCACCTGGCGCGGGCTGACTTTGGGGATCTGCCCGGCGATGCTGTAGTGCAAGCCGTGCTCGGGCGGCGAAGACGATGCCAGATATTGCCGGTAGCCTTCGAGAATTTGCGCTTGTGCCTCGTCCGGGGGGTCGGGCACATTCGCAAACGCGCGTTCGTCGTCGTGAAGCACGTCCAGCCATCTGAGCACTTGCCATCGCGTAACGAATCCGAGATGGTCGGCGATTCTCTCCGGCAATTCGGTCAGCCGATACCTTTGTTTGACCAACTCGTCCCAGTAGAGCTTCTCCACCTCAAAAAGCTGCTGACGGGTCGGGTTAGGAGTGGGAGACTTCTCATACTCGCTCATCGACCACTCGCGAATGACTTTCATCACCTGCTTGTAAGGCAAGCCCAACGCCGAGCTGATCGCGCGTCTTCTACCTCCGTCGGGCCGGTGTCCGCTCTCGACGAATCGCTGATACATCTCGATCGCGCTTGTTCGAAGCTCGTCGGTTAGCGCGACGTTAGTCTGCACGAGTTCGCGAACAACGTCGGCGACCAGTTGCCGTTTCAGCCAAAGCCGGTTGGCGATCTGCGCGTGAACGTCGCGGGCCTGAACCGGCCGGCCCGCAAACTCTTCCTGATAGACCTCGACGATGCGGCTGCGAATGTCCGGAGTCAGCGCCCCGGCTTTTGGCTCGCGAGGCGGTCTTCGTTTCGCTTCGGCTTCCGCCGGACCGTGCGCAGGCGCCACCCGAGGCGCGACGCGAGTCGCGGCCGCCACGGCCCTGGTTTCAGAGGGTATGTGTTTGACGACGCGTTTCTTGAGGCACTTTAGACAGTAGGCCGCTTTTCTGTCCGGGGAGAAGAAAGTGGCGTTGCAGACCGAACAGGCCCTGCGAAATTTCATTCCGCTCATAATAGTTACCCTAGTCTAATGACCGCTCTGCAAAACTTCAACCAAGATACACAAGAGAGCTGAGGACTGAGGACCGAGGTAGCATAGACTTTAGTCTGTGCCCGGGGAATCTCACTTGTCGGATCGAAGACACAGACTAAAGTCTATGCTACTTCAGTCCTCAGTCATCACTCACTGAGCTTATCTATGTCCACAATCGGCACTCGGCGGCCATCGCTCTTAAAGTAGAACTTGGCGGGCCAGACGGATTCGACTTCGCGCGACTTCGAAGCCGGATCAGTTTTGGCGCCGGCCGCACGGAGCTGTTTTGGTTCAAGCGCTAACACTCCTTCTACGTGGTCGGCGAGCAAGCCGAGTTGGGCGTCACCCTTGACCAGTATCAAACGGCGTTTCGATGCGGGCTGACTCGGCGCGAGGCTCAAATCCATAACTAGAGTCATTCGTCCTCGCACGCTTGTGACACCCACGATTCCGTCCGGCGGGTTGGGCAGCGGTGAGACCCTCGGGCAATCCACCACACCCTCAGTTTGCTCGACGCCGATCGAGAACCGATTGCCGCCCGTGGTGAACATCAGCACAGAAACCTGGCTGGTCGCCTCGACCGTCGCCGGGTTCGAGATCAACTCGAGCGGGAGAGGGCCGACTTTGACTGCCGTCTTTTCCGCGGGCTTTTCTTTTCCTCGTGTCATATCGCGACTGGTCAACCGCCTCACATTCGAAGGCTTCGCAGAACAAGCAAGCTGGGCAAGTCGAGAACAAGCGCGACGTCTCCGCCCTCCAGGTCCACGGCGCCGGCCACTCCCTTGATGCGCTTTCCAAGCGAGCCGAGCGATTTGACGATTATCTCGCGCTGCTCCTCGAACCGCTCGACCGCCACACCAACGGTTCGCTCAGCCGCTCGTGTGATGAACACCGGAACCCTCAACGAGCCGTTCGCCCCGGCTTGCACGCCCAGCCCGTTCGTACCGTTGTCGCCCGCCGCCTGATGAAACACTCGCGCGCCTCCTAGCCCGAGCAGGTACTTTAACTCGACGAGTGGGATGGTCGAGTCTCGCCACGCGATGCTCCGCTTTCCGTCTCGGCCGATTATTTCCTCCGGCGCCACATAGAGCAGTTCGACTATCTGGCCGACGTTGATCGCATAGCGCCAATCGCCGGCTCTAACGACGAACGCCGAGAGCATCACCAGCGTCGTCGGCAAGAGGAATTCGAACCGCGTTCCTGTTCCTTTCTCCGAAGAGATCAGAATCTCGCCGCCAAGCTCGTGAATTGTTCGCTCCACCGCGTCCAACCCAACGCCGCGGCCGGACACGGCCGACACGTGGTCTGCGGTGGAAAAACCCGGCCGTAGAATCAGCCTCGTTGTTTCATCATCCGTAAGCGGGTCTTCCGAGGTGATCAGTCCCGCTTGAATCGCACGGCTACGCACCTCGTCCGGATCGATTCCGCGCCCATCATCGCTGACAGCGACTTTGGCTCGCGTACCTTCGAGACTCGCTTCGATCGTGATCTTGCCTCGCGCGCTCTTGCCGGCTCGCCGGCGTTCCTCGGGAAGCTCCACACCGTGGTCGATTGCGTTGCGCAACACGTGGTAAATCGAGTCGGCCAGTCGATCGACGATGACCTTGTCCAGGTGAGTTTCGCGCCCGGTGACTTCAACCGAGACCGACTTGCCAAGCTGACGCGCGAGCCGCCCCGCAAGACGCGCCGCTCGCGTGAACGTCTGAGCCACCGAGATCATTCGCAACTCGACAAGCCGTTCTTCAAGCTCCAGGAAATCGCGCTCGACTCGCCTCGTGCCGAATCTCAGGTCAAACCGTTCTCGCGCGCCGAGTCCCGAAGCGTTCAGGAATCGATCGGCCATCGCTGTCAACTTTTCCATCTGGATCGACAGTTCGTGCGCAAGACCGGACAGCTCGTCAATCTGAGAAAGCTCGACCCGAACGCTTGGAGTCAGCGGCTGAAGCGCCTCCTGAGCAAACTCGGGCGGCAGCGTGCTAAGACCTTCGATCGAGCCCTTCTCGGGTTTCTTCCGGGCTAACTTGAGCGCCTCACCAGCCCTGCGCCACCCTGACCGATCCAGCCGCGACACGCGGCCGCCAAACGGCTCGACGAGCGCCTTGACCTCGGAATCGCGAAGCTGGGCGGCAAAAACCAGCCTGAACCCGACCGATGTGGCGGCCGCCGCCTTTTCCGGCAGAGTAGTGATAAGCTCCCCGCGGTCGGCGAGTTTTGATGTGAGAGCGCGGTATTGCGCTTCGAGCCGCGTGATTTCGAACTGGACCGCGATTGCGAAGAACGAGCGGCCCGCGATGAGGTTCTCGCTCAGGCGATGGCGCTCGTAGTCGGTCAGCATCGCTCGCTCGCGTTCAGACAGGGCAAGCGATTCGACGCCGGCGCCAGGCTTGCGAGCGCGGGGCTTTGCCTGAAGCGCGATCGCCGTCAGCAACTGCCTCAATCGCTCGAAGTCCTCGTCGCTCGCCGACCCGCGCGCCGCGCCGCCGACAAGCGCGGCTAGTCCAGCTCCGGCCTCTTGCAGCGCTGCTATCGTGCCTTCGTTGAGAGCAAGCTGACCGAGCCGAAGGTCGTCCAATATGTCTTCGAATTCGTGAGCGAGCGATTGAACCTCGGCGAGGCCCATCATTCCCGACAGCCCCTTGAGCGAATGGACGGTTCGAAAGACGCGATTGATCAGGTTTGCATCGCCGCGAGAGGAGAGCAAATCGAGGTCGGACAGGAGCGAGTCGAGCAGTTCTTCTGACTCGGAGAGATACTCACTCAGAAGCGCCTTGTCTTCTATCATAGGCCGCGTCTTGTACGGGCGGCGCTCCGTTGCCGCCCCTTCGCACACTTCGATCGATCGCAACGACTTGAACTATGTGGAGGTATTGTTGCGCGCGCGGAAGAAATCCGCAATCCGTCAGGGCTGGTTGGTAGTTGCTATCGAGGCGGCGGGGTTCTCGAGGTCTCGTTTGATGGCGTCGAGTATCCCGTTGATAAACTGAGTGGCTTCGAAGGTGGAGAAGCGGCGGGCGATTTCGAGCGCTTCGTTGATCACGACTGTCTTTGGAGTGTCGGGTTCGTAGAGGAACTCGTAGATGGCCAGCCTGAGCACGTTGCGGTCGACGACGGCCATTCGCTGAATGCGCCAGTGTTCGGCCCGGTGCTTGATGAGAGCATCGATTTCTTCGATGTGCGAGATCGCGCCGCGAGCCAGGTTGGTGGAGAACTCGCGGCCCACGTCGCCCATCTCATCACCAAACGCTTCCCAGTAAAGGCCGCTAAGCTCATCTACAGCGGGCCGCGCTAGGTCATATTGAAAGAGCATTTGTAAGGCACAAACTCGAGCCTTACGCCTGGCACCCATAATTCAAACCCTGCTTGCTGAAGATTAATGCTCGTCCCACTTACCGCTGCTTCTTTTTGCTCGCCGCGCCTTTGAGCTGCCGGTACAGGTTCACAAGCTCGACTGCCGTCATCGCCGCTTCGAACCCTTTGTTGCCGGACTTCGCGCCGGCCCGGTCGATCGCCTGCTCGAGGTTGTCTGCTGTCACGACTCCTAGCGCAATGGGCAGATCCGTTTGAAGCGCAACCTGCCCGATGCCTTTGAATACTTCCGACGCGATGTATTGATTGTGAGAGGTCTCTCCGCGAATCACAACACCGAGACAGATGATCGCGTCGTATTTCCCACTTGCAGCCGCGAGCTTGGCAGCCAACGGCAACTCGAATGAACCCGGCACCCGAATGATCGTGATCGCCTCGCTCGATCCGCCAAGTCTCTCGATCGCGTCTGTTGCCCCGCCGATAAGCCGGCTGACGATGAAGTCGTTCCACCGGCTTGCAACAATCGCAAAGCGAAGCCCGTCCGCTTTCAACTTGCCCTGAATCGTTTCTGGCAACTCGGCTCTCCTCGTTTCTGCGTCAGCCCCGCTCGCCTTTAGCACTTCGGATCGAACTTCAAACAACATCGATCATCACTTTTCAACTGATGACCGAGTATAAGTTTGGCCTCATTGGCATGTCAAGCAATGGCTTCCCAGCAGTGTGCGTGTGAAGCTTCCGCTTCGAGTTTGAAGATGCATGATGTGCCTCGCACAGGCGCTATCGTTCCCAACTCCGTTAGGAGTTGAATGTTTATAGAGAGGAGGCGCCGACGGCGGTTCACCCCGTCAGGGGTGATATGGTCTTGCTACTTGGACATTGCACTCCGCTGGAGTGCGGCGCTTCCGGCTCGCGGTTCTATAAACATTGCACTCCTCCGGAGTGCCACAAACCTTTGGGTGATAGACGAAGGGAAGCCTGAGTGCCCACCAATAGCCGCGCGAAAACGTGACGCAACCATTCGTGTGATGTCGAATCGAAGAACTTCTCCCCCGATGCTTGCACCGCGCGAGCCCCATCTGTAGAATTCGCGCAGTTCTGATCAGCTCATCAACATCGATTCGAATCTCAGGAGGGTCCAGCTATGCTTTCGAGTGCTCGTCTTTGCCGGCGCGACTCAGTCACGCGCGCGAACAGTTTCACCTTCGAACTCCGGTCTCCCGTCACAACGATAACGCGCTTGCTGCTCGCCGTTGTACTGCTCGGTTCCGCGATGCCCGGCCTTGCGGCCGCGAAAGCTCCAGCGGGCGGCGCCAAAGCCGAGAAGATCGCGCGCTCGGTGACCATCTATCGCGACAGCTACGGCGTGCCCCACGTCTACGGGCCGACCGATGCAAGCTGTGTGTTCGGGTACATATACGCGCAGGCCGAAGACAACTTCTGGCAGATCGAAGACAGCTACATTCGCGCGCTCGGCCGCGCCTCGGAAGTCTACGGCGAACGGACCCTCGCCGACGACATGCTTAACCGCGCACTGGAAATTCCGCGGCTTGGAAAGGCTGAGTACGACCGCACGACCGGCCGCTCGCGTGAGCTAGCCGATGCGCTGGCTGACGGGCTCAATTATTTTCTTGCGCGCAACCCACAGGTCAAACCGCGGCTGATCACGCACTTCGAGCCGTGGTATACGTTCGCGTTCAGCCGCTTTACGCTTTACCAGCTATTCATCTTTGGCAAGTCGGGCTTGAGGGTTAATGAGATAAAGACCGCCGTGCAAGCGATCGATTCGGCGGGCGCCGCGGCGGCTTCGACGCAGGGCGCGCTGCTGGACGTTCCGTTGAACATGCCTCTAAACGGCCTCGTTGAGCCTGAGAGCGAGCCGATCGTCGGCTCGAACATGTGGACCGTCACTCCGTCAAAGAGCGCGAGCAATCACGCGCTTCTGTTTATCAATCCGCACCAGCCGTTCTTCGGGTCCGGCCAATGGTACGAGGGTCACGTCCACAGCAACGAAGGCTGGAACTTGAGCGGCGCGTCGTTCTTCGGCTCGCCCTCTCCAACGATCGGGCACAACGAGTACTTGGGCTGGAGCCACACCGTCAACGATCCGGACATCGTAGATCTGTTTATCGAGAAGTTCGACGACGCGAAGACCCCGCTCTCCTATCGCTACGGGAGCGAACACCGCACGGCTACTGAATGGACTGATACGATCAAGGTCAAGTCGGAGAAGGGCGTCGATCCGAAGAGCTTCAAGTTCCGCAAGACGCATCACGGCCCGATCGTCGCAGTGCGTGAAGGCAAGCCGCTTGCCATCAAGCTCGCGAGGCTTGAAGAAGGCGGCTGGGCCGACGAGTGGTACGCGATGGGCAAAGCGAAGAACCTGGCCGAGTTCAAAGCCGCGATGGCCCGTTGTGCGATTCCGATGTTCAACGCGATGTACGCCGACCGCGACGGGAACATCTTTTACGTTTACAACGGCTCGGTGCCCAAGCGCTCGACAAAGTTCGACTGGTCGAAGGCTGTCGATGGCAGCGACCCCGCGACTGAGTGGCAGGGCTATCACAGCTTTGACGAGCTGCCGCAGTTAACAAACCCGAAGACAGGCTTCATGCAGAACTGCAATCAAACTCCCTTCACCACCACTGTCGAAGGCAATCCGGTCAAGGAAAACTTTCCTGCTTATATGACTCGCGAGTCGGATAACGCTCGTGCGCGAATCTCGCGGCGAATCCTTTTCGCGCGAGAGAAGTTCACGTTTGACGACTGGACTCGCGCGGGATTGGATACGACGGTGCTCGAATCGGAGACTTACATACCGCAGCTCGTTGCCGAGTGGGAGAAGCTGAAAGACAAAGACGCCCCGCGGGCGGCTAAGCTTGCGGATGCTATCGCCGAGTTGAAGGCCTGGGACCACGTCAGCACGATCGACTCGAAGGCGATGACGTTGTTCGCTCTGTGGTTTGAGCGGGGCGGCAGGCTTCTAGCGCAGAAGGTGAAGGACGACTGGCTAAGGATTCGCGCGCTTGAAGAAGTGACCGCTGATCTGACTCGCGACTTCGGAACGTGGCGAGTGGCGTGGGGTGACGTGAATCGCTTGCAGCGCATTCAATCGGGCGGCGAGCTTGAGACATTCAGCGATGCGAGGATGAGCCTTCCGATCGCGGGCGCGCCCGGACCAGTAGGAATCGTCAACAACTTCTACACGCGACCGGTTGAAGGTCAGAAGCGACGCTACGGGGTCGCGGGCACTTCATTCGTGAGCGTGGTTGAGTTCGGTCCAAAGGTTCAAGCGAGGTCGTTGTTGGTCTTTGGCCAGAGCGCCGACCCGAAGTCACCGCACAACTTCGACCAGGCCCAGTTGTATTCGAAGAAGGAGTTCAAACCCGCGTGGTTCACGCTCGCGGAGATCAAGGCTAACACCAAGCGGGTGTATCATCCGGGGCAATAGAAGCGTAGCCATCGCTTAGCCACGCTTTTCTTATTGTTCGTTTGGATCTGCCGAGGGTAGCCGGCGTTCGAATTTCAGCAACTCGTTCTCTAAGCGCAAAGCCATCTTCTCCCGCTCGTGCGCTTCGTTCTCGGTGACTCGATGAATTTCATAGGCTAGACGTTGAACCACTGCTGTTAGGTCTTTGATTTCTTGGCGCAACTCCTTGATCTCCGTTTTGTTCTGCTGCGACTCGTGCGCAACGAGCAGCAATCTCTTCAGAAGATCGTAGAGTTGCTTCAGCATAGCTTAGGCCGCCATCAACTCCTTCAGCATTGCCCGTGTCTCGGCCTTTAGCTGATCAATCTCTGCCTGATCCTTCCTCATGTGCTCTATCACTTGATCGATCTCCGCGGAAGTATCGTCTATTGCCAAGGCAATGGCCTTATCGTCTGAAGGGATATCTGAAGTCAGTGTTTTGTCCATCACGGTTGCCTCCAGGCCGTAGTTTACCACTCGATTATTTGAGAGCCCAAGCCTTTTGGCTGCAAGCACCCATATCTTTGCGCTTGGCGCGAGTTCCACGATAGGAGACCTGTTCTTCAGCCAGCAACGCCGCGTAGTCCAAACAAGCCAGAATGTCACCTAGTTCGACTGATGGGTATGCCGTTAGCAACTCGTCGATGGAGTCACCATTGGCGAGCATGCCTAGAATCTGAGAGATGGGGATGCGAGTGCCCTTGATGCACGCGTGCCCGTGGCAGACGTTCGGGTCGATCAAAACCCGTTGATGACTCTCCGCGCGATCGTTTCTCAGGCAATCAGCCCTCACATTTCGTGGCGATTCGTTAGCGCCTTGTGCATGGTCACTTCGTCCGCGTACTCGAGGTCTGATCCAACCGGCACTCCCATCGCGATTCGTGTCACTCGAATCCCAAGCGGCTTGAGAAGTCTCGAAAGATAATTCGCGGTAGCTTCCCCTTCAGTGTTTGGGTTCGTAGCCAGAATAATCTCTTCGACTTCGCTGGATCGAAGCCGCTCGAGCAAGCCCTTGATCTTCAAGTTGTCAGGCCCGATTCCGCGGATCGGCGACAGCGCTCCGTGCAGGACGTGATAGAGGCCTTTGTAGTCGCGGGTCTTTTCAACCGTCACCAGGTTGTGCGGTTCTTCGACCACGAGCATAACTCGGCGATCGCGCTCCGGGCTGGTGCAATAGCGGCAAGGATTGATGTCGGTGACGTTATTGCAGGTCGAGCAGAAGATGATCTTGTCTTTGACTTCGGTGATGGCGGCGATCAACCGCTCGGCTTCTTCGCGATTGATCTTGAGGATGTAAAAGGCCAGCCTCTGCGCGGATTTGTAGCCGATGCCCGGCAGTCGCTGGAACTCATCGATAAGTTTTGTTACGGGTTCGGCGTAGTCGAGCATCAATCAAACCGTATGAACACGCGCGTCGATCGCGATTGATCCGAGTTTCAGGTTGGTCGGTGATGTTGCGGCTAGTTAGTTTCGAAGACCTGCTAACCGCAGAGTCGCTGAGACGCAGAGCCAAACGCAGAGTTGAAGTTAGGAGACCAGCGTTAACCCTAAACTCTGAACCCTGAACTCTGAACAATCTCAGAACATCCCATCCGGCAAACCCATCCCTCCGAGCTTCGAGCCAAGCTTGCCCTTGATAGCTTCATCGGCCTTGCGCGACGCTTCGTTCACCGCCGCAATGATCAAGTCCTGGAGCATCTCGACGTCGCCAGCCGCTTCGGGGTCGATCTTGAGATCGAGCATTTCCTTTGCCCCGTTCATCGCGACGCGGACGACTCCGCCGCCCGCGCTTGCGTCGACACGAATCTCCTTCATGTCGCGCTGCATGTCTTCCTGCATCTGCTTGGCTTGCTGCATCATCTGTCCCAAATCAAAATCACCTGGAAGCTTCATTGTTCTCGTCCCCTTCCTTAATCTCAGTTCAACTCGAAAGCCGCGGCGAATAGCGGGTTGGCGGTCTCAAACTTCGGGCTTGATCACTTCGATGATCTCGCCGCGAAACTTGTCTGTAAGCGCGCGCAGCTTGGGATCGTTTTCCGCCTTTTGCCTGGCGCGTGTGCTCTCCTTCTTTTCTTCAGTTGGCTCAGCCGCAGCGAGAGCGCCTACTGATACCGACAGCGTTACTTTGTGGCCGAGCGCTTCTCGACAGATCTCCTCGATCGCACGGCGATTCTCGCGATTCTCCAAGCTGGACTTGAACACGCCGTTCTGATCCGAGTAAGCGACGCATAGACGCTCGCCTTCAACCGTGATGCTGTCGGCGCCATCGAGCGCGGCAATAAAGCGTTTGCCCTTGCGTTCAATCGCCTGCTTGACCCGCTCGATCGGGGTTGAGGGTTGCGCGGACATCGCGGGTGCGGGCTGGACGTTTGGCGCTTCTGAGACCGGATCGCTATCGAAGACCGCGCCCTCGTAAGGATCATTCAAGCCGGCAGGGTTTGACGAAGCGCCGGGTTCGAAGTTGCGCTCACGCTGCGGCTTCTGAGAGGTCTCGCCGGGTGCTGGCGGCTGCGGCTTGGGTGATGTCGTCGTCTTGCTCGAAGCGCCCGACGATTGCGAAGTGACTCGCTTAGCGGGAACTGACGGGCTGCTCGATCTGGAAGGCGAGTGAGTAGACGGCGGCGCGGTTGCCGGCGAAGCGCCGCTTACTCCGAGCCTTGTGCTGATCTCCGACATCTTGCTCAGCGCGTCTTCAAGCAGGTAGAGCCTGCGAGCCTGCACAAGCTTCATAAGCCCGATCTCGAGTTGGAACCGCGGCTGTGTCGATGTCCTGATGTCTTGTTCGGTCTTGGTGAGGAGCGAAAAGAATCGAACGAGATCTTGCTCCGAAAACGACTCGCCGAGCCGGGTGAGCGCTTCGGCCTCGCTCTCGGGCATCTGAACGAGTTCCGCATCGAACCCCGCGAGCTTGACCACCAGCATCGCGCGCATATGAGTCATCAGTTCCTTGCAAAAGTTTCGCAAGTCGTACCCGCGCGAGACTACTGTGTCGACGATTCGAACGATTCGGCTCGCGTCCTGGGCGGCTATGGCCTCGACGGTTTCGTTGAGGGTCTGAACATCGACCAGTCCAAGCGCGGTCGAAACGTCTTCGTCGGCGACTTTTGAGCCTGAGAAGCTGATGACTTGATCGAGCGCGGACTCGGCATCGCGCATTGAGCCTTCACCCGAACGAGCGATCGCAAACAAGGCGGCGTCGCTGATCTCGATCCCCAGGTCGCCGGATATGTGGCGAAGCTGCGCAACGATGTTCTTGAGGCTGATGGTACGGAACTCGAACACCTGGCAGCGCGAAACGATCGTGTCCGGCACCTTCTGAAAGGCGGTCGTGGCGAGAATGAAAACGACTCGCGGCGGCGGTTCTTCGATCGTCTTTAGCAAGGCGTTGAATGCCTGCGGCGAAAGCATGTGAACTTCATCGATGATGAAGATCTTATGACGGTCGCGCGAGGGAGCTATCGCGATCGAGTTGATGATCACGTCTCGCACGTTGTCCACGCCGGTGTTAGAAGCGGCGTCTATTTCGATCACGTCCATCGACCGCGAGGCGGTGATGTCATCGCAAGACGGGCAGACATTGCAGGGTTCGATCGTTCCTTCCGTCGCGCAGTTGAGGGCCTTGGCGAAGATGCGAGCCGTTGTCGTCTTTCCCACGCCCCGCGCGCCCGTGAACAGATAGGCGTGATGACTTCGGCCGCTGGTCAAGGTGTTCTTGACCGTTCGAGTGATCGCCTCCTGGCCGATAACCTGATCGAACGTCTGGGGCCGGAATTTTCTCGCGATTACTTGTGAGTCAGACATGGTCCAAGGCCTCGATATCGGCGAAGGAAAGTGGTCAGGCTCCGGAGAGGCCGCGGCACATCCGCGAACTGCTACCGTTGCTCCGTTCCCGGCCTGGCGGGATTCGCAGTCGCGCGATTGCACGACGTCCGGAGCCTGATAAGAATTGCGGAATGCGGATTTCGGATTGCGGATTCGGAACCGCGAGAACTTTTCTCAATTCCCAAATCCGCAATCTGCAATCCGAAATCCGCAATCATTCTGGCGGAGAGGGTGGGATTCGAACCCACGGTACAGTTTCCCGTACACAGCATTTCCAGTGCTGCCAGTTCAGCCACTCCTGCACCTCTCCGAATTGCGGAATGCGGATTTCGGATTGCGGATCCGGGAGAAATCCCGGGACCCGAAAAATCCGCAATCTGCAATCCGAGATCCGCAATCGTTCTGGCGGAGAGGGTGGGATTCGAACCCACGGTACCCTTGCGGGTACAACGGTTTTCGAGACCGCCCGATTCAACCACTCTCGCACCTCTCCGCATGGCTGACTATCACCGCTTTTCGCGAAAAAAGGATTGTATCATCGCGCGCGACTCGGCCTCAAGGATGCCGGCTTCCACGACTACGCGATGATTCAAGAACTCCGTACTGCAAATCTGAAAAAAAGTTTCAACCGCGCCGGCCTTCGGGTCGCGCGCGCCATACACAAGCCGCTCGATGCGCGCATGCACGATCGCACCTGCGCACATCGCGCACGGCTCAATCGTCGAATACAACGTTGCCCCAGTGAGCCGATAGTTATTCAGTGCCCGAGCTGCCTCGCGCAACGCGACGATTTCGGCGTGGGCAGTCGGGTCGCTCGAGCCAATGACCACGTTGCATCCGCGTCCGATGACTTCGCCGTTGAAGACGACGATCGCCCCGACCGGCACTTCGCCCGCGAGCCGGGCTGCTTCGGCTTCGGCGAGTGCCAGCCGCATGAATTCTTCGTCTGCTGAGATCATCGTGGAAGTTGGGAGATCGAGGTTCAAGCCTTACCCGCAATCACATACATCTTCTCCCGGCCGCCTGCGATCAAGTAGCTCTGCTGCACCGACGAGACATAACGCTTTAAGAACTGATCGAGACTGGCTTCATTGAATCGCAACGTGTGGTTGCCAGCTCCCGGGTCGGTCAACACCTTGCCGGCGAAGGAGAGAAATCGCGAACTGTTGGACGAAACGTTGCGGACGGGCTCGGCGATGATTGCCTGCTTCTTCGCCGCGCGCAGCATTCGATCTACTACTGGCGACGGGTCGGGCAGGAAGTGGTAAAGACTCGCCTGCATCACGACGAAGTCGGCTTTCGGCAATTGATCGTCGCTTCTTAAGTCCCAGATCTTCGCGCTCGCGCCTCGCCGTGCGAGCTGCTCGATGAAATTCTCGTTGAGGTCGAGTCCCGTGTAGTGAACCGATTTGGGCCGCAGGTATCGGCGATAGAGAAACGCGGGCCCGCAGCAAAGATCGAGAACGCTGGAGCCATCGGGAATAAGTTCGGCTATCGCGCGATACCGTGAGCCGTAATGCCGGCCGTACAACGCCAGCATCGCGAGCTCGTACAGCGAGCTGCTCCGGTAGATGAGACTCGTAGACATTCAATCCTCGTGGGATCGCTCGCTCGTCGAGTGCAGCCGGGACGGCCGCGCTCCCAGCTACCGCCTTGCCGAAAGAACCGGAGCCTGGATACTCGCGTCAGCCGCCGGCGCGTTCAGCACTTCGCGGATCGCGCTCTGCGGTTTTCGATTTACGTTCAAGAAAGTGCGGCCCGTATACTCGCCCAGGATGCCGAAAAAGATCATCTGGATTCCGCCTACGACCAGAAGCGCCACCATCAGCGAAGCCCAGCCTGCTGTCTCTCTGGTGAAGTCCTCGGGCCACCGCAGACGATAGACGACAACCGCGACTGCGAGCATCAACCCAAACACCGCGAACAGCAACCCGAACCACGTCACCAGCCGAAGCGGCTTAGCCGAGAACGACACCGCAAGCCGCGCCCATACCCTCAACGACTTCCAGAACGTGTAGCTGCTCCGCCCTGCGTAGCGCGGATGGTGATCGACTGGAATCTGAGTGATTCGCGCGGTCACCTGGAAGAGCAATCCATCCACGTACGGATCGGGCCCTTGGTAGGCGCACACCGTTTCCGCTACTTCGCCTCGGATGATCTTGTATGGTGAAAGGTACACATCGCGGGGCTTGTCGATGACCCACTCGGCAACCCGGCCGTTGAACCAGCTCCCAAGGTTCTTCCAGAGCTTCTGCTTCTTCGCGCGAAACTCGGCGTAAACCACATCAAAGCCTTGTTCGATCCTGGCAAGCAACGCCGGCAAATCGCGGGGATGATGCTGTAAATCGTCGTCCATTATCGCGACGTGCTTCCCGCGCGCAACCCGCATCCCCGTGATGATTGCGTTGTCCTGCCCGAAGTTCTTGCGAAGATCGATGCCTATGACGTTCGGTCTGCGCGCGCAAATTGATTCGATGACTGCCCATGAGTTGTCCGGTGAAAAGTCGTTGACGAGGACAACCTCGTACTCGCGGCCCCCAGGTGCAAGAGCTTCGGCGATAGCGGCGACTAGTGCTTCGAGGCAGTCTTCGCTGCGATAAACCGGAACGACTATCGAGAGATCGACTTGAAACTTGCGGCCGCGCATTGTTGGAATCTTAGCCATCGTCATCGAGCTTGTCGACCAGCGGAAAGTTTAAGGTCTAGGGTTTAGGGTTTGGGGTTTGGGGTTTAGAGCCCAAGCTTCATCTGCTTTTCAAATTCATGCGGCGAAGCGAACTCCGAACCCTGAACACCTGAACTCCGAACCCCAAACCCCAAACCCTGAACCCTGAACCCTGAACCCTGAACTCCGAACCCCGAACTCCGAACTTTGAATTCTTACCCCAAGCCGACTTACTACCCAGGTCGGGATTCGGATCGTTGCTCGAGAAATTCTCGCACACAATTCACGACGCGCAACTGGTCTTCGGCGGTCAGCTCCGGAAAGAACGGCAGCCTCAGCAGCCGCCCGCTCAGATCTTCAGTCGCGGGCAGGTCGCCGGCGCGGTAGCCGAGCCTGGCGCCCATCGGCGAAGTGTGCAGCGGCACGTAGTGAAACACTGCGCTTATCCCGTTGTGCTTCAAATGCGCCATCAATCCGTTCCGCGTGGCTTCGTCAGGAACCAGAACGCAAAAGATGTGGTAGTTGATCTCGCAGCCTTGCGGTACGCGGGGAAGGATGACGAGCCCGTCTTCTTCGAGTGGCGATATGAGCCGGCGGTAAGACTCATATACCGCGCGGCGGCGAGCCGTGATCTCGTCGATCGCTTCCAACTGGGCGAAGAGAAACGCGCAGGCAAGCTCACTCGGCAAGTACGACGAGCCGACGTCGACCCAGGTGTACTTGTCGACTTCGCCGCGAAGGAACTGGCTGCGATTGGTACCCTTCTCGCGAATTATTTCCGCGCGGTCAACCATCTCCGGCGAGTTCACGCAGAGCGCGCCGCCTTCGCCGCTGATGTAGTTCTTTGTGTCGTGAAAGCTGTACGCGCCCAAATGGCCAATCGAGCCGAGCACTCGGCCGTTGTAGAACGCGTTGACGCCCTGGGCCGCGTCTTCAATGACAAGCAAGCCATGCTTGTTAGCCGTCGCCATTATCTTATCCATCTCGCAAGCCACGCCCGCGTAGTGCACCGGCATGATGGCTTTGGTGTTAGCCGTGATTGCCGCTTCGATCTGCTGTTCGTCGATGTTCAAAGTGTCGGGCCGAATATCAACAAAAACCGGTTTGGCTCCAGCGCGAGCCACCGCGTTTGCGGTGGACACAAAGGTGAACGAAGGCATGATGACTTCATCGCCCGGCCCAAGATCACAAAGCATCGCCGCCATCTCGAGCGCAGCGGTGCACGACGGCGTCATTAGAACTTTGTGGATGCCGAAGCGGTCTTCCAGCAGCCGCGCGCAATTTCGAGTGAACGGGCCGTCGGCGGCAATGCTTCCGCTGCTGATTGCCTGCGAGATATAGCCGGCTTCCTTGCCGGTGATGAAGTGCTTGTTGAAAGGAATCTTCGGTTCCACTGATCTTTCTCGATTAGGCGAGAGCGGTATGATACAGGAGTAACCTGTGCGGTCGCCAGACCGCGAAGCTCCCTTGCCGCATCGAGGCCGCTGGTGCTCCCCTTACATAGATGCCGGGCCGAAACTTGCCGTGGTAGACGGACAAATCAGTCGAGCTTTTTGGAATTGCAATTCCTCTCCGGCATCAGGCTTGTTGGGAAGTGCGAAGAGGGCTCACACATATCGACTAAAATGCAGGCTTAGTGACTTTGCATCGAGAGCCAGATTCGTGTGATATCTTATTGCTTAAGTTCTTGCTTGTGCGCTGCCCTTAGGTTTGCTGACGAAAGAGATTAGATAAGTAGGTAAGTAGGTAAGTAGGTAAGTAATAAAATGCCCGAAAGTGAAGAACGGCTCGACTCAAGACTAGGTGGAGAGAGTGGAACTAAGCTTGAATTGCAGGGAGAGATCCCTTGCATAATTGTATATTCGGATAGAAAGCATGTTGACTACATATTCAATATAATCAATCCAATACAGGTTTTCCTAGTTAAGAAGGGCTTCAAGGTTGTTCTCTTATCGGAGGATACGTTACCTGATGAACATTTTGGCAATACTGTCGAACAAATCATCGAGAATTGTGAGTTAGGAATAGTCATTTTCGATGGATACAGGCCGAACGTAATATACGAATATGGCTTACTGAGAGCTAATCATAAACCAATTATCCCGCTTCAAGACAAAACAGCCCGCGTTGCAATCAAAAGCTACTATTCGGTTCTTGATGCTTCCAATGCTGATGAGGTCCGGAATAAGACGGGACTAACAGTAAGCCAATTTCGACGATTAATATCACCCAGCGTCGGCTACTCTACTCATCTATCTGATCGTCATGGCATTAACATTATCGAGGTCGATTCAGGTGCTCAGCTCGGCTCCCCTGACCATCCTCAAAACAAGCTTGAAGTTGAATTGGAAAAAGTGGTGCCGCTCATTATCGAGCGATATAGTAAGAAAAACCTGAAGTCGCTTCACGAAATCAACCCTGCTTCATTGGAAGCGTACCAATCAGCTATTAGCAAATTACTAAGGTTCTATACAAGAGTCGAAGCCTTTAGCGCCCAAGATATTGATACCGCGATGGACGAGTTAGAGAACCTAGAACAGAATTCGGGCGCTAGCATTTCACCGACTATCCTCACTATTTCTGCCGCTCTATATGCGTCTGTAGGCCGAAAGGATGAGCACGAGAACGCGCGTGACGCAGCCAATTACTATCAAAAAGCAATAACTTTACTTCAAAGGGTTGCCGAGCTAGAACGTGAGCCTTCGCTGATCGCTGCTACTAGGAGACAGATAGGTGACATGTATTCGGAGTTGTCAAAGAATGTTGATAGACCGGAGAATGCTAATAGAGCAATCGAAGCTTATCTCAATGCCCTACAGGTTTTCACAGCTGAAGCATTCCCAAACCATTATGCCGACACCATGAGTAATTTAGGTGCGACATACAGCTTGCTTGCAGAGGCCGAGAATACAGTTGAAAACTGCCGAAGGGCAATCGATTCCTACAATGGAGCTCTCACTATCCACAGCTTTGAACGCTTTCCGCTAGACTATGCTGGAGTACAAAACAATCTGGGTAACACGTATGGAACGCTCGCAGTAGCGGAGAATAAGGCTGATAACTGTAGAAAGGCTATCGAAGCTTTTGAGCAAGCTCTCAGGGTGTATACGCCGCAAACGGTACCCGCGCGATATGCGGGAGCCAAGAACAATCTCGGCAACGCCTACAGACTACTCTCCGATGTTGAGGATAAGGTCGAGAATTGCATCAAGGCGTTAGACGCTTACCTCCAGGCGGCAACAATCCTAACATTGGAAAAATCCCCTATGGACTACGGGATGATTCAGAACAACCTGGGTACCGCATACTCTACTCTTGCTGAAATAGTAGACAGAACCGAGAACTTTGAAAACGCTCTATCGGCTTTCAATCGGGCGCTCGAGGTATATACGTTTGAACGATTTCCAGAGCTATATGCAAGGACACAAAACAACATTGCGGCCTTGTTCGAAACGCGGGCGCGATCTGGAGGAAGCCGCGATGATTTCGAGAATGCTATTGGCGCCGTTAACCAAGCCCTTAGAATTAAGGATGTGGAGCGCACTTCTAGATTGTACTCGCGTGCCCTGATTCACCTCGGAAATATTCATAGAATGTATGCCGAGACTGAGAGAAGGGAAGAGAATTGCAAGAGCGCCGTTGAGGCCTATGATGAGGCCCTTGCATACTACACAAAGGCTGATTTTCCTGAGGCATATGCCGCGACTAAGAAGAAATTGGCGACAACTTTTGCTCTACTCTCAGCCGTTGCAGGTGAAACAGAGTACCTGCAAAGGACAATTGATGCGTATGACGAAGCTCTTGAGTTCTACGGACCAAAGGAACATGCATCGGACTACGGCATCATTCAGAAGAACCGAGGGGTTGCTTTCATTAACCTAGCAAACTCCTCCCGGAGTGCCGAGACCTACAAAAAGGGCATCGACGCCTATCAAGAGGCGCTGAAAGTGTATTCCGTTGAAAGCGAGCCTTTGAAGTATGGAAGCGTCCAAAACAACTTAGGCGCCGCATACAGTATCCTAGCGGAGATTGAAGATAAGTCGCAGAATTGCAAGAAGGCAATAATAGCTTTTGAGGAGGCGCTCAAAGTCAGAACGCTCGCGGATGCTCCGGAAAAATGCATCATGACAATGAATAATCTTGCATCGACTTACTCCTTCCTCGCAGAAGTGGAAGATCACGTAACGAACCGCGAGAAGGCACACGGGCTAATTCAGGACGCCACTAGAATTGACACTAATTTTGGCTATGTTCAGCTTCTTCCAGTGTTGGAGGCGAGTCTTAGAGACTTCCTTAGCAGGGGCTAGATTAATTGATTTGAAATACGCTCGGAACCCCTCAACAAGAACCGAACTGACCCAGCCGCCCGTCAACCCGACGTCATTGAGGAACGGATGGTTCTCGGATTGGTTTCGCCTTGATTGACCATCAGCCGGTGGTTAGAATGCTTGACCGATACCCGCCTGGACAAGCACTCACAGGCCCACAGTCTTAGCGTCACAACAGAGAAGGAAGAGACAGGCGTGACAGCGTGATCGGCGGCGCTGAAAGGAAGAGATGAGGGGCACATTCATAGCGGTCTTGCTGGCTTCAGCGCTGGTGATCGGTCCGGCAGGCTGCACCAATCGCACAGCGAAGTCGGGAACCGCCCCACCTTCGACCTGTCTGAAGGACCTGAACGCCATTCCGGAGATGGCGGCCGTGTTGAAGTCCCGAAAGCACGACTCCGATGAGTCGCATGAGCGGCCATTCGAGGGGTTGGAACTCGCTCTCACGATCAACGGGATGGTTAGGAGCCATGTCGATCCCGAAGCCGACGCCGATGACCTGTGCTTTGCCGAAAACTCGCCTGAGAACCTCGATCGGCTGGCAAAAGCGCTTGAGACCAGCGGGATTCCGCCGACCGTTTGTTTCATAAGAGGGCGGTGGTTCGATGAACCGATGGAGAAGGAATGGCTGAAGCGTGGGAATCTGATCGGCAGCCTTGGATACGACAGGCTTCGACCAGGCAGCAGCAGTGCCGAGCAATGGATAGAAGACATCTCGCGTAATGACGCGGTGCTGGCCGTGCTCTGGGGCGGCGGACGCCCCGCGCGGAAGTACTTTCGCTTTCCGGGCACAAAGGTTCGGCGCAGGAATTTGGACATTGGCACGGTTAACGCGTATCTGAAGAAGAATCGCTACGTGCTGGTGCCCGCTACGATCGAGTTGTTGGACGGGTCGTTCAGCCAGCTCTACTGTGGGGCGCAAAGCCGCGGCGATCAGTCGTGCGCCAATTTGATCAAGGCTAACTTCCGCTCTCTCGCGTTAGACACAACTATCAAAGCCCGGAGCATTGCAAAGAACCTGTCCGGCCACGATGTGAAACACATACTGGCTGTAGGCGCGAATCAGTTCACCAGCGACAACCTTGCAGACTTGCTTGCATGGTACAAGTCGCTCGGCGCCCGGTTCATCCCGCTTGATGAAGCGCTACTCGATCCTTTCTATTCGAGCGATGACGCCGCCTCGGTGGCGGGAGAAACCCGAAGCGCGCAGTTGGCGGCCGCGGAAAAGCGATGAACAAACGGTGCTGCGATGTATCGAGGCGCTTGGCGAAGGGCAGGACCCAACGGGCAGGCGTTCAGTCTCGAGACGCGCTCAAGATGCAGTCTGACGAAAGCACGACGTAGTCTTCGTTTTCAAAGACGCCGCAGGTCGGCATTAGCCGGGAAAGCGCAGGAACGGCGCCTCGCTTGAGTAGTTCCAGCGCTTCCGAGGCTGCCGGCTGGTATTGCATGATCCACGAATCACGCTCGATGTAGCGCGAGTGAAAGGCGTTGCGATCGAGGATCACAAACGCGACGTCATACTTGCGAATGAAGCTCTGCAACGTGGCTAAGTCCTCTGTGTAGTTTGCTGCAATCAAGTCGGTCGCCCGTTGCTCCATTTGCGCATAGTAGCGAGTGTGATACGGCAGCGCGTACTCGCGCGCAACGAGTATAGAGCGCTTCGAGAAAGCCGGGATGTTCTTGATCTCCGGTGCCAGCGACGCGACGAGCGCGTTCTTCGGCTGGCCCGCAATGAATTCGTAAAGCGCAGTTTCCCGGCCGGTCTGGTATTTCGTTCCTGGAAAGTTCGGCACGAATCGCGAGTAAATCACCAGCGAGCCAACTATGGCTGCCGTCAGCGTCAGTGCGGCAGCTCGACGGACGAACGGCCCCCGCCCGCTGCGGTTTGCCCGGTCGAGCAGGGCATCGACTACGATCGCGATCGCAATTCCGGCGGCGATTGAAAACACAACCGGGAGCGAGAGTTCCGTGTAGCGACTCGGGTTGTACAGCTTGAAAAGAAAGACGTGCGCGCCGGCGAACATAAAGAGGGAAGTCACGATCACGCGCGGCAATACGTCGATCGACCGAGTCACCTTCTGAGCGAGTGCGAACGCGCGCCGATAGTAAACCAAAAACGGCAACAGCAGCGCTCCGTAGAGCGGGAAGTTAACTACAAGCGGGTCCGGCAACAGACCGCTGGTTTTTCTTGTGAGCCAAAACCGCCAGAAGTCGTAACCGAAGAAACTTATTCGTCCTCTAGGCAAGAATTCCGGCGCAACGCGAGCCTCGCTTGCGGTGATCACCGGACCAATGTCCCGAAGCTTGAAGGCGTAGAGCAGCAGCACGCACAGCACTACTGCAAGGCCCGCCGCGCAAAACAAGTAGTCTGCTCGCGCGCGTGAGAAATGCGGCCGCCATTTCTCAATCGAAACCAAACTCAGAACCAGGACACCTGCCGAGATGAAGACCATCGGCGGATAAAACAACCCCTGGAGCGCGATCACCGCCAGGCACGCCAGTCTCGCGTTGCGCATAAGACAAAGAAGAAAAGCGAGAAAGAGCGGATAGAAAAACGCTCGCGGGGTCGCCGAAACCAGATCATCCACCCTCCACAAGCTCTGATTCAAAATCAGCGTGCCGAAAAACGCTGCGCCTGGTACTGGCAGCAACTGCAAACAAACGCCAAAGCAGAATGCGGTGGTGAGAAGTCCCAACACCATCGGCAGAAGCTTGTTCAACAGCAATGGGTCAACGCCGAGTTGCGCCATCACTTGGTAAAGCGCCGAATAGCCGGACGGTGCTATAGATTGAAAATAGTCGGCGATCACATCGCGCGGGAACAATTGCGGGTCGACGAAACGTGCCATCCAGAACACGTGCTGCCGGGCGTCGTCTTGCACGACATACTGGCTGCTGAACGCTTGATGCAACGCGTGATTTGCGTAGTAGACCGAGACGGCGAGGCTGAGAGCCAGCCAGAAGAGGGTTCGGAAATTAAGTCTGCGCGACGTGGATCCAGTCAGGAAACGGTGAAGCCAAGAGAAGAAAACACCCGCCAGAGAATCGCGCGTCCGGTCTGATGGTGGGAAGGTGGGCGTCATTTTCTGGCGTCAGCGCTCGGCTCCTGATTAGTGTGCGACTATAACCAAAAGGGCCATCGACTGGCCAGCTTCCCGGCGTGGAAGCGTTTGCCAGAGAGCCCGGTGCTAAATTATGGTACGCAAGATTGATCAGCTCGAAGGTTTCACTGTCGGCGGTCGCAGGACTTGGCGAGGCAGTCTTCAACAGAGGTAACGCGGGTTTGGCAAAGCGATTCAAGGACTATTCTGATTTCATTTTGTTTGCGTTCGTCGTTGCGGTTTTCATCATCGTAGCGGCACAGCGGCTGGGCGCCGTCCCGGTTCCAGACACTGACGAAGCCTATACACTTCAGGTTCCGTATGAAATGCTGAATCGAGGGCAGCTCTCGCTGCCTATGTACCGGTATCTTGGCGGCAACATCGAGAATGTCTGGCACTCATATACGCCGGTTTTTTTCGTCACCCTGACTGGCTTCTTTAAGCTGTTCGGGTGGGGCGTACTACAGGGCCGGGCGTTCAATTTGATGACAGCGGCGCTTACCTTATTAATGGTTTACCTGATCTCGCGCAGGTTGTTTGATTGGCGCGCCGGACTGATAGCCGTCACGCTGCTGATTTTGGATCCGGTCTTTGTTGAGCGCAGCCGGCTGTTGCGAAATGACTATGCGGCGGCCTTCTGCGCCTTGCTTGCCTATTACCTCTATGAGGTGGCCGAAGAACGCAAGGGCGGAGCCTGGTACGTTGCTTCAGGGCTAGCGGCCGGCGCCGGGGTGATGTGCCACACGAATGCCCTCTATATGCTCGGGACGATCGGTCTATTGATGATGATTCGGCACGGCTGGCGCGTCATCCGCAAAAGAAGCCTCTTTCAGTTCACCTTTGCTGCGCTTGCGGTCATGGCCTATGAAATCGTCTACGACCTGATTGACTACAAAAATTTCCTTATTCAAAACCGCGGCGACAAACTTCACTTCGGCATACTTGGGCGCTGGGGATGGTTGGAGAACCTGGTTGCTGAACCTTCGCGATACGTTCGCTGGTATGCGGGTAGCGAGATGTTTTCGAACATCCCTCGGACCACTCTCCATATTTTTCAGATATTGAGTGGGGTTGCGGTCATATATCTTGTCATCGTGTGCATTCAGCAGATCAAGCGGGGAAAGGGCCTCGACCATGCACGCGCCCGTATTCTACTGGCCACGGTTGCCGTCGTGCTCTTCCACGCTGTAGTGACCAGCCACAAGAATATTTACTACCTGGCCCATCTGGCTCCGTGGTTCGCCATCTGCGTGGGCGTGATGTTGCGAGATTGGTTGTTATGGATCGCGCCACCGAATCAAGCTCAAACCGAGAGGCCTGACTTAAAGCGTAGGGTAGCGCTGATTGTAACCGGGCTAGCCGCAGTCAGTTTTGTTTATCCGATAGCTCTTCAGACTCGCCGGTACATCAGGGAGGTGAGAAATCCCGAGCTGGCCACTTTCGATGAATTCAAAGAGGTGCTGAGAAGCGTGGTTCCCGACGACCTTTGCCCGATCGCGCTCAAGTCGCCTGTCATGTGGCTGGCCTTCCCGGAGCATGACCGGTGCTTTGCAAATGTCGAAGACCGCATGATGAAAGCGCTGGACCTGGACGGTAACGACTATGCGCTTCTGATCCCGAATACTACTCATCGCGTTCGGCGGACCAGGGAGCTGGATCAGAAGTATTTGCTGCTTGCCACGTTGCATGACACTCCGTACGGGGAGCTTCACGTGTACTACACGGGTACTGACCCCCGCCATCTTTCTCTTTCTCCAATGACCTATTACTTTTTTGGTAAGTTGCGCGGCCACGTTAGTGCCGAACAGATTTCCCGCAGCACCGAAGTCTGGGCGGCAGGGCCGGCGGAGTTCGGCCAACGCCCTGTTGCCGCTGCAGATGGCGAGAACCCGCAGGAGTTTATCGTTCAGCCTCCGCCGCGACAGGCACGAGGATACTCGACGATCGAGCTTTGTGCAGTCGATCTTAAGGCACAAGCCATTTACCAGATTGCTGGCGAGGTGACTGCCGAAGCCGGCCGGTGGGAATTGCTAGTCCTTGATCGAAAGACCGGCACTTCGCTTCATAAAGAGCAGATCTCCGGACACGAGGCCAGCCACCGCCTGGAAGGTGTGTTCAAAACCGGGAGCGCCGACCGGGTTACGCTGGTCGTCCGTCAAACCAGCAGCAAAGCCGCGGCACCCTTGCGCATTTCGCGCATGGCCATCCGTGAAATCCCCCCCGCCTGAATCAGCCGGCTTTCTCCGGAGCCCGCGCGTTTTTCAATTCATACAGGTAGGCAGAGGCTCCCGCCTGCCCGAAGCGCTCGACTCGCGCGCCGAACCCATCGAGATATCGAGTCATGAACTCTTCTTCGCTCATGCCCTTGATCTTGCGCACATGCGAGAAAAGCAGCCATACGCGTTCATGCCCGCGAAGCTGATCGAGGTCTCCTTCGTATGCTTGCCAGTCGTTGCGGCTCTTGCTCTTATCACGCGCGTCGATCCCGAGCACATACTCACTTTCATCAAAGCCATACTTCTTCGCGTAGTATTGAAAGGACTCGCGCTGGTGATGATAGACATAAATGACATCACCCTGTCGGCGATGATCTCTGACATAAGCCATAATCGGCCGGATGTCCTGCCGCGAATGCGGATGCAGCATGTTGTTAGTCGCACCGCCCGCGGGTTGAATGAGCAGCAACGCAGCAATCGCCGCCGCGGCGAGAACTGAATACGGCCGCTTCTTTTCGAGGATGAACTCCAGACCGGCTCCAACGACGAGCAGCGCCGCCGGAACCAGAAACAGCAACAGCCGTCTGCCAAATGGATACTTGTGGACGCCCGAGGCGAGCATCGTGAGCGCGATCGGTCCCACAAGCATCAACAGCCGCCGCTTGTTCTTCAGGAAGAGCGCAACGCCGCCGAGTAGAAAGACCAGCGCCGCGAGCGTCGCGAATGGCAGTCCGAACGGATTCGAGAACATCTTCACCAGCGCTCGGGGAATCCACTCAAAGTCGGTAAGCGAGCGCGGCGGCAGCGGCATGAACGTGCCCTTCTTTGCCCACGATGCTTCAAGGGTTTGGTTGCCGCTTAGGTTGCGGACCGAGATCAGGTAGAACGCCGCGAAACTGATCAGCCAGACCGCATATACGCCCGCGAGTTTCCAGAATCGCGGCCAGTCTTGATTTCGCAGGGCCGCCAGCGCAAGCGCGCAGCCCACGCCGCCAAGAACAAAGACCGACGGATGCGAAAACCAAACGACGATTGCGCCCGCCACAGCAAACAGCGCCGCGCGCCGAGCCGTCAGCTCTTTGGAGTCGATCTCAAATCCGGCGATGAGGATCAGCAGCGTTATGGCCTGGTCGCTCGAGTATTGCTTGATCTGCGCCGCGTAATAGATCGTGTAGCTGGACACCGTGAACAGCGCCAGCGCTATCGTCGCGGGCCAGGGCCGCAAGCAGCGCCGCGCCGCTTCGTAGAACAAAACGAGGGCCGCGATGGAAAACAGAAATGGAAAAAGCCGCAACGAGTATTCGCTGTCGCCGAACACCAGGAACGCAAGCTTTTCGAGAAAGAGGAATCCGAGCGGCGCGGCTTGCTCCGAATCGAGCGGTTCCAGCAACCCGGCGAACGACCGATTGATGATGTTCAGCGCGAGTGCGCCTTCGTCAACATAAAGCGCCGCGTTGAACAGGTACTGCGTCGCTCGAAGCGCGATTCCAAACGCGATGATGAGCCACGCGACTCGCGTTGGCGTGATGACTCGCGCCAGGCGCAGCCAGTAACTCTCCAGCACTTGTCCCTTGTTGGTCATCGAGTGGTGGCTTACAGCAATCGTTCGATCTTGAGCGGCTCGCCCGGCCGGAGCTTCCTGACCTGGTCCGTCAAGTCCAGCCATTCCTGCAACTGGCCCGGCTGGTAAGTTCGGCTCATCACAACGTGTATCGAAGTTTGATCGCACCCGATGCCCGCAGCCGCTACGTCGCGCCACGAACGCGCCCGAAGTTCATCCACTATTCGCCACTTGCCATTCTCCCAGATCAGCGAGCGCGAGAATTCAAACGGCGCAGTCTTCTTGCCGGTGATCAGCATCTTTTGCAGCACGCTTCGAATTAGATTCGGAAAGAACCGGCCAACGGTAAGCATGACACAACGCAATGCAACCAGCTTGAGCGGTGTCATCTGGGTCTGCTTCGCCCAGCCGAGCGAACCGCGCACCGAGATACTGTTATCGCTCACTCCGATTTTGTAGTTGTCGATCAGGTGAGCGACGGCATTAGCCAGCTTTCCGCCCAACCGCACTTGAAGCGAGAACTGAGTGTCGGAAGCCGCAAGCTTGCCGTCGCGAAAGAGCTTAAACACTCCACCCTTGTTGACCGCGGCGTACAGCTCGGTGTTTGCGCGACGATCGATCAGCAAGCCCGCTTGTTTGAACCAGGTTCTTCCAGCCCGCCGCTCGGTCTTGGCCGGACGCCGGCTGACAAAATCGCGCCAGGCCAAGAGGTAATTCCACACGTGATGACCGATGATGTGATCGTCGGCGTAGCACGGCGCAAGCCCGCGTGCGAGACCTTCGAGAAAACGGTCGTTGATCTTCAAAGCCTCCGGCATCCACGTTCCGACAAGCTCGAAGCCGTGCGGGAAAAAGTTGTAAGTGTTGCGGCTCCCGTACTCGCCGCCGAAGGAACCATCGGGATGGACGAACTCCGCGGCAAAACGCACCGCTTTTGTCAGCGCGTCTTTGAGCTTTGGCGACGGCTCAAGCTGATAGAGCCTCGCGAGGCACCAAAGAGTCAGCGTGTGATAACCCGGATCGCAGCCCTCGTATTCCCAGAACCAACCTTCTTCGCTCTGCCAGGACAAGACTCGATCCAGCCGCTCGCGTTTGGCATTGTCCCAACGATTTGTCCTCAAGAGCCGGGAAACCAATTCGAGGCAAAGCGCGATGAGCGCCTGATGATTGCTCAATCGTCCGGCTTCGTGATGACCGGCGAGCCAGTCTGCACGCTTCTCAAAAAACCGAAGCGCGGTTTCATTCTCAAGTCCGAGCAGCGCGTAGCTCTCGACGCAAGCAAGCAGCGAAAACGCGGCTGCTCCGCCCGCGCGCTCGAAAGGGAAGTAATCATCACACGAGCCGTCCGATCGCGAACTCCGAGCGGCGTAGAGAATGCCTGCTTCAACCCACGCTTTGATCGTCGGTTCGTGATGATAGGGACTGTCAGGAATGTCGTTATCGTAAGCCAGCGCCAGGGGCCAGACGAACTCCTGCGACATCCCGCTCGGGAAATCGATGATCTTGTAGTGCCAGAAGTTTCGATCGAAGCACCCGTAGGTCAGGCTGTGCGGATTGCGATCCAGGAGGGTCAGCAGCTTAGGGATATGGCTCAGAGCTTCGCGGGCGAAAAGGTCTCTCGTCATCAACGGGCGCTTCCTGCCTGATTATTTCTTTTCCGGCAAGCTCAATCCCCGGTAGCTGGCCGCTTCAAACTGCTTGCCTTGCCCGGACCCAAATTCGACTCGCCGCATCCGGAGCTGAATGTCTTCGAGCATCTTGCGATTCACTCCCAACAGGTCTGCAACCAGCCCGAACACCCACAACTGAACGCCTATCATTATCAGCAGCGACGCCAGAATCAAACTCGGAACGTGAGTGCGCGGCGTGCCGCTCAGATAGAGAGCGAGCCAGCGCACTCCAAGCAGGAATCCAGCGGAGAAGGGAAGCGTGCCGAGCAGCAAGAAGAACCGGAGCGGCTTGTAGGCCATGAAGATTCGAAGGATGGTGAACAGCGACTGCTTCAGGTAAGACGGGATGCCTTTGACCAGACGCGACGGTCTCAGCTCTTCGTTGGTGCGGACCGGGACCGACGTGATCGCAAGCCCGTTCTGGCCGGCCTGGATGATTGTCTCCAGAGTGTAGGTGTACTCGTTGAACACGTTCATGCGCATTGCTGCGTCGCGGCTGAACGCGCGAAAGCCGCTAGGCGCGTCGGGGATGTCGGTGTTGCTTGCGATGCGGACGACGCGGCTCCCGAGCTTCTGCAGGAGTTTCTTTGTGGGCGAAAAGTGTTCGATCTCTCGAATCGGCCTTGCGCCTATCACGATCTCCGCCCTTCCGGCGAGGATCGGCTCGATCAAGCTCGGTATGTCGTCCGCGCAGTACTGATTGTCAGCGTCGGTGTTTACGATTATGTCGGCGCCCGCTCGAAGGCTCGCTTCCAAACCGGCCATGAAAGCCTTAGCCAGCCCCTGGTTGTGCGGGAAGTTCACGATGTGATCGACGCCGGCCTGTCGGGCTACGTCGAGGGTGCGGTCCTCGCTGCCGTCGTTGACGACCAGCCACTCGACTGAATCAACTCCTGCGACATCGCGCGGCAACGCCGCCAGCGTTATGCCCAAGGTGGCCTCTTCGTTATAACAGGGAACCTGGATGATCAGCTTCGTCATATTGGTGTTTTCACCCGCCTGACATGCCCAAGGAGTTTGGCTTTGGCGAGGTGGCGGCAATTCCAAGTCAGGATTTCAAGCCGCGTGAACCTCGATAGGTAAAACATGAATCTCAGCCGATCGTAGTCGAGTTTGCCAAAGATCATATGCGTTTTGCAGCTTCAGCCAGTGTGCGGCGTTCGGCTTACCGAAAGTCATCTCAAGCCGCAACGCCATCTCCGGAGTGATCCCGCCGCGTCCGTTAAGCACTTTCGAGAGGGACTTACGGCTCACTCCCAAACGACTAGCAGTCTCAGTGACCGACAAACCCAACGGCTCAATCACCAGTTGCTTGAGAATCTCGCCTGGGTGGGCCGGGTTATGCATGCTCATTAGGGCACCCCGTCAGTGATAATCCTCGTAGTTCACTCTTTCGGCTTCACCGCCAACCGACTGAAACGTCACGCGCCAATTGCCGCTGACTTTGACGGCCCAAATGCCTTTGCGCCGACCCTTGAGTTCGTGCAACGCGAGCCCCGGTAAATCCATGTCGTCCGGACGTTCAGCTTGATCGAGGTTGGTGAGGATCAACCGCAATCGTTCAGCGTGCTTCGGTTGAATGCCGGACTTGCTGCCGGTCTGATAGAAGCGCGCCAGCCCTTTATGGGCGAAGCTCTGAATCACTCGGCGAGTGTAGCCGTTCAAGACTGCGAGCCGCAACCTCAAGGGTCGGCGAAACGCCCCTCCACAAGCGGCTCCGACGTAGGCTGTGGCATGAGGCGAAGGACAAGAAGCGACATATCACTAAGAATGCGTAATAAGGAACGCACAACTCAACGAGCTATGGGAGTGCCACTCGCGTGAGGGGCTGCTCCGACTTTGAAGTTGGAATAGCCAACCTCGAAGCCTTCAGCGAATTCAGGGTCCAACCGTTTACGTTTCCTGACGTATTCTTCAAGATCGCTCACCACGGAGGCACGTTAGCATAAACGTCATCGTAAGCAAGAGACTGTCTGGATCACGAGGTTGGGTACGCGGCAAATCACACACGAGTCAGGTCGGTGACGGCACCCGGCACTCGATATTCCTTTACCTTTCAATTTGGTTTCCGATATAATCGCAGCCTCCACAGGCCCACAGTTCTTGGAAAGAGCAGGAAATGTACTTCGCCCTCCCGCGTTGAGACGGGGAGCGTGTGTGCCTCCGATCTCGAATTTGATTATTCAGCCACGGGGTAAATGACATGAAGTCCACAACCAATCCTGAGCGCCGGAATACGCGTTCGCAGTTCGCGTTTTCGCTTTGTTTGGCACTGATCCTGATGATGGGTCTTGCGGCTGCCGGCTTCGTGTCGCGTGACTGGGTGCACGCAGCGCCGCCGCCGTTTGCGGGCGAGTCTTGCGCTTCGGCCACGATCATCGCTCCGGCATCGCTTCCCTTCACGGATGAAGCGAGCACAGTCGGCGCCGCGAATGATATCGATCCGGGTTTCGGCGGTTGCGTCTCGGGTTTGGGCCCGGAAGTGGTCTACTCCTTTACCCCTTCAGTGACCGACACCTACGTAGCCGGCGTGACGCCAACCGCGCCGCCCGGCGTCGATGTGAGCCTGTACGTCATCACCAATTGCGCCGATCCGGCTGGAAGCTGCGTAGCCGGCGTAAACGCACGAGGCTTTGGTCAAAGCGAGGCGCTTCCGGTGACGCTAAACGCCGGCACGACTTACTTCATCGTGGTTGATAGTCCTCAACAAAACGGCCAGGGGTCATTTCACTTCGCGCTTCGAAGAGGACTTCCAGCTAACGATAGCTGTTCGACGCCGACGGTGATCGAGCCAAGCCGGCTCCCGTTCCAGACCTCCGCGACGACGTACGGCGCGACCGGCAGTTCTAATCCGGGAACGCCCTGCCTTCCATCGAACCAGTCGGGAAACGGGCCGGAGGTTGTTTACCAGTTTACGCCTGCCAGCACTCAGAACTACGACTTCGAAGTGAATCCGGTCGCGAACTACGACGTCTCACTCTACATCGTCATCGATTGCGCGAGTGGATCTTTTTGCACGGGCAAGGACCAGGTGGGGGGCGACGGTACGGAGACGCTGCGGCGGAACCTCACCGCCGGAGTTACCTACTTCATCATCGTCGATGGCGGTCAAGGTGACTTTGGCGACTTTACCCTGACAGTCGTTCCGACGATTCAACTCGCTCCGGCCGCGCCTAGCAACCTGACGGCGACCGCTGTTAGTTCAACCCAAATTGATTTGGCGTGGCAGGACAATGCGAACGACGAGTTGGGATTCCGGATCAACCGCAGCCTCGACGGGTTCAACTTCACAGAGATAGCTTCGGTCGGATCGAATGTCACCTCTTTCAGCGACACCGGGCTGACGCCAGAGACCGCCTACTTCTACACGGTCGTGGCCTTTAACAACTTCGGAAACTCGGCTCCCTCGAACCTGGCCGCGGATACGACGCCGCCATCGCCGGTGCCGGTGTTCCCGGTCTTGAACGTTAATCCGGCTTCGCTTGATTTTGGCACAGTCAGCTCGACGCTGGCAGCGACAAAGACGTTGACGCTATCAAACGGCGGCGGCTCGGATCTCATTGTGTCGGGCATCCAGGACCCGGCAAACCCGTTTTCCATACTCAACAAGCCTCAGACGCCATTCACGATCGCGCCCGGCCAGAATGTGGTCATCACGGTGAGGTTCGCGCCCCTCACTGCTCAAGCCTTTAACGGGGCGCTCTCGATTCAGAGCAACGATCCAAACAATCCCAACGTGGGAGTTTCGCTTCAGGGGATCGGCGCCGGCGTTCCGGTCCCGAATCTGGACTTGCCGGCGACCATTCTCGACTTCACGAGCAGCTCGTTGAGTACGACTTACCAGGTCATGAATACGGGCAACGCCGACCTGATCATCGCAAGCATAACCCAGCCCGGCTCTCCGTTTGCGATCACCGGGATCCCTTCGTTGCCGATAACACTAAAGCCCGGTGAGAAGTTCGTTCTGACTATTAGTTTCTCGTCCGCAACGGCCGGTGTCTTTTCGAGTGACTTCAGGATTGCGAGCAACGACCCGGATTCGTTGCTGGTCGTGGTTCGTCTGCGCGGAACCATCACGTCGGTCCCGCCAAGCATGCCCGGCCTCGAGTTCAGGAAGAAGGCGATTCGCTTCCGCGCTGCCGGCTCGAACGTCATAACCGGGGCGGTGCTGATTGTGGATGGGACGCAAACATTTGCTCTTACAAGCGACGGCGAGTTCTTCATTGTAAAGAAGAACGTTCGAAGCACGCCTGGTAACCTGAGACCCAAGGATATCTTCGCCGTCGGGTCAACTCACGGCGTCCAGGTTGTGAATCTCAACGGCAGCCGGTCGGCGGTGGTAAACCTAACGCGATAAAACCAAAAGGCGCGCGGCTCGAACTGAACAAACCGCGCGCCTTTGTTCTTCTATTCGCTCACAACCGAGCTTCAACCGGGCTGTTTCGGCGCAGTGTTGCGCTCGTAGATCATCCGCAATCCTTCAAGCGTCAGGTCCGGCTCTACTGCTTCGATCAGACTCGATCCCCGGGCGATCAGCGGTGCGAGCCCGCCAGTTGCGACCACTCGCGCGACGCCTCCCATCTCATCGATCATTCGCTGCAACAGTCCGTCTACGAGCGCGACGTTGCCGTAGTACAACCCCGATTGCACACTCGAGGATGGGTTCGTGCCGATGACTTTTTGAGGCCGGCGAATCTCTGTGTTGCGAAGCCGCGCCGCCCGCTGAAACAGCGCATCGGCGGCGACTTGAATTCCCGGATAGATGACGCCGCCCAGGTATTCGCCAGCTTGTGAGATCGCGTCGAAAGTCGTGGCGGTGCCGAAATCCACAGCGATGCAAGGCCCGCCGTACTTCGCGAATGCGGCGACCGCGTTCACTACCCGGTCCGCGCCGACTTCTCGAGGGTCGTCGTAAAGTACTGGCATCCCTGCGTTTTCCGAAGTGACGAATAGCGGCTTGGTTCCGAAATAGACTTCGGCCATTTTGTTTAGCGTGAAGTCGAGCACCGGAACTACCGAGGAAATGGCGATGTCTGTGATGGCAGAAGAATCGATCTGGGCAAGCAGGAGCAGCGTGCGGCACATCACTCCGTACTCATCGACGGTTCGATGGTGCTCGGAAGCGAGCCGCCAGCTTTGCGCCAGCCTCAGGCCGTCGTAGACGCCCAGCGTTGTATTAGTGTTTCCGACGTCGAGAACTAAAAGCATGGTAACAGTCCGTAGTCAGTAGTCCGTGGTCAGTAGTCCGTAGTCAGTAGTCAGTGGTCGGTGGTCAGTGGTCAGTGGTCAACGATGTCTTCCCACCATCAACTACAGACGACTGACTACGGACTACGGACTTCCTCAACTTAACTTCACCTGACGTAATCTCCCGAAGCTGTCCGGCGCCGGTCTCGATGATGAGCGCGCCGCCCGCGGCCAATCCGCGCGTCATCCCTTCAACCACTCCCTCCGCCGTCTCGACGCTTACTGCGCAGTCGTGAGCGTAAGTCGAGAGAGCGCTCCATTGCGCGATCACTCGATCCGGTTGCTCTAATGCCTGCCTGTACCAATGTTCAAGCCGGCTCAGAAGGGGCGCGAGGACGTCCTCGGCTTCCACAGGGCGCCCGCTTTCAATCAGTACGGACGTCGCACTCTCGCGAAATTCTTCCGGGAAGTCACGCTGAGCGAGGTTGATCCCGATTCCCATCACTGCATAGAGCAACTGTTCTTTCTCTATCGCCGCCTCGACTAGAATGCCGCAAATCTTTCGGCCGGACGCCAACACATCGTTAGGCCACTTGATATCTGCGTCGATCTGAAAATCGAGCTTGAGGGTTTCCGCGACCGCCACTGCCGCAGCAAGCGTAATCACCGGCGCAGTATCAGGCGTGATCTGCGGCCGAAGAATGAGTGATAGATAAAGCCCCTCACCGGCCGGCGAAGACCAGTTGCGTCCCATCCTGCCGCGACCCGTCGTCTGCTCGCGAGCCATGACGGCAACCCCTTCCTCAGCTCCTGAAGCTGCCATCTCACGCGCGAGGTCGTTAGTGGAAGGCAGCCGGTCGAAGCGCAGGACGGTTGTGCCAAGCATAGCCATGTTCAGGACCGAGCATTGAGTGCGACAGACCATCAGTGGCCTTCAACAGGCATCTCGCTACTGACGGCGCCGTATCCGTGCAAATCCGTCGAATCAGCGTCATCCGTGGTCTATGGGGCACTAGCGTTCGAAACCTCATAGACCACCGATGACGCTGATTTGACCGAGTCGCACGGATTCGTGCCCATTTGATCGCTAGCGAAACGCATGTTGCAAGCAACGAGTCTTCAATCCTGAGTCTCAGTTCCTCGCATTGCAAGCTCAAAGAATCTGTTTGTAGCATTGAGCGCAGATTTCACCGCCGCGTCAGTCACATCATCGGAGACCTGACAACTGCCGAAAACCTGCATCTCTCTTCCTTCAAACGTTACGTCCACGAGAACGCCGATCAAGTCCTTGCCGAGCGCGTTTACGTGATCGAGGTCGGCAAGCGCGCAAGTGAAACGGTCTTCGACGGTCTGCTGCACGGCCTTGAGAGCGGCTTCGGCAGCCGCTCTCATCCGGCCCGCTTCATCGCACGCGCCGCTCGCGCTTACGGCGATCGTTCGGTCGCCCAGCGTGAAAGTCACTTCAACCCGGCATTGACCATCGGGTTCTTCGTGTATTTGCGCGCGATCAAATCGCAACCGCTTCTGAGTCCGGTCCGCTGACATATCCCTTCCCCGTTCCTTCCCGAACCGAACCACCGGCCCGGCCCTGATCGCGGCCTGGGCCGCGGCAATCAACGAGGGGCACTAAATGGGTATCGTTTTCAAGTTGATTTCCACGGCAATCGCTGACTGGGTGATTGCACCGGCCGAGATCAGGTCGACCCCACACTCTGCGATCTCGCGAACGGTGTCGAGGCTGACGTCGACTGTTGTCTCGATTGTCACCTCCGGCCTCTGCTTCCTGATCAGCGCGACCGAATCGCGAATCTCGGCGGTGTCCATGTTGTGGAGCGATATTACGTCCGCTCCGGCAGCCAGCGCCTCGCGAAGCTGAGATTGATTTCCGGCTTCCACTTCTATTTTCATCAGGTGAGGGGCGGCTCGCCGCGCCAGCTCCACAGCGCGCCGAACTCCGCCGGCAAGCGCGATGTGATTATCGTTGATCAGCACTCCATCATCCAACCCGAAGCGATGATTGAAGCCGCCGCCCACTGTCACCGCGTACTTCTCCAGCAAACGCAGACCGGGCGTCGTCTTCGCCGTATCGACGATTCGCGCCTCTGTTCCACTTATGCGATTCACAAACTCGCGGGTAAGCGTAGCCACGCCGGACAGCCGTCCCATCAGATTCAACGCTGTTCGCTCGGCCGTCAACAACACCGCTGCTGGTCCCTCGATCATCGCAAACTCTGAGCCCCCGCTTATCGAATCGCCGTCATAGACACGCGACTCAAGCTGAATGTTGGCGTCAAGCGTGCTGAAAACCGCTTCGGCGATCTCGAGTCCGCAAAGCACGAAATCCTGCTTCGCCATGAAACGTCCGCGAGCGCGCGCGCCTCCCCGAACTATGCTCTTGGTCGTTATGTCTCCGCGCCCCAGGTCTTCTTTTAGAAGATCGGACGCGTAGGCGTAGATGATTCCCGAGTCGATTTCCATGAATGAATGAGGCGTTTACACGCGCCGGATCGAACCGAGCGTGGACTTGAGCTTTTCTATCTCCGAGATCAACTCCTCGTGCCGGCGCCCCGCCTCCTGCACGACGTCGCGAGGCGCGCGCTCGACGAACGAAGCATTGTCGAGCCGCGATGCCAGGCCGCGTGCTTCGTTCTGTTTGCGCTCCATCTCCTTTGAAATGCGTTCGCTTTCTTTGTCCAGGTCGATCAAGCCTCCAAGCGGCACGGCCACCTCAATGCCACTCACGATGTCGGATGCCGCCGACTCGAACGCGGGAAGCGCGTCAGAGAAGATGATCGTTTCAACCCGGGCAAGTCGCTTGATCCGGTCGGTATTATCCAGCACCAGCGAGCGCGCAGCCGGATCGACGGTGCCGAGGTGTAGCTCGACGCGGCTTTGCGAAGGGATGTTGAAGATCGACCGAATGTTGCGCACCTTGGTAATCAGCGCGATCAGTGTTCCCATCTGCTCGATCGCCGCCCCGTCGGCGCGGCTGGCATCCGCGATTGGCCACTGTTGAAGCATTATCGACTCGCCGGTGTGAGGGAGCCGTTGCCATATCTCTTCCGTGAGGTACGGCATCAGCGGGTGAAGCAATCGCAGACTTGTTTCGAGCACATACACGATGCGGCATCGCGCAGCCAGGACTTCGGGAGTCTCTTCGCTCGCGATAACCAGCGATTTCGACAGCTCGATATACCAATCGCAGAATTCGTCCCAGAAAAAATGATAGAGAGTCTGGGCCACTTCGTTGAGCTTGTACTCGTCAAACGCGCGGGTCGTCTGCTCGATCGCCGCGTTGAGTTCCGCCAGAATCCACCGATCCGCAAGCTCGTCGGAAGGAACCCATTTTGCTTCCGCCTTTGAAGTCTCGCCGAGGTTCATCATCACAAACCGCGCCGCGTTCCAGATCTTGTTCCCGAAATTCCGAGCTTCTTCAACTTGAGGCTGCCTGCCGTTTTCAACCTTTGCGAAGCGGATGTCCTGGCCCCGCGCGGCTCGAACCAGCAGCGAGAAGCGAAGCGCATCCGAACCATAACGTTCGATCAAATCGAGCGGGTCAACTCCCGTCCCAAGCGACTTGCTCATGCGGCGGCCCTGCTCGTCCATCACCGTCGCATAGATATACACATCGCTGAACGGAATCTGTTTTGTGAAGTACAGCCCGCTCATAATCATTCGCGACACCCAGAGATAAATGATGTCGCGCGCAGTCGCTAGAACCGATGTCGGATAGTAGACCGCCAGGTCTTCTGTATCTTCGGGCCAGCCGAGGACAGCCTGGGGCCACAGCCCCGAGGAGAACCAGGTATCCAACACGTCTTCGTCTTGAGTTATCGTTTTGCCGTTCGCTTTGTCTTTGGCCTCGGATTCACTGCGAGCAACGATGTACTCGCCGTCTTCGGTTGTCCAGACCGGAATTCGATGACCCCACCAAAGCTGGCGAGAGATCGTCCAGTCACGGATGTTTTCCATCCAGTCGAGATACGTCCGCTCGTAGCGATCAGGGTAGAACTTCACTCGCCCCTGCTTAACTACGTCGATCGCAGGCTGCGCGAGTTCCTTCATTCTCACAAACCACTGCTCGGAAAGCAGCGGCTCAATGATGGTGTGGCAGCGTGCGCACAAGGCGGTGGGGACTGTGTAGTCTTCGATCTTGGTGACCAGTCCCAGAGCATCCAGATCCTGGAGCACTCGCTCGCGAGCCTCGAAGCGATCCAGTCCGGCATAGCGCTCGCCCGCATCGGCCGACATTTTTCCGTGCTCATCGATGACGATCACTTTTGGCAGATTGTGGCGCATGCCTGCCTCAAAGTCGTTCAGGTCGTGGGCCGGCGTGACTTTCACCGCGCCGCTTCCGAACTCGGACTTTGCGTAGTCGTCGGCTATCAGCGGAATCTCTCTCCCGACAAGCGGAAGCACGATAGTTTTGCCGATCATCTCCGTGTAGCGCTCATCCGCCGGGTTTACAGCGACTGCCGTGTCCCCAAGCATCGTTTCAGGCCGGGTCGTGGCAACCACAACGAAGCCGTTTCCATCTTTGAACGGATAGCGCAAATGATAGAGCTTAGCAGCGCGGTCCTCGTGTTCGACTTCGATGTCGGAGATCGCCGTCAGACAGCGCGGACACCAGTTGATGACTCGCTTGCCGCGATAGATCAACCCCGCTTCCCACCAGCGAACGAAGCATTCCATCACCGCTTCGACATACCGTTCGTCGAGCGTGAACCGCGCCCGGTCCCAGTCGAACGAGCACCCCAGCCGCCGAAGCTGTGTGAGTATCACTCCGCCGTACCTGTTTACAAATTCCCAGGTCCGCTCGACGAAACGCTCGCGGCCCAGATCGTGGCGGGTGAGGCCCTCCTTGCGAAGTTCTTTTTCGACGACGTTCTGGGTTGCAATCCCGGCGTGATCGGTGCCGGGCACGCACAGTGTCTTGAAACCCTGCATCCGCTTCCACCGGACGAGCGCGTCCTGGAGCGAATAACACAATGCGTGACCAATGTGCAGCGAGCCGGTTACGTTTGGCGGTGGAATCGTAATGGTATAAGTTTGGCCTTCGCCGCGAGGCTTGAAGTATCCGCGGGATTCCCAGAGCGGATACCACTTCTCCTCGACGCTATGAGGCTCATAAGCTTTCGGAATCTCATTCATATCGTTATGCAAACGCTTGTCGCTCGCCTACAGTGTCAGCTACTTCGCGTTAAGCTGATTCATTGTTGCTGGGCAATAACTTGCGGCCAGCGAGTTCCGGCGCAGCGTGGCGGCCAAACAATTAAAGGGGATAGAAAGGAGATGGTCAACCTCTGGCAGTGGTTCAGTTTCGATTCGATGTCCAAAGGAACCAGAGAGCTGCGCGAAGCTGCCCTTTGCGTGTCTAGGTTTATACTATTCTCACAAAGTCATGCGACGTTCACGTCGATTTGCTTGGGCCGGCTGCTGTTCAACGCGTTCGGCGTCACGGGCGAGGCCGCGTTGCGTTCCTCATCCACCACAGCAACGTTTGTACTTCCGCCCGCTTCCGCAGGGACACGAAGCGTTGCGTGCGACTGTCGCAACACCCCCTTCGTGCTTAGATCTTCCCTTGAACAGGCCAAGCATGATCAGCGTCAGCCAGATCAGTACGGCTACCGCGGGTTGCGAGAACGTATAACCGTGAAAAGCAAGGAAGAAAAAGCTCGACTCGTTGCTTCCTGGCGCGGCTTGCTGCTCGAGCTGCAAGCTCGTCATCTTTGCCCACGCCATCAACGCGCAGACGGTCAGCACGAACATGGCGGCGCACCCAATCGCAAGCGCCCGCAGCTTCGCAACCAGCGAGTTCGACCGAGTCACGATCACGAGCGCCACAAGCATCGGCAAACCGTAGGTCACCATGTCGATTCGTAAGCCACTCGACTGCAACCTGCCGTTCACCACAAGTTGAACTACTCTGGCCCTTGGCTTGATCGCAACTCCAGCATCAAAGAATGTATAGATCCAGCTCGCACATGTGCCTGCTACCGCCGAGATAGCGCCGAGCGAATACCACCATAGGGGAAGAATCACGATGTAGAGAGCAAGCGCGAGCGCGAACAGCCTCGGCCATTTATGCCCGCTGATGCCGAACGCCAAATCGCTCGAGCCAGAAGATGAGGATTGCCGTTGAGAGAAGAATGACGATGGTCTGGGCGACGTAGTCATGGATTCGATCGGCTACAGACGGCAAGTACATACCAACATAGTAGAGCCCAACGAGGCGAGCCAGGTTGATAGCCTGGATCAACGGGACTCCGAAGGCCAACCCTATCAGCCTGGCTCGCCATGAGGTAGGGAACGCCACCACTCCTGCCAAGTACAGGCACGACGCTTCGACGCCATCGCAGCCCATGGCAATGTCCATCGAGTAACGAGAAGAGTAAACCAGAGCACCGTTCGCTACGGCACCTGCGCCGAACAGGTTGATGACGGCTGCGACCGCTTTCGCCAGAAACTCAGTGTAGGGATTGATGACTCCCAACCGAACTCTGGGAATAACGCCAAACAACAAGTAGCAAGTCGCAAATATCAACACGAACAGCGCCAAAAACCGCAGCGGCTTGCGATTAGCCGTGAAGAACTCAATCACTCGCTCACTCGGCAACATACTCACCGGCCACCTAGCCAGGTTGGCAACGCCTACTGGTGCTTCGCGTTGGCCTTCAAGAGAAGAAGGGTTATGCTGGGCGAGCGGCGGCTAGCCATCGTCACTCATTAAGATGGTTGCCGACGCACACTGCTCAACGCCGCCGAGCTCCGCCAATCAACAAGTGCAGGATGAACGCAACCACGAGACCTGAAGTGAGAGCGCCGAGGATATCAACCGGGTTTGCCGAAAGCGCAATCAGCGCCAGCGCAATCCCCGCTTCGACGTACATCGCAGTGCGCGCCAGCAGCTTCCAGTCCAGGGTCTTTTCAGCTCCCGTGAACGCAGTAGAAGGAACTGCTGCCGCAAGTGACATTGCTGCCTTACTGTGTCCGACCAGGAAGAAGGTGCAAGCAGCAATTATGAGCAGCGCCATCAATATTGCCCCCCACTCCGATAGCGTCGGAACGGCGCTGCCAGGAGGCCCCGGAGGCCCAGGAGCCGGGAGCTGGAGGAAGTACGCTCGGCTGCCGGGACAGCCGTTTGCGTCGGTCGCTGTGATCGTGAAGCTGAATTGCCCGGCCGTGGTCGGCGTCCCCGAGATGACGCCGGTCGTCGCGTTAAGCGTCAAGCCGGGCGGCAGCGCCCCGCTCGAGACCGTGAAGGTGTATGGCGGCGTTCCGCCTACGGCCGAGATCGTCTGGCTGTAGAAGATCCCGAGGACAGCGAGGGGAAGCGTGGCCGGGTTCACCGTGATGAAAGGGCAGCCGGGCACGACCGGGATCACGATGGAGTACGGTCGGCTGCCTGGGCAGCCGTTGGCGTCCGTAGCTGTGATCGTGAAGTTGGACTGGCCGGCCGTGGTCGGCGTCCCAGAGATGACGCCGGTCGTCGCGTTCAGCGTCAGGCCGTTCGGCAGTGCCCCGCTCGAGACCGTGAAGGTGTATGGCGCGGTTCCGCCGACTGCCGAGACCGTCTGGCTGTAGGGCGTCCCGATGACACCGGGCGGCAGCGTTGCCGGGTTGACTGTGATGATGGGGCAGCCGGGCGCGCCCGCCATCGCGATGGAGTACGGTCGGCTGCCTGGGCAGCCGTTCGTGTCGGTGGCGGTGATTGTAAAGTTGAAGGTGCCTGCCGCGGTCGGCGTCCCCGAGATGACGCCAGTCGTCCCGTTAAGCGTCAGGCCGTTCGGCAGTGCCCCGCTCGAAACCGCGAAGGTATATGGCGCGGTTCCGCCGACCGCCGAGACGGTTTGGCTGTACGGGGTTCCAACCACGCCGTTCGGCAGCGTTGCTGGGTTCACCGTGATGACCGGACAGGCGATGGCACCCGCGCACACGGTGACGCTGTTGGTATCCATCGTCACGGCGCCGTTTCGCGCCAAGACTCTACCGGACACGTTTGCGCCGGTCGTCAGGGTGATGCTCGTGAGCGCCAGAATGTTCCCTACAAAACTGGTGCTCGTGCCGAGCGTCGCAGAACTGCCGACCTGCCAAAACACGTTGCAATTCCTACCGCTATTGATCACCAGAACAGACGAGCTGCTCGCGGTCGTGAGCGAACTCCCGATCTTGAAGATGAAGAGCGCATTCGGGTTACCCAGGGCGTTGAGAGTGAGCGTTCCCGTCAACTGAGCCGACGACGAAAAACAATAGACCCCGGGCGTTAACGTGAGGCCACCCAGATTCTGACCGGTCAAGTCCACGTTGCACGCCGTGCCCGCTATGGCATTGTACGCAGTGGTGACATCGCTCTGAGCCTGAGCTGCGACTGCATCGTTGAGGTGTATCGTTCCCCCGGTCACCGTCCCCGGAGGAAAACCCGTGACAGCGGTACCTGGGCTGACGCCAAGGTTTCCGGTGACGGTGGTCGAGCCCGTATTGGTCACAGTCGAACCGCCGAGGACCCCGAAACTCTCCGCCGCACCCAGTGAGATCTGAGCCATCGCAGGAGAGGAGGCGAAAAATAACAATGCAAACGCAACGCTTGCCCAGAGACTCAAACACTTGTGATTGAAGTTCATGGCTTCACCTCCCGATGTGGTTCACCGCGTTTTCCGAAGCTGGTTCGTGCGCCAAAATGACAGTTGCGTCCGAGTCTAGTCCAATCCCTCATCGTTGGTCAATCTCAAACTCAGCAGGACAACTCGGGACTTTCGATTTGATTGAACCCGGTGGAATGAGCAAACGCGCTCATTCGTACAGTCCTGCTAGACGGAGGAGGAGATTTGCCTACCGGTTCGCGTTACTTTCGGGAGTGGATTATATGCGACTCCCTGTACCACATCTGCGTCAGGTCCAGGCCAGTAAGATACAACCCAATCGATCACAGGTGATATCAGGATAAGTCTGATTATCGGATAAGCCGAAGTCTTACGGTCGGGTAGGGGTTCTCCCTATACGTCAGGCAACTCGATCGAGGATGCGGAAAGAAAGTTGCCCGAGTATGCGTGGGTTGGCGGGTCTGATCCAGTAGACACAACCATCGGGCGGATTTGGTACAGGGATGGAGGCTGACAAAAACTGACGCGCAGCAAGCTTCTCGGTGACCAGTCGGTTTTGTTCCGCTTCTTTCCGTAACCAGCTTTGGCACCAGTCGCAGAAGGCGCAGTAACACCCAAAGACTGCAGAGCCCCACCCTCGTCAAGGCGCTCTGCAACGCCAGCGACTGCATTCAGGTCAGCAATGCGAGCGCGGTAGCGGGACTGTCGACTCTATCCCTTTCTCGTGCGTTGTGCGGATGTCGCTGAATGCTGAGCTATCTCTTGGCAAGCGCGGCGCGTGTTTGCTGCTCGATGATTCGCTCGACGCAATCGGGAACTATCTCCCACGCAATCTCGCGAACGACGGAGTCGCCTATCTGAGCTACGACTCGCCTTACGATCTCGTCGATCACCAACGGCGAGAGCTCGACTGGCCCCGGCGGCGTGTCTCTCGTCTCGCCGTGCCCGTTCTCGTTCGTGGCCGCCGCAAGGTTGTCGACCAGTGCGCGCGAGAACTCAAAGCCTCGCTCGGGGTCCGATGGGTCGAGGTATTCTGCTGACGACTCGCGCGCTTCGACCGGTGACGCTTCGACGTCGATCGCGGCGAAATGCAACTGCTCCGATTCCCGTTCCCCGAGCTCGACCGCAGTGTCGGCAACGACGGCGGCTTCGAGCGGATCTGGTTCGGGGGCAGCATCTTCCGCAGGCACCTCGGCGAACTCGACCGGCATAACCATTGAATCGAGCCGTCCCGTGGAATGCGACACGGCACTGGGAGAGGTCCAGTCGTAAGCAGCGGAGTCATCAATCGACGCCTCCGGGCTGAGAGACTCCTGCGACGCCTCGCTAAGCATGTCCGGTTGCAACGCTTGCTCGGGCACGTCGCGAAAAGGTTCGACCACTTCTTTGGCGGCGAAATCTTGAGATGCAGCCTCGACAAGCTGCTGTGCCTCCAGCGGCAGGTCGGCTGTCACCAACTCGCCGGTTATCCTGCCCGACGTCGGATGTGGCTCAGGAACCTCCACAATCATAGCCGGAGCATCAGGCAAGAGCTCCAGGTTGAATTCGGTTAGCGTCGGCTCGTCGAGCGGCGCTTCAGGCGCGGCCGGTGTGCGGGGCAGTTCACCGGCGCCATCGGACAAAACGTCGCCAAGCGGTTCATCTGCCGTGAACAAGCTTGAAGCCTCCACTGCAGCCGGAGCTTCGGAGAAGCGGAATGCGGCGGCTGTCTCGCCGCTGGCCTCGACCGAGACCGGGCTGCCCTCGGGCGGCTCGAGCATCGTCGTTTTCAGGTTGCGCGAGTCCTCGGCTTTCAACTCGGACGCGGCTTGTTCAACTTCTTCCATTCGCCATTCGATGGCATCTTGCGCCTGCCGGCCATCGAGCCGAACACCTGGCGGGATTGAGTCGTGCACTACGGCGCCCGAATCCAATTCGGAGTTCGCTGGCAAGGACTCGTCGAAATCTACAACCATCTGTCGCTGCTCGAACGCTGCTGGCGAAGGAGCATCCTCCGTCCAGGGTTGAGCTTCAATTGCCAAGCCAGACGCTTCGAGAGGCTCGTCGCTCGAGGTGGCCGGCACGCCAAGCGATGGATCGGGCCAGGTCTGAGTTTCGATCTCCAGGCTCGGCTGTTCTGCCGTGCCTGCATTCGACGCAGAAGCGATTTCGAATGATGAATCGAGCGCTTCGCCGGCGGACGCGTGGACTTCGGGCGTGAGTGGCGTTGAGGACTGGCTTTGTCCGGGCGGCGAGACGAGTTCGCCGGTGGGTCGCTCCCATGACGGCACGTCGCCGCTGTTGCCTTTGTCGTTCGAAGGCTGGAGGTCGACCGGGTGAAAGCTCAGAGACTCGCCGAGCGGAGCCTGTCCAAGATCGAGCGGCATGGTTTCGCCGTTCGTTTGGGTGACTGGTCCGCCTGGCAATTCAACCGGTTCCCACTCACCTGACGATGATTCAAAATCTATTGAGACAGTCGATTCGACCGGCGTCGGCTCGAGCCAGTCGTTAGGTGTCGCGGCAACGATAGGAGTTTCGGGCTCGGCCGGCGCCGTCGTCACGGGAGGCCCCGTACGCGGGCGTTCGGATTTTGCAAGTAACTTGCGGACCGTCTCGACAAGCGTGCGCGACTCAAAGGGTTTTGTCAGATGAGCATCGGCCTGGACGCGTCGCGCCTCGGCCTGGTCGAAAGGTTCAAATGCTCCGACCAGCAGCACGACGGGCACGTTGCGGAACTTGGCATTCTTCTTGATGACCTCGCAAAGCTCATAGCCGTTTTTGCCGGGCATGAAAATATCGGCAAGCACCAGATCGGGATTCACCTCGTCCAATCGTCTCGCGGCCATCTCGCCATTACTGACAGAAACCACGTCAATGCCTTCGTCGGCAAAGGTTAGATTGACCACCTTCTGAATGGTGATGCTGTCATCAGCGAGTAGTATTCTGCTTACCATCTGAATCTCCCTTACGTTGGCTCGGCTTACGCGAGAAAATCGTCTTCGAACGATTCGAATCGTCGGGCAACTCTTTCCAAGCTTGGCCGGAGTCTAGCCCACCGCTGTTGTGTCCGCAAGCCGACCGCAATGACGCGGCGAGCTGCAATCGCCAACCTTTGAGACGTTCAATTAGGGGCTGAAATCTTGAGAGAAGAGCGGTTATTTCGAGGGCGAGGCGGCGTTTCCGCGCCGGTCCGGGCCGTCCCAGACCCGGATATTAGCACAAAAGAATTCGCGTGTCTCTAGTTAATAGGGAGTCGCCCGGGGCCGTATGCGTTGACGCCAACCGACGCGCACAGTCGGACGCCTGAGAGCTTGGCCGCCGTCGATTCTGTGGATCTTATCGGCCCACTGCCCGCTCAAAACCCACCTCTTTCGATCAAGAGAACAAGCTCAAGGCAAGCTGAGAGTATTGACTGGGAGCGCTTGCAATCAGGCGTTCGCGATTGTTGCTTTGGATCGAGCGCGTTCGTGACGGTTCCTTGACAGTCTCGAATGCCGGTCATCATAATCGCGGGTCACACCAACACAAGGAGCGCGCAAATTAGAATGGCAGAGAACGGGAAACTGTACGACAGCCTCGATTCATACATCCTCGCGTCGCGAGAAGGATTTGAAAACAAGCTGGCTCAACTGGTCGAGATTCCGACTATAAGCATGGAACCCGAGCGCGCGCCCGACATCAGGCACGGCGCCGAAACCGCCCGCCAGTATCTTGAAGCGATCGGCGCGAAGGCTGAAATCGTCGAGACGCCCGGCAACCCCGTTGTGTTCGGGAGGATCGAAAGCGATGCGAACAACCCGACGCTGACCATTTACAACCATATCGACGTGCAACCGGCAGATCCCGAGGAGTGGCACAAAGCGCCTTTCACCTTCTTCAATGAGAACGGGCGCTATGAAGGCCGCGGTACGACCGACGACAAGGGCCCGGCGCTTTCCGCGATGATGGCGGCTCATTATGCCGCGCAACACCAGGTACCGCTCAACATCAACTTCATCTGGGAGCTTGAAGAAGAAATCGGAAGTCCGAACTTCGAGCACTTCATAAAGAGTAACGTGAACCGCTTGAAGACCGATTCTATCCTGGTGAGCGACACGATCTGGATTTCGCGCGACCGGCCGGCGATACCTTACGGGCTGCGCGGCGCGATGATGCTGACGATGACGCTTCAGACCGGCGAAAAGGATGTTCACTCGGGTCTCACCGGCGGGCCGGCCCGCAACCCGATCGGCGAACTGTGCAAGGTGATCTCAAAGTGTTACGACGCCGACAGCGGGCGAGTGAAGATCAAGGGCTTCTACGATAATGTGAAGCCGCCCACGAAGAAGGAAGTGAAGAGCTTTCTTGATTCCGGCTTCACGACTAAGAAGTTCAAAGCCGCGCACGAGCTAAGGAAGCTTCGGTTTGACGACGCCGAGCGCGTGCTCAAAGCCATAATGGCCGAGCCGACATTCGAAGTTCACGGCATAACAGGCGGCTACCAGGGACCGGGCGTGAAAACCATTGTGCCATACCGGGCGCAAGCCAAGATCAGTTGCAGGCTCGTTCCCGACCAGAACCCGAAGCGAGTCTTCAAGCTCGTCCGCGATTTCGTGCGCAAGCAAAATCCGGACGTGGTAGTCGAGTTCGAGTCGGCGCTTGGGCCTTACACCGGTGAGTTCAAGGGTAAGTTTGCCGACGCCGCAGCCGAAGCGATGAAGTATGCTTTCGGGCGCGAGCCGGCGTTTACTCGAGAGGGCGGCTCGATTGGGGCGGTTGTTACGATGAGAGAACACTTGAAGGCGCCGATCGTGTTTCTCGGGCTCTCGCTCCCGGAGCACGGCTATCATGCGAAGAATGAAAACTTCGATTGGGGGATGGCTTCGGGCGGGATGAAGATGTTCGTGAGATACTTCGACAATGTAAGCCAACTGCCTCGATGATATGCTTTGAGGATTCGAGGGATACCGATGAAAGCTAGAATCGAGGTTGATCCGAGTATTCACTTTGGCAAGCCTTGCGTGGCGGGCACAAGGATCCCTGTGGTCAACGTCCTTGAACTGGTCGGCGAGGGGCTGACGTTTGATGAGATAGTACGAGACTACTACCCGGATCTTCAGATCGAAGACGTTCGTGCGTGCATTGCGTTTGCAATCGACATCGTTGAGTCAGAGGATATTCATATTTCGGTGCCTTCGTGAGGCTCCTGCTTGATCAATGTGTCTACGCAGCGACCGCCAGGTTTCTCAGGGACTCCGGCCATGACGTTGTCACCGCGAGTGAATTAGGTCATTCTCGTTCAGCCGATTCAGAGTTGCTGGCACTGGCTCAGCAGCAAGGCCGCGTACTCGTGACAAGAGATAGGGACTTTGGCGGATTGGTCCACGTGAAGGGTTTGGGTGCCGGAGTCATTTACCTTCGAATTTCTCCCTCTACATCGAGAGCTGGTCATACCGAACTCGAGCTAGTCCTACGGACCTACTCTGAGGATGAGCTCAGGCACGCTTTTGTCGTAGTCGGGCCAGGGCGCCACAGGTTCAGAAGGTTGTAACGAGTAGCTGGTCGCACGTCCAAGATTCATGCGAAAGATACTGCTAGCGGTTCTCATTCTTGCGCTGCCCAGCGCTGTCGCCATCAACGTTTATTACTTCTTCGCGAAACCCATTCCTACAAAACGCGATGCCGTTGGGTCGGTTTCTACGATTGCCGGCTCGGGGCAGCCGGGGGTCGAGGATGGCAAAGCCGGCAAAGCCCGTTTCAGCGACCCGTTCGGGATCGCGCTCGATAAGCACAGCAACGTGATCGTTGCCGACGGCGGACAAAGCAACCGCATCAGAAGCATCACGCAGGATGGGAACGTCAAGACGATAGCCGGATCAGACGAAGGTTTTCGCGACGGCGATGCTCTCCGCGCGCAGTTCAACACGCCTTCGGGAATCGCGATAGACAAGGAAGGCGCCATTGTCATCGCTGATACTTCGAACAATCGCATACGCAAGCTGTCGGCCGATGGCCGCATCGTCAGCACGATTGCCGGAAGCGGAGCCGCGGGGTTCAAAGACGGCCCGTCGAATGAAGCCGAGTTCGATGGACCGATCGGAGTCGCGGTCGATCGCAAGGGAAACATCCTCGTCGCGGATGCTTACAACGATTCCATCCGCAGGATATCAGTGGACGGCGAGGTCACGACGCTGGCCGGCGGCGGATCTCCAGGCCACGCCGACGGTCAGGGGGCTTCGGCGTCGTTCGATACTCCGTGCGGGGTTGCGGCGGACAAGTCAGGCAACATCTTTGTAGCCGACACCGGCAATCACGCGATTCGAAAGATCACGCCCGACGGCGATGTGACCACCGTCGGCCGGGAATCCGACGGCGAGCCTCAGGAAAACGAAGCACGGCTGAATCACCCGGTAGGAATAGTTCTAACTCACGACGGATTCATTTTCATCGCAGACGAGGGCAGGGGCCGGATCCTTCGCGTGTCGCCCGAGGGCGATATGAGCGTCTACGCCGGAAAGCGGACAGGTTTTTCCGAAGGAGTAGGCGCCGAGGCGAGATTCAACGGTCCGTGTGGTATTGCCCGCGACCGCGAAGGCAACCTCTACGTGGCCGATGCGCAGAACTATCTGGTTCGCGCAGTGTTTCCCGCGGCGCCACAAACAGAAACGAAAGCTGCCGATCCGGAGTTTGTTCAGCCTGCCGCCGAAGAGCCCGCTCCGCGACACGTTCTCCCTTTGCTCGCTAAACCTGAGCCCGGAGCGGGTCAAGCTTTTCCGTGGCCGCTAAGTCCTCAGGATCAAGCGCACGAGATCACTGGCGTCGTCGGCGAAGCGAGAGGGGCACCGGGTGGCATTGCCCTCGATCACCTTCACAGCGGTTTGGACATTCGTGGCAACGCAGGCGACGCGGTGCTATCCGTAAACGACGAGAAGGTCAGCTCGCCGATTTCGAATTGGGACTTCGACGAGGTGAGTGAGGGTGTGCAAATCGGACTGTTTAGTTATTTCCACGTTCGCGTCGGACGCAACGCAAGCAATGAGGTTCAAGCTCCCGAGAAGTTCAAGTCGCGAACCGATCCAACCGGCCAGTTGATTGGAATCAGGGTGCGTCGCGGAACGCGGTTCAGAGTCGGGGACTTTCTCGGTTCAGTGAATCGCCTGAATCACGTTCATCTGAATCTCGGTCCCTGGAATGCGCAAGCGAACCCGCTACAGCTATCCTTCTTCGGCTTGAAAGACACGGTTGCCCCGACTGTCGAACAAAACGGGATTGAAGTCGTGCCGGCGGCCACACTAAACACCGGAATATCAGAGAAGGGGGTCGCGCTTTCGTTCCCGGGGCGCGGAGGTCGGCCGGTGGTTTCGGGTGACGCCGCGATTCTAGTCACGGCTTATGATCGAGTCGACGGGAACGGCGCGAATCGAAAACTGGGCATCTACAAGCTTGGCTATCAACTGTTGAACGAGGACCGGACCCCGGCGAGAGGATTCGAGCAGCCAGTGATCAACATCGAGTTCAATCGTTTGCCGGCGGAAGACTCATCGGTGTTCACGGTCTACGCTGAAGGGAGCGGCGTGAGCGCTTACGGCACGCCGACCAGGTTCAGGTACATCGCGACCAATCGGGTCCGAGACGGAGCGTGGATGGAGGGATTCCTGCGCAGTGCGAGTTTGGCTTCCGGGAACTACATCATCAAGGTTATTGCCGAAGACTATGCCGGAAACCGCGCTTCGGGCATAACGACTGAGCTGCCGATCGCGATAGCAAACAAGGCACCGTCCCGAGGTGACTAAAATCTCGACAAATGAATTGAAGGTTGGTACTATGGGCGGCGTTCGACGTGGCGGCGGACATGCCGCTCAGGATTGGTTACAGGAGCGCGTCTTCTCTGTTCGGAAATGTCTGCTGGTAAATGCTCTCGACTTTCTCCCGGATGGCCAAAACGAGTTCCTTCTAACAAGTTTCTGGAGAAACTCAGGAGAGACAATGAGATTATTTGTAGGGAATCTGTCGTATCAGACGACGGAAGATCAGCTCACCGATCTGTTCTCGGAAGTGGGCCCGGTTGAGTCGGCTACGATAGTAACCGACAGGGACACCGGCCGCTCGCGAGGTTTCGCTTTTGTCGAGATGGAGCCTGATGCTGCGGCGAAGGCTATCGAGAAGTTCAACGGCGCCGAGTTGAACGGCCGCGAGATCCACGTGAACGAAGCGCGCCCGCGGCCCGAGCGCAGCTTCGGTGGAGGCGGCGCCGGGGACGGGGGCGGACGCGGCCAGCGTCGCGAGCCCCGCTGGTAGTCGCTCCGCAAACACCAAACAGAATAGAAAAAAGGCCGGGTTAGCCCCGGCCTTTTACGTTGAGCTGCCTGCCACAACTCACATATTCACAAACTTCATCATCGCTTCCGGATATCGCATACCCGCTGCCGACCCCTGCGGGAGCAGTTCGTTGATTCGCGCCAGATCATCGGCAGTCAACTCAAGCTCCGAAGCCGCGGCGTTTTCTTCGAGATAGCTTCGCCGCTTCGTCCCCGGTATCGGCACGATGTCTTCGCCTTGAGCCAGCACCCACGCCAACGCGAGCTGCCCGGGACTCACTCCCTTCTCTTCGGCTACCTCGGTAACTCGCGCGACCAACTCGAGATTCTTTGCGAAGTTCTCTCCTTGAAATCGCGGCGAGTAGCGCCGGTAATCGTCCGCCTCCAGGTCGTCAAAGCTCTTGAACTGACCCGTCAGGAACCCGCGCCCGAGCGGACTGTAAGCGACAAATCCGATGCCAAGCTCGCGAGTCGTAGCGAGGATTTCGTCTTCGGGATCGCGGCTCCACAGCGAATACTCGGTCTGAAGCGCGCTGATCGGATAGACGGCGTGCGCACGCCGAATCGTCTCCGGGCCGGCTTCGCTCAACCCGATGTAGAGCACTTTTCCGAGACGCACCAGGTCCGCCATCGCACCCACTGTTTCCTCAATCGGAACCGTTGCGTCGACACGGTGCTGATAGTAAAGATCGATGCATTCCACGCCGAGCCGCTTCAAGGAACCGTCGCACGCCTCGCGCACATATTCAGGCCGGCCATTGATCGAGCGGCCTGTCGGACTGGCCGGATCACGCTGGATGCCGAACTTTGTCGCTATGATCACCTCTTCGTGCCGCGAGCGAAACGCCTTTCCCAGCAGTTCTTCGTTTTTGTACGGGCCGTACATATCCGACGTGTCGAAAAAGTCTATTCCGAGTTCGAGCGCCCGATTGAGCGTTGCGATCGACTCGGTTTCATCAGTCGCGCCATAGAACTCGGACATTCCCATGCAGCCGAGCCCTTGCTCGGACACCACCAGTCCTTCAGTCCCCAGTTTCCGTCGTTTCACTTTGCCTCCTCGAGAAGTTTGTCTTATGGCCTTCAGATCAATAGTCTTCTCTGCGTAAACCTCGGCGTCTCAGTGTCTCTGCGGTTAGCAGGTCACAAAATGCAACTAACCGCAGAGACGCGAAGACGCCGAGGTTTGCGCAGAGAGATGCTACTGAGGTCATCGTCCGGTCTTCTTCATCATCTCGTCGCGTTTTGCCTTGAACTCATTCCCGGGCTTCCACTCGGGATACGTTGCTGAGTTGGCGACTCTGTAGCCGACCGTCATCAGCAACCGCAGATCCTCCGCCGCGCCGGACAGATCCCAGTCGGGCTTAATCTCGTCGGAGGGTTTATGGTAGTCGTGCTCGGTGTACTCGTCGCGCTTCTGCCTGCCCCAGCCCGCCGGCTTGCCGATAAAGTCTATGCCGTCATTCGGATCAAGCGCCGGCACTCCGGCTTTGGCAAAGTTGAAGTGGTCCGAGCGATAGTAGAAGCCTTTTTCGGGTTCCGGATCGGGTCTCAACATTCGTTTTTTCTCGGCCGCCGCCTGACGCAACACATCGTCAAGCGTCGAGTTTCCGAGCCCGACCACCGTGAAGTCGCGAGTCGGTCCCCACTGATTTAAGCCGTCCATGTTGATCGCGGCGACGGTTTTCTCCAAAGGATAGATCGGGTTTTCGGCATAGTACTTCGAGCCGATCAGCCCCTTCTCTTCAGCGGTGACGGACAAGAATAGAATCGAGCGACGCGGCGGCGTTGGCAGCGCCTTGAACGCCCGAGCTATCTCTATCAAGCCCGCGCAACCCGATGCGTTGTCGAGCGCGCCGTTGTAGATCTTGTCGCCCTTCTCGTTCGGCAAGCCGACTCCGAGATGGTCCCAATGCGCCGTGTATATGACGTACTCGTCCTTGAGCTTTGGGTCAGAGCCCTCGAGTTTGCCGACTACATTGTGCGATTGAACGAACCGAATCTTTTGATCCAGTTCGAGCTTCGCGTGAGCGTTCAGGGGAACGGGTTTGAAGTCCTTTCGGACCGCCGCTTTCTTCATCGCATCGAAGCTCATTCCGACGACGCCGAACAACTCGCGCGCTCTGTCACTGGTTATCCAGCCTTCGACGTTGGCGCGGGACATGTTTTTGTCCTTCGCAACCAGATCGAAGTTCTCAATGGTGAAGCTCCCCTTGGGCACCGACCAGGGATAGCCGGCCGGGCCGGTTTCGTGGACCACCAGCACACCGGCCGCGCCCTTCGCGGCAGCGATCTCAAACTTGTAAGTCCATCTGCCGTAGTAGGTCATCGAACGGCCTTTGAACATCTTCTCGTCGAGCTTTGAAGGATTCTTTGGATCGGGCACAGCCGGATCGTTTACCAGCATGATCAAAACCTTACCGCGCACGTCCATGCCTTTGTAGTCGTCCCATCCGTACTCGGGCGCCACCACACCGTAGCCGACAAATACCATGTCCGCGTCGAAGCCGGTCTTCTCGCTTATCCGCACGGTGCGGGCAACGAAGTCGATGCCGAACTTGAGCTTGAGATCTTTGTTTGCGGCCTTGATTTTCATCTCGGCGTCTTGACCGGTGGTGAGGCCGACGAGCGGCACGTCCTGAAAGAACTTGCCGTTGGTGTTGCCCGGCCCCAGTCCCATCTGCTTGAACTGGTCGGCGATGTAGGCAATTGCAAAGTTCTCGCCGGAGGTACCGGGGCCTCGGCCTTCGTACAGGTCAGAAGAGAGAGTCTTGATATGAGGCATGATCCCTTCAGCAGTGATGAGGTTGAGCGTAGCTTCGGGCGGCCCGAGCGACCGCGCTTTGGAAGTTCCGCGTTTCTGGGCCGCGCCCGCTAAAGCGAGCATTGAAATCAGCACAGCAGTGCAGCAACAAAGAGCCAATCGTTTCATGTTGTGGTCTCCCCTTATACGATGTGACGGAAAAAGGATTATAGCGCAGACGTTCGAGTCAGATGAAGCGAGGCGAGGATCAAACTGGGGCAATCGCGACGCGGCGGAACTTGAAAGGATCGCTTTGAACAGGAAGGGAAGCGTTGGCAATCGTCTTGAACGATTCGACGGATGCTAACTTTGATTCACTACTCGCTGACCCGGAAGAAAATCCCGCCGGCGCCGACCGCCCACACGTGCTGCGCATCGGCGGCGCCCAGTCTTACCATAGTTACGTCTTGCTCGAACACTTTTGGCTCGGCCAGCCACGTGTGTCCTGCATCGACCGTGTGATAAACGTACTGACCTCGATTGGTGACGGCCCATCCTTCGTCCGGGTTCACAAAGAAAACGTCTCGGACACCCGAGTCGGCCACGATCCACTGTCTGCGCCATGCCGCCCCGCCATTGCTCGTTGCCAGTAGCCGGCCGGCGTCTTCCTCTTCGGCGGAAGCCGCAACGAAGCCGTGTTCGGCGTCGATGAACTGGATACCGAGAAGCTCAAACCGCTTGACGCCTTCGCTCTGCAGATTGATTGGGCCGTCGCCCACCTCGAGCTCGCTTCGCTGGGCGTTCCAGGAACGACCTCCGTCGTCGGTGTGATAGATAGCTCCCTTTGACCCTGAAGCCCATCCCTTCGCTTTATCGATAAAGCAAATATCGAAGATAGACACCGGCGTATTGAGCTGAGTCTGCCAGGTTTGTCCGCCGTCGGTAGTTCCGAGAATAACGCTCGGCCCGCCGGCGCCCTCCTCTTCTGCCGGAGCCGGCGATGCCCCGCCGATCCAGCCGTTCTCGGCATCGGCGAAGAAGATAGTCGTAGGAACCTGATCGGCGTTTATCCTGGAAACGGACCAGTTTTCCCCGCCGTCGGTTGTCTTGAGCAATAAGCCTTTCTGTTGAGGATCAGCGCCGACCGCCCATCCCAGATCGGGGCTGACAAAGTAAACGCTGTTGAGTCTTGGTATCTGCAATCCGGCGTGTTCGACAGTCTTCTCGGTCCAGTTCTGCCCGCCATCCGTCGTGCGAAGAATGACGTTTACCCGATCTTCGTCACTTTTTGGGCCCGGCACATCGCCGACTACGAATACGGTTGTGGATGAGACGACCGAGATGGAGCTGTAGTAGAAGAAAGCGAGATTGACGCCTTGAAGGTTCATCGAGGCAGGCGACCGGTACTGAGCGACCCATCGAGCAAGCTTCTGACTGCCGCCTTTCGCGTTCTGCTGGTTTGCGTTCTTCTGGCCGCCCCCGCAGCTCAGCGAACCAAGCAAAGCCAGCAAGACTATGGCGATCGAGACATTTCGGCGGTTGATCTGCATCAATGCTCCCGGGTGGCAATGGATTTTATTTGGAAGCGAGATATTAATTGATCGGGTGGAGACGTGACAAGCGAGTGGAGTGACGGGCAGTGATCAGTAGCTCGACCGTCAGGGAGAGCTCTCCCTAACGGTCGAGCTACTGACACAAGTTCAAAGTGAACCAATACCGAGTGACGCTGCGAGTGACGAATGGAAAAAGGAGGCTAGCGCTCAGTGACACTTAAGACAGGCTTTTCACCATCAAGTACCCATCATCGCCGCTGGTGTAGTAGCGAGGCATCCGGCGAACTATCTTGTAGCCCAGCCTCAGGTAGAGCTTCTGGGCGGCATCGTTTGTGGTGCGGACTTCTAGACGAATGTTGGTCACTCCGCGGTCGAAGAAGCCTCTTTCGACGAAATGCATCAAACGCCGCCCGAACCCGCCGCGGCGATAGTCCGGGGCTACTCCGAGGGCAACCACGTGGCCGGTCCCGTCCGGCTCGATCATTCCGACCACGAACGCGATCATTTCGTGAGAAGGCGACACCGCTTTGTAGCAGACTGACTGTGTGTGCGAGAGCAGGTAGCGAATCGTCTCGCGATCGTAGGCTTCGCCGTCCGAGAAACACCGCTGGTCGAGCCGCCAGCAATCGTTAAGATCGCCGATGCCCATCTGCATGACCATCGACTGGGTTGCCGCCGCCATTAGAAGCTCGCTTTTGTCTTTTCGCCGTCTCGGCCACATTGGATGTAACAGGCTAAGCCATTTCGGCTCCGGTGAAGACTGTCGTTTGATTTACTACCAGATGCTGCCGGCCAATCCAACGCTATAATACGACAGACCCTCTGTTCAAGCAGTAATTGATTTTGGTGCCTCGGCTTAGCCCGAAGCCCAGTGGGGCCCGGCGCGCAACTATCGAAGAGTGACACGGCCGGCAGCGGCGTGAACTTCGCCGCATTTGACTTTCCATCCCTGTGTTAAATACGCTCTTGCTTCATTCACGCGGCCCGGTTGAGATCAATGTCAAATCAACAAGTCATCGAGATAGACGGAGCGTCACTCACGCTCGATCAGACCGCCGCGGTGGCGGGCGGAGCAGAAGTCGCACTCGCCGGCGCGGCTCGCGCGCGGATCGAACAGGCGCGCCAGTTCGTCGAGACAATTCTCGAGCGAGGCGAGGTTGTCTACGGCGTGAACACCGGTTTTGGCGCGCTTTCGGACGTGCCGATTCCTCAAGACAAACTTCGTGAGCTTCAATTAAACCTGGTGCGTTCGCACTCCTGCGGAGTAGGCGAGCGGCTATCTGAACCCGTAGTCCGCGCGATGATGCTCCAACGCGCAAACGTGTTGGCAAAAGGGTATTCGGGTTGCCGGGTCCTTGTGGTCGAGACGCTTGTCAAAATGCTAAACGCGCGGGTGCACCCGTCGATTCCGTCGCGCGGATCGGTGGGGGCTTCGGGTGATCTTGCGCCGCTAGCGCACCTCGCTCAAGTTGTGATCGGCGAAGGGGAAGCTGTCTATCACGGCGAAAGAGTTGCGGGCGGCGAGGCGATGAGACTCGCCGGCATCGAGCCGGTTGCACTCGAGGCCAAGGAGGGGCTCGCGTTGCTGAACGGCACACAGGCGATGACCGCAGTCGGCGGGCTCGCATTGCTCGCCGCCCTCAAGCTGACGAACACGGTCGATATCACCGGCGCGATGTCACTTGAAGCGTTAAAAGGCACGCCTTCGGCGTTCGATCACAAGATCCAGGCAGTGCGACCCCATCCCGGCCAGATGAGAAGCGCCCGGCGGCTTCGCGAGCTGATCGAGGGAAGCGAGATTCGCGAGTCCCATCGCGACCACACAGTTGATCCACGAGTCCAGGATGCCTACTCGCTTCGGTGCATGCCTCAGGTTCACGGTGCGGTTCGTGACGCGCTTGCGCACGCGCGAGGCATCCTCGAGATCGAGATCAACAGCGCGACGGATAACCCGCTGATCTTTGCCGACGCGGGTGAGATTTTGTCGGGAGGCAACTTTCACGGCGAGCCGTTGGCGCTTGCGCTGGACTATGCAGCCGTGGCGATGGCGGACCTCGGCACGATCTCTGAACGCAGAGTAGAGCGGCTGGTGAACCCCGACCTTTCGGGACTGCCGGCCTTTCTCGCGCGCGACCCCGGAATGAACTCAGGGATGATGATTGCGCAGGTCGCGGCTGTTTCGTTGATCGCCGAGAACAACGTGCTGGCGCATCCGGCTTCGGTGACGAACCTGCCAACCTCGGCAAACAAGGAAGACCACGTGAGCATGGGGATGACTTCGGCGCTCAAGTTCGCTCACGTTGTGAAGAACGTCGAAATGATTCTCGCTATCGAGTTGATGTGCGCGGCGCAGGGGCTCGAGTTCCTCAAGCCTCTCAAGCCGGGACCGCGGCTGTCGGCGGTTTACTCACGCGTGCGCGAGCTTGTGCCCGCTCTTGAGCGCGACGCGCCGCTTTCCGGCTACATTGAGTCGCTTGTGCCGCTCGTCCGAGAGTTGGGTGAGGAGTAAGAAGAAGGGGAACCGCCAGGGTTCAAATCGCAACCGGCCACAGTTTCTGAATCACCCCAGGAAGATTATTAGAACGTGATAGGCGCAAATGATCGAGTAGAGCACAAAGATTCCCTTGATACCGAATCGCGCGGTTCGCAGGTGCGAATAGTTGTAGCAGATCATCAGCCCGATCGCCGTCGCTGTCATCTTTACCGCGAAGAAAAGGAGCGCATTCTGCTGGATCAGCGAATCCATTAGCGGATTGCCCTCGGCTGCAACCCCGCGCCCTATGTGCTGCATGGTCGCAACCGCGTCGTAACCCGACATCCCGATCGCCATAAGCACATACGTAAACATCCGGGAGTTCTGGACGAGTGTCCCAGCCTTAACCATTAATCACCTCTTCTGCTCGAATTGCCGCGAGCGAGAATGGGCTCCCGTTTATCCCGCGTCAATCCATCAAACGCTTAGACAGCGGCAACATACTACTTAATTTCCGAAGAATCAATTACCCGGCCGGGTCATCCGTGGCCCGAGTCGTCTCCTCGACAGCGTCATGTTAGAATCTCTCAACTTTTCGATCTCGTGATCAGTTGAAATGTTCAATGAGTCGAGAAATCAAACTTGGCACGGTCAGGTAGCGAGAAAATGAGTCAGTCACGAAGAGTTCAGGCGCCGCGCGGTTCGCAGATCAGTTGCAAGGGCTGGCATCAAGAGGCCGCGCTTCGAATGCTTATGAACAACCTCGACCCGGAGGTTGCGGAGAAGCCTGACCAGTTGATCGTCTACGGCGGGACCGGCCGGGCCGCTCGCGACTGGGGTTCGTTTGAAGCGATCGTCCGTTCGCTTCGCGAGCTCGAGAACGACGAAACGCTGCTGGTTCAGTCGGGCAAACCCGTCGGCGTCTTCCGCACTCACGAGTACGCGCCGCGAGTCCTTATCGCCAACTCTAACCTCGTAGGGCACTGGTCCAATTGGGAGGAGTTTAACCGGCTCGAGCGGATGGGGCTCACAATGTACGGGCAGATGACCGCCGGTTCGTGGATCTATATCGGCAGTCAGGGAATCGTTCAGGGCACGTTCGAAACTTTCGCGGCGGCCGCCAACAAGCACTTCGGCGGCTCGCTTGAAGGCAAGCTGGTTGTGTCGGGCGGGATGGGTGGAATGGGCGGAGCTCAGCCGCTTGCGGCAACGCTAAACGGCGCGTGCTTTCTTGGCATCGACGTTGATCCCGAGCGAATCGCAAAGCGGCTAAAGACCGGCTACTGCGATCGGCAGTCTTCGAGCCTTGATGAAGCGCTTCGGATAATCGACGAAGCTCGATCGAAAGGCGAAGCCGTTTCGGTCGGCCTTATCGGCAATTGCGCGGACGTGCTGCCAGAGCTTTCGCGGCGTGACATCGTTCCAGATCTGCTGACAGATCAGACAAGCGCGCACGACGCGTTGAACGGCTATGTCCCGAACGGAATGAGTCTCGATGAAGCCGCGGCGCTCAGGCGAGACGAGCCCGAAGAATACATCCGTCGCTCGAAGCAAGCGATGGCCGCGCACGTTCGAGCGATGCTCGATCTGAAACGAAAAGGCGCGGTGACCTTCGACTACGGCAACAACATTCGCACTCAAGCTAAAGACGCAGGCGTCGAAGACGCGTTCGAGATACCGGGCTTCGTCCCGGAGTACATCCGGCCGTTGTTCTGCGAAGGCCGCGGTCCTTTCCGCTGGGTTGCGCTCTCAGGCAGTCCGGAAGACATTCGCAAGACCGACAACCTTGCGCTCGAGTTGTTTCCCGATGATCGAGTGCTGTCACGCTGGCTGAAGCTGGCGCGTGAGCGAGTACAGTTTCAGGGTCTGCCTGCGCGCATCTGCTGGCTGGGCTACGGCGAGCGCGCGGAATTTGGCGAGGCCATCAACGACATGGTTCGCACGGGCAAGCTCGAAGCGCCGATCGTAATTGGCCGAGATCATCTGGACACAGGCTCGGTCGCTTCGCCGTATCGCGAGACCGAAGCCATGCGCGACGGCTCGGACGCGATCGCCGACTGGCCGCTGCTGAACGCTCTGTTGAACACGGCTTCGGGCGCGTCGTGGGTTTCGATTCACAACGGCGGCGGAGTTGGGATTGGCTACTCGCTTCACGCGGGACAGGTGACCGTCGCTGATGGAACCGAAGACGGCGGGCGGCGATTGAATCGAGTGCTGACTAACGATCCGGGAATCGGCGTGGCTCGCCACGTCGACGCGGGGTATGAAGAAGCGAAGCGCACGGCCGAGCAGAAGGGAATCAAGATACCGGTAGTTTCCTGATGCGAATGTTTTCTCCGCGTAACCTCTGCGTCTCAAGCGTCTCTGCGGTTAGTTGTAGTCGAAACCCTTCTAACCGCAAAGCCGCCGAGACGCGGAGGTTACGCGGAGAATTGACTAGGCTCTCTTCCTGTACGCGCGAATAAAGAAAGTCTTGTTGCCGATTTGCAGATTCGGGTCGTGATCCGGTCCGAAGATCGCCACCTGCTCGAAGTTCTCATCAACCCACCGCATCAATCGCTGACAATAGTCGCGTCCGAACACCGCCGCTCCAAACTCCGGAGTCGCGCGATTGGTCACCATCACAACCCTCGTGTTGGAGTCGATAAGCTGGCGGATCGCGCGCTCTTCGCCTTCAAGGTCCAGGAACCCGGGCGTGGTGATCTCTTCTCGAAGCGGGTTCGGATGTCCGGTGAAGAAATTCAGCGACGTGCCTTCCGGCATCACAGCCAGCGGTTCGGCTGCGGGAATCTCGCGGTCGATGAATTCCATTGCCTGCCCGACGGATTCGCCGATGTCGGGCACGGCTATCATCGTTCCGCGCGAGGTTACGATGGGATAGGTATTCCTGCTGCGAAACCGATAGGCCAACAATCCGGACGTCGCGACCGCATCAACAATAATGAGACCGATCGCGAGGTTGCGGGCGAGCCTTCGCGCGCGTCCGTTGCGAAAAAGATCGGCAAAAGGGTGAGCCCAGCCGTAGGTGAACATTATGACCGACACGGGGATAAGGTACGAGCTGTAAGCTCCGCCGCTTCGCACTCGCAGGATGACTCGCGCCAGGCTGACAAGCGCGTACACTGCCACGACGATCAGCACAAGCGCGCGACTATCGATCTCGCCGCTTGCCGAGAATCTCTTCAGATAGCGAAAGCCGACTACAACCAGAAAACCTGCCAGAAGGAGCGGCATGGCCAGATAAGGACCCTTGTCCCACTGCAAAGCGCCGACAAGCGGGATCGCGGCAAAAAGAATCAACGAGGTCGCAAGGAGCAGCCAGAGTTGAGGGTAGCTCACGCGGCCGGCGTCGGCGGAGAGACCAGCCAGCCTCACCTCAGCGCCCGACGGCTTCTTCCGGTTGGCTATCAGAAGGCTTATCGCCGCGATGATGAAGGCGAGCGAAGCAATTTTCAGCGTGGCCCCAATCATCAGTCCAACCGACTGGAGCGGCTGATCGAACCCGGATACTCGCTTGTTGAAGTAGACAAGCTCTGGCGGTAAGTTCCGAAGAAACAGAAAGCTGTCAGCCGCCAGCGTGTGCCAGCCAACTTCTCTTGCGATAAGAATGTAGACGGCGGCTACAAGCCCTCCGGCCGGTGCGAGAAACATCGCGGAGAGAACCAGCGCTCGCTTTGGGTTGCTTATGCTTGCCAGCGTGACCGCAACGATCCCGGCAGCTATCGCTGCAAAACCCATTTCAGTTTTAGCCAGAGTCGCAAGCCCGGCCATTACTCCGGCGGCTATCAGCAGACGATGGGAAGCGCCGACCTCGCCGACTTGCCCGGCGTTCGTTTCCCGCGACGCTCGCCGTTGAACGAATCGAACCAGCAATGCCAGCGACGCCAACCCGAGCGCGCAACCGTGAAGCGCCGAATAGGAATAGGGGAGCACGTAGTTACCGGCTTGCTTGAAAGCGCACAACCACATCACGCTTAGCGTAGCCGCCAGCGCCGCCGCGCGCCCCATCAACTGCCGCGACAGCCAGTAGACCAGACCCAGTATCAGCATTGCGGTAAAGATCCCGTCTGCGTACAGGACTCCGAGCGATGGCCCGAAGATTCGATAGAGCGTTGCGTTGACGTAGGGTGACAGCGGTCCGTAGATGTGGCGCACATCCGAGTAAAGCATCTGCCCGGCGGCGAGCCTGAGCGGTTGGTTCATCTCGCGTCCGCAGTCTACGAGCGGGTTGCCCCACCGCTCCCAGGAAGCCGCGAGTCCGAATATGAACGACACTGCGATGAGGACGACCCAGAGCAGGTCGCGCTTGTTTATTCGAGGTGCCACGATGAAGCCGGATTATAGGCGATCCACGTCGCCGGTACAAATACCAACGCAGCGGGGCTCACAGGTATTCGGCCTTGACCAACAGATCGCGGCGAAACCCGCGCGACAGTCTGTACGCGAGCAAGTAAAACAACGGCGACCGAAACTCATGATAGTGTCTGATGATGTCGAGCGTGAGATGAAGCACGTAGCCTGAAAACAGTCCGACGAGGAATGGCGTGGGGTGGCTCAGGGTTACCGCCGCGATCACCGCGAGCAACTCATACGAATGAAAGATGAGAGGGAGGCGCACAAGCTTGCGGCGTCGGAAGTAGCGCGCGTACAACGACTGCACGCGCCGGCCGCCGGACTCGCGAGGTACAGCCTCCGCGCCTTTGCGGATTGACCACAACTGATCCAAAACGTGATCGGCGTCGATCGCGAAGCCTCCGAGCATCGCGCCTCCAAACGCCGCGGCGGAACCGGTGGCCCAGTACAACGCGCCGCCCGCTGCCAATGATGACCAGAAGTGATGCTTGGCTTTCATCGTCTCTTACTCAACCCAAATGCGATTGCTATACTCCGGCGTAGCATAGACGTAGCATAGACGTAGCATAGACTTTAGTCTGTGCAGCTTGAGTCTGAATCCGCACAGACTAAAGAGCCTCTTGCAAAAGTCCGAGAAGCTTGTGATTTTGAGCAAGA